>NZ_ALAP01000074.1 GCF_000280905.1 Streptomyces sp. AA1529 | reverse complement strand
TGGTGGGTGTTGTGCTGCTGGTGGTGTTGTTTCACCGTGTTTCGGTGGTCATAGCGTGAGGGAAACGCCCGGTCACATTCCGAACCCGGAAGCTAAGCCTTTCAGCGCCGATGGTACTGCATGCGGGAGCGTGTGGGAGAGTAGGACGCCGCCGAACAAATCGTGAAATGGGGCCCTGCCGACATGGTCGGCAGGGCCCCATTTGTGTGTGCGGCCGTCTCGTGTTCCGGCCACCGGCCCTCCCCGGCCCCCGAGCGCCGGCCGGCTTTCCTCCGCCCCGCGGCGACCCTCCGCACCCTCCGTGAGCGGCGCCGGGTAGGGTCGGGGGGTAGCGTCGGCACGTCTTGTTCAGGAGGCCCACGGGTGGAGGTCCAGGAGACGCGGGTCCAGACGGATCGGGTCCTCACCATCCCGAACATCCTCAGCATGGCTCGCCTGGTCGGTGTGCCCGTGTTCCTGTGGCTGATCCTCTGGCCCGAGTTCGGTGGTCCGAACTGCGATCTGTGGGCACTGCTGGTGCTCGCCGGAAGCGGTATCAGCGACTACCTCGACGGCAAACTGGCCCGCAGGTGGAATCAGATCAGCAGCCTCGGCCGCATTCTCGACCCGGCCGCCGACCGGCTCTACATCCTCTCCACTCTCGTGGGCCTGACCTGGCGGGAGATTCTGCCGTTGTGGCTCACGGCCACGCTGCTGGCCCGTGAGCTGCTGCTGCTGGTCATGGTCTGGGTACTGGACCGGCACGGTTACGCCCCGCCGCAGGTCAACTTCCTGGGCAAGGCCGCGACCTTCAATCTGATGTACGCCTTCCCACTGCTGCTGCTCAGTGACGGAAGCGGCTGGGTCGCGTCACTCGCGGCGATTTTCGGATGGGCCTTCGCCGGATGGGGTACTGCTCTGTACTGGTGGGCAGGGATCCTCTACGTGGTCCAGGTCCGCCGTCTGATCAGGGTGGACGCCGCGACGACCGGGTGAATCCCGCCTTTCCCGCTTCGGTGGCCGGTTGCCCTGATTACGCCTTTGTAGGTCATCCTGGAGGGGTCATGGTCGGGGTGACCGTCGTCTGTGCGAGGAGGACGCTTCCGATATGAAGGCCGTCGTGATGGCTGGTGGCGAGGGCACGCGCCTTCGCCCGATGACCGCGAGCATGCCCAAGCCGCTCCTGCCGGTGGTGAACAAGCCGATCATGGAGCATGTGCTGAAGCTGCTCAAGCGTCACGGGCTCACCGAGACCGTTGTGACCGTGCAATTCCTGGCCTCTCTGGTCAAGAATTACTTCGGTGACGGCGAAGAGCTCGGAATGGAGCTCACCTACGCCAACGAGGAGAAGCCGCTGGGGACGGCCGGCAGCGTCAAGAACGCCGAGGAAGCGCTGCGGGACGATTCGTTCCTCGTCATCTCCGGTGATGCGCTCACCGACTTCGATCTCACCGATCTCATCCGGTTCCACAAGGAACGCGGTGCCATGGTCACCGTCTGCCTGACCCGGGTGCCGAATCCGCTGGAGTTCGGCATCACCATCGTGGACGACGACGGCAAGGTCGAGAGGTTCCTGGAGAAGCCGACCTGGGGGCAGGTCTTCTCGGACACGGTGAACACCGGGATCTACGTGATGGAGCCCGAGGTGTTCGACTACGTCGAGCCCGATGTGCCCGTCGACTGGTCCGGCGATGTCTTCCCGCAGCTCATGAAGGAAGGCAAGCCGATCTACGGCTACATCGCGGAGGGCTACTGGGAGGACGTCGGCACCCACGAGAGCTATGTGAAGGCCCAGGCCGATGTGCTCGAGGGCAAGGTCGACGCGGAGCGGGACGGCTTCGAGATCTCGCCCGGCGTCTGGGTGGACGAGGGCGCCGAGGTGCATCCCGACGCGGTGCTGCGCGGCCCGCTCTACATCGGCGACTACGCGAAGGTCGAGGCGGGCGCGGAGATCCGCGAGCACTCCGTGGTCGGCTCGAACGTCGTCGTCAAGAGCGGCGCCTTCCTGCACCGGGCCGTGGTGCACAACAACGTCTACATCGGCCCGCAGAGCAACCTCCGCGGCTGCGTCATCGGGAAGAACACCGACATCATGCGGGCCTCCCGGATCGAGGACGGCGCCGTCGTCGGGGACGAGTGCCTGATCGGCGAGGAGTCGATCGTCCAGGGCAACGTCCGGATCTATCCGTTCAAGACGATCGAGGCCGGTGCGTTCGTCAACACCTCCGTCATCTGGGAGTCCCGGAGCCAGGCCCATCTGTTCGGCGCCCGCGGCGTCTCCGGGATCCTCAATGTGGAGATCACCCCCGAGCTGGCCGTGCGGCTGGCCGGCGCCTACGCGACGACGCTCAAGAAGGGCTCCACCGTCTGCACCGCCCGGGACCACTCCCGCGGTGCCCGTGCCCTCAAGCGGGCCATCATCTCCGCACTCCAGGCCAGTGCCATCGATGTGCGCGACCTGGAGAACGTGCCGCTTCCGGTGGCCCGGCAGCAGACGGCCCGGGGCAGCGCCGGCGGCATCATGATCCGTACGACGCCCGGGGTACCGGACTCCGTGGACATCATGTTCATCGACGAGCGCGGTGCGGAACTCTCCCAGGCCGCGCAGCGCAAGCTCGACCGGGTCTACGCCCGTCAGGAGTACCGCAGGGCCTTCCCGGGCGAGATCGGTGACCTCAGCTTCCCCTCCAGCGTCTACGACTCGTACACGGGCTCGCTGCTGCGCGCCGTGGACACGACCGGGGTCACGGAGGCCGGGCTCAAGGTTGTCGTCGACGCCTCGAACGGCAGCTCGGGGCTGGTGCTGCCGAGCCTGCTGGGACGCCTGGGGGTCGACTCGCTGACCATCAATCCCGGGCTGGACGAGTCGCGTCCGACCGAGACGGCGGAGAGCCGCCGGGCCGGGCTGGTGCGGCTCGGCGAGATCGTGGCCTCGGCCCGCGCGGCCTTCGGGGTGCGGTTCGACCCGGTGGGGGAGCGCATCTCGCTGGTGGACGAGCACGGCAGGATCGTGGAGGACGACCGGGCGCTGCTGGTGATGCTCGACCTGGTCGCCGCCGAGCGGCGCAGCGGCCGCGTGGCGCTGCCGGTGACCACGACCCGGATCGCCGAGCAGGTGGCCGCCTACCACGGCACACAGGTCGAGTGGACGACCACCTCTCCGGACGACCTCACCAGGGTCAGCCGGGAGGACGGCACCGTGTTCGGCGGGGACGGCAGGGGCGGCTTCGTGGTACCGGAGTTCAGCTCGGTCTTCGACGGCGCGGCGGCGTTCGTGCGGCTGATCGGCCTGGTCGCGCGTACGCAGCTCACTCTGAGCCAGATCGACGCGCGGATCCCGCGGGCGCATGTCAGCCGCCGCGACCTGGCGACTCCGTGGGCGGTGAAGGGCCTCGTGATGCGCACCGTGGTGGAGGCGGCGGGTGACCGCTCCGTGGACACCACCGACGGCGTGCGGGTCGTGGAGTCCGACGGCCGGTGGGTCATGGTGCTGCCCGACCCGGCGGAGGCCGTGACCCATCTGTGGGCGGAAGGCCCGGACGAGGCCTCGGCGCAGGCGCTGCTGGACGAATGGGCCGCGGTGGTCGACAGCGCCGGCCACTGAGCGCGCGGCGGGACTCGCCCCCGCCGGGGCAAGTCCCGCCGCATGGCGAGTGCCTGGGTGCATTCGGCGGCACAGGCCTCCACGTGCGACGATGTGCGGCATGTCGCAGCAGCAGCCTCCTCGGAGCACCGCACCGCGTGCCTCGCGGCCCGATGCCTCCATGTCGCTGCTGACCAACGTGATGGAGCACAGCCTCGACGACGGCTACGCGGAGGCGGTGGCCCGGCGGGGCGAGGTGGGCCGCTCGCACATGCCCCGCACCCTCCGGGCCAAGCTGGGCCTGGCGGTCGGGCTGGTGCTCGCCGCCCTGGTGGTGACCGTGGGAGCCGCCCAGGCGCAGATCTCGGCGCCGAGCATCGCCAAGGAGAAGCAGGAGCTCATCGAGCGGATCGAGGCGGGCGGCCGCCGGGCCGACGAGCTCCAGCAGGACGTCGACGAGCTGCGGTCCTCGGTGGAGCGCAAGCAGCGGCAGGCGCTGGAGAAGCACGGCGGCGAACGCGGGAAGACCACGGTGCTGCTGTCCGGCGCGACCCCGGTCGAGGGGCCCGGGCTCAAGCTCGTGGTGGACGACGCCGCGGACACCGAGTCCCAGGACGGCGACGGGCCCCGGAAGACCGACGGGTTCTCCGACACGGGCCGCATCCGCGACCGCGACCTGCAGCGGGTCGTCAACGGGCTGTGGGCGGCGGGTGCCGAAGCGATCTCGATCAACGATCAGCGGCTCACGTCGCGCTCAGCCATCCGGGCGGCGGGCGACGCGATCCTGGTGGACAACAAGCCGCTCGTCCCGCCCTACACGCTGCTGGCGATCGGTCCGGGGAAGCAGCTGTCCCGGACCTTCCAGGACAGCGTCGACGGCCAGTACCTCTACGTCCTGCACAAGGACTACGGTGCCAGGACCAGCATTTCCGTCCAGGACGAGGTGCGGCTGCCGGCCGCGCCGAGTCTGATTCTGAGAACCGCGAAACCTGTGCGGACAGGGAAGGGCAGCACATCGTGATCGCCGTACTGGGCCTCGTCGTGGGAGTCGTGGCCGGACTCGTCGTCCGGCCCGTGGTGCCGCTGGCGGTCGAACCGTATCTGCCCATCGCCGTCGTCGCCGCGCTCGATGCGGTCTTCGGCGGGCTGCGCGCCATGCTGGACGGCATCTTCGACGACAAGGTCTTCGTGGTCTCATTCCTCTCGAACGTGGTGGTGGCCGCGTTGATCGTCTTCCTCGGGGACAAGCTCGGGGTCGGCGCGCAGCTCTCCACCGGTGTGGTTGTCGTCCTGGGTATCCGGATCTTCTCCAACGCGGCCGCCATCCGTCGGCACGTGTTCCGGGCGTGAGGCCGATGAGCGACGAGAACCGGCCCGAGGGCGGCCTCCCTCCGAAGCGCGAGCTTCCCCCCGAGCGTGCCGTGCCTCCCGGGCAGGAGCCGCCTCGCCAGGAGACCTCCGGTCAGGAGCCGCCCGCCGCGGGAGCGGCGACGGCCGCTGAAAAGGGGGACGGCGGCGGCACGAAGCTGACGGGTCGGCAACGCCTCGCCCAGGCCGTGTGGCCCCCGCGGGTGACGCGTGCCCAATTGATCGTCGCGCTGCTGCTGTTCGTCCTCGGTCTCGGCCTGGCCATCCAGGTCCGCTCGACCAGTGAGAACAGCGCGCTGCGCGGTGCGCGCCGGGAGGACCTCGTCCGCATCCTCGACGAGCTCGACAACCGCACCAAGCGGCTGGAGGAGGAGAAGCGGAAGCTGGACGGGCAGCGTACGGAGCTGGAGACCTCCTCGGACCAGGCCGAGGAGGCGCGGAAGCAGACCCGCGAGAAGGAAGCCCAACTCGGGGTGCTGGCCGGCACCGTGGCGGCCCAGGGGCCCGGTATCCAGATGAAGATCAGCGACCGTACGGGTGCCGCGGACGCGGATACGCTGCTGGACGCGGTCCAGGAGCTGAGGGCCGCCGGCGCCGAGGCCATGGAGATCAACGGGGTGCGCGTGGTGGCCAGCACGCATTTCACCGACAGCGGCGGCAAAGTCAGTGTGGACGGGCATAAGATCGAGCAGCCTTACCGTTTCGAGGTCATCGGCAAGCCCGCCGACCTGGAACCGGCGTTGAACATCCCCGGAGGGGTCGTGCAGACGCTGAAGAACAAGCAGGCCACGGTGGAGGTGACCCGCTCGGGGAAGATCACCGTGGACGCCTTGCGGCAGGTGAAGCGGCCTGACTACGCTCGGTCGTCATCGCAGTGAGATGGTGATAGGAGTTTCGGGGGGTCGGCGGGCAAGTTGAGCACCGCGTGGTGGAAACTGTCTGCGGGTCACGGACGTTGTTCGGGCGTCGAGTGTGACAAATGAGAGCATCGAGGGTCTGTCCTGCCCCACGGGCGGGTCTGTTTCGTGCGAGGGGAATCGCCCGTGAGTTTTTTTGCGAAGTTGTTCGGCAAGGGTCGCCGGGGCGGTGACTCGGGTACCGCACGGCACCGTGCCCCCCAGGGGCCGGACGCGGGGATGCCGGAGGACGGCACCGAGCGTCCGCTGTTCCGGGACGAGGTGGCCGGGGCCGGTGGAGGTAATTCGGGTGGTCACGGCCCGGTTTCTGTTGACCCCGGTACTCAGGCCCGCATAGGTTCCCAGGCACCGCCTACCTCGGAATCGGGTGGAGGTCCTGCCTTGCCGGTCTGTAACAGGTGTGGTGCCCGCGTCGCCGAAGCGAGCCGGTTCTGCTCCAACTGCGGTGCTCCGCTGCGTGGCGGAGCGCCGGCGGAGGGTGCGTCGGAGACGACGTCGACGATCTCCATCTCCGGGCTGGAGGCGTACGACTCGGAGTCCACCGGCCAGCACGCCTCCCCGGTGCTGCCGCCCGAGGCGCAGTCCGCCGTGGACGCGCTGCCCGTGGGCTCGGCCCTGCTGATCGTGCGGCGGGGTCCGAACTCGGGCAGCAGGTTCCTGCTCGACGGGGACCTGACGACCGCCGGCCGCCATCCGGAGAGCGACATCTTCCTGGACGACGTGACCGTCTCGCGGCGGCACGTGGAGTTCCGGCGCGGCTCCGACGGCGTCTTCACCGTCGCCGACGTCGGCAGCCTGAACGGCACCTATGTCAACCGGGAGCGGATGGAGACGGCCGTGCCGCTCGGAAACGGGGACGAGGTCCAGATCGGAAAGTACCGGCTGGTCTTCTACGCGAGCCAGCACACCGTCTGATTCCCGGCAGGGAGGCTCATGCAGCACAAGCCGTCCGGCGGTGCCCGTCCGGGCACCGCCACCGGCCCCCGGAGCGGTCCGATGAGCATCGGCGCCGTGCTGAAGGAGCTCCGCGCTGAGTTTCCCGAGCTCACCGTGGCCGGGATCCGGTTTCTGGAGGCGGAGGGGCTGGTGGAGCCGGCCCGCTCGCCGTCGGGTGGCCGCCGGTTCCGGGAGGCGGATGTGGCGCGGCTGGGCCGGGTGCTGCGGCTGCAGCGCGACCACTGCCTGTCGCTGCGCGCGATCAAGGAGCACCTGGGGGCGCCCGGGCGGGACTCCGCCGCTCCCGCACCGTCGGTGGCCGCTCCGCGCGGCGCCGAGGCCGGGAGGGCGTCCGAGCCCGGCCCGGCACCCGTGGCCTCCGCTGTCCGTACCGGGCGCCGGGAACTGCTCGGGTCCG
The DNA here is from genome assembly GCF_000280905.1 of Streptomyces sp. AA1529. Taxonomy (GTDB): domain Bacteria; phylum Actinomycetota; class Actinomycetes; order Streptomycetales; family Streptomycetaceae; genus Streptomyces. The sequence goes on along the minus strand of NZ_ALAP01000074.1, from coordinate 104,934 downwards.
CGGGCGTGCGGGAGGAGGAGCTGGCCGAGTGGGAGGAGTACGGCCTGCTCGGACCGGCCGCGGACGGCACCTATCGGCTTGCCGATGTGGCCGTGGCCCGACTGGTGGCCCGGCTCGGACGGCACGGGGTGGAGGCGCGGCACCTGCGGTCCGTCAAGGCGGCCGCCGACCGGCAGCTCGCCCTGGCCGAGCAGCGCGTCGCGCCGCTGCGGCGCCATCCGGACCAGCGGACCAGGTCGGGAGCCGAGAGCACGGCCGAGGAACTGGCCGATCTCTCCGTGCGGCTCTACGGGGCCTTCATGGCCTCCGGAACGCACCCGGACCGCACGCGGTGTGACTGAATCAGCACACGGATGCCGGTGCCGGACGGCTGCCCGACTACCCAAACAGGCGCGGCACGGCCTAGGGTTGCTGTGTGAATGAGCTCGACGTAGTGGGTGTCCGGGTGGAAATGCCCACCAACCAACCGATCGTGCTCCTGCGAGAAGTGGGAGGCGACCGCTACCTCCCCATCTGGATCGGTCCTGGGGAGGCGACCGCGATCGCCTTCGCGCAGCAGGGCATGACCCCCGCACGCCCACTCACCCATGACCTGTTCAAGGACGTCCTGGAAGCAGTGGGTCAGGAGCTGACCGCGGTCCGCATCGTGGATCTGCGGGAAGGCGTGTTCTACGCGGAGCTGGTCTTCGCCAGTGGAGTGGAGGTCAGTGCCCGTCCGTCCGACGCCATAGCGCTCGCCCTGCGCACCGGAACGCCGATCTACGGCAGCGACGGTGTGCTGGACGACGCGGGGATCGCGATCCCGGACGAGCAGGAGGACGAGGTGGAGAAGTTCCGCGAGTTCCTCGACCAGATCTCCCCGGAGGACTTCGGCACCAGCAGCCAGTGACGTTCCGCCGACGATAAGCCGCGGTCGGCGCTTCCGGCCGGTGGCGGGGGAGAGGTGCGCGCCGTGCCGCGCCGGTGGGACTCACCGGGCATCCGGCCAGTCCTGCCCCGCCTTCGGGCACGCGAAACCACTCTCCCGGGCACTATCACTCGCCGTGCCGAGTGTGGCGATCATTGACGCACTCGGAGTGACTGCCTACCTTCATGTGGGCAGGTTCCGGGGGTGACCCGGGATGTGAAGGACGGAGGTCGGCGTGACAAGCACCGGCGGCGAAGGTACGGCGGCTGGCGACTCGTCCCTACTCGGCGGCCCGATTCCGGCCTCCGGCCAGGAGGCGCCCCCGGGGCGGCCGGGCCCCGCTCCCTCCCCGGCAGGTGCCGTCGGCCCGGTCGGTGACGCTCCCCCGGAGCAGGTCGGCTACCGCGGTCCCACCGCCTGCTCGGCGGCCGGGATCACCTACCGGCAACTCGACTACTGGGCCCGGACCGGACTGGTCGAGCCCAGCATCCGCCCCGCCTACGGCTCGGGCAGCCAGCGGCTCTACAGCTTCCGGGACATCGTCGTCCTCAAGATCGTCAAACGGCTGCTGGACACCGGTGTCTCGCTGCAGAACATCCGCGCGGCCGTCCGGCACCTGCGTTCCGGAGGCCGTACCGATCTGGCGCGAATGACGCTGATGAGTGACGGGGCCACGGTCTACGAGTGCTCCTCGCCCGACGAGGTGGTCGATCTTCTGCAGGGCGGCCAGGGCGTCTTCGGGATCGCTGTCGGCGTCGTCTGGAAGGACGTCGAGGGCGCGCTCTCCCGGCTGCACGGGGAGCGTGTCGACACCGGTGAGACGCTCGTGCGGGACCACCCCGAGGACGAGCTCGCCCGGCGCCGCAACCGCGCCGGCTAGCGCGCCCGCGCCCGGGCGGCGCGGCCGCCGGGCACGCCGCGGCCGGGGAGTGTCAGTGGCGTACGGCAGCATCGGGGGGTGTGAGGACCCAGCCGACCATCCTGCATCTGGACATGGATGCCTTCTTCGCCGCGGTGGAGCAGGCATCCAAGCCCAGCCTGCGCGGGAAGCCGGTCGTGGTCGGCGGTCTCGGGCCCCGCGGGGTGGTCTCCACCGCGTCCTACGAGGCCCGGCGCTTCGGGGTGCACTCCGCGATGCCCACGGCGCAGGCGCGGCGGCTGGCGCCGAACGCGGCGTATCTGGGCGCCAGGTTCGGGCTCTACCGCGCCGTCAGCGACGTGGTGATGGAATTGCTGCACGGCCTCTCGCCCCTGGTGGAGCCGCTGAGCCTCGACGAGGCGTTCGTGGACCTGGAGGCCGGTCAGGCCCTGGAAGGGACACAGGGCGGCGCTGAAGGGGCGCGGGAGGTCGGTGAGCGGCTGCGGCGGGACATCGCGACGGCGACGGGGCTGACCGGCTCGGTGGGGCTCGCGGGGTCCAAGATGCTCGCGAAGATCGCCTCGGAGCAGGCGAAGCCCGACGGCCTGGTGCTCATCCCGGTCGGCACCGAGCGCGGGATGCTGGCTCCGCTGTCCGTGCGGACCCTGCCCGGGGTCGGGCCGGCCACCGCGGAGGTGCTGCGCAGGGCGGGGATCGGCACCGTGGGCGAGATCGCGGAGGCCGGCGAGGACGAACTGCTGCGGCTGCTCGGAAGGGCGCACGGCATCTCGGTCCACGCGATGGCGCACGGGGTCGACGACCGTCCGGTGGTGGCCGAGCGGGACGCCAAATCGGTCTCCGTGGAGGACACCTACGACGTCGACCTCACCGACCGCACCCGGGTCCGGCTGGAGGTGGAGCGGCTGGCCGGGCGCTGTGTGACGCGCCTGCGCGCGGCGGGGCGGTCCGGGCGCACGGTCGTCATCAAGGTGCGCAGCTACGACTTCTCCACCCTCACCAGATCCGAGACGCTCCGCGGCCCCACCGACGACGCCGGCGTCGTGCGCGAGGCGGCGCTGCGGCTGCTGGACGGGGTGGACACCACGGCCGGTGTGCGGCTGCTCGGCGTGGGTGTCAGCGGGCTGGCCGACTTCACCCAGGAGGACTTGTTCGCGCAGGCCCAGGCCGCTCAGGGGCGCGCGGCCGCCCATGAGACCGGTACGGAGCCCGGGGCGGACGGTCCGGGTCCGGGGCAGCCGGGGCCGGATGCCGGGGAGCGGCCAGGGGCGGGCCAGGCGGCCGGAGAGGCGGCCGCCGTCGAGGAGCCGGGCGCGGCGGTGCCCGCCGACCGGCGCTGGATCCCCGGCCGGGATGTGCGCCATGCCGTCCACGGGCGGGGCTGGGTGCAGGGCAGCGGTGTCGGGAAGGTCACCGTCCGGTTCGAGGAGCCGGACTCGGCACCGGGCCGGGTGCGCACCTTCTCGGTCGACGATCCGCAACTGGAGAGCGCCGAACCGGTCATGCTGGGTGCGGGTGTCGCGGGCCCCGCTACGGATCAGTCCCCGGCGCCGGCTATCCGCCCGAAATCCCGGTCCGCGGGCGGCGGCGCCTCGCCGCCGACGGGCACGTCGAGCCCGTAGTGGCGGTAGAGCTCCAGTTCCTGCTGCGGGGAGAGGTGGCGGCCGACGCCGAAGTCGGGGGCGCTCTTGATCAGAGCCCGCTCGAACGGGACCCGCAGTCCCCTCTCGTCCAGGTCGGAGGGCTCCAGCGGGACGAAGGCGTCCCGGCTGAAGAGGCCCGTGCGCAGTGCGGCCCACTCCGGGTCGCCCGTGGCGTCGTCGAGGTACACCTCGTCCACGGTGCCGATCTTGGCTCCTGCACGGTCGAACGCCTTGCGGCCGATCAGGCTTCGCGGATCTGTTCCGGTCTGCACGGGGCTCCTCCACCAGGGTCGCGACGCGCTGTTTCTGCGCGTACTCACCACGAAACGGCACTTTTCGACTATTGGCCACTCGGGCGCACGCCGGGTTACCACGCAAGGGGGCGCTGATACTCTCGAGGTGGCTGTCGACCCCGTGCGGGAGAGTCCTCCGGTGCAGTTTCCGGAGGCGCCGAAGGAGCAACTCCTCCCCGGAATCTCTCAGGCTCACGTACCGTGCGGACGAGGTCACTCTGGAAAGCAGGGCGGGCCCGGACCAGCACACCGAAGCCCTCCCTCACCGACGGTGTAAGCCGAGCGTCCGGCACGTGGCTCGGTGAAACTCTCAGGTCAGATGACAGAGGGGGAGGCCGTCCGGGCACCCGTGAAAGGTGCCCCTCGCAGGTCGCACAGACCAGGAGGCCCCCGCAGATGACTTCCCCTCGCACCCCGCTCTCGGCGCTGGAGAGCGGCATCCCCTTCGAGAGTCGCCACATCGGACCCGACGCCGGTGCCCAGGCCAAGATGCTCGCCCAGGTCGGCTACGGATCGCTCGACGAGCTGACCGGCGCGGCCGTGCCCGAGGTGATCCGCAGCACCGAGCGGCTGAAGCTCCCCGACGCGCGGAGCGAGGCCGACGTGCTGGCCGAGCTGCACACCCTCGCGCGGCGCAACCAGGTCCTGCACTCCATGATCGGCCTGGGCTACTACGGCACCTTCACCCCGCCGGTGATCCTGCGCAACGTCATGGAGAACCCCGCCTGGTACACGGCCTACACCCCCTACCAGCCGGAGATCTCGCAGGGCCGGCTGGAGGCGCTGCTCAACTTCCAGACGGTCGTCTCCGACCTGACCGGGCTGCCCACCGCGGGCTCCTCGCTGCTGGACGAGCCCACGGCCGCCGCCGAGGCGATGGCCCTCTCGCGCCGGGTCGGCAAGGCCGGAAAGCGGGGCGGCGGCGTGTTCCTGGTCGATGCCGACTGCCTGCCGCAGACCGTGGCGGTGCTGCGTACCCGCGCCGAGCCGACCGGTGTGGAGATCGTGGTCGCCGACCTGGACGAGGGCATCCCCGAGGAGCTCACCGGGCGGGGGATCTTCGGGGTGCTGCTCCAGTACCCGGGCGCCTCCGGAGCGATACGCGACCAGCGCCGCACCGTCGAGCAGGCGCACGCACTCGGCGCGGTGGTCACCGTCGCCGCCGACCTGCTGGCGCTGACGCTGCTGACCTCCCCCGGCGAGCTGGGCGCGGACATCGCCGTCGGCTCCAGCCAGCGGTTCGGAGTGCCGATGGGCTTCGGCGGGCCGCACGCGGGCTACATGTCCGTCCGCGAGCAGTTCGCCCGCAGCCTGCCCGGGCGGCTGGTCGGGGTCTCCAAGGACGTGGACGGAGCGCAGGCCTACCGCCTCGCCCTGCAGACCCGTGAACAGCACATCCGGCGGGAGAAGGCCACCAGCAACATCTGCACCGCGCAGGTGCTGCTGGCGGTGATGGCGGGAATGTACGCCGCGTACCACGGTCCGGACGGGCTGGCGGCGATCGCCCGCCGCACCCACCGGTACGCGGCGCTGCTCGCGGCCGGGCTGCGGGACGGCGGGGTCGAGATCGTCCACGACAGCTTCTTCGACACCGTCACCGCGCGCGTCCCGGGCCAGGCGGCCCGGGTCACCGAGCGGGCCCGCGAGGCGGGGGTCAACCTGCGCCTGGTGGACGCCGACCACGTCGGCGTGGCCTGCGACGAGACCACGGGCCGGGAGCAGCTCGCCACCGTGTGGCAGGCGTTCGGTGTCGCGGCCGCGCAGGCCGACCTCGACGAGCTGGACGCGGTCACCGGCGACGCGTTGCCGGCCGGGCTGCTGCGCACCGACGAGTACCTGACCCATCCGGCCTTCCACGAGCACCGCTCCGAGACCGCCATGCTGCGCTACCTGCGCCGGCTGGCCGACCGGGACTACGCGCTGGACCGCGGCATGATCCCGCTGGGCTCCTGCACGATGAAGCTCAACGCCACCACGGAGATGGAGCCGGTCACCTGGCCGGAGTTCGGCGCACTGCACCCCTTCGCGCCCGCCGAGCAGGCCGAGGGGTATCTGACGCTGATCCGCGAGCTGGAGGAGCGGCTGGCCGAGGTCACCGGCTACGACAAGGTCTCCCTCCAGCCCAACGCGGGCTCGCAGGGCGAACTGGCCGGGCTGCTGGCGGTCCGCGCCTACCACCGTGCCAACGGCGAGCCCGGGCGCACCGTCTGCCTCATTCCCTCCTCGGCGCACGGCACCAACGCGGCCAGCGCGGTGATGGCGGGGATGACGGTCGTGGTCGTCAAGACCAGCGACAACGGCGACGTGGACGTGGCCGACCTGCACGCCAAGATCGAGCAGCACGGCGACGAGCTGGCCGTTCTGATGGTCACCTACCCGTCCACGCACGGCGTGTTCGAGGAGCACATCACCGAGGTCTGCGCAGCCGTGCACGACGCGGGCGGTCAGGTGTACGTGGACGGCGCCAACCTGAACGCGCTGCTGGGGCTGGCGAAGCCGGGGCGCTTCGGCGCCGACGTCTCGCACCTGAACCTGCACAAGACGTTCTGCATCCCGCACGGCGGGGGCGGCCCCGGCGTCGGCCCGATCGGGGTGCGCGCGCACCTGGCCCCGTACCTGCCCAATCACCCGCTGCAGCCCGCCGCGGGGCCCGCGACGGGGATCGGCCCGGTCTCCGGGGCGCCGTGGGGATCGGCCGGCATCCTGCCCATCTCCTGGGCGTACGTCCGGCTGATGGGGGCCGAGGGGCTGCGCAGGGCCACCCAGGTGGCGGTGCTGAGCGCCAACTACATCGCCAAGCGGCTGGAGCCGCACTATCCGGTGCTCTACGCGGGCCCGCACGGACTGGTGGCGCACGAGTGCATCATCGACGTGCGTCCGCTGACCAAGCAGACCGGTGTCAGCATCGACGATGTCGCCAAGCGGCTGATCGACTACGGGTTCCACGCGCCGACGATGTCCTTCCCCGTCGCCGGGACGCTGATGATCGAGCCGACGGAGAGCGAGGACCTCAACGAGGTCGACCGGTTCTGCGAGGCGATGATCGCCATTCGTGCGGAGATCGAGAAGGTCGGTACGGGGGAGTGGGACGCGGAGGACAACCCGCTGCGCAACGCCCCGCACACGGCCGCGATGCTGGGCCGCGAGTGGCAGCAGGGGTATGGCCGCGAGGAGGCGGTCTTCCCCGCCGGTGTGCACGCGGGTGACAAGTACTGGCCGCCGGTGCGCCGGATCGACGGCGCGTACGGCGACCGCAACCTGGTCTGCTCCTGCCCGCCGATCGCGGAGTACGACGCCGGGTAGCGATGGTTGGCCGCGGGCGCGGCCTCCTGGGCCGGGGGCGTGCGCCGGCCTGGTTCGCGGAACGACGGATTCAGGGCCGGTACGGCGGATGCCGTGCCGGCCCTGCGTCGTGCGGTGTTGTGGGAATCGCGGTGCGCTGTGCGGCCGTCGGCGGCGCGCCGTGACGTCCGGTGCGGCCCTGTGGGACGTGCCGGCCGGGTGTCAGGCGGCGGTGGTGACGTGGCGCGTGCCGAGCGGCTTGTGCGGAGCGATGATCCGGCCGTCCGGCAGCAGCTCTCCCGTGTCCTCGAAGAGGAGCACTCCGTTGCAGAGCAGGCTCCAGCCCTGCTCCGGGTGGTGGACCACGGCTTGCGCGGCCTCCCTGTCGGCTGAGTCCGCTGTCGGGCACGGTGGCTGGTGCTGGCACATTGTCGGTGTCGTCTTCCGTCGTGTTGTGGCGTCTGTCCTGCGGTTCCTGTTGTGCATGACCGATCCCCCGTCACCCCGTACGTGCGTACGTTCCGGTCCGTCTCCCAGTGTTCCGCTGCCGACGCGGATTCGCAGGGATTTCGCGTCAGCTCGTACCCAACCGCACAGACGCGTCACCCGGGTAGGCGGTTGCGCCCAACTGCACCGTCATTTCGGGGGGTTCGGGCTCCCGCGAAGACTAGCCCATTCGGAGGGGCGCCCAGCGGCACCGGCGGTTCCCGCAGGCGGACGCCGTCTCACGCGGGCGTACGCAGCAGCGGTGCCGTGCCGGGGTCGGCTCCGCGCGCGGGAGCCGCTGCCGACCCGAGTCTGCGGGTCAGCGCGGGCAGCAGCGTGTCCACGCGGTGCGCGGTGTGCGGGGCGATACCCGGCGGCGCCGGAGCCAGGGGGATCAGCAGATCGGCCGGGTCGGGGACGCCGTCGTGCGGGTCGCCGCCGATGTCGGCGTGCAGCCACAGGGTCAGCATGTAGAGCTCCGGCACCGACAGCAGGCGCGGCTGGTAGGGCGTCGGCAGTACCTCGGCCTGGCGCAGCGCGCGGACCGTCGAGAGGACGTAGGGGCCCTGCCGGAACTGGCCGAAGGTCCAGCCGTCCGCGGTCGGCACGGCTTCGGCGGTGCCGACGAACGCGGAGCCGTGGCCGCTCTCGCCGTCGGTGCCTCCGTCGGCCAGCAGGAAACGCCAGCCGGTCAGCCGGGTGCGCGGGGCCACCGCTGCCGATGCGTCGGCCCGTCCGGTGCCGTCCGGCGCGACGCGCACCATCTCGTAGGCGGGAAGGGGGAGTTCGGGGCGCAGCGGGCCCTGCGCCGTGCGCAGGGCGAGCGGGGCCCGGGAGCCCCGTACCGCGCTCGGGGAGCCGAGGGCGGTCAGGACACTGCGCAGGGCGGGGGCGGGGGCCGAGAGTGCGTGCAGCGGCATGGCGGGTCGCCTCTCTTGGGAGACACATGGTGCTGGCAGGAGCGCGACGGCGGTGTCGGCGCGGAGATGGCCGCAGGCGCGGCTGGGAGGGGTCGACCGGGGCGGCCGGGATCGCCAAGTCTCTGCCTCGTTCGCGCAGTTTATACGAGATGTGTTCGAGTGGTGTTTCCGCTAACGTGTCCTGCTGTTTCCCGTAAGACTGCAACAGGACGCATCGGCGGACTTTTCACCTGCGCCGACCCCGGCGCTGCGCGGTTGACCTCGGATTCCGGGCAAAACGCGGTCGGCCTGATGTCGTCGGTGATTATGACGAGAGCTGTGCCGCGGGTGCTGGACACCGCCGTATGCCGAGGGAATGTGCCGCCGGGCCTCGGTCAGCGTAGCGGCAGTTCCCCGCCGCGTCAGCCCTGCCAGGCGTTATCCGCGGCGCGGCAGGGCATCATCGGTGCACGCTCGGCCGGGACCTCCGGCAGCGTCCACCAGCAGGGAGGAAGCCTCCGATGGGAGAGAAGGTCGTCGCCGACAGGTTCGACCTGTCCGATCGACGGCGGTACCGGGAGAAGCTGCACACGTGCCTGCGGGGACTGTGGCAGCTACTGGAGGAGAAGCGGTTCGACCGCCCCAGGAATCTCATGGGGCTGGAGATCGAACTCAATCTCGCGGATGTCCAGGGGCAGCCCCTCATGGTGAATGCCGAGGTACTCCAGCGGATCGCGAGCTCGGATTTCCAGACAGAACTGGGGCAGTTCAATCTCGAAGTGAACATCGTGCCGCATGCGCTCTCCGGAAGAGTTCTCGATCAGCTCGCCGAGGAACTCCGCACCGGGCTGGCATACGCGGACCGGCAGGCCCGGGAAGTGGATGCCCGGATCGTCATGATCGGCACCCTGCCGACCCTCACGGCGCGCGACCTGACGCTGGCCAACCTCACCGAGGACGACCGCTACCGGCTGCTGAACGACCAGATCATGGCCGCGCGCGGCGAGGAGGTGGCGCTCGACATCGAGGGGGTCGAGCATCTGGTGAGCACCTCGGAGTCGATAGCGCCGGAGTCCGCCTGCACCTCCGTGCAACTCCACCTCCAGGTGACGCCCGGACGGTTCGCGGACGTGTGGAACGCGGCGCAGGCCGTCAGCGCCGCCCAGGTCGCCATGGGGGCGAACTCGCCCTTCCTGTTCGGGCACGAACTGCTGCGCGAGTCCCGGGTGCCGCTCTTCGTCCAGGCGACGGACACCCGCCCGCCCGAACTGATCTCCCAGGGCGTCCGCCCGCGCACCTGGTTCGGGGAGCGCTGGATCTCCTCCGCGTACGACCTGTTCGAGGAGAACCTGCGCTACTTCCCCGCCCTGCTGCCCATCTGCGACGAGGAGGACCCCACAGGCGTGCTCGCATCCGGCGGGGTGCCGGCCCTGTCCGAGCTGACGCTGCACAACGGGACGATCTACCGCTGGAACCGGCCCGTCTACGGAGTCGTGGACGGCGCCCCGCACCTGCGGGTGGAGAACCGGGTGCTGCCCGCCGGACCGACGGTGACCGATGTGCTGGCCAACACCGCGTTCTACTACGGGCTGGTGCGCGCGCTGGCCGACGAGCCACGACCGGTCTGGAACCGGTTGCCGTTCGAGTACGCCGAGCGGAACTTCGACGCGGCGTGCCGGTACGGAATCGAGGCCGAGCTGTGGTGGCCGCGCTCGGGCCGGGGCACCGGACTGCGCCGGCAGCCCGCCGTCCGGCTGGTGCGCGAGGAGTTGCTGCCCCTGGCCGCCGCGGGGCTCGACGCGTGGGGCGTGGAGCCGGCCGACCGCGACCGCTGCCTCTCGGTCATCGAGGAGCGCTGCCGGCTGCGCGTCAACGGGGCGTCCTGGCAGGCGGCCGCCTACCACCGCGCACTGGAGTCCGGCCTGGACCGGGAGAAGGCGCTGGCCGCGATGGCCCGCGGCTACTGCGACCGGGCCGCGTCCGGAGCGGCCGTGCACACCTGGGACAACGGGCCGTAGCCCGGCTGCCGCGCCCGGCACCCCGCCCCACCGGGCCCGCGCCGCACCCGGCGCGGGCCCGGCCGTGTCGTCGGTACCGGTGCGCCGGGACCCCGCAGGCCGACCCCGCCACCGCCGTCGGGCAAGCTGTGACGTGGCAGCGCACCGGAGTACGCCCGGCAGGTGCCCTGCGGCAACGGCGGAGGGGTGGCACCGCCCCCGGGGGCCCGTCCCTCCGGCCGCTGCGCGTGTCGCTCCACCGCTGCCGTGCCCCGGCGCGGCCCGCCGGACGGTGCGACGCGGCCCGACGGCCGACGGTGCGGTCGCGGCGCGCCGGGGCGGTGGCGGAGCCGCCGGTGGTGCGACAGGAGGGACAAGGATGGATCCGGCGTCGGCAACGGGAGGTTCGCGTGCGCGCACAGGTGCCTGAGGAACCGCGGCCCGCCCCCGCGGGCGGGCTGCCGCGGCAGGTGCTGGGCACCGAACTGCTGCTCGTCCTGGCGCTCTCCCTGGGAGCCAGCGCCGTCTCTTCGCTGATCAGCTTCGTCGGCGCGCTGACGCGGCCGGGCGGGCTGGCCGACCAGGCCGCCCGGCTCAACTCCTCGCAGGCGCCCGGACGGCCCTGGCTCGACCTGGCCTGGCAGCTCTTCGGGATCGCCACCGCGCTGGTGCCGGTCGCCCTGGTCGCCCACCTCCTGGCGCGGGAGGGCGCCGGCGGGCTGCGGGTGCTCGGCCTCGACCGCCGCAGGCCCCTCTTCGACCTGAGCCGGGGCGCCGCCCTGGCCGCGGGCATCGGCGGCTGCGGGATCGGGCTCTACCTGCTGGCCCAGGCCGGGGGGTTCAACCTCACCGTGGAGCCGGAGTCGCTGCCGGACGTGTGGTGGAAGTATCCGGTGCTGGTCGCCTCCGCGGTGCAGAACTCGGTGCTGGAAGAGGTCGTCGTCGTCGGATACCTGCTGCGCCGGCTCGACCAGCTCGGCTGGTCGCCGCTCGCCGCGCTCGGCACGAGCGCGGTGCTGCGCGGCTCCTACCACCTCTACCAGGGCATCGGAGGATTCTTCGGCAACCTGGCGATGGGCGTCGTCTTCGCCTTCCTCTACCGGCGGTGGGGCCGCGTGGGGCCGCTGGTGGCGGCCCACGCGCTGATCGACATCGTGGCCTTCGTCGGCTACGCGCTGCTCGCGGGGCGGGTGGACTGGCTGCCCACGCCCTGAAGCCGCGCTCGGCGGGCCGCGCGACGCCGCCGGCCGGTCACTGCAGTCCGGTGAGCAGCTCCGCGTCCAGCACGGTGACCGCCCGCCCGGTCAGCAGGGTGCGCTCGCCGCGCAGCGTGGTGCGCACTTCGCCGGTGCGCCGCGAGACCTGAAGGCCGGTCAGGGCGGCGCGGCCGAGCCGCTGCGACCACAGCGGGGCGAGCGCGGTGTGCGCGCTGCCGGTGACGGGGTCCTCCGGGATGCCGTGCACGGGCGCGAAGACCCGTGAGACGAAGTCGTGTTCCCGCGCCCCGGTCCCGGAGCCGTTCGGTGCCGCCGCTGCCGTCACCACCACGGTCGGGGCGGGGAGCGCGGCGACCGCTGCCGGGTCGGGTGCCAGGTCGCGCACCGTGCGCTCGTCGGCGAACTCCAGGACCAGCTTCTGCAGCGGACCGGTGTCCCAGGCGGCCAGGGGTTCGGCGCCGAAGACCTCCCGGGCGCTCTCCGGGACCGGGACGGGGACCGGAGCGGCGGTCGGAAAGTCCAGGGTGAGGCTGCCGTCCGCGTCGCGGGAGGCGCCCAGGACGCCGCTGCGGGTCCGGAAGCGCACCCGCCCGTCCTCGTCCAGCAGGCCGTCGCCGCCCAGCACATGGGCGGCGGCGAGGGTGGCGTGGCCGCACATGTCGACCTCGGTCGTCGGTGTGAACCAGCGCAGCGCCCAGTCGGCGTCTGCGGTGTCGGTCAGCGGGTGCAGATAGGCGGTCTCGGACAGGTTCAGTTCGGCGGCGAGGGCCTGGAGGCGGGAGTCGTCCGGGAAAGCGGCCGCCTCCAGGAGTACGACGGCGGCGGGATTCCCGGTGAAGGGGCGGTCGGCGAAGGCGTCGACGGTGCGCAGTCTCATGCCCGCGGACGGTACGGGGCGGAGGCGGGCGGATGCAGGGCCAATGCGCGGCGGGTGGACCGGGAGCGCCGGTGCGGACCGCGGAAGGCGGCCGACCGGGCGGCGCGGTGCGGGGCGTGCGGCTCCGGGCCCGGGACCGCCGGGAACACCTGCGGATCAGCACCGCTCGTAGCGGTGCCCGTCCTCGCCCGCGGGGCGGACGTCCAGGTCCCGCCGTACGACCGACAGCCGCTCGCCCCAGGCGCGGCAGGCCGCTGCCAGCCCTTCGGCGGTGTACTCGACGTCCAGCACCCGGTCGTCGTACGCCTCCGCGTAGCGGCCGCACTCGCCGTACTGCCCGCACTCCTCCGTCACCGCGAAGTCGAAGCCCATCGCGGTGCGCCGCGGCAGCAGTTCCTGTGCGTTCTTCTGCCCGGCCGCCAGTCCGCTCCGGTGCGCACGCCGGGTCAGGAGCGCGGCGAACGCCACGTTGTCGGCCCGGCTGAGCCGGTCGCCGGAGCGCTCGTAGGAGTCGAGGTTGTCCACCTCGACCGCCTGGAATCCCTTTTCGGCGCAGCCGTCGATCCAGCCTCCGACGAGGTTCGCGAGTTCGTCGCGGTGCGCGGCGGTGGAGGTGTCCAGCAGTGCTTCGTTCCAGTCGGTGTCCAGCACCGGTTTGCCGCTCGCGGTCCGCAGCACCAGGTCGGGATGGTGTCGCTGCCACCAGTCCAGCGCATCGGGTTGGGCCTGGAAGCCGTTGACGTAGCAGACGTTGTAGTGCCCCGGTGCGGGGTCGTGCGCACGGTCCCGGGAGAGCACGCGCACGCCGTCGGGCGGCGGGTAGGCGCCCCCGATCTGGTAGTCGAAGCCCGCGTGCGCGGGCGGCGGCGCCGGGTGTGCGGCGGTGGCACTGCGGCCGGGGTCCGGGGCGCCGTCGTCGCCTTGGCCCGCTCCGCAGCCGCTCAGAGCGGCCCACAGCAGCAGGGCGGTGGCGAGCGCCGGGATCCGGACGCGACTCGCCGGGGCGGCGGTGGTGTGCATGCGGGGGGACTCCTGACCGGACGCGGGAAGCGCCTGCCGCCCCCTTGCGCCCAGCTTACGGAGTGTGCCCGGGGGCGCGGGCCGCCGGTCCGCCCGCACGGCGCGGAGTCTGCCTGCAGTGAAAAGCTTGTCATGCGATCGGTTCCGATATATCGTCGAAGTATCGCGAAAGATCGAAGATGTGATGTGGAGGAATCGACGATGTATCCCTACGAAATGCAGCAGGACGAGACTCCCCGTCGGTACGGACCCGGGCCCGGCCGCGGCACCGAGGGGCCCGGTGCCGGGCCCTGCGGTCCGCACGGGCGCGGGCGCGGACGCGGGCCGGGGCACGGGCGGGCCGCCTTCGGCCCGTTCGGGCCGCCCTTCGGCGGTGGGCCCTTCGGTGGCCGCGGCCGTGGCGGCCCCCGGGGCCGGGCACGGCGCGGTGACGTCCGGGCCTCGATCCTGGCGCTGCTCAAGGACCGTCCGATGCACGGCTACGAGATGATCCGGGAGATCGCCGAACGCAGCGGCGGCGGCTGGAAGCCCAGCCCCGGTTCCGTCTACCCGACGCTGCAGCTGCTGGAGGACGAGGGGCTGATCGCCAGTGAGAGCGAGGGTGGCAAGAAGCTCTTCGCGCTCACCGAGGCGGGCACCGCCGAGGCGGAGAGTGGCGCCGAGGCCCCCTGGGAGGAAGCGGGGCGCGGCGCCGACTGGGAGGCCCTGCAGGAGGTGCGCACCGCGGCCGGAGGGCTCGCGGCCGCCTTCCAGCAGGTGTGGGCGACCGGGACGGAGGGGCAGCGGCAGAAGGCGCTCCGCGTGGTCAACGATGCGAGGAAGAGCCTGTATCTGATCCTGGCCGAGGAGGACTGAACCCCGGCCCGCGGCCCGCGGCGCCTCCGGACCCCCGAGGGGGACCGGGGGTGCCGTCTCCTTCCCAGGGAGGAGGTGGCGGCAGCCGTGCACACCCGCAGGCGGACGGGCATATGCCACGGCACGCTGACGATCCGCGCGGGTGCGTGTGATGTGGTGGTTCGGTGCACAGTCCTACACCGCCCAGCGCCTCGGCCGAAGCGGGGATCGACACCCTGGTCGACCCGCCGGTCGGTGACGCGCTGGCTGAAGTGATCGCCACGGCCCGCCGGCGTGCGGCGCGGGACGGGGACCGGCAGATCGACACGGCGCACCTGCTGCACAGTCTGCTGGAGTCCGACAGCGGCACCTGGGAACTGCTGGACGGCGGCGGCGCACAGCTCGGCAGGCTGCTCGGCTATCTCGTCCAGCGCAGCATCGGCTACGGCCTGCGCTGGCAGAGCGCCGTGGAGGACTCCGGGGCCGTGCCGGCCGTCTCCGACCAGCCCGGCGGGGTGCCCGGCTGGTCGCCCAGCGCGCAGGCCGCGCTCGAACTCGCCGCGCGCCGTGCCCGGCGGCTCGGGAACCCGCGGACCGAGGCCGTCGACCTGTTCGCGGGCGTGGTGGCCGACCCGGAGTGCCGGGGTGCGGAGGTGCTGCGGCGCGCGGGTGTCGACCTCGTGCGGCTCGTCGACCGGACCGGCGTCGCCGCGGACGTCTGAGTCGCCTGCTGCCTGCTGCCTGCTGCCTGCTGCCTGCTGCCTGCTGCCCGCCGCCTGCTGCCCGCCGTCTGCCGCCCGTCGGTTCCGGTCCGCCCGCCGGCGCCGGGCCTGCGGACCGCTCGGCGAGGTGTCCTGCCCGGCCGGGCCTTGTCAGGGGCATCCGGGGTGACACTCCTGTCGGAGCTTGAGATGATGCGCCGATGCGCACCCACTCCTCCACGGCCGCTCCCCGGGCCCCCGCCTCGGGCCTCGCCCTGGCCCTGGCCTCCGCCTTCGCGTTCGGCAGCTCGGGGGTCGCGGCGAAACCGCTCATCGAAGCCGGGATGGAACCGCTTCACGTCACCTGGCTGCGGGCGGCCGGTGGTGCGCTCGTGCTGCTGCCGCTGGCCTGGCGGCACCGGGCACTGGTGCGCGAACGTCCCTGGCTGCTGCTGGGGTTCGGGCTGCTCGCCGTCGCGGGTGTGCAGGCGTGTTACTTCACCGCGCTCTCCCGCATCCCGGTCGGTGTCGCACTGCTGATCGAGTACCTGGCCCCGGCGCTGGTGCTGCTGTGGGTGCGGTTCGTGCAGCGCCGCGCGGTGACCCGGGCCGCCGCCGTCGGCATGGTGCTGGCCGTCGGCGGACTGAGCTGCGTCGTCGAGGTGTGGGCGGGGCTGCGGCTGGACGGGCTCGGCCTGCTGCTCGCCCTGGGTGCCGCCTGCTGCCAGGTGGGCTACTTCGTGCTCTCGGACCACGGCAGCACCGCCGAGGGCGACGCCGCCGCCCGGCCGCCCGCCGACCCGGCGGGTGTCATCGCCTACGGACTGCTGATCGGCGCCCTGGCGTTGACCGCCGTCGCCCGGCCCTGGCACACCGACTGGAGTGTGCTGGCGGACAGCGCTCCGCTGCACGGCACCGCGGTGCACGGACTGGCGCTGCTGGCCTGGATCGTGCTGGTGGCCACCGCCACCGCCTATCTGACCGGGGTGGTCTCGGTGCGGCGGCTCTCGCCACCCGTGGCCGGCGTGGTCGCCTGCCTGGAGGCGGTCGTCGCGACGGTGCTCGCCTGGGTGCTGCTCGGGGAGCATCTGAGTGCCGTGCAGTTGGCCGGGGGTGCCCTCGTGCTGCTGGGTGCCCTCGTCGCCCAGCGCTCCACCCCCGAGCCGCGGGCCGCCGCACCACCGGTCGCCGGGTCCGGCGGCCCCGCGGACGCGGCGCTGGACGTCAGCGTGCGGTGAGGTAGCCGGGGACGGGGATGTCCGGAGCCAGGTCGTCGGCCGGTATCGGAGCGCCGTGGACGGGGGAGACGGGCACCACGCCGCTCCAGTGCGGCAGGGCGAGGTCCTCGGGCTCGTCGCCCGGGCCGCCGCTGCGGGACTTGACCGACACCTCGGCCAGGTCCACGCGGACGACGGCGGTCGCGGCGAGTTCCTTGGCGTTGGCGCGGCGCGAGTCCGCCGCCCGGCCGGGGACGGCGCTCTCCACGATCGCGTCCAGCGCCAGCAGCCGCTCCTCGTGGTCGGTCACCGGATACGCGAGCCCGTGCGCCACCACGGAGCGGTAGTTCACCGAGTGGTGGAAGGCGGCCCTGGCCAGCACCAGTCCGTCCAGGTGCGTGACGGTCACGCACACCGGTACCCCCGCGTCCGCCTGTCCGGCCTCCCGCAGCGGGCGGGACCCCGTGGAGCCGTGCACGTACAGCCGTTCCCCCACGCGTGCGTACAGCGTGGGCAGCACGACGGGTGCGCCGTCGCGGACGAAGCCGAGGTGGCACAGGCAGCCCGCGTCCAGGACGGCGTGCACCGTCTCCCGGTCGTAGCTCATCCGCTCGCGGGCCCGGGTGCCGGTGGTGCGCGGGGTCGGGGGATACGTCCTGGGGCCGGCCTCCGGGTCGGTCTTCGGCTCCGCTGTCGGTTCGGCTGTCGGTTCGGACGGTGAGCCGGTCACGGCATTCTCCTCGCTCTTCTCATTCCCCTATTGCACTAGTGCATAATAGAGTTTGTGCTAGGAGACTATCGGATCACGGGCCGGGGCGCAGCAGAGATCGCGGACAGCGTGGAGCGCGGCGTCGGCCGCGGCGCACTCGCGCCCGGCGACCCGCTGCCGCCCCTGCGGGAACTGGCCACCGCGCTCGGCGTGAACCCCAACACCGTGGCCGCCGCCTACCGCACCCTGCGCGACCGCGGCGTCATCGAGACCGCAGGGCGGCGCGGCAGCCGGGTACGGCAGCGCCCCGCCACCGCACCCCGGGAGTCCGTTCGGGTCGAGCCGCCGCCCGGCGGCGTCGACCTCTCCACCGGCAACCCCGACCCCGCGCTGCTTCCCCCGCTCACCGCTGCCTTCACCGCTTCCGCCGACCGCGCGGCGCGCGCTCCCGTGCTCTACGGAGCTCCCGACACCGACCCCGGATTCGCCTCCCTGGCCCGGGCGGCGCTGGACGCCGACGGTGTGCCCGCAGGGCCGCTTGCCGTCACCTCCGGATCCCTGGACGCCATCGAACGCGTACTGACGGCACATCTGCGCCCCGGTGACGCGGTCGCCGTCGAGGACCCGGGCTGGGGCAGCCTGCTCGACCTCGTGCCCGCACTGGGGCTGCGCCCGGTACCCGTCCCCGTCGACGACTCCGGGCCGCTCCCCGCCGACCTGGACCGCGCCCTGCAACAGGGCGCGCGGGCGGTGCTGGTCACCGACCGCGCCCAGAACCCGACGGGCGCCGCCGTCCCGGCCGCACGCGCCGCCGAACTGCGCGCCGTACTGGCCGCCCGCCCCGAAACACTGCTCATCGAGGACGACCACGGCCACGGCATCGTCGACCTGCCGTTGCATCCGCTCGCGGGCACCACGCATCGCTGGGCCCTGGTGCGTTCCACCGCCAAGGCATACGGCCCCGATCTGCGGCTCGCGGTGCTCACCGGCGACCCGCTCACCGTCGACCGGGTCCGCGGCCGCCAGCGGCTCGGCCCCGGCTGGGTCAGCCAACTGCTCCAGCGGGCCGTCGCACACCTGTGGGAGACCGGGGCGACCCGCCCCGAGCAGGTGGCCGGCTCCTACGGCGCGCGGCGCACCGCGCTCATCGGCGCGCTCGCCGCCCGGGGCGTCGCCGCGCACGGACGCAGCGGCATGAACGTGTGGGTGCCGGTGCCGGACGAAACCGGTCCGGTGGCCCGGCTGCTCCAGGCGGGCTGGGCGGCGGCGCCGGGCGCCCGGTTCCGGCTCGCGTCGCCGCCCGGGCTGCGGCTGACCGTCTCACCGCTGTCCCCGGCCGACGTCGAACGCGTCGCCGCCGATGTCGCCGCCGCGCTGCGCCCGGCCGGTGGAGGGCGCTTCGACTGACGCGGCGCACCCGCCGGCGCGCCGGGAGAGCCGAGCACCCCGGCCCGCCCGGCCGCGGACGGTCCCGGGCCGTGCCGGGGCCGGCCGGGTGCCGGGTCGCGGACCGGCACCGCCCCGGTCAGGTCCGGGGGTCGGAACGCGGCGCGGAACCGGACCGTCCCGTCAGAGCGCGTACCCACCAGCCGATGAGCACGGCGTTCACCAGGGCGCACCCCAGCAGGAGCGGGACGAACCCCCACGGTCCGTCGGGCAGCGGGAGCGCCAGGACGACCAGGCTGAGCGGCAGGGTCGCGAACGTGGGGACCACCCCGGCCATGGACTCGCCGCTCTCGTCCCATGCCGTGACCGCGACGGCCCACCCGATCAGGCCCACGCACAGCGCGAGGTAGAGGAGCGCCGGCACGCTGGTGAGAGCCCGGCGGACGGTGCGGAGGACGGAGCGCTGCTCGGCGGTCATGGGGGGAACTCCTCGTCGGTGGTGCGCGCCGGTGCCCTGCGGAGCCGCTCTTCGCCGCGGCCCCGGGACCATCCTGCCCCGCTTCGCGCCGCGCCGGGACAGGTACGGGCCCGCGGGCCGGAGCGGCGGCGCAACCCGGCCGCTCCGGCCCGCGGACCGGGATCAGGACGTACTGTCCGGCAGCTCCGCACGGATGGTTCGTGCGGCGGTGACCAGGTTCTCCAGGGAGGCCCTGGTCTCCGGCCAGCCGCGGGTCTTGAGGCCGCAGTCGGGGTTGACCCACAGCCGCTCGGGCGGGATGGCTTCGAGGCCCTTGCGGAGCAGGGCCGTGGCCTCTTCGGCACCGGGCACCCGGGGGGAGTGGATGTCGTAGACGCCGGGGCCGGCTTCGCGGGGGTAGCCGTGTCCGGCCAGTTCGTGGGCGACCTGCATGTGGGAGCGGGCGGCCTCCAGGCTGATGACGTCGGCGTCCAGATCGTCGATCGCCTGCACGATGTCGCCGAACTCGGCGTAGCACATGTGGGTATGGATCTGGGTGTCGGGCCGTACTCCGGCGGTGGTGAGGCGGAACGCCTCGGTCGCCCAGGCCAGGTAGGCCTCGCGGTCGGCGGCGCGCAGCGGGAGGGTCTCGCGCAGTGCGGGTTCGTCGACCTGGATGACCGAGGTGCCGGCGGCCTCCAGGTCGCCCACTTCGTCGCGCAGCGCGAGGGCGACCTGGCGTGCCGTGTCCCCGAGGGGCTGGTCGTCGCGGACGAAGGACCAGGCGAGCATGGTGACCGGGCCGGTGAGCATGCCCTTGACGGGGCGTTCGGTCAGTGACCGGGCGTACCGGGCCCAGCGCACCGTCATCGGCTCGGGGCGGGAGAGGTCGCCGGCCAGGATCGGAGGGCGGACGTAGCGGGTGCCGTAGGACTGCACCCAGCCGTGCCGGGTGGCCAGGTAGCCGGTGAGCTGTTCGGCGAAGTACTGCACCATGTCGTTGCGTTCGGGTTCGCCGTGCACCAGCACGTCGATGCCGGCCTTTTCCTGGAAGGCCAGGACGTCGCGGATCTCGGTCCTGATCCGCTCCTCGTAGGCGTCCGGGTCGATGCGCCCGGCGCGCAGATCGGCGCGGGCGGTGCGCAGTTCGGTCGTCTGGGGGAAGGAGCCGATGGTGGTGGTCGGCAGCAGCGGCAGGCGCAGCTGCGCGCGCTGCGCCGAGGTGCGCTCGGCGTAGGACGGGGAGCGGTGGGTCTCGGCCTCCGTGACGGCCGCGGCCCGGGCCCGCACCGCCGGGTCGTGGGTGAGTGCGGAGCCGGTGCGGGAGGCCAGGGCGGCGCGGTTGGCGGCCAGTTCGGCGCCGATGGCGTCGGTGCCCTGCGCCAGGCCCTTGGCGAGGGTGGCGATCTCGGCCGTCTTCTGCCGGGCGAAGCTGAGCCAGCGCAGCACCTCTGGGTCGATGTCGCCCTCGGCCTGCGCGTCCAGCGGCACGTGCAGCAGCGAGCAGGAGGCCGACACGTCCACCCGGCCGGCGAGACCGAGGAGGGTGCCCAGGGTGGTCAGGGACTTCTCCAGGTCGTCGATCCAGATGTTGCGGCCGTTGACGACGCCGGCCACCAGCCGCTTGCCGGGCAGGCCGCCGACGGCGGCCAGCGCGTCGAGGTTGGCCGCGGCCGCCCCGGTGAAGTCCACGGCGAGGCCGTCGACCGGTGCCTTGGCCAGTACGGGCAGGGCGTCGCCGAGCCGGTCGAAGTAGGAGGCGACCAGCAGTTTCGGCCGGTCCGTGAGTCCGCCGAGCGCGCGGTGTGCCCGCTCGGCGGCGGCCAGCTCCTGCGGGGTACGGTCCTGGACCAGCGCGGGCTCGTCCAGCTGGACCCATGCGGCGCCCGCGGCGCGGAGGTCGGCGAGGAGTTCGGCATAGACCGGCAGGAGCCGCTCCAGCAGGCTCAGCGGCTCGAAGTCCGCGGCGACACCCGGGGCGGGCTTGGCCAGCAGCAGGTAGGTGACCGGACCGACCAGCACGGGCCGGGCCGCCAGCCCCAGCGCCAGGGCTTCCTTCAGCTCGGTGACCTGCTTGGTGGCGTCGGCCGCGAATACGGTGTCCGGACCGAGTTCGGGGACCAGGTAGTGGTAGTTGGTGTCGAACCACTTGGTCATCTCCAGCGGTGCCACGTCCTGGGTGCCGCGGGCCATCGCGAAGTAGCCGGCCAGCGTGTCCGCCGCCACGGCGGCGCGATGCCGTTCGGGGACCGCGCCGACCATGACGCTGGAGTCCAGCATGTGGTCGTAGTACGAGAAGTCGCCGGTGGGCACTTCGTGGATGCCGGTCTCGGCGAGCTGCCGCCAGTTGGCCGCGCGCAGGTCCTTCGCGGTCTGCTGGAGGCCGGCGGCGGTGACGCGGCCCTTCCAGTAGCCCTCGACGGCCTTCTTCAGCTCCCGGTTCGGGCCCTGGCGGGGGTAGCCGTGGACGGTGGCCCCTGCTGCCGCGGCTGCGGACGTGGCTGTCACGGAGATCTCCTTCGCGAGATGTCTCGTCGGGATCCCGGCGAGCACGAGGAGCGAAGGTGACGGAACACCGGTGCGGAGGCGGAAGTGCGGCCTGCGTCCGTCCACCGGATATGTACGCCGACCCGCCCTCGAGGTCACCGGAATGTCCGCACACACATGGGCGCGTGCGGGCAACGGGCAGGTCTTCGGACTCGCGGGCACGCCTGCCGGTCTCCCGGCGGGGCTCCTACTGGCCGTCGCTTCCCGGACCGTCGGGGTCCAGTGCGTGTGACGGCGGTCGTTCCCGCTCACCGCTGCGGGGCAGTCCCGGACTTCCACCGGGTTCCCTCTTACGACATCCCGCCTGGCGGGCGGGACGAACCAGCTGCACCGCCAGCCTAGGCACAGATCCCCCCGCCTGGGTAGTGCGCCCCGCGAGCCCTCGGCGCTTCCGCGTCCGGTCCAGGGCACCGGCACTCCGGATGTGGTCGTGCCCTCCCGACGCCGTTACCGGCCCGGCCCGTGTCGCCCTCGTGCGGTTCAGCGGTTCCGCCGCGTCCCGGAGGGGTGTTCCTGCGCGGGCGGCCGATGCGGGCCAGGAGGGACCGGCGGTCGGCCCGGGGGACGGACGGCCGCCGGGCCGACGGAGGAACGGGACGACGGGCGTGAGCGGCGGCCTCGGTGCCGGGCCGGTGCAGACGTCCCCGTCCCACGCGCCGGACGGCCGCCCGGGAAGACCCGGCGAGGGACGTGCGCGGCGGGGTGCGTCGCCTGCCCGTCCCGTCGCACCGGGACGGGCAGGCGGCAGGTGGCGAACAGCGCGACCGCACCGAGGGCGGCACCGGCCCAACTCAGCACGGTCACCGCCGCGGTGAGCGGCATGTGTGTGGACATCAGCCCCACGGCGACGGCCGGGGTCCCGGACCCCGTGTAGAAGAGGAGGTACAGCGCGGCCGCGATCCCGGCACGCTGTCCGGGAGGTGTCCGCGCGTCCACCGCGCGGGCGGCCCCGCTGACGGCCAGCCCGTGTCCGGACCCGGCGAGCAGCGCCGAGACGAGCGTCGCGGGGAGCGACGCGGCACCGCCGGCGGCGAGGAGCAGCAGGCTCGCGATCAGTGCGGCGAGACCGACGAGCCGTGCCGAGCGTGCCGAGCCGCGCGCGCCGGCGCACTGCGTCAGCACCGAGCACACCAGGACTGCCGCCACCACACCTCCCGCCAGGGCCGGGCCCGCTCCGCGCGATGTACGCGCGAGCAGTGCCGGGAGGAGCGCGAGGTAGATGCCGACGACGGCCCAGGCGAGGAACCCGGCCAGCCCCGCGACGACGAACAACGGCCGGAGCGCGGAGGGCAGCTGCGGACGGGCCGGGCGCCACCGTCGGCGGGCTCCCTCGCAGGCCCCCGGCTCGGGCTCGGGTACGTTCCGGCGCATCAGGTGCCAGACCCAGGCCAGCAGCACCAGGTGCAGCAGGTAGGGGGTGACCAGGGGGGCCGGCGCGTACTGGGCGAGTACCCCCGAGACGGCCGGGCCCGCGGCGGTGCCTGCCGCGAAGGCCAGTCCGGCCAGCAGAGGCCCGCCGACCCGGGCCGCGGGGTGTCGGTGCCGGGTCATGAGGGCCTGGGCGGCGCCGGTCGCGGCCCCCAGCGCCAGCGCCTGGCTCACGCGTCCGGCGAAGAGCCAGGCGGGGCCGGGGGCGAGGAGGAAGCATCCGGAGCCGACGGCGGCCAGCAGCACGCTCGACCGCAGCACGGGCCGGGGGCCCACGACATCGGCGGCCGGGCCGCACAGCAGCAGCGTCGGTCCACTCACCAGCGCGAACGTTGCGAAGAGCAGCGTCATGACCAGGTCGTCGTAGCCGAAGAGGCGCTGGTAGTGCGGGTAGAGCGGGCCGGGCAGATAGGCGCCCGCGGTCAGCACCGCCACCAGGAGCCCGGTGGTCCGCACCGTTCGCCGGTCATCTCTGCCCTCCGGCAGCCGTCGCCCTCGGAGGGACCGTGCGGCGGGCGGGGAGCCGGGGTCCGGATCCGGGCGGGCGCTCCTGCCCCGGGAAAGAAGCTGATCAGTCACGCGAGCCAGTGTGCAGGCCGGGAAACACAAGGGGAATCAAACGAATTCGCGCCCGATCGTGCAAACTCTTCGCATGATTGATTCCCGGCTCCGGATCCTGCAGATGGTCGCCGAGCACGGCACGGTGACCGCCGCCGCCCAGGCCCTGCATTACACGCCCTCAGCGGTCTCGTACCAGCTGCGTCAGCTCGCCGCTGCGGTGGGCACGGAGCTCGTGGTGCAGCAGGGCCGCGGCATCCGTCTGACGAACACCGCCCGCGTCCTGCTGCGCCACGCGGAGCGCCTGCAGGAGCAGTGGGAACTCGCCCGCGCCGAACTGGCCGCAGTCGGTACCGAGCCCACCGGCCCGGTCACACTGTGCGGCTTCTCCACCGCCGCCAGCAGTCTGCTGCCGCCCGCCGCCGCCGGACTGCGCGATGCCCACCCGCACATGAGGGTGCGCATCGTCGAGGCGGAACCGGACCGCTGTTTCGACCTGTTGCTCGCGGAAGAGGCCGATCTGGCCTTGCTCGTCGTCACGGCGGACTCGCCGCCCATGACGGACCAGCGCTTCGACCAGTGGCCGCTGCTGGAGGATCCGCTGGACCTGGTCGTCCCCCACGACCACCCCCTGACGCAGCGCCGGAGGGTCACGCTGGCCGATGCCGCCAGGGAGCAGTGGATCGTGGGCAGCCCGGGTACGACCTACCACCAGCTCGTGCTCGCGGCCTGTATGAGTGCGGGCTTCACACCCGACATCGCCCACTACGCGGACGAGTGGGACACCGGAACGGCGTTGGTCGCGCACGGGTTCGGCGTGATCCTGGTGCCGCGCCTGGCGCGGCTGCGCGAGGATTCGCCCGTCGCCCGGATCCAACTGCGCGGGGAACCGGCCCCGGCGCGCCGCATCATGGCCGTCACCCGCCTCGGTGCCCGGGGGAACCCCGTCCTCGCACAGGCCGTCGAGACCATCACGGCGGTCGCCGCCGAACTCCTCCCGCAGTACTGAGCAGGCCGGGCACGGGACGAGCCGGGGGAAGGGGCGTTCCTCTTCCGGCCACAGAACAGCGGGGCCGGCGGCGCCCCGACTCCTCCCACCGCTGCGCCCGGTCCCGTGCGGCGAGGCGGTGCGGAGCCGAGTGCCTGCTCCGTTCGTCCCGCGGACGCCCCGCACCGGGCGTCGCCACCGCGGCGCGGAACTACTGGTGTGGCAGCGGGGACTCGGGGTACCCGGGGCCGCCGAACGCCTGCCGCAACGGCACGGCAACGGCCATGGCGCGTGCGTCCGGCCACCGCGGACTCCGTGGACGCGGATTCCGGACCCGGTGCCCGGGCCCGGCCCGCCCGCAACCCGAAAGGAATTCCCAGTGCTGCACCCGGCGGAGAAGACGCTCCGACTCCTCCTCGCCCGCTACGCCGACGCCCGCGCACAGCACGAGACCGCTCCCACTCCGGCGACCCGCGAAGCGGTGGAGGACCTGGCGTACACCCTGTGCGTGACCACGGACACCCGGTCCCTCACCGAGGCCCTCTCCGCAGCCGACCGCATGCTGGAGCGCCACGTCACGCAGCGGAAGCACGGCACCCGGCGGGGGCGCGCACACGGGGCCACGGCCGCGGTCTGAATCCGGGAATCCGGTCACGCCGGCCGGGCGTGGCCGCGGCTGCGCCACCGTCCCGCCACGGGCCCGCGGCAGCCGGGCACGGCGCGGGACGCGGCCCCGGAAGCGCGCGACGCCGCCCCGTGCTGCGGGACGCCGGATCTGTCGGGAGACTCGGAAGAGGAACCGTCTCCCGCCCGGAGGTAGCGCAACCCATGTCAGCTTCCCAGGACAAGCCCCTGCCCCTGCCGGACTTCGACCAGCTTCCCGCGGGCGCGGTCGAGCACCGCATCCGGCCGCTGTCCGGCGAGGACGTGCAGCGGCTTCTCGATCACGAGCGGGCCCACGCGAACCGGACACAGGTCGTGCACTTCCTCACCGCGCGGCTCGACGAACTGGCAGCCGGGGCCGAGCCCACCGGAGGAGATCCGCAGGGCGAGCGTCCCGAGCGGTCCGACGGGGCCTCCGGGCGCTCACCGGCCGCACCGGACACCGCAGCCGAGCCCACGGAACCCCTCCGGCACGGGCGGCACCGCTTCTGACCGGCGCGAGGCGGCCCCGGGCCGGCGGTACGCCCCGGCGGCCCGCTGCCGGTCTCAAGGCCGGCACGGCCGTATAGCCTGGCGAAATGCTCCCCGAAGTCACAGCCACGCGCTACGTCACGCCCCTGAGAGAGGGCGGATCGCTCCCCGGGCTCGTCGAGGCCGATGATCTGGGCACCTATGTCATGAAGTTCGTCGGCGCCGGTCAGGGCCGCAAGACGCTGGTGGCCGAAGTGCTGTGCGGCCGGCTCGCGCTGCGGCTCGGGCTGCGGGTGCCCGACCTGGTGCGGGCGTGGCTGGACCCGGTGATCGGACTGTCCGAACCCGACGAGGAGGTGCAGGCGCTGCTCAAGGGGAGCGGCGGCCTCAACCTGGGGATGGACTTCCTGCCCGGCTCGCTGGGCTTCGATCCGCTGGCCTACCAGGTGAGTTCCGAGGAAGCCGGACGGGTGGTGTGGTTCGACGCGCTGGTGGGCAATGTCGACCGCTCCTGGCGCAACCCCAACATGCTGGTGTGGCACGGTGATCTGTGGCTGATCGACCATGGCGCGACGCTGGTCTTCCACCACAACTGGCCCACCGCGCGGGCGGCCGCCGAGCGCCCCTACGACGCCTCCGACCACGCGCTGGCGCCCTTCGCCCCGCGTACCGAGGAGGCCGCGGCCGAACTGGCCCCCCGCGTCACCGAGGAACTGCTCTCCGAGTGCGCAGCCGAGATCCCCGACGAGTGGCTCGCGGACGAGCCGGGCTTCGCCGACCCGGACGCGGTGCGCGCCGCGTACACCGAGGTCCTGGCCTCCCGCGCCCGTACGATCCAGGAGCGGATCACGCTCGGTGAGCCGAGCAAGGACGGACCCTCGCAAGCGCCTGGGTGGCTCACCGGGAAGGGTGGCGGTGCCGAGTGAAGCGGATGTCTGCGGAGCCGGCCGCGCGCGGCGATCTCGATGTGTTCGAGTACGCGCTGCTGCGTGTCGTTCCCCACATCGAGCGCGGTGAGCTGATCAACGCGGGGGTGCTGGTCTACTGCCGCGCGCGCTCCTACCTGGGCGCCCGCACCCATCTGGACGAGGACCGGCTGTTCGCCCTCGACCCGTGTGCCGATGTCCGCGGGGTCCGTGCGGCGCTGCACGCCGTGGAGTGCGTGTGCGGCGGCGGTGCCCGGGCCGGGCAGGCGGCCGGGGACGACGCGGGGCGGCGCTTCCGCTGGCTGGTGGCACCGCGCAGCACGGTCGTCCAGCCCGGTCCGGTGCACACGGGGCTGACGGCCGACCCGGAAGCCGAGAGCGAGCGTCTGCTGGATCTGCTGGTGCGCTGAGCCGGGTACGGGGGCTGCATCCGGGTGCCGCTCCCGCACCGGGCGCCGTTGACAGGGCCTGGCGTGCCTCATAGCGTCACGACTGCCAGAGGTACTAAGCGGTTGCTCACCCATTCCGGCCGAGGAGACACCAGCATGTCCAGCACCGAGCAGCGAGTCGCGATCGTGACGGGCGCCGCCCGAGGGATCGGCGCGGCCACGGCCGTCCGCCTCGCGGAGGAGGGCCACGCCGTCGCCGTCCTCGACCTCGACGAGGCCGCCTGCGCCGCGACCGTCGAGCAGATCACCCGGCAGGGCGGCAAGGCGCTCGCCGTCGGCTGCGACGTCTCGGACTCCGGACAGGTCGAGGCCGCGGTCACCCGCGTCACCGAGGAGCTCGGGGCGCCCGTGGTCCTGGTGAACAACGCCGGGGTGCTGCGCGACAACCTGCTGTTCAAGATGAGCGACAACGACTGGGACACGGTCTTGAACGTGCATCTGCGCGGCGCCTTCCTGATGTCCCGCGCCTGCCAGAAGTCCATGGTGGACGCCGGATTCGGGCGCATCGTCAACCTCTCCTCGTCCTCCGCGCTGGGCAACCGCGGCCAGGTCAACTACGCCGCTGCCAAGGCCGGTATGCAGGGCTTCACCAAGACCCTCGCCAAGGAACTGGGCAAGTTCGGCATCACGGCCAACGCGGTGGCCCCCGGATTCATCGCGACCGACATGACCGCCGCCACCGCCGAGCGCGTGGGCATGGGCTTCGAGGACTTCAAGACCGCCGCGGCCGGCCAGATCCCGGTCCAGCGCGTGGGGGAGCCGGCCGACATCGCCAACGCGGTGGCCTTCTTCGTCGACGAGAAGGCCGGCTTCGTCTCCGGCCAGGTGCTGTACGTCGCCGGCGGACCCCTCAACTGACGGCCGGCGAGGAGTGGATCGCATGACGGAGCAGAACACGGGCGGGCAGCCCGAAAGCGGGAAGGTCGCCCTGGTCACGGGTGGCAGCCGGGGCATCGGCTACGGAGTCGCCGAGGCGCTCGTGGCACGCGGCGACCGGGTGTGCATCACCGGGCGGAACGCGGACGCGCTCGAGGAGGCGGTCGAGCGGCTCGGCCCCGACCGGGCCATGGGAATCGCGGGCAAGGCGCACGATCCGGAACACCAGGCGGCGGCCGTCGACGGTGTGATGGAGGCGTACGGGCGCGTCGACCACCTGGTCAACAACGCGGGCACCAATCCGGTGTTCGGGCCGATGGCCGAGCTGGACCCGGGCGTGGCACGCAAGGTGTTCGAGACCAACGTGATCTCGGCGCTCGGCTTCGCGCAGCGCACCTGGGCCGCATGGCAGCGGGAGCACGGCGGCACGATCGTCAATGTCGCCTCGATCGCGGGCCTCTCGGCCTCGCCGTTCATCGGCGCGTACGGGATGAGCAAGGCCGCCATGATCAACCTGACCCAGCAGCTCGCGCACGAGTTCGCGCCGGGGGTCCGGGTCAACGCGGTGGCGCCGGCCGTGGTCAAGACGAAGTTCGCCGCCACGCTCTACGAGGGGCGTGAGGAGGAGGCGGCCGCCCGCTATCCGATGGGCAGGCTCGGCGCCCCCTCGGACGTGGCAGGCGCCGCGGCGTTCCTCACCTCCGCGGAGGCGGGCTGGATCACCGGGCAGACGCTGACCGTGGACGGCGGTCTCTTCCTCAACGCGGGTGTCGAATAGCACAATAGGCGCGCCCGTGCGGACGTCGGACAGGTGCAGCGGTTTCGCGCACCAAGCGGCCTATGGCTCTTATGTCCGGGTGTCGGACTCCAAGTCCCGGCACCCGGACAGCTCGTTCTGCTCCGTGACGGCTGTGGCTGGGGTAATGTCCAAACCCTTTCCCGTAGTCGGGTGACGTCGGAGCGTGGACGCACCCCGTGGGCACCGCACCAGAGGTAAGGCACCGCCGACTGAGGAGCGCGCACGTGTTCGACCGGAATGGGCTGCTGAAAGTCGCAGCGACCATACTCTCCCTCGTACTCCTGGCAGGGTGCAGCGCCCTCTCCGGGGGCGACGGGGGCGAGGAGCACAAGATCGTGGTCGGCACCACAAGCGCCCCCAGTTCGTTGGACCCGGCTGCTGCCTGGGACGGCTCCTGGGAGCTGTACCGCAATGTCTTCCAGACCCTGATGACCATCCCGAACACCGGGACCTCGCCGGAACCCGAGGCCGCGCAGGACTGCGGGTTCACCGACTCGGCCAGCCGGATCTACCGCTGCGAGCTGCGCAAAGGGCTGAAGTTCTCCAGCGGCCGCAAGCTGGACGCCCAGGCGGTGAAGCACACCTTCGACCGCATCACCTCGATCGAGTCGCCGAAGGGTCCGGCCGCGCTGCTGGCCAATCTGGAGCAGGTCGAGATGAAGAGCAGCCGGGTGGTGGTCTTCCGGCTCAGGAAGTCCGACGCGACCTTCCCCTTCATCCTCTCCACCCCCGCCACCTCCCTCGTCGACCCCGACGACTACCCCCGCGCGAGCCTGCGGCCGGGCAACGAGGTGACGGGCTCGGGGCCCTACGAGCTCAAGAGCTACGAGTCCGGAAAGCGGGCCGTGCTCGTCCGCAACGACGATTACAAGGGCACCGCCAAGATCCGGAACGACGCGGTCACCATCCGCTACTACAAGCGGTCCACCAAGATGGTCGGCGACCTCAGGCACGGCCGAATAGACCTGACCTACCGCGGTCTGACGCCCGATCAGGTGCTGCAGTTCCAGGAGGCCGCCACCACGGGCGACACCTCCTTCGACCTGAGCGAGATCACCGGCTCCGAGGTGCATTTCCTGGTCTTCAACCCGAAGGACGAGCAGGCCGCCAAGCCCGCGGTACGCCGCGCCGTCGCCCAGCTGGTCGACCGCAAGAAGCTGGTGCGCGAGGTCTACGACCGGACCGCGAACCCGCTCTACTCGATGGTCCCGACGGGCATCACCGGGCACACCAACGCCTATCTCGACCGCTACGGGGAGCCCGACCGCGGCAAGGCGCGCGCCATACTCCGGGACGCGGGCATCACCGACAAGGTGCGGCTCACCCTCTGGTACGCCGAGGACCGGTACGGCGACTCGACCAGCCGGGAGTTCGCCGAACTCAAGGAGCAGCTGGAGGACTCCGGTCTGTTCGACATCACGCTGCGGTCGCGCTCCTGGGAGAACTTCCAGGACGGATACCTCAAGGGGCAGTACCCGGTCTTCGGCCGCGGCTGGTCCGCCGACTTCCCGGACGCGGACAACTACATCACCCCCTTCGTGGGAGAGAAGAACGCGATGGGCACCCCCTACGAGAACCGGAAGCTGACCGAGGAGCTGCTGCCGTACTCCCGTCGGCAGAGCGACCGCGGCGCGGCCGGCCAGTCGTTCGCCAAGGTGCAGCGGGAGATGGCCGAGGACGTGCGGCTGCTGCCGCTGTGGCAGGGCAAGGTCTACATCGCCGCCGAGAAGGATGTCGCGGGGGTCGAGTGGGCCATCGACGCCTCGGTCATCATGCGCGTCTGGGAGCTGTACAAGAAGTCGAGCTGGTAGCCGCGAGGGTGCCGCCCGGGCCCGTCCCGCGGCGTTCCGGGGCCGTCCTGCGCTGTCAGTGCGAGACGGTACCTTCGGTGCGGTCAGTGAGCACGACGGAAGTGCACCACCCGCAGCGGAGGTAACAGCGCGTGAAGGAAATGCTGCCCCGGTCCTGGCAGGGCGTCCTCGGCGAGGAGACCGAGAAGCCCTACTTCAAGGAGCTGGCGGAGTTCGTCGAGGGGGAGCGGGAGCGGGGACCGGTCTACCCGCCCCGCGAGGAGGTGTTCGCCGCCCTCGACGCGACCCCGTACGAGCAGGTGAAGGTGCTCGTCCTCGGCCAGGATCCGTACCACGGCGCGGGCCAGGGGCACGGTCTGTGCTTCTCGGTCCGTCCGGGCGTCCGCACCCCGCCCTCGCTGCGCAACATCTACAAGGAGATGCAGGACGAGCTGGGCCACCCCGTGCCCGACAACGGCTATCTGATGCCGTGGGCCGAGCAGGGCGTGCTGCTGCTCAACGCGGTGCTGACCGTGCGTGAGGGCGAGGCCAACTCGCACAAGGGCAAGGGCTGGGAGAAGTTCACCGACGCGGTCATCCGCGCCGTCGCGGACCGGCCCGACCCGGCGGTGTTCGTGCTGTGGGGCAACTACGCGAAGAAGAAGCTGCCGCTCATCGACACCGAGCGGCACGCGGTGGTGCAGGGCGCCCACCCCTCACCGCTGTCGGCGAAGCGCTTCTTCGGATCCCGGCCCTTCACCCGGATCGACGAGGCCGTCGCGGCCCACGGCCACACGCCCGTCAACTGGCGCATCCCCGGTCTGAGCTGAGCCACGCGGGGCTCAGCCCGGGGTGAGCGCCATCGCCGGAGGCGGCCGTTAGCGTCGTGTCCTCAGCACTCGGCGAACGGGAGGAGCCCCTCGTGGCGGAGCCCCAGCAGGACGTGCCCCAGGGCGCGGACCACGCGACGATGGTCAGGATCGGCCAGGCGGTCATGCTGCACCGCGGTGGCGACCGGGAGGAGGCCCGGAACCGCTTCGCCGCGCTGTGGACGGAAACCGACATGGACGCCGACCTGTTCCACCGGTGCACGATCGCGCACTACATGGCCGACACCCAGGACGACCCCGTCGACGAGCTCGCCTGGGACCTGCGCGCCCTCGCGGCGGCCGACGCGCTGGAGCAGGACGGTGCCGGTCGGGC
This sequence comes from Streptomyces sp. AA1529, assembly GCF_000280905.1. Classification (GTDB taxonomy): domain Bacteria; phylum Actinomycetota; class Actinomycetes; order Streptomycetales; family Streptomycetaceae; genus Streptomyces. The sequence goes on along the minus strand of NZ_ALAP01000074.1, from coordinate 73,434 downwards.
CGAGCACCGGTCGGCGGTCCGCTCGCTGTATCCCTCCCTGTACCTCGACCTGGCCGCCGATCACGTCAAGCTGGGCGACGAGGAGGCGGCCCGGAGCGAGCTGGAGCAGGCCCGGCGCAGGCTGGAGGCGCTCCCGGCGGACGCGTACCGGCAGGGCCTCCTGGCCGCCGTCGAACGCCTGGAGAAGCGGATCGCCGACGGCGCCGCCTCACCGGGCGGGCGCCCGGGCGACGCCGACGGCCCGGACACCGGCACGGACCCGCAGCCATAGCGCGCCTGCGGCGGCGGCCTCCCCGGCGGGGCGCCGCCTGCCCCCTTCCTCCGGGCGGGCCTCCGCGAGGCCGGGGGCGACCCCCGGTACGGGGAGTGGCGTGCGGGGGCCGGGGTCACCTCCCGTACTGGGAGCGGCAGATGCGTGCCTGCGCGCTGTCCGCGTCCCAGCGGCCGTAGGACTCGCCCAGCTCGCAGACGGCACTGTCCGGACGCGCCGGGTGGTTGCCGCGCCGGTGCCGCCCGCGTGCCCCGGAGCCGTCGTGGCCGTGGCCCGTCCCGCCACCGATGACCGGTGCCGGGTCCCGGCCCGGGGCGCCGGGCCGCTGCCGGGGATGTGCCGGAGGCCGGCCCGGGGTCCCTGCCGTGCCCGTCGGATGCGCGTCCTCGCGGCCGGGTGTGCCGCTTCGCGGGGGCTGCGCGCCGGGGGAGGGGGCCGGGCCGGGACCCCGGCGCGGCAGCTGGGACAGCGCCTCCTTCGCCGGGGGCCGCACCAGGCGGCGGGTCGGTACGGCCCCGCCGCGGGGCGGATGGGAGTGCTGGGCTGCGGGCTTACCGCCGGGCTCACCGGGGCCGCCCTGGACGGTGACGCACCCGGTGGTGGTCGAGAGCGCCACTCCCAGGAGGGCCATGGCTTTCGTCATTCGTGACACTCCGGCAACTCTTCCCACCCGGGTCGCCGTGCGGAAGCCCCCTCAGGAGTGATCGGGGAGCGTTCAGAAGCCGGTTCTGCCGTCGATGCGCTCCCGCAGCAGATCGGCGTGGCCGTTGTGCCGCGCGTACTCGCCGATCACGTGCAGATGGATCCACCGCAGGGAGTTGGTCCAGGCTGGCCGCCACGGGCTGGTTCCCGTGTCGTCGAGGGAGCGCGCGGCCGCGGACCTGCGGGCCCGGTCGACCTCCTGCCGCCAGACGGCCAGTGTCCGCGCCCCGCTCTCGGCGTCCGCCACCGAGAAGTCGCCGTCCGGTGCGTCCTTCGAGGAGTAGAGCGGTTCGGAGTCGGCCTCACCGAACACGGTCCGGAACCAATGCCGCTCCACCTTGGTCAGATGTCGGACCAGCCCCAGCAGCGTCAGCCCGGAGGGCGGGGCGGAGGCGGTCCTGAGCTGCTCGTCGCCGAGCCCGGCGCACTTGGCGGCGAGCGTGGCGCGCTGGAAGTCCAGCCACTGTTCGAGCAGTTGCCGCTCGGCTCCGTCGCCCTGCGGCAGCGGGAGCCCGCTCACCGCGCCGACCGGCGGTCCCTGGGGCTGCCCGGCACCGGCCGCCCGCTCCTGGGGCGCGGTCCGCAGTCCGGGGGCCGGCTGGTCCTCGTGTGTGGTCATGCGGTCATCCTGGTCGCCACCGGTGCGGGTGCGGTTCCGCCGCGCCGGTGACCGCGTGCGGTGTCAGCCGTGCGGTGTCAGCCGTGCGGTGTCAGCCGTGCGGTGCCGGCATCCCGGTGAGGATCTCCCGCACGCTCTCCCGCAGCTCTTCCTCGGTGGGGACGGTGCTGCTGAAGGTGCCCGCCGTGCAGCTGAAGAGGATCCCGTCGCACCAGGCCGGCAGGGAGAGGGCGTGCCGCTCGGGGGTTGGGGAGCCGGCCGCGGCGAGCAGCGCGCGCAGCGGCCCGGCGAAGTCGCTCAGCCCGGTCCTGTCGTGGTGCGCCCGCAGCTCCGGGCGGCGGTACGCGGGCTGCACCGCCTGGCGCATTCCCACCGAGCGCCCCGCAGAAGATGCCGAGCCGCACGAGGTCTGGGGGAGGGGCCGGACATGGGGTACGTAGCCGCTTCCGGACGGCAGGGTCTACAACCAGGCGCCGGAGGACGCCGCCGTCCTGGCCCGGTTCGCCGACCCGGCGGGCGACCCCGCCCGAGGCGCCGGCCCGCTTCACCCGGCACCGGCTGCCCCGCACGGCCGAGATTTGCGCCGTTCGGCGCGCGCGAGTCGGGCGACGACCCTGACCGGCGCCGTGAGCTGTCTGCTGCGCGACGCGGCACCCGTCACCCTCGACCACCTCGCCCCCGCCGCCGCGCTCCGCGCCTTCGCGGGGATCGCCGACCGGCGCCCACCGCCTCGCACGTATGCTGCCCAGTCACAGTCAGCAGCGCAGTAGCGAGGGAGAACCCGTGCGGATCGGCGTGATCGGACTCGGCGACATCGCCACAAAGGCGTACCTGCCGGTACTCATGGCCCAGCCGGGCCTGGAGCCGCATCTGGTCACCCGCACCCCGGCCACCCTGGCCGCCGTCGGGGACGCCTACCGGGTCCCGGCCGCACACCGCCACACCGGCCTGGACGGCCTGCTCGCCGCCCGGCCGGACGCCGCCTTCGTGCACGCCGCCACCAGCGCACACCCGGAGCTGGTCCGGCGGCTGCTGGAGGCCGGCGTGCCCACCTTCGTCGACAAGCCCCTCGCCTACGAGCTCGCCACCTCCCGCGCCCTGGTGGAGCTGGCCGAACGCCGCGGCACCGGCCTCGCGGTCGGCTTCAACCGGCGGCACGCCCCCGGGTACGCGCAGTGCCTGGAGCACCCGCGGGAGCTGATCCTCCTGCAGAAGCACCGGACGGGCCTGCCCGAGGACCCCCGCCACACGGTGCTCGACGACTTCGTCCACGTCGTCGACACCCTCCGCTTCCTGGTCCCCGGCGAACCGGACCGCATCGACGTGCGGGCCCGGGTCCGCGACGGGCTGCTGCACCACGTCGTGCTCCAGCTGGCGGGCGACGGCTTCGCCGCGCTCGGCGCCATGAACCGGCTCTCCGGCTCGGCCCAGGAGGTCCTGGAGGTGTCCGGTCAGGACGCCAAGCGCGAGGTCCGCGACCTGGCGGAGATCGTCGACCACAAGGGCCGGCCCAGCGTCCGCCGCCGCGGCGACTGGGTGCCCGTCGCCCGGCAGCGCGGCATCGAGCAGTGCGTGCTCGCCTTCCTCGGGGCCGTGCGGGACGGCAGGACCCCCGATGCGCGGGACGCGCTGCGCACCCACGAGCTGTGCGAACGCGTCGTCAACGACGCACTGGAGCAGTCGCGCTGAGCTGTGAGCGGCCCCGCGCCCCGCGCGCGCGTGCCGCGCGCGCTCCCTCCACCATGCCGTAGGCCGCCAGCGCGGTCGGCGCCAGTCGCAGCGTCCAGTCGCCGAAGCGGACATAGAGCGTCGTCCCCGAGGCCAACGGCACCTCGGTGAGCCGCGCCGCGCTGGTGCCGGTGCCCATCGGAGCCCCCAACCGCTCGCCTCCGGGGCCGTACAGCGCGCTCACCCCGGTGAGCGTCGCGTGCACCACGGGGCGCCCCGACTCGGCCGCCCGCAGCGCCCCCAGCGACGCGTGCTGCTGCGGCGCCCAACTGTGCTGGAAGGACGAGGTCGAGGACTGCGCCACCACCATCCGGGCGTGCTCGGCGGCCAGCTGCCTGCTCATGTCGGGGAAGGCCGTCTCGAAGCAGATCAGCGGGCCGAACCGCAGCCCGTGCGCCCGCATCACCACCGGTTCCTCGCCGCGCCTGCGGTCCTCGCCCGCCGCACGGCCCACCGACGTCGCCCAGCCGAGCACCGACCGGGCCGGAACGTACTCGCCGAAGGGCACCAGCCGCATCTTGTCGTAGCGCTGCCCGGTGAGCCCTTGTTCGTCCACCAGCACCGAACTCTTGTAGATGCCCGGGCGGTCGCTGCGCCGCGCGTCGACGTTCACCAGCAGCGGAGCCCCCGTCAGCCGGGAGAGCGCGGACAGTCTGCGCACCAGCCCGGGACGGGCGGAGAGGTCGTAGCCGACGCTGCTCTCCCCCCACACGATCAGGTCCGGATCGCGGCCGGCCAGTCGGCGGGTCAGCTCCTCGCCGCGCGCGAACCGCTCCTGCCGCGACTGCGTCTCCCCGATCTGCACGACGGCGATCCGGGTGCGGCCCGCCGGTTCGGGCCGCGGCGCCCACGCCCAGGCGGCCCCGCCGGCGGCCGCCACGGACATCAGGACGACCAGGGCGGCCGTCCGGGCACGCGGCAGCGCCGTCAGCGCGACCAGCGCGGTGTTCACGGCCACCACCAGGAAACTCACCAGCCACACGCCGCCCACGGAGGCCAGTCGCAGGGCGGGCCGCACCTCCCACTGGCTCGCGCCCAGCAGCCCCCACGGCCCGCCCAGGTACTCCCAGGACCTGACCAGTTCGGCCAGCAGCCAGCCCGACGGAACCAGCACCACGGCCGCCGCCAGCCGGCCGGCGCCGGGAGCGCCGCCCAGCAACCGGTGCACCAGCCAGCCCCAGGGCAGCCACAACAGCCCCAGCAGCGCGGCCAGCAGGACGATGAACACATGCAGGCTCGGCATCAGCCAGTGGTGCATCGCCAGCATGAACCCCGTGCCGCCCGACCATCCGGCGAGCGCGGCGGCGCGGCCCGACGGAGCGGCGCGCAACAGCAGCAGCCACGGCACCAGCGCCACGTACGCGATCCACCACAGCGCGGGCGCGGGGAACGCCAGCACCGGCAGCGCGCCCGCCACCGGCGGCAGCACCCGACGGGCCCAGCGGGACGCCGGCCACGGCGGCATGGGCGCCCTCCTTCGTCCGGTGATCAGATCACCCAGTGTGCGGGAGGGTGCGCGCGGTGGCGAGGGGCGTGCCGGGGCGGGCGCGGCGCGGCCGGTTCACCGTGCGGACAGGGACACCGCGCGGCCACCGGCCGGATGCGCCGGCGACGTACGGGGACCGGGCACCACGCTGAGCACCTCCGCCTCGGACGTCCGCAGCGCCGCGGACTCCGCTGCCGGACCGCGATCAGGCCCGTCGGCGCGATCCGGCGCCCCGGCCGCTCCCGGCCGGGCCGCGCGGCGGGACTGCCCCGGCTCCTCCGTGCGTGCCTGCCGCGCGCTGTCGGACGTCAGGACGACCAGCCCCCAGGTGGTCAGCGCGCCCGCGGCCAGCGCCAGCACCGTGCCCGTCGCGCCGTACCGGAAGCTCTCCTCCAGCAGCAGTATCCCGGCCGCCGCGGCGACCACCGGGTTGGCCACGGTGGCGGTCGCCAGCGGCGTCGCCAGTCCGCCGTCCCGGTAGGACGCCTGGGAACTCGCCAGCCCGGTGGCTGCCAGCACCACCGTCAGACCCGCGAGCGCCACGGAGACGGCGAGCGGGGCCGAGGCCCAGCCCTCGGCGAGCGACTTGACGAAGACCGAAGCGGCGCCGTACGCCACCCCGGCGGCCAGCGCCAGCGCCGTGCTCCGCAGGGCGCCGAGACGGCCGCCGGGGCGGCCGTGCACCGTACGCCGTACCGCCGCCGCCGCGCCCGCCAGCAACGCGACGAGGCCCAGGACGCAGCCCGCGAGGAGGAACTGGCCGCCGCGGTCGAGGGAACCCACGCCGGTGTCCCCGGTCAGCAGCAGGATGCCGGCCAGACCGGCCGAGACCAGCACGATGCCCCGCCATGCGGAGGGCGTCACCGGCCGCCGTCCCAGGAGCGCCGCCAGCGGCGCGGCGAGTACGAGCGTGAGCACGCCGAGCGGCTGCACGACGGTCAGCGGCCCCTGGGCGAGTGCCGCCACGTGCAGCAGGGCTCCCGCCCCCTGCAGGGCCGCTGCGGTCCACCACATCCCGGACCGCAGCAGCCTCCACCGGCTCGGCTCGGTCGAGCTGGCGATCTTCTCCTGCACGATCGCGGCCAGTGCGTAGCTCACCGCGGATACCAGCGAGAGCAGCACCGCCATGGTCAGCGCGCTCATATCCGCTCCGTGCAGCACCGGTCGGGCATCGCGTTCATGCCCTCCACGGTTCCGTATTCCTGACGGCCTGTCGTCACCTGCCGGCACCGTCTTGATGTACCACCAGGGGAGTACGGCACGGCCCCGTCTCCCCCTGTCAGGTGATGTCTCCCGGCGGACGCCGGTGCGCCGGAGGCGGTCCGTCCGGATTCGGGCGGCGCCCGTCGGGGGCCGCCCCGCCCCGCGGTGCACGGGCGGGTGCGGGCGGCCGGGCCGTTCGTGGCACCGGAGGGCCGCCCGCACCGCGGCGGTGCGCCCGGGGCGTCGCCGGCGCGGTGCCGTCGGCCGGGCGCGGAGGGCCGCCCGTCAGGGCTCCGCGGGGAACGGCCCCTCGCCCGAGACCTCGACCGGACCGAACCCGCTGCCGAGCACGGTCACCCGGCACACCCGGCCGTCCGCCAGCCGCAGCCTGGCCGTGTCGCCCTCCAGTTCGGTCCACAGCCGCTGGTCGCCCTCGGGCCTCATGGTGCCGGACCACTTGGTGCCGGGGCCGGTGGTCTCCGTGAACAGCGCTACGTCGACCGGCACCTCGGCGGCTCCGGTCAGCAAGGTCGCGGGACCACGGTAGAAGTTGTCCATGCCGCAAGTGTGGCAGTCCGGTTCCCCGACGGCACAACCGCTCGGCGGGCGGATCGCTCCCCGCGAACCGACGGAACCCCGCCTCCGCGGTGCGGGGGCGGGGTCCGTCGGCCGACGTGCTGATGCTGCGCTGGTGTGACCTAGAAGTGGTTCTTGCAGTAGTTCTGCGCCGCCGGACTCAGCAGCGGGACCAGGAGCGGGTTGCCGCAGACGTTGGCACCCACCTTCACGGGTACCTGGACATTGTCGCCGGAGAGGATGCCGGGCGACTTGCCGGTCACTCCCACCACCGGGTCGTCGCCGGCGACGGCGGTTCCGGTGGAGCCGAGCAGTGCGGTGGCGCTGAGGGCGCCGACCACGAGGGCCGTACGGATACGCATGTGCTCTCCCGTGCGAGGTGGCTGTTGTCTCCACGCCCACCGTGGGCGTGCACGCCGCCCCCCGCACTTCGGCCTGCTCCGCCCGGGTGGTGCGTTGGTACGGTGCGAGCCGGCGGGGAACCGCCGGACGAAGCGGAAGGGGGCCGCGGATGGCCGCGGAGGAGGAGCCGCACGGCGGGCCGCACGACGGCGGAGGAGAGCACGGCGAACGCGCCGAGGCGGTGGCGCTCCCCGGCACCCGCCCGGTCGGTGGACGACGGGTGCTGTGCCGGATGTGCGGGCAGCCGCTGCGCGACCGCGCCTCCCGGCTCTGGGGCCTGGGACCCGACTGCCGGCACAAGCTGTCCCTGCGTACCGCCCCCGAACCGCCCCGGAACGAGGTCGACCAGGACGTGCTGCCGGGGCTGTGACCGGCGGCTCCTGGCGCGTCTGCACCGGGATTCCGCGGCGCGACGGGAATCATGGGGGAGCACACCGGCGAAAGGCAGCTCCCCGTGTCCCAGCCACCGCATCCCGGGCCCGACCGGAACGACGACCGCCGCTCCCGGCGCTCCCGCTCCGGCACGGAACCGGTGACCGCGCGCAGCGATCTGTGGCTGCGCACCCTGCTCTCGTCCGTCGGAGTGCCGTTCTTCGCCGCGGCTGCCGCGCTGTTCGCCTGGTGGGCCGCGGCCTCGGACAGCCACAGCACCCCCAGCGACCGGGTGCTGACCGTGCTGGCGGCGCTGTGCGCCGCGTTGGCGCTGATCGCGGCTGTCGATCTGCTGGTGCTTCGGCGCAGGCGGGCCCAGGAGCGGCAGCGGCGCCGCCGCTGAGCCGACGGGCGTTCGGGGAGTCGACGAGCTGTCCGGTTCACTGCTGGGCGTCCGGGGTGCGAGCTGCGGGCGTCGGGTGTCGTCGGGTGCTCAGCCCACCGACTCGCCCGCGTGCGGGCTGAGGACACCCGCCGCCATCAGGGCGAAGAGGGCCGCTCCGAGCAGGATCCGGTAGATGACGAACGGCATGAAGCTGCGGGTGGAGATGAAGCGCATGAACCAGGTCATCAACCCAGGTCTTCAGATGCTTTGACCTGCATCTTCAGCCACTCCATGAGCGGCGGTGGGAGAGGAATGGGAGACGACTCCCACAGGCGTTCACCCTCCCGGGCGACGAACCGCATCCACCTGGCCTGCAGCGTCTCCATGATGGCCCGCTCCATGCCCGTTGTCACGTTCGCGTACAGGCCCTCCACGCCGGCCACCTCGTGGCCCATGCGCGTCTCCGTCGCGATCCGGCTGTGCCCGTCCTCGTCCAGCCACTCCTTGTGCCCGTGCCGCAGCAGGTACAGGCGCTTCCCCGCATAGCCCGTGGCCGGAAGCTCCGGCACCGGACGCCGGGAGCCGGCCGTCTGCTGCTGACCCAGCCGCACACGCTCGTACTTCTCGCGGCTCTCCCTGCCGTCCGCGATGGGCCGCCAGTAGTGGTAGGTGAAGTTCGCGTTGGCGAGCGACCCGCCACCGATACCGCGGAACACGGTCGGCGCCTCGTGCGAGGAGGCGAGCATCTCCAGCAGCTCCGCGAGGAACGCCGGCACCACCAGGTCCCGATGCGACTCGTACTTCGGCGGGAACAGCTTGATGGGCCCGGTGCCGTTCTCCCGCTGGTACTGCCACTCGACGCGCAGCGCCGGCATGGGCTCGTCCCCGCGGTAGCGCTGCAGCGACTCCTCGCGCCGCTCCCGGTCCGGGTCCGACGCCGGCCAGGCCGGGTGGCAGAACTCGCGGCGCAGGGCGTACAGCTCCCCGGGGCGCATCCCGGTGAACGGCATCGTGTACATGAAGACGTACCCGTCGAGGCCCCAGAAGGCCAGCGCGTTGAGTGCGAGACGGTGCACGTCCTCGATGCGCATCTCGCGCTTCTTCTCGCGCGGCTTCTTCTTGTACTTCCCGCGGCGGCTCTTGCGCTTCACGGGGGAGGCGGCCCGCAGCCCGTCGTCGACCGCGTCGTCCATCATCATCGAGAAGACGAGCAGGATCTCACCCGCATACCGGGTCCCGACGTTCGGCCGGGCCTTGAGTTCCTTCTCCCACAGCCGGTACTGGCTGGGTTTGATGTCGCCCACGGGGACGTCGCCCCAGCGGGGCTCGATGTACAGGCGGATGAACGATCGGACGTTGTGCAGGCGCAGGTGGCCGACGTCGAGGGTGTCGGGCCAGGTGCGGCAGTAGTCCCGCATGAGGATGGAGCCGTCGCGTCGGCTGATGTACCGGTCGTTGCGGACGTCGGCTTCCCGGTCGAGGCCGTAGTCGTATGCCTCGTCCTCGCCCCAGTCGGTGGACGACAGCGAGTCGTAGATCTTCTTGCCGGTGTCGGGGTCGACGCGGCCGGTGTCCCACCGCACTCGAACGCTGCGTCCTCGCCGCTCGATGTACGGCATCGCATGCTCCTCCGGTACGGCGGTGCGCGGCGGGCACCCCCTGTCCGCCGCGCGTTCCCGCTCGACGGTGCGCTAGGCCAGGTGGGCTACGGGGCATCCCTGGCAGAGCGCACAGTCACCTCCTTGACGCTTGACCAGGTCGCGCACGACGGCTCTGGCGTGAGCGTCGTGCGCGACTCGGGGCGTCGTTGCGCACACGATTGTGTCATCGATCTTCCCTCGGAACCCGTAGAACTCGTCGCCGAGGTCGAGCGTGACTGGCTCGTGGTGCAGCATGAGCTTCCCCCTTCCGGAGAAGTTGGAACCTCCCAAGTAGCGCCAATAGTCCCATGTTCAACAGCACTTGTTGGTGCGTCTGGTGCTGGTGTGACTGGTGGTTATGTAACAACTTGGCTCGCGGAAAGGGTTGTACGGCTAGCGCAGCTTTCCTTGCCGTTCGAGTTCCTCGAGGACCTGCTGCTTGAGCTTCCGGATCTCGGGGGCGGGGAGGTCGGTCGTGGCGACCGCCGCGTCTTGTACTGCCCGGCCGACCGCGTCTTTGAGGTCGTCGGGTTGCACGGGGGAGATGACGGAGCCGTCGGGGCCCGGCTCGATGGTCGTGGGGCTGCCGCCGCGCAGGATCTCCTGGCAGGAGCCGGCGGCCCAGCCGAGCGCTGGTTCGATCTTTCCGTAGGTGTTGTCGCGGACGGACTGTCCGGCTTCGACCTGGTTGTAGGTGTTGATGTTGAGGTCGGCGTCGCGGGCGACGTCGACCTTCGTCTTTCCCAGCTGCGTGCGGCGTAGGCGTACCTGCTCTGCCAGCCGCTGGCGGTGTTCCTTGGGTGTGGAGGGCATGCCCCGCATCTTCTCAGGAACGCACAGGAACCGCCAGGAACGCCTGTGATCGGCTGATTCCGGACCGTAGTGACTCTGTGAGAAGCAGTGAGAAACGATGAAGTTACTCGCTAGTTCTACTAGAAACCATTAGAAGAAGCGGCTACCTTCTCTTCATGGAACAACCCCCAGCCACCTTCGAGGTGAACGGGGCGGCAGTCCGCACCGAGCGAATGCGCCACGGGCTCGACCAGGCACAAGCGGCACATGCAGCAGGCATAACCGCCAGCTACCTGAGCCGCCTGGAGACCGGCACGCGCACCCGCATGAGGCCGGACACCTACGCCGCGCTCCGCACAGCCCTACGCGCCACCGACGACCAGCTCCTCGCACCACTCGACGAGGAGCCCACCGAAGAGAAGAGGTGACCATGTCTCCCCGCCCGACCCCCACGCCCCGCGGCCTTGAGACCTACTACAACGTCAAGCAGGCCACGGTCCGCCTCGGACTCGCCACCGCGGACGAGTCCGACTGGAGCGGCCAGAAGTGGCTTCGTGACGGAGCCAACCGGCCGGCCGACGGCAGCAAGGGCGACCCGTTCCCCTGCACCCGCATGGCCGGGCGGCTCCTGTTCTCCGAGTCGCAGCTCGTCCAGATCGCCGAGATGCACGCGAACGCTCCCGAGCGCCGCGGGCGGGGCCGCAAGACGCGCAAGCCGACCGCCAAGCAGCCGGCCACCGTCGCCGCCTGAGTGCGGCAAACGGCCCCAACCGCCGGGCTTCCACACACCGGCAGCAGGGGCCTACGCACCAACCCACACCACACCTTATGAAAGGGGAGGCACGTGTCTCCAGTATTCCGCACCACCCCCCGTGCCCCGGACATCGTCGCGCAGACACCGGTGATCACCGGAACCAAGCGGCTGACCGTGTCGACGATCCGCATCGCCCGCGACAACTACGAGACGGTCGTCTTCGACGACCACAGCGACAAGCGGCACGACGGCTGGTTCATCGGCGGCTTCGCCATCAACAAGTCCTCGAAGCGCGCCGAGAACCGCGACGACGCGATGGAGACCCACCGCGAGGCCCTGTACGCGAGCCGCACCGAGGAGCCGTTCCCGCCCCGCGGCGGCCACAGCGACCCGTGCGCCTACGCGTCTGGGATGAGCTCCCGCTGCACCTGCTCCACCGAGGGCGGTGCGCGATGACGAACCCCACCACACCGCTCTCCCCGGAGCGCGAGCGGGAGATCCGCAAGCGCGTCAAGGCTGCGACGCCCGGCCCGTGGGGGACCTACCAGCACGGCTCGATGGGCGAGGACGTGCTGATCGACATCGCCGCCGACCTGCACGACACCGGGCACGGCTACCGCTGCCGCCGCTACATCGGCCAGTTGGAGTCGGGCCGGATCGACAACGACCCGGCACACACGGAGTGGGACGCGGAGCAGGACAACAGGCAGTCGCACGACGACGCCGCGTTCATCGCCCAGGCACCCACCGACATCGCCGCTCTCCTCGCCGAGCTGGACCGGCTGCGGGGCCAGCGCCGGTTCTTGATGAGCGAGATCGGGGAGAAGGGCGCCTCGTCTGGTGTCGCTGACCGCGCCGTGCTGGCGTTCCTCGACAGCAGCGACGACGACAGCGGGGTGGACACCCCCAGCCGGCTGATGGTCCGCATCGCGCGGCTGGAGGAGCAGAACCGCCTCGTCAACCAGGAGGCCGAGGACCTGCGCAGCGAGATCGAGGATCTCGAGGACGCGAACACCCAGTGGGCGGAACGTGCCCACACCGCCGAGGCCACTGTCACCGAGCTGACGGCCGACCGTGCCGCGGCCACTGCCGAGGCCGAGTCCCTGCGTAGCCAGCTCGCCGCCGCCTACGGCATCACGGCCGCCGAGTGGATGCAGACCCAGCAGCAGCTCATCACCACGCTGACGGCCCGCGTCGCCGAACTGGAGAAGGCCGCCGGGGAGGGGCGCGCCGCGCTCGCCGACCTGGTGCGGGACCACGAGGACCCCGGGACAGCCGCCTACGGCGCCCTGCACCTCCTCAGCCAGGCCACGATCAGCGTCGAGAGCCAGCCCGACCAGGCCGCCGAGGCGCTTGCCCGGCATGACGCGAACGTTCTCGATTCGGCCGCCGACCAACTCGCCCTCATCGGGGACCGGCTCACGAGCGAGTACAGCAGCAGCGGCATCGCCACCGACGAGGGCCCGGCCGCCGTACTGGCGACTTGGAGCGCCGCTGAGGACAAGGTGCGCGAGCTGGCCGAGGGCGGTGCGCGATGACGATGCCGACCCCGTTCGAGCCGGACGCTTTCGACCGGATCACCGCCCGGTTGCCGCACCTGTCGGCGTGGCAGGCCGCCTGGAACCAGGCCGCCGACGAGCTGAACGACATGCCCCTCGTCGAGATCTACCCCGAGGACATCGGCCGGCTCGCGTTCGAGCTGCTGCCCGAGCACGAGCGCGACGAAGCGTTGGGCGCCCTCTCCTACTGCTGGTGGGCCGCCATGCAGAACGACCGCGAACAGCTCGCCGCGCACACCGACAAGGGGGAGCAGCCGTGACGTCGATTCCCGAGTTCCTTGCCCGCCTGTCGGGTGGCGACACGCCGCAGAACGCGGTGGACGACGCCCGGTGTCTGCTGCCGCCGATCGGCTGCGGCCAGCCCCTCACCGACGGCGACCTGCCCGACCAGGAGACGGCCCGCGAGTGGCAGATCACCGGCCTGTGCGGCGGCTGCCAGGACCGCATCCACACGGCGGGAGGTGGCCGGTGATGGCACTCACGATCCCCGCACCCGCGCCGGAGGGCCACGAGCAGTGCAGCGGCTTCATCCCGGACGCTCCCCGCGCCCCGGGCCTGTGCGCTGCCTGTGGCGACAGCCAGCGCTGGCACCAGGCCGCCGACGAGCAGTACGAGGCGGACTGCCAGACCCTGCGAGACGCGATGAAGGGCGCCACCTCCGACGCCGACCGCTCGGTGTACGCCCTCGACCTGTACCTCCTCGCCCACCCCGAGGCATGCCACACCGACGCCGACTACCCCGGCTGGACCCCCGGAGGAGCCGCATGACCGCCCTGGCCTTCACAGACACGGAGACGACGCACCTCGACCCGCAGTTCGGCGATGCGTGGGAGATCGCCGTCATCCGCCGCGACACCGACGGCACTGAGGTCGAGTACCTGTGGCAGGTGCGGGTGCCGCTCTACCACGCCGACCCCGAAGCCCTGGCCGTCGGCCGCTACCGGGAGCGGTTCGCTGTCTCCGCTGGCTGGGATGCCGCGGAGATGAACGAGGACGGCACCGTCCGCGCGCGGCTGACCATGCCGGAGCTGCTGCACGACGTGCAGGAAGCCATGTGGCAGGCGGTCGTCGTCGGCTCCAACCCGGGCTTCGACATCCGGTTCCTGACGAAGCTGCTCCAGGAGCACAACCGCAAGCTGCCGTGGCACTACCGGCCGGTCGACATCGCGACCCTCGCCGCGGGCTACGCGCAGGGGCTAGCCGCTTCCAGTCAGTACCCGGGCGAGGCTGTGACGGTTCCCTACTCCTCCCGCGGCCTGTCCCGCGCGGTGGGTGTCGAGCCCCCGGGCGAGGGTGTGGCGCACACCGCGCTCGGCGACGCGCGCTGGGCCCGGGACGTGTACGACGCGGTCGTGCTCCGCCGCACCGCCGCCGAGCGGGGTGAGACGGCGGGCGGAACGTGCGGGGCAAAGCTCACTCCCCGGAGCGGCACCCGGCCGTGCGTGCTCCCCGCCGGACACCCCGGACACCATCAGGACCAGCACACGAACACCTGGCCCAACTCGGGCGGCGCGTCATGAGCCTCGAACTCCGCACGTACCGGACCGCACGCACACCGAAGTGCTGCGACATGCACCTCTGCCACACCCGAATCCAGCCCGGAGACCGGTACCTCCGCACCTCGCTCCCGCCGCAGGTCGAGCCCAACTACAGCGACCACTGGTGGTCGATGAACGTCTGCACCGCATGCATGGCCGACGACGCCGAGCAGGGGGAGCACCGCACGACCGCCGACGAGTTCAACGCCCGGCACCCCGTCGGGACCCGCGTCGTCGCCTACCCCGGCGCCCGCCCGGAGGACGACGCCACCGCCACCCGCATCGACACGACGACCCGCAACCAGGCCACAGTCCTCGGCGGCCACACCGACGTCGTCTGGGTCCACGGCCACAGCGCCTGCATCGCCCTCACCCACATCGACGTCATCGACGGAGGTGCCGCATGACCGCCTGCCTCATCGGCAGTGTCGCCGTGCAGTTGGACGACGCCGCTTACACCGTCCACAAGCTCCCTGAGCACGACGTGACCGTGCTCCGAATCGGCTCCCTCGCCCTGCACATCGGGCCCGAAACGCCCGCCGCTGGCCTGCGAGCCCTGGCTGGCGAGCTGCTGCACCTCGCCGACAACCGCGACGCCGCCGAGCGGGGTGAGTCCCGATGACGTTCACGCACGACGGCACGACGTTCGACCTGTCCGTCCCGTATGCGGACGTGTTCGGCACCCACTGGACATGGACCGGCAAGCACACCCCGGCCGGCGAGCCGCTGATGCAGTCGATCCGCCGCCCCTACGGGCCCGGCCACCCCAGCCACACCCGGCCCTACGACAGCCAGCCCGTACCCATCACCGACGTGTACCACCACTACGGGCCGCTCATCCCCATCCACCCGACCCGCATCACCCCCCAAACCTGGACCGGGGAGGCCGCCGCGTGAACGGCACCGCCGCCGAGGTGTGCACCTACGCCATGGCCTTCGCCCTCGCCGCACTCCGCGAACTCGTCCGCCTCCAGCAGCAGATCGCCGACCTCCAAGACGCCCTCGACGGCGCCCGCGAAGCCGTCGAACTGGAGCAGACCGCACACCAGCACACGCGACTCCACGGCAGTCAGCCCAGGGCGATCCGGACCACCACCAACCACGAACTCCCCAAGGAGTAGCAGTGACCGACTACCCGAAGATCGCCGCCCGGTTCGCCCGGGACACGCAGCACCGCGAGATGACCGTCCTCCACGACGACGGCCTGTACCGGCACCTGCGGTTCGCTGCGAACAAGGACGGCGCCTGCTGGTTCGACCTGATCACCGCCCCCTACACGCTGATCTTCAAGGGTGGCGGCGACGCCTACGTCTTCACCATCGACGCCACCGAGGACATGTTCAACCTGTTCCGGCGCACCGCACGCCCCGGCGAGATCAACCCTGGCTACTGGTCCGAGAAGCTCCGCAGCAGCCGGGCCGCTGCCACCACCTACAGCGACGACCTGTTCGAGAAGCACGTCGCCGGCGAGCTGAAGGCCGCCGAACCCATCCACCCCGGCGTCACCCAGGCGTGGAAGGACCACGTCGAGTCCGAGTACAACACCGACTTCGAGGAGGAGGCCCGCCGAGCCCTCGACGAGTTCGAGTTCGGCGAGCAGTACAAGGCCCACTGCTCCGAGTGCGGAGAGCACCTGACCTCCGAGTCCCACACCGGCGCAGTCCTGTGGCTGTCACGGCACCGCCGCGAACGCGGTGCCAAGCACCTCGGCTCCGTCGAGGACCTCGCCTTCCACTTCACCGACACGTGGGAGTGGGACCTGCAGGACTTCGACTGGTGGTTCCTGTGGGCCTGCCACGGCATCCGGTGGGGCATCGACCAGTACGACGCCGCCCGCAAGCCTGCGGAAGCGGCCGCCTGATGGCTGGTTTCTGGATCCGCATCGCCCCTTCGGGCTGCGTCCACGGATCCGTCCACGAGGAGTCCGTCGGACAGCTCAACGACGACGCGCACAAGGAGTTCACCCCACGCGTCGCCGACCGGCGGCGAGAGGCCGCCGAAGGCTGGAAGCGCCCAGCCGCCTGATTCGTCCCGCGCCGGCGGATGACCAAGGGCTGTCGGCGCGGGCCACCAACCACACGCAGGGACACCGCGAACGCGGTGCCCCAGGACCAGCACACCCAGAAAGGAGGCGACATGCCCACCACCGAGCACCCCTACGCAGCCCCCGACGGCATCCTCATCGGACACCTCACCCCCGGCACCGCGGCATGGGAAGAAGCCCGCACCGGCCTCACCGTCACCGCCACCGAGATCGCCGCGATCCTCGGCCTGTCCCCGTGGCAGTCCCGCTTCAGCCTCTGGCACAAGAAAGCCGGCCTGCCCACCGCCCCGTTCGAGATGACGCCCGCCGTCGAGTGGGGCAACCGCCTCGAAGATCCCGTCGCCCAGAAGTGGGAGGACGAGCACCCCGGCCAGCTCGCGGCCCCCGCGGGCACGTGGCGGCACCGGGACCGCGAGTGGCAGCGCGCCACTCCCGACCGGCTCATCTACGCCCAGGCCGTCGACCCGTTCACCGTGCCTCACGAGGCCGCCGGACTCCTCGAGGTGAAGACCTCCCCGACCGGCGACGGCTGGGGCCCCTCCGGCTCGGACGAGTTCCCCATCTACTACCGCTGCCAGGTGCAGTGGCAGATGGACACCCTCGGCCTGCCGTGGACGAAGTTCGCCGTCCTCATCGGCGGCTGCGACTACCGCGAATACACCGTCGAGTTCGACGCCACCGACGCCCAGCTCATGCGGGACGCCGCCGAACGGTTCCTCGACGACGTCCGCAACGGGGTTCGCCCGGCCATCGACGACAGCACGGCCACCTACCAGACCGTCAAAGCGCAAGCCGAGGGCCGCGACGACATCGACGTCGAAATCCCCGCCGAACTCGCCGACCGCTACCTCGCCGCCGTCCGCGACGAGAAGACCGCCGAAGACACCAAGCGGCAGGCCGCCGCCGAAGTCCTCGACCGGATCGGCACCGGCTACCGCGCCATCCACGGCGACCGCCGCATCGCCTACCGCACCGTCCGCGACGGCCACACCCACTCCCTCACCCCCTACCAGCAGAAGGACGCCGCATGAACCAGATCAGCAACGCCGTCGCCAAACGGGACGACGGGCCCGCCGCACAGCTTCAGCAGTACCGGGACGAGTACGCCGCCCTCGTCCCCTCCCACATCAACCTCGACCAGTGGATCCGCCTCGCCGTCGGCGCAATCCGCGGCAACGAAGACCTCGAGGAGGCCGCCCGCAACGACGTCGGCGTGTTCCTCCGCGAGATGAAGACCGCCGCCCGCCTCGGCCTGGAACCCGGCACCGAGCAGTTCTACCTCACCCCCCGCAAGTCCAAGGCCCACCGCGGCCAGCCGATCATCAAGGGCATCGTCGGCTACCAGGGCATCGTCGAGCTCGTCTACCGGGCCGGCGCCGTGTCCTCCGTCATCGTCGAGACCGTCCGCCAGAGCGACACCTTCCGCTACACCCCCGGCCGCGACGAGCGCCCCATCCACGAGATCGACTGGTTCGCCGACGACCGCGGCCCCCTCGTCGGCGTGTACGCCTACGCCGTCATGAAGGACGGCGCCACCTCCAAGGTCGTCGTCCTCAACAAGCGGCAGGTCATGGAGGCCAAGGCCAAGTCCGACAGCCGCAACTCGCAGTACTCCCCGTGGCAGACCAACGAGGAAGCCATGTGGCTCAAGACCGCGGTACGACGCCTGGCGAAGTGGGTGCCGACCTCCGCCGAGTACATGCGCGAGCAGCTCCGCGCCGCGAAGGAAGTCGCCGCCGAGCCCGCCCCGGACGCCCCGCCCCTGCCGCCCGTACAGGCCGCCCCCCTCGACGACGTCGACCCCGACACCGGCGAAGTCCTCGAAGGCGAACTCCTCGACGACGACCAGCCCGCCCAGTAGTCCCGCTCGGGCCGCCCGCGGGCAGCGCGGGCGGCTTCACACCCGAAAGGAAGCCACAGCCATGAACAACGCCGACACCACCGTCCGTATCGACGCTCACATCACCCTCCCCCTCGACGACGGCACTGGGCTGCCCATGAAGCAGACCATCCACGCCTTCCCCACCAACATCCCCGGCCTGGTCGTCTTCCCCCTGATCCTCAGCCCGCTCGACACCGACCCGGACTGGTGGAACGTCACGCACGCCGCCAGCGGTAAGCGCCTCCCCACCACCTTCCGAAGCCGCGCCGCCGCTGAAGCCTTCGCGAACGCTGTGGGACCGCTCGCCGACTGGGAGCAGCCCCAGCCTCACGTCGTCGACAAGGGCGCCTTCAAGGCCCTCACCGCCAAGCACGGCGGCCTCACCGACGCCGAGTACCGCACGGCGGCCCAGTCCGAGCGGACCAGCACCAACTAACCGCCACACCGCTCGGGCCGCCCCGCCCGCCGCTAACAGGCGGGGCGGCCCCACCGAAAGGAAACCACGCCATGACACAGCAGGCAGTAGCCCCGCCGACAGAGGGCACGTGCGAACGCTGCAAGCAGACCCGGCCCCTGTTCGCCTACAAGCCCGAACACGACTGCATCGACGTCGCCGGACTGATGCGACTCGACGAAGCCGCCGACTGGATCGACCAGATCCGGGACACCGGCGACCGCTGGTGCGAAGCCCGCCTCGACCGCTTCAACCGCCAGATCAAGCTCTGCATCCGCTGCCACGACAAAGAGCGGGCCGACGAGGAGACCTACATCAAGGAGAACCAGCTGTGACCCGCCTGTCTCCGGCTGAGCGTCTGGCCGCCACGGACCGCGACACCACCCTCGCCGACATCACCAACCGCACCAGCGACTGGGACCGGTTCCTCGTCGAGCAGGCCATCTTCTGCCTTGGCCTCGCCAACGACGAGTTTTCGGCGAACTCGATGCGGGACCTCCTCCCCAAGCTCGCGCACGGCCACTTGGGCGCCGCCTTCAACGCCCTCCGCTCCAGCGGCGTGATCGAACACACCGGCCAGTACGTGCCGAGCACCTCACCCACCACCCACGGACACCCCGTGGCCGTCTGGCGGCTCTCCATCAAGGGCCACCTCATAGCGGCACAGCGCCGGCCCCGACAGCAGGGGAGCGCCGCCGCATGAACTTCCTCCACCCCGCCGGCCTCGCACTCGGCGCCGCCATCCGACACAACACCAGGAAGGAACACCAGCAGTGACCGCAACCCTCCCGCCCCACGGCTCACTGTCCCGGCACAAGCACTACGGATGCGACTGCAACCCCTGCCACTCCAACTACCGCGCCTACGAGAACCGTCGCAGCCGGCTCCGCGGCTACGGCACCTGGCAGCCCCTCGTCGACGTTCAGCCCGTCCGCGAACACCTCTCCACGCTGGTCGCCGCCGGCTACACCATCCGCAGCATCGGAGCCGCCTCAAACACCGACAGCGGCACCCTCCAGCGAGCCCTCTACGGCCCCAACAAAACCCTCCGCACCGACACCGCCAAGCGGCTCCTCGCCCTCAGCGCCAGCGACATGCAGCCCTCCGAACACCGCACCATCGACGCCACCGGAACCCGACGCCGCCTCCAAGCCCTCGTCGCCATCGGCTGGCCGTTCAGCCACATCGCCCGCCACATCGGAATGCACCAGCGCCCCCTCGCCGAACTCGCCCGAGCCCAGCACGTCACCCGCCGCACCGCCCAGCGGATCGAAACGGCATACCGGCAACTGTGCCGACTGGACCCGGCAGCCGACGGAGTACCCGGCAACCAGATCACCGCCGCCCGCCGTAAAGCCGCCCGCCTCGGCTGGTACGGCCCCCTCGCTTGGGACGACAACATCGACGCCCCCGCAGCGCAGCCCGACTGCGGAACCGACGCTCACCGGTTCACGGTCACCCAGCTCGCGGCTACCCGCTCCGCTGACATTCGCCACCTCGGCCGGTTCGGCATCGCCCACCGGGAGATCGCCGCACGGGTCGGCGTCACCGAGGCATACGTCCGCGCCCAGCTCGCCGGCTACCGCCTCCCCGGCCAGCCCCGCACCCGGCAGGAGGCGGCGTGAACGCCCGCGACTGGCAGGACAAGGCCGTCTGCCGCGAGGACCCCGACCTGTTCTTCCCGGTCGGCACCACCGGCCCATCACGGGACGACGCCGACCTCGCCAAATGGATCTGCCGCGAGCGCTGCTACGTCCGCGCCCAGTGCCTCGACCACGTCCTGCGCGCAGAAGCCGGATGGCCCATCGACCGGCGCCACGGCATCACAGCCGGCCTCAGCCCCCGCGAACGACTCCACCTCGACACCACACGCACCGCCGCATAGCAGCCGAACCGCCCGTCAGACCCGGAGGACGACACCCATGGGCTACCAGCTCCGCCGAGATTTGCGAGAGGCACTGGGACCGGACATCACCGGTCTCCAGCGTGCGGTCGCCCTGGAGATCGCCGACGACGCCAACGATTCGAGCCGCCGCAGCGCCGTACCACTGGAAGACCTCGCCCGGTGGGCGGGAGCCAAGGACACCAGCGTCGTGAGGAACGCGCTCAAGCGCCTCGCGACAGCCGGCTGGGAGTTCCGGGTGGCGATCGGCAAGGGGCGTGACGGGCGCATCTTGTACGCGGTTCCGGGGCAGCGAATGACGTTCCTCGTGCCCCCTTTCACCGCCACACGAGGGGGAGCCACCGCTACCCCTACCGACGCCAAGGGGGAGCCGGGGCTCACTCAAGGGGGAGCCACGGCTCACTCAGAAGGAGCCACCGCTACCCCTTCCACCCCCCAAGGGGGAGCCGGGGCTCATTCAGAAGGAGCCGTGGCTCACTCAGAAGGAGCCGTGGCTCCCCCCTCCTCCTCATACCCCTCATACCCCTCAAGCCAGCTAGCTAGCCAGCAGGCCCGGTCGCCGCGAAAGTCCGCCGAGATCCCCGACTTCGCCCGACCACTCATCGACCAGATCGCCACCGCCGACGTCCACGTCCGCTGGGGCCTCCGCGAAAACGAGTGGTTCCAAATCCACGCCCTCATCAAGAAGTGCGGGATCCCGGCCATGGCCTCCGCCGCCGTCAAAGCCGCCAAGCGAACCGACGTGGAATCCGCCCGCTACTTCCTCCCCGGCTGGCGCGAACTCCCCGAACAGCCCGCCCCCGGCACCGAGCGACCGCCACTCCGCGCCGTCTCAGGCGGCTACGAGCCCTGGCGCAACCCCACCAACCAAGACGACTACGACGAGGACCTGTAATGCAGATCGTTCCGCCCATCCACCCCGAACAGCACGCCCTCGAGAACCTGCTCGCAGCCCGCGGACTCACTGCCGACTGGCTCAACACCTCGAACGGCGACCCCTACAGCCAGCCCAACATCGCCCGCTACTCCATCATCGAAGCCTCGAAGATCGTCCCCTTCCACTACCGGGCCGCCCAGCCCAGCCTCCCCGCCGTCCGGAACTGGGTGGACACGCTCGCCAGCCAGGCCCTCACCGCCGCAGCCGAACGAGGCTCCCACGTCGCCTCAGTCCTCCGCGGCCCCTCACTGCTGCTCCTCGGCGTCACCGGCGTCGGAAAAACCCATGAAGCCTACGGCGCGCTCCGCGACCTCGCCATCACCGGCGTGCTCGCCAACTGGACCGTCACCACCGCCGCCGATCTGTACGCCGCCCTCCGCCCCCGCCACGGCGTCGACTCCGAAACCGAGTTCCGCCGCTACCGCGACTCCCGCGTCCTCCTCGTCGACGACCTCGGCGCGGCCAAGCCGTCCGAATTCACCGAGGACATCAACTTCCGGCTGATCAACCACCGCTACGAGCGGCACCTGCCAACCCTGGTCACCAGCAACGTGCGTCCCCGTGAACTCCGAGACCGGCTCGGCGACCGCGTCGCCTCCCGCCTCAACGAGATGTGCCAGCGGATCAGCATGAAGGGCGAGGACCGCCGCCGGGGTGAGGCTGCGTGACTACCGACACCGGCATGTGGGACGACGCCGCCACTGAGCAGGCCGCGGCCAGCGGACCGCCCAGCAACCCGGACGCCGAAGCCGGTGTTCTGTGCGCCGCCATGTACGACAACCGGCAGATCGACGGCCTCTCCGCCGTCCTCGAGCCGAAGCACTTCTACAAGCCGGCCCACGGCCTCATCTGGACCGCGATGCTCGGCCTGTACGGCTCCAGCAAGCCCGTCGACCCCATCACCGTCGCCCAGCAGCTACGCCGCGACGGCGACCTCCAGCGCGCAGGCGGAGCCGGCTACATCCAGCAACTCGCCACCTCCCCGGTCGGCGCCGCGCTCGTCAACCACCACGCCGAGATCGTCCTCGACTGCTACCAACTGCGGGCCGTCCTCGAAGTCAGCACCCGAGCCGCCGCCGCAGTCCACCGCCGCGAACAGCCTGCCGACGAGATCCGCGACCAGGCCATGACCGAGCTGCAGGCAGCCACCGTCGGCACCAGCGACATTCCGAAGCTGTCAGTCGCCGACCGGTGGCAGACCTTCATCGACGAACTCGAAGCCGGCCACGACCCCACCGCCCTCGACACCCCCTGGCGCGACCTCAACGAGGTCGTCGAGCTCAAGCCCGGCCAGCTCGTCGTAGTCGGAGGCGCCACCGGAGGCGGTAAGTCGCTGCTCGGCATGAACCTGGGCGCGCACGTCGCTCTCCACCGCGACCGGTCCGCCCTCGTCGCCTCCATGGAGATGGGTGGCTCTGAGCTTCTCGCCCGCCTCACCGCAGCCGAAGCCGGAGTGAGTCTCGACCGGCTCGTGCGACGCAAGCTCGACGACCACGACTGGACCAAAGTCGCCAAGGTCGCTGACCGTATGCAGCGCGCGCACCACTTCATCCTCGACGACGCGCCCGGCCTGACCATCTCCAAGATCCGGGCCCGGCTGCGGTGGATGGCCGCCCGCGACATGAAGCCCGGCATCGTAATCGCCGACTACCTGCAGCTCATGACTCCCGAAGGAGCGCAGGCTGGCAACAACCGGGCCCAGGACGTCGGTGGCATCTCCCGCGGGCTGAAGCTCCTCGCCGGCGAGTTCCAGATCCCAGTCGTCGCACTCGCCCAGTTCAACCGGAACGCCGTCGGCCGACAGCCAGTCGTGTCCGACTTCAAGGACTCGTCCAGCATCGAGCAGGACGCCAACGTGATCCTGCTCTTGCACCGGCCTCTCGCTGAGGACGGCACCGACACCGGGCCCCGCGCCGGGGAGATCGACCTCATCGTCGCGAAGAACCGCAACGGCGCCCAGGGCCGCATCATCCCCCTCACCTTTCAGGGCCACTTCGCCCGCCTCCGCTCCATGGGGAGGGCCTGATGACGGACCACAACCCGCACTACGCCGACTCGTGCCCGCGTTGTCTGGCCCGCGACAACCGGCCGACGACTGGTATCGCCGCCCGCGGGTCCCTCACCGCCGCCTACCGGTGCCAGGCCTGCCGCCACATATGGACCTGCACCTGGGCTGTAGTCCCCGGCCGCGTCCTCCCACCCCCGCCCGCCCTGGAGCGTGCCGCATGACCGGCCCGGTGCCGACGTCCCGCCGCGGCCCCAGCAAGCGCCCCCTGAGCGCCCACCAACTCGACGCCCTCCGACTCATCTCCCTCGGCAAAACCCAGAGCCACCTCGCCCGGGAGTTCGGCATCGACAGCAAGAGCATCGGCAAGCTGATGACCGAGGTGTTCCGCAAGCTCGGCGCAACGAACGCACCGAACGCGGTCCTCCTCGCCTGCCGGGCCGGGCTCCTCGCCGACGTCCTCGACAGCCCGCTGACCGGCCGGCAGCACGAAGCGCTGCTGTGGACCGCACGGGGCTGCACCGCGCAGGAGGCCGCCGACCGGATGGGCGTGTCCCTCGACACGGTCCGCTGGCTCCTGCGCACCGCACACCACCGGCTCGGCGCGCGCACCGCCACCCACGCCGTCGCCCTCGCCATGGCCCGCGGGCTCATCACCGCCGGAGACATCACCGAGCCGCCACACGGCCGTCAGAGCCCCGCAGGAGCCCGTGAGGCTCCCGAGCCCCACCCGAACCCCCAACGGCCGTCCAGCGGGCACACAGCCACCCGCACGGCCCCCGCAACCACCACACCCAAGGAGACAGCCGCATGAACCAGCACGCCCACAACGAGCCCACAGAGCCCGCGCCGTCGAACGGGACCCGCGAAAGCTCCCAGACGCTCCAGACCCAAAACGTTCCGGCAGGAAACGGCAACCCCGCCAACACCCCACCCCCGCCCAACGCCATCTGGCACGGCGAATGTGGACGCTGGTGGACCGGCAACGAACGCTCCCACGCCTCCTGCTGCCACGAAACGTTCTCCTCCCTGTCCGCGTTCGACGCCCACCGCCGCGGCGGACACTGCAACCCGCCCCACACCGTCGGCCTCATCGCCCGCCCCAAACCGTTCGGCCCCCTATGGGGCTGGCCCGCACCCGAAGGCGGCCACAACACCCTCTTCAACGGGGGAGCCGCATGAAACCGCCGATGTGGACCAGCACCAGCACCATCCCTCCCGGCGCAGCCGCACTGCAGGAACTCGCCGAGAAAGCCGTCGGCCCCGGCGACGCCGACGAGGTCGCCTACCGCCTGTACGACCAGATCCGCGGCGAGCAGGCCCGCGTGTCCGGACTGGAGGACACCCGCCGCGAGCTGTACGCCTGCCGCGCCATCCTCCGCACCATCCAACAGTTCACCAACGAACGACTCGACCGCGACGACGACACCGCGCGTCGCATCTACGCCACCATCGCCCGCTTCAACTACGGCGACATGTACCGGCCGGGCGGCAGCCTCGACCGCTACCTCATCCCAGCCGAACTCACCAACGAGGACGGTGCCGCGTGAGGGCCGCGGAGCAGCCGCTGCTGCACGGCTACAGCATGCGCGACCTCGACCGGCTCACCCGCTACACCATCGCCGCCGACCGCTGGCACCTGGCCGGCGCCGACGACCGGTACGCCGCCATACACCACGCCATCGTCGAACACCTCCTCACCGTGGGGGAGCGACCCACCCGCCGCGACCTCGTCAACCTCGGCCTACAAGCCTCCAACGCCCATGTCGCCGACGAAATGCACCACCACGGCTGGGACCGCCGCGACATGCAAGCCGGCCGCGGCGCACTCCCCAGCTTCCAACGCTTCTGGCAAACCCGCGGCCACCTCCCCTGGGACGAAACCCTCATCGAGCGGCATGCCCTCGCCCAGATCTGGCCCCACCTCACCGACGCACAGCAGCAGGCCATCGAAGCCCTCGCCACAACCGGCGACCACCAGGCCGCCGCCGATGCTCTCGACCTGCCCCTCCCCGCGTTCTCCGCCCGGCTCCGCCTCGCCCGCCGCGCCGTCCTCGGCCTGTGGCACGAACACGAAACACCCCGCCCCCTCCCGCGGGACAAGCGGGTCCGCACCAAGACCGGCGTCTGGAACGGCAGGCAGCTCCTCACCGAAGCCGACCTCGACCAGCTCCGCGACCGCCGAGCAGAGGGCGCCACCTACGCCCAGCTCGCTGTCGAGACCGGCTACAGCGCCGGCGCCCTCTGCAACCTCCTCCGCGGCAAACGCCGCCCCACCCGCGAAAGGACCGCAGCATGACCGACAACACCCCCGCCGTGAGGCCCACACGCCCACAGGGAAGCCCCACAGGCGGTCCGGCGACACCCAGCCCGGCCGACACCGAGAGCGAGCCGCAGGAGGGCGCACAGGACCGCGAGGCCATCGAGTCCGCCTACCTCCGTGCTGTGGTGTTGTCCGCTCTGGCCGGCTGCGGTGTGCAGGTGCCCGACGCGCGTGCGCAGGCCGCTGCGGAGACCGTGCTCGTGCACCTGGCCGACGCGCAGCAGCCCGGCGGCGGCGCAGTCCGCGTCACCACCGGCAGCAGCGAACGCCGCGAACGGTACGCGGCAGCGATGCACCGAAACCGCACAGGCTCCTTCGGGCCTTCGTGGCCGCGCGTCTCTCCTGATGTCCGGGCCATGTGGTTGCTGCGTGCTGACGCCGCCATGGCCGTGGCCGACGCCGAGCAGCACGCCGTGTACCGGCTGCTCGCCGAGTCCCGCACCCGCGAAGCCCGCCTGCGGGAGGAGTTGACCCACTGGCGGCGGGTGGCCGAGCAGCGAGCCCGAGTGATCGGCGGGGAACGAGCCGCCGACACCGAACTCCGCGGCGAGCGTGACCGGGCGCGCGAGGTGGCGGTCCGGCTGGAGAACCAGCTCGCCGCCATCCGCGGGCTGCACCAGCCGAAGCGGTTCACGACGAGCGACATCTGCGGCCACTGCTCCGGCTGGGGCGGTGACGGCACCTGGCCCGCCCACCTCATCGCCTGGCCCTGCGACACCGTGCGCGCCCTCGAGGAGCAGCCGTGACTCTCGCCGAACTCGCCACCGAATACGAGACCGAATCCCAGCGCGCCATCCGCACGGACACACGCGCCACCGCCCACAACACCGCGGAACTCTTCCGCCGGATGCTGTCCAACCGCGACGCCGCCAACCCCAACCGCATCACCATCCGCTACCGCACCCACCTCGACGTCGTCCTCCGCTGGTGCCGACAGCACGGCTACCGGGCCACCGCCGCAGTCGGCGGCTTCACCCTCCAACGCGGCCACGAACCAGTCCTCGTCGCCCAACCCGGCAACACCCTCACCTGGAACGGACACCACATCACCATCGAGGAGCAGCCGTGACGTGGCAGCGGCAGGAGATCACCACAGCCTGTGACTCCTGCCGCGCCTACTGGAACACCCTCCAAGACCTCGGCGCCGAATGGGACGCAGCCGGCCGCCCCATCGACCCCGACGGCTGGGGCCAGCAGATCGCCGCAGCCCTCGCCATGTACGGCGGACACCTCGCACACCACCTCGACAGGAGCCAGCCATGACCGAGCCCACCATCACCGACGCCATGGTGCGCGTCGCAGCCGACGCCATCGAGGACCAGTGCCTCACCCACCTCGGCCGTGACCTCGGCACCACCCACCGAGACGCCATCGTCCGAGCCGGACTCGAAGCCGCAGCGAGCGCCGCACCGGCCTGGCAGCCCCCGCCGCCCGGCAGCACCCGCGAACAGCTCCCCGACCACCTCCTCGCACTCATCGACGTTCCGCGGTACACCAGCACCGCATGTGAGACGGCCCGCGAGTGCGAGCGCGTAGTCGACGTCCACACCGAACACGCCGAGGAACTCCGGGCGGCGGCCGACCACCTCCACGACAGGTGCCGCATCAACCACAAGTTCACCGGTGTCCCCTGCGGCTGCCACTGCCACCAGACCATGGGGCAGTCGTGACCCGCGTGTACCGGTGGCTGACCACGCCAGTCACCGTGCCCCGCTGGGTATGCCTCGGGGCCCTCACCGCAGCCGCCTTGCAATGCGCCGCCTGGCTACTCCAAGGCGTGGCCTGGGCCCTCACCCACACCCACTAACCCCCCGGCCCGGCTGCGAACACGGCCGGGCCACCACCCCGCACCCCTGCACGACAGGAGCCACCCATGGACACCAGCACCTGCACCGTCTGCGGCCACGACCTGTGGGACAGCGAACGGGGTCATCAGGCGTGCGGCGCCTGCGTCCGCCGGCTCGACCGGCTGCTGCAGGACCTCGCCGGGCCCCGCGGCCTGTACGCCCAGCTCGCCACCGTCCTCACCCCCGGCACCATCGGCGACAACGCCCGCGTCTCCGGCAGCCGCACCGCCCCCCTCCCCATACGACTCGAGCCGCTCAGCCTGGCCAGCCGCGGGGGAGTCGTCACCATCCTCCAGACCTGGCTCGTCGACATCCACGAGCACCTCGGCTACCGGCACCCCCGCTGGCAAGGCGACCTCCAAGGCCAGCTCGACCAGGCCGTCAGCCGGCTCCGCATCCTCCTCCCCTGGGCAGCCGAGAACCACGAGGCGTTCCGCGAACTGCACGCCGAGGTCAAGCAGGCCGTAGGCCAGTGCCGCGCCCAAGTGTCCGGCGAACCCCCCGCCAAGCGCGTCACCGTCGTCTGCGCCCTGTGCGACGCCACCATGCGGATCACGCTCGACACCCCCGGCCAGCGCTGCCAGTGCGGCACCCAATACGGGTGGGCCGAACTGAGGCAGCTGCCGCTCGCTGAAAGGACAGCGGCATGACGCGGTTCACCGTCTGTAACGCCCGCACCGGCGACTGCCACACCCCAGTCGCCATCATCCGCACCCAGCCCGGACACAGCATCGCCCTCTGCCCCGACTGCCTCAACACCTGGCTCGACGCCGCCGACCAAGAACCCCGCCTCGAACCCACCCACCTCTGGTGGCTCACACCCCGCCACACCACCGAGTGAACCCGACCCCCGCCCACACGGAAGCCCCCGACCGCAACGGCGGCCGGGGGCTTCCTGTCGTGTGCGGGGTCAGACGGTCAGCGCCTCCTGCACCTCAGCCTGACCGTAACCCTCCCGATGCGCCAGCAGCGCCCGCACCCAACGCTCCCGCTCGACAGCCGGACGCCGCGGCGGCATCGCAAACAACAGCCGGCCCGGACGGTCCACGATCCCACCGAACAGGTTCGGGTCGTCGAGCGCGTCCAGCACCACGACCTCCCCGTTCACCGACGCCAGCAGATCCGGCAACGGCGCCGACGCGATCCGAGGGAGCGGGATCGGGGAGGAGTCGGGAGTGCCCGCAGGCAGACATGTCGATACACTCATGGTGGAACTACCTCTCTGCGATGAGCTGGTTTCCTTGATCAGCAGGCGGCTACCTGCTGGTTCTCAGCGGCCGGGACGTCGTGCAGCCACATGACGTGACCCCGGCCGCTGTCGTGTCTTCACCGGCCTTAGCCCGCGCGGTCATGGCCCCCCTGGGCAGTCGAGGTGATGTAGTTGTGCGCGCTGTTACGCCGCAACTACAGGAACCATAGCGCTCTAGAGCAATCGGGGCTACCCGTCGAAGGGTGCCCGCGCTGCCCTGTGCATGTACAGCAGGTAGCGTTGCTCTAGATGAATCCGTATTGAGGGAGGTCATGTGCCACGCAAGCCCGGCGCGCAGCACAAGTACCGCGAGATCGCCGACGACCTGCGTAGGCGGATCAAGTCGGGCGAGTTCGACGCGACCCGCAAGCTCTCCACCGAGAGGGAACTGAGCGAGCGCTACGGAGCCTCGCAGATGACCGTCCGGCAAGCCCTGGCAGTCCTCCGCGACGAAGGGCTCGTCGAGAGTCGCGTCGGGTCCGGCTGGCGCCTAACCGAGTGGCGGCCCATCGTCCGTAACGCGCTCAAGCGACTCTCTCCGGAGGAGTGGGGCGAAGCGCAATCGATGTGGGAAGTCGACATCGAAGATCGCGACCTCGTTGTTGCTGACGTCCAGATCGAGCAGCTGCCCGCCCCGGATGAGGTTGCGCGAGCCCTAGATGTCGAGGCGGGTGAACTGGTGTGGAAGCGGGGGCGCCGGTACCTCGTCGAGGGGGTGCCCGTCATGCGGGCGACCTCGTACATCCCCGACGAGTTCGCCCGTGGGACCCGCATCACACAGGTCGACACCGGTCCAGGTGGCATCTACGAGCGATTCCGAGATGCGGGGCACGGCCCTTTGTCGTTCCGCGAGCAGGTTCGGTGCCGGCTCGCCACCCCTGGTGAGGTCGATGACCTCGCGCTCGCGGCTGGTGCTCCAGTGATCGAACAGCACCGGTATGCCCGACGCCCCGACGGGGTCGTGGTCGAGGTCAACCGGATGATTCTGGACGCGTCTCGCTACCTGCTCCAGTACGACATCTAGTCCTGACCTGCTGAAACGTGGCCCCCGCCCGGATGGGCGGGGGCTTTCGTGTGTCTTGAACCGGCTCTAATTGCTCCAGTTCTATTGATTGCTACGTAGCGATCTGGTTCTCTAGTCACCACACCCCACGTCGACCCAAGGGGAGCACCCAGTGACGACTCAGACGGTCGCCCCTCGTGGCGACTACCTCTCGACCGGCGCGGCGGCCAAGCGAATCGGGATCACCCCGCAGCACGTGCGCCGGCTCATCGCCTCCGGCCACCTGCCCGCGATCAACGTCGCGGTGGGCACCAAGCGGCCCCGGTTCCGCATCGCCGAAGCGGCGATCACCACGTACCTGCACGGCGCGCAGGTCGGCGCCAAGCCCGACGCCGCCTGACACAACAAAGCGGCCCCGGCCGGAGGTAGCAGCTCCGACCAGGGCCTATCGAGTCCCCTAGGAGGACCCACCATGAACTCTACTTTCACCCCGCTGTCTTCGTCTCCTGCTCCTCTGTCCCTGCTGTCCGATGGTGATGCGGCCACGGTCTTCTCGTTCACTGCGGCGCGTCGGTCGCGTATGTCGGTGGCGGAGGCTGAGGTGGAGGCCGCCTACGTCGAGGCCCGGCAGGTCGCCGAGCGTCGCACCGAGCTGGAGGTGGCGTTCGATCGGGCGCGTGCCGAGGGCGACGAGTTCGCCGAGATGCGGGCGCTGCAGGCCGCGAAGGACTTCGACCTGGCGCACCCGTCGCGGGACCCCCTGTTCGAGCAGCTCCACGCCGCCCAGATGTACGGCCAGCCGGCGGGGGTGGCGGCGTGAGTGCTTGGCCGGCGGGGGTGGTGGCCCGCTATCTGACGGTGGGTGGGGCGGCGGTCGACCTGTTCGGCCCGGACCCGGTGAACAACTTCGGCGGCCCCTGCGGCGGCTGCGGGCAGCAGGTGACGAACCGTCGGTCGGACCCGGACAGCCCCGAGGCGGGTCTGGTGGATGCCCGCGGTGAGGCCCAGGCCCACGCCAAGCAGTGCCGTGCGGTGCCGCAACCCGAGGCGGGTGGTCGGTGATGGGCGCCCTCGCCGATGCGAAGGCTGAGGTGAAGGCGGAGATTGCCCGCACCGATTCCAAGGCGAGTCTGCTGCTGGCGTTCAACGGTGTGGCGCTGGCCGGCGTGTGGACGCTGGGCGCGCAGCCGTGGGTGCCGGTCGCGGCCCGGATCGTGGGGGCCGGTGCGCTGGGTGTGCTGCTGGCGTCGGTGACTCTGCTGCTGCTTGTGGTGCGTCCCCGCATCTCCCCGACGGCGGCCCGGGTCGGCTTCCCGCACTGGGCGACGTTGAGCCCCGAGCAGTTGACGGCCGAGCTGGCGGTCGACTGCACGGCCGCGCACACGGTGGCGCTGTCGCGGATCGTCGTGGCGAAGATGCGCGGCCTGCAGCGTGCGGTGAACCTCACGCTGGCGACCGGCGGCCCCCTGAGCGCGGCGGCGCTCATCACTCTCATCACAGCCGGGATGCGCTGACGGCTGCCCGATCCGCCCGGCATACCCCCAGTCGGGCGGTGAGGGGAGCCGGCCAGACCGGCCGGACCGCCACCACTCAATGCCTTGGAGGCACCCATGTTCGGACGCAAGCAGCAGATCACCGTCGAGTCGGACTTCGGCAAGCACTACTTCAAGTGCACCTGTGGGGCGCACTCGCGTCCCTGCCTGTCTCGGGACGAGGCGGAGGCCAAGGGCCAGTGGCACGCGAAGGAGCACAAGAACGTCACCGTGCGCCGCTGACCGGCTGTCCGCGGGTGCCCGGCTCCTCGCCGGGTCGGGCGCCCAAGGAGAACCGGCCCAGCACCCCCACCTCTGAGTTTTGGAAGGACGTCATGAACATCTCGATGTTGATCGCGGCGACGAGGGCGCGTCTCGCGCTTCTCATTGCGGGTCTGGCCTGGTTCGTCGGGCTGGACGCCCCCGCCCCGGTACGGCTCGCCATCGCCGGCCTCGTCGTCATGGCCCTCGTGTTCGACGGGGCCATCGACGAAGGCCGCATCCGCACCGAGGCAGCCAGCAAGCACCAGAACCGACCGCACTCAACTGTCTGACCGGAAGGAGGCTGACCGATGTCTACCGCTACCGAGCACGTCAACGGCTACGAGCGCCAGGCCGCCGATCCGGTGGAGCAGGCGAAGGCGGACGCGATCCGATCCAAGTCCTACGCCGAGTCCGAAGCCCTGCGTATCGAGGCCGAGGGCAAAGCCAAGGCCGCCGAGATCGTCGCCAAGGAGGAGGCGGAGAAGCAGCGCCTCGCCAACGAGCGGGCCCGGCTGAAGCTGGAGAAGGACCAGGCCGCCCACGACCGGCACATGGCCGAGCAGCAGCGGAAGGCCGCTGAGGAGCGGGTCGCGAAGGACAAGGCCGAGCGGCAGGAAGCCGAGGAGGCGCAGCAGGAGGCTGACCGTGCCGCGGAGCAGCAGCGCAGCGAGAGGTACTGGAAGTGGGGGGCCCGCGGTATCTACGCCGTCGGCCTGATCATCGCGGCGCCGGTGCAGTTCCTGCACTTCTGGGACCCCGAGCGTCCGTTCCTCATCGCCGCGCCCGGCCTGCTGGAGGGTTTCGCTCTGGTCCTCGCGTGCGGCGCCGCATGGGCGGTCGCCCACAAGCGCGACGTGGCCCCGTACCGGGTGGGCATCATGCTCGGTGCGCTGATCGCCGCTGCCATCAACCTGTATGGCGGCATGGCCGACGCGCGGATCGGTTTCAACGCGGGCCTGATCGGCGCCATCGCCTCGCTTGGTGGGCCGATCGTGCTGATGGCCTACGAGCACGGCATCGCGCAGAAGGCGGACGGCATTCCCTCGTTCCGGGAGCGGCGCGCGACGGAGAAGGCGGAGAAGGCCGCAGCGAAGGATCGGGAGCGGGCGAAGGCCGAGAAGCGCGCCGCCGAGGAGAAGTCTGCGGCGGAGCGGCTCGACCAGAAGCGGCGTGCAGAGGTCGAGCAGGAACGCCGCGACAACGACCGTCAGCGTCGGCACCCGGACGTGTGGGAGGTAGCGGAGTCGCTGCGTTCGGCCCGCGGTGAGGCGGTCGTCACCGAAGCCATCTGGAGCGAGGCGTGGTACGTCGTCACCGGCTCGAAGAGGGTCGGCTACACCACCGAGATCGAGGCGACGGCGCGTGCTGCGCAGGCCCGTATGAAGACGGTCACGGAGATGCCGATAGAGGGCGAGTTCTCCCTGATCACTTCCCAAAAGGCTGCCCGCTCGAAGAAGGCTCCTGACGCGCCCGACGGGCGCCGCTTCAACGGCGGCACACCGCCTCGCCGCACCCCTGGCGACACCCAGCCGTACAGCGCTGGGGCGAAGAAGCAGGCGGCCATCGAGCAGACCCAGCCCGCCGCCGCCGACGGTAAGTGAGAGGACCCGACGAGATGAGTATCGACACCACTGTGCGGGTCCCCGCCGACGCCGCCGAGGCAGCCACCGGCCGGCCTCCGCTGGCCCTCGTGAAGGACACCCCGGCCCCGTTCGAGGGGACCGTCGTCGAGCACCAGGGGCAGTCGGTGCGGCCGGCGTGGATCGAGTCGGGTGCGGCGCTCGCCGCCCGCGCCCGGCAGCACGCCACAGACAACCGCCTGTACGTCGGGTGGACGGTGCGCGGCTACCGGCAGCTCGGCCGACGGTGGCTGGACTCCCGCCGCGACGACTACCCGCAGATGATCGCCTCCGCCAAGGCTGAGCTGAAGGCCGCTGCGGGGGATGTGTCGGCTGAGGACTCGGCCCGGCGCAGCCTCACCGAGCGCCGCGCCGCATACCGGCTCCACAAGCGCTGGCACTGGATCAAGACCGGCGGCTGGGGGACCGCGGGTGGCGCCAGCTTCACCACGGCCGTTGTCGTGGGCGGCGGCTGGATCGACCTGCTCCTCGCCGGCGGCGCCATGGCGGTCGGTGCCTGGCACGGACGGCCCGGCACCGGCGACAGCATCCCGTTCGCCGACACCACCGGCGGAATCATCGAGATCGACGGCAGCGACGACGACCCGTTCCCCATCGCCGACGCCCACACCCGCGACCAGGCCGCCGAGGCGGTACGCCGGGCCCTCGTGTCGGAGGGTATTGCCGTCGCCGCGGTGGAAGCCGGCCGCCACTACTCGTGGGGCTGGGAGGTCACGGTCCGCCTCAAGAAGGGCAAGCCGTCCGACCTGATCAGCAAGGCGCCCGAGTTGGAGACGCCGCTGGACCTGCCGACCGACGGGCTGTTGTGCCAGCCCATGCGGAAGCGGCGCGCCCAGGTGGTGCTCCGACTCGTCGAGGGCGACCCGTTCGAGGAGATGCCTGCCCTGCCCGAGCGGAAGCCGAACAGCGTGCAGATGCGGGACCGGTCGCTGGTGGCCAGGCGGATGGACGGGCAGGACACCCGGCTGTCGTTCCTGGGTCAGCACTTCATCACCATCGCCTCGTCGGGTGGTGGGAAGTCGGTGACGCTGCGGACGATCGGTGACGTGCTGACCGCCTGCGAGGACGTTGTCGTCATCGACCTCGACCCGGGCGGCAACGGCCTGGAGCCGCTCGCTGAGGCTGTCGGGGTGCGGGTGGTCGGCGCGGACAGTATGCACATCATCGAGGCCGTGCTGGAGAAGGTCCTGAAGATTGCGAAGGCGCGGGCGACGCTGCTGGGGAAGCTCGGCATGGGCGACAACTGGGTGCCCTCGCCCCGCTATCCGGCGATCGTCACGCTCCTCGACGAGTATCCGCAGCTGTCGCAGCGGGCCAAGGCGCTCGTGGTGGCGATCCTGCGGGTGGGCCGTAAGGCGCGCGTGCAGATCGGCCTGGCTGCGCAGGAGGCCACGAAGGATGCGATCGGCGCCGCTATCGCCGACTCCATCGCATTGAAGATCGTCGGCCCGTCGAGGCATCAGGACATCGTGCAGGTCTTCGGCACCGGCGCCGGTGCGAACGGGTGGCGGCCCGACCGGCTCCACCCCGCCCAGGGGGAGGACCCGGCCGACGCGGGCAAGGTGTACATCATGGGCGGCGGCTCCACCGACCCGCTGATCCACAAGTTCATCGCCATGGGTCCGCAGGAGGGCAAGAGGCGTGCCGCGGAGCGGGCGGCTGCCGGTCGCCCGTGGATCGACGCGGAGTCCCTGGATGCCGCGGGTGTCTCGTTCGACGACCTCGACGAGGTGCGTCCGGTGGAGCGGCTGCCGGAGCCGATCGAGCTGGCCCGGGCCGCGTTCACCGCCGCGGAGGACCCGCCGCGGATGACGTCCGCCGACCTGTTCGACTACGTGGCCGCCGCGGCTCCGGAGCGGTGGGCGCCGGAGGACGACGAGGACATCGAGCCGGCCCGCAACCGGTACCTGAAGGCGCTGCGTGACGCTGCCGCCGCGGTGGCGCCGGGGGTCGACATGAAGGCCCGCCAGTGGAGCGGTGGCCGCGGCTACTACCTGGAGACGATCACAGCTCTGGCGGGTGAGGAAGCCCCCGAACCGGGCTGATCCGCACGACTGCGGGGGCGTGACGCTGCAGGTCACGGCCGTGACGCCCCCCGTGATGAGGGCGTGACGGGCCCGGTCTGCCCGTGACGCATCACGCCCCCGTCACGCCCACCATCACGGCCCTGACCTGCACCATCACGCCCCATCACGGGCAGTATCACGCCCCGCAATGCCCGAAAGATACACATATGCACCATCGACTGAACAGGAGACCCGATCATGGGAATGTCCCGCGCGGACCGCCGCACATGGGCCGACGCCCGCACCCTCAACGACCTCGGCCAGCTGATGGCCCGCTGGCTCGAAGGCGACCTCAAATCATGGCCCGGCTACGCAGCCGGCTACGGGCCCGACGAGGAAACCCGCCCCCTCATCCGCGCCCTCGCTGCCGCCAACCGGGCCGGGTTCCTCACCACCTGCTCGCAGCCCGGAACGGACGGCACCGGCTACGACGGCGCCCACTGGCGGCAGCGCGCCGCCGTCGACGGCTTCGTCGCCGACCCGGACATGCTGCAGCGCGTGAGGCGCGCCGCCCAGCGGCACGGCCTCCGCGCCACCACCGGCGGCCAGTGGACCTGCGCCACCGACCGCAACGGCGAACCGATCACCGTGTTCGGTCAGCGCGTCGACGACCGGGTCCTGCGCAGCACCTGGCACGGCATCCACCGCACCGCCTACCGGGCCGTCGCCGACGCCCAGCCGGTCGCCGTCGTCCACCCGGTGTGGGGGCCGTCCGGCACCGGGCCGCTGCAGAAGTTCCTCGCCGAGGTGGCCCGATGACCGCCGCCGCGCTCGCCCCCGCAGCCGTCTCGGTGGGGGAGCCCGGTCTGGAGGCGCGGCTCGCCGCTGTCGACGCTGCGATGACCGTCCGTCTCGACGAGGCCGCCCTCGCCCACGCGGTGAACACCGCCCACCTGCCCGGGCCCGAGGTCGAGATCCCGCACCTGCCCGTCGCCACCCAGCCGGCCGCCGAGCAGACCCCCGTCGCCGCGCTCCTGCACCGGGCCAGGGCCCGCATCCTCCGCGACGGCTGGTGCCGCGAAGCTGCCCGCACCAGCGGCGGCATGTGCCTGGCCGAAGCCATCCGCGCCGAAGCCCGCAGCCACCGCGACGAAGGCGAAGCCCGGCTGCTGCTCCGCCGGGCCCTCGGAGGCGGCGACCCCATCCCCGAACAGAACCGGCGCCTCGCCAACACCGCACACGCCGCGGCCGTCCTCGGCGCCGCAGCAGACCTCGCCACACAACGCGGGCTGTAACCACAGCCCGACCACCCAACCGAAGGAGAACCCGATGCCCGACTACAGCAACCCGAACACCCCGCTCACCGCCAGCAAGTACTCGTGGTCCATCACCGTCACCAGCGGACCCGTCAGCTACGGCCCCAACGCGGCGAAGGACTGCTCCGGCAACTACACCACCCAGCCCGGCGCCACCGTGGGATCCCTCCTCGCAGGGCTCAAGAACTGGTACGCGAGCGAGTACCGAGTCCCCGCCAGCGACGTCGCCATCATCCGCTACTCGCTGCGGGAGAAGTGATCGCCGTGGACGAGACGATCCGCTACACCGCTGATGTGGTGGTCACCACGACCGACGGCCGCGTCCTCCTCATCGAGCGCGGCTGGGCCCCCTACGAGGGCGCGTGGGCGCTGCCCGGCGGGCATGTCGACCGGGGTGAGACCAGCCGTGAGGCTGCCGCCCGGGAGCTGTTCGAGGAGACCGGCGTGCTTGCGGCGCCGGACGAGCTGGAGCAGATCGGTGTGTTCGACACTCCGGGCCGTGACCCGCGCGGCCGGTACGTCACCGTCGCCTACCACCTCACCGTCGTCTCCGGCACGCCCGCCCAGGCAGGCGACGACGCCCGCGACGCCCGCTGGTGGCCGCTGAACGCGCTGCCCCCGCTGGCCTTCGACCACGCCGACATCTTGACCGCCGCCGTGGACCACACCGAGACCATCCACTGAAGGAGAACCCGCATGGGTTGGAACATCTCCCACCGCCCCGACAGCGACGACATGTGCCGCTCGGCCAGCAGCATCCACAACCTCGGCCAGCACATCGCGCACGTACTGCCCGGCCGCGACTGGCGCCGCATCAAGGCCCTCTTCGCCCGGCGGTCCGGTGACCCGTTCACCGTCTCTACCCGCGACGCCGGCGACATGGCGCGCATCCTCACCGCCGCCGCCCAGCACCCCAAGATGCCCGCCGACTGGGCCCGCGACGCCCAGCAGCTCGCCGACTCCGCCCGCAACGCCGCCAACACCCGCAGCGCCTGGACCTGGCGCTAACCCACCACCGAAGGAGCACAGCATGGGAATCTTCTCCGCCATCGACCAGCAGATCGCCCAGCACAAGGCAGGCAAGGACGGCCGGAAGTTCGCGAAGGCCGTCGTGATCGGCAAGACCTACTACTGCATCGTCCCCAACAAGATGGTCACCGGCGAGTGGGGCGACCTCGTCCACGAGTACACCTTCACCCGCATGTCGTCGACCATCACCGGCCGGCCCATGCCCATGTGCGGCACCATGTCCGCCGAACGCGCCTGGAACCTGTACGGCCCGTTCTACACGCACATCCCCAAGGGTCTGCAGACCCTCGCCCAGTACAACAACAGCTCCGTATGCACCGACGACGACGTCGCCAAGAAGACCCAGCAGGAGTTCCTCAAGGAACTGGGCAAGGCCCTCGTCCGCGTCTGACCCCGCCCGCCCGCGGGTGTACGAACTCCCCCCGCGGCGTGTGGGCCAAGACCAACAACCACTGAAGGAGGAGCTATGACCGCTTGGATTCCGCCCGGCTGGACGCCGCGGAAGTACGTGCACGATCTGCTGGTGGTCGCCTTCCCGGACGCCTACGCGTTCGAGGGCACCGAGGAGGACGACGTCGAGGCGTACCTCAAGGCGGAGGACGGCATCGCCAAGCTCCAGCGGTACGTCGCCGACCACCCCGACGCCGACATCCCCGACTACATGCGGGAGCGGCTGCGGATCTCCGCCACCGGCGTCGACCCCAGGCCCCAAGCCGCCTGACCAACCGCCTGTCGCCCGGCAGGCGCACCATGAACCCAACCGAGGAGGATCTGATGGGGTACGCGCGATACGAGATCTACCGGAACGGCGAGAAGATCGACGCCGGATACGACGTCGAAGCCATGTGCGAGGAGCCCGGCTGCGAGGAGGCGATCGACCGCGGCCTGGCCCACCTGTGCGGCAGCACCCCGGGCGGCGACGAGTACGGCTGCGGCGGCTACTACTGCGGTCAGCACCTGTACGTCGGGCCCGTGGCAGGCGTCGAGGGACTGTGCAAGCGGTGCGACCAGCACTGGGAGGCGGAGCACCCCGACCGCGAGGAGGCGACCGTCTGATCCGGCCCGCCCCTCCCGGGCGTATCGGGAGGGGCGGTGTCGCCCACTGTAGGCCCCCGCCACGGTGGGGGCCGTTGGGGCACGGAACGGTCACACCCGCCGCATACGGCTCCCGACGGCGTCAGGCCGTCGATACGATCCGCTTCTCAACCACAAGGGGGGAATCGTGAAGATCCGCATATACGCGACCGTGGCCGCTATCGCTCTGCTGCCCCTCACCGCCTGCAGCAACAACGACGGGGGCGGACACGCCGACGTCGAGCCGAAGAAGACCGCCGCCGACAAGCCGGCCGACGACGCCGACAAGCAGAAAGCCGCAGCGTCGAAGACCGAAATGCAGGTCGGTGACACCTTCCGCTACCACGACGGCATCAAAGCCACCGTCACCAGCATCGAGCAGGTCACCAAGTTCTCCGAGTACGACAGCAAGCCCTCGCCCGACGAGATCGCGTTCCGCATCAACATCAAGTTCGACAACGGGTCCAAGCAGCCCGTCGACCTCGACGACTTCTCCATCATCGCCGAAGGCGCCACCAAGGGCGGCGAGGCTGCGGTCACCACCTGGGACGCCGGCTCAGCCGAAATCACCGGACGGCTCGCCGCCGGCCAGACCGCCGCGAAGACCGAAGACGGTGTGCTGGAGAAGAAGTACGGCACCAGCATGCTCGTCACCCTCCAACGCACCACCGACGACGGGACCGTCGCCACCGACGACCCCCACTGGACCGGGTCGATCCAGTAGCCAGCCACCCCCCTTGTGGCCCCGCCAAACCCCCAGTGCGGCGGGGCCACACCTATGAACTTGACAGAGAGTGATACCGAAGGGAAGATCTGCTCAGATAGACATACTGCGCTCTGAGGGCCTCCCGTACCGGGTGGCCCTTTCGCATTTCTGGGGGTGGCCGTGCCTGCTCTCGTCACCGCATCCGACGCCGCCCACTACACCGGCCGGCCCGTCGGCACCATCTGGCGGTGGGCTTCCGAAGGCCGTATCAGCCGCTACGGGACGGGCCGCGGAACCCGCTACGACGTCATGGAGATGACGCCGCGGACTGTCGACGAGTTCACCGGCGACGTCACACCCGGCGAACCCCCGCCCCTGCCCGCCAGCGCCCCGCGCGCTGCGTAGACCGGGTGCTCCAGCCCCCAGCTGTTGAGCCCCATGGTGGCCGCCCCGCCGAGGGCACGGGGCGGCCACCAACCAACCACCAGTAGTCCAGCGGCCTAAGACGCCGTGTACCGCGGGGTTCGAGTCCCCAGAGGCTGCGTGCACGCACCTCAAACCCGCCACGGCGGGAACGGCCCCGGCGCGGTAACCCCGGTTCGAATCCGGGCGGTGGACAACCACATGCCCCTGCTGCCCGCCGTCGGGAGGGTGCGGGCAGCAGGACCCTCCCAACACAAGGAGCCCGCGCCATGCCCAGCTACACGATCAACTACCTCACCGGCGACACAGAGACGATCCAGGCCGACCGCGTCGAAGAAGAGGGACCGCAGTACACCGCCTACCTCGGTGCCGACGGAGACGGCAGCGTGATCGTCAGTCACATCCCGGCCGCCAACGTCCGCAGCATCCACCACCAGGATGCCAAGGCGGTGAACGGCTGATGGCCCGTCTCCAGATCCTCGAACTGCCCGAAGGCCCCGACGACACCCGGCCGCCATTCGCGCTCGTAGTCGACCAGACGGTGCCCGAGCGGGTCGTGCTCGCTCCCGGCACGGGCAAGGTGCTGGACCGCTGGGAGGAGTTCGCCGGCCGGATGGGCGCACGCGCTGTGATCGTGACGCCTGAGACCGTCGACATCCCCGCGAACGACCACACGGCCTACAGGCAGGAGGTGCGCGATGCCGACGAGTGACACCGAGGGCAAGGACTGGTCCCTGACCCGGTTCGAGCGGCACCTGCCCGACACCGTGTGCGACGTCGGCCCCGGCGAGGGCACCTACGCGAGACTGTTCCGCCCCGTGCACAAGGGCGTGTGGTGGACCGCAGTCGAGATCCACAAGCCCTTCGTGGCCAAGTACAAGCTGAAGTCGACGAAGACCCGCACCATGTACGACGAGATCCACATCGAAGACGTGCGCGACTCGGCGGGCCATCTGTTCCATCGGGACCTCGTCATCCTCGGCGACGTCCTCGAACACATGCCACGCGAGGATGCCGTCGCACTGCTGGAGCGCGTCGAGGCCGCTGGCGCGTGGCACATCCTCGTCTCGGTCCCGATCGTCGACTCGCCGCAGGGTGAGGTCGACGGCAACCCCTACGAGGCCCACCTTCACCAGTGGGATGCCGACGACATGGACCACGTCCTCGCCCAGCTCGGCGGCGGCGTCGAGACCATGCGCGGCGACACGCTCGGCTGTTGGTGGTGGTCCCGCCGTGGCTGAGCAGCCCGTCGGGCAGATGCTCGACGCGATCGGGCTCACCGCCGACATCGACGACGGCGACATGACCATGGACGCCATCGTCATCCTCAAAGTCATCAAAGCCGACGGCAGCGTCCACCTGGTGAAGGGCCGCTCCGACGCGCTCGACTGGGTCACCGCACTCGGCATGGTCACCGCCGCACAAGCCGTCGAAAACAGCGGCTACGACCTCGCCGACGAGGACGACGAACCATGAGCGGCGGGTGGCAGGGCTCGGATCGTGTGAGCCGGCTGCCCCGAGGATGGAAGAAGATCCGCGCCGAAGTCCTCGCCCGGGACGTGATCTGCGTCCTCTGCGGAGTACGGCCCAGCTCCCACTGCGACCACATCAAGCCCAAGACCGACGACCACCAGCCCTCACAGCTACAGGGCGTGTGCGCCGAATGCCACGGCCTCAAGTCCAGCGCCGAGGGCAACGCCGCCCAAGCCGCCAACCCGCGGCCCGGCAGACGGCGCCCACCCGAGCAGCACCCAGGGCTGAGGTGACCACGTGCCCGCGTTCCTGATCCGCTATCCGAAGGGGCAGGGCGAGGACATCCTCGCCGAGGACGACCACCTCACCCTCACCATCGACCACGGCTGGGCCGTACTCGCCGACCCACACGGCACCTGCATCGCCGTACCCGCACACAGCGGAGCCACCATCACCCGCATCGACCAGGACCAGCAGCCCGAGGAGTGATCCACGTGGCCAGCAAGGGACGAGGACGCAGCAGCAGGGGCAACGCCGAACAGCTCAGGCGCTACTGGTCCACGGGCCCAGGCGCAGCCAAGATCAGATGGGGAACACCAGGAGACTGGAAGCGGTGCAACAGGCAGCTCTCCAAGTACATGGGAGCAAGGGCCAAGGGCTACTGCCAGCGGCTGCACAAGCGCAACACAGGCGTGTACACGGGTAGCAGGCTCAACCCAGGTAGGCGCAGGGGCAGGCGGTAGGCGGCGGGTGCACGGCGCCCAGTGGGCATGGCACTGGCAGGCGTGAGGCCATGCATGCGAGGCATGTGATCACGTGTCGAGCATGAGCAACTGTTCGAGTTGATGTTCGTCGAGTGATCGAAGTCGGTGAGCTGCGAACGGCTCGTCGGGCTGGGCTCGGTGGTCGAGCGTGATCGTCGCGGGCAGTGGGTGATCAGTCGGAGTGATCGCGAACGATGATCCGTGATCTCCGGGAAGATCGTCCGGCTCAAGATCACCCGGGGGGATGATCTTCCCCCCATGATCACGGCCATCGGGGCCGTATAGCACCTGACCCTCTGTACGGGTTCCCTAAGCCCCCGCCCTCTTGATCGTCCACCGTGACTCGGTCGCCCTGGAGGCGGCCACCCGCGGTGCTTCATCCGCCCACCCGCTCGCCCTGGAGGCGGGCCAGACCCTGGAGGTCGCCATGGGCACGCACGGTCCTATCCCCAAGCGCTCGGAGGAGCGGCGGCGGCGGAACAAGGACGAGGGCCCCGAGTTGGCCAAGGCACCGTCGGGGGCGCCGGTGGATCTGCCGGAGCTTCCGGAGCCGGATGAGCTGTGGCATCCGATCGCGCGGGACTGGTACCTGTCGCTGCGGGAGTCGGGGCAGGCGGTGTTCTATCAGCCGTCGGACTGGGCGATGGCCCGGTATGCGGCGGAGCTGATGTCGCGGGGCTTGTCGTCGGACCGGCCGCCGAATGGGCAGTTCGTGTCGGCGCTGGACAGCGTGATGGCTCGGCTGTTGACGACGGAGGGGGACCGTCGGCGGGCTCGGATCGAACTGGAGCGCCAGCCTGCGCAGCAGCAGGCGCCGGCGGGCGTGACAGCGATCGCCGACTACCGTGCTGCGATCGGGGGCTGACGTGCTGAGGTTCCTGGTGTGTGCGGGCAGCATGGAAGAGATGCTGTGCTGGGCTCGGCGGTACGAGATTCCGCAGGGTCAGTTCTCGTTCGCGGATGGCCGCCGGTCGCATGGCATCAGGGATGTCGTCGTGGTGCGGTTGCCTGGTTTCGAGCGGAGTCCTGCTCGTGATCAGGTCGAGGCGCTGGTTGCGCACCTTTCGCGTCGCGGGTTTGTGCTCGGGCAACTCGATGGCTGCGGAGTCTGAGCGGGTCCCCGAGGTCGTCACTCCGTTCACGATCGGGCCGACGTGGAAGCGTGGTCCGGACGGTCGGTTCCTCCTTCCCGAGTACACGCTGGGCTGGCATGCGCTCGCCTGGACGGCGACGTATCTGCAGCACCATGTGGGGGCGCCGTGGCGGTACACCTCGGAGCAGGCCCGTCTGACGCTGTGGTGGTACGCGCTGGACCCGGTGACGAACCGTTTCCTGTGGCGGGACGGTGTCCTGCAGCGCCTGAAGGGCTGGGGCAAGGACCCGGTGAAGGCGACGTGGGCGGGGTTCGAGTTCGTCGGCCCGTGCCGGCCGTCGGGGCGGGTAGCGGACGAGGGCGACGAGTGGGGGATTCCGCCGGGCCAGCCGATCGGGGTGCAGCATCCTGCGGCATGGGTGCAGATCGCCGCGGTGTCGCAGGACCAGACGCGGAACACGATGACGCTGTTCCCGAGCTTGTTCACGAAGCGGGCGCTGGAGGAGTACCGCATCGACCTCGGCAAGGAGATCATCTATGCCGACAAGGGGCGGGCCCGGATCGAGGCGGTGACGAGTTCGCCGCGGGCGCTGGAGGGCGGTCGTCCGACGTTCACGTCGATGGGCGAGACGCATCACTGGGTGGAGTCCAACGGCGGCCATGAGATGGCGGCGGTCATCGAGCGGAACGCGACGAAGTCGGCGGATGGTCAGGCGCGGACGTTGGCGGACACGAACGCCTACGAGCCGGGCGAGGACAGCGTCGCGGAGCGGACGCGGGAGGCGTTCGAGTCGTCGCAGTCGGGTCGGGCGCTGGACACCGGCCTGTTCTACGACTCGTTGGAGGCGCCAGCTGAGGCGCTGCTGACGGAGGAGTGGATCGTCCCGACGCTGAAGGCGGTGCGGGGGGATTCAACGTGGCTGGACATCGACCGGCTCAAGGCGTCGATCCTCGATACCCGAAACCCGCCCAGCCGGTCGCGTCGGTTCTGGTTCAACCAGATCGTCGCCGCGGAGGACGCGTTCCTGGCTCGGTACGAGTGGGACGCGAACCCGCACGAGGGGATGGACCTTGCGCCGCGGGACGAGATCGCCCTGTTCTTCGACGGCTCCAAGTCTGATGACGCGACGGGCCTCGTCGGCTGCCGCTTGTCGGATGGGTTCGTGAAGACGCTCGGGGTGTGGCAGAAGCCGCCGAACTGGCCGGGCGATGCGCCCTATCGGGTGCCGCGGGAGCAGGTCGACGGTGTGGTGGACCAGGTGTTCGCAGAATTCCGGCCGGTGGCGTTCTTCGG
Source organism: Streptomyces sp. AA1529 (assembly GCF_000280905.1). GTDB lineage: Bacteria > Actinomycetota > Actinomycetes > Streptomycetales > Streptomycetaceae > Streptomyces. The sequence continues at coordinate 29,146 of NZ_ALAP01000074.1, read as the reverse complement.
TGACCCGGGCTCAGGCTTTGACGAGTCGGACGGTGAACGGTACTGGGACGGCTACATCGACGCATGGGCGCAGCGGTACGGCCGCCGGCTCAAGCTGAAGGCCGTCTCAGGTGGCGCGAACCGACACGCTGTCATGTGGGACATGCGGGACCGGCGCCGCCAGCAGACGTTCACGGAGGCCGTGGACCGGTTCTACCGGGACGTGCTGGAGCGGCAGGTGCCTCATGACGGGCACAGGGTGCTGCGGCAGCACATCGCGAATGCCCGGCGCCGGACGAACGCCTGGGGCTACTCGATCGGTAAGGAGCATCGCGAGTCGGCGCGGAAAGTCGACTTGGCAGTGTGTGCGATCGGCGCCCGGATGCTGCGGCGGATGGTGCTGAACAGCGAGCAGTTCGGGAAACGGAAGGGCGCGCCCGGTAAGGGCCGGGTCGTCGTGTTGAGGTGAAGGGCGGTGACCTGTGGCCGCCACGATCCCTGAGCTGCCCCTGCTGAGCCTGTCGGATGACGAGTCGGCGTTGGTGACGGCGCTGCGCACGGACCTGATGCAGCACCGGTTTCGGCTGGAGCTGTTGGACGCGTACTTCAACGGCGAGCAGCTCGTGCGGGATCTCGGGATCTCGATTCCGCCGCAGCTTCAGGGTCTGCATACGGTGATTGGCTGGCCCCGGATCGGTGTGGAGGCGCTGGAGCAGCGGCTGGAGCTTGAAGCCTTCCGGTGGGCTGATGGCTCGGATGCGGAGGATCTGCGGGAGGTCGCCGAGGCGAACGACTTGTTCGACGAGTCGTCGCTGGCGCATCTGGACGCGCTGACCTACGGCCGGGAGTACATCGCGGTCGGCTCGGGGGATTGCGGTACGGACGACTGCCCGCCGCTGATCACTGCCGAGTCGCCGCTGGATATGACGCTGTTCTGGGATGCGCGGGCCCGGGTGGCGACCTCGGCGCTGCGGGAGTCGCAGGAGGGCTCGTATTTCGGGCTGGCGCCGGATGACCGGCTGGTGACCTTGTATCTGCCGGATCAGACGATCCATGCGGTCGAGGCGGATAGTGGCGGCTGGGAGGTCCTCGACCGGGACTTGCACAACCTGGGTGTGGTGCCGGTGATCCGGATGGCGAACCGGCAGCGGACTGCGGACCGGGTGGGCAAGTCGGAGATCACACCCGAGGTCATGTCGATCACGGATGCGGCGTGTCGCCGGCTGATGGGCATGGAGGTCGCCTCGGAGTTCTATGGGGCGCCGCAGCGGTACATCCTCGGTGCCTCCGAGTCGGCGTTCCAGGACGCGGAGGGCAACACCAAGAGCGCCTGGGAGACGTACATCGGCCGGGTGCTGGCGTTGGAGCGGGACGAGGACGGCCAGGTCCCGACGGTGGGCCAGTTCGCGGCGCATGATCCCCAGACCTACACGAAGATCATCGACCTGTATGCGCGGATCATGGCGACGCAGCTCGGGCTGCCGCCGCACTACCTCGGCTACACCACGGACAACCCCGCGAGTGCGGACGCCATCCGTAGCAGCGAGGCGCAGCTCGTGAAGCGTGCCGAGCGCCGGTGCCGCCGGTTCGGCGGGGCGTGGTCGGATGTGATGCGGCTGGCGCTGTGGGTGCGTGACGGTGAGCCGCCGGAGCGGTCGCGGCGGATCGAGTGCGTGTGGCGGGATCCGGCGACGCCGACGGTGGCGCAGCAGACGGACGCTGCGGTGAAGCTCGTCCAGGCGGGCATCCTCCCGGCGGACGGTGAGGTCGTGCTGGAGATGGCGGGCCTGTCGGAGGATCAGCGGCAGCGTGTGGCGGCGGAGCGGCGCCGTTCGCAGGGCCGCCAGGTGCTGGACCGGCTGAGTCAGCTCGGCGCGGAAGACCAGCCGGATGCGGAGCCAGAGGGGTCTGACGGTGGCGACGACGGTCTCGGATGATGGTGACCGTGTAGGCCGCTGGCGTCGGGCGCAGCGCGGCCTGACGCGGCTGCTCGGGCGGGACGTGCGGAAGCTGCGGCGACTGATTGTGCCGGCCCGTCTGGAGTCGTCGGTGCCGGACTGGGTCGAGGCTGTGCGGGCTGTGGTCGACGACTATGCGGACGCGTCGGTGTCGCTGGCCTCAGACTTCTATGAGGCGGAGCGTGTGGCGGCTCGGGTGACGGGCCGGTTCACGGTGCCGCTGATCGGTCCGCCTCCGGTGGAGAAGACGGAGGCCAGTTTGCGGTGGGCCACGAAGGACCTGTGGCCGCGGACCGAGGAGGAGGCGACGCCGGCGCAGCTTGAGCCGCTGGATGTGCGGCTGGAGCAGGCTGGGAAGAAGGCGGAGGCGGTCGCCCAGAAGCTCGTGGCCGATCAGGGCCGGGAGGCTGTGCGGGAGGCGGTGCGCAGGGACCGGCAGGCGACTGGCTGGGCGCGTACCGCGGCGCTCGGAGCGTGCGCGTTCTGCAAGATGCTCGCGGTCCGTGGCGCGGTGTACGAGCGGGATACGGCGAACTTCCGGGCCCATGACGGCTGCCATTGCGGCGTGGTCCCGATCTTCCGAGGGCAGTCGTTCGAGCTGTCCGACAAGGCCAAGGAGTGGGAGCGGCTGTACCAGGAGTACGCCGCGCCTTTCTCCGGAGACCAGTTGGCTCGCTTCCGGCGGGCGCTGGCTGAGCACGGGCATCTGCCTGCTGCTCACTGACCCACCCCTGTGGCTGCCCTGGTGGTGGCCCTTTCTCAGCCCCAGGAGGGCGACTCAGCCATGCCCGAAACCGAAGAGACCCCTGCCCAGGAGAGCACCGAGGGCGCGGAGCAGGTGCCGCAGGAGAGCGCCGAGCAGCCCCCGGAGGGCGGCACGACGGACCCGTGGCACGACCCGGACAAGGCGCGTCGGGAGATCGAGAAGCTCCGCAAGGAGGCCGCGAAGTACCGGACCACCGCCAAGGAGCTGGAACCGCTCGCGCAGAAGGCGCGGGAGGCCGAGGAGGCGCAGAAGTCCGAGACGGAGCGACTCGCCGGCCAGTTGAAGGCGGCCGAGGAGCGCGTCTCGGCGGTGCAGCAGCGTGCGGTGCGCAGCGAGGTGAAGGCGCTGGCGGCGGCCGATTTCGCCGATCCAGAGGACGCGCACGCGTTCCTGGACCTGGGTGCCTATGTGGGTGAGTCCGGCGACATCGACACGGATGCGATCAACGGTGACCTGAAGGACCTGCTGAAGCGGAAGCCGCACCTCGCCAAGCCGGCGGACACCAGTCCGCGGCGGCCTGCTCCGGACCGGTCTCAGGGCTCGTCGGGCAACGGCAATCGAACCCCATCTGACCCGTCGGCGGTGTTCGCCGACTTCATGAAGCAGGGCCTCGCACGGGGCCACTGAGAAAGGTAGCCCCCGATGGCAACCACCGATTCGATCAAGCTGTCTTCGGTCGACCCGGTCTTCCTTCCGGAGACCCTGGTCGCCCCGATCTTCGAGAAGTCCGTCGAAGGCAGTGCCGTGATGAGCCTGGCGCGACGGGTGCCGCTGTCCATGACGGCGAACACGGCGGTCCCGGTGCCGCTGGACGTGCCGACCGCCGACTGGGTCGCCGAGGGCGGCAAGAAGCCCCTCAGCTCGGGCGGCGTCGAGGTCAAGCAGATGTCCGGGAAGAAGATCGCCACGCTGATCCCGGTGTCCATGGAGGTCGCCCAGTCCAACGCGGCGGGTCTGTGGACGCAGCTTCAGCGGGACCTTCCGACGGCGTTCGCCCGAGCCTTCGACATGGCCACGCTCCACGGCAAGAACATGGCCGGCAGCACCGGCCCGTTCGCGGACTACCTGGCCATGACCAGCAAGAGCGTGTCGCTGGGCACCACGGCGCAGAATATGGGCGGCATCTGGGGCGACTTCGTCGAGGGCCTGGACCAGATCATCGACGACGACTGGGACTACACCGGCACCGTCGCCGACAACCGGCTGAAGCCCAAGCTCCTGGCGGCCACCAGCACGACCGGTGAGCCGCTGTTCGTGCAGACCCGGCAGCCGGGCGCCGGCACCGGGGCGGCCCTGCAGGGCGAGCTGATCGGCGAGCCGCTCGCCTACTCGCGGTCTGTCAGCGGCAAGCTGCGCCGTCAGTCCACCAGCACCGACTCCGGCCTCCGGGCTGTGGGTGGCGACTGGTCGCAGGCGGCGTTCGGCGTGGGCATGGAGATCTCCGTCAAGCTCAGCCGGGAGGCGACGTACATCGACGAGGACGGCGGTGTGCACTCGGCGTTCCAGGAGAACCTGGTGCTGCTGCTGGCGGAGGCGTACTACGGCTTCGTCCTGGGCGATGCCGAGGCGTTCGTCAAGTTCACCGGCACCCCCAGCGGGACCTGAACGTGAGGCTCGTCGCCCGCGTGCACGCGGCACCGCCGGAGCACAACGCGGGCGCCGAGCACATGCTCATCAGCATGCTGCGCCCGCTGGTGGAGCGCGGCCACGAGGTGGAGGTGTGGCTGTCCCGGTACGGGAAGGCCCATGAGGTCTACGAGTATCGGGGCATCCGCATCGTGCCGCTGGAGGCCCGCTTGGACTTCGCTTCGGCGGTGCGCAGGGCGGATGTGCTGGTGTCGCATCTGGAGTGCGTGCCATCGACGGCGTCTCTGGCCCGCGGCTACGGCAAGCCGATGGTGGTGATCTGCCACAACACGCACAGGACGACGTTCCGGGATGCGGCGGCGGGGCAGACGGCGCTGGCGGTGTACAACAGCCGCTGGATGGAGGCCGAGGCGGAGCTGTTCTTCGCCGAGTATCCGAAGTCGATCCGGCCGTCGGAGTCCATCATCGTGCGGCCTCCGGTGTTCGCCGCCGAGTACAAGGCGAAGCCGGGCGGGGCGGTGACGCTCATCAACTGCTGTGAAGCCAAGGGCGGCAGCGTGCTGAAGCGGCTGGCGGAGCGGATGCCGAAGCAGCAGTTCCTCGCGGTCCGCGGCGCCTACGGCGAGCAGGTCGACTACGACGGCCTCGACAACGTCGAAGTCGTGCCGCAGGTGCCGGGGGAGGACATGGCGCAGCAGGTGTATGCCCGCACGCGGGTGCTGCTGATGCCGTCCTCGTATGAGTCGTGGGGCCGGGCCGGCTGTGAGGCGCTCGCTTCCGGGATTCCGGTGGTGGCGCATCCGACGCCGGGGCTGTGCGAGTCGCTGGGCGAGGCCGGGATTTTCGTCGACCGCAACGACCCGGATGGCTACGAGGCGGTACTGCGGCGGCTGCTGGGCGATCCGGCCGAGTACCGGCTGGCGGCGAAGCGGGCCCGTGCCCGGTCCCGGGAGCTGGATCCGGCGGCCGAGCTGGCGGACTGGTGCGACACCGTCGAGGCCCTCGCCTGAGAGGAGACCCTGATGGCGTACACGGTGCCGTCTGCGGAGGATCTGGCCCTGTATCTGGGTCTCGACGAGATTCAGGGGGCTCGGGCGGATCTGCTGCTGCAGCAGGCCACGAACTTGTGTCTGTCGGTGGTGACGCCGCTGCCGGACGGTGCGAAGGCTGTGGTGTTGTCGGCTTCAGCCCGCGCGTATGTGAACCCGCAGCAGGTGTCCTACGAGACGATCGGTCCGATGTCGGTGCAGCGCCCGCAGGGGTCCGGCGGCCTGTACCTGACGAAGGCCGACAAGTCCGCCTTGAAGTCGATGGCGGGCCGGGGTGGGGCGTTCACGGTCGATCCGACGCCGGACACCGCGGACCCGTCGCCGACGTATCCGATCGACGACTCCTACGGGCCGGGCCTGGAGTACGAGCCTGGCTGGGGCTGGGTCTGATGCCCGCCCCGTACCCGTATGGGGAGACGGTGGTGCGTCTGCGGCGCGGGGAGTCGCCGGGCCGGGATCCGCGGGGTCAGCCGATTCCGGGGCCGCTGGTGGAGACAACCATGCCGGGCTGTGTGGTGACGCCGCGGGCGGAGACGCCTGCGGTGGGTGGCCCGGAGCAGACGGGCCGGGACACAGTCATCGTCGGCTACACGGTCTACACGCCGCCCGGGAGCGATGTGCTGACGACGGACCAGTTCCGTATCCGCGGGGAGGTGTGCGAGGTGACCGGGCAGCCGGGCGACTGGGGCCGCAACCCGTTCACCGGCACCGCGGGGCCGGTGCAGTTCGCTGCCGACCGGGTCACTGGCTAGGAGGTGCGCATGGCTGCGAAGTTCAAGATGTCCCGTAAGGGTGTCGGGGAGCTGCTGCGTAGCCGCATGGTGGAGGTGGAGATGCTGCGCCGCGCCGACGTCATCAAGGACGCGGCGGCCGGCATCTCGCCGGTGGGTACGGCGGCGTGGGATCCGCATCCGGGCCTGTACAAGGCGTCGTGGCATTCGACGAGTACGCGCCGCGGCGGACGCCGCAAGGACCGTGCGGTGGCCACCGTGTGGAACTCGGCGCCGTATGCCCGGTGGGTGGAGTACGGCACCGAACGAGTTCACGCCCATCATGTGCTGCTGCGGGCGGCGCAGGCGGGTGGCCGGTGATGGCGGCGGTCGGGTCGGTGGATGTCGAGCTGGAGCTGATCGGCTGGCTGCAGGAGCGCCTCGGCGACGGCGTCGTGGTGCGCGACGAACTCGACAACAGCCTCCTGGACGAGTTGCCGGCGGTGCAGGTGCAGCGGCTTCCGGCTGGTGGTGATGACGGGTTCCGGCTGGACCGGGCGCTCGTCGACGTCGACGTGTATGCCGCCACCCGCGGTGAGGCGATCGCCTTGTCTGCGACGATCCGCGGGGCGCTCCTCGGTGAGCTGCGGGGCAGCATGACCAGCAACGCCACGTGGGGGCGAATCTCCTCGGATCCGCCGCCCGCGATCCGCCCTTACGAGAACACGGCCCTGCGCAGGTGTGGGGCCACGTATCAGATGTTCGTTCACCCGGTCTCCTGACCGGCCAGGCCCGCGCCGGACCTGTAACCCAACCCCGCCCGTGTGCGGGGTTTTCGCATGTTGGGAGACCCCCTGATGGTCAACATCACTCGCGCTGCGGACTTGTCAGCGATCGGTGCGAACGGAGGTGGATGGACGGCGCCTGTCGGAACCACCTCCCCTGGCGATCCGCTGATCCAACCGACGGGGCTGTGGCAGCCCATCGGCGGCATCTCGGAGGACGGCCTGACGCAGGGCTTCGACGAGGACTCGGAGGAGTACACCCCCTGGGGCTACACGTCGCCGTGGCGCACGACCATCACCAAGTCCGTCCGCACGTTCGGCCTGACGGCGTGGGAGACCAGCCGGACAACGGTCAAGTCCATCCAGTACCGGATCGCCGAGGCGGATCTGGCGCCCGACGAGGACGGGCTGACGACCTACGCGGAGACCGCGTCGCCGCTGCCGGACCGCCGCGCCTGGTGGTTCATCGTCATCGACGGCAACGTCATGCAGGGGTTCTACGTGCCCGAGGGCGAGGTGTCGGAGCGCTCGGACGTGAACCACAAGCAGGACGAGACGGCCGGCTACGAGTGGACGATCACCGCCTATCCCGACACGGAGGGCAACACCGTCTACCACGCGGACCGTCTGCCTGCGACGCCCGAGTACACCGGGTCCTGACGGGCCCCATGACTGGTGGCGGGCCGCCCTCTGGCGCGGGCCCGGCCCGCCACCTTCCCTTTGGCCCGCGCCCGGAAGAGAGAGGCCCGCGCTATGCCCACGACGAAGAAGGAACTCGACGAAGCCGCCCGCGCGCAGGAGGCGGAGGCCGAGCAGGAGAACGACCCCTACGTGCCGGTGCCCCTCGCCGGCTATGACGGCGTCACCAAGGACGTCCGGGCTCTCCCGGCCGGCCGCTGGCGCGCGAGTGCGTTCCGCGCCCTGAACTCTGGCGACATGGACGCGTTCATGGCGCTCGTCCTCCACGAGGACGACGTCGAGGTGTACGAGGAACTCGACCCGGACATGGACGCGATCGGCCGGTTCGCGGAGGCCGCGGCCCGTGCCGGGGGTGAGGACCTGGGGAAATCCGGTGGGCCGTCTCGGTCTGGCAGGAGCACCCGGAGGCGGTAAGAGCTGATCTCATCGACCGGCACTACGACATCACCGACGTGTTGGCCGGCCGTCGGACGTGGGCGTGGCTGCGGGTGCTGATTCAGCATCTGCCGCCGGAGTCGCACACGATGACCGCCATCCGCAACTCGTTGTCTGACGTCGAGCTGGATGAGCAGGCGGACCTGGGCGAGCCGGAGAAGGGCCGCTGGTCGCAGGCCGAGCAGTTGCTGGCGCTGTTGGCGGACCGGGTGGCGCAGCTCCAGTACACGCTGATCTGCGTCAACACGGAGAAGAAGAGCCAGCGGCCGGATCAGCCCGAGCCGATCCGACGCCCGGGGGCCAAGCCCCGCAAGAAGAAGACGGCGCCCATGTCGGACGCTGCTGCCGAGCGGTTGTTCCAGCTCATCAACGGAGGCGCCGCATAGCGCCGCTGCGAGAGGGGGTCCTCTCGTGGCGATCAGCGTTGGCTCTGTCGAAGTCGATGTCATCCCCAACACGCGGGGGATCTACAACCACCTCAAGTCGGCTCTGGTGCCTGCCGCGGCAAAGGCCGGAGAGGACGCGGGCAAGGCGGCCGGCCGCAGCTTCGGGCCGGCGATGCAGTCCGAGGTGGGGCAGGTCGGCCTGCAGATCGGGCAGCAGATCGGCGCGCAGATCGCCGCCCGCATCACCGCCGAGATCCGCGGTGCGCTGCGGGACGGTGTCACCCAGGGCGGGCGGACTGCCCGCCCGGCGGCGGCGAAGCAGGGCGAGCAGGCGGGCGGGGCGTTCGCGAGGAGCGCCCGCGCCCGCATCGAGGCCGCGTTCCGGTCGCTGCCCGACGTCACCGTCGGCGCTGACACGTCCGAGGCGGACTCCGACCTGCAGGCCCTGCGCGCCCGCATGGAGACGCTGGCAGGCAAGAGGATCGGTGTCGATATCGACACGGGCGAGGCCCGCACCGAAATCACAGAGCTGGAGGACCAACTGCGGCGGCTGGGTGCCGCCCACCCCAACCCGACTGTGCGGGCCGACACGGCCGCGGCGCGGGCGCAGCTCGCCGAGGTGCGTGCAGAGCTGGACCGGATCTCGGCGGACCGCACCACGATCCGCCTGGAGACGGACGGCACGTTCGGGCAGCGGATTCGTGCCGCGGTGCAGCAGGCAGAGTCGTCCCTCCCCAACATCAACATCGGGGCGGACACCACCCCCGCACAGGGCGAGATCGCCAGCCTGCGGGCCCAGCTGACGGCGCTGCGGGACGTGCGGGTCGGCATCGATATCGACGCGGCCACCGCCCAGGCGAAAATCACCGAACTGCAGGGCCGGCTGGAGCGGCTTTCCGCCTCGGACGCGGACGTGGCGGTGCGGGTGGACGCGGCTGCTGCCGCGACGCAGCTCGCCGCCGTGCAGGCCATGGTGAACCGTCTCGACGGTCAGACGGCGCGGGTGCGGGTGGACACGTCCGCCGCGGTGCGGGCCCTCATTCAACTGTCGATCGCGGTGGGTGGCGTCGCTGTCCTGCCCGCGGTGCCTGCCCTGGCGGCGGGCCTCGGCGCGGTCACCGCGGCGGCCACCGTCGCGGCGGCCGGTGTGGGTGCTCTGGCCGCGGTCGCGGTCCCCGCGGTGAAGGACATTGCCGGTGCGCTGCAGGCGCAGAAGGCGGCGCAGGAGGCGGCGTCGCGGGCGACCGCGTCCGGCGGTCAGGCGTCTGCGCAGGCGGCCCGGCATGCCCTGACGCAGGCGAGCGCCCAGCAAGCGCTGGCTGCGGCGGAGCGGAACGGTGCCCGGCAGATCGCGCAGGCTCAGCGGCAGGTGCGTCAGGCCCGGCAGGCTGCCGCGGCTGCGGCGGCGACCGCGGCGCAGCGGCAGGAGGCGGCTGCCCGTGCGGTGCAGAACGCGGAGCGGGCATTGTCGTCGGCTCAGCGGGATGCCAGGCAGGCACAGCAGGATCTGACGGATGCGCGCCGAGAGGCCGCCCGCGAACTGGAGGACCTGAACGCCCGGCTCGCTGGGGCACAGCTCTCGCAGCGGGATGCCGCCCTGTCCGTGCGGGAGGCGCAACTGGCCCTGGCTCGCACCAGGAAGGACGCTGGCGCCAGCGACATCGACCGTGCCCGCGCGCAGCTCGCCTACGACCAGGCGGTGCAACGGCTCAGGGACCAGACGGTCGAGACGAAGCGGCTGAAGGCGGAGACCGCGGCGGCGAACAAGGCGGGTGTCGCCGGGTCGGACACGGTGCGGTCGGCTCAGCAGCGGTTGGCGTCGGCGCAGCAGCAGGTGGCCGACCGGTCGCGTGCGGTGCGGGACGCGCAGGTGGAGGCGGCCCGCGCGCAGACGCAGGCGGCGCGGGATGTGGCTGCCGCGCAGGAGCGGGTGGGTGAGGCCACCCGGAATGTGGCGGTGGCGCAGCAGTCGGCTGCGGATGCGGTGTCGAGTGCGCAGCGGCAGATCCGGTCGGCGGAGTTGTCGGCGGCGGGTGGCGCGGATCAGGCTGCTGCGGCGCAGGCGAAGTATCGGGCGGCGTTGGCGAAGATGACGCCGGCGACGCGGGGAACGTTCAACGCGTTCGTGTCGCTGCGGAAGGCGTTCACCGCCTGGTCGCGGAGCCTGCAGCCCGCCGTGATGCCGATCTTCACGCGGGCCCTGAACGGGATGAAGAACAGCCTGCCGGGCCTGACGCCGCTGGTGCTGGCGGCGGCCCGCGGCATCAAGACACTCCAGGACCGGGTGTCGGTCGGCTTCAAGAGCCCGTGGTGGAAGAGCTTCAAGACGGACGTGCAGGGCAGTGTCGAGCCTGCAGTCGTCAGCCTCGGCGTCAGCTTTGGCCGGATCTTCAAGGGCATGGCCGGGATCGTCCAAGCCTTTCTGCCGCACATGGATTCCATCTCCGAGCGGATGGAGTCGATCACCGGCCGGTTCGCGAACTGGGGCACCGGCCTGAAGGGCTCGCCTGAGTTCGAGCGGTTCCTGGACTACGCGGCGAAGTTCGGTCCGAAATTGGCCTCGACCTTGGGTGACCTGGGGCGGGCGTTCCTCGACGTGTCGCAGGCGCTGATCCCTCTGCAGGGCCCGGTCCTCGATGTGCTGGGCGCGCTGGCCCGGGGTATCGCGTCGATCGCAACGACCCTGCCGTGGCTGATCCAGCTCATGTACGCGGCGTTGATCGTGACCCGACTGTGGACGATCGGCCTGATCATCTTCAACGCGGTGATGAATGCCAACCCCATCACACTGATCATCATTGGGATCATCGCGCTCGTCGCGATCGTCATCTACGCCTACAAGCACTGGGGCTGGTTCCGGACCGCGGTGCAGGCGGCGTGGGAGGGCATCAAGACCGCGGCCCTGTGGGCGTGGAACGTGGTACTGAAGCCGGTGTTCAACGCTCTGGTCGTCGCGATCCGCTGGGTCGCGAAGATCGCCGTGTGGCTGTGGCACAACGTGCTGAGCCCGGTGTTCCACGGGATCGCCGTGGTGGTCACCTGGTGGTGGCAGAACATCGTGCGCCGCTACTTCGGGCTGGTGCGGGGTGCGTTCCGCCTGGTGGCGAAGGTCGCAACGTGGCTGTGGCGGAACGTGCTGTCGCCGGTGTTCCGCGGCATCGGGAAGGTCATCTCCTGGTGGTGGCAGAACGTCGTCAAGCGCTACTTCGGCTTCGTGAAGTCGGCGATCCGCACGATGGCGGGCGTCTTCAAGTGGCTGTGGAAGAACATCATCAAGCCTGTCTGGTCGGGCATCCGGACGGCGATCCGCGTCGCCTGGGAGAAGGGCATCCGGCCGGCGTTCAACGCCATCAAGTCCGCCGTCGGGAAGGTGGCGGACAGCTTCCGGAAGGCGAAGGACGCGCTGGGCAAATCCTGGGCGAAGATCAAGAGCCTGACGAAGAAGCCCATCAAATGGGTGATCGACTTCGTGTACAACAGGGGGATCCGCGGCCTGTGGAACACGGCCGCGAAGGTCCTGCCGATCAAGAAGCTGCCGGTGTTCAAGTTCGCCACCGGCGGCGCTGTCCACGGCCCGGGTACGGCGACGTCCGACAGCATCCCCGCACGGCTGTCCCGCGGCGAGCACGTGTGGACCGCGAAGGAAGTGCAGGGAGCTGGCGGGCACGGTGCCGTCGAGGGGCTTCGGGCTGCGGCCCGCGGGGGAGCGGGCCAGAGCGGTCCGGCTCCCGCGGCCGGAGGTGTGCCCGGGTTCGCTTTCGGTGGCGCGGTCGACTGGTTCAAGGGGGCAGGCGAGCGGCTCGCCGGGGGTGCGCGTGCGGTCGCCGGGTCGGTCTCCAAGGGCCTGGGCAAGCTGAAGGACGCGGCCCTGGGCGGCGTGTACAAGGCCGCGTCGGCGGCGGCGAAGCCGATCCGGTCGCTGATCAACAAGGTGCCGGGAGGCACCAAGGGCTGGGGCAGCTTGGCCAAGGCCGTTCCTACCGGGCTCCTCAACGAGGCGCTGTCCGCCATCAAGGGGTCGGAGACCTCGGAGCTGGGCGGCCAAGGTGTTGCCCGCGCGTTGAAGTGGGCGCGCTCGCAGGCCGGGAAGCCGTACCAGTGGGGCGGCGCGGGCAACCCGAGCTGGGACTGCTCCGGGTTCATGTCCGGCATCCAGAAGGTCATCCAGGGCAAGAGCCCGAAGGGGCGGCTCTGGTCGACGTTCTCGTTCCAGGGGAAGCACGCCCCCGCGGGCTGGAAATACCACGCCAAGAGCCCCTTCCAGGTCGGCATCACGAACAAGGGCAAGGGCCACACGGCCGGCACGCTGGCGGGCACCCACGTGGAGTCCCGCGGCGGTGACGGCGTCGTCGTCGGTTCCCGCGCCCGCGGCTACAACAGTCCGCTGTTCGGGAGCAACTGGTACGGCTTTCTGCCGGCTCGGGGCGGTGGCAGCGTCAAGGGCTCTGCGGGCGCCAAGTCGGCGGCCCGGCAGATGCTCGGCGAGTACGGCTGGTCGCAGAAGCAGTGGCCACCGCTCGACAAGCTGTGGACCAAGGAGTCCGGCTGGCGCTGGAACGCCCGCAATCCCTCATCGGGGGCCTACGGCATTCCGCAGGCTCTCCCGGCGAGCAAGATGCGGTCGGCTGGGGCGGACTGGAAGACGAACGCGCTCACGCAGATCAAGTGGGGTCTGAAGTACATCAAGGGCCGCTACGGGAGCCCCTCGAAGGCGTGGGGTCATTCGGTGCGGACCAACTGGTACGACAGCGGCGGCTACCTCGAACCGGGCCTGAACCTGGCCTACAACGGCACCGGGCGGCCGGAGCCCGTACTGACGACGCAGCAGCTCGCAGCGCTGTCGGGTGCGGCTGTGCGCGGGTCGGACGGCGGCAGCCTCGGCGACCTCCAGGTGCAGGTGTTCGTCGGCGATCGGGAGATCACGGATATCGCGCGGGCTGAGGTGCGGCGTGGCAATGGCGAGTTGTTGACGGCGCTGGGTGCGCGGGCGGGGAGGTGACATGGCGATCCCGGGGAATCTCCTCAGTGCGACGACGGAGATGGTGGATCCGAACACGTCCGGCTGGGCGGCGAAGGCGAACTGTTCGCTGTCGCTGGCGTCGGGTGGGCGGAATGGTGACGGCTGCCTGAAGCTGACCAGCGTCGCGGCGGGGGAGATGCAGGCGCGCACGTTCTCGAGCGTGCCGGTGGAGTCGGGGAGTTTGTATTGGACGTTCGCGGACGCGTCGTCGTCGGCTCAGCCGGAGCGGATCGGTATCCGCTGGCTGGACGCGGCGGGTGCCGAGGTGTCGGTGACGTGGTCGTTGACGACGGCGTCGGCCTCGGCGTCGTGGCATCGGGTGTCGGTGGCCGGGGTCGCCCCGTCGGGCGCCGTGCGGGCGCAGGTGCTGCTGTCGTCGACCGTTGCTGGGGCGGGGGTGGTGCACTACTGGGAGAACGTGTACCTCGGCCTGCCGATCCGCTACCCCGGCAACCTGCTCAGCTTCAATGCGGAGGCGGGCGGGGAGGTCGACGCATCAGCGTGGGCGGCAGAGTCGAACGCGACTGTCACCCGGATCGCGCCGGCGGCGAGCTGGTCGTCGACGTTCTACAACGCGGGCGGCGAGCAGATCGCGGTGACCGCCACAGCGGCGGGTGATGCGAGCGGCGAGTGCGTGGAACGGCCGCCGGTCACCGTGGGAACGGAGTATGTGGCGTTCGCCTACCTGGGGCCCGCCACCACCGGGTCGGCGACGTGGGTGGAGCTGCGGTTCTACGACGAGACGGACACGGTGCTGGCGTCGCACCGGTCGACGCTGGCGCCGCCGGGTACGGGCATGTACCGGCAGCTCACCTCCGGGGTAGCCCCGGTGGGCGCGGTCGCCGCGAGCCTGGCGGTCGGTATCACCGGAGCCGGCGCCGGGGAGGTGCTGCGGACTGAGGGTGCGTTCCTCTGCGCGGTGGGCGCGGTACCGAACCCCGCGATCCGCACCGGCAACCTCCTCACCTGGGCGGACTGGGACTTCGAGGAGGGCGTCGGATCGTGGACCGTGGCCTCCGGGCCGGCCACCATCGCGCGCAGCAGCCCGTGGGGTGCGGAGCACGTTTTCGACTACTACGCGCTCACCGTGTCGTCGGCTACGGCGGCGGCCAGTGTCCTGCGCTCCGGGATCTATCCGGGTGTGACGGCGGGTGACAACTGGCGGGCCGAGACCTGGTTCAAGGTGGGCGCGGGTGGGTGGCAGATCGCTATCGCTGTCCGCTGGTACGACGCGACCGACACGTACCTGTCCAGCAGTGCGCCGATCACTTTCGATGCGCCGACGCCCGGCTGGTGGCTCCTCATCGACGATGCTGTCGCCCCGGCCGGCGCCACCCAGGGCCAGGTGGAGGTCACACTCACCGCGACGTCGGGCAGCAGCGTCATGCAGCTCGACCGGCCCGCCCTGTGGCAGACCCTGCCGCGGGAAGAGGTGGCTGCTTTCGACGAGCAGGCGATGGTGCAGCTCGTCCTGCGGGAGCTGACCGTCGGCCAGCTGATGACGGTGTGGCGGGTCACGCCCGACGGCGGCCGGACCCTGGTGCGCGGCCCGGAGGGGCTGTACGACGGCTATTCGATCCCGGCGGATTCGCTGGTCATCGAGGACTATGAGGCGCCGCTGGGTGTGCCGGTGTACTACTCGGTCGAGACGATGAACCCCGATGGCTCCAGCCACGGGCACAAGATCACAGATGCGGTGACGCTCGACCCGGGCGACCCGAACTACGCCTGGCTGAGCGACCCCGCGAGACCGGGTGTGGGTCTGCAGGTGGCGGTCAAGAGCGCGCCGGAGTGGCAGCAGGCGATCGAGCAGACCGTGTACCGGGTGCGGGGCCGGGCGACGCCGGTGGTGCTGTCGGACGTGCGGCAGTCCCGCGAGGGCAGCCTCGTGTGCTGGACGCGCACCGACCAGGAGCGGGACGCACTCCGCTTCCTCCTGTCGACCGGGAACGTTCTGTTGTGGCGGTGCGCGCCCGGCATGGGCGAACCCGACGTGTACGTGGCGGTGGGCGAGGTGCAGTACCCGCGGATCGTGACGTATGCCCGCGAGGAGTGGCGCGAGTGGACGCTGCCGCTGACCGAGGTGGACATGCCCACCGGCGGGCAGGTCGGCTCGGCGTCGTGGACCGTGTACGACGTGGTCCTCGAGTACGACAGCGGCTACGACGTCCTCGACCGCTACGAGACGGTTTTCGACCTCACTGTCGACAGGAGGTCGTGACGTGTATCCGCCTCCGTCCAGCCGGTTCCTGCCGACGCTGGTGGAGGCCCACACCCCCGTCACCGTCGTCCAGCTCCACCGCGCGGACGGCAGCGTTGTGGAACTGGAGCACACCGCCGGCAGTGTGACGGTGGACCGGTCGCAGGCTGTGCGCCGCACCGCCACCGTGTCCGGCGCCGACACCAGCCTCATCCCCAGAACCCCAAGCGAGCAGTTGGCCATCTACGGGTCGCGGCTGCGTATCGAGCGGGGCATCCGCTACGGCAACGGCCAGGTGGAGACGGTGCCCGTCTTCTACGGGCGCGTGGATGCCGTGGACGGCGACCCCGACTACGGGCCCGTCGACATCAAAGCCAGCGGCCTCGAGGCGGTGGTGGCGGACGACAAGTTCGTGGCGGCCTACTCCACGCGCGGCGGCGTCACCGCTGTCACCGCCATCCGGGGCCTCATCCAGGAGTCCATCCCCGGCGCCGTCGTCACCAGCTACGCCACCGATCAGGTCATCGGGGTGCGCACGTGGGATGCGGAGGGCGACCGGTGGGCGGCGGTGCAGGAGTGCGCCACCGCCATCGGAGCCGAGGTGTATGCGGACGCGGACGGGCAGTTCGTCATCGCCGAGCTGCCGGACATGCTGGTCGCGCCGATCTCGTGGCAGGTGGATGCGGGGGAGCGGGGTGCGCTCGTCTCGGCGTCCCGCGGATACAACCGGGACGGCATGTACAACTGGGTGACGGCTCGCGGGGAGAACACGGAGGAGGACACGCCGCCAGTCGAGGCGACGGCCGCCGACGAGGACCCGACGTCGCCCACCTACGTGTACGGCAGCTTCGGCAGGGTGCCCACGTTCTACTCGTCGGCGACGTTGACGACGACGACCCTCGCCCAGGCCGCAGCCAACAAGCTCCTGCGCGACTCGCTGAAGCCCAACGCCACCGCGGACCTGTCCAGCGTGCCGAACCCGTGCTTGGAGCCGGGCGACGTCCTCCGCGTCACCTACGCCAGCGGAGACCGCGACCTCCTACAGGTCGAGTCCTTCTCCCTCGACCTGGTGGGCGGGGACTTCACCGTGCAGTGCATCGGCGGACGGGAGGACTCGTGACCGGGATCAGCCCCCAGCAACTCGCCGCCGGTATCCGCGGCGCCGCCGTCGAAGCCGGCCAGACCGCGCCCGTGGTCCGCGGCGCCGACTGGCGACTCGCAACCGTCACCACCGTCAACAGCGACGGCACCGTCGACTGCGACGAGATCCGCGCCCGCCGACTGCCCAGCTACCCGGCCCCGCAGGCGGGGGACGTCATCGTCGTCACCCGCTCCAGCTCCGGCAACTGGGCTGCGCTCGGCCGGCTGGAGAGCAGCGGCGCCGGCTGGACCAGCCTCACGCTCGCATCCGGCTACGTGTGGCCGGGCCACGGCTACAGCCCCGCCTACCTGGTGCAAGGCCGCCAGGTGACGTTCCGGGGCCGGGTCGGCCCGTCCTCCGGGACCATCGCCAACGGGGCGACCATCGCGACGATCCCTACCGCGATCCGCCCGCCGGCCGGTGTGGAGGCCGGGTTCGGGGTGGCCCGGGACTCCACCATCAACCCGGCCGTGGTCCGCGCGGAGATCACCGACGCGGGCATTCTGCGGATCTACGAGACGACGAGTCAGCCCTCCTGGATCGCGCTCGACGGCATCACCTACTGGACCATCTAGGAGGCCCCGTGCCCACCGACGACTACGGCCAGGGCGTGCCCTGGCTGGAGAACAGCGACAAGCCCGATTTGAGGGCCGGAACGAAGGGGCTGGCCGACGCCCTCACCCCGCGGTCGATGATGCGGTTCTCGACGGCTGCCGAACGCAACGCCACCATCCTCTCGCCGGTCGCGGGCATGGTCGCGTGGCTCGACACCGAGAAGCTGTTCACCGGCTACGACGGCGCCGCCTGGGTGGTCCTCGCCGCGGGCTCCTCGCAGTGGACGACGATCTCCCTGGCGTCCGGGTACGCGCACGACGGCAACAGCAACGGAACCGTGCAGTACCGGCTGGTCAACTTCTTCGGGGAGATCTCCCTGATGTTCCGGGGCGGGGTCGGCATCACCTACTCCAGCGGCAACCCGCCCAACAGCTCGCAGATCAACGCCACGGCGCTGCCCGTCAACGCCCGGCCGTCGACCAAGCGCACCATCACCTGCGCCTGCAGCGTGGTCGACACGACCCTGTCCAGCGTGAAGCTCGACATCAACCCGGAGGGCACGCTCGTCCTCATCGGGATCGGCTCCTCGTCGGAGAACCCGCCCTGGGTGTCGCTCAACGGCACGTTCTGCTCCCTCTGACCAGCCTTTTTGCGCGGTCGCGCAAGAAGTCGCCACTCTCTCAGCCCCGCCGCGTCGGGGCCTTTCTCATGTCTGGAGGCCCCATGGCCAAGACCGGTCCTCAGAAGTACCCGGGCGCATCGACCGCCTACTGGTACCAGTCCCGGTACGGCGGCAACTCGATGGAGACCAACGTCATCGTCTGGCACTCCACCGAGGGGACCAGCCTGCCCTCCTACGGGGGCGGCGGATCAGCGCCGAACCTCACCGCCAAGCCCGACTTCAAGAACAAGCGCATCGTCTGGTACCAGCACTTCGACTTCGACACCTCCGCCCGCGCCCTCGTCAACCGGGCCGGCGGGGTGGAGACCAACACCCTCAACGTGTGCCAGGTCGAGGTCGTCGGCACCTGCGACCCGGGCACCCACGCGAAGTGGACCAAGGCCGGGTACGCGCACCTGTACATGCCGGACCTGCCCAACTGGGCCATCCGCGACCTCGGCGAGTTCGCCGAGTGGGCGCACGACAAGCACGGCGTCCCCCTCAGCAGCGACGTGACGTTCAAGGCGTACCCCAGCAGCTACGGCGCCAACGGCGTCCGCATGAGCTACGCGAAGTGGAACAACTACCGCGGCCACTGCGGACACCAGCACGTGCCCGAGAACGCACACGGCGACCCGGGGAACTTCCCGATGGCTGCCATCCTCACCGCCGCCAAGGGCGGCTCCACCGACACCACCGAACGGGAGATCGAGAACATGGACAAGAAGGACGCCTACCACCTGTTCTGGACCGGCGACTACGCCCCCGCCCCGTCGACCAGCTCGACGAAGGAAACGAACCCGAACTGGATGCCGGTCAGCGTGCTGGTCGGCAACTACGAGCAGACGTCCCGGGCGCGCGACGACATCGCCGACCTCGCCAAGCAGGTCGCCGAGCTCACCAAGCAGGTCGCGGAGCTGGCGAAGAAGGTCAGCTAACCCGCAACCGGAACCCCGGATCACCATTTCTTCTCTGAGAAGGATTCTCCGCTATGAGCGATAGCCCCACCCTGCTGAAGACCGCCCGCACCTACGCCGTCGACCTGCTCGAGCGGGTCCTCGCCACGTTCGTCGTCGCCGCGGCCGGTGTCGCACTCGCCGCCGGCCCGGGCGACATGTTCTCCGCCAGCTTCTGGGAGACCGTCGCCGCGGCCGGGATCGCCGCCGCCGCATCCCTCGTCAAGGGACTCGTCGCCAAGCTGGTCGGCAACACGCAGTCGGCCAGCACCGCGCCGAGGGTCTGATGGTGTGCCGCGCGGCCCGACGACTCAAGCAGCACCTGGGCCGCCGCGGCGCGTTCCTCCTCATCCTCGGCGTCGGCAAGGTCTGCTGGGGCGCGGGGTTCATCGCCGCCACCCCTACCAGCAGCAGCGGCCTCGGAGTCCTGACCCGGCTGTGTTCGCTGAGCCACTGGGGCTGGCTGTGGGTCGCCGCCGGCTGCATCATGATCTGCTCGTCGCTCGTCCGTATCGGCCGAGACAAGTTCGGCTTCGTTGTTGCCCTCGTTCCCCCCACCGTGTGGGCACTCGCCTACGCCGTCGCCGCGATCCGCGGTGACTATCCCCGCGGCGCCTGGGTCGCGGTCTGGTATCTCACCTCCCATGTGGGGGTCATCCTGTGGGCCGCGTCGGTGCCCGAGCATTCGGTCCCCCGCCATCGCCGCGGCCGGAGAGGCACGGCGCCATGACAGTAGGGGAGTGGGCGGCACTGATCGCCGCCGCGGGCAGCGTGTTGGGGGGTGGGGGCTGGTTCGTGGCGCGGGCCACCGTCCGTGCTGCCGAAGCCACCGCACGCGCCAACGAGGCCGCGGCGAGGGCGCAGGCCGAGCCGGAGCAGCGGCGCGCCGACCTGGAGGCGTTCAAGACGATCCGCGATGACCTGCAGGCGGAGGTGCAGAGCCTGCGGCAGGAGACGACGCGGCTGCGGTCCATCGTCAGGGCGTTCGCCAGCTATGTGGGCGAGCTGACGATGCAGATGCGCACCGCGGGTGTGGACCCGGTGTCGCCGCCGGATCTGGTCGACGAGTACAACCGAACTGGAGTGTGACCATGCCGTTGCAGTCGCCGGGGCCGACGCCGGCTCCGGATCCGGGTGGCGCGGATCTCGGTAGCCAGGTGGATATGGGGTGGGTGGAGCCGCCGCCCGAACCGTCCCCGGAGCCGCCACCGCCGCCGAGTACGAACCCGTTCCTCGAACCCGCACCGCCGCCGCCGGACGAGGCGGCATGACAACGCCCCGCCGCCCATCACGGGCGGCGGGGCGCTTCGTCATGTGCGGCTACGATGCGGGTAGCCGCCCCGGTACTAGACCTACCGGGGCGGCACCCGTCAACGGCGGATGATGGTGAGGCAGTCGGGGCACCAGCGCTCGCCCGGCTTGTCGAGCTTCAGCGACACCTCGCGCTTCCCGCTCGACATGACGATGCCGTCTTCGTCGCTGCACGCGATCCCCTGGAACGTGGCGTCCGGGTCCGGGCCGACCGGCTTGTGCCAGACCAACTCCTTCGTGACACCACCGGGCCCCTTGATGCGCTCTGACACTGCAAGCATGGTCAGTCCTCCTTGGCGTTGACGATGGCGCTGATGCGGTCGAGCTTCTCCTGCGCCGACAGGGCGCCGAGGTTGCCCTCGGCGAGTCCGTCGAGGATGCGGCGCACGTTGACCCGCTCTGGGTACAGCACCGCGTCGAGGACGGCGGCGCGGGTGGAGCCGTCCCGCACGTACACCCACACCCCCTGTTCCTTGCGCGGCACGGTGTTGCAGCGCGAGTCGAGCGTCTCCCGGGGGAAGTAGCCGAGGTCGGTCTCGGCGAGTTCGTCGGCGATCTCGGTGAGGACGCCGGAACCGAGCTTCCGGTAGCCCAGCTCCTCGCGGAGCGCGCCGAGCGTGACGCGTGTGAGGCCGCCCTCGGCGGTGCACTGCTTGTGGATACCTGCAAGATCAGACATGCCCCCACCTTCGACAGGATGTGATGGAAGCCAGTGCATCACATGGCTATGGGCTACACAAGATGTATGGCGTGACCCGATGTGATGCAGGTTGAGTCGAACACCGCTGTGTGCACACTCGGTTGACGCCGCCTCACCCCCGATAACATGCAGTATCGCGGGCCCCGCTCCATCGGAGTGGGGCCCTTCGTCGTTGCGGAATGGCGCCTCAACTTTCCCCGCATGGCGGGCGTTACCAGCGGTAGCCCCGTATAATTTCCCTTATACGGGCCAACCTAGGAGGAGCAATGGCAGCACGATTCCGCATGGACGACTCGGACATCCGCTGGTGCGGCGTCGACGACGACACCCCACCCGGCCACTGCACTGCGATCGGGCTCGACGGCATGGGCAGCAAGTGGCTGTGGCTGTTCCGGGGCGACTCTCCGTCGGACGAAGCTTTCGTCGGGTCGGTTCAGATTCCTGACCGAGCAGGGAAAGTTCCTTGCGCCTACGGTCGCAACGGCGGCTACGCCGGACTCGCGGCCGACACCAAGGCGTCGCTCGCCAAGCTCGCCGCAAGGGCAACCGCGTGACCGACGAGCCCGAGGAGGTGGTTGACGCCGAGCTGGTGGACGACGGCCACCTCCCCGCCCCGCTGCCCGCCACCGCGCCCGCCCGGCCGGTGGTGGATCAGCACACCATCCTCGCCCCCGGCGACCCCCTCCCCACCGAAGCCGACCAACCCACCTACACCGAGCGGGATATCCGCGTCTCCGAGCGCACCGCCAAGCGGCTCGCCGAGAAGTCCAAGCCCCGCAACACTTCCCGCACCTACAAGAGCCAGCGCGACATGTTCGCCCGCTGGTGCGCCGACGAGGGGCGAGTCCACCGTCCCTGCACAACCGCCACGTTCGTCGAGTACGTCGCTCACCTCATCGACAGCGGACGATCCCCGAACGCCATCTCCGTCGCCATGTCCGCCATCCGCACCTGGATGCCCGACGACAAGAAACCCGGCACCCAAGAAGCACGCGGCATGCTCAACGAGTACAAGAAGGAATGGGCCCGCCGCGTCGGCGTGAAGAAAGCACCCGCCATCACCGACCAGATGCTCCGCGCCATGGTGCAGACGTGCGACGAACAGCACCCCATCGGCATCCGCGACCGAGCCGTACTCCTCCTCGGCCGCGGCGCACTCAACCGCCGCATCGAACTCGCCGACCTCACCATCGGCAACGTGACGGTAGAGACCGACGGCGTCGCCCTCTGGTTCACGGCTTCCAAAACCGACCAGGAAGCCAAAGGCGAGGAGACGTTCATCCCCGCCTGGGCCGACCCGCAACTCGACCCCGTCCGCGCCACCCGCACCTGGCTCGACGTCCTCCACCAGCTCGACGTCCACGACGGCGCGTTCATCCGAGCCCTCACCCGCGAAGGCCGACTCCAGTCCCGCACCACCGCGACCGAACGAGGCGACCACGTCACCGGCGACGCCATCAACGACTGGGTACGAGGGCGCGCACGGCAAGCCGGCATCACCGGCTGGGAAAAGATCACCGCCCACGGGCTACGACGCGGAGGCGCCCAGGCCATCGCCGACGCAGGGGGAGACCCCACAGCGCAAGGCCGATGGAAGGCAGGCAGCGCCGTGGTCAAGCGGGAGTACCTCGACCGGGCACAGTCCCGCGCCGAGAACCCGTGGCTCAAGCTCGCACGCCGCACCGAACCAGACAACTGACCATCCCGCCTACAGCCTCGCCGCGAAACTCGCCGCCAGACTCAACACCGAAGAGGAGAAGTGACCATGCCCGTGAAGAAGCCGTCGAAGCCATGGCTCGTGAAGTGTGTGACGCCTGGTGGGCCGGTCGAGACGAAGCACCGCTCGTGCCCGGAGGCATACCGAGCCGTGACCGCCGAGAAGGACCGCATCGCGAACGGTGACAGCCGCACCCAGCACATCACTGTCAACCAGTGGAACACCGAACTCGGCTACTGGGACCTGTATGAGCGCGTGTACCCCGAGCGCTGACACCGCCCGCGTGGTGCCCCCACACCGAAGAAGAGGAGAAGTGAATGAGCGAAGCTCCGCCGAGTGAGCGAGAGAAGGAACTGGCGTCTCTCGCGGTCAACGCGGCCAACGCGTTGCGCGACGAGAAGCGTCACTACGAGATCGCCTGCCAGGACAACGCCCGGCTGCGTGAGGAGCTGCGGAAGGCGAAGCGTGCTGTCGAGCGGGTGCAGCGCAGGCTCGACGCCTGGGAACAGAAGCTCCCGGAGAATGTGCGAAGAGACACGATCATCGAGGTGCTACGGGGTGACCTGGGCGAGGTTGCCTGATCCAGCGCACGAGACGGTGCCCCCGGTATCCGAACTACCGGGGGCACCGTCGTGTGACCCTACCCGCTGCCAGGCGCCCATTCGTAGGCTCCGCCGCCGCGCCATTCGATGAGCTGCGGGTCGTCGAGGCGCACATGCGACCGTTCCAGCCCGACGGTCTCCAGCATGTCCAACACGTCCATGACGTTGTGGGCGGTGCCGAGGATACGGCCGCGGGCCACCACCCGCCGGCCACCCTCACCATCCGGAGCATGCACCACCACCGGAGCCATACACCCACCCTGCGACACAGTGCCGGGGCCCGCATCCCGAGCCCCCGCCGCTTGTCACCCGGCCCTGTCACACTGGGTGCATCACATCCATCATGCTGGCTGCATGTGGACGGACGGCCCCGCTACAGCGCAGCGGGGCCGGACCCGTAGAGGAGGCCCCGTGACCTACCGCCCGTACCCCAGCCGGGGCCGCGCTCTGCACCAGATCGGCAGGCACGCCCGACCGCAGACGGTGGCGGCTCAGCAGCCGCTGATTACCGCCCAGGCCGCCGAGCAACTGGCGGCCCGGCTGCGGGCCGCGCTGCCTACTGCGCAGCAGTTCGTGGAGTCCTGGAACGCGCAGGTCCGCGAGAGCATCGCCCGGCGTGGGAGTGTGCGGCCGTGACCGGCGGCCTGGTGGCGTTCCTGCTGGCCCAGTTCGACGAAGAGGCTGAGGAAGCTCACGCGGCTGCGGAGAAGGCCGGCTCCGGGGACTGGCGATTCAAGGACGACGACGACTGCGTGTCCGCCGTCGACACCAACGAACGCGCCGCCACGGACGCACCGACCTACACGCGCGAGCACTGGATGCCACTCGTTACCGAAGCCAGCTCCTACATCGGCGACACAATAGACAACGAGATCGGCCGCTTCATCGCCCGCCACGATCCGGCCCGCGTCCTCGCCGACCTCGACGCCAAGCGGCGCATCCTGCGGTGGCACCTCGACGAAGAGTGCTGCTCCGTCTGCCTGGACGACGTCGAAGGATGCCCGCTGTTCCGCGCCCTCGCCTTGCCCTATGCGTCGCATCCCGACTACCGCGAGGAGTGGCGGCCCTAGCCTGCCTCGGCTGCCCGTGCGGCCTGCTTGAGGTCCTGCTCGGCCGTGTGCCAGCCGTGCTCTCCCGGCAACCCCGACTCTGCGAGGGCGGCGTTCTTCACCGCGGCAGCCTGCCGTACAGCCTCCCGCAGCGGCTCCGCCTCGACCCCCGAGTACGCGTGCAGCTCCGCGTCGGCGGCGAACACCGCCAGCTGCAGGCCGATCAGGTCAGCATGATTCTCGGGGTCGATCACAGAAGCCATACGGCGAGTCTACGGTCGTCTCACGCCGCTGCGGCCAGTTCCCGGCGGACAGCCTCCCGCCACACCGCACGCAGCCGATCCAACTCCGCCAGCGCCTCCGGGGGCCACACCACCCGGCCGGCCACATGGCGACGGATCGCCGCATTCGCCTCCGCAGCCGTGACACACCGGCCGCAGCACACCCCCGTCGTGGTCATGCCGCGAGTCTACGAGCCGGTGCTGCCAGCCGACCCCGGTGCGGGGGTCTGGATGTAGGTGCCCTTCCCCGGCAGCGTTATCGCCAGCCCGCGGTCGCGAAGCTCCTGGACGACGCGGCGGGCGGTGCCGTAGGCGATGCCGTACTCCTCGGCCAGGTCCCGTTCGGCGGGGAGGCGCGCGCCCGGGGGCAGCCTGCCGTCGTCGATGCGGCGCGCGATGTCGTCGGCTACCTGGACGTACACGTAGACCGGCAGGCCGGGGTCAACCCGCCCACCAAGATCATCTCCCATGGTGTCACACCGTAGAGACGCCCCGAGCTGCACAAACCTGTGGGTAGCCGCATGGTGCTGCATAGAGCTGTATGGAGCACGTAGCCTGAATCATCACCACGCACCCGCGTGGTGACCCGCGGCTCCCCCTGGCACCCCCCTTGCGGGGGAGTCGCGGTGAGCCGTGTTGCATGACTCACTCGAACGAGTGATCGATCTTTGTTGCCGACGCCCCTAACGTCGATGATCAGCAGGCGGTCGATCGTCGCGCGCCAGTCCTACCTCCCAAGTGGGCACGCCGACGCATCGGCCGCCTGCGCATGGGAGAGAGTGGGAGACGAATGGGAGACGATCAAGGGGAACGGGTTCGATCAGACTCTAGAAAACTCTAGAAGCCACCAAGTCCCCCGAGGTTCCCGGACCCCCGAAAACCCCCACCTCAGCCCACCGACTCGCCCGCGTGCGGGCTGAGGACACCCGCCGCCATCAGGGCGAAGAGGGCCGCTCCGAGCAGGATCCGGTAGATGACGAACGGCATGAAGCTGCGGGTGGAGATGAAGCGCATGAACCATGCGATGACGCCGTAGGCCACCACGAACGCCAGCGCGGTGGCGAAGAGGGTCGGTCCCCAGGAGACGTGGCCCTTCCCGATGTCCGCCAGTTCGAACAGTCCGGAGGCCAGGACGGCGGGTACGGCCAGCAGGAAGGAGTAGCGGGCCGCGGCCTCGCGGCGGTAGCCCATGAACAGTCCGCCGCTGATGGTGGCGCCGGACCGGGACACTCCGGGCACCAGTGCCAGCGCCTGTGCGCAGCCGTAGAGGAGTCCGTCGCGCACGCTGAGCTGTTCCAGGGACTTCCGCTCCCGTCGTGCCCGGTGGCGGCCCCCCTTGGTGTCGCGGGCCGCCATCCGGTCGGCGATGCCCAGCACGATGCCGAGGCCCACCAGGGTCGACGCGATCAGCCGCAGGTCGCGGAACGGGCCCTCGATCTGGTCCTTGAAGGTCAGTCCCAGCACTCCGATGGGAATGGAGCCGACGACGACCAGCCAGCCCGTCTTCGCGTTGTGGTCGCTGCGGGCCGCCGGGCTGTAGAGGGAGCGGAACCAGGCCGCCAGGATCCGGCCGATGTCCTTCCGGAAGAAGATCAGGACAGCGGTCTCGGTGCCGATCTGGGTGACGGCGGTGAAGGCCGCGCCGGGGTCCTGCCATCCCGCGAAGGCGGCGACCAGCCGCAGATGGGCACTGGAGGAGATGGGGAGGAACTCGGTCAGCCCCTGGACGAGTCCGAGGACGAAGGATTCAAACCAAGACATCTGCTGCGGAGCTCGTCCCTGGGGTAGTCGGGGTCACGGGTGGGGGACCGGTGCCGGAGCGGCGGCGGGGGCGCGGGCCTCGGGCGGGAGCGCGGATCCGGGAGCCGGGTCCCCGCCCGGAGCGGTGCCCCGCAACTGGGCGCGCTTGCGCCAGGCGATCACACCGCCCGCCAGCCCGGAGAGCGCGATGAAGGCGAACGAGGCCAGGAAGACCGGCGAGGTCGGAGTCGCGGCGCTGCTCCCGGCGATGACGTAGGCCGCGGTGTTGGGCACCGAGCCCAGCGCGGTCGCGCTCAGGAAGGCGAGCCAGCGCATCCGGGAGACGGCCGCACCGTAGTTCGAAGCCGCGAACGGTACGCCCGGCAGCAGTCGGATGATCAGCATGGAGCGGAAGCCGTGCCGGCTCAACTGCCGGTCGGCGGAGGACAGCCAGCGGCCCCGCAGCAGGGTGCGCAGGGCGTCCTGGCCGAGCATCCGGCCCAGCCCGAAGGCGATGCCCGCGCCGATCACCGTGCCGGCCGTCGCCGAGAAGGTTCCCGCCTCCGCGCCGAAGAGGACACCGGCCGCGACGTTGAGCACGGGGCGCGGGACGAAGGCCGCCGTGCACACCCCGTAGGCGGCGCCGAAGAGGGCGACGGCCGCGCCGCCGGCGATCTCGGGGGGCCAGCCCTGGGCGAGCAGGCGCTGGGGCTCGTACAGCAGCATCGTCGTCGCCGCCGCGCACAGCAGTGCGACGAGCAGGGCGAGGCGGGACCATGGCGAGAGCAGCGTCCGGGTGAGACGGCCGGGGAGTCCGTCTGGCTGCGTGGCGGGGACGGGCACGGTGGGAGCGTAACCGACGAATCGGTTCCCCCGCCGTGCGAAGCCGTGCGGAATGCCCGGAAGGCACCTTTCCGCAATGCTGTTCTCCGGGTGGCCATGTCCGCTTCCACCAGGGCCGGAACGGCGCAGCGCGGCGGCAGCCGAAATCCGTTCGACGGGCGGTGGTTGAACGGGCGATGATCTCGGGGTGCCCGGGCTGCCCCTTCTCTGTGCTCCGGCCGCGGCGGCGGCCGCCGCGCGGGCTGCCCTCCTGCCGACGGCGGGCGCGCACGCCCACTCCGTTCCGCCCGGCGGCCGTCCCCGCCGAAGCTGACCCTCCCGGACCGGCCGAGGACCCCACAGGGGAGGGTCGGCCGCTATCGGGGTCCCGACTCGTCCGTACCGGTCCAGGAGGGCACCCATGTCCGGCCCCGGCCACCCGCGCACCGCCCCGTTCCCCGTCCCCCACCTCACCATCGGCACGCTGGGCCATTCCGGGCACGGCAAGACCACACTGGCCGCCGCGCTGGCCGCCCGCCGGCCGGGGGCGGCACTCCGCAGTCCGGATCCGGGCCCGGATCCGGGGCCGGCGGCCACCGTTCGTACGGACGGACATCCGGTGGCACGAGGGCAGCGCTTCCGGCGCTTCCGCTACGCCACCGACACCCGGCACTACACCCTCCTGGACCCGGCCGTGCGCGCGGTGCCCGGCCCCCGTCCGACTCTCGGCAGCGGTCCGTACCCCGGCACCGGTCCGGCCGTCCGGGCGCGTGCGGGCGCCTCCGGGCCCCGCACCGGTCTGGACGGCGCGCTGCTCGTCGTCTCCGTACGCGAGGGCGTGCGTCCGGGAACCGTCGAGCAGCTCGCGCTCGCGCGCCGCGACGGGCTCGCCCATCTGGTCGTCGCCCTCACCATGGCCGAGACGGGCAGCGACGCACTGAGCGGACAGGTCGAGCACCAGGCGCGGGCGCTGCTGGCGGCGCACGGCTTCGCCGGGGAGAACGTCCCGGCCGTCCGGGTCTCCGCCCGCCGCGCGCTCGACGGCGATCCGCGCTGGACGGACTCGATCGAGGCGCTGCTGGACGCCGTCGACACCTATGTGCCGTTGCCGGAGCGCCCGCCCCCGCCCCGGCACCCCGGGACCGGGGTGCGCTGAGGCCGCGGGGGGCCCGCACAATGGAGCGGTGGAGACCGACGCCGACGGGGAGCAGATACCCCGCATCCGAACCGTCGCGGGCGGCACGGCCAAGCTGCTGCCGGACATCGACCGGGGCCGGGCCTGGCTGCTGACGCTGGACGGCGCCCCGCAGTCGTACGTCGACCTCGACGAACCCGGGCATCTGGAGTTCGAGTACGCGCGCCGGGTCGGCCATCTGCTGGATCTCGCCGCGCCGCCCGGAGCGCCGCTGGACGTGCTCCACCTCGGCGGGGGAGCGCTCACCCTGCCCCGCTACCTCGCCGTCACCCGTCCCGGCTCCCGGCAGCGGGTGGCCGAACCGGACG
Source organism: Streptomyces sp. AA1529 (assembly GCF_000280905.1). GTDB lineage: Bacteria > Actinomycetota > Actinomycetes > Streptomycetales > Streptomycetaceae > Streptomyces. The sequence goes on along the minus strand of NZ_ALAP01000074.1, from coordinate 534 downwards.
CGGAGCTGACCGCCTTCGTCACCGAGCACCTGCCGCTCCCGGACGCTGCCGACGTCGCGGTGGAGGCGGCCGACGGGCGGGCCGTGCTGGAGTCCTCGCCCTCGGCCGGTGCCGATGTCCTGGTCTCCGACGTGTACGGCGGTTCGCGGATGCCCGCGCACCTGACCACGCTGCCGTACGCGCGCGAGGCGGCGCGGGTGCTGCGGCCCGGCGGCCTGTATGTGGCCAATCTCGCCGACGCCGCGCCGTTCCGCTTCCTCGCCTCCCAACTGGCCACCTTCGCCGCGGTCTTCCCGCAGCTCGCGCTGGTCGCGGAGCCCGCGGTGCTGCGCGGCCGCCGGTTCGGCAACATCCTGCTGCTCGCCTCCCGTGCCGAGCAGCCGCTCGCGGAACTGGCCCGCCGCTGCTCGGCCGACCCGTTCCCGGCGCGGGTCGAGCACGGCCCGGCGCTGGAACGCTTCACGCGGGGTGTGCGCGCGGTCGAGGACGGCGACGCCGTGCCGTCCCCCGAACCGCCGGACGGCGCCTTCAGCC
>NZ_ALAP01000073.1 GCF_000280905.1 Streptomyces sp. AA1529 | reverse complement strand
GGCCAGGCTGGAGTGCGCGGCCTGGGCCAGGACGGCGCCGCGCTGGGCGGTGGCCGAGGCCGCCAGACCCAGCGGCCGGTCCACGACCCGGGCGATCTGCGCGGCGGTCAGCCGCACGACGGAAGCCTCGGCCGCGGCGCGGTGCGGCGCGCGACCGCCCGCGTCGGGGGAGCCGGCCGCCGCGGGCGGCTCGGCGGGCCCGCCGTCGGCCCGGTCCTCCTTCTCGTCACCCTTCTCGCCCTTCTCGCCCTTCTCGCCCTTCTGCTGCCCGCCGTCCGCCTTGCCGGCGCTCCCGTCGGCCTTCGGCCCGGCGAGGCCGCCGGTCTTCCAGCCCGCGTCGGCCAGCAGGGACTGCGCGGAGTCGAGATCCGCGCTGCCGAAGGCCCCGCTGTTGTCCCGGTAGCCGTCCTGGTCGGCCATCCGCAGATGGCTGCCGAGCGGATCGTCCGGCAGCCCGGTGCCCGCGAGCGCCTTCTCCGCCAGCTCGTCCCGGTCGATGGCCTGCGCCACCGCGCGGCGCACCCGCTCGTCGGCGAGCGGGCCGCCGGAGGCGTTCAGGGTGAGCTGGGTGTACGCCGGGTCGAGGGCCCGGCGCACCTCGTAGTCGCCCAGGGCCCGCGCGGTGGCGGCGCCCAGCCGCTCCCGGGCCTTGCGCTTGCGTGCCTCGCGCCGCTTCGCCTCCAGCTTGCGGGCCTCCGCCGCGTTCTTGGCCCCCTCGGCCGCGTCGGGGCGCTGCGGGCCGCCCAGCCCGTTCGAGGCGCCGATCCGCTCGGCCGTCGAGGCGCCGATGTCGGCGACGTCCACCTTGCCCTTGGCCAGGGCCGCGGTCCGCTCGTCGCGGGGGACGGCGGTCAGTACGATGCGGTCCAGCTTCGCGCGGTCGCCCCACCAGCGGGGGTTGCGCTTGAGCAGGGTGCGGGAGCGGTCCTTGCCCGCCTTCGCCACCCGGAACGGGCCCGCGGCGGCGGGCAGCGAGGTGCGGAGACCGTCGTTGAAGACCTTCGGGCTGCGCATGGCCTGCTTCGGGTACAGCGGCGTGAACAGCGACCGCCAGTCCGCGTACGGCTTGCCGAAGACGACCTTCACCTCGTCGTCCCCGGCACCCTTGGTGATCTTCCGGATCCGGTCGTATCCGGCGTTCCGCGCGGTCCAGTAGGCGTTGTTCTTGCCGCGCAGCGCCTTCCACTGGGCACGGAAGTCCGCCGCACCCAGCCGCCGCCCGTCGCTCCAGCGGGCCTTGGGGTTGAGCTTGTAGACGACGGTCTGCCGCGGGTCGGTGTCGGTGACCTCGGCGCTGCGCAGGAAGTCCGGGTCGGCCTGCGGGCGGCCGCGCTTGTCCAGGTCGAACAGCGAGGGCAGGGTGGCCCCGGCCACCCGCTGGGTCACCTCGGTCGAGTCGGGCTGGAAGACGTTGAACGTGCTGGGCGGCGCGTCCACCGCCCAGCGCAGGGTGCCGCCGGAGGCGATCTGCTGCCGCGCGGCGGCCCGTACATCGCCGCCGGCCCGGGCCGAGCCGACGTTCCCGGCCTCGGCGTCCTGCGAGTCCGACCCCCCGCACGCGGCGAGTGGCAGCGGCAGCAGCACCCCGGCGGCCAGTGCGGCGATCCAGCGCCGGGTGCGGCGCCGGTTCCTGCTCAGCGGGACGGTGGCGTACCGGCCGGGGTTCCTCTCCGACCGGGGCGGCCTCGAGGGCCTTGGTGATTCGGCTGGGACGGCTCGCATGCTGAAACCTCCGGGGCTGACCGCGCCCGCGTACGTCCACTTTCGGCGGCTTTGGCGGTTCATCACATCTTTTCGCCCCGCCGAGGGCGCCCGCACACCCGGGAGGCGGGCAACACGACGTACGGAGTACACACGCCACCCGTGCGGAGCACTCCGGGGTGGCAGGCGGGGAGCGCACAGCCGGGCCCCGCACCCCACCGGCCACCCGAACGGACTGACCCGCGCAGTGGCCCCGTACGGACATTCGAGTGCGCCCGGGGCCGACGCGCCCCTCGGCCAGTGCTCCTCGGACAGTGCCCCGGACAGTGCCCCTGGATCAGCGGCCCGGCCGGACCCCGGACCGGCGGCCCGGCCCGCACCCCTCGGACACCGCCCCGCAACCGGCGCCGCGGGCCCCGGGCGCCGCCCGGGTGGCCCGTACGACGGAAAGGCGTACCGCACCCTTCACAAGCGGGAGTGTGACGCGCAACACTCGCCACGCGCATGGACCGCGCCAGCCGCCACCACCGCGGAGGTGGGCAAGTCATGTCTCTGCAGGACGAACTGACAGCCGCTCAGCGCTGCCTGGACGATCTCGCGCGCTGCGTGGGCCGACTGGAGAAACACGTCGGCACCGGCCTGGAGATCAGGCGGGTACGCAGCGACGCCGAACACCTCAAGGAGTCGCTCTCCCTGCTGAGAGCCACCGCTCCGCCGCCGAGGGCCGAGCCGCCCGCCGAGATGGTGACCATCCCCGACCAGCCCTACGACCCGGGCCTGTGGACGGATGTCGACGACGAGGGGCTCGGAGCGCGCGACCGGCACGCACCGTGACTCGTTGGACAGCGAGTCGTTGAAGGCACGCCCAGCTGCCCGGGCCTGCCCTGACCCCAGCCGTCTCATCCGGAGAAACCGTTGGCCACTGGCACCGAACCCCGACCGAACACCGGGTCCCGCCCTCCCGCGGACCCGGGATCCACCGGCGTGCGCGCCGGCACCCGCGCCGCCATCGCCGCGCCGCATCTGCGCACGGACCGGTGGTGGCTCGCCCCCGCCGCGACCGCACTCGGACTGCTCGCGTTCGTCGTCTACTCGACGTGGCGCGCGTTCGCGAACGCCGACTACTACCACGCGCCGTATGTCTCGCCGTTCTACTCGCCCTGTCTGGCGGACAACTGCTCGACCATGAAGGGCGGGCCCAACTGGGGCCTGTTCGGTGAGTGGTGGGGGCTCTCCCCCGCACTGCTCATCCTGATCTTCCCGCTGGGCTTCCGGCTCACCTGCTACTACTACCGCAAGGCGTACTACCGCGGCTTCTGGGCCTCTCCCCCGGCCTGCGCGGTCGCCGAACCGCACAGGAAGTACACCGGCGAGACCCGCTTCCCGCTGATCCTGCAGAACGTCCACCGCTATTTCTTCTACGCGGCGCTGCTGGTCGCGGGGATCCTCACCTGGGACACCGTGCTCGGCTTCCGCAACGAGCAGTACGAGTGGGGCCACATGGGCCTGGGCACGCTGGTCTTCCTCCTCAACATCCTGCTGATCTGGGCGTACACCCTCTCCTGCCACTCCTGCCGGCACATCATCGGCGGCAGGCTGCGGCACTTCTCCAAGCATCCGGTGCGCTACCGGATGTGGGGCTGGGTCGGAAAGCTCAACGAGCGGCACATGCTGCTCGCCTGGGCCTCGTTGCTCAGCGTGGCGCTGGCGGACTTCTACGTCTACCTGCTCGCCACCGGCACCATCACCGACCCGCGGCTCTTCTGAGAGGGATACCAGCGACATGGCACACGTCGAACGTCAGCAATGGGACGTCGTCATCGTCGGCGCGGGGGGCGCCGGACTGCGGGCCGCGATCGAGGCCCGGGAGCAGGGGCTGCGCACCGCGGTGATCTGCAAATCGCTCTTCGGCAAGGCCCACACGGTGATGGCCGAGGGCGGCATCGCCGCCAGCATGGGCAACGTCAACGAGGGCGACAACTGGCAGGTGCACTTCCGCGACACCATGCGCGGCGGCAAGTTCCTCAACCAGTGGCGGATGGCCGAACTGCACGCCCGCGAAGCCCCCGACCGCGTATGGGAGCTGGAGACCTGGGGCGCGCTGTTCGACCGCACGCCGGACGGCCGGATCTCGCAGCGCAACTTCGGCGGGCACGAGTACCCGCGGCTGGCCCACGTCGGCGACCGCACGGGCCTGGAGCTGATCCGCACGCTCCAGCAGAAGGTCGTCTCGCTCCAGCAGGAGGACTTCAAGGAGAGCGGCGACTACGAGGCCCGCATCAAGGTCTTCCAGGAGTGCACCGTCACCCAGGTCCTCAAGGAGGACGACCGGGTCTCCGGGGTGTTCTGCTACGAGCGCGAGAGCGGCCGGTTCTTCGTGCTCGAAGCGCCCGCCGTGGTGCTGGCGACCGGCGGCATCGGCAAGTCGTTCAAGGTGACCTCCAACTCCTGGGAGTACACCGGGGACGGGCACGCGCTGGCACTGCTGGCCGGCGCCTCGCTGATCAACATGGAATTCGTGCAGTTCCACCCCACGGGGATGGTCTGGCCGCCGTCGGTGAAGGGCATCCTGGTCACCGAGTCGGTGCGCGGCGACGGCGGAGTGCTGCGCAACTCCGAGGGCAAGCGGTTCATGTTCGACTACGTCCCGGACGTCTTCAAGGAGAAGTACGCCGAATCCGAGCAGGAGGCCGACGGCTGGTACGAGGACCCGGACAGCAACCGCCGCCCGCCCGAGCTGCTGCCCCGCGACGAGGTGGCACGGGCCATCAACGCGGAGGTCAAGGCGGGGCGCGGCTCGCCGCACGGCGGGGTCTTCCTGGACGTCTCCACCCGGATGCCCGCCGAGACGATCAAGCGACGGCTGCCCTCCATGCACCACCAGTTCCGCGAGCTGGCCGATGTCGACATCACAGCCGAGCCGATGGAGGTCGGCCCGACCTGCCACTATGTGATGGGCGGCGTGGACGTCGACTCGGACACCGCGGCGGCCCGGGGCGTGCCGGGATTGTTCGCGGCCGGCGAGGTGGCCGGCGGGATGCACGGCTCCAACCGGCTGGGCGGCAACTCCCTCTCCGACCTGCTGGTCTTCGGCCGCCGGGCCGGGCTGCACGCCGCCGAGTACGCGCGCGGCCATGCCGATGAGCGCCTGCGGGTCGGCGACGCGCAGATCGACGCGGCGGCGGCCGAGGCGCTGCGGCCCTTCGGCGTGGGATCGGCGCCGGAGGAGGAGCGCGCGCAGGAACCGGCGGCGGCCGAGAACCCGTACACGGTCCACCAGGACCTGCAACGCTCCATGAACGAGCTGGTCGGCATCATCCGCCGCGAGGAGGAGATGTCCGAGGCGCTGGAGCGGCTGGCCGAACTGCGCGAGCGGGCCCGCCGCGCGAAGGTGGAGGGGCACCGGCAGTTCAACCCGGGCTGGCACCTGGCGCTCGACCTGCGCAACATGCTGCTGGTGAGCGAGTGCGTGGCCCGCGCCGCGCTGAACCGTACCGAGTCGCGCGGCGGGCACACCCGCGACGACCATCCCGAGATGGACCGCGAGTGGCGCCGCGCCAACCTGGTCTGCACCCTCGCCGCCACCGCCCCGGAACCGGCCGGTGCCGAAGCGGGTGCCGAGCCGGCCGCCGAGGCGGGGGCGGGCCGCGCGGGCCGGATCGCACTGCGGCGCCGCGAGATGCCGCCCATCCGCAAGGACCTCCTTGAGCTGTTCGAGAAGGAGGAGTTGATCAAGTATCTGACCGACGAGGAGCTGACGAGCGAGTGACTACCGCACCGGACACGACCAGCTACGACGCGCACTTCAAGGTCTGGCGCGGCGATGTGGACGGCGGCGGCCTGGAGGACTTCACCGTCGAGGTGAACGAGGGCGAGGTCGTCCTCGACATCATCCACCGCCTCCAGGCGACCCAGGCCCCGGATCTCGCGGTCCGCTGGAACTGCAAGGCGGGCAAGTGCGGTTCGTGCAGCGCGGAGATCAACGGGCGGCCCCGGCTGCTGTGCATGACCCGCATGTCGGTCTTCGACCGCGACGAGACCCTCACCGTCACCCCGCTGCGGGCTTTCCCGGTGGTGCGGGACCTGGTGACGGACGTCGGTTTCAACTACGAGAAGGCGCGGCAGGTGCCCGCGTTCGTGCCGCCCCAGGACCTGGGTCCGGGCGAGTACCGGATGCAGCAGGAGGACGTGGGGCGCTCGCAGGAGTTCCGCAAGTGCATCGAGTGCTTCCTGTGCCAGGACACCTGCCATGTGGTGCGCGACCATGAGGAGAACAAGACGGCCTTCGCCGGGCCGCGTTTCCTGATGCGGGTCGCCGAGCTGGACATGCACCCGCTGGACGCCGCCGAGGAGACCGGCCTGGACCGCAAGTCCACGGCGCAGGAGGAGCACGGGCTCGGCTACTGCAACATCACCAAGTGCTGCACCGAGGTCTGCCCCGAGCACATCAAGATCACGGACAACGCGCTGATCCCGCTCAAGGAACGCGCCGCCGACCGCAAGTACGACCCGCTGGTCTGGCTGGGCAACAAGATCCGCCGCCGGACGAACTGACGGGCCGGACACCTCGAGACGGCCGGTGCGCGGCGCACCGGCCGTCTCGCGCGTTCCGACCCCAGCCGTCCGACAGCGGTTCGGGCCCCCGGCCGACGGCGGCCACCGCCTCGCTCGCGGCGATGGCGGGCGGGGGCCGAGGCGTTCAGAACAGGTTCAGCAGTGCCTCGGTCGGGTCCGGTACCGCCGCCCCTTCCTCGGGGCGGGCCAACTGGAACCAGACGGCCTTCCCGGAGGGCACCCGGCGGCTTCCCCAGCCGGTGGAGAGCAGGTCGACCAGTTGCAGTCCCCGGCCGCCCTCGTCGGTGTCCCGGGCCCGGCGCCTGCGCGGCTGGACCTGCCCCGCGTCCCACACCTCGCACACCAGCGTCCGCTCCAGCAGCAGCCGGAGCCGGATGTTCCCCTCGCCGTACCGCAGCGCGTTGGTGACCAGTTCGCTGACCAGCAGCTCGGCGGTGTCGCTGAGCGCCTCCAGGTCCCAGGCGGCGAGCTGCTCGCACATCAGCTCGCGGGCCCGTGCGACCGACCGCGGCTCGGGCGGCAGCGTCCAGTCGCCGACGTGACCGGGATCCAGCCCCTGCACCCGGGCGACGAGGAGGGCGATGTCGTCCTCGCCGTGGTGCACGTTGAGGGTGCGCAGCACCCGGTCCGCGGTGTCCTCCAGCGGCTCGGCGGCATCGGTGAGCGCCGAGCGGAACCGGTCCAGCCCCTCGTCCAGCGGGTGGTCCCGGGACTCGACCAGGCCGTCGGTGTAGAGGGAGAGCATCGCCCCCTCCGGCAGCTCGATCTCGATCTCCTCGAACGGCTCGCCGCCCACGCCGAGCGGCACCCCCTTGGGCACCTCCAGCAGCAGCGCGGGCTCGCCCGGCTCGACCATGATGGGCGGCAGATGCCCCGCGTTGGCGAAGGTGCAGCGTCGGGAGACCGGGTCGTAGACGGCGTAGATGCAGGTGGCCAGGTAGACCTCGGACAGGTCGGTGTCGCTGCCCCGCTGGCCCCGTTGCGAGTGCTGCTTGCGCGGATCGCCCAGACCGCGCGCGATCTCGTCCAGCGCGCCCAGCACCTCGGCGGGTTCCATGTCGGTGAGGGCGAGGGTGCGTACGGCGGTGCGGAGTTCGCCCATGGCCACCGCCGCCCGCAGCCCGCGCCCCATCACGTCGCCGACGACGATGGCGGTGCGGTGGCCGGGCAGTTCGATGACGTCGAACCAGTCGCCGCCGACCTCGGTGGCCGGGTTGCCTGGCAGATAGCGGCAGGCGATCTCCAGCCCGGCGGCCTCCGGGTCGCCCGGCGGCAGCAGGCTGCGCTGCAGGATGAGGGCGCGCTCGTGCTCCCGGCGGTAGAGGCGGGCGTTGTCGATGCAGACGGCGGCGCGGGCCGCCAGCTCGGCGGCGAGGGCGCCGTCGCGCTCGCCGAACGGCTCGCTGCCCTTGGCGCGGGAGAACTGCGCGAGGCCCAGTACCCGGTCCCGGGCGACCATGGGCACGGCGAGTGTGGACTGCACGACGGCGCCGAACTGCGCCGGTACGGTGCCGTCCTGGCCGGGGATGTTCTGCACCCGGCCGGTGCGCAGCGCGGTGGCGAACGGGGAGTGCTCGGCGTAGCAGTGCGTGGAGCCCACCTCCGCGGGCTGCCCCGGCTGCGCGGCGGCCGACGCGGTGCCGTTGGCCCGGGCGCGGGCGGCGCCCTGCGCCGAGGCGCCGCCGTCCGGTGCGCCGCCGTCCGGTGCGGTGCCGTCCCGGGCTGCGCCGCGCGGGCGGACCACGGCTTCGCCGGCCCGCGCCTCCTCGTCGGGCAGCACGTATCCGTAGGGGGTGTTGGCGACGGCGCTGGCGAAGGCGACCCGGCGCAGCTCTCCGCGCGGCGAGCCGACCGGCCCCCGGCGGCGCCGGGGCAGCCCGTCGGCGAGGCGGCTCTCGGCCGTCTCGCACCGGCCGGACTCCGGTCCGCCGAAGCCCTCGGCGCCGTCGGTGTCCTCGGGAGGCGTCGGTCCGACGGGGCGGGGCTCGTCACCGGCCAGCACGCTCTCGTAGAGGTCGACGGAGGCCAGATCGCAGAACTGGGGCACCGCCACGTCCAGCAGTTCGCGGGCGGTGGTCTCCAGGTCCAGCGAGTTGCCGATCCGCGCGCCCGCGGCATTCAGCAGGGCCAGGGCACGACGTACGTCGTCCTGCTTACCGGCCGCCTCCACCGGGATATCGCTCAATGCCGCCCCTTCCACTGCCGGTGCTCGCCTCCGGTCCGAGAAGTGTGGCAGGCCGGAGAGCCATCCGGAGCCCGCTCTTCCCGATCGCCACAAGTCTTCCTTGTCGCGACGAGGCAATACGCGCACACCCCCGCTGTTCACGGGAGTCACCCCTGACTCCTAACCAGGGAATGCCGGGTCGAACCCCAGGAGTGCGCACCGGCCACGTACCGGGCCGCGCCGGGGTTTCGCGCCACCCCGCGCCACCCGAGCCGCATCCGGTGCTGCTGTTGCGGACGGGGCGACCGGCCGACGCCCCGGTCCGCTCAGGGCAGCGCCAGTTCGAACCAGACCGTCTTGCCTTCGGGGCCGTGCCGGGTGCCCCAGCGGCGGGCCTCGCTGGCCACCATCTGGATCCCCCGGCCGCCCTCCTGCTCCTCGGTGACGACACGCTCGCGGGGCGGTTCGGGGAGCAGGTCGGACACTTCCACGATCAGCACTCCGGCAGGCCCGGCCGGATCGCGGCCGATGTCGCGTACCACTCGTACTCCGACGGGACCGTGCGCGTACCGCAAGGCGTTGGTGACCAGTTCGCTCACCAGCAGCACACAGGTGTCCTCCAGATCGCTGAGCCGCCACTCGCGCAGTGTCTTCCGTACGGCTTCGCGCGCCCTGCGCACGGCGTAGCTGCCGGGGGTGAAGGACCAGGAGGCGGCGGTGTGCCCGGGCAGTCCGCCGAGCCTGGCCATCAGCAGCGCGACGTCGTCCCCCGTGCCGGGCCGGCCCGGGGTGCCGGAGCGCTGCCCGCGCAGCGAGTCGATGAGCAGGTCGCAGGAGTTCTCCAGTCCGCCGCAGCCGGTGGCACCGACGGGTCCTGTCGAGACGTGGGCGCCGGCACCGTTCCAGGTGCACCCGTCATCGGGAGCCGACCTGCGGGAGCCGGGACCGGCGAGCAGCGCGCAGACCCGGTCGATGCCCTCGGTGATGTCCTCGCCTCTGCTCTCGACCAGGCCGTCGGTGTACAGCACCAGGATGCTCCCCTCCTCGACCTCGGCCTCGGTCAGCGGGTACTCCTGGTCCGGTTCGGGTCCGACGACGCCGAGCGGGACGCCCGAGGGCACGTCGACGGGCCGGACCCGGCACCCGCTCTCCCCCTCGCGGGTGACCAGCAGCGGCGGCACATGACCCGCGCTCGCCATGGTCAGCACCCCGCAGCGGGAGCCCGCCGAGGTGGGAGCAGGTTCGTAGACGGCGTACAGACAGGTGGCCATCAGGGGGTCGTCGGGCCCGTGGGAGAGGTCGTCCCCCACCGTGCTGACTCGGGCGAGCAGTTCGTCCGGCGGCAGGTCGAGGCCCGCCAGCGTGCGGACGGCGGTACGCAGCCGTCCCATCGTGACCGCCGCGTGCAGTCCGTGCCCCATCACGTCACCGACGACGAAGGCGACCCGGCCGCCCGGCAGCGGGATGACGTCGAACCAGTCGCCGCCCACCTCCGTACCGCTGCTGCCCGGAACATAGCGGTAGGCGAGGTCGACTCCCGGCGGCTCGGGGATGCGCTGTGGCAGCAGGCTGCGCTGGAGCATCAGCGCGCCCTCCCGCTCGCGCGCGTACAGCCGGGCGTTGTCCAGGAAGGTGCCGGAGCGGTCGGCCACCTCCGTCGCGAGCGCGCGGTCGTCGTCCCCGTACGGCTCGTCCCCCTGCGCCCGGCTCACCAGCAGCAGCCCGAGCACGGTGCCGCGCGCCCGCAGCGGCACCGCCATCAGCGAGTGCACCCCCAGCTCGAAGGTGGCCTCGACCCGGGGGTCGCCGGACCGGGTGGCGCGCAGGATCTCCTCGGGCGTACCGGCGAGTTGGGGCATGCCGGTGTCCAGCGCCCGGCCGAGCAGCGACTCCCGTTCGTAGCGGATCTCGCTGCCCAGCCGCAGCAGCCGCTCCACGCGCTCGCCGCTCTCCCGGGCGGCGAACCCGAAGAGGCGCAGCGGCGTGCCGAAGGGAATCACCGGTTCGGGCAGCTCGCCCCCGACGGCGACCTCGTCGCGCAGCATGATCCCGGCGTAGCCGGCGAACCGCGGCACCAGCACCTCGGCGAGCGCCTGCGCGATGGCGTGGACGTCCAGCAGGTTGCCGAGCGCCACGCCGACCTCGTCGAGCAGGGCGAGCCGCTGCCGTGCCGCCTCCGCCTTGTTGAGCGCCTCCAGCCGCTCGGTGATGTCCATGACCGTGCAGCTCACCCCGCGCACCGTGCCGCTGCGGTCGGTGATCCGGGCGTAGGACAGGGAGCGGGCTCCCTTGCCGTCGGGCGCGGTGGTCACCAGGTCCACGACCGAGCGCCCGGTCTCCAGCACCCTGGACTGGATCTGCAGCACCTCTTCGGCCATGGCGGCCGGGAGCAGGTCGGCGACGGTGTGGCCGATGAGCTCGGCGCGGGTGGCGTTGTTCAGTCGTACGAGGGCGTCGTTGAAGCGGACGAAGCGCCGCTCGGTGTCGAAGACCCCGATGCCCAGCGGCGAGGAGGCGAACAGGGCGTCCAGCACGGCCAGATCGTGCTCGACGGCGCGCAGCCGGCTGGTCTCCATGATGCTGGCCAGGACGAACGGGTGCTGCTCGGTGTCCCGCAGCAGCGAGCCGCGGCCCTCGACCTCGACCACGTTCCCCGCCCGGTGGCGGATGTGCAGGATGCCCTGCCAGCTTCCGCCGCGGCCGAGGCTGTTGCGGCGGGCGCGGCGCTCGGCCTCGTCGCTCTCGACGAAGTCCTCGATCGAACGGCCGATGGTGTCCTCGGCCGACCAGCCCAGGATCTCCTGGGTGGTCGGGCTCCAGACCAGGACGGTGCCGTGCCCGTCCAGCATGACGACCCCGACGCGGAGGGTGTCCAGGAGCGAGGTCGCCTCGTCGGCGGGTTCGGTGCTCACACGGCCCACGCCCCTGGTCGGGAACTGGATACCTACGACGTGGGCTCATTATCCATATATCGGACACGGGGAGCGAAGGGGCGCACGCGGGGCGCCGCACCCGGCGCCGGGGTCAGGGGAACGGAGCGGAGGCGCGTGCGGCGTCAGCCGCGACCGCCGTCCGCGTGTTCCGGGTGCGCAGCCAGCCGGTCCCGGTGTTCCACCAGATACCCCTCGGCCTGTTCGCTCAGCCGTTCGGCGAGATGCTGCGCCTCGGTCCGGGTGGCATAGCTGCCGACGCGGTAGCGGTTGCCGTGGCAGTCCTGGCGGATGAGCTGCCAGGGCAGCACCGCGTCGCTGTCGCCGCTCGCACTTCGCATATGCCGGAGCTTACGCCCGGCCCTCACTCACCGCATTCGGCTTTGCACATTGCGGTCAACATTTCGGCCAGGTGTTCGCCCGCCCGACGGCGGCGCCCCGGCGCACCTCGGAAGCAGCACCGCACCGCAGGCGCCGGGTCGGCTACTTCACCGGCAGGTGGTATGCCAGCTTGAATCGGTCGGCGGGCACCACCACGTCCGCCGTCTCCACCGGGCGCTTCCCCGCGTAATAGGTCCGCGCGATCACCAGCACCGCGTGCCCCGGGACGCCACCCAGCGCCGTCATCTCCCCCGCCCGCCCGGGGCGGCTCGCGACCTCCTCGGTGACGTTGTCCACCACCAGGTCGATCGCGGCCATCCGCTCCACCACCCCCCGGCCGCCCAGCGGCCCCTCCTCGGGCAGCATCACCGGCGTCCGGCCCGTCACCGCCAGCGGCTCCCAGGAGACGGAGAGCATCACCGGGTCGCCACCGACGTGGAAGACGTAGCGGGTGCGCATCACCCGCTCGCCACGCTCGATGAACAGCCGCTCGGCGACGTCGGCCGAGGCGTCCTCCTGCTCGCTCCGCGACTCCCAGGTGCCCCGCACCCGCTCGTCGGACTGCTCCTGACGGAAGGGCGTGCACTCCCCCAGCGAGCGGTAGCCGGTGCGGGAGACCCGGCGGGCGGCCGGCAGCTCCCGCACATAGGTCCCGGAGCCGGAACGGCCCTCCACCAGCCCCTCCGCCATCAGCACCTTGCGCGCCTCCAGCGCGACCGTGTCCGAGACGCCGTACTCCTCGCGGATGCGGGCCTGCGAGGGGAGGCGGGTGTGCGGCGGAAGGGATCCGTCCGCGATCTTGCTGCGCAGATCCGAGGCCACGCGCAGATACGCGGGTTGCTCACCGAATGGCACGTGTGCCCTCCCCGTTTCGGCCAGATGCTGAATGAAGCTGACTGGTACCGGGCGATACTGACGGTCAGCAACAGCTTGGCAACAGAGTGTTGTTGGCCGCAACGGTCGGCCAAAGTTTCACCCGATGTGATGAGCACCTGCTCAGACCCGTCCGACCCGCCTCGACAGCGCCGCACGGGCGGGCCGTCCGCGGACACCGGGAACGGGAACAGCACCGGGGCCGGGGGACGGCACGGTGCGCCGGACTCCGCCGCACGCGCGCGGAACGCCCCGGCGCGTCCGCGCGCCGCAACGCGTCCGCGGCCGCCGCAGATACCGGCCGGAGGAGACCCGGCCCGACCTAGCCGGCCGGCCCGGCGGACGGGGTGGCCTCCGCCGCTCGCATCGCGAACAGGACCATCGTCGCGCTCACCCGCACCGCGCCGTCCGTACCGGGCGGGAGCGCGCAGCGGTGCAGTTCGTCCCCCACCTCTCTGGCGCGCTCGCGCACCCCGGCCCACGCCTCCGGCTCCAGCCAGACCTCCGCGTCGGTCATCTCCCCCCGCACCCCGGTGTCCCGCTGGGCCGTACGCCGCCGCAACTCCTCGCCCAGCGCGCCGGCCAGCGCGAGGTACGCATCGACGCCCTGCGGCACGCCGCGGCCCAGTCGCTCGCCGCTGTCCGGATCGTGGCGGTAGCGCTTGGCCGTGCCGCCCCGCACGGTCACCTCGCCCACCGCCTCCACGAGTCCGGCCTTGTGCAGCCTGCGCAGGTGGTAACTGACGTTCGCCTGCGACTGGTCCAGGAGCCGGGCCGCTTCCGCCGCGCTGTAGGCCTCGCCGGTCAGCAGGGAGAGCAGCCGCAGCCGCAGCGGATGGGCCAGCACCCGCAGATCCGCCACGGAGGCCTCCGAGGCCGCGGAACCGGCGGCAGCGTCCGGCGCGGCACGGGTACGGGAGGTGCCGGGGTCGGTCGGGCCGGGCGGGTCGGTCGGACCGGAGCGGGAGTGCGGCATCCGGTCAGTCTGCCTCACACCGCCGCGCGCTCCGGAGCGACCTCGTCCGGCACCGGCCCGCCCGCAGTCAGCCCCCGCACCTGGCTGCTGCCCAGTGCGCCCGCCGTCACCAGCAGGACGAGTCCGACCCCGCACAGCAGCGTCGGACGCACGCCGTAGCGTTCCGCCAGCGGACCGGCGGCCATCTCACCCAGCGGGAGCGCGAGGGTGGAGCCGAGGGCGTCGTAGGAGTAGACGCGGGCCAACGTGTCCTGCGGGACGTTCTCCTGGAGCGAGAGGTCCCAGGCCACGCTGAACTGCTCCAGTGCGATGCCGTTCACGAACATCGCCATCAGCAGCAGGGCCAGATCGGCCGATTCCGCGAGGGCGACGAGCGGCAGCGCGTCCAGGGCCACGACGGCCACGCCGATCCGCAACGCGTGCCGCGAGCGGGACCGCGCCACGAGCAGCCCGCCGACCAGCGCCCCGGCCATCTGGGTGGCCAGGACGAAGCCCCAGGCGGTCCGGCCGAAGGTCGTGTCGGCGACAGCCGGCCCCAGCACCTGGATGCCGCCCGCCGAGACCGCGTTCACCACGAAGAACTGCAGCACCACCACCCACACCCAGGTGCGGGAGGCGAACTCGTGCCAGCCCTGGCGCATGTCCTGCCAGGGCCGCGCCCGCCCGGCGGACTCGGCGGACTCGGCGGCCGTAGCGGGAAAGAGCACCTCCGCGGACGACGCGGACGACGCGGACGACGTGACCGCGCCGCGCCGGGCGAGCACGCGCCCGGCCAGGCGGTAGGCGGCCGCGGCGCCCAGGAAGGCCGCGCCGTCCAGCAGCATGCCCCAGCCCGGTCCCGCGACGGCTGCCAGCATGCCGCCGAGCGAGGTCCCCGCGATCATGCCCGTGTTGATCCCCATCCGGGAGAGCGCGTTGGCGGGCCGCAGTTCGCCCGGCGGCACCGTGCGGGGCAGCAGCGCGGCGGACGCCGGTACGGAGACGGCCGCCGCGGCCCCCTGCACCACGCTGAGGACCAGCAGTGCTCCGATCGGCGCCCGGTCGGTCAGCACGGCGAGTCCCACCCCGGTCTGCACCAGCGCGGCGGACGCGGCAGCGCCCTGGAGCACCAGCGCCCGGGGCAGCCGGTCGGCCAGCAGCCCGCCGAAGAGCAGCAGCAGCACGCTGCTGACGGACCGGGCGCCGACGACGAGTCCCACGTCCACCGCGGAGCCGCCGAGGTCCAGCACGGCGAAAGCGAGCACGACGGGCGCCATGGAGTTGCCGAAGAAGGTCAGGGACCGGCCCAGCGTGAGCGCGCGGAAGGCGCGATGACGCAGGACCCCGCGGAGCACGTCGCGGTCGGGGCGAGAGGGGGAGGAGAAGGCCACGCGGTGAGTGTGCGGCACGCGGAGCCAACCGTCAAACATTTCTTTGGGGGTTGTCGGCGCGGCGGTGCCCGCGCACCGACGGGAGCGCATGGCCCGCCGGGAACGCCGGATGCCCAGGGGTCCGGGACCGAGGAAGGGGCACGGCCGCGGGAACCGGGCCACGCACGGCAACCGGGGGGACGAGAACACCGCACCGGGACCGGAGCCGGTGTATCAACCACGAGCCTTGTTGACAGCGACGACTGGTGGCGGGGCTTGGCGGCATGGCGAGGCCGCAGCAGATGTGTGGAATTTCAAATGATTGGATTCTCCATATACTATTGGGTGCATGGATGACGCACAGTTGAACGAAGAACTGCTCGACTGCCTGTTTGCGATCCGCACCCAGGTCCATGGCGAGCTGAAGGGGCTGGCCCGCGAAGCGGGACTCACCGACACTCAGACCGACGTGCTGTGGAGGCTGAGTCGTGGGGACGAGATGACCGCGCGCCGCCTATCCGATCTCCTGCATTGTGATGCCTCAACCGCAACGTCGATGATCGACCGGCTTGAGAAGCGCGGGCTGGTCCGCCGAGTTCCCCACCCCACCGACCGACGCGCGAAAGTTGTCCAGCTCACCCCAGAGGGATGCGCACTGCGCGACCGCGTCATCGAGCACACCACCCGGCACTCGCCCTTCGCCCACCTCGACCATGAGAGCAGACTGCGTCTTCATTCGCTGCTCCGAGAGGTGAACGACGGTGTCCGGTCGGCGGACGAGCCCATCCCCGGCAAGAACAACCACGACAAGGAACAACAGCAATGAGCAGCGGGACCACAGTCATCACTGGCGGTGCGTCTGGCCTGGGGCTGGTGACGGCACGTCACCTGGTCAAAGCCGGGCAGAGCGTCGTCCTCGTCGGCCGTGACGCGGCCCGCATCCGGGCCGCCGCCAACCACCTGCGCCCCCTCGCCCCCGCCGGAGACAATGCGCCTGCACTGCGGACGTACGCTGCCGATCTGGGGCAGTGGTCACAGGTGCGCGACCTCGCGATGAATCTGGCCGCCGATGCCGTCTCGGTGGACGTGCTCATCAACAACGCGGGGGCGGCCTTCCCCCGATATGAACAGACAGTTGACGGTGTTGAGCGCACCTACGCGATCAACCACCATGCTCCCTTCCTGCTCACGCACGCTCTGCTCGCGGGGGGCGCCCTCGCCCCCAAGGCGCGGGTCATCAACCTGTCCACCTTCGTGGAGAAGCGCGGCAGGCTTGACGCCAGTGACCCCGATGTTGCGGGGACATCGTGGAACAGCCGCTTCTACAACCAGATCAAAGTCTACGCAACCAGCAAACTCCTTAGCCTTCTAGCCACCCGCGAGCTTGCCCAACGCCTGCCCGACGGCATGAGCGTCTACAACGCCAATCCCGGCATGGTGAAAGGCACCGCGATCAACAGCAACGCCGGCGGTCTGATGCGGCTGACGGCCCCGCTCTTCCGTCCCTTCGCCATCACCCCCGACGAGGGCGTGCAAACCTCCGTCTGGCTCGCCACCACCCCGTCGGCCCCGCAGCCCAGCGGCGGCTTCTTCAGCCGGTCCCAGCCGGACTCCCCATCCCCCCTCTCCCAGGATGACGCCCTCGCCCGCATCGTCTACGAAAAGACAGCCGCCCTCCTCGGCATCGCACCCATGACATAAACGCAGCGCGAACACCAGAGGCCCTGCTACGGCAGCCGCCGAATGGTCACCGCCCGCTGCGCGTCGGACAGTTCGCGAAGTCCGCCGACGCTCCCGGCGCCGAACTGCTCGCCGCCCAGTGGGCCAGGGAAGTGCCCTTGGAGACCGTGACCACCGCCCCGGCCCCACCTCACCTGGGCGGGCTGGGGCGCCTTCTACTGAACACCCACAACCCACGACGCCCCTATGCCCCACCCCAATGCACGATTGACTATCCACGGCAGACGGCTCCTGGTCGCCCGCGTCCGAGCCGGCAGGCCCGTCGCCCACGTGGCCGACGAGATGGGCATCTCCCGAGCAACTGCCCATAAGTGGGTCCGGCGATGGCGAGATGGAGGCGACGGAGGGTTGTATGACCGCTCCAGTCGGCCCTTGACGACACCGCACCGCACTTCGCCCGACGTCGAAAGCCGCATCTGCAAGTTGCGGCGCGAGCGCAAACTCGGTCCCGCACGCATCGGACCGATCTTGGACATCCCCGCCTCCACCGTCCATCGCGTCCTGACCCGCCATCAGCTGAACCGGCTGAGCTGGATGGACCGGCCCACCGGGCAAGTCATTCGGCGCTACGAGCGCGAGCGTCCTGGCGAACTGGTTCACGTCGACATCAAGAAGCTCGGCAACATCCCCGACGGCGGCGGACATCGGATCACGCCCCGCCAGCAGGCCGCCGGCAATCGACAGGCCACAACCGAAGCGCGCAAGAACGGCAGTCCCAAGATCGGATACTGCTTCGTCCACACCGCCGTCGACGATCACTCCCGCCTCGCCTACAGCGAGGTCCTGTCCGACGAGCGCAAGGAGACTGCGGCCTCCTTCTGGGAGCGAGCGAACACCTTCTTCTCACAGCACGGCATCACCGTCGAGCGTGTCCTCACCGACAACGGTTCCTGCTACCGATCCGGGCTGTTCGCCCAGACTCTCAGCGCCGCCAGCATCATCCATAAGCGCACGCGCCCCTATCGCCCGCAGACGAACGGCAAAGTCGAGCGCCTGAATCGCACCCTGCTCGACGAATGGGCGTACATGCGCCCGTATTCCAGCAACGCTGAACGCACGGAAGCCCTCGCCGACTTCCTCCACACCTACAACTACCACCGATGCCATGCCGCGCTCGGCGGTCAGCCGCCTATCAGTCGCGTCAACAACCCTGCCGGTCAATACACCGCGCTTGTTGAACAGGGGGGCGAGGACGACAGCTTCGTCGTGCCCGTCGCCCTCGGTGTCCAGCAGCGGAGGCCGGAAGTCGAAGAGGTTCCAGGGGCGCGGTTGGGGGTGCCCGGCAGCCCCTCGGTCCGGGCGTGGACCTCCTGGGAACCCTCGGCCGACGGACCGTCGGCGCCTCCCGGGAGCAGGGTGACCAGCCCGTCGTCGCCCCGGAAGTCGGGCGTATCGACGACGAGGTCCGGGTGGTCGTCGCCGTTGACCCCGCCGACCGCCGGAGATGCCCCGAAACTCATTCCGTCCCGCGAAGATCTGGCGGGCGGGCCTTCCGGCGCCCAGGCCGGAGCATGCGCCGTGCAGCACGCCGACCCCGCCGCCCTTGCCCTGCTGCGGTTCCGGGTCCGATGCCGAGCGGCGGAGCGGCAGCAGCAGGTCGGCGCGTCCGTCACCGTCGAAGTCGCCGACCGCCATCGGGGCGAAGTTGCGCGGAGCCTCGAGCTTCCGCGGCTTCCCGAGCCCGCGGGAGGTCTCCGCCCCGATGTGCGACGCCTCGTCTCCGCACATCACCGGTGCGCGGAGACGAGGACGAGCCGTCGGCTACTCTCCGCCGCCGTCCGAGTCGCTTCCGCTGGAGGAGCCGCCGTCGTCACCGGACTGTGAACGCCTGTTCTTGTCATCACCTGTCATGGGCGGAGCATTCCTGGCGGGACGTCCGGACAACCGCGGCCCCGGGCACGGCTTGCGGAACGAGACGTACCGGCCGCCAGGGCGCAGCGCCTCGGGACGACCGGCCGGTACGCTCCCTTGGTCCGTGCCGTCTGCCGAAGCCGCACGGAAACACCCGGAACACACCCGTGCCGCCGGTCCGCGCGCGCACGGACTCCCCGTGCGGAAGTGAACCGGACGGGCACCGCGCCCGTTTCCGGAACGGGTGCCGGCAGAACCGGCACCGGTCCGCGACAACGACGTTCCGGTGCGGCTCTCACGTCTCCTGGGTGAACGCATCGCATCTTCCGGCCCGGCATCATCGATCGCGACGAGTGCCGGCATCCCCCGGGCACCCTCGCGGAAGGACACCCACGATGACGGCAGCGATTCCCCCGTCCCCGGCCCGCCTCGCGCTGGTCGTCGTCTACACCGGTCGCCTCGAAGAGTGCCGCGCGTTCTACGCCGGGCTGGGGCTCACCTTCGTGCGGGAGCAGCACGGCACCGGTCCGGTGCACCACGCGGCTGCGCTGCCCGACGGCAGCGTGCTGGAGTTGTATCCCGCGACCGCCCGGCGCCCGGTCTCCGGTGTGCGGCTGGGATTCCGGGTGAGGGGCGGAGAGCTGACACCGCCGCTGTCTCCGGGCCGGCACACCGTCACTGACCCCGATGGCCGAGCAGTCGAACTGTACGCGGAGTGACCCCGGGCTGCCGTCCCGGACGCGGGTGACGGCGGACGTCCCCCGGGGGCCCGCGGTCCGCCGCCCCGCCGCGCCTGCTCACCCCGCGGCGTGTGCCGCGCGGTCGAGGAGGCGGCGCCAGATGCCGTAGGAGAGGGCCTCGTCGGAGGGGCGCAGGCCCATGCGGTTGCAGTGCATGTGCAGCAGGGACAGCACGATGTCGCCGCGGTCCGCCTGGAGTCCGCCGGTGCGCTCCAGCTCTGTCATCCGCCGGGTGAGCCGCTCCGCGGCCGGGCGCCACACCGTGTCGGCCCCGTCGAGCAGTTCACGGGCCGGGCCGTCGTCCGTGCGGGCGGCCCACAGGCCGCGGCCGACCGTGCGGTAGAGGTCGCCGCCGGCGTTGCGCCGCGCCGCGAGGCGGGCGAGGGCGTGCCGCTCCGCGGGGTCGGGGACGAGGGAGCCGCACAGCCGGTCGAGGGTGAGGGCGGCCAGCGCGGCACGTTCCCGGGACGCGTCCAGGCCGAGGGGCGGCAGTCCCGGCAGACCGGTGCCGGAGGTGCGCAGCTTGCCGAGGAGCCGGACGACGGCCGCGCTGTCCTGCCGGAACCATTCCTCGCAGTCGGCGATCAGTTCGGGGCCGCCGTAGCGCTCGACCTCGCGCTGATAGCTGACGAAGGTGTGGTCCGCGAGGTGCCCGCCCCGGGCGAGGTCGTAGGCCCAGGCGGTCACCTCGCGCAGCACGTCCGCGCGCGCGGACTCCTCGGGTACGTGGAACCGCACCCGCAGGTGCGGCGCCGGGTCGCCGTAGCGCAGGAAGAACGGGGAGGGCACGCCGTACTGTTCGGCCAGCCGCCCGGTGAGGCCGGCCAGGCCCACACCGAGCAGGGTGTCGTGTGCGTCCGGCTCGGCGTAGAGCTTCACGGCCAGCCAGTCGCTGCCGATCCGCTTGCTGCGTGCCCCGGGGTCCTCGGCGGCGCCGGGGACGGTCCGGGGCCGGATGTGCCGGGCCACGGGACCCGGGTCCTTGCCGGTCCGGACGAGGGGCACCACGATCTCGGAGGCGTACGGTTCGCCGGCGGTGTCCCGCAGGAAGCCCTCGTCCGGCGCGGGCAGGACCTCCTCCAGGGTGATCCCGTCCTCGGTGGCCCGGTCCAGGCTGTCGCGCAGCTCGCGCAGCGAGGCGGCGCTGGTGAGGTCGAGCAGCAGGGCGTTGTCGTTGTCGGTGAGGTTGACCAGGCGGGGCACCAGCCAGGTCCCGGCCCAGGCTCGGACGGCTGCGGCGAACGCGGCCTGCCCGCCGTCCTCGCCGTCCCCGCCGTCCGCCGGGCGCTCCTCGCCGTCGCCGCCGGCGGAGGCCGGTGCCAGGTCGCCGGGGCGCAGCCGCCACCGTGCCCGGCGCAGCACCAGGTCGCCCCGTTCGACGCGGGGCAGGAACGGCATGGTCCAGGTCAGGCTCTCCCAGCTGAACCACGAGACCGTGCCCGAAAGGCCCTGGGAGACCTCCAGCATGAACCGGCAGGGGTCGGGCGCCCCCGCCCAGTTGAGCATCGCGCGGTCGGTGACGTGCAGCCGGCGGCCCAGCGAGCGGCTGCGCAGATAGAGCTTCCCGTCGGCCACCCCGACCAGGACGTCGTCCAGCCGGATCACCCGGTCCTCGTCCCGGCCCGGTGTGACGTTGACCGGCAGCTCCCAGGTGTGCACGGTGGGCCGGATCGTGACGTTGACGGAACGGGCGTGCTGGGGCAGGGACGACAGTTCGGCGCAGACGGCGTCGCCCTGGCGCTGTTCCTCGGCGGCGGCCAGCTCCCGCAGCGAGGCGCGGGTCTCCTCGTCGAAGAGGTCGTGGAAGCGGGAGAAGGTCCTCCCGCCCATCACCACTCCGGCCGTGCCGCAGACAGCGCGCCAGCGCTCACGGTCCGGCCCAGGCGGCAGCAGGCCGAGGTACAGATCGAGGACCGGCATCGGCGGCCGGTGGTCGTCCTCGGCGGCCGAGGCCTCGGTGAGCTCGTCGAGCAGCCGGTCGTCGAGCTGGACGCTCAGCTCCCGGCGGGCCAGGGCCCCGGTGACCATCCGGTTCAGCACGGCCTCCCGGGGCCGCTCGTCCGGCCGGTCCGCGCCGTCCTCGGCCCGCCGGACGACGCCCGGCAGCGGGTACGCCTGCCCCGGGGAGCGGTATCGGCGCGGCGGGCCGAGGCCGGTCTCCGGGGTCAGTGCCTCCAGCAGCGGTATCTCGGAGCGGTGGCCGTAGCGTTCGGAGAACGCGTCGGCGTACTCCGAGAGGTGCGGCGGGTAGCGGTCCTCGGCGCCGACGCGCCGGAAGACGCGGGCGGCCTCTTCCGCCAGGCCGGCCACGGCCCGGGGGAGGACGAGCGGCGCGTCGAGGTTCAGCGTCGAGTCGATCTGGAGCGTCGGACCCGAGTGGCCCCCGACGGCCTCGGGCATCGGCCTGCTCGCCGCCTCCAGCAGTTCGGCCACCGGGATCTCGCCCTGGTTGAACGCGCCGATCGCGGCCTCCACGCCGTCGATCGCCCCGGCGACGGCGGGGTCGGTGACGGGAGGCAGCATCGAGCGCAGCAGCGAGGCGCCGCGGTCCGTGCGGCCGGCCGGGGGGACCAGCAGCCGGGGGCGCTCGGCGGTGATGAGGATGTCGCTGTCGAGGAGGCCGTCCAGCAGGGTCGCGATCCGCTCGGCGCCCGCCGTCGGGAAGTCCTCGGCGAGCCGGGCGGTGAGGTCGCCGAGTGTCATGGGCGTGCGGGTGTGGTCGAGCACGGACCGGATCGGCGCGGTGAGTCGTACGCTGACGGAGCGTCGGCCCCTGGGCGCGCTCCGGCCTCCGTCGCCGGGTGCGCCGGTGCGGGCGGGCTCGGCTCCGGCGTCGAGCCCATAGCCCTCGGCGGTGGACAGCCACACCCGGCCGCGGGACACGTGGACCAGGTCGTTGCGCCGCACCCGCAGTTCGCCGGGCGGCTGCGCACCGAAGGCGAGCCGCTTGACCAGGTGCATGACCCATCCGGAGTCCGCGCGTGCGCGGGCCGCTCCGATGGCGGTGTCGCCGAGCCGGGTGCGCTGCTCCTCGCCGAACACGCCGGTGGTGACGCCCGCGAAGAGGCCGAACGGCGTCGCGCGGAAGCTCATCCGGTTCAGATAGCGGCCCAGGCCGCGGACGGCCTTGCGCCGGTCCTTGCCGCCGAGGCCGTCGAACCGCTCCACGGCGTCCGCCAGATGGGGCGAGGCGGCCCGCACGGCCTCCGGTACACCCGGGGTGGACCACAGCTTGCGGAGCTGGTTCGCGTAGGCGTCGTGGCTGTCGGAGTCGTCCCGTCCGGCGTCGGAGCGCGCGGCCTCGCCGGCCGCGGCGGGCAGCGACCCGAGCAGTTCGAGCATCGGGCGTGCGGGCAGAGCCGGCGCCCTGAGCATGAAGAACCCGCAGGCCCGGTAGGTGTCGGCACGCTCTTCGGTCACGTCTCCCCCATGCCTCGGTCCGGTCCTTGCTCGTCCCCGCTCCCGCCCGGCCGGCGCGCGGGGCCGGGTCCCGGGGTCAGGAACAGCAGCTCGTCCCACCCGGCCGCCGTGTCGGAGACGGCGCCGAGGAGGGCGAGCAGGACTCCGGCGGCACCGGTGAGCAGGCCGGGATTGTGCTCGTGCCCGCCCCACGGGTCGTAGTCGGGGAAGAGGTAGGGGTGGTGCGGGTCCGCGTAGGAGCACATCCGGGACAGGAACGCGTCGTGCATGCGCCGCAGCTCCGGCAGGCCGGTCTGGGCGGCGGCCCGGCCGTAGACGGTCACCAGCCCCGCCAGCCCGTGGCACAGCGTGGGCGAGTTGATGCGCTGCTGCTCGGCCGGGGTGCGTTCGAGGCCGAGGAGGGTGGCCACCGCCAGGTCGGTGGGTTCCGGCTCGCCGCAGGCCGCCGAGGCCGGCAGCAGGGACGCGGCGACCCCGGGCGGCCCGTAGCACCAGGCGCTCCTGGCCGGTATCTGCTCGGCGCCGGTGTCGGGTCGTCCGGTGTCCGGGTGGGGCAGCAGGAGGTTGGCCCATGCCGGATGGTCGAGGCTGTCGATGCGCAGTGCTTCGAGCGTCCGGGAGAGCTCGCGGACGCCCTGCCGCACCCGGTGCGAGCGGGCCTCCTGGTCCGCGGTGCCGGTCGCGCGGGCGGCGTCGGGACGGCAGAGGGCAGCGAGGATCCCGGGCGGCCCGTGGGCGAATCCCAGGTTGTACACGCCGTCGGGAAACTGCTTCACATAGCCCGGAAGGGGCGTCGGCTCTCCGTCGGGGCCCAGGATGGTGGGGAAGTGCGAGGGCGCGCAGAACCATCTGAGCGGGCCGCCGTCGTCCCGGGTCAGCTCCACCAGATAGTCGACGAGGCGGTCCGCGGCCTGCCGGGTGGCGTCCGTCGCCCGCCCGCCGAGCACGTCCGCGGCCTTGAGCAGCGCGGCGAGCCAGCCGGCGGCGCCGCCGATGACGTCGTAGTCGTGCGAGGCGACGTTTCCCGCCGCGGGGTTCAGTGCGATGGCCTGGGTCTGCCGGGCGAGTTGGTCGGTCATCGTGGCCAGCGTCGGGAGATAGCGCGGCTCCAGGCGCGCGTACTCGGCCACCGCCCAGACGACACCCGCGGTGCCGAGGTACAGACCGGGCGCCCGCAGGGGCGCGGCGGCACTCAGCTCGGCGGTGTGCCGCAGATGGAGCTGTCCGGCTTTGAAGTAGCGGTCCTCGTCGAAGACTTCGGCCGCGTACCGGAGGGCGAGCGCGATGCCGGGGGCGCCGTCCGCGAGGTCCGGCTTCTCCGCGGCACCGCCGGCCGATTCCATGAGCCGGTCGGCCACTTCGCGGGCCAGCCGCAGAGCCTCGTCGTCGGTCACCCTCTCCGCCGGACCGGACTCCATGGCGCCCTCTCTCAGCCTCTTCGGTGCATCTCGGCCTTCGTGGCGAACAACCAGACGGAGGGCTCTGAGACCCCCTGTGCACGGACCGCGGGGCCCTCCGCGTGGCTCACCATGGATGTGCGTCACCCCGGTCCCGGCGGGTCAGCACATCGGATGTGGCGGCTCAGCAGCAGGTGCTGAGCGTGTCGGTGCAGAGCGAGGTGCGCGAGGTCTCGCAACCGCCGTTGTTCGTCGCGGCGGCGGAGCTGGTGGAGACCGCGGTGTGCCCCACACGCAGGTCGAGGGCGAACTCGTCGTCGAGCAGTTCTTCGTTCATTTCGTTCCCTCCGGATAGAGGTCGGCAATGACGTCTCCGCGAGATCGGCGCTCGTACACGCCGGGCTTCCCGGAGCCTCGTGGAACGTAATCGAGCAACATCAGCAGCGTCAACACACCAGTCACATCCGCCACTTGAGAGTTTCACGGCGCAGCTGCGGGCTCCGGTGGCGCGGAGTCGGGAGACGTCGACGGACCGCCACCACCGCCAGTTCGACGACCTCTGGCGACCGGCGGCAGCACCGGCAACGGAAATCCGTGATTCCGCTTGTCCGCGCTGCGCGGAATTCCCCTGTGAAGTACGCGGAATTCCGGCCGGGCCGCCTTCAGTCGGCTGCCCCCGCGCCCCGCTGCGGTCGAACAGCCGGGTCGCCGGGGGAAGCAGCCGTGCCGCTGCGGGGCGCGGCCACGGCCGCCTCCGGGAGCGAAGTGAGCCCGTACTGCGCGGCCTGCGCGTCGAACATGCCCCGGTACAGTCCGCCCTCCCGGCCCATCAGCCGCTCGTGGGTGCCGTGTTCGGCGACGTGCCCGCGGTCCAGGACGTAGATGTGGTCCGCGGAGGCGGTCGCGGCGAGCCGGTGGGTGACCAGCACGACCGCGACACCGCTGTCGGCCAGGGTCCGCAGCCGGTCGAACGCCTCGATCTCAGCGTGCGGATCGAGCGCCGAGGTCGGCTCGTCGACCAGCAGGAACGGCGCGTCCCGGTAGAGGCTGCGGGCCGTACCCAGCTTCTGCCACTGACCGCCCGAGAGCTGCACGCCGCGTTCGTACCCCTTGAGGACGATGGAGTCCCAGCCGTGCGGCAGCCCCTCGATCAGGTCGGCCACATCGGCGCCGCGTGCCGCCTCCCGGACCCGGGCCATGTCCCGCGGACGGTCCCCGGCACCGACGGCGATGTTCGCGGCGGCCGTCATCTGCCAGTTGGGGAAGTCCTGGGTCAGCATCCCCACCGACCGGAAGACGTCGGCGCGGACCGCCTCGCGCACCTCCACCCGCTCCCCCTCCGGGCCCACCCACCACACGTCACCGCTGTCCGGCAACAGCAGCCCGCCGAGGATCCTGGCCAGCGTGGACTTGCCGGAGCCGTTGGCGCCCACCAGCGCGGTCACCGCGCCCCGCCGCACGGACACGTCCACCCGGTGCAGTGCGGGCACCGTGGCCCCGGGATAGGCGAAGGAGACGTCCCGCACCTGGATCTCCCGCACCGGCGAGGGCAGCGGCCTCCCGGTGGCCGGGATGGCATGCCCGGCCGCCAGCCGGATGGCCTCCTCGGTGTCACCGAGCCGGAGCATCTCCTCGTACATGCGGTTCACCTGCTGCACCAGCGAGGTGAGCCGCGCGGTGGAGGTGCGGATGGCGACCACCGCGGTGCCGCCCACCGCGATCGGGAGCCCGCCGCTGGTCAGCAGCCACCACAGCACGCCGTAGCAGCCCAGGGACGCCAGACCGGAGAACGCCGCGGCGACCAGGTCGGTCCCGGCCTGGGCGCGGGCCAGGCGCCGCTGCTCGGTCTCCATCAGCCCGGACATCTCCTCGTACCCGCGCAGCAGCAGCGCGCCCGCCGCGTGCGCCCGGATCTCCCCGGCGGCGTGCGGCATCGTCAGGTACTGGAGCAGGGTGGCCACCGCCCGGCGGTGGTCCACCCAGTGGCGCCGCGAGGTGTACTCCCGGCGTGCCGAGCGCACCGCCCCCCAGGCCTTGGGCAGCGCGATGGCCAGCAGCATCGGGAGCAGCGCCCAGTGCAGCGAGGCCAGTACGACGGCGGCGGCCACCATGCCGATCACGACGTTGGAGGCCCCCACGGACAGGCTGAGCATGCGCCGGGCCGATTCCGTGCCGAACTTGCCCGCCTCCAGGTGACGTTGGATGTCGGGCTGCTCCGTCGCCGCGACCTCCACCCGGGTGACCGCCCGGTAGTAGCGGAGCGAGACGGCCCGCTCGACCTGCGGCTCCAGCCGGCCGGACAGCGCCGTCGACCAGGCCGCCAGCACCGCCATGCCCACGGAGACGAGGGCCAGCAGCACCAGCGCCGGAACCGACTCCCGCAGCTTGTCGTCCGTCGGCCCGTTCGCGAACAGACTGCCGAGCACGCCGTTGATCGCCACCAGCCCGAACGCGGTGGTCAGGCCCTGGCCGGCCTGCGCCACCACCACCCCGGCCAGCGCGCGCGGGTCGGTCTCCCAGCCGGCCCGCAGGACCACGCCCATCATGCGCGGCAGCGCGGCAGCCATCTGCCCGAAGCGCAGCCGTGACACCGAGCCCTCGTGCTCGACGAAGGCGTCGTCCCAGCGCAGCCGCCCTCCGAACAGCTCCCGCTCCGCCGCCGAGACGCCGTCCTCGGCCGCGGCTCCCGAGGGCTCGGGGCCGCCCGCGCCGGCCGTCCCGCTCACTCCGGCCTCCCGGGCGCCGGCGCGCGGCGTGCGGCGCCGTCCGCCCGGAGTCGTCGGCGTACGGCCAGGCCGTTCTCGGGGGTGCGGCTCGGGGTCACGTGGCCTCCAGTTCGGGCGCGTCGGGGGACGAGGGCGGCTTTCCCCGCGTGCAGCGGACCCGGCGGACACGTGAAGCAGGAGCAGCCCCCGAGCCCGCGCTCCGGCCGCTCTCAGCAACCCGGGGCTCAGGCAGGTGACTGCCGCCAGCGGGGACCTTCCGGCCGGTGGACCGCGGGGGATCACCGTACTGTCGCACAGGCGCAAATCCGAGAGATCCGAGAGAGAGGCGCCCAGTTCGACCGCACACCCCGTCCGGAGACGCCTGTGGACAACCTGTTGCCGCTGCCGGTGACTTGCGGTGCGGCTCCGGAATTCAGCCCCGGTGCCGGCTCCCGCGCCGCACCGGTCCGCGAGTCCGCTTTCGAGCCGCTGCTCGAACCGGCCGCCGCGCAGAGCCGCACCGACGGCCGGACCTGACACCGCGTGCGGACCGGCCGCGGCCTCCGGGGAGGCCGGAAGGGGGCTGGGAACGCTGTGGCTCGGGCACTGCTGCGCTACGAGCTGCGTGGGCTGAGGCGTACGAAGGGCAGTTTCCGCCCGACGGCCCGGTAGTCCTCCTGGGTGCCGTCGACGGAGAAGCCCATGAAGCGCACGAGCTTGCGGGCGGTCCGCGGGTGGCGGGGTGCGTAGCGGGCCATGAAGGCGCCGCCTTCCTCCGTGTCGAGCGGGTGTGCGGTGACCGGGCGGGTCCGCACACCCACCCGGATGCTCGCCTCGGGTGTGGCGAGGAGGTTCCGGTACCAGGCGGCCTCGGGCCCGAATCCGGAACAGACCACGTAACTGCCGTCCGCCCGGTCGTGCTCGACGACCTCGATGACGACCCGGCGCGGTTTGCCCGAGACACGTCCCGTGTGGTTCAGCAGGAGCAGTCGGCCGCCGAAGAGCCAGCCCAGCCGCAGCCGGTAGAGGTGGATGGGGGCGCGGAAGAGCAGGCGGCGGATGCCGGTGGGCGGGGCCGGACGCTTGACGATCTCCATGACGGTGTTCCTTCAGGTGCGCTATGTGCGGTCGAGAATGCTGATGGTGTCGCCGTAGCCGCGCCGCAGCAGCCCGGTGAACAGGTCGCGCAGGACGAGCCGGCTGATGAGGTGCTGGGCGGCGATGCCCGGGCGGGTCGCGGGCACGAGGGATCGGGCGAAGGCCCGGGCGCGCTGCTGACGCTGCTGGACGGCGGGGCGCAGCCGGTTCTGGTAGGCGAGGAAGGCGGCTCGGTGGTCGTCGTGCCGGTGCAGGGCCTGGGCCAGCAGGTAGCCGCCGGCCATCGCCATGGAGGCGCCCTGCGCGGAGGTCAAGGTCATCGCCGAGCAGGCGTCGCCGGTCAGTGCGATACGGCCGGTGTGCCAGGACGGCATGGTGATCTGTGTGAGCGTGTCCATGAACAGGCCCTCTTCGGGCGCCGCGTCGAGCAGTTGTGCGGTGAGCGGGCTCGCGTCGGCGAAGGCGCCGCGCAGCGCCGTTCGGCGTTGTGCGCGCGGCGGGGGCCGGCGGTCCTGGGTGCGGTGGAGGAAGAGCGCGATCAACTGCCCGGGAACGTCACTGGGATAGAGGATGGTCTGTCTGCCGGGCTCGCTGTGGTGGATGCGGTGCGGCCCGAGCCCGTAGGTGTCGGGCACCGGGTAGCAGGCCATGGCGTAGCCCAGGTGGTGGGCGAAGTCGGCTTCGGGCCCGAAGGCGAGCTCCCGGGTCTGCGAGTGCACCCCGTCCGCGCCCAGGACCAGGTCGAAGCTCTCGCACTCGCCGTCGGTGAAGGTGACGCCGACGCCGCCGGGTGACTGCTCGATGGCTGTGATGCTGCGGCCGTACCGGATGTCGGCCTTGTCGTGCACGGCATCGCCCAGCGCCTCTTCGAGGGTGGTGTGCATCAGGGCGAGGTACGGTCCCCGGATCACCTTCTCCAGCAGCCGGCGATCGAGGCGCGCCGCGACACGTCCCGCTCCGTCGACGTAGCGGATGCTCTCGGTGGGGAGTTGGTGGGCCGCCAGTCGGTCGGCGATGCCCATGCGGGCGGCGACGTCGTATCCGGTACCGAAGAAATCGATGCCGTAGCCGCCGAGTCGGCCGTGTGGTGCGCGCTCGACCACGACGGGAGTGTGCCCGTAGCGGTGCAGCCAGTAGGCGAGTGTCAGACCCGCGATCCCGCCGCCGGATATCAGGATCCTCATGACGAGGCCCCGATCAGCTCGCCGAGCGCGGTGAGCGCGGCTTCCACGGGCACGTCCTCGTCCAGCAGCCGGTGCAGCATCATCCCGTCGATCAACGCCGTGACGAGTGCGGCCGCCCCCAGCCTCTGCTCGGCCGACAGCCGCGGGTCGAGGGTGGCGAGCCAGTCGGCGATCCGGACCCGCGCCTCGCGCAGCCCCTGCCGCAGGGCCGCACCGATCTCCGGGTTGCGCAGCGCCCCGGCGGTCAGTTCCACGGCCAGCCGGAGGGTCCGCTCGTCCGCTGTGATGCGGGGGACGGCATCGCGCAGGACGTCGAGGGCGGAGCGGGCGTCGGGCGAGGAGAGGAGTTCCCCGACGAGGGGCATCATCACGTCGTCGCCCGCCTGTCGGGCGATCGCCAGGTGCAGGGCGGGCAGGCCGCCGAAGTGGTAATGGATCAGCCCCACATTGGCGTCACCCCGCGCGGCCACGGCGCGAGTGGTGACGGCGGGCCAGCCGCCTTCGACGAGCAGCGCGAGCCCTGCCTCGATGAGCTCTTCGCGGCGGCGGCGCCCACGAGGAGAATTTGGTCGACCGACCAAGTTAGTCACATGTGTAACTTAACGCCGCGGCGCGACGCCCGCAAGGCGCGCCTCCAGCACCGGCACGGCGCCGCACCGGGAGCCCGAGCCCGGCGGGCCCGCGTCCGCCCTCGACAGCACCGCACCCGTGGACCGGCGCACCGGGCCCGCCCCACGCACACCTCCGCCGGCTCTTGACTTTCCTACCGGGAAAGTGGTGTGCTCACTTTCCCGCCAGGAAAGTGAGCACACCATGGAGAACACCACCGCAGAGCAGGCCGGCGAGGCGATCGCCGCCGTGGACAGAGCGCAGCGCCAGGTGGCCGCCGAAGTCGGCCTGCCCCGGATCTACTGGTGGGGCATGGCGGCCGGCTGGCTCGCCCTGGGGCTGATCGACCAGTTCGGACCCGCCTGGCTGACCGTGGTGGGGACCCTGGGCTTCGGCATGGGGCACTCCGCGTTCGCCGCACGCCTGCTCGGCGGACGCCGACGCACGGACCGGCTGCAGGTCAGCGCGGCGGTCGCCGGCCGCCGGGTCCCGTTCGTCGTCGTCGGCATGCTCCTCGGGCTCGTCGGGGTCACGATCCTCGCGGCGATGACGCTCAAGGCGGACGGCGCCGGCCATCCGACCCTCTGGGCGGCGGCGCTGACAGCTGCCGTCACCGGGTTCGGCGGCCCCGAGATCCTGCGGGCACTGCTTCGATGGTCGCGCGCATGACAGAAGCGCACTTCGACGAACTGATCCACCCCAGCACCCGGCTGTCGCTGGTCGCGACACTGGCCGCTGCCGACTGGGCAGAGTTCGCCTTCCTCAAGGAACGGCTCGGACTGTCCGACTCGGCCCTCTCGAAACAGCTCGCCACACTCGAAGAAGCCGGGTACATCGTCACCGAACGCCGCCTCGAGGGCAGACGGCGCAGGGTGTACGCGCGGCTGACATCCACGGGCCGGGACGCCTTCAACGGCCACGTCGCGGCGCTGAGAACGATCGTCGCGGGGGCCGCCGAGCCGGCCGACAGCCCGGCGAAGCCATGACGCGGCCGCACCGGACCCGTCGGCCGGCAGCCTGACCGGATTCCGTCGCCGCGGCGGAACCTCCAGGCGGCAGCAGCGGCCAAGGGCACCTCGGAACCGGGTTCCGGAGCCATCCCACGGAGGCGTAGCCGACCGGGGGCGCGGGCCCGGGAGTCTCCGGCACGGCCGGACCGCCGGCCTCCGGCGCCGCGGCGCCACGGGGGCGGGCCCACACCCGGGCTCCGGCCCATACCCGGGCGCGGGCCCGTACCCGGGCACGGAGCCGGGGTGCGAGCCGGGGCCCGCGGCGGCCCACCCGGAAGATCCGGAGGCGGCCGCCCCCTGATACCCGAACGGAGAGAGGTGTTCATGTCCGACGCGGTCGTCGTGGAAGGACTGCGCAAGAGCTACGGCGCTGTGGAGGCCGTGGCGGGGCTGAGCTTCACCGTCGGGCGCGGGCAGATCTTCGCGCTGCTCGGGCCGAACGGCGCCGGCAAGTCCACCACCCTGGAAATCCTGGAGGGGTTCCGCACCCGGGACGACGGGCACGCGGAAGTGCTCGGCATCGACCCCGGCGACCGGTCCCGCGCCAGGGAACTGCGCGAACGGATCGGCCTGGTGCTGCAGGACATCGCGGTCGAGCCGTATCTGACGGTCCGCGAGACGCTCGCCCGCAGCGCCGGCTACTACCGGAACCCGCGCGACATCGGCGAACTGATCGCGCTCGTCGACCTCTCCGGGCTGGAGCGGCGCAAAGTGCGCTCACTCTCCGGCGGCCAGAAACGCCGGCTGGACCTGGCCCTCGGCATGATCGGCAACCCCGGCCTGCTCTTTCTCGACGAGCCGACGACCGGATTCGACCCGAGCGCACGCCGCAGCGCGTGGCAGGTCGTCCGCAACCTCCGCGAGGCCGGCACCACCGTCCTGCTCACCACGCACCACATGGAGGAGGCACAGGAGTTGGCCGACCGCGTGGCGATCCTCTCCGCCGGCCGGATCGTGTGCGAGGGAACCCCGGAAAGCCTCGGCGGACGCGACACGGCACGGGTGCGCATCGGCTTCGCCCTGCCCGTCGGCTGCACCGCGGCCGACCTTCCGGTGCGCACGGTGCCGGACGGCGCGGGACGGGTCACCGCCGAGACCGACGAACCGACCGCGACCCTGCACCAGCTCACCGACTGGGCGCTGCGCCGGCGCACGGTCCTGGAGCAGCTCTCGATCGACCGGCCGAGCCTGGAGGACATCTACCTCGGCCTGACCAACCGCGGCACCCCGCAACCCGCGATGAGGAGACCTTCACCGTGAGCACTCTCGCCGTCCAGCACGGACCCCGCCGCGACCTCACAGTGGTCCTGCACCAGATCCGCTACGAGCAACTGTCCTTCTGGCGCAACCCGCAGAGCGCGTTCTTCACCTTCGTCCTGCCGGTGGTGGTCATCGCGGTCTTCGGCATGATGTTCGACGATGTCGCCGCCAGCCCGTACTTCGGCGGCCTCTCGGCCCTCCAGTACTACGTGACGACCCTCGCCGCCATGTCCGTGCTGGGCTCCTGCTACAGCCAGTTGGCCATCGTCCTGTCGACGCGGCGCCAGAACGGGGTACTCAAAAGAGTCCGGGCCACCCCGCTGCCCCCGTGGATGTACTTCGTCGGCCTGCTGGCCCACTGCGTGATGGTGAGCATCGTCGATGTCCTGCTCATCGTCGGCGTCGGCCGCCTCTACAGCGTGCCGATACCGGACGCCACAGCCTGGCTGCCCCTCACCGTCGCGCTCGTACTGGGCGCCTCCGCCTTCTGCGCACTGGGGGTCGCGGTCGCCTCACTGGTCAGGAACGCGGAGGCCGCTCCCGCTGTCGTGCAGTTCATCCTCTTCCCGCTCGTGTTCATGTCCGGCACCTACATGCCCATCCACAACGAGATCGTGGAGAACGTCACGGCGCTGCTGCCGGTCCGGCCGTTCAACGAGGCCCTGCTCCGGGCGGTGCAGGACGGCGGCTTCGCCTGGCAGCACCTCCTCACGCTGCTGATCTGGGGTGCTGCCGGAGCGGTCGTGGCCGTCCGCCGCTTCCGCTGGGACCCGCGGCCCGAATGACCGGGCGAACGGCCCGTTCGCCCGTCGAAGACGCGACAGAGAATCCGCAGCGACCTGGAAGAGAAACGAGGTGGTCGACATGGCAGGCCGAGGACGCCGCCACAAAGGGCCGTGGCTGGCGCGGGTCGGACCGCACGACCTGTCCTGCGCACTGTGCCGGGGCACACTGTTCTGGAACCGGGAGGTGCAGCTCAACACCGCCGGGATGAGCCTGCTGAACCTGGACTGGGCGAACGCCTCCGCCCTCGGTCTCCAGTGCGCCGGCTGCTCACGCCTGGAACTGTTCGCCGACAGCAACCAGGTCCGGCTCAGCGCCCCGGAGGAACAGCCCTGAGCATCCCTGCCGGACCTACGGACGCATACCGTCGGAGGGTCTGATGATTCAGCTTTGGAGCAGGCAGGTTGTGGGTGGAGCCCGCGCTCTTGGTCACTCACCTCCACCTTCCTGCGCACCAGCTACCCGTCCACTTTCGCCAAGGGAGCCGTGGGGGCACCCGCGCACTTCCACACCAAGGCGACGGAGCTGTTCTTCGTCATCAGTGGATCCCTGCAGGTGCTGGTGGACGAGGAGGTGACCGTTCTGGAGACGGGTGACTTCCTGGCAGTGCCGCCGCACGCCCCGCACGCCTTCGCCGCAGCACCCGGCTGTGAAGCCGACGTCCTGCTCGTCTTCACGCCGGGCATGGGCCGGTTCGACTACCTGCGTCTGCTCGGCCGGGTGATGCGCGGCGAGTCGGACGAGAAGGAGATCGCCGAATCGGCGGAGCGGTTCGACAACCACTATGTCGACAGCTCCGTCTGGCGCTCTGCCATCGCGAGCGGATCCGGAACCGCTCCGGGACAGTGGTGACGTCTCCGGGCGGCCACCGTCGCTCACCTCATCCGCAACGCACCAACACCGGTCTTCTTGGGCCACTGGCCGCGCCTGCCGCAGGAAGGATCAGCCTTGTAATACACAATCCCACCCCACCGCTCGTGGGCATTGGAATTCCAACCGTTCCAAAGCCCTCCGATCGCCGTCGGCGAAGCGCCCTCAACCGCCTCAAGCAACGCGATATGCGCTTCCACTCCCTGCAGCCGGCCCTCACGTTCAGCGCGGGTCAGCGGAGTCACACCAGGCCACAGCGGGGCAATCCGCTCCCACGCCGCATCCGTCAACTCACCACGACCCTCCACAAGACCAATTTTCAGACACGGCCTAGTACTGGCCGCCGGTGGGGAAGAGTGTGTCGCCGGTGATCCATCGGGCGTCTTCGGAGGCGAGGAAGGCTGCGACGGGGCCGATGTCCTCGGGGACGCCTATGCGTCCGAGTGGGATCCGGGTGACGAGCGCGTGTTCGGCGTCGGTGCCGATCAGGCCGGTGGCCCGGACGCCTTCGGTGTCGGCGAGGCCGGCGGCGACGGCGTTGACGCGGATGCGTCGGGGTGCGAGTTCGATGCTGAGGGTGCGGGTGAGGCCGAGCAGGGAGGTCTTGGTGGCGGTGTACAGGGAGGCGTTGGGCTGGGCGGAGGACACGCCGACACTGGTGATGTTGATGACGCTGCCGCCGTCGGCCTCGCGCTGGCTGGCGAATTCCTGGGTGGCGAGCAGGGTGCCCAGGACGTTGGTGTCGAAGTGGCGGTGGAACTCAGCCACGGTGATCGACTCCAGCGGTCCGAAGCGGAAGACCCCCGCGTTGTTGACGAGGATGTCGACTGGGCCGAACGCGTCACGGGTGGTGGCGAAAAGGGCGAAGACGTCGTCGGGCTGGGCGACGTCCGCCTGGACGGCGACGGCACGGCCGCCGCCCTTGCGGATCTTGTCGACGACCGTGTCGGCGGCTGTGGCGTCGTGGGCGTAGTTGACCGCCACTGCCGCTCCGTCGGACGCCAGCCGGGTCGCGATGCCCGCACCGATGCCCTTGCTGGCCCCGGTGACGACGGCGACCCGTCCGTTGAGCTTGGTCATGTCCAATGCTCCTGCAGTCAGGTGTGTGGTGAACGGGGTTGAACTGCCGCGGGCCGGTGGGTGGCAGCCGGTTGCGGGCGGCTGCCACCCACGGCGTCGGGTCAGGCCCGTAGGGCTTGGGGGGCGTTGTAGATGCGCGCGCCGGCGAGTCGGCCGTGTTCGTCGCGGTCGATCCAGACGGTGGAGGCCACGGTGGTGTTCGTGCCGTCCGCGAAGGTGAAGGTGTTGGTGGCCTCGTGAACGAACTGGTGATCGGTGCCGTAGAGGTTCAGTTCGTCGTGGACGATGCCGGTGAGTTGCTGCCATCCCTGCGCGAGAGCCGTGCGCACGGCGTCGTGGCCCTCGAGAGTGAGGGCGCCGTTGTCCATGACGAGGCGTATGTCCGGTGCCATCAAAGCGACGTACGCGTCGACGTCCAGGGTCTCGATGACCCGCAGCACCTCGGCGAACCAGGCGAGTCCCTGGTCGCTGAGCTGGTTGATGCGCACCTTGTCGAAGTTGGCCATGAAAGGCTTCTGTTCTGCCGCGCCGGTGTTCGGCCGGGTCAGCTGAGTTCGATGACGACTTTGCCGAACAGTCCGGCGGAGGTCTGAGTGGGGTAGGCGATGGGGGCGTCGAGGAAGTCGATCCGCCGGTCGATCACCGGGTGGATGTCGTGGGTCTCGATGAAGTGCACGAGGTCGTGGTGCATGGCCCGGCTGCCGACCGCGACACCACGGACGCGCGCTTGCTTGCCGAGCAGGGCGTACCCGTCCAGCGGCTCGCCTGCGACGTCGAACAGCCCGAGGGTGGCGACCTCGCCGCCCGGTGCGAGCGCCGCCAGGGCCTGGGGCATGATCGATACGCCGACGATGTCGACCACCTTGTCCACGCCGCCGGACAGCGCGAACACCGCCTGGCCCCACTGGGGTTCGGTGACGCTGTCCACAAAGCCGTCGACACCGAGCCTGACCAGCGCCTCGCCCTTCGCGTCGTCACGCACGGTCGCGTAGACGCGGGCGCCGGCGGCACGGGCGAGTTGCAGGGCGAACAGCGACACGCCGCCGCTGCCGATGATCAGGGCGGTGCTGTCCGCGGTGATCGGGTGGTCGCCGAACAGGGCGTTCCAGGCGGTCAGCGCTGCCACAGGCAGGGTGGCAGCCTCGGCGTGGTCGAGGTTTCCCGGTGCCTTCATGACGCGTTCGGCAGACAGGACGACGTACTCGGCAAGCACCCCGTCCTCCTCCAGCGCGCCCAGACCCAGACCCATCGCGGCAGGCGGACGGCCGTCGCTCCAACCGAGCACGTGCAGGTTGGTGACCCGGTCGCCCACACGCCACTGCTCGGTCTGCGGGCCGACGGCATCGATCTCACCGGCGACGTCCGAGAGCGGGACCAGGTCGCGGCCCGGCAGCCGCCCGAACGGGCCCTTCAGAACCAACTGGTCGCGGAAGTTCATCGAGATCGCCCGGACGCGGATCCGCACCTCGCCGGGCCCCGGCACCGGCACGGGGGCCTCGTCGAGCACCAGCTTGGCCGCATCGGTCACGTCTGCCGGGAGTATCCAGCGCTTCATCTTGCTTCCCTTCGGAGATAACTAAAAGGTTGGTTACTACCAGACACCTGATCGGGGAGATTGTCAATAACTGGTTATTTACTTAGGGTGGGGTCATGCCACGAGACTCCGCCGCCACCCGCAGAAAGATCCTCGACGCTGCCGTGGAGGAGTTCTCCGCGCAAGGCTTCGCAGGGGCCCGCATCGACCGGATCTCCGAAGTCGCCGCGGCGAACAAGCGGATGATCTACGTCTACTTCGGCAACAAGGAGGGGCTCTTCAGCGCCGTCCTGAACCAGGTCATCGGAACGCTGATCGCCGAGGTCCCGGTCACCGAGGACGACCTGCCCGGCTACGCCGGCCGCATGTTCGATCATCTCCTCGCCCACCCCGAGGCACTGCGGCTGAGCCTGTGGCGCCAGCTGGAGCGCCCCGCCACCGGCCCGGACGCGGCCGACGTCTACACCTCGAAGGTGCAGGCGATGGGCGGACAGCACGGCTCGGTACACCCGAGCGGCCTGCCGGCGACCGACCTGCTCATCCTCGTGCAGGGCATGGCGGCCAGCTGGCTGATCAGCCCTGCCGACCTACTGGCGGCCGACGGCGCCGACCCCACCTCGGCCGACCGCTTGGCCATCCACCGGGCCGCCCTGGTCGAAGCCGTCCGCAGAATCAGCACCCCCGACTCACACCCGACCGCGAAGTGACCCGAGGAATATGGATATTGCGCTGCATCTGACCAGGTTCGACGTCCCCGGCGGCCCCCAGGCGCTGCCTTCCGTACTGACCGCCACCGCCCGCGCCGCCGACGAGGCGGGCTTCTCGGCGCTGACGCTGATGGACCACTGGTTCCAGATGGAACAACCCGGAACCACCGCGTACGACCCCATGCTCGAGG
Organism: Streptomyces sp. AA1529; assembly: GCF_000280905.1. GTDB lineage: Bacteria > Actinomycetota > Actinomycetes > Streptomycetales > Streptomycetaceae > Streptomyces. Next base: position 18,693 of record NZ_ALAP01000073.1, on the reverse strand, counting down.
GCTACACCACCCTCGGCTTCCTCGCCGCCCAGACCCGGCACCTGTCCCTGGGCCTGCTGGTCACCGGCGTCACCTACCGCCACCCCGGCCTCCTGGCCAAGACCGTCAGCACCCTGGACGTACTCTCCGGCGGCCGCGCGATGCTGGGCATCGGAGCCGCCTGGTACGAACGCGAGCACCACGGCCTCGGCGTCCCCTTCCCACCCGTACCCGAACGCTTTGAGCGCCTGGAAGAAACCCTCCAGATCTGCCGGCAGATGTGGAGCGACGACACCGGCCCGTACATCGGGCACCACTACCGGCTCGCTGAAACGATCTGCTCACCGGCCCCTGAACAGCAGGCGGGACTGCCCATCGTGATCGGCGGCATGGGCGAGAAGAAGACGCTGCGCCTGGTCGCCCGCTACGCGGACGCCTGCAACCTCTTCGCCTTCGACCCGGGCGAGGTCGCCCACAAGCTCGACGTCCTCAACCGCCACTGCGACACCGAGGGACGGGACCCCGCCGAGATCAAGAAGACCATCATCGGGCACTTCGACCCCCTCGCCGACATCGACGCCTTCCTGGCCGCCATGCGGGAGTACGCCGAACTCGGCGTCCAACAGGTCTGGGTCAACCCCTCCGGCCCCGCCCCCGCCGACTGGACAGCCCGCGTCGGAGAGCAGGTCCTGCCCAAGCTCCGCGATCTGTGAACCGCCTCCCGGACGAAGGAGTCGGCCAGGCACCGCCCGCACCGGTGCGCCGTTGGCAACCGGACGGGGCAAGTGCCGTGTCCAGGAGTCAAGGCCGTGACGTCACGGCAGAGGGGGTATGGGCAGCAGTCGATGCCGATCAGTGCGGCGGTCTTCTCATAGACCGTGCGGGCCATGTCCTCGTCCTGGGCCAGGCTGGAGGGGGTGCCCAGCTCGCCCTTGCTGAAGAACCCGCTGCTGGGCTGGGGCCGGCTGGGCGGTGGCGAGCCGGACCGGGGTCCGCACCCCTTCATCCAGCGTGATCGCGAACGGCTTGAACGGCGGCGCCGTCAACCGCATCAGGCCGCCAGTGCTGGAGTTGATGGAGGTGCCGTTGACCATGCCAGGGTTGGCGTTGCAGATGCTCATGCCGTCGGGCAGACGCTCGGCAAGTTCCCGGACAGCAAGGAGGCTGACGAGCTTGCTGGTCGCGTAGACATTGAGTTGTTGGTCTCAACGTCCGTTCCACGACGTGCCCGCAACATCAGGATCACGCGTGTCGAGCTTGCCCCGCCTTTCCACGAACGTGGACAGATTGATGATCCGGGCGCTGAGGGTGCGGACTCCGTTGGCCACCGGTGCGTGGGTGAGCAGGAACGGGGCGTGGTGGTTGAAGGCGTAGCTGCGCTCGACGGCGTCCGTGGTCTGCTCGTAGCGCGTGAACGCGGCGCCAGCGTTGTTGATGAGGACGTTCCACGGCCACGGATTCCGCAGCCAGGCGGTCTGCCAGTGCCCGCACCTGCGACCACTGCTCCAGATCCGCCGTGTACGTCCCGAGCACAGCCGTGTCGTGCCCGCCCGGTATGAATCCACGCAGGGAGTCGGCCACCGCAGCAGTACGCTGCGCGCGGACGATCAGTTATTCATGTGCGCTACACGTTGAAGCGGAACTCCACCACAAGGCCCTGACCTGCGGAAATGCGGGCGCATCCCAGCACCATCCCAGCACGGGAGCCGCGACAAAGCACAAGAAGATCCAGTGGCGCCGAGACTACGCCGCCGGATGCGGCCTGCGCAGCACACCACCCGATGTAATAGTTCCTGTACTAGACTGGCCCCCATGAAGTCACCCCGCCCCGGCGGCACGGAGAACATCTCCGTCTCGATGCCCTCGGAACTCCTCGGCGCGCTGCGTACACGCACGGGCAAGCGCGGCGTATCCGCCTACGTGACCGCGGCGGTCCGGCACCAGCTGGCGATGGACGGCCTCGCCGAGATCGTGGCCGCCTACGAAGCCGAGCACGAACCGCTGAGCGAGTCAGAAGTCCAGGCCGCGCAGCGCGAATTGTTCGGTGACGCACCGGCTCCGTACGCGTCCGGCGACAGCGCCGCATGAAGGAACCCGCCGCAAGGTCTCTGGTGCTGGACTCCCAGGCCCTGTCGCTGCTCCTGCGCAACGACCGCCAGATGATCACCCGGATCGAGGCCGCTAGGCGCGTGGGCGTGCCCGTCCTCGTGTCGCCCCTGACAGTGGTGGAGGCCGTCTACGGGAAGACGGATACCGCCCGGCTGCGCTGGATGCTCTCCCGCCTTCAGGTCCAAGACGTCACCCAGGCGGACAGCCTCACCGCAGTTCAGCTACTGAGCGACGCCGGTGGCCTACACGGCCACAAGTACGCCATCGATGCCCTCGTCGCCGCGATGGCGCTCCGCGCCCCGGCACCCGTTCTGGTACTGACGTCGGACCGCGACGACTGGTCGAAGCTGTGCGGCGACCGCGTACGGATCAAGGACGTCTGACAGCGTCGCACGTGCGCGTGCCCACCTGCGGGCCGGCCCCACTGCGCAGATGCTCCCAGGCGGCCCCCATCCGCCGATGCCGCCCCCGCCGCCTTCCCGACATGGCATCAGATCGTCGCAACCCCAGATAGGGCGGGACTCGGCCAAGGCGGCGCATATGGGCGGCCGCGCACGGACAGCTCAGGCGCGGGGCAGAAGGACGACCCCGTCCTCGTCCGCGTGCAGCACGTCCCCGGTCTCGAAGGTGACGCCGCCGAAGCTGACCGGCACATCCACCGCCCCGCTGCCCGCCTTCCCGGCCCGGCGTGGATTGGTGCCGAGCGCCTGGACACCGAGCGGCATGGTGGCCAGTGCCGCGCTGTCGCGGACGGCGCCGTGGACGACGACTCCCGCCCACCCGTTCTCGAGGGCCCGGGTGGCCATGCGGTCCCCGAAGAGCGTGGTGGCGAGGGAGCCGCCTCCGTCGACGACCACGACGGCGCCCTCTCCCGGTGTACGCAGCAGTTCGTGCAGCAGGGCGTTGTCCTCGCGACAGGACACGGTCCGCACCGGTCCGGCGAAGGATCGGGCGCCGCCGTAGTTGGTGAACTGCACATCGCAGACACGGAGTCGGTCACCGTGCTGGTCGGCGAGGTCGGCGGTGGGGACGGGGGTCGTGACGGTCGTCGGCATGCGGGGCTTCGCGCCTCTCACTCGGGCTGTCGGCTGGGGCTGGTCACAGGCTCTCTTGCACAGCAGCAGGACGATTCGACGTCCCACGAGCGCCATTTTGCATCAATACGCCTATCTATACAATCCCTCGGTCGCAGCCGGCACGGCGCTTAAGATGGGATCTCCCCGTCCCCGTACGAAGAGCGCAGCGTGATGTCGCGGCCGAACCTGACCACCTCCATCGCCACCCGCCTGGTGGACCTGCTGCGCCGCAGCGGCCTCGAGGAGGGTGCGCACGTCACCGAACAGTGGACCGCTGACGAGCTGGACGTCTCGCGCACCCCGGCCCGCAAGGCGATGCTCTTCCTCGCCGAGGTCGGCATCCTGCGGCGCGAGCCCAACCGAGGCTTCTTCCTTGCCCGTTCCGCCGCCACGCTGGCCGGGACGGACCTGTCCGACGGTGGCGACATCGAGCAGGACGCGTATTTCCGGATCGCCGACGACTACGTGGGCGGCCGCTTCACCGGCCCGTTCACGACGGCCGACATCGGCCGCGGCTACGGCCTGACGCCCCGCCAGGCCGAGCGGGTGCTGGCCCGTATGGAGTCCGAGGACCTCGTACGCCGCAAGATCGGCGGGCGCGGCTGGGAGTTCCAGCAGGTCCTCAATACGGTCGAGGCGCACGACCAGAGCTACCGCTACCGCATGATCATCGAGCCGAACGCCCTGCTCGAGCCGGGCTTCACGATCGATCCAGAGGCGGCGGCCCTGCATCGCAAGCAGCAGGAGGCCCTGCTGCGCGGCGACATCCTGCTCCTGCCGCGGGCCGAACTCTTCCACGTGAACGCGTCGTTCCATGAGACGCTGGTCGGCTTCTCGGGCAACCAGTTCCTGCTCGACGCCACCCGCCGCCAGAACCGGCTGCGCCGTCTCATCGAGTACCGCCACCAGGTCGACCGCTCCCGTCTGGCCGGTCAGGCGCGGGAACATCTGCACATGCTCGACCTGGTCGAGGCCGGCGATCTCGAAGAGGCGGCGGCGTTCCTGCGCCGCCACCTGGACAAGGTGCGCACCATCAAGACGGGCCGCTGACCCCGCCCGGTCCGGGCACTCACCCTCCCCGCTCTCACACCGCGGCAGATTCCTCGTTCCAGCCATTGTATTAATCTTCGGCTTAGGACAATACTGGCGGCCCGGCGCACCCGGCGTGCGCCCGTGGACCCGCCCGCGTCTGAACCACAGCAGGGATCATGAGCACAGACCACACCGCCGCACTCGCCGACGCAGCCACCGGCACATGCGCTGACACGCCCGTCACCGCCGTCACCGCCGTCCTCACCGTCGACGGTCGCGCGTACCGCCATCTACCGCTGGACCGGCTGCTGCCGGCCGAGCGGCTCGCCGAACTGCCCTACGCGGTCAGAGTGCTGGTCGAGAACGTCGCTCGTCGCTCCCCCGCCGCGCTCGGCGCCGTACTCGACCGGATCCGCGCGGGCCAGGGTGACTGCGAGGTGCCGGTGCACCCGGATCGGATCATGCTGCACGACACGACGTGCCTGCCCGCGCTCGCCGACTTCGCGGCCCTGCGCGACAGCGTCGCCGAACTCCGCGGTGATCCGGGCCAGTTGCAGCCCGCGGTGCCCGTGGACCTGACCGTCGACCACTCCGTCATCGTCGAGGAGTACGGGCACGGCGACGCCGTCGAGCGCAATCTGCTGATCGACTTCCGGCGCAACGCCGAGCGGTACGCCTTCGTGAAGTGGGCCGAGCGCAGCCTCAGCAACTTCCGCGTGGTGCCGCCGGGTACGGGCATCATCCACCAGGTCAACATGGAGACCCTGGCCCGCGTCGTCTGGCAGCAGGACGATCCGGCCGAGGGCGGCGGTCTGCCGTGGCTGCACCCGGACGTGCTCGTCGCCACCGACAGCCACACCCCGATGATCAACGCGCTGGGCGTCGTCGGCTGGGGCGTCGGCGGGCTCGAAGGACAGGCCGCGATGCTCGGCGAGCCGGTCACCATCCCGTTCCCGCGCGTGGTCGGCGTCCGGCTGACCGGGCGGCTGCGCTCCGGCGTCGGCGCCACCGACCTCGCCCTCACACTGACCCAACTCCTGCGCGAACAGGGCGTGGTGGACCAGTTCGTGGAGTTCTGCGGGCCCGGCGTCGCAGCGCTCGGCTGGGCGGAGCGCGCGGCGGTCTCCAACATGGCACCCGAGTACGGGGCGACGTGCGTCTACTTCCCCTACGACGACGAGACGGCTGCGTATCTGCGCCTCACCGGCCGGGACGAGGACCACGTACGGCTCGTCGACGCCTATCTCGGCGCGCAGGGACTCAAGCGGACCGCCGACAGCCCTGAGCCGCGCTACGACGACCTGATCGAGCTCGATCTGTCGACGGTGGAGCCGAGCCTGGCCGGGCCCGATCTGCCGCATCAGCGGCTGCCATTGTCGCAGGTGCCCGGCTCCTTCCAGCCTTCGAGCGGCAACCGGGCGCCCGTGACGGTCGCCGGTGAACCACTGCCCGAGGGGCCGGTCGCCATCGCCGCGATCACCAGTTGCACCAACACCGCGAACCCGTCGCTGATCGTGCAGGCGGCACTGGTCGCCGAACGGGCACGGCAGGCCGGGCTCACGGCGAAGCCATGGGTGAAGACGTCGCTGTCGCCGGGCTCACGGGTCGTCGAGGACTATCTGCGCGAGGCCGGACTGCTGACCCCGCTGGAGGAGACCGGCTTCCACATCGTCGGCTTCGGCTGCATGACGTGCATCGGTAACTCGGGCCCCCTGCAAGATGAGTTGGAGCAGGTCGCCGCCGACGGCGGGGCCGACCCGGTCGCCGTCCTGTCCGGGAACCGCAACTTCGCGGGCCGCGTCAACCCGCGCGTCGCGCACTCCTATCTCGCCTCCCCGCCGCTCGTCGTCGCCTACGCGCTGGCCGGATCGATCCGGCACGACTTCGAGCGCGAGCCGCTCGGCAGCACCGCCGACGGCACGCCCGTGTTCCTGAAGGACCTGTGGCCCAGCGACGAGGAGGTCGCCGCGCGCGTCGCCGCGGCCGTGCGGCCCGCGATGTTCCGGGCCAACGCGGCCCGGCTGCGCGAGGGCACCCAGGCGTGGCGTGACATCGAGGCGCCGGACGGCGTCCGCTTCCGCTGGGATCCGGAGTCGACGTACATCCGGCGCCCGCCGCACCTGACCGGTCTGCTCGCCGATGCGCCGGACCGACTGCGTATCGACCGGGCCAAGGTGCTGCTTCACCTCGGCGACGACGTCACCACCGACCACATCTCACCGGCCGGCGCGATCCCGGCCCGCAGCGCCGCCGGACAGTGGCTCGCCGAGCGTGGCGTCGCCCGCCGCGATCTCAACCAGTACTCCACGCGGCGCAGCAACCACGAGGTGATGCTGCGCGGGGCGTTCACCAACGCCGCCGTCAGTAATCAACTCCTCATCGAGGACGGAGAGTTGCGAGGCGGCCACGCCTACGCCGCCGACCGGTCGGCGGTCCTGCCGGTACACGAGGCCGCACCCACCTACCGCGCGGCGGGCCTGGACCTGGTCGTCGTCGCGGGCCGCAACTACGGCGCCGGCTCCAGCCGCGACTGGGCCGCGAAGGCGCAGGCGCTGCTCGGTGTCCGCGCGGTGATCGCCGAATCGTACGAGCGCATCCACCGCAGCAACCTCATCGGGATGGGCGTACTGCCGCTGGAGTTCGAACCCGGCGACACGGCAGCCGCGTACGGCCTCACCGGCGAGGAGGAACTCGTCTTCGACGGCCTCGATGCGCTGCACGTCGGCACCAACCCCGTCGCCCTGCGCCTCACCCGCCCCGACGGCTCCCGCACCACCGCCCGGCTGAGGCTGCGCCTCAACTCCCGCCAGGAGCTGGCGTATCTGCGGCACGGCGGAATCCTGCCGTACGTGATGCGCCGCGCGGTCGCCACTCCGTAACCCCGACGCCCCCCCTGCCACCCCCCTCTCGAAGTCGCAGCTGACAGCGCCGTCGCGCTCCCTACGAGAAGAGCCGCCATGCCCCCGACGACACCACCGTCGCCACCTCTCCCCGCCCGTCCTTCCCGCCGCCGTGTCCTGCGTACGGCCGCCGCCGCCGGGACCTTCGCCGCCCTGGGCGGGGCCCTGGCCGCCTGCACCGCCGACGAGGCGAACGCCGCCGCACCCAAGGCCCCCGCGTACTACCCGGCCTCGTACGACAAGATCGTCGAAGCCTCGCGGCGCGAGAAGAAGATCCTGATCTACTCCAACACCTCGCAGACCAACTGGCATCCGGTCTTCGACGCGTTCAGCGACCGCTACCCCTGGCTGTCCGACATCCGCGCCACCAACCTCGGCGGCTCGGCGGTCTACGAGCGCTACTACAGCGAATCCGCCACCGGCAGGTCCCCCGTCGACCTGCTCGCCAACAACGCGGGCCCGTTGTGGGGCGACTACGCGGCCCGGAACGTCGCCTCCGACTACCGCTCGCCGGAGAAGGACCATCTGCCCGGCTGGGCGGAGCTGGTGCCCGGCGTGTGGACCATGTCCACCGACGCCGTCACGCTCATCTACAACCGCAAGACCCTCGACGCGTCCCAATTCCCCAAAGGATTGCGGTCATTGGCGGACATCGTGGAGGCGACGCCCTCCCGCTTCCGCGGCAAGATCGGCGTGTACGACCCGACCAACGCCTACGGCTACGCCAGCAACCAGGGCTACACGGCGAACGTCCCCGGCGGCTGGGAGACCTTCCGCCGCGTGCTGCCCTTCACCCGCCCCGACCACTCCTCCGGCACGCTGGTCGAGAAGGTCGTCTCCGGCGAGTACGACGTGTCGATCAACCTCAGCGGCGGCGTGGCCATCCCGGCCACCGAGAAGAGCGGCGGCCTGCTCGGCTGGAGCTACTGCGCCGAGGGCACCGTCATCATGCCGCGCGCCGCGTCCATCGTGAAGACCGCGCCGCACCCCAACGCCGCCCGGCTCTTCCTCGACTTCCTGCTCTCCGCCCGCGGACAGGCCGCCGTCGCCGAAGGGGGCCTGTCGCCCTACCGGCCGGGGGTCCGTCAGGACGCCATGGACAGCTTCCAGGACATGCAGCGCAGGCTCGGCGCGGACCAGGTGCACCTGTACCGGCCCAAGAAGGTGCCGGAGGACGTCATGGAGGCGTACGTGACGCGCTGGGAGAAGGCGGTGGGCTGACCCCGCCCCTCGCCACAACCTCCCACCTTCCCTTCCCCATCGGCCTGTTCATACGGAGCCCCCATGGCCATCCAGAATCCCGTGGCGCCCACGCCACCCCGCAGTGCCCCGCGCGCCAGCGACCTCGGCACGCCGCAGTACCGGCGCCTGTTCGGCGCCGGGCGTGAAGTGACCATCCACTGGCTGACATTCCTGATCACCGCCGCGCTCGTGCTCGCGCCCGTGATCCCGATCCTCTACCAGTCGATCCGCAACCAGCCGCTGTACGCGGCCCGCGGCGCCTTCACCCTCTCCAACTACACCCACTTGTTCACCGAGGCGGGCTTCGGCTCGATCATCCTCGACACGCTGCTCTTCGCCGCGCTGACCACGCTCTTCGCACTGGTCATCGCGGTGCCGATGGCGATACTCCTGGAGCGCACCCGCTTTCCGGCGGCCCGCCTGTTCGGCCAGGTGCTGCGCTGGCCGATCTACATCTCGCCCCTCGTCCTCGCCTTCGGCTGGATCGTCGTCTACGGCCCCGCCGGGTTTTTGACCACGTCCGTCCGCGAGGCGTTCGGCTGGGTGCCGTGGAACCTGTACACGCTGCCCGGCATGGCGTTCGTCGAGGCTGTCGCGCAAGTCCCGATCGCCTATCTGTTCTGCGCCAACGCCCTCGTCGCGTCCGACAGTTCACTGGAGAACGCCGCCCGCACGGTCGGCGCCGGGCCTTTCCGCATCCTGCGCTCGGTCGTCGTCCCGATGCTGCGTCCGCCGATGCTCTACGCCGGTCTGCTGATCTTCGGCACGTCGGTGGAGACCCTCTCCATCCCTCTCATCCTCGGTGAACCGGCCGGGATCACGCTCTTCTCCAACTTCCTCTACGACCAAGGCATCGACTCCATCAGCCCGGACTACGGCCTGCTCGGCGCCGCCGCCACCTTCATGCTGCTGACCACCATCGGCCTGGTCGTCGTCCAGTCGCGGCTACTCAAGCACGCCCAGCGGTTCGTGTCGGTGCGCGGCAAGGCGTCGCGCTCGCATCTGCTCGACATCGGCCGCTGGAAGTGGCTCGGCTTCGCCTTCGTCGGGATCTACGTCGTCTTCGGGGCGCTGCTGCCCCTGCTCGCCCTGATCCTGCGGGCGTTCACCACGCTGCTGACCCCACTGGTCAACCCGTTCTCGCTGCTCACCCTGGACAACTTCAAGCTGGTCTTCGCGTACGCGCCGTACACCGAGTCGATCACCAACAGCATCACCGTCGCCCTCATCGGCGCGGTCGCCGTGACCGTGTTCGGCACGCTCGTGGTGCTGGTCGCGCGCCGCTCGGACTTCCGCTTCGCCCGCCTCCTGGAGACGACCGCACAGTCCCCGCACGCCGTGCCCGGCCTCATCGTCGGCATCGGCTTCTTCTGGGCCTTCGCGTGGATGCCCGGCGGCGACGCCGTACGCGGCACCCTCATCGCGCTGATCATCGCCTTCGGCGTACGAGCCCTGCCCTCCGCATACGGGGCGATCTCCCCGGCGACCATGCAGCTGGGCGGCGAACTCGACAACGCGGCCCGGGTCGCCGGGGCCGACTGGTGGCGCACCGTCTCGCGCATCCTGATCCGGCTCCTCGTCCCCGCGATGCTCGCCTCGTTCCTGCTCATCTGGACCCAGATGATCCGCGAGTACGCGCCCGCCATGTTCCTCGCCGGATCCGAGTCCCAGGTCATCGGCACCACCGCGATCGACCTGTGGACGCAGGGAGAGACCGGCTCGGTGGCCGCGCTCGCCACCCTTCAGATCGCCGTCACGGCGGTCGTCGCCGGCCTCGCCGGACTGCTGCTGCGCGACAAGAAGGCCGCCAAGGCCGAGGCAACCCAGGCCGTCACGGCCGGCACGAACCCGAAGGAGCTGACCCATGCCTGAGCTGGCCGTCGAGAACCTCAAGAAGTCCTTCAACGGGACGACCGTCCTGGAGGACATCAACTTCACCGTCGTCGACGGAGAGTTCTTCACCCTGCTCGGCCCGTCCGGCTGCGGCAAGTCCACCACCCTGTCCTGCGTGGCGGGCCTGGAGACCCCAGACTCCGGCACCATCCGCGTCGGCGACCGGACCTTCTTCGACGGGGTGCCGCGCAACACGGTGCCGCCCGAGGGCCGCAATCTGGGCCTGGTCTTCCAGTCGTACGCGCTGTGGCCGCACATGACGATCGCCGACAACCTCGCCCTGCCGCTCAAACTCCGCAAGGTTGCCAAGGACGAGCAGCGCCGCCTGATCGACGACGCCCTCGCCAAGGTCGACATGGCGCACCTGCGTGACCGCTACCCGCACCAGCTCTCCGGCGGCCAGCAGCAGCGCGTCGCTCTCGCCCGCGGCATCGTCTACTCGCCCGGCGTCCTGCTCCTCGACGAACCGCTGTCCAACCTCGACGCCAAGATGCGCGACCAGGCCCGCGTCTGGCTCAAGCAGCTCCAGCGCGAGGTCGGCATCACCACGGTCTACGTCACCCACGACCAGGTCGAGGCGATGTCCCTGTCCGACCGCATCGCCGTCTTCATGCACGGCCGCCTCCAGCAGGTCGGCACCCCGACGGAGATCTACGAGACTCCCGCCACCCCGGAGGTCGCGGGCTTCATCGGCCGCTGCAACCTCCTGGACGGCCGGGTCGGCGCCGCTGACGGGAAGGTCGTGAGCGTCGAACTCGGCTCCACCGGCCAGCACCTGAAGGTGGCCGGCACCGCGCCCGCCGGGACGTCCGCGACGGTCGGCCTGCGCTCGGAGCGCATCACCCTCACCACCCGCGCGGACGCCCCGCACGACGGCGCCGTCAACGTACTGCGCGCCAAGGTCGAGCAGTGCTCGTACACCGGAGCCCGCTTCGAGTACGAGCTCACCGTCGGCGACCTGCGCATCCACGCCGAGAGCCCGGTACGCCACACCGACGGCGACCTCAACCTGCTCATCCGCCCCGAGGACTGCCTGCTCTATCCGGCAGCCCACTGACCGGCATCCAGCACCGCCCGGCCCGCCGCACCGTTCCACAGGAGGAGAAATGACGTACAACAGACGTGAGTTCACCCACCTCGCCGTGTTCGGTGCGGCGGCGACGGCACTCGGCATGGCCGCACCCACGGCCACCGCAGCCACAGCCTCAGCAACCACCACCGCGGCCACGCCCGCGGCAGCTGGCTCCGACGTCCCCTGGGGCGGGCCGCTCGCGCCGGACAAGCCGCTGGCGAAGGCGTACGACACGGCGGCCAAGGCGCTGTCGGAGGTGGACGACAACCCCGTCATCCGCTGGCAGTACCGCGTGTGGTGCCAGACCGGCTACCGCGGCATCGGCGACGCGGGCACCGGCCAGCCCGTCGACGAACTCCCCGACCCCACCCAGGACTTCGTGTCCCCGAACGGCTTCCTCCACAAGAATCACATCAGGCCCATGCCCGCCGGCGGCGTCCAGTTCCTCGACAACGCCTGGTACTTCGGCACCGACTTCACCGGCCTCGTCATCGTCCGCACCCCGGACGGCGGCCTGGTCATGCTCGACTCCCTCACCACCCCCGACGACATGCGCACCCAGTTCCTCGACCAGGCGTCCGCCGCGGGCCTGGACCCGAGGCGGATCCGCTACGTCTTCATAGGCCACCGCCACGTCGACCACACCGGCGGCGCCAACCTCATCCGGGACCGGTACGCGCCCACGGCCAAGTTCGTCATGGGGCAGCCCGACGCCCAGTACGTCGCCAAGACCCGCGCCGAGCTGCGCGCCCACCGCGACGAGTACACCAAGGAGGAGTACAAGGCGAAGCTGGCGGTCCTCCCGAGCCGTATCGACATCCAGATCAAGGCGTATCCCAGCCACACCGTCGGCATGGAGCGGATCGAGATCGCGCCCGGAACCGAGGCCGTCGCCGCCCTCGCGCCCGGACACACCGAGGGCCAGATGACCGTCATCGTCCCGGTCGAACACCGGGGAAAGACAAGCAAGGTGGTGGTGTGGAGCGGCAACGACAACGCCGACGCCGCCTCCCAGTACGCCATCTCGTCCGACTTCGTCCAGGGCCTGGCCGCCCAGGAGGGCGCGGACGCGTTCATCAACACCCACGCCTACCAGGGCGCCGCCTTCAGCCACCTGCGCACCCTCAAGGCCGACCCGTCCGCCCCCAACCCTCTCCTCATGGGCGTCGCCGGGGTACAGCGGCACATCGAGATCTTCGGCACCGCGCACCGGGCGCTGGCGCAGCGGCTCCTCGACGGGACGTGGAAGGCGATGTAGCGGGCGGATACTGCGCCCTGCCGGTTCGTAGCCTGCCGGTCCCACGGCCGACAGTCGGCAGGGGTGGTCAGTCGCGGGTCAGGCCCAGTTCGCCGGCGCGCGCTCCGGCCTGGAACCGGGAGCCCGCGCCCAGGACGACAAGCAGGTCGGCGACCCGACGGCGGTAGGTGCGCAGGGACATGCCGAGTTCCCGCGCGGCTGCCTCGTCGGTGGTGCCGGAGGACAGGGCCCGCAGGACCCTGCCGGCTTGCGCGTCGATCCGGGGCCGCCTCGCCCCCAGGAAGACGTCGAGGTCGATGGCGTGCTCCCAAGCGGCTTCGAACAGCGCGTACGCCCCGTCGACCAGGGCAGGCGCGGTACTCATGGTGTACCTGCGGTGTCCGGGAGCGGCCGGGGCAGAGGGTGCGGAGCTGGTGAGGATCATGGTTCGCCGGTCGATGAAGACAGTCCCCCGGGACAGCGGGGTGGCGGAGATCCGGATCCGCATGCCCTGGGCGGCCATCTCGCTCAGGGCCTCCCGGTCGCGCTCGTCGGCGAGCACGGCGGGGCTGTACAGCTTGCGGGCGCGGGCCGCCGCGTCACGCCGCATCGTGCGGCGGGCCGCCTCACGAGCGCCGGGCCAGGTGTCGAGGTCGCGGGCGACGTTGACCCATTCCGCGTCGTACGACTCCGTCAAGGGCTTGATCCGCGCCCACAGCTCGAGATCACCGGTGAGCTCCAGGACCTGTGTCATACGCCCATTGTGCGCGCGGCGCCGGTCGCGGGGCCGGTTGATGAGGCGCGTGAACACCGTCCACGGGGCTCGGCACCGTTCACGCGGCACGTGGCCAGCATCCAGGGGGCACGGAGTCAGCGTCCACGAGGGGGCGCATGGCGGCGCGTGGCAGCAACGTGTCACGGCCTCGGCAGCCGAAGCCGGGCCATGCAGACTGGCGCCATGAACGACACGTTCCGCCTCGGCGGCGACCTTGATGTCCATCGGCTCGGCTTCGGCGCGATGCGCCTGCCCTCAAAGGACGGCATGGGCGGTCCCGCCCGCGACCCGGAGACCAGCCGTGCGGTCCTGCGCCGCGCCGTCGAACTCGGCGTCAACCACCTCGACACCGCCGACTTCTACGTCAGCGACAACGCCGCGGTCCGGGCGAACACCCTGATCCGCGAGGCGCTGCACCCCTACCCGTCCGACCTGGTCATCGCCACCAAGGTGGGCCCCATCGTGCGATCGGACGGCTTCTCCCACGGCACTGCCGCAGATATGCGCGGCCTCGTCGAGGCCAACCTGGACAGCCTGGGCCTCGACCGCCTCGACCTTGTCTACCTCCGCATCGGGGCCATGGCACCCCCGCACGGCGAGTCGCTGGCCGAGCGCTTCGAGGCGCTCGCCGCACTGCGCGAGGAGGGCCTGATCCATCACCTCGGCCTGAGCAACGTCGACGCCCGACACCTCACGGAGGCGCGCGCCATCGCGCCCGTCGTCGCCGTGCAGAACCAGTTCGCCGCCGGGAGCGGCGAGGCGGACCTCCTGGCCTCGTGTGAGGAGGCCCGTATCGCCTTCGTGCCGTTCTTCCCGGTGGGCGGTGGCCGGAACGTCGATGACAAGGGTCTGGCCGAGGTCGCGGCCCGGCACGGCGCCACCGTCCCGCAGATCGGCCTTGCCCGGCTACTGGCCTCCTCCCCGGTGGCCCTGGCCATCCCCGGCACGGGATCCCTCTCCCACCTGGAGGAGAACATGGCCGTCGCCTCGCTCACCCTCACCGAACAGGACCTCGCCGACCTCGGCTGACCCCGAGCCCTCGCCCTGACCTCGCACCCGAGCACCCGAGCGCCCGAAAGAAGCCCCCGTCATGAAGCTGCTCATCCTCGGCGCGACCGGCCCCACCGGTCGCCACTTCGTCGACCTGGCCCTGCGATCCGGTGACTCGGTCACGGCCCTGGTCCGCAACCCGGCCGGCCTGGGCGACCTGGCCGAACAGATCACCGCGGTCACCGGCGACGCCACCTCGCAATGCGACGTCGCAGCCGCGGCGGCCGGTCACGACGCGATCGTCTCCGCGCTCGGCAGGGGCAGCTCGGTGCGCGCCGACGGCCTCTTCACGCGCGCCTCGGCCGCCGTACTCGGCGCGGCCGGGGACGTGGGTATCTCCCGCCTGGTGTGGCTGTCGTCGTTCGGTGTCGGCCACACCCTCAAGTGGTCGAGTCCGGCACAGAAGCTGATCTACAACACGCTGCTGCGGTCGATCTACGCTGACAAGGAGATCGCGGACGAGCGCATCCGCTCCAGCGCTCTGGACTGGACCGTGGTCTACCCGACCCGGCTGACCCACGGCCCCGCCAAGGGAACCTACAGCGCGGACGACCGGCTCTCGATGAAAGGCAACCCGACAATCAGCCGGGCGGACGTCGCCGCCTTCATGCACCAGGCGCTGCACGGCACCGAATGGATCCACCGCACCGCCGTGATCTCCGACTGAACGGGGCGCCGCGTCCTCACGACGCGCCGCTCGCAGGCCAGGCCAGGCCAGGCCAGGCCATCAGCTTATGACAGACGTTATAGACGGGTGTAATCTGACGTCGCCTATAACAACTGTCATAGGAGGAACGTCGTGACGATCATCACCGTGAACACCTCGAAGGGCCGCCTGAGCCTGGAGCGGCGCCGCAAGCTGGCCGGGACCCTGACGGACGCGGTCCTCGTACCCGAGGTCGGGCAGTTCGCCCCGCCCGCGCGGGTCGGATTCCAGGTGCACTTCGTCGAGCGCGAGCCGGACATGATAGCGATCGGCGGACGGCTCGTCGCGGACATCGGCCCGGAGGCCGACATCATGGTGATCGATGTGGCGGTGATGGACGGGGACTGGCGTCAGGAGGTCAGGACCGCCGTCATCGAGCGTCTCCTGGCGGCGCTGGCAGACGCCTGCGGCCTGGCGAAGCCGTCGCCCGCCTGGTGGGTCAACTTCCGCGTGATCGACGAGGGAAGCTGGGGCTCCAGCGGTGGCGTACAGTCCATCCTCTCCCTCCTCGAAAGCGGCGTGTTCACCGAGGAGAAGGCCAAGGCGATCCGCGCCGCGCTCGGGGCGTGAGCGCAGGCCGGGGCCGGGTCATCCCCCCCCGACCCCAGCCAGTCTCCGGCCCCGGTCAGCTTCCGGTCGCGGTAGCGATGAGGGCCTGTAGCTGTTCGGCGGTGCGGTCGAGCGGCTCGGTACTGCGCTTGGCGCGGCACATGGCCACCGTGCCCTCGACCGCGGCGACGATGAGCGTCGCGAGCTGCGCGGCCTGTTCCGGCTCGGCGCCGTGCTCCCTCAGCGAGTCGGCGAGCAGGGCTTCCCACTGCTCGAAGACCTCGGCCGCTGCGGCCAGGGCGGGTGGCACCTCATCAGCGGGCGGCTCTTCGATGGCCACGGCCAGCACGGGGCAGCCCGCATGGAAGCCGCTCTCGACGACGATCTTCCGCCACAGCGCCAGGAAGGCGCTCAGTCCCGCCGCCGGACCCGCCTCCAGCTCCTTGCGCAGACTTCGCGCAACCCAGTCGCCCGTAAAACGGACGGCCTCGGTCGCCAACTGCTGCTTGCCCTCAGGGAAGTAGTGATACGTCGAGCCGAGCGGCGCCTTGGCGTGCTTGGCCATCTCCCGGATGCTCGTCGCACTCAGCCCGCGCCTGCTGATCATGTCGGCGGCACCGGCCACGATCCGCTCGCGCGACGGCGCACTGCTCTTGACCATCACTGAGCACTCCCCTCTGGCTATAACGTCCGTCATAGCCTAGCGTGACCGGCGTCTATAACGACTGCCATAGGAGCTGCCATGCCCATGATCCGCCTGACCGCCCCGGCCGGCGCCCTCACCGACCAGGGCCGCGCGTCGATCCAGCGCGACCTTGCCGCGGTGCTGCTGCGCTGGGAGGGTGCCCCGGACACCGCCTTCTTCCGCGCCCAGGCGTGGAGCTACCTCGTCGAGCTGCCCGAAGGAGCGCAGACCACCGCCGAGGACGACGCCCCGCGCTTCCTCTCGGAGGTCACGGTCCCGCAGGGCGCACTGTCCGAGCGGCGCAAGGCGGGCCTCGTCGAGGACACCACCGCCACCGTGCTCGCCGCGGCCGGACTGCCCTCGACCGAGGCGCTACGGGTGTGGGTCCTCGTCCACGAACAGCCCGACGGCACGTGGGGTGCGGGCGGCTCCGTAATCCGCTACGCCGACCTCGTGGCCGCCGCGAAGGGACAGCAGGCCGATGCGTGAACTGACCTACACCGGCCGGTGGACCGCCGAGTGGCGCGAGGCCCCCGACCCCAAGGTCCGCTTCGCGGGAGAGGCGATCGTCGCTCCGGTCGCCGCCACCACCTGCGACGTCGACTCCGCGATCCTGGCCGGACACGGCTTCATAGCCCCGCCCTTCGCCCTCGGCCACGAGTGCGTGGCCCGCGTACTCGACATCGGCGACGCGGTGACCACCGTCGCCCCCCCGGGGGATCTGGTCGTGGTCCCCTGGTCCATCAACTGCGGCACCTGCGACAACTGCCGCACCGGACTAACCGCCCACTGCACCTCGGTCCCGCACATGGCGATGTACGGGGCACCGATCGGCGGCAGTTGGGGCGGTCTCTTCTCCGACCTGGTCCACGTCCCGTACGCGAACGCCATGCTCGTCCCCTTGCCCACCGGCCTCGACCCCATCGCCATGGCCTCGGCCAGCGACAACTGGTCCCTGTCCTGGCGCCTGGTCGCCCCGCACCTCAAGTCCCGCCCCGGAGCCCGGGTGCTGGTCGTCGCCCGGGGCAGCATCGGCCTGTACGTCTGCGACATCGCCCGCGCCCTCGGCGCCTCCGACGTCCTCTACGTCGACCCGGACCCTGAACACCGCAAGCTCGCCGAGAGCTACGGCGCCCGCACCGCCGAGACACTCGAACCCATCCGCCACGGCTTCGACCTCGCCGTCGAGGCCACCGGTCGCGCCGTCCAACTCGCCCTCGCCGTCAACTCCCTCGCCCCCGAAGGCATCTGCGAATCAGCGGGCAACCACTTCCGCCCCGGCGAACTTCCCCTCCTCGACATGTACCTCACCGGCGTCACCCTGCGCATCGCCCGCGACAACGTCCGCACCCACATCCCCGACGCCCTCGACCTCGCCGCCTCCGGCACCGTGGCCCCCGAACGCGTCGTCTCCCACGTCCTCAACTGGGACCAACTCCCGGACACCCTGCCCGAGAAGCACCTCAAGCCCGTCTTCGTACGCGACTTCACCGCGCCCCCGACCGCACCCTGACGACCGCACGCCCCTGCACAGAGACAGCCACAGAGACAGCCGATGAACACGCGCCTCACCACGACAAGCGCCACCGAAGATCCGGCAGCCGACGACCTGACCCCACACCGAGAAGCGATCGCCACCCTCGGCCGCGAACTGCGCCTGCTCGTCGACACCGCAGTCCGCACCACCGCCTCGCCGGAAACCCTGCACCGCCTGGCCGCGGACACCCGAGCCCTCACCCAGCAGCTCACCGGCCGACTCCGCTCCCCATCGGAAATCCCCGAAGTCGACGAATTCCCGGGCGGAGTACGGATGTTCAGCCCGGTCACCGGCATCGGCAGCCCGATCGCGCCGCCGATGCACGTCACCCGCACCGAAGACACCCTGGTCGGACGATGCAGCCTCGGCATCCCCCACGAAGGGCCACCCGGCTACGTCCACGGCGGCGTCAGCGCCATGCTCCTCGACGAACTCATGGGCTGGGCCTGCACCGCCACCGGCAAACCCGGGCATGACCATCTCGCTCCACATGCGATACCGGGGCCCGGTCCCCCTACAGGCCCCTCTACTCGTAACCGCCCACGTCACGGGAACAGACGAACGCAAGACCTTCGTGACCGGATCGATCGCCACGGAACGGGCCGCGAACACCCCTCTGGTGGAGGCAGACGGCGTCTTCCTCGCCCCAACCCCAGAGGTCGCCCGCGCCCTCTTTCCAGCCTTCGACAACGCCGAGTGAGCCACAGTCCGACGCGGAGATGACACGCGATCCAGCATGTGCGCCGCGCTACGGAAGTACACGACGTGGAAGAGCCGTTGAAGGAGCGGATACGGCGACGCGAGGAACGTCATGAGGCACCGAAGGGCAAAAGACCAAGGCCGTGAAGGCC
>NZ_ALAP01000072.1 GCF_000280905.1 Streptomyces sp. AA1529 | reverse complement strand
CTATCCGGAGATCGTCGACCCGCTGGGGGAGGAGCCGCAGCCCTCCGGGGAGCCGGGCGAACTCGTGCTGACGACGCTGACGAAGGAGGCCCTGCCGGTCATCCGCTACCGCACCCGCGATCTGACCCGGTTGCTGCCCGGCACCGCGCGCCCCGCGTTCCGCCGCATCCAGAAGATCACCGGCCGCAGCGACGACATGATCATCCTGCGTGGGGTCAACGTCTTCCCCAGCCAGATCGAGGAGATCGTGCTGGACCTCCCCGCCGTGGCCCCGCACTTCCAGCTCCAGCTCACCCGGCAGGGGCGGCTGGACCACCTCAGCGTGCTCGTGGAGGCCCGGCCTGCGGCCACCCCGGCCGACCGCGCCGCGGCCGAGGCCGCGCTCGTACGCCGGGTCAAGGACGGCATCGGGGTGGCGGTGGAGGCCCGCGTGGTCGACCCGGAGACCATCGAGCGCTCCGTCGGGAAGTTCCGCCGGATCCGGGACCTGCGCGCCGAGGCGGACAGTACGGCCCCGGCGTAGCCGTCCGCGAGCGGTCCCGCGCACCGGGCGCCGCCGCCGCGCGGTGGTGGGCGGCGCCGACCCTGCCTGGAGCGGCGGTTCGGGCCCGCGGAACGGGCGGGGGCCCGGCGTTGAACGGCACCCCGGTCTCCGCCACCGACCGGTCACCAGCCCCGCATCCCAGCACCGGGCCGGTGCTGCCGGGCCCAGCCGAACCCCTGCCACCAGCACCGACAGATCCGGGGGCCGCCAGCGGACCCGCCTCCTGCCGGATCGCGGCCGAGCTCGGCGACGCCCTGTTCGCCACGGAGGAGAAGCCCGAGATCGTGCGCCACTACCGGGAGGCGGGCGGCACCGGCCCCGGCTACGCCGAGGTCCCGCTGGCCTGGGCGGAGAGCGAGCGCGAGGGCGCCAGGGCCGCGCTCGCCTCCTTCCGCTGGGCACTGACCGGCTGGAAGGTGATGAGCGAACTCCCCAATCCGGTCAACTTCGAGGCCGCCACCGCGCAGATCCGCGAGGAGGACATCCGGCAGCGGTTCGCCTGCGGCAACGATCCGCAGCGCTGCCTGGAGGTGGCCGGACCCTTCCTGCAGGCCGGTTTCGACCGACTGGTCCTGATGAACGCCGGACCCGACCCCGGAGGCTTCCTCGACTTCTGCGACGCGGAGTTGATCGGCCGGCTCAAGCAGCTCGCGGCCGGCTGAGCGCCGCCTTCCGCGCGGCGCGGAAACCGGTTGCGCCGTCCTGCGTGCTGCGCTGGGGTACGGGAAGACCTGCCGCACCTGCCGAAGGGAACCCCCGTGGCCCGAGCCGTGACCCTGATCCGCTCCCGGAGCCTCTCCGACGTGGCCGAGTACGCGTACGCGGCAGCGGCGCCGCCCGACGCGCGCCTGATCTTCCTCGCGGGGGCCTGCCCGCTGGCGGACGACGGCACGGTCACCCCCGTCGGGGACTACGCGGGCCAGGCGGCCCGAGCCGTCGAGAACCTGCGCACCGCGCTGCACGAGGCGGGCGCCGATCTGCGGGATCTGATCAGCACCCGGGTCCTGGTGGCCGCCGGCAGCCAGGCCGACCTGGTGGCGGCCTGGGAGGTCTACCGCGATGCCGTGGGCTGCCACGACGTGCCCAGCACGCTGCTGGGCGTCACCGTGCTGGGGTATTCCGACCAGTTGGTCGAGATCGAGGCGGTGGCGGCGGTCCTGGACTGATCCGGCGGCCCGGCACCGTCAGTCCGGAAGCCGGAACGGCACCGTCCGCCAGGGGCTGCGCGGTGCCCGCAGCAGCACCCGGTGCGCCTCCAGCACGTCGGTGTACCAGGTGCCGAACCGCTCCTCGTCGAAGTGCAGGCAGCGGCCCATCACATAGGCCGCCGAGAACTCCGTCCAGGAGCGGTAGGTGCTCCGCACGCCGGTGCCGACCCGCTCGATCGCGTCGTACATCTCGGCGCGGGTCGCGTAGCGGGCCCCCCGGCCCCAGCGGGCCATCTTGGAGGCCCGGCCCAGGTCCCAGGCGGCGACGGTGCGGATCACCTCGTGCGGACCGATCAGTCCGTCGGCGCGGAAGCGCGCCTCGTACCGCAGCACCTTGCCCACCAGTGACCGCAGGTCCGTCAGGAAGGCGTCGAAGTCCGGACCCTCGGGGGCCTCGACGACCCGGCGCAGTGTCGTCTCCACGCAGTCCCGCCACTGCCCGGCGTCCACCGGGCCCGGGCCGCGGTGCTCCTTCTCCAGCGCGAGGCGGGCCCCGAGCACGAAATCCCAGTACCAGGGGCTCACCTCGCACTCCAGCAGCCGCTGCTCGGTCTCCAGCCAGTCCTCGCGGCTCTCGACTCCCCAGTACTCCGCGAGCCGTTCGACTTCGTTGCTGTAGCCGGCGCCGTGCCAGTCGAGGGTGTTCCAGGGGTCGCCGTTGCCGAAGCACAGATGGGCGCCGCACGCCAGCCCGTGCAGCAGGGGGCCGGACTCCGGGGCTCCGGTCCGCCGGGTGACGAGGCGGCCGGTGAGCGCGTGCGGATCGAACAGTTCCTCGTGCAGCTCCGACCAGACCTCCCGCTCCTCCTCGTCCACCCGGAACAGCTCCTGGCAGGGCGTCGCGCCGTTGACGACGAGCACCTCGACCTCGGGCGGCAGGATGTCGGCGAGGGTGCCCAGGGTGATGAACTCGAAGACCACATACGGATGCGGCCGCGGCAGCAGACCGTCGGTGTAGACCTGGGCGACGATGCGGGTGACGCCGTCCGAGCCGGTGATTTCGCTGGTGACCGGCCGCCGTCCGGCGGGATCGCGGACGGTCTGCTCGATCGGCATCGGGTGGTAGACGCCGTTCTCGGCGAGGGCGCGCAGGTAGGTGTAGCTCTCGTCGACCTCGTGCAGCTTGTACAGCCGCCGCTCCAGATCGCCCGGGGCCTCCCAGTGCTCCGCACCGTCGTGCTCGACGACCGGGAAGACATCGTCGTGATCGTCCTGCTCGCCTACCGCGTACACCGTCGTGCCCCGTTCCCGGCCCGCCGGTCGACGCGCCGGGACCGCTGGTCGTGATCGAACGGTCACGCTACCGCTCGCGTGGGACCGGCCGGGCCCGCGGGGAGGAACCGGTCGTCCGCGTGCACGCGCGGCGGCGGCCGTGGACGCCGTGTGGACCGCCCTGGAGCGCTCCCGTCTCACCCGGATGCGCTCCTGAGCGTCCACCGTCCGCCGTGGCAGGATGGAACTGCCGTGCAGTTTCGGTCGGTTGCGGCGTGCGCGCCGCACACGAGGAGGGGGCAGGATGAGCAGTCTCAACAAAGGACTCGACAAGGTGGAGGTCACCCTCAAGTGGGACCCGAGCCCGCTGGGCGAGCCCGAGCACGACCTCGACATAGTGGCCGCCACCTACACCGCCGACGCCCCCTACGGTGAGCCCGCCTACCTGGTGCACTTCGACAGCCGCGCCCCGGACGGCACCATCATCCTGAACCGGGACAGCAAGACCGGCCAGGGCTTCGGCTCCGACGAGGTGCTCACCCTCGAACTGGACCGGCTCTCCGAGGAGTACGTGCGGGTCGTGGTGGGTGTCGCCATCCAGCAGGGCGAGGGGCACAAGACGTTCGCGCAGGTCCCGAACACGGCCGTGCAGGTCAAGGAGGGCTACGAGGAGCTGTCCCAGGACGACTTCTCCGGCGTCCCGGACGCGACCGCGGCCACCGTCGCCGAGTTCGCCCGGGGCGGGACGGGCGAATGGCACCACACACCGGTGCTGCGCGGCTACCAGGGCGCCCCCGAGGAGTTCGCCTCCCGGATGGGCATCCCGGAGCAGCGCGGTTCCTGACAGCGAAGGCGGGCGGCGCCGTGGGTTGCGGCACCGCCCGCCCGCCCGGCCGCTCCTGCTCCGGCCGGCGCGCTGCTGCTACAGCTCCTTGATCCGTACGTTCCGGTAGGAGACCACGTCCGTCGTGCTGTGGACCTGGAGGCCCACATAGCCCGAGGCGTAGCGGCGCCCGTCGGTGCCCGGGTCGTCGGAGCGCGGCGGTTCGAAGACCTGTCCGCGGTTGTTGTCGAACTCGTTGATCAGTGTGCCGTTGCGGTAGATCTCGTAGTGCTGGCCCACCACCCGGATCTCGTAGTCGTTCCAGGTGCCCTTCGGGGTGACGCCCGCGCCCGCCAGACCGACGCGGTCGAACCCGTAGACGGAACCGGTCTTGTACATGTCCCCGTCGGGGCGGTCCAGGATCTGCAGTTCATGGCCGTACTTGATGGCCACCCACTCCGGCCGCGACTCCTCCGGGTGGTCGTGCACGTCGGGGAAGCGGGCGAAGACCCCGGCGTTGGCCCGGCCGTCCCCCGGCGCGTCGTCACGGAACTGGAGCTTCAACGAGAAGTCCCCGTACTTGCGCTGGGGGTACCACAGCATTCCCATGCCCTCGACCGAGCTGTCGCTGGTCATGCTGCCGTCGTCGTTGAGCCCGAACTTCCCGCCGCCGACCTGCTCCCAGTCGGCGAAGGACTCCTCGCTGCCGTCGAACAGGTCGCGGTAGCCGGTCTCCTGACCCGGTGTCCCGATCCCGGACCGCTTGGCGGCGCGGTTGATCAGCTTCTGCTCGCGGGGTACGAGCACACCCTCCTTGACCAGCCCCTCGGTGACCCCGCGCACGTGCTTGAGGAACAGCGCCTGGGACGTCCACTCCTTCTCGTCCTCGATCAGCTCGTTGACGGTGCAGCGCCGCTTCGTCATGCGGTTGGGCACCCCGGTGTCCACGGTGCCGACGATCACCGTCTCCCGCTCGTCGTACTCCGGGCAGGCCGGCGCCGGGACTCCGCCGCCCGCCACGATCCGGAACGACAGCCGCTGCGGCTCCGAGACGTTGCCCGCCTGGTCGGTCGCGCGGTAGGTGACCGCGTGGTAACCGGCCCGGTCGACGACCAGCGGCTCCGCGTAGTCGACGTACGGGGCGCCGTCCAGCGAGTACTCGATCCTCTCGACCCCGGACTTGTCGTCCGCGGCCGTCACGGTGACCGTCGCCCGGCCGATGAAGTGGCCGTCCGAGTTCTTGCTGCCCTCGGCGCTGCCCTGGGTGGTCGGCGGCGTGGTGTCCTCGTCCGGCGGTTCGACGACGGTGAAGTCGACCGACTTCTCCTCCGCCGCGTTCCCGGCCTTGTCCGCGGCCCGGTAGCGGACGGTGTGCTCGCCCGCATCGGCCACCGTCACCGGCGCCGTGTAGGGCTGGAAGTCGCCGCCGTCGAGGGCGTACTCGATGCTTTCGACGCCCGAGTCCGCGTCCGAGGCCGTGACCGTGACCGTCGCGCTGCCCAGATAGTTGCCGTCCTCGTCCTGGTCGCCGTCGACCGCGGCGGAGGTCTCGGGCGGTGTGCCGTCCTCACCCGGATCGTCCCCGGTCACCACCAGGGTTCCGGTCATCTGCTGATGACCGGGGATGGTGCAGTGGTACTTGTAGGTCCCCGGCGTCAGGGTGACCTCCACCGTGTGCTTCCCGCCCTCGGAGTCGTTGGGCGAGGCCAGGATGTTGAGGTCCACGTCCTGGTTGTAGTCCGGGTCGGAGGTGACGAAGGTGAGGGTGTGCGACATCCCGGTGGTGTTGCCGGTCGCCTCGCTGTTCTCGAAGACGATCGTCGCCTTGCCCGCCACCGCGGTCGAGGGCGCCGAGGCGTACTTCGTCATGTCGTCGTTCGCCGTCCAGGTCAGCACCTGCGCGTCGGCGGCCGGGCCGCTCTGCCCCGTGCTCCGGGCGCCGGACAGGGTCGTGCCCTGCCCCCACGCCGTACCGGAGGTCAGGCCCAGCACCATCACCAGGGCCCCCAGCAGGGCCGTCACCAGCCGGTGCCGCTCGCGTCTCCCGCGGCGCCCCGCTCGTACGCTCGCCCTCATCGGACCGTCTCCTTCCGCAGTGCCGGTTCGGCCATGTCCTCCGGGCTCGGTGTCGGCTCGCCGCCCTTGTACGTCACCCGCCACAGCGCGGACTTGTCGTCGGAGGTGAAGAACCCGCGCCCGTAGTCCAGGACGTACAGCGCGCCGTCGGGTCCGAACTTCCAGTCCATGAGGTTGCGGATGCCGCCCTCGCCGACGGGCACGATCCCGTCCAGACTCTCGGCGTGGTCGGGCTGCGCGCCCACGGTGTCGCCCTTCGGCATCACCAGCGCGTGCCGCGGCTGGTCGCCGTCGTAGAAGTCACCCACGAACCACTTGCCGTCCCAGTACGAGGGCCACTTGCCCTTCGCCGGGTTGTCCGCGTCGAACCGGTAGAGCGGTCCGTTCATCGCCGCCTGGCCGCCGCCCTTCAGCCAGGGAAGGGTGAGCTGCTGCTCGTCCTCCTGGTAGCTGGGGATGCCGTTCTCGTCCCGGGGGAAGTCCGGTCCGCCGCCCTGCGGCGAGTACCAGATGTTGTTCCCGCGGGCCGGCGGGATGTTGACCAGACCGTCGTTGTTGGGCGACTCGTTCTTCAGATGATCGCAGTCGTACCAGCCCAGCGGTTTGCTCGGGTCGGGCAGGTTGCGGTCCCGGTAGGGCTGCTTGTTGCCCATGCAGTACGGCCAGCCCTGGTTGCCCGCGCTGGTGATCCTGGCGAAGGTGTCGTACTTGGCCGGGCCCCAGGTCGGGCTCGGGGACTGCGCGTCCGGGCCGACCCAGCCCGCGTAGAGCGTGTCGGTCTCCTTGTCGACGGCGATCCGCGCCGGGTTGCGGACTCCCATCACATAGATCTCACCCCGGGTCTTGCCGCCGCCCTCGTCGGTCTCCTCGCCGGTGAACAGGTTGTCCTCGGGGAGGGTGTAGGTGCCGTCGTCCTCGGGGTGGATGCGCAGGATCTTGCCGTTGAGGTTGTTGGTGTTGCCCGCGGTACGGCGCGCGTCGGCGAACGAGACACCCTTGAAGTTCGGCTCCGGATTGTTCCCCGAGTAGCCGTCGCTGTACTGCGAGGAGTTGTTGTCACCCGTGGCGATGTAGAGGTTGTCCTCGGAGTCCCAGGCCATGCCGCCGCCCGCGTGGCAGCAGCTGTGGATCTGCACCGGCCACTCGAGCAGCACCTTCTCCGAGTCCAGGTCCAGCTTGTCGGTCTGCTGGTCCAGCGTGAACCGGGAGACACGCCGCTTCGCCATGTGTGTGTCGCGGTCGATCTCGCTGTGCGGCGTGTAGTGCAGGTAGACCCAGCCGTTGCGGGCGAAGTCCGGGTCCAGCTCGATGCCGAGCAGCCCCTCCTCGTTCTTGACCAGCTCGCCGCCGCCGCCCTTGTTGCCGAAGACCGTCAGTTCGCCCGCGAGGGTGACCTGCTCCGTCTCCGGGTCCCAGATGTGCACCTGGCCCTTGCCCTTGCCGATGTCGGGGTCGTCCCAGTCGGTGACCACCGGCTGGGAGGCGTCGCCGCCGCCGCGCCCGATGTAGAAGACCCGGCCGTCCTCGGCCGTGACCACGCCGTGCGGCTCGCCGATCTGGTCGGACTGCCCGGGCTGGTTGGGCTCGGTGAGCCGCTTCGCCTCGTAGTTGGCGGAGATGGCCGCCTGGCAGTCGGCGCGCGCCAGCCGCGTCGTCCACATCAGGGCACCCCGCAGATGGGTGCGGAAGTCCGTCTCCGCGAAGCTGGCCGCGGTCCCGCCCATGGACGTGTAGAACGAGCGTCCGCCGTCGTAGTCGCGGCACCAGGAGACCGGGTGGTCCCAGCCGCCGGCGTCCGCGCCGCCGTCGTAGGTGGTGGTGCGCAGCCGTGCGACGGTGTGCACCTTCCCGGAGGGGTTCTCCCGCCAGTTGAGCCACCTGTCGGGACGCTTCCACTCGACGGGCAGATCCTTGGTCGCCGGATGCTGCCGGTCGCCGACCTCGACGGTGGCCCGCTGCACCTTCGAGGGGCTGTGCTCGGCCGGGCGGGCACCGATGAGCCCCGTGAACCACTCCGAGTACGGCTCGGCGCGGGCGGCGTCGTGGACGCCGAGGAAGCCGCCGCCCGCCTCCATGAAGCTCTCCAGACCGGCCTCCTGCGCCGGGTCGAGCACGTCGCCGTCGCCGGTCAGGAAGACCACGGCGTTGAAGCGGCCGAGCCGCGGCTTGGTGAAGATCGCCGGATCGTCGGTCGCGCGGATGGTGAAGTGCTCCTGGGCCGGGCCCTGCTGTCCGATCTTCTCGATGGCCTCGATCGCGGCATCGACGGTGGGGGACTCCTCGCCCGTCGCGCCGTGGAAGACCAGGACCCGGACGTCCTCACCGCCCGGCGGACTCGGCAGCGCCAGCTTGGGCGCGGGTGCTCCCGGCGGTGGTGCCGCCAGCGCGGGTGCGCTGAGCAGCCCGGCGGCGAGCGCGCCGGCCAGCAGCGCGGCGATCCTCCTGCGTCGGGGTCTCGCCCGTTTTGGGTGCGGTTGGAGCCGCATGCGTGATCCACCCCTCTTCTGTCACCGAAACGTGGCAGAAGCTAGACCTCTTTCGGCGGTTCGCCAAGAGCTATGACCGTAATCCGACGAACTTTGTCCTGGGTGTGGATAAACGCTGCCTCCGGCGCTACCGTCCCCTGCAACTCGCATCGCGCGGCGCACCGTTCAGCACTCCATTGGCCACACGCCCCCGGGGGAGATCGAGAACGATGACCCGAGAGACCCGAAACCCCAGCACCCACACCCGCCGCTCCTTCAGCAGAGGCCTGCTGGCCTCGGGCGCCGTCGCCGCGGCCGGCGGAAGCGCACTGACGGCGGCCGCGCCCGCGGCGCAGGCGGCACCGGCCCGCTCCGCGGCGATCCGCCGCGCGGGCAAGGGCGGTGAGACCCGGCGGATGAAGATGTACGTGGAGAAGCTCCCCGACGGCAGGATGGGCTACGGCCTGGAGAAGGGGAAGGCCACCGTCCCCGGACCGCTGATCGAACTCGTCGAGGGCGACACCCTGCACGTCGAGTTCGAGAACACCATGGACGTCGCGGCCAGCCTCCACCCGCACGGCGTGGACTACGACATCGCCAGCGACGGCACCAGGATGAACAAGAGCCACGTCGAGCCGGGTGGCAAGCGCACCTACACCTGGCGCACCCACGCGCCCGGCCGCCGCAAGGACGGCACCTGGCGTCCCGGCAGCGCCGGATACTGGCACTACCACGACCACGTCGTCGGCACCGACCACGGCACCGGAGGGATCCGCAACGGCCTCTACGGCCCGGTCGTCGTGCGCCGGGAGGGCGACATCCTGCCCGACCCCGACCGCCAGTTCACCATCGTCTTCAACGACATGACCATCAACAACCTCGACAAGGGGCCCGACTTCGAGGCCACCGTGGGCGACCGCGTCGAGATCATCATGATCACGCACGGTGAGTACTACCACACGTTCCACATGCACGCCCACCGCTGGGCCGACAACCGCACCGGCATGCTGGCGGGCCCGGACGACACCAGCCCGGTCATCGACAACAAGATCACCGGCCCCGGGGACTCCTTCGGCTTCCAGATCCTGGCCGGGGAGGGGTCCGGAGCGGGCGCGTGGATGTACCACTGCCACGTCCAGAGCCACTCCGACATGGGGATGGCGGGACTGCTGCTCGTCGCCAAACCCGACGGCACCGTGCCCGGCCACCAAGACCACGGCTGACGGCGGTGCCCACCCCGGCCGTGGTACCGTAAAGACGTTGCAGTTTTGGTACCCATACGTGTGCGCGCCTGAGCTTTGTGGCTCGGGCGCGTTCTGTTTTCCGGAGCTTCTCTGGATGGGGGTCATTGCGGCGACGCGGAGCGCACGAGGTGTGCGTTCCCAGCCACCCTGAAGGAGAAGAAAATGGCATCCGGCACCGTGAAGTGGTTCAACTCGGAAAAGGGCTTCGGGTTCATCGAGCAGGACGGCGGCGGCGCCGACGTCTTCGCGCACTACTCGAACATCAACGCCCAGGGCTTCCGTGAGCTGCAGGAGGGCCAGAAGGTGAACTTCGACGTCACCCAGGGCCAGAAGGGCCCCCAGGCGGAGAACATCACCCCCGCCTGACACCTGCCGCGCAGGACGCTCGCAGGGCCCGCACCGACGAGGTGCGGGCCCTGCGCCGCTTCCGGCCCCGGGGCGCGTCCGCGGTGCTCCCGGCACCGGCGCGGACACACCCGGACCCCGCGCGGCCGCCGTCCGCGCGGCGTCAGGGCAGCAGCCAGGCGGCGACGCCGGACTGGAGCAGCACCAGCAGGCAGACCGCCAGCAGGAGCAGCAGGCTCCAGGCCACGACCTTGCGGAAGAGGACGGCCTCCTTGCCGAACAGCCCGACGGCGGTCGCCGCGATCGTCAGGTTCTGCGGGCTGATCATCTTGCCGACCACACCGCCGGAGGTGTTCGCGGCGACCAGCAGCGTCGGATCCAGGCCCGCGCGGTCGGCCGCGGTCTGCTGAAGCGTGGCGAACAGGGCGTTGGCCGAGGTGTCCGAGCCCGTGACGGCCGTGCCCAGCCAGCCCAGGAGCGGGGAGAGGAACGCGAAGGCGGCGCCGGCCCCCGCGATCCAGGTGCCGATGGTGATCGTCTGGCCGGAGAGGTTCATCACGTACGCCAGAGCCAGCACCGACCCCACCGTGAGCAGCGCCCAGCGCAGCGTCACCACCGTCCGCACGAACTCGCGCACCGCGTCCCGGGCCGGTACCCGGTGCACGGCGGCCACCAGCACCCCGCACAGCACGAGCAGCGAGCCGGGCGAGGAGAGCCAGGGGAGGACGTAGACGGTGGCCGAGGACTGTTCCCCGGAGGCCGTCAGCACCTCCCCGTCCAGCCCCGGCCACGGCACCCGCACATCGCTGTCCGCGAGGAACGTCTCGGCGGGGTCCCACAGCTTGGCGACGGAGAAGACCGCGATGACGACGAGGTAGGGCAGGAAGGCGAGCCCGATCCGGGCCCGGGACAGCTCCCCGTCGGGCCGTTCCGCCGTGCCGGGCCGTTCCGCCGTGCCCGGCGGCTGCTCGCCGCCCGCCTCGCGGTGCTCGCGGGCGGCCGCCGACCGCAGGTCCTCCCGGACCCGCGCGCCCTCGGCCGGACGCCAGAAGCGGAGGAAGCCGACCACGGCCCCGAGCGCCACCAGCGCGGCGACGATGTCCGTCAGCTCCACCGAGAGGTAGTTGGAGCTGACGAACTGCGCCACGGCGAACGCGCCTCCGCACACCAGGGCGGCGGGCCAGGTCTGCCGCACGCCCCGCACCCCGTCCACCAGCGCCACCAGCAGCAGCGGCACGAACAGCGCCAGCAGCGGTGTCTGGCGGCCCACATAGGCCCCGATCTCGGCGGGGTCGATGCCGGTGAGGGAACCCGCGGTGATGATCGGCGTCCCGATCGCGCCGAACGCCACCGGCGCGGTGTTGGCCACCAGCACCGTGACGGCGGCCCGCACCGGCGAGAAGCCCAGCGCCATCAGCATCACCCCGGTGATCGCCACCGGGGCGCCGAACCCGGCCAGCGCCTCCAGCAGCGCGCCGAAGCAGAACGCGATGATGAGCGCCTGGATCCGCGGATCGTCACTGACCAGGTTGAAGGCGCGGCGCAGATCCGCGAACCGGCCGCTGGTGACGGTGAGCTGGTGCACCCACAGGGCGGCCAGCACGATCCACATGATCGGGAACAGCCCGAAGGCGGCACCCTGGGTGCCCGCGAGCAGCGCCAGCTGCACCGGCATGCCGTAGGCCCACACGGCCACCACCAGCGACACGCCCAGCGCGGCCGGCCCCGACCAGTGGGCCTTCAGCCGCAGGCCGCCCAGCAGGGCGAACAGGATGAGCAGGGGCAGTGCTCCCACCAGTGCGGACAGCGCGAGGCTGTCGGCCACGGGGGAGAGATCGGGCCGATACATCTCTCACCTTCGCCCTCGCACGCATGCGTTCCGAAACCGCGGACCAACCGTGTCGAACTGATCGTTCCGCAAGGTTGGTTCCGGAACAGTCCACTGTCCAGAGGTCCGGCATGATGAACACATGCCCCGACGCAAACCCGCCCGTCCAGCACACCGCCCGGCCGCCACCGACCGCCCGGGTCCCGGCCGCCCCGCGCCCGCCGCCTGCCCCTGCGGGGCGGCCCGCTACGACGAGTGCTGCGGCCGCTTCCACCACGACGAGGCGGTCCCCGCCACCGCGGAGGAGCTGATGCGCTCCCGCTACGCCGCCTTCGCGCTGGCGGACACCGGCTACCTGCTGCGCACCTGGCACCCGGACACCCGTCCCGCACACCTGGACCTGTCCGGCGCACCGCGCTGGACAGGTCTGGAGATCCTCGCCACCTCCGGCGGCAGCGCCTTCCACCGCGAGGGGACGGTCACCTTCAGCGCCCACCACCGCGGGGCCGACGGCGCCCCCGGAACCCAGCAGGAGCGCAGCCGGTTCGTGCGGCTGGACGGCGCCTGGCGCTATCTGGACGGCGCCGTGGACTGAATCCGGACCATGCCGCGGGACCGGGCACCCGCCCCGCGGGCCGGGCACCGCGGACGGCCTCGGACCGACGGGAACGGAACCGCACCCGCCCACCGCTCCTCGCCCCGGACCGGTTCCAGGCCCGGCGTCCCGCAGCGGAACGCCGGCGCCCGCTCGACATCCGCCACCCTGAACACGAGGCGGTCGCCATCCCCGACGCGCCGGGAAAGCCTCCGGCAGCTCAGTGCGGTGCGTCCGCGGAGTCCTCCAGGACCCGGAACTCCACTCCGGCGCGCATCAGCCGCGCGGTCAGCGCCTCGCCCATCGCGACCGCGGTCGTCACCTGGCCCGAGGCGGGCGGCAGATCGTCGTGGGCGAGGCAGAGCGCCGCCTCCGCGAACATCTTGGCCGTCTCGTCGTAGCCGGGGTCGCCACCCGCGACCTCGGTGACCACCCGGCGCCCACCGCCCCGGCCCAGGAAGCGCACCGAGAACCAGCTCCGTGCCCGGCGGCGCTCGTCCGGCCCCTCACCCGAGGCCAGCCGGGAGGTCAGGAACCGGCGCAGCGGCGGCAGCTGCGCCGCGGCGAACAGGCCGCCCGCGCCCGCGATCCCGCCCAGCGCGACCGGCAGCCGCCGGACACCCGCGTAGTGGCGGTAGGTGAACGCCGGGCCGTACCGCTCCAGCGCGGCCGCCGAACGCCCCACGATCTGCCCGTCGATGGTCGGCAGCGGCACGGCCCACAGCCCCAGCTCGTCCTCGTGCCGTACCCGCCCCGTGGGCGTCCGGACCGAGCGGTCCGCCGGGCGCGGATCGGCGGCCCGGCGGGCCTTGGCGGTCCGGGCCATCCGGTCGGCGCGGGAGAAGGACAGCAGCGCGCTGGCGAACGTGCCGCCGGAGACGGCCGCGTTGGAACGCACGAAGCCGTCGACGCTCAGCGGTACCCCCTCCGGCAGCTGCTGCACGGTGAAGCGGGCGCCCAGGTCGTGCGGTACCGAGTCGAACCCGCAGGCGTGCACGAGGCGGGCGCCGGTCCGGCGCGCCCGGGAGTGGTGCCGCAGATACACCAGGTCCACGAACTCCGGCTCGCCGGAGAGGTCGAGGTAGTCCGTCCCGGCCTCGGCGCACGCGGCCACCAGGCGGATGCCGTACCGCAGATAGGGCCCGACCGTGCTCGCCACCACCCGGGAGCGCGCCGCGAGGCCGGCCGCCGCGCGCGGATCGTCGGCGTCCGCGGTGATCAGCGGCACCTCGGCCGCGCCCGGGTACGCGGCGGCCAGCCGCTCGCGCAGCTCCTTCAGCTTCTGCTCGCTGCGCCCGGCCAGCGCCCAGCGGCAGCTTCCGGGCGCGTTGGCCGCCAGGTACCGCGCGGTCAGCTCGCCGACGAAGCCGGTCGCCCCGAACAGGACGATGTCGAACTCACGTGTCCGGCGCTCCGGCGCGGCGGTCTGCTCCGCCGCGGCTCCGGTCTCTTCAGCGTCCACAGCAACCTCTCCGGGCCCGCGAGCCCTTACCGACGGGTAGTGCTGATGCCGCCCTCATTTCAGCAGACGCGACAGCCGCCGGTCCGCGAGGGGCTTGCCGCCCGTCTGGCAGGTGGGGCAGTACTCCAGCGCGGAGTCGCTGAAGGAGACCGAGCGCACCGTGTCCCCGCACACCGGGCACGGCTCGCCCGCGCGGCCGTGCACCCGCAACCCGAGCCGCTTGCCCGCCTTCAGTTCGGCGGCCGACAGTCCGCGGGCCCGCTCGACGGCGGTGGTGAGGACCTCCCGCAGCGCTGTGTGCAGCGAGCCGACCTCCTCCGCGGAGAGATCGGCGGCGAGCCGGAACGGCGACATCTTCGCCGCGTGCAGGATCTCGTCGGAATAGGCGTTCCCGATGCCGGAGACCACCGACTGGTCCCGCAGCAGGCCCTTGACGCGGTGCCGCTGCCCGGCGAGCAGAGCGGCGAGCGCCGCGCGGTCGAAGGCGGGGGAGAGCGGATCGGGCCCCAGCCGTGCGACCCCCGGCACCTGGTCCGGGTCCCGCACCAGGTACACGGCGAGCCGCTTGTGGGTCCCCGCCTCGGTCAGGTCGAAGCCCTCGGCCGGCTCGCCCGCCAGCGCCACCCGCAGCGCGAGCGGACCCTTGCCCGGGCGGGGCGGAGCGGCGGGCAGCGCGTCCTGCCACCGCAGCCACCCGGCCCTGGCGAGATGGACGACCAGGTGCAGGTCCTCGCCGTCCGGCGGGCGGTCCTCCCCGTGCGTCCCGCCCAGTGCCAGGTCGAGGAACTTGCCGTGCCGGACGACCCCGGTGAAGGCCCGGCCCTCCAGTGCGTCCAGCGGCGGATCGTAGGTCTTGAGCACGCTGATCGCGACCGGCAGCACGCGCCGGACGGTGCGTCCGGTCAGCCGCTCGGCCAGGAAGTCCCGCAGCGCCTCGACTTCGGGCAGCTCCGGCATGGTTCCTCCTCTCCGGGGGCGGCGTGACGGGCCGGGCGGGGACCGCCGGCGACTCAGGCCAGTTCGGCCTCATGGGTGATCGGAGTGGCTTGCAGTGCCTGGCTGACGGGACAGTTCCGGGCGGCATCCGCCGCCGCGGCGGCGAACGTGGCCTGATCGATGCCGGGCACCTCGCCCCGCACGGTCAGATGGATGCCCGTGATGCCGGTGCCCGGCTGGAAGTCGACGGCGGCCTTCGTGGTCAGCGTGGTGGGCGGGGTGCCCGCGCTGTTGAGGCCGTTGGAGAGCGCCATCGAGAAGCAGCTGGAGTGCGCGGCGGCGATGAGCTCCTCGGGGCTGGTCCTGCCGCCGGGCTCCTCCGCGCGCGACGCCCAGGAGACCGGGTACTGGCCGACACCGGAGGAGTCGAGGCTGACGGTGCCCGATCCCTCGGTGAGGTTCCCGGTCCAGACGGTGTGAGCGGTACGTGTGGTGGCCATGGTGCTCTCTCTCCGTAACGTTTCGCCGTGCGCAGGGCGGGATGCCGCGACCGCGGAGCGGCCCGTGCGGCGTACCCGCGGGCAAGTGTCGCAGTACCCGATCGTGCGCCTTTGTCACGCGCGCCGCACTCCAGGACGCGCCGGGCGCGGGGATTGCCGGGGCGCGTGCGGCGACTGCCGGCAGGAGGCCGGCCTGCGCGGGGTACGGTGTGACGCTCAGCGGGTATCGAAGAGTAATCAGCCTCGTGCGCAGAGTGAAAAGAGAGTGGGTGGCGCACAGTTATGATCAAAGGGATCGATGTCGCCTCGTACCAGCCCGAGGACTACAGCACCCGGGGAATCGAGTTCGTCTTCGTCAAGCTCACCGAGGGGACGTCCTACACCAACCCCAAGTGGGTCGAGCAACGCCGCACCGGTCGGGACGCCGGACTGGTCACCGGCTTCTACCACTTCGTCAGGCCGGGCAGCATGAAAGCCCAGGCCGACTACTTCCTCTCGAAGATCGACCTGGTCGCCGGCGACATGCTGGCGCTCGACTGGGAGGACTCCGCGGTCGGCAACGACGAGAAGGACGAGTGGATCAAGTACGTGCAGGACAAGGCGTCCGGCCACAAGGTCCTGCTGTACTGCAACGTCGACTTCTGGCTGAACCGCGACAAGACCTCGTTCGCGGGCGACGGGCTGTGGATCGCGCACTACAACGGCAAGCCGGGCGCACCCGGTGTCAAACACCGCTGGCGCTTCCACCAGTACACCAGCGACCCGGTCGACACCAACCTCGGCGAGTTCGACAGCCGGGACGCGCTGCGCGCCTGGGCGGGCGGCACGAAGGGCACGCCGGACGAGCAGTGAGCTACCCGCGCGGCGGGCACGGCCCCGGGCCGAGGGTCCCACCCGGTGGCCGGGAGGGATACGCTCCCG
This sequence comes from Streptomyces sp. AA1529, assembly GCF_000280905.1. Lineage (GTDB taxonomy): Bacteria > Actinomycetota > Actinomycetes > Streptomycetales > Streptomycetaceae > Streptomyces. The sequence goes on along the minus strand of NZ_ALAP01000072.1, from coordinate 38,868 downwards.
TGCATGTCGGAAGCCAATTCCCCCTCCTCCGCAGCCCACGTCCGCACCGAAGACCGAGCCCCCGCCGACGACCCCGATCGCGCCGACGGGCGCGACCCCGCGGATGCCGATCCCGGGTCCGCACCCGGCGGTCCGGAAGGCGCGGCGCGGCGGGAGGGGCAACCGGAGGCCCGCGAGTCCGGAGAGCCGGAGGGAGCCACGGTGGAACGGCCGGCGCTGACGCCGCGTCAGGCGCGACGCATACGTATAGCCCTCTCGGCTGTCGTCATGCTCGCGGTGGCCGTCGCACTCGTGGTCCGGCTGCGTTCGGCGCCCTCGGTGCTCACCGTCGGCTTCTACGGCCTGGCGCTGATCCTCTCCGGCACCGCCATCGTGCTCAGCCGCCGGGGCCGCACCCGGGTGGCCACGGCGGTTCTCGGACTCGGCTTCGTCCTCGTCGTGTTCGGCGAGTGGCTGCTCGGCGCCTCCGGCAGCCCCTGACCCGCCCTCCGGCCCGCTGCCGCGCGCGTCCCGGGCGGCACGCACGGCGGCGGACGGTACGGCGGGGCGGTGCAGCGCCGGTGCCGCCGCGGACGTCGGAACGGCCGTGCCGCCGATCTCGGCGCCGCCCCGGGGCGGCTCCTCGGCAGCCCCGCGGCCGGCTTCAGGACAGCCACGCTGCCGGGTCACCGCCCACCTGGCCGGTCAACCGGCCCCAGTCGCGGGGGCTGCGCGCGGCGTCGAGCGCGTCCGCCCCGTCCCCGGAGCCGCTCGGCGCGGGACCCGCGGAGTCCGCCGGACCGAAGCCGACCGGGGAGAGCGCGTAGCGCAACCGCCCCAGCGCACTGTCCCCCGTCGTCAGCCAGGGCGTGTCGTCGGGCACCGGACGCTCGGCACCGGACGCCTCGCGCGCCCCTCCGCCCGGGTCCGCGGGCAGGTCGTGCAGCAGCCAGTGTGCGGTACGGGCGAGGGAGAGCCGTACCAGCCGGGACCCGGCGGCGCCGGTGCGCTGCTCGGTGAGGGCCCGGAGCAGCCCCGCGGCCAGCAGGTAGCCGCTGCCGTGATCGAGCGCCTGGGTGGGCAGCGCGCCGGGTGCCAGGTCCGCCGACCCGGTCCCCGCGTCCGTCCGGCCGGCGGCCCCCGCCGCCTCCAGGAAGCCGATGCCGGTCGCGGCCTGCACCAGGCTGTCGAAGCCACGCCTGCGCTGCCACGGCCCGGCTGTGCCCCACGCACTGAGCTGGCCCACCACGAGGCCCGGCCGACGGTCCATCAGGGACTCGGGGGCCAGCCCGAACCGGTCCAACGCACCCGGCCGGTACCCGGTCACCACCACATGCGCCGATGCCAGCAACTCCTCGAAGACGCCCTGCCCGGCCCGGCTGGAGAGGTCGAGCAGCGTCGAGCGCTTGCCCAGGTCGGTGTCCGCATGGGTGTCCAGGAACTCCGGCCGTTCCGGCGCGTCGATCCGCAGCACATCCGCACCGAGCAGTGCGAGTGTGCGGGTCGCGACCGGGCCGGCCAGCACGCGGGTGAGGTCCAGCACGCGCAGGCCGCGCAGTCCTCCCGGGCCCGGCGGCCCCTCCAGCGGCAGCGTCGGTGCCCCGTCCAGCCTGCTGAGGGCGACCAGCGGAGCGGGGGCGACCGCCGCGCGCTGCGGATGGGCCGCCCACTCCTCGGGGGTGCGGGCGGCGACGGCCACGCCTCCCTCGCCGTACACCGCCTCCTCCACGTCCCGGGCCTGACGTCCCGCCAGCTCGGTGGCGATCCGGCCCGCCGCCGCCTCGTCCTCCGCCGGGCCGTGGTCCGGCATGCCCAGCGCCGACAGCAGCCGGGCGCGGTGGTGCGGGTAGTTGGCGTGGGTGCGCACCCAGCCGTCCGCGGTGCGCCAGAAGCGGGACAGCGGCGCGAAAGTGACCGGCGCCCGCCCGTCGATCCGCACCAGCCGGTCGCTCCGGAAGGCGGTGGCCACGGCGCCGTCGTCCACCCGGACGGGGGGCAGCAGCGCGCTGCGGGCGCGTACGCACGAGAACTCGGCCGCCGCCAGCGAGCAGGCCGTCACCGCGGCGGAGGCGAGTTCCTGCACGGGCAGCGCGGACGGCAGCAGGCCCGGGCGGTGTTCGCGGGTGGCGCGGGCCAGCAGCGCCGGATCCCCGCCGAGCGCGGCCCAGGCCTGTGCCGCACCCGACTGGGGGACGGCGCGCCCGGCGGCGGCCGAGCCCTCGGGTCCCCGGGGGGTGTCCTCGGCGGCGGTGTTCGCCGCCGGCTCGGTGGAACGGGCAGCGCCGCCGGACGTGCCGTCGCGCTCGAACTCGCCCGGTACGAACTCGGTGCCGAACTTCGCCGTGCCGACGGAGTCACGGGCGGCCACATCCCGATCCTCTGGTGGCCTACCAGCCGCAGAAAACTGATCCATAACGAACATTTTGGCACTCAGGGGCGCGAGAGCGGGTGACGGCAGGGCGGTGGTGGGTTCAGGTTACGGCGGCTGATATTCCGATGGTCGGACCGGACGGAGGGGGCGGGCTGGTCGAACCGGGAGTCCTGCGCGGGCATATGCCTCCGTTCCCGGGCACCCGGGCGGCCCGACCGGAGGGGGCGCGCGGAAGGCGGTCGACCGGCGCCGGCCGAACAGCACCGGATCAGAGACGGGTGGGATGACGCGGATACGGTCTGTGCTGCCGGTGGGGGCAGTCGGGTGAGCGACTGTGAGCGGCGGCCCGGCGGCCCGGCGGCGAGCCGGATGACGGGATCGCCCCGGAGCCGGCCCCCGCGGCCGCGGGACGGACGGCAAGGCTCGGCTGGTCAGCGGCACCGCGCTGGTTCAGCACCCCCATGGCGAGCTTCCCCGTCGGTGTGCGCGGCAGCCGGGGCGACCGAGCGCCCCTCGGCAAGGTGGCGTCAGGTGCACCGTGCCGTACGGGGTAGGAGGCGTGCCGTCGTGTTCCGGGAGTTGGAGCATCGCTGGTGCTCCAGAAGCGGAGCACCATCCGGGGCCCCGCTCGCGGCTGCCCCGGACGCACTCGGAGAGGCAGACCCTCATGAACCCACCGAGCATCTCCACTGCCGTGCCCGGCACCGTCCTCCCGCCCCACCCGGCGTCAGCGGTTCCGGCGCCCGCACCCGTCCGGCGAGCCTTCGCGCTGTGGATGATCGCGGTGACGGCCGGGGCATTCGAGACGGTGCTCGCCGTCGGCGGGATGGCCGCCGACGGTTCGGGTTCGGCAGGCGAGATCGGGGTGGGTCTGACCATCCGGCTGACCGTCTTCACCCTCGCAGGGTGGTGCGCCGGATGCATGCGCCGCGGACACGGCTGGGCCCGCCTCGCCCTCGCTCTCGGTCTGGGCATCGGAGGAACGGCGTCGATGGTGACCGAGCCCCTCCGACGCCTCGCCGACGGAGCGTCGGTCGGAGCTCTGCTCTCCGACATCGGCGCCCTGGACCTCGCCTTCGCCGTGAGCCGCACCCTTCATGTACTGGCAGTTCTCACCGCGGTGATCCTGATGTTCCTCCCGGCGGCGAACGCGTACTTCACCTCTGCCCGTAGGAGTCGTACCTCCGCCGACCTCTGCACGGAGCGGTAGGCGAAACGGCTGTGCAGACCGCCCGCCGGGCCCTCGGGCCCTGGGGCGTCCGGTCCCGTCGGTCATCGCCTGGACCGATCGGACCAGGTCATCCCCTCGTCAGTCATCCGGATCCGGCTCCGCCACCACTGTGCGCAGCCCCCGCTCCTCGAACTCGCGGCGCGCGGGGTCCGGGATCCCGCTGTCGGTGAGGAAGGTGTGGAAGAGGCCCGGGCCGCCGATCCTGGCGAAGCAGCGCACGCCGACCTTCGAGGAGTCGGTGACCACCACGGCCCGCTCCGCGCGGCGGGCCATCAGGCCGTTGATGCGCCCCTCCGACTCGTCGTGCACGGTGGCCCCCTCCGCGGGGTCCATGCCGTTTGCGCCGATGAAGGCGATGTCGACCCGGAGTTCGTCCAGTACCAGTTCGCTGTAGGGGCCGGTCAGCTCGAAGGTGCGGGAGTGCGCCACACCCCCCGTCAGGACCGTCTTGATCTGCGGCCGCACTGCCAGTTCATAGGCGATGTTCAGCGCGTTCGTGACGATCGTCAGGTGCTGCTGCGGGCCCGACTCGGCCAGGTCGGGGCGGGTGGCAAGGGCGCGGGCGATCTCCGTGGTCGTCGTACCGCCGCTCAGCCCGACGACATCGCCGCGCTCCACCATCGCGGCGGCGGCCCGGGCCAGCGACTGCTTCGTCCCCACATGGTGTCCGCGCTTGTAGCGGATCGGCAGGTCGTAGGTGACCGCACTGAGCACCGCGCCGCCCCTGGTGCGGGTGAGCAACTGCTGCTCGGCCAGAGCGTCCATGTCGCGCCGCATCGTCGCCGCGGAGACCTCCAGCGTGCTGGCGGCCTCCTCGACCTCCATGCTGCCGCGCTCGCCCAGCAGTTCGAGCAGCGCGTTCATCCGCTCATGGCGCTTCACCTGACGTCTTCTCCTTCATCCGCCCCATGTCGCCGAGTACGTGCAGAAGCCGTGCCGCCTCGCTCCGGACCGCCTCCCGCGCCGGGGCCACGTACTTGCGCGAGTCGATGAGCGCGGGGTCGGCCTCCAGTACCTTACGCACGCGCCCGGTGAAGACCGAGACGAGATGCGTCGATATATTGATCTTGGTCATCCCCGCGCCGATGGCCGCCCGCAGCTCTTCGTCGGGAACCCCCGAGGAGCCGTGCAGCACCAGCGGCACCGCCAGCTTCTCCCTGAGACGGCCGATCAATTCCAGATCCAGCTTCGCGGTGCGTTCCCGCATGGCATGGGACGAGCCCACCGCGACCGCCAGTGCGTCCACTCCGGTGGCCGCGACGAACGCCAGCGCCTCGTCGGGGTCGGTTCGCACTCCCGGCGCGTGCACCCCGTCCTTGCCGCCCACCTCGCCCAGCTCCGCCTCGACGAAGACACCCCGCTCGTGGCACCAGGAGGTCAGTCGCGCGGTCGTCGCCACGTTCTGGGTGTACGGCAGGGTGGAGGCGTCGATCATCACCGAGCCGACCCCGGCCTCGACGCCCTGGCGGATCAGGTCCGCGTCGGTGATGTGGTCCAGATGCACCGAGACTTCGGTCCGTGCCGCCTCGGCGAGCGCGAGAGCGGCACGGGTGATCGGCAGCAGGCTGCCGTGGTAGCGCACACAGTTCTCACTGATCTGCAGGATGAGCGGCGAGCCGGTCTCGTCGGCAGCCGCCACCAGCGCTTCGGCGGTCTCCAGGTGGATGACGTTGAACGCGGCCGCACCGGTATCCGCCGCCCGGGCGGCGGCGAGGATCGAGGCGGTGGGGACGAGAGGCATCGGGGACTCCTGGTACGGGTGGAGCGGGCTGGGGGATTCGTCGGACGGTGACCCGCGCGGGCCGGGTGCGGCCGGTGTGCGGTACGGCTGTGCGGCGGGAGCGGAACGCGTCCGCCCCGGCTGGGAGCGGGCCGGCGCGGAGGCCGGGGCGGCACGGGCGTCGAAGACGCGGAGCGGCGGGTGCCGGAGGCCGTCTGCCGTACGGTCACCGGGGCCGCCGCGCCGATCAGCCCTCCAGCATCACCGAGCGGGTCAGGCTGCGCGGGTTGTCCGGGTCGAGGCCCCGCACCCGGGCCCGTTCCAGCGCGACGCGGTGGACGAGGACCAGGTCCGCGAGCGGATCCCGGCCGTGGCACACGAAGCGGGCACCCGTGGCGCGTACTTCGCTCTCCAGCCCTTCCGGCGCCCGGCCGAAGTGCCAGGTGATCCGTCCGGGCGCGGCGATGGCTATCGGCCCGTGCCGGTATTCCATGGCGGGATAGGACTCCGTCCAGCTCTGCGACGCCTCCCGCATCTTGAGGGCCGCCTCGTTGGCCAGCCCGAAGGTCCAGCCCCGGCCGAGGAAGGTGAACTGCTCGGCATCCAGCCACTCCTGCTCCACCGGGCAGTCGAGTGCCTCCTCGGCGTCGGCGACGGGTCCCGCCAGGTCCTCGCCCAGATGAGCCCGCAGCAGGGTCAGCGCCGAGGTGGCGAAACGGGTCTGCACCACGGACCTCTCATCCGCGAACGGCAGCGCGACCGTCTCGTCCGACAGCGCCGTCGCCGGGGTGTCCGGGTCGCCCAGCACCGTCACGGTGGGGATCCGGCCGCGCACCGCGTCCAGCACGCGCAGCACTTCCGTCGTGGTGCCGGAGCGGGTGAGCGCGACCACCGCGTCATACCCCCGGGCCGCGCCGAGGAAGGCCTCGGAGGCGGCGAAGGCGTCCGTCACCCCCAGGCCGGCCGCCTCGCGCAGCGAAGCGTAGGACTGCGCCATGAACCACGAGGTTCCGCAGCCGATCACCGCGACCGGCGGCCGCAGCCGGAAGGGGGGTGTCACCGGCACCGATCTTCGCCGCTGCCCGCCAGGTCTCCGGCTGGCTGCGCAGTTCCTGCTCCATGTATGCCGACTCGCCCATGTGCGGGGCCCCCTCCTGGCCCGGATCCCTCCCGGCCGATGCGTGAAGCTGCGTGAAACCTCTGACTTTTCTGCAACTTTACGCAGCGTCCCCTCGGCTGTCCATCCCACCGCCGGGTGACGGGCGAGCCCTCCGCCGGAGGCGGAGACCGGGATCCGGGTGTCTCCGCCGAGGCCGGAGGGTGACGGCGCGGGGCAGCGGACGCAGAGTGCCGGAGCCCGGTCCGGTTCCCCGCCGGTCATCCCGTGCCGCACCTCCGCGTCTCCACCTGGAAGCAGCCGAACTCGACCGCGCGGACGTGCACCGCCGCCACGAGGGGGTCTGCGTAGAGCTGCGCCAGTCCCTCCTCCACGGTCGGCGTTCCCTCCCGGGTGCGGTCGAGCAGCAGGCCGCCGAGGATGCTGCCCTGCGCCGAGTAGGCCCGCAGCGTGCGCCGTTCGCCGCGCATGGCCTCCGGGAAGCCGCCGTCCGGGGTGCCCGTCCAGCCGCCGCAGTCGTGCGGATGGATGAAGACCGGCCCGACCTCGTCGTACGCGCCCGGGTCGGCGTTCGTCTCACGTGCCCAGCGGCGCAGCGGCGCGTAGGAGACGAGGGCGAGGGTCTCGCCCGGCCCGCTCCGCTCCAGGCAGCAGCGCAGCGGGCTGCCGCCCTCCTCGTCCACCACCGTGCGCGGCGGAGCGCCCGCGTCGTCGCGTGTGCGCAGTTCCTGCAGCGTTCCGGGCGGGATCGCCCGGACCTCGTATCCCGTGCCGGCTGTCCGGCGGCCCGTCCGCGTGCGGTCTGTTCCGGTGTCCATGTGTCCAGGCTGCGTTCGCGTGCCCGCGGCTGCTGGCGGGATTCGGCCGTGGCGCTCGGCCCGCGCGCCGCGCGACGGGCCCCGGAGCCGCGAGCCCGCCGGCCGAGGCTCCCGGCTGAGGCGAGGCTGCCGGACACGGGAGTGCCGAGCGGCGGTCCGGTGCCCCGGCTCCAGGCGGCCGAGTGGCCCGGCGGGGCTTGTGGATTGCCGTTGGTGTCCATAGCATCATCGGTGTTACATCAGTTGTGTCACAGTGCTGGGGGCCCGATGGCAGCAGCGGAGGAACGCGAGCGGGCCGCTGGCCGGGGCCCGCTGGCCGGAGTGCGGGTGGTCGAGCTCGCCGGGATCGGGCCGGGGCCGTTCGCCGCCATGACACTGGCCGACCTCGGGGCCGACGTGGTCCGCGTGGACCGGCCGGGCGGCGGTGCCCTCGGGGTCGCACCCGAGTACGACGTCACCAACCGCAACAAGCGCTCCGTGCTGCTGGACCTCAAACAGCAGGCCGGAGCCGGCGCGGCGCTCTCCCTGATCGAACGCGCCGACGTGCTCGTGGAGGGGTTCCGGCCCGGCGTCGCCGAACGCCTCGGCGTCGGCCCCGATGTCTGCCTGGCCCGCAACCCCCGGCTGGTCTACGGCCGGATGACCGGCTGGGGCCAGGACGGACCGCTGGCCGCGCGGGCCGGGCACGATCTCGGCTACATCGCCGTCACCGGAGCCCTCGGGATGACCGGGCCGGCCGAGGGGCCGCCGGTCGCCCCCGCCAACCTGCTGGGCGACTACGCGGGCGGCTCCCTCTACCTCGTCGTCGGTGTCCTGGCCGCGCTGCACCACGCGCGCGGACCGCAGGGCGCCGGGCAGGTGGTGGACGCCGCGATCGTGGACGGAACGAGCCACCTCACGGCCATGATCCAGGGCCTGCTCGCCGCGGGCGGCTGGCAGGACCGCCGCGCCGCGAACCTGCTGGACGGCGGCTGCCCCTTCTACGGCACCTACGCCACCGCCGACGGCGGCTTCATGGCCGTCGGAGCGCTGGAGCCCGCGTTCTACGCGGAGTTCACCCGCCTCCTCGGAATCGCCGAGGAGGCACCGCCCCGCGAGGACCTCGCCGCGTGGGACGAGCTGCGGGAGCTGATCGCCGCCCGGTTCGCCTCCCGCACCCGGGCGGAGTGGACGGAGGTCTTCGAGGCCAGCGACGCCTGTGTGGCCCCGGTGCTCTCGCTGACCGAGGCGCCGTCCCATCCGCACCTGGCCGCACGCGGCACCTATCTGGAGCACTCCGGCATCACCCAGCCCGCGCCCGCCCCCCGGTTCTCCGCGACACCCACCCGGGTCGCCTCCGCGCCGGCCCGGCCCGGTGCGCACACCGCGCAGGTGGCCCGCGACTGGGGTGTCCCGGCCCTGACCGCACCCGCAGCGGCGGGTGGAGGAGACGCATGAAGCAGCAGCAGATGCAGCGGCAGATCTTCACCGCGGACCACGAAGCGTTCCGGCAGACGGTACGCACCTTCCTGGCCAAGGAGGTGACGCCGCACTACGCGCGGTGGGAGCAGGACGGCGTCGTCTCCAGGGACGTGTGGCGCGCCGCCGGCCGGCAGGGGCTGCTCGGACTCGCGGTGCCCGAGGAGTACGGCGGCGGGGGAGAGCCGGACTTCCGCTACGCCGCGGTACTCGCCGAGGAGTTCACCCGTGCGGGCGCGCCCGGGCTCGCGGTCGGTCTGCACAACGACATCGTCGGCCCCTACCTCGCCGAGCTGGCGACCCCGGAGCAGAAGCGCCGCTGGCTGCCCGGTTTCTGCTCGGGCGAGACCATCACCGCCATCGCCATGACCGAGCCCGGCGCGGGCTCCGATCTGCAGGGCATCCGCACCACGGCCCAGGACCGGGGCGACCACTGGCTGCTGAACGGCTCGAAGACCTTCATCTCCAACGGCATCCTCGCCGACCTGGTCGTCGTCGTGGCCCGGACCACGCCCGAGGGCGGCGCGCACGGGCTGAGCCTGCTCGTCGTCGAGCGCGGTGCCGAGGGCTTCGAGCGCGGCCGCAACCTGGACAAGATCGGCCAGAAGGCGCAGGACACCGCCGAGCTGTTCTTCACCGATGTGCGCGTCCCCAAGGAGAACCTGCTCGGGGAGCTCAACGGCGCCTTCCTGCACCTGATGACCAATCTGGCGCAGGAGCGGATGGCCATCGCCGTCGCGGGCATCGCCGCCGCGGAGCATCTGCTGGAGCTGACCACCGCGTACGTCAAGGAGCGCACCGCGTTCGGCCGGCCGCTGGCCAAGCTGCAGCACATCCGCTTCGAGATCGCCGAGCTGGCCACCGAGTGCGCCGTCACCCGGGCCTTCCTGGACCGCTGCATCGAGGACCACGCCGCGGGCCGGCTGGACGCGGTGCACGCCTCCATGGCGAAGTGGTGGGCCACCGAGCTGCAGAAGCGCGCAGCCGACCGCTGTCTGCAACTCCACGGCGGTTACGGGTACATGACCGAGTATCCGGTCGCCAAGGCCTTCACCGACGGCCGCATCCAGACCATCTACGGCGGGACCACCGAGATCATGAAGGAGATCATCGGGCGGTCGCTGCTGAACTGACATCCGCGCCGGACCCGCCCGGCCGCCTCCGCGCGGCTCCCCTCCGCCCCCGTACGAAAGGCACCCCTCGTGAGCTCAGAAGCGTTCGTGTACGAGGCAATCCGCACCCCGCGCGGCCGCGGCAAGGCCGACGGCGCCCTGCACGGCACCAAGCCCGTCGACCTGGTGGTCGGCCTGATCGACGAGCTGCGCCGCCGCATGCCCGACCTGGACCCGCAGGCGGTCGACGACATCGTGCTCGGCGTCGTCAGCCCGGTCGGCGACCAGGGCTCGGACATCGCGAAGATCGCCGCCATCGCCGCGGGGCTGCCCGACACCGTCGCCGGCGTCCAGGAGAACCGCTTCTGCGCCTCCGGCCTGGAAGCGGTCAACATGGCCGCCGCCAAGGTCCGCTCCGGCTGGGAGGACCTCGTCCTGGCGGGCGGGGTGGAGTCCATGTCCCGGGTGAAGATGGGCTCGGACGGCGGCGCCTGGTTCAACGACCCGCTGACCAGCTTCGAGACCGGTTTCGTGCCCCAGGGCATCGGCGCCGACCTGATCGCCACTCTGGAGGGGTTCAGCCGCCGGGACGTGGACGAGTACGCCGCCCGCTCCCAGGAACTGGCCGCGCACGCCTGGAAGGACGGCCGGTTCGCGCGCTCGGTGGTACCGGTACGGGACCGCAACGGACTCACCGTCCTCGACCACGACGAGCACATCCGTCCCGGCACCACCGCCGACACCCTCGCGGGCCTCAAGCCGTCGTTCGCGACCATCGGGGAGATGGGCGGGTTCGACGCCGTGGCGCTGCAGAAGTACCACGCGGTGGAGCGGATCGACCACGTACATCACGCGGGCAACTCCTCCGGCATGGTGGACGGTTCGGCCCTGGTCGCGGTCGGCGGCCAGGAGGTCGGGGAGCGGTTCGGGCTGCGCCCCCGGGCGCGGATCGTCTCGGCCGCCGTCTCCGGAGCCGACCCCACCATCATGCTCACCGGGCCCGCCCCCGCGTGCCGCAAGGCCCTGGCCAAAGCCGGGCTGACGGTGGAGGACATCGCCGTCGCCGAGATGAACGAGGCGTTCGCCGCTGTGGTGCTGCGGTTCGCCAAGGACATGGGGTTCCCGCTGGAGAAGGTGAACGTCAACGGCGGCGCCATCGCCATGGGGCACCCGCTGGGGGCCACCGGCGCGATGCTGCTCGGGACGTGCATCGACGAACTGGAGCGCACGGATCAGCGCTACGGGCTGGTGACGCTGTGCGTGGGAGGCGGAATGGGGGTCGCCACCGTGGTCGAACGGCTGTAGCCGCGGCCGCCGACCCGTCCGCCCGATCCGTTCCCCCTCGCCGACGCCGGGGGCCGCACCGCTCGCTCAGGGAGTCCGAACCATGCCCGAACCCACCTCCACCACCATCCGCTGGGACCAGGACAGCACCGGAATCGTCACACTGACCTTCGACGACCCGGACCAGTCCGCGAACACCATGAACGCGGCCTTCCAGACGTCCCTCACCGCGGTCGCCGACCGGCTCGAGGCCGAACGAGACAGCGTGCGCGGCGTCATCATGACCTCCGCCAAGAAGACCTTCTTCGCCGGCGGCGACCTGCGGCTGCTCATCCGGGCGCGGCCCGAGGACGCCCAGGAGGTCTTCGACAACGGCATGCGCATCAAGCGCGACCTGCGCCGTATCGAGACCCTGGGCCTCCCGGTGGTGGCCGCGCTCAACGGCGCGGCGCTCGGCGGCGGTCTGGAGATCGCGCTCGCCTGCCACCACCGCGTCGCCCTCGACGCCCGCGGCTCGAAGATCGGCTGCCCGGAGGCCACACTGGGGCTGCTCCCGGCGGGCGGCGGCGTCACCCGTGCGGTGCGGCTGCTGGGCATCACCGACGCGCTGCTGAACGTGCTCCTCCAGGGCCAGCAGTACCGTCCGGCCAAGGCCAAGGAGGTCGGTCTGGTCCACGAGGTCGTCGGGACGCCGGAGGAGATGCTGGCCGCCGCCCGCGCCTTCATCGAGGCCAACCCCGCCGCGCAGCAGCCCTGGGACGTCAAGGGGTACCGGATCCCCGGTGGGACGCCCGCGCATCCGAAGTTCGCGGAGAACCTGCCGGCCTTCCCCGCCAACCTCAAGAAGCAGACTGGCGGGGCGCCCTATCCGGCCCAGCGCAACATCCTCGCGGCCGCCGTCGAGGGCGCCCAGGTGGACTTCGAGACCGCGCAGGTCATCGAGGCGCGCTACTTCGTGGAGCTGGCCTGCGGGCAGATCTCCACCAACATGATCCAGGCGTTCTTCTTCGACCTCCAGGCCGTCAACGCGGGCCGCAGCAGGCCCCAGGGGATCGCCGGGCGCGAGGCCGCCAGGGTGGCCGTGCTGGGCGCGGGGATGATGGGCGCCGGAATCGCGTACTCGTGTGCCAGGGCGGGCATCGAGGTCGTGCTCAAGGACGTCACCCCGGAGGCGGCCGAGAAGGGCAAGGCGTACTCGGCGGGACTGCTGGAGAAGGCGCTCTCCCGCGGGAAGACCACCGAGGCCGACCGCGACGCGCTGCTGGCGCGGATCACCCCCACCGCCGATCCGCAGGCGGTGGCGGGCTGCGACGTCGTGATCGAGGCGGTCTTCGAGGACCCCGCGCTCAAGCACAAGGTGTTCCAGGAGATCGAGCACCTCGTCGCCCCGGACGCGCTGCTGTGCTCCAACACCTCCACGCTGCCGATCACCTCGCTCGCCGAAGGCGTCGAGCGCCGCGCGGACTTCATCGGGCTGCACTTCTTCTCCCCGGTGGACAAGATGCCGCTGGTCGAGATCATCAAGGGGCGCGAGACCGGCGACGAGGCGCTGGCCCGCGCGTTCGACCTCGTACGGCGGATCCGCAAGACCCCGATCGTGGTCAACGACTCGCGCGGCTTCTTCACCTCGCGCGTCATCGGCCACTTCATCAACGAGGGCGTCGCCCTGCTGGCCGAGGGCGTCGACCCGGCCACCGTGGAGCAGGCCGCAGCGCAGGCCGGCTACCCGGCCAAGGTGCTCTCCCTGATGGACGAACTCACCCTCACCCTGCCCCGCCGGATCCGGGACGAGACCCGGCAGGCGCTGCGGGCCGAGGGCGGGGAACTGCCCGTCCACCCGGCCGACGCCGTACTCGACCGGATGGTCGAGGAGTTCGGCCGCACCGGCCGCAGCGGCGGTGCGGGCTTCTACGACTACGACGAGAACGGCAAGCGGGCCGGGCTGTGGCCGGGGCTGCGGGAGCACTTCGCCGTCGAGGGCGATCCAGGGATCCCGTTCGAGGACATGAAGGAGCGGATGCTCTTCTCCGAGGCGCTGGACACCGTGCGGCTGTTCGAGGAGGGCGTGCTCACCACGGTCGCCGACGCCAACATCGGATCCATCATGGGCATCGGCTTCCCCGCCTGGACGGGCGGAGTGATCCAGTACATCAACGGATACGAGGGCGGACCGGCCGGCTTCGTGGCCCGCGCCGGGGAGTTGGGCGAGCGCTACGGCGAGCGGTTCGCGGTCCCCACGCTGCTGGCGGAGAAGGCCGCACGGGGCGAGACCTTCACGGACTGACCGGCGCACGGCCGCCCCGGCTGTCCGGCCGCCCGGGCAGCCGGGCGGCTCCGGCCGCCCGCCGGATTCACTCGGGTGCCGGGCCGGTGGCCGTGCGCGGGGGGCTCTCCAGCGGGAAGACCTCCCGCAACTCCTCCTTCATGGACCGCTGGAATGCCGTCACCAGGGCCTGCACCACCATCGGCTGCATGTGCGCGGAGAGCGACTTCATCCGCTCCAGCCGTTCGGGGTCCGGCTCCAGCTCCCGATAGGGGTCCCACACCTCCTGTTTGAAGAGCCGGCTCAGCTCCCGTGCGGCGGAGCGGGCGTGCTCCAGCATCACCGAACGCGCGGCCAGGATCGCCTCCTGCGACATCGGGACGTCCAGCAGCCGCACCCCGAGCTGCACGAGCGCGGGATCGACGCGGAAGACGTCCGGGTCGTCCGTACGGGCCAGCACGCTCATCGCCGCGAGGCGTTCGAGGTCGTCGTCGGTCAGCTCCCGGCCGACCCGGCCCTCCAGCTGGGAACGCGTCGTCTCGTCCACCGTGTCCGGCAGCCAGGAGGCCACGACCGCGCGGTGGATGGCCAGATCGTGGGCGCTGATGTCATCGGGGAGCCGCTGCAGATAGCGTTCGATGGCCGCCAGGGTCATGCCCTGGTGCTGCAGCTCCTCGATGAGCGCCAGCCGGGAGAGGTGCTCGGGGCCGTAGCGGCCCACCCGGCGGGGGCCGATGGTGGGCGGCGGCAGCAGGCCGCGGGTGCTGTAGAAACGGAGCGTGCGCACCGTCACGCCCGCCCGCGCCGCGAGCTGGTCGACGGTGAGCTGGTCGAGGGGCTCGTCGGCCGTCCCGTTCTGCCGCTCCATCTGCCGCGCCCCTCTCACCGCGGCACCGCCGCGGGTGCCGTGCGTACCCATCGTGTTCAACAGTATTGCTGTCTCACCATTTATGTGAAACCTCGGCGGGCCGGACGGTCCGCTCCGGCGGCACCGTCGACGCGGCCCGGGCGCCGCGCTAGGCTCGCGGCAGGACGGCGGGGCATACCGCCTGCCGGTGGCGCGCGGGCCCCCGGCGGCCGCGGTCGGCACCACTCATCGGCCACCTCACCTCCGGAGGCGCCATGACGACGATCCTGCGACTCCCCGGCGACGCGTCCGAACTGACCGTCCCCGACCTGTTATTGCGCAACGAGCGCGACCACGGGGGCCTCCCGGCGCTCTCCTGGGACACCGGCGAGGGCGGCCGCACCACGCTCAGCTGGTCCCAGGTCCGCCACCGCGTCGCCGAGACGGCCGCCGGACTCGGCGCGCTGGGCGTCGCCCCCGGCGAGCACGTCCTGCTGATGATGGGCAACCGTCCCGAGCACTGGCTCACCGATCTGGCCCTGGTGCACCTGGGCGCGGTGCCCGTCTCCGTCTACGGCACCGCCTCTCCCGAGCAGCTCGCGCACATCGTCCGGCACTCCCGGGCCCGGCTGGCCGTCATCGGTGGAGCCGAGGAACGTACCCGCTGGGAACAGCTGCCGGACTGCGGGCAGCAGGGTTCCGGACGGCTCCGGCTCGTGGTGGCCGACACGGAGGCCGCGGGCCCGCACACCGCCTGGAGCACCCTGCCGCGGCGCCACGACTCCGCCGCCTTCGAACGGGCATGGCGCGGGGTGCGCCCCGAGGACCCGGTGACCGTCGTCTACACCTCCGGCACCACCGGCGACCCCAAGGGCGTGGTGATCAACCACCGGAACGTGATCCTCAACGGCCTCGCACTCGACGGGATCGCCGAACTGCCCGACCACGTCGAGCACATCTGCTACCTGCCCTTCGCGCACATCGCCGAGCGGATGCTCGGCATCTATCTGCCGGTGCTGCGCGCCGGGCACGTCCACCTGTGCCCCGACCCCGACCGGGTCGCCGCCCTGGTACGGGAACTGCGCCCGGCGCAGTTCTTCGGGGTGCCGCGGGTGTGGGAGAAGCTGGCCGCAGCCGTCCGCGCGGCGCTGGAGGCGCTGCCCGCGGAGCGGCGGGCCGCGGTGCGGGACGCCGCACGGGTGGCCCGCGCCCAGGTGCGCTGCCGCGAGCGGGGCCACGACCCCGACCCGCAGCTGGCGGCGGCCTACGAGAAGGCCCGGCACGAGGTCCTGCGGCCGCTGCTGGCGCCGGTGGGCTTCGACCGGCTGGTCTGGACCGCCAGCGCCTCCGCCCCGCTGCCGCCGGATCTGCAGGACTTCTGGGCGGGCCTGGGAGTGGTGATCATGGATGCCTGGGGGCTGACGGAGACCACCGGAGCGCTCACCCTCAACGGGCCCGCGGCCTTCCGCCTCGGCTCGGTGGGCCGCCCGCTCGGCGGCACGGAGGTCCGCACCGCCGAGGACGGCGAGATCCTGGTGCGCGGCAGCACTCTCTTCGCGGGCTATCTGCGCGCCGACGGTTCGGTGCGGTCCGATACCGACGCGGACGGCTGGTTCGCCACCGGGGACATCGGGCGCGTCGACGAGGACGGCTTCCTGTGGCTGACCGACCGCAAGAAGGAGATGATCGTCACCTCGACGGGCAAGAACGTCTCCCCGACCCTGGTGGAGAACGCGCTCAAGGAGCATCCGCTGGTGGGCCAGGCGCTGGTGCACGGGGACGGCCGCTCCTATCTGGTCGCCCTCCTGGTCCTCGACGCCCAGGAACTCCCGGCCTGGGCGGCCCGCACCGGTGTCGAGGTGCCACCGGGCCGGGCGGCCGCACTCCCCGCCGTGCGCGCCGAGGTCGACCGTGCCGTGGCCGCCGCCAACGCCCGGCTCAACCGCACCGAACAGGTCAAGCGCTACCACCTGCTGGAGCGGGAGTGGACCCCGCAGACGGGCGAGCTGACCCCCTCGCTCAAGCTGCGGCGGCAGGTGGTGCGCGACCGTTTCCGGCAGCTCATCGACGGACTCTACGAATGAGGCCCCCGGCGCGGGGACGCCCCCGGGCGCAGCCCGGGATCAGCGCAGCCGCACCGGCAGTTCGTGGAGTTCGTTCTGGGTGATCGCGGGCTTGTTGCGCAGTTCCGCCGGGTCGACCGCCGGCCGCAGTCCGGGAAAGCGGTCGAAGAGGGCGGGGAGGGCGACGAGCGCCTCCAGCCGGGAGAGCGGCGCCCCGGGACAGACATGGGGCCCGTGCCCGAAGGAGAGATGACGGGTGGGCGTGCGGGTGAGGTCGAACCGCTCCGCGTCCGGTCCGTGCTGCTCCTCGTCCCGACCGATGGCGCCGTAGGAGATGATCACCGCGTCGCCTCGCGCCACCACGGTGCCGCCGACCTCCAGGTCCTCGGTGGCGAAGCGGATCAGCACATGCGTGGTCGGCGCGTCCCAGCGCAGCGTCTCCTCGACGGCGGCCTCCCAGCCCACCTCGCCCGACCGGAGCAGGGCGAGCTGCTCGGGGCGGGTGAGCAGCGCCCGTACCGCGCTCACCAGCAGGCTGATCGTGGTCTCGTGGCCGGCGGTGATCAGCACCTGCACGGTGGCGACCACCTCCTCGTCGCTGAGCGAGTCGCCGTCCTCCGCGGCCGCCAGCAGCGCGCTGGTCAGATCGTCGCCGGGCGACTCCCGCTTCCGGGCGACCTCGGCGCCGAAGATCGAACCCAGCTCGGCGATGATGGCCGGGACCTCCTCGGCCGGGGTGACGCTGCTGAAGAAGCCGTCGAACAGCGTGCGCAGCCGCGGGATCCGCGTGGTGTCGATGCCCAGCAGATCGCCGATCACCGCCATCGGCAGCGGGTACGCGAAGGCGGACTTGAGATCGACCCGGCCCTCCGCGTCGGCCGCCGCCTCCAGACCGTCCAGCAGCGTGTGGGTGATCTCCTCGATCCGGGGCCGCAGCGCCGCCACCCGGCGCGGAGTGAGCGCCTGCGCGGTCAGCGCGCGCAGCCTGCGGTGCTCCGGACCGTCGAAGGTGAGCATGCTGGGGCCGGGGTCGGCCAGCCCGATCAGCGGCCAGGTCGGCGGGATCTCCCCGCGCCGGTAGGCGGCCCAGTGCTCGATGTTCTTCACCAGCCTGCTGTCCGTCAGCAGCTTGCGGGCCGCCGCGTGCCGGGTCACCGCCCACACCCGCACCCCGCCGGGCAGCTCCACGGGGGCGAGCGGCCCCGCGGCGCGCAGCCGGGCGCCCTCCCCGGCCAGGTCGCGGACCAGCGGATCGAGCACGATCACCGGGTCGGTGGCAGCCGCACGGCCGGCGCCGGAGTCCGGACCGGTTCCGGTGACGGGGCACGGCGTCATCGAGGGCCTCCTGTGGTGCTGGTGGGGGTCGGGGTGAAGCGGGCCGGCAGTGCGCTCAGCCCGCGCAGGAACGGCGAGGCACGCCAGACCAGGGCCTGCGGGCTGACCGCCAGGTCCAGGTCCGGCAGCCGGTCCAGCAGCACCTCGATCCCGGTGCGCGCGATGCCCTCGGCGAGGTCCTGGGCCGGATGGGGGCAGCGGTGCTCGCCGTGCCCGAAGGAGAGGAACGCGCTGTTGCCGCCGGTGAGGACGGTGCGGTCCGGGCGGATCCGGGGGTCGCCGTTGGCGGCGGCGAAACTGAGCATCAGCAGGTCGCCCGCCGGGATGTGCCGGCCGGCCAACCGGGTGTCGCGGGTCGTCCAGCGGCCCGCGATGTTCTGGGTGGGGGTGTCCTCCCACAGCACCTCGTTCATGGCCTCGGCGACGCTGTGCCGGCCGCCGGAGAGCGAGGCGGCGAACCGCTCGTCGGTGAGCATCAGCCGCAGGGAGTTGCCGATCCAGTCCGCGGTCGGCTGGTGCCCCGCGACGATGTTCACCACCATGTCCTCGAGGATCTCCTCGAAGGTGAACTCGGGCGCGTGGCCGTGGCGCAGCATCCGGGAGGCGACGCCGGCGCCCGGTGCGGTGCGCCGGGCGGCCAGCAGGGAGTGCATGGCCGCCTGCACCCGGTCCCGGCCGCGCAGCGCGTCCGGCCCGCCGTCGACGAGCGCGTTGATGCTGGGCACCAGTTCGGCTCCGGCCTCGTCGGAGAAGCCGAAGAGCCGGGCGAGCACCAGCGCGGGCAGTACCTTGGCGTACTCGGCGATCAGGTCGGCCGAGCCGCGTCCGCAGATGCCGTCGATCAGCCGGTCGGCGAACCGCTCGGCGTGGTTGCGCAGTTCGAACGGGTCGACCGCGGCCAGTGCGTCACCGACCAGGGCCGCGCGGCGCCGGTGCCGTTCGCCGACGGTGTAGAGGATCGACGGCTGTTTGCCGACCATCGGCAGCAGCGGCCAGTCCGGGGGAATGTTCGGCCACTGGTTCCACAGCCCCGAGTCGCGGCTGAAGAGGGCCGGTTCGGAGGTGACCCGGTGCAGTTCCCGGTACCCGAGCACCAGCCAGCAGGGGATGTCGCCCGGCAGCAGGACCGGGGCGAGGGGCCCGTGCTGTTGGTACATCTCGCGGTAGAGCCGCGCCCGGTCGTCGTTCTGGAAGCGCGGCCCCAGCAGCGGGACGGCGCCGGAGTCCGGACGGGCCGGACAGCCGGGCGGGGGTGCGGAGGCGGCGCCTGGGTGCTGGGGCGGTGTCACGGGGTGTTCTCCGGGGCGGAACGCGCGGTGGACAGGTCGTACAGGTGATGCACGAGAGCGAGCAGCACGTTCTTGCTGGACTCGCGGGACCGCGCGTCGCAGTCGAGGAGCGGGATCCCGGCGGGCAGGTCGAGGGCCTCGCGTACCTGCGCGGTCGTGTGCGGGGGGCCGCCGAAGTCGTTCCGCGCGACGATGAACGGGGTGCCGTGCGCCTCCAGCCGGTCGATGGCGTACCAGGAGTCCTCCAGCCGCCGGGTGTCCACCAGGACGACGGCGCCCAGGGTGCCGGCGAAGAGGCGGTCCCACAGGAACCAGAACCGCTCCTGCCCCGGCGCTCCGAACAGGTAGAGCACCGTCTCGTCGTCCAGGCTGATGCGGCCGAAGTCGAAGGCGATCGTGGTGGTCGTCTTGCCCCGGACGGCGGAGAGGTCGTCGACGCCCTCCCCGGCGCGGGTCATCGTCTCCTCGGTGTTCAGCGGCCGGATGTCGCTGACGGCCCGCACCATGGTGGTCTTGCCCACGCCGAAGCCGCCGACGACCACGATCTTCAGTCCCTGGGCCGCGGTGCTGAGCAGCGGTGGGCGGGCCTCGGAGCCCGCTGCCGGCGCCGGGTTCGCTTCAGATGTTGCGGAGTCCAACGAGCACCTGCTTCAGAATGTCGGGGTCGGGCAGTGCGTCAGCGGTGCGGGCGCGCCGCGGATGGCGTGCGGTGATCCTCCCCTGGCCCAGGAGGTCGCCCAGCAGGATGCGGACGACACTCACCGGCAGGCCCAGATCGGCGGCCAGTTCCACGACCGCCGTGGGGAAGCGGCAGATGCGCAGGATCGCGGCGTGCTCCGACTGCATGCCGCGCACCGGAGCGCTCTCGCTGACCACGAGCGTCACCAGGTCGAAGGTCTCGGCTCCGGCCGCCGAGCGGCTGCGCCCGCCGGTCACGGTGTACAGCCGGTCCGGGTCCTCGTCCCGGCCCGGCCGGGTCATACGTCTCCGCCTCCGCGGCCGTCGTCCTCCTCGTCCGGCCGGCGCGGCGGAGCACTGAGGTATTCGCTCAACTGTTCGATGAGTTCGTTCATGTTGTGCCCGATGAGGCCGACGTCGGAGTCCTCCTCGGCGACGACCGCCAGATGGGCGCCGTCGCCCGCCTCCACGACGAACAGGATGCCGCCGTAGAACTCGGCCATCGCCTGCCGCACTCCGCCGCGGCCGTCGCCGAACTCCACGGAGGCACCGTGCGACAGGCTCTGGATGCCGGCCGAGATGGCCGCGAGCTGGTCGGCCTGGTCGACGGAGAGTTCGGGGGTGCGGCACAGCTTGAGTCCGTCGCGGGAGAGCACGAGAGCGTGCCGGGCGCCCGGTGTGCGCTCCAGGAGGCTTTCCAGCAGCCAGTCGAGCTTGCTGTCAGTGATCATTCGGTGTCGTCCTCCGAGAGGGAAGAGGAGCGGGTGGGGGAGGAGTCGGACGGCCGGGAGCGCCGGCCGGTGTCTTCGGTACCGGTGCCCTGGACGGCCCGGCGGAAGTCGCCGAACCGGGCACCGGAGGGGCGTCTGGCGCCGCGGGCCGCAGCCGGCCCGTCCGCGGTCTCCCCGGCGGCGGTCGGGTCCCGCTGCTCCGCGCCGGGCGCGGGTTCCGAGAGCCGTGAGGAGGTGGCCGAGGCACGGGCGACGGCGGCCAGGGTCTGCCCGCGCCGCCGCTTGGGCAGTCCGCTCTCGCCGAACTCCTGGGGCGGCGGTGCCGGAGTCGTCAGGGTGGTCTCCTCCCGCCGGTCGTGGCCCGGGGAGCGCTGCGCCTCCGGGCCGGCCGGCTCCGGTTGCCGGGAGTGGACTGCCGCCGTGTCGTCCTGACGCCGGGCCGCCGGGCGTGCGGGGCTCCGCTGCGCGCGGGGCACGGGCGGGACCGCGGGGGCCGAAGCCGGCACCTCGGTGCGCTCCTCGTGGCGCGGTTCGGTCACCAACTCGTGCGGGACGCGCAGGAGTACGCCCGTGCCGCCGTGCGCGGAGGGCCGGAAGGAGACCTGCAGGCCGTGCTTGCGCGCCAGCCGCCCGACCACGGCCAGCCCGAGCCGGGTGCCGGAGAGCGTGGTCAGGTCGCCGTGCTCACCGGAGACGGCCTGCTCGGCGCGGCGCAGCGCGACATCGCCCATCACCAGACCGCCGTCCTCCACGGTGATGACGATGCCCGCGGCCACCTCCTCGACGTAGACGTGCACTTCGGAGGTGGGCGGCGAGAAGTTCGCCGCGTTGTCCATCAACTCGGCGAGCGCGTGCATGACGCCCTCGGCCGCGTGGCCCGCGACTGCGGCCTCGCTCGTGGCGTGCAGCCGCACCCGCTGGTAGCCGCTGATCCGGCCCATCGCGCCGCGCAGCACGGACTCCATCACGATCGGCTTGGCCCAGCGGCGGCCGGACCGCGCGCCGGTCAGCACGGCGAGCGAGTCGGCGATCCGGCCCGTCTGCGCGTTCCGGTGGTCGAGGTGCAGCAGGTCGCCCAGCACGTCCTCGTCCGCGTGCCGGTGCTCCATCTCCCGCAGGTCGGCGGCCATGCCGGTGGCCAGTGCCTGCACCCTGCCCGCGGCGTTGGCGCACGCCGACATCGCCGCCGCCCGCAGCGTCTCGCCCCGGTGCACCTCGTGCGCCAGGGCCGCCAGCACCCGGCGCTGCGCCTCGGAGGCCACCGGGGGCGCCTCGGCCAGCGCGGTCTCGGCCGAGCCGCCGCGGCGCAGCCGCTCCACGACGCCGGGGACCGCCGTCTCCGCGAAGCGGGCTTCGGCCGCGTCCCGTTCGGCCGCCCCGGCCTGCGCGGCGGCCACCTGGGCGCGCAGCGAGCGGCTGGTGAGCCGGGCGTGCACCGCGGTCGCGACCGCCGCGCACAGTACGGCGCCGGCCGCGCCGGTGCCCCAGGCGACCGCCGTACGGGCGGAGTCGGCGCAGGTCTGGACGGTGATCAGGCAGGCGGCGCCGACGACCGCGACGGAGGCCAGCAGTGCCAGTGCCGTGCCCTTGGCGGGACCGCGACCGGCCGGGACCTTCGGGGGGCCGCCCGCGGTCGGCCCGGACCGGCCGGCAGCCGCTCCGTCCGCGGCGGGGGCCGGAGGCGGTGGTGTCTCGGGGGAGGTCATCAATCAGGTCCTAGGAAACGGAACCGGGCAGAGGCGAGAGCTGAGCCGCAGCCCTCCGATCAACGCCGCACCAATATAAGTCAGTTAGTGATCAGTAGGTAACACTGGGGTGCTACTGCGGCAAAAACATCCGCGACCGGTTCGGCTCCGCCGCCCCGTCGGCCGCATCCGCGTTCCGCACCTCGCGCCGCGCCGGAACCGGTGGCCGCAGAGCGTCGTGCGGGCCCCGGAGGCATCATGAGAAGTGTGCAGACGAGCGAGGGACGACAGCCAGTGCGCACCGGGCCGGAGCCGCCGCCCCCGGACGGCATCCTGTGGGACGTGGTCGGCGAGGTCCGCCAGCTCCTGATGCTGCCCGCCGCGCTCACCCTGCAGGTCGCCCACCCCGCCGTCGGCGCCGGAGTGGACGAGCACTCCGTCTTCCGCACCGACCCCTGGGGCCGCGGGGAGCGCTCGCTGGGCAGCTTCCTGCTGTGGGTCTACGGCGGCCAGGAGGGGGTCGAGGAAGGGCGCAGACTGCGTGAGCTGCACAAACACATCCAGGGCAGCGACGCGCACGGCCGCCGCTACCATGCGCTGACCCCCGCCTACTACGCGTGGGTGCACGCCACCGGCTTCCCCACCTACCGGCACGCGCAGCGCTACCTCGGCCGCCGTCCCTACACCGACGCCGAGGAGCGGCAGCTGTACGCCGAGTGGCTCCAGGTCGGCCGGGTGCTGGGCATCCACGAGCGGGACATGCCGCAGACGCGGGAGGAGTTCTGGCCCTACTGGCACCGGATGCTGGCCGAGGAGATCGAACCCACCCGGGTGGTCCGCGAGCTCACCTCGCTGAACACCGACATCCCGCCGCCGCCCTGGGGGCCGCGGCCCGTGCGAGGGGCCGTCCGTGCGGTGTGGCCGCTGGTCGTTCCCGGGTTCGCCCGGCTCCGTCGCTTCCTGACCGTGGGGCTGATGCCGCCCGAGGCGCGCCAGGTCCTGGGGCTGCCCTGGACGTCGCGTCAGGAGCGGCGGCTGCGCCGCCTGGGCCGGGTGCTCGCGCGGACCCTCCCGCTCCTCCCGGAGCGCCTCCGCTATCTGCCCTACGCCCGCCGTGCCCGCGCCGAACGCCGCCGCTGACCCCGCGCCGGGACCCGGCTGCGAGGCGGCCCGGCCGGAGCACGGCCGGGCCGGGAGGGCCAGGTCAGGGCAGCGCCCGGCCCTCCGCCCGCGGCGGCGCGGACGAGGGGCCGGGCGCTCCACGGGGGGGCGGCGCCCCGCCGGGCGGAGCACCGGAGGAGCGTGCCGGGGTCAGCGGCGCGGGTGGTCCGCCGTGTGGATCTGCTTCCAGGAGCGGGGGCGCTCCGGAGCACGGTCGGCGGTGAAGGCCGACGCGTGCGCGGCGGGCTTCGAGGGCTGGTACAGCCAGGTGTCGAAGAGCCCGGCCAGCGGCTCGCCGGACACCTTCTCCGCGTAGGCGACGAAGTCGCCCACCTCGGCGTTGCCGCCCCGGTGCGCCTTGGGCCAGCCCTTCAGCAGGGCGAGGAAGTCCTTGTCGCCGATCCTGTTGCGCAGCGCCTGCAGGGCCATGGCGCCCCGGTCGTAGACCGCCCGGTGGAACTGGTTGTCGGGGCCGGGGTCGCCCGGCGCGACCTTCCAGAAGGGATCGTCGGCCGGGTGCGAGGCGTAGGCGTAGTCGGCCAGTTCCTGTGCGGTGCCCTCACCCTGGTCCTCGGACCAGAGCCACTGCGCGTACCGCGCGAATCCCTCGTTGAGCCAGATGTCCTTCCAGCCCTTCACCGAGACGCTGTCCCCGTACCACTGGTGGGCCATCTCGTGCACGACAACGGAGGTGTTGGAGCCGTCCGCGAAGTCGTCGGGGCTGTAGAAGGGGCGGGTCTGGGTCTCCAGCGCGAAGGTCGTGTCGGTGTTGGGCACATAGCCGCCCAGCGCGTCGAACGGGTAGCTGCCGAAGTACCCCTCCAGCCACCCGGTCAGTTCCGCGGTCCGCTCGACGCTGGCCCGGGCGGCGCCCTCGTGCTCGCCCAGGTCCTTGCTGTAGGCGTTGACGACGGGCAGTCCGGAGTCGGTCTCGGACGTCGTGATGTCGAACCTGCCGACCGCCAGAGTGGCCAGATAGGTGGCCTGCGGGGCGCGGGAACGCCAGTTGAAGCGCGTCCAGCCGGCCCGGGTGCGCTGCGACTGGAGGGTGCCGTTGCTGAGGGCCTGGGTGCCCTCGGGGACGGCGACGCTGACGTCGTAGCTCGCCTTGTCGGTGGGGTGGTCGTTGCTGGGGAACCACCACCAGGCGGACTCGGGCTCGTTGGCCGCCACCCCGCCGTCCGGGGTGCGGTGCCAGGAGGTGAAGCCGTCCACCTTCACCTTCGAGGGCGTCCCGTGGTAGCGCACCACGACGGTCGCCTTCTCGCCCTCGGCGAGCGGCCGGGCCGGGGTGATGCGCAACTCGTGCGCCCCGGAGGTGCGGAAGCGGGCCTTCTTCCCGTTCACCCGCACGTCGGTGACGTCCAGTGCGAAGTCCAGGTTGAACCGGGACAGATCCTGCTCGGCGGTGGCCAGCAGGGTGGCGGTGCCCGCCAGTTCGTCCGTCTTCGGCCGGTAGGTGAGCCGAAGGTCGTAGTGGGAGACGTCGTAGCCGCCGTTCCCGTAGTCCGGGTAGTAGGGGTCGCCCGCGCCCGGTGCTCCCGGAGTCGGTTCGGCCGCCGAGGCCGGGGCCGCGAGCAGCAGCAGGGCCGCCGCTGCCGCACCCGGGACGATCAGTCTGTGGCGCACGAGTCCTCCAACTCATCTGCGACAGGGATCACTTCTCCGTGAACGTGTGTACTCCCGTGTCACATTGCATGTCCACAGCAACCAGCGTCATCCGGCCGCACCCGGGAAACGGGTCCCGGCAGCCGCCGCTCCGGTGCGGGTAGGTCATCCGCGCGCCTCGGGCGGCTCCACCAGCCGGGCCGCGTCCACCGCGCACCCCCAGGAGACGGTGACGCCCGCGCCGCCGTGCCCGTAGTTGTGCACGCACAGCGCCGTGCCGCCCAGCCCGTCGGGAATCCGCTCCGCCTCCAGCCGGACCCGGGGCCGGAACGGCCGCAGCCCCACCCGGTGTGCGAGCACCCTGGCCTCCGCCACCTCCGGGTGGACGGCGGCGCACCGGCGCACGATCGCCGCCGCCGTCTCCGGATCCGGCTCCCGCTCCTCGACGCCGTCCTCGGCCGTGCCGCCGAGTACCAGGCCGTAGGGCTGCGGCAGGAGGTACGTCGTCTCCCGGGCACCGGCGCCCGCGGCGACATACCACTCCTCGACGCCCGGGTTCTCCACCACGAGGATCTGGCCGCGCACCGGCCGCACCTCCGGGTCGGGCACCAGCTCACGGGCGCCGAGCCCGCCGCAGTTCACCACCGTGGGGGCTTCGGCCGCCGCCTCGGCGAGCGAACCGGCCGCACGCTGCTCCCAGCGCCCGCCCGCGGCATCCAGACGGCGCCGCAGAAAGCCGAGATAGCGGCCCATGTCGACCAGCGGAGTGCGCGGCGGCGTGCCGGTCAGCGCGCTCCACTCCGCGGGCGGCGTGCTGTCCGCAAACTGCCCGCGCACCAGCCGCACCCCGGTGGCCGGCGGCTGCTCGGCCAGCCAGGAGAAGTGCCGGAAGGAGCGGACCGCCCAGTCCAGGGTCTGCCGCTCCGGTGCGATCCGGTACGGCCAGATCAGGCCGCCGGCCACCGCCGAGGTCGTCCCCTCCGGCGGGCTCGGACTCCACACGCGCACGTCCGCTCCGCGCTCCGCCAGGACCACCGCCGTGGTCAGCCCGATGACGCCGCCGCCGAGGACGACCACGCCCCCGGTCCGCCGTGCGCTGCCCGCCGCCGTACCCGTCACCTCGCTCATGCCGCGACCCTACGGTGCCGGGCACCGGCAGGTCACCGGCCCAGCGCCGCCAGCAGGGCCAGCGGAGCGGCCGCCGACCAGGCGCGCGGCGCACCTCCGTGCGGAGAGGGCACCGGCTCCGGAACGTCCTCGCGGGCGTAGCCGGCCAGCACCTGCGGCAGTCGGTCGCCGCTGCGCTCGGCGGCGGCCAGCAGCCCGTCCGCGAGGCGCGCCGCCTCGGCCCGCAGGCTGTAGCGGGCCAGGCCGAGCGCGATCAGCGCGTTGTCCTGCGGCTGGATGCCGCCCCGGTGGCAGGAGAGCGGATGGTAGGCGGCCTGCCCGGCGGCGAGGGTGCGCACCCCCCACCCGGAGAAGAAGTCCGGTTCCAGCAGCCGCCGCCCCACCGTCTCGCCCCGGCGCTGCCCCAGGATGCCCGACCAGAGCAGATGCCCCGCGTCGGAGGCGAGCGCATCCACCTTCCGGCCCGACTCCTCCAGCGCGAGCGGCGGGAAGCCCCGCTCGGGCAGCCAGAAGTCGGCGCCGAAGCGCTCCCGCAGGCCCGCCGCGGCCCGCTCCAGCGAGCCCGCGTAACCCGGATCGCCCCAGACCGCACGGGCGAGCTCGGCGGTGCGGCACAGCGCGTCGTACGCATATCCCTGCACCTCCGCCACCAGCACGGCACCGGTCGGCAGGGTGCCGTCGGCCGCGCAGATCGCACCGGGCGAGTCCTTCCAGCTCCGGTCACCCCCGCCGCCCTCGCCGGGCCGGCAGGCCAGATAGCCCAGGTCCGCCAGCCCGCCCCGGTCGAACATCCACCGCACCGCGGCCCGCGCCTGCGGCTCCAGACGGCGGGCGAGCTCCGCTCCCGCGGCCCCCCGCTGCTCCGCGTAGGCGCCCAGGAGGACGAGGAAGAGCGGGGTGGAGTCGACGGAGTCGTAGGAGCGCCCGCGCGGCAGCCGCCCGAAGGCGGTCAGCTCACCGTGCCGCAGCTCGTGCAGGATCTTCCCCGGCTCGGCGATCCGACCCGGCTCCGCCTCGCCGTCCTGGGCGGCCGCCAGCGCGAGCAGCGTGGCCTCGGCGAGCAGCGGACGGTAGGGCAGTGTGAAGAACGACGTCAGGAGCGAGTCCCGGCCGAACAGGGTCGGATACCAGGGCGCTCCGGCGCCCGGCACGCGCAGTGGGGCACCGTCCGGCCCGGGGACGGTGACGCAGAGTCCGGCCAGGTCCGCGAGTCCCTGTTCGCAGGCGCGGGCCAGTTCCGGCCGGGTGGTGCGCAGGCCGGGCCGGGGCTCGGCGGTGGCGAACGCGTGCCGCGCGGCGGCCAGTTCGGACCGCACGGTGGCCGGGTCCGGCGCCTCGGCGGGGCCGGGGGCTGCCGTGTCCGGAGTGCCGTGCGGCAGCGTCCGTACGCACAGCCGCAGCTCGACCGCCGTGTGCGGGGCCGGTTCCAGGAGCCAGCTCAGCCTGCGGGCCGTTGCGTCGGGCCCGGCGCCTGCCGTGCCCACGGGGCTTTCCGCGTCCGCGGCCTCGGCGGGCGCGGGATCAGCGGTGACGACCGTGCGGGTGTGCCGGCTCGTGCCCCGCCGGTAGTGGAACTCGACGCCGTCCGGGCGGGCGACGGTGCTGCGCGCACGCTGCGGCCCGGTGAACTCCTCGCGCGGGGAGTGCAGTTCCGCCTGGTCGGCGAAGTCGGCGTCCACGGTCAGGCTCAACCGTATCGGGGCAGCCGTGCCCTGATTGCTGACGACGCGTATCCGCTCGGTCAGCGCACCGTCCACCACGGCCTGCTCACGGAAGACGGT
Source organism: Streptomyces sp. AA1529 (assembly GCF_000280905.1). Taxonomy (GTDB): domain Bacteria; phylum Actinomycetota; class Actinomycetes; order Streptomycetales; family Streptomycetaceae; genus Streptomyces. The sequence goes on along the minus strand of NZ_ALAP01000072.1, from coordinate 11,209 downwards.
GCAGGCGGGCGGGGCCTCGCGGGTCCCGTGCGGGGTGAGGACGACCGCACCGCCGCCGGTGTTGCCTTCCCGGTCCGCGAGCCCGTCCGCGGCTGCGGACGGGGGGAGGCGGACGTCGTCCCGCGCCGGCACGAGCACGGTGGGGGCGGCGCCGTCCAGCGTCAGCTGCCACCGGCTCAGATGGCGGGTCTCCCGGCGGAAGAGCCCGTCCGCGGGCAGCGCCCCCCTGTGCCCGGCGATGTCCCCGGAGGCGGCCAGCACCGCGAAGGTCCCGTCGTGCACGAGCAGCCGGTGCTCGATCGCCGTCATGGGGTCAGGGTCCCTTCTCGGACGGTGGTACGGGCGAGGGCGCGGGTACGGGCGCGGAGGGTGCGGCGCCCGTTCCCGGGGCGGTGTCCCGGGCACTTTCGGTCTCTGCGGTGTCCGCCTCCCGCCCCAGCAGGTCCAGGGCGAGTGCGGCCGTCCAGCTGAAGTCGCGGGCGCCGTGCCCCTGCCCGGTGTACGGGTCGAGGTACTCCGCGAAGCCGCTGGCCGCCGCGGCGTGCAGCACCTCCGCGCGCAGCACGTCGGCCCGCGCGTGCTCGCCGTGCTCCCGGAACCCGCGCTCCAGCAGCCAGTTGACGTTGAACCAGGCCGGGCCCCGCCAGTAGCGGTTCCGGTCGAAGCACGCGCCGCGCAGGTCGTAGCTGGGCAGCAGCCGCACCCGGGTGCCCAGTCCGAAGTGGTCGCCCTCGACGGTGCGCAGCAGCGTCTCGACCAGGGGCCGGGGCAGTCCGGGCGCCATCAGCGGCAGCAGCCCCGCGGCGCTGCGTTCGGGCACCAGCGTGCCGCCGTGCCCGGCGCCGCCCGAAGCCGCCCCGGCCCGCAGATCGCGGCAGTGGAACTGGCCGGTCCGCGGCGACCACAGCCGCTCCACCAGTGCCTCCGTGCGGGCCGCGGCGCGCCTGCGGTGGAGTGCGGCGTCACCGTGCAGCTCCGCCGCGATCCGGGCCAGCGCGTACTCGGAGGCGATGAGCAGGGCGTTGAACCCCGGGTCCTCCACGGCGAAGGGGTGCGTGGCCGCCGCGTCGCGGTAGCCGGTCTCGCGGTACTCGGCGGCCAGCCGGACATAGCGTCCGTAGTCCAGGTCGGTGGGCCGGTCCCCTGCCGCGCCGTGCGCCAGGTCGGCACGGCGGAACGACGCCGGATCAGCCGGTTCGATCCGGGCCAGCGGCCCGTCCCAGCACGGACTGTTGTCCATGCCCGGCTCCCAGGGGTGCACCGCGGCGGCCAGTCCGCCTCCGCCCAGATCCCGGTGCTCGGCGAGGTAGCGGTGCCAGGCCGCGAGCCGCGGGTACACCCCGGCCAGGAAGGCGCGCCGGGCCGAGGCGCGCGGGTCGGCGCGGTGCACCAGCCAGGCGGCCAGCGCGTGCACGGGCGGCTGCACCACACCGGAGGTCTCGACCGTGCGCGGCGCCCCGGCGGCGGCGCCCGCCGAGGAGGAGCGCCAGAAGTCGGGGCCGGGGAAGTAGGCGTCGAGCGGTACCGCCGGGTTGAAGACGATGTGCGGGACGCGGCCGTCACCCCACTGCGCGGACAGCAGCGTCTCCAACTCCTGCTGCGCCCGTACCGGGGAGAGGTGGCGCAGCCCGATGGCGATGAACGCCGAGTCCCAGCTCCACTGGTGCGGATACAGCGCGCGGGAGGGCACGGTGGAGGTGCCGTTCCGGTTGGCGAGCAGTACCCGGCGGGCGGAGCGGCGCAGTCCGCGGTGTTCCGGGTGTGGCGGCGGGGCGGCGGCACGGGCACGCGCGGCGGCGGGGCCGACACCGGTGGACGGCAGCGGAGGGGTCACCGCGCCACCCCGCCGGGACGGGCGGCACCGCCCGCCGGGGTGCGTCCGCCCGGCGTCCTCCGCCCGTCGGGAAGCGCCTCCTCGCCGTCCGGAAGCGGCCGCTCCCGGCAGGCCGTGCTGACCATGTTCCGCCCTTCGCGTTCCCTCGTCCGCCGCCCGCACGGCATATGTCCGTGTCCGGGTCCCTGTGCGCGCTCCCGTTTCCGCCGCGGCCACGGTGCGGCTGCCGGGCTTCATGAATTTCGTCGAAGATACCTCGCAGTTACGTCTCGTGAACAGACATAACTGACGATGAGATGTGTCACTCGCCGTCGGAACCAGGGGCCGGGGTCCCCGAACCCGGCGCGAGCGGCGCCGGGCCCCGCGACGTCGAGGGCGCCGCACCCTGGGCGCGGGTTCGGGACCGAGGCGGCGGTCCCGGCACGGTGGGCCGCACCGGGCCCGGCAGCCGGACGGCACCGACGGGCCGCGCCCGCAGCCGGCCGGGCGGCGGACGGCGCCGGGGCCGCTGAGCGGCGCTGATGGCAGGATGCGGTGGTATCCACACCGTCCCCGTCGTCCTGCCGTTCCCGCCGCCGGGCGCCGCTGACCGCGGACCGGCGCCCGGGGACGAGAGCGGACGAGAGCTGAGGAGAGCATGACCGGCACCACCGGCAACCAGTCGAGCGCTGGCCACCTGCTGCGGCTCATCCGGGACGGCCGGGCCACCACCCGCGGGGCTCTGCAGCAGGTCACCGGGCTGTCCAGGTCCACCGTCGGCCACCGGCTCGACCAGCTCTTCGCCGCGGGCTGGCTGCGCGAGGGCGAGCCCGCGCCCGAGCCCGGCTCCACCGGTGGGCGGCCCTCGACACGGCTGGAGTTCGACGCCGGGCACGCCGTGGTCCTCGCAGCCGACCTCGGTACCCGGCACGCCACCGCCGGCCTGCTCGACCTCGCCGGGAACGTGCTGGCCCGCACCTCCGGCCCGATGCTCGTCGGCGACGGTCCCGATACGGTGCTCGACCGGCTGGCGCGGTGGTTCGCCGCGCTGCTCGCCGAGCACGGCACGGACCCGGCCCGCGTCTGCGGCATCGGTCTGTCGGTGCCCGGCCCGGTCGACGTCGACTCCGGAGTGGTCGTCCAGCCGCCGATCATGCCCGGCTGGGACGGCTGCCCGCTGCCCGACCGGATGCGGGCCGCCTACGCGGCCCATGTGCCGTCCGCGGCGCCTCCGGCCGTCCTCGTCGACAACGACGCCAACCTCATGGCCTACGCCGAACAACGCGCCGGCTACCCCGACTGTGCGGCGTTCCTGCTGGTCAAGGTCGCCACCGGGATCGGCGCCGGGGTCGTCGTCGACGGGCAGCCCTACCGGGGCACGGACGGCGGCGCGGGCGACATCGGGCACATCCGGCTGCACGACTTCCCCGACGCGCTGTGCATGTGCGGCAACCACGGCTGCCTCGCCGCCGTCGCCAGCGGCCGGGCGCTGGCCGACCAGCTCACCGCCGCCGGAGTGCCCACCACCTCCGGCTCCGGCGTCCGCGACCACCTCGCCGCCGGCCGGCCGGAGGCGGTGCGGCTGGCCCGGGACGCCGGACGGCTGGTGGGGGAGGTGCTGGTCACGGTGGTCACCCTGCTCAACCCCGGGGTGCTGATGATCGCCGGTGACCTGGCGGGCACCCCGTTCGTGACCGGCGTACGGGAACTGCTGTACCAGCGCGCCATGCCCCGTACGACCGCGCACCTGAACGTGGTCACCTCCCGGCTCGGCGAGCGCGCGGGCCTGGCCGGTGCCGCGGCGCTGGTCGTCGAGGACCGCTACGCTCCCGCCCGCGCCGACGCCCGCCTGGCCGCCCTCGCCGGATGAGCCCGCCGGTCAGTCGCCCTCCGCCGGCCGGAGGCCGAGTTCCTGCGGGGCTGCCTCCAGCAGCGCCCCGTCCCGCAGCCCCAGCCAGCGGGTGATGCCCAACTCCTCCAGGAACGGGAGGTCGTGGCTGGCGATCAGCAGAGCACCCTCGTACGCCGTCAGCGCGTCCCGCAACTGCCGTGCGCTGGACTCGTCCAGATTGTTGGTCGGTTCGTCCAGCATCAGCAACTGGGGCGCCGGGTCCGCCAGCAGGACGGCGGCGAGCGCGGCCCGGAAGCGCTCGCCGCCCGAGAGCGTGCCCACCGCGCGGTCGGCCCGCTTGCCGCGCAGCAGGAACCGCGCGAGCCGGGCGCGGATCTGCTGATTGGTGGCCTGCGGCGCCGAGCGCGCGACGTTCTCCACGACGGACAGCCGGTCGTCGAGCACCGTCAGCCGCTGCGGCAGATGGCGCAGCGGCACATGCGTGTGCACCTCGCCCGCGACCGGCGGGAGCTGCCCGGCCAGGGTCCGCAGCAGCGTCGTCTTGCCCGCACCGTTCGGCCCGACCAGCGCGATCCGGTCCGGCCCGTGCACGTCGAGGTCGATCCGGGGGCCGTGCCGCAGCTCCACCTCCCGCATCTCCAGGACCCGCCGTCCGCGCGGCACCGCGGTCGAGGGCAGGTCGACGCGGATCGCCGAGTCGTCCCGGACCCGCTCGGACGCCTCCTCCAACTGCTGCCGCGCCTCGTCCAGCCGCTGCTCGTGCAGCAGGCGGTGCCTGCCCGCCGTCTCCTGCGCCTGCCGCTTGCGGGCGCCCAGCAGGATCTTCGGCTCGCTCCCGGCCGCGGCCTGCTTGCTGCCGTACTGCGCCCGCCGGGCCAGCTTCATCCGCGCCTCGGCCAGCTCCCTCCGCTGGCGCCGCACATCGGTCTCGGCCGCGCGCACCATCCGCTCCGCCGCCTGCTGTTCGGCGGCGACAGCGGCCTCGTACGCCTCCAGATCGCCGCCGTACCAGGTCACCTCACCGCCGCGCAGGTCGGCGATCCGGTCGACCAGCGACAGCAGTTCGCGATCGTGGCTGACCACGACGAGCACCCCCCGGAACGAGGAGACCGCCTCCTGCAGCCGGTGGCGGGCCGTCCGGTCGAGGTTGTTGGTCGGCTCGTCCAGCAGCAGGATGTCCGGCCCGGCCAGCAGCAGAGCGGCCAGCCGCAGCAGTACCGACTCGCCGCCGGACATCTCACCGATGGTGTGGTCGAGGCCGATGTGGTGCAGACCGAGCTGGTCCAGCGTCGCCCGGGCACGCTCCTCGACGTCCCAGTCGTCGCCCACGGCGGCGAACTGCTCCTCGCCCACGTCCCCCGCCTCGATGGCGTGCAGCGCTGCCCGGGCGCGGGCGACCCCCAGCGCCTCGTCCACCCGCAGGGAGGTGTCCAGGGTGAGGTTCTGCGGCAGGTAGCCCACCTCGCCCCGGACCGTGACGTTCCCCGCGTCCGGCCGCAGTTCGCCCGCCAGCAGCCGCAGCAGGGTGGACTTCCCGGTGCCGTTGAGGCCGATCAGGCCGGTGCGTCCGGGGCCGACGGACAGGTCGAAATCGGTCAGCAGCGGAGTGCCGTCCGGCCAGGAGAAGGTCAGCCGGGAGCAGATGAGGGAAGGTGCGGAAGTGGTCACAGGGGCCTCCTGGTCGCATCACGGTGTGGATGAGCAACATGGAGACACCGGGCCCGGACGGATACACCGGGACGGGGATCAGAAGAGGAGAGGGGCAGCAGTCGGCCGACTCGCTTCCGAGGTCGCACTCGTGGCACACAGACAGGGCACACGGTGTCTCAGACCTCAGATACGCAACGGCCTCTCCTCACGGCGACAACAGAACCGTCCAAGACGCTACGTCCCCGCCTCCGGTGCCGCAAGCCTTTTTCCGCGCGCCGCGATGTGCTGTGCTGCGGGCATGGTCCGTACCAGTGAGCCCAGTCCCGCTTCCGGTCCGAGCCGGCTCCCCACGGTTCCGCTCCGCCCGCTGGACGTCCCCGCCCCGCAGGCGCAGGAGCGTGCCAGGTCGTTCCACGAGATCATGGCGCGCCGCCGCACCGTCCGCGACTTCGACGACCGGCCGGTGCCCGACGGAGTCCTGGAATGGGCGGTCCGCACCGCCGCGACCGCCCCCAGCGGAGCGCACGTCCAGCCCTGGCGGTTCGTCGTCCTCACCGACCCCGAGCGCAAGCGGCGGCTGCGCGCCGCCGCCGAGGAGGAGGAGCGCGCCTTCTACGGGCGCCGCGCCTCGGACGAGTGGCTGGAGGCGCTCGCCCCGCTCGGCACCGACGAGCACAAGCCGTTCCTGGAGACCGCGCCCGCCGTCCTCGTCGTCTTCGAGGTGCACAAGGGACCGCACACCCCGCGCCCCTACTACACCAAGGAGTCCGTCGGCATCGCCGTCGGCTTCCTGCTCGCCTCCCTCCACCAGGCGGGGCTGGCCACGCTCACCCACACACCCAGCCCGATGCGCTTCCTCAACGAGATCTGCGACCGCCCGGCCGAGGAACGCGGCGCCTACGTCATCCCGGTCGGCTACCCGGCCCCCGGCGCCCGGGTGCCTGACCTGGAGCGCAAGCAGTTGGACGAGGTGCTGGTGCGGTTGTGAGCACCCCCGCAGGCCGCGCCGCGGGCCCGGTCCGGGCGACCGCCGGAAGGGGCGCCGCCGGGGACGGACGAGGTGTCACCCGTCCCCGGCGCGCTGCCGGCCGGCCGCTCGGACCGCCGGTCAGGCCAGGCCCGCGCGGCGGAGCGCCTCGGCCATCTCGTTGTTGTTCGGCGCCGGAGCCGACGCGCCCTGGCCCCGGCGCTTGCCGCCCGAGCCCCCCTTGGGCGAACCCTGCCGCTGCCGCGGGGCACCCGCGGGGGCCTTGCCGGAGCCGTCGCGGCGCCGGTCCCGGCCGCCGCGCCGCGCACCGCCGCCCCCGCCCGTCCCGGGCTCGTCGTCCAGCCGCAGGGTGAGCGAGATCCGCTTCCGCGCCTCGTCGACCTCCAGCACCCGCACCCGGACGATGTCGCCGGGCTTGACCACGTCGCGCGGGTCCTTCACGAACGTCTTCGACATCGCCGAGACGTGCACCAGACCGTCCTGGTGCACACCGACGTCCACGAAGGCGCCGAACGCCGCGACGTTGGTGACCACGCCCTCCAGCACCATGCCGGCGGAGAGGTCGCCGAGCTTCTCGACCCCCTCCTTGAAGCTCGCCGTGCGGAACGCGGGCCGCGGGTCGCGGCCCGGCTTCTCCAGCTCGCGCAGGATGTCGGTGACGGTGGGCAGCCCGAACGAGCCGTCCACGAACTCCTGCGGGTCCAGCGCCCGCAGCGCCTTCGCGTTGCCGATCAGCGACGGCACGTCGGTGCCCGCCCTGGCGACCATCCCGCGGACCACCGGATACGCCTCCGGGTGCACCGCCGAGGCGTCCAGCGGGTCGCCGCCGCGGATGCGCAGGAAGCCCGCACACTGCTCGAACGCCTTGGGGCCGAGCCGGGAGACGTCCTTGAGCTCCTGGCGGCCCTTGAACGGGCCGTGCGCGTCCCGGTGCGCCACGATGTTCCCGGCCAGCACCGAGCCGATCCCCGACACCCGGGAGAGCAGCGGAGCGGAAGCCGTGTTGACGTCCACCCCGACGCCGTTCACGCAGTCCTCCACCACGGCGTCCAGCGAGCGCGACAGCTTCACCTCGGACAGATCGTGCTGGTACTGGCCCACGCCGATGGACTTCGGGTCGATCTTCACCAGCTCGGCCAGCGGATCCTGCAGCCGGCGGGCGATGGAGACCGCGCCGCGCAGCGACACGTCCAGCTCGGGCAGCTCCTGCGAGGCGTAGGCCGAGGCGGAGTAGACCGAGGCACCCGCCTCCGAGACCATCACCTTGGTGAGCTTCAGCTGCGGCTTCGCGGCGACCAGCTCACCGGCCAGCTTGTCCGTCTCGCGGGAGGCCGTGCCGTTCCCGATCGCGACCAGCTCCACCTGATGCGCCTCGGCGAGCGCGGCCAGCTTCGCCAGCGCCTCGTCCCACTGCTTCTGCGGCGCGTGCGGATAGACCGTGTCCGTTGCGGCGACCTTGCCCGTCGCGTCGATCACGGCCACCTTCACGCCCGTGCGCAGCCCCGGGTCCAGGCCGAGGGTGGCACGGGTACCGGCGGGAGCGGCCAGCAGCAGATCGCGCAGGTTGGTCGCGAAGACCCGCACGGCCTCGTCCTCGGCCGCGGCGCGCAGCCGGGTGCGCAGATCGATGCCCAGGTGCACCAGGATCCGGGTACGCCACGCCCAGCGCACCGTCTCCGCCAGCCACGGGTCCGCCGCGCGGCCCTCGTCGCGCACACCGAAGCGGTGCGCGACCGAACGCTCGTAGGAGCTCGGGCCCTCCTGCTCCGCCCCGGCCGGCTCGGGCTCCATCGTGAGGTCGAGCACTTCCTCCTTCTCGGCCCGCAGCAGTGCCAGGATCCGGTGCGAGGGCAGCTCGGTGAAGCTCTCGGAGAAGTCGAAGTAGTCGGCGAACTTGGCGCCCTGCTCCTCCTTGCCCTCCCGCACCCGGGCGGACAGCCTGCCCTGCCCCCACATGCGCTCGCGCAGCTCGCCGATCAGGTCGGCGTCCTCGCTGAAGCGCTCGGCGAGGATGGCGCGCGCGCCCTCCAGGGCCGCGGCGGCGTCCCCGACGCCCTTGTCGGCGTCGACGAAGGCGGCGGCAGCGGCCGGCGGCTCCACCGACGGGTCCGCCAGCAGGCCCTCGGCGAGCGGTTCGAGGCCCGCCTCGCGGGCGATCTGCGCCTTGGTGCGCCGCTTGGGCTTGTAGGGCAGGTAGATGTCCTCCAGGCGCGCTTTGGAATCGGCGGCCCGGATCTGCTCCGCGAGCTCGTCGGTGAGCTTCCCCTGGCCGCGCACGGACTCCAGGATCGACGCGCGCCGCTCCTCCAGCTCCCGCAGATAGCGCAGTCGCTCCTCCAGGGAGCGCAGCTGCGCGTCGTCGAGCGTCTCGGTCGCTTCCTTGCGGTAGCGCGCGATGAACGGCACGGTCGACCCGCCGTCGAGCAGCTCGACTGCGGCGCGGACCTGCCGCTCGCGTACGCCGAGTTCCTCGGCGATCCTGCCTTCGATCGTCGTCGTCACGATGGTTCGTTCCGCCTTCTCGGTGCTGTTGTCCCCCGGTAGGCATGCATTGTGGCAGGCGTGTCCGACAGGCCCGTGCAGGCGGGCGGGACGGCGGGCCCCGCGGGGCGGGCGCGGACCGCCCCGCGCAGCCGCGGCTCAGCCCTTGCCGAGCAGGTCGGCGGGGAACGCGCCCGCCCCGATCGCCGCCTGCGTGAACCCGCCCGCCAGCTCGGTCAGCCGCGCCACGCCCTCGGCGCCCAGCAGTTCGTAGGGGCGGCGGTCCAGCCGGTCGGTCTCCTCCTCGAGGTGCTTGCGCAGCTCGGTGCCCCGCTCGGTCAGCTCGCCCTCGCCGTCCAGCAGCCCGCGCCCGGTCAGCCGCTGCTGCGCCGCGGTCCAGTCCTGCTCGTTGTAGCCGCGGGTGCTCATCACCCACGCGGGGTTCATCCCGTGTCCGCTGGCGGTGTGGCTGACCAGCGCTTCCAGCGCGTCGAGTTCGGCGTTCTGCAGTACGGCGATGTGGCCGTCCCCGCGGTGCTCGCGCAGCAGCGTCGCCGCGTGCCACAGCGCCAGGTGCGGCGAGTCGTCGAGCGGGGGGACCGGAAGGTCCGCGTTGGCGGCGTGCAGCGGCCGTCCGGAGCGGGTGCACCCCTCGGCGGCGCGCAGCGCCAGCCGGGCGGCCTCGGTCATCTCCGCCGAGCGGACGGCGTCCTCGCCCAGCAGGTGCCGCAGCATCGTGTCGGCCGCACGCAGCCGCGCGGCCAGGACGGTCTCGGGCGAGGCGGCGTCCCACACCGCGGGTACGAACCGCGCGACCAGGGCGTGGCTGTAGTTGTAGAAGGTGGCCGTCACCGCGCCCGCGCCCACCGCGCCCAGCGGCGCGGACCGCGAGGACAGGTTGATCGCGCGCGGGTCGTCGATGCCGTAGGGCGAGAGTTCCTTCCCCAGCGCGGGTGAGAAGTAGAGCGCGGAGTGCAGGGCGTTCAGGGCGTTGTGGCAGCGCCGCCCGGCGCGTTCGGGAAGTGGCGTCATGCCCGTACGCTACCGGTCGGTACGGACGACTTGAAGGGCGGGGAACCGGCGGCTCCGGACCCGCCGGCCACCCTTCGGACGCCGCGCCCGCCGGGCGGGCACGACGGGTGCCGGGCCGACCGCCGGGCGGTGTCCCCGCGCGGTTCCCGGCCGCCCGGACGCGGCGCTGCCGCCCGCGGTGGCGGGTACCCGGCGGTCCGGTGCCGCCGGTCCCGCTTCAGTGCCGCGGGGGGCCGAAGCGCGGGGCGCGTCGCGCCAGGAAGGCGGCCACGCCCTCGGCCGCGTCGCCGCTCGCCGCCGCTTCGCGCTGCCAGTGTCCGACCCGTTCGGGGCCGGTGCGCCCGTCCGCGAAGTCCTTTGCGGCCGCCTGGGTCAGTGCGGAGCGTGCGGTCAGAGTCCGCGCGAACTCGGCGACTCTTTCGTCGAGTTCCTCCCCGCGGTGCACCTCGTCGACCAGTCCGGTGCGCAGCGCCCGCTCCGCGTCGATCAGCTCTCCCGAGTAGAGCAGGAACTTGGCGGTGGCCGGCCCCACCAGACGTACCAGGCGCTCGGTCGAGGAGGCCGGATAGACGATGCCCAGCTTGGCCGGGGTGATCCCGAAGAGCGCGTCGTGCGCGGCGAACCGCAGGTCGCAGGCGGCGGCGAGCTGGCAGCCGCCGCCGACGCAGTGCCCGTGCACGGCCGCCACCGTGGGCTTGGGGAAGGCGGCGAGGGCCTCCTCCGCGGCGACGGCGAGGGTCTGCTGCGCGCGGGCAGCGCCGCCGGATCCCTCGCTCTCCGGCTGTCCCGTCCCGGGGTCCCCGGCCCGGGCCGCGTCCCGCAGGGTGCCGATGTCCGCCCCCGCGCAGAAGGTGCGCTGCGCCCCGGTCAGCACCAGGACCCGTACGTCCGGGTCGGCGGCGAGCTCCGCCAGCAGCCCGGCCAGCCCGCGCCACATGGCGGGGGTCATGGCGTTGCGCTTGGCCGGGCGGTCGAGGGTGACGGTCGCGACGCCCTGGTGGCGGGCGGTGCGCAGGGTCGGCTCCATGAGCGTGATCGTATCCAGGAAGCGTCAGGTTCTGTCACCGAGCTGCCAGCTGGCATAAGCCTTCTGTCAAATGTCATCGATACGTGCCAAGTTACGGTCACCCGCTCTGGTCTGCACCGCGCGGTACCACCATGCAATGCAAGTACATCTGCAAGTACACCAGGTACCGAGCAGGAGAGTGGGTGCGGAGATGGAGAGCCGCGGCGGGCAGCTGTCCGGAGTTGTCGACGAGGCTCCACAGGCCGGAGAGGCGTTCGGCCCCCTGGGCGCGGCACGCGGTGCTGCGGCGGGGCCGGTGCCCGCGGCGGCCGCCGTGCTGCCCCCGCGGCCGCACCCGGAGCGGCAGCACCGGGCCGAGCCCGGGAC
>NZ_ALAP01000071.1 GCF_000280905.1 Streptomyces sp. AA1529 | reverse complement strand
GGTGCCCCGTGTCGTTCAGCAGCCGCAGCGAGGCGTTGCCGTCGGCGTAGTAGGCGACGGCGGAGAGGGAAGCGGCCGACAGCTCCATCCGGAACAGCGCTTCGGCCGGGGCGCCCAACGCGAGCCGGGCCAGCGTCTTGACCGGCGTCACATGGGTGACGAGCAGCACGGTGCGACCGGCATAGCGGGCCAGCAGCTTGTCCCGGGCCACCGCGACCCGCCGGGCGACCTCCTCGAAGGACTCGCCGCCTCCGGTGGGGCGGGCCGCGGCGGAGGCCAGCCAGGCGTCCAGGTCCTCCGGGTGGCGCTCGCGCACCTCGGCGAAGGTGAGGCCCTCCCAGGCGCCGAAGTCGGTCTCGCGCAGCCCTTCGTCGGTGCGCACCCGCAGCCCGAGGCGGTCCGCGACGGCGGCCGCCGTCTCCTGGCAGCGGCGCAGCGGCGAGGCGACCACGGCCTGCACGGTGCCGCGCGCGGCGAGCGCCTCGGCGGCCGCGGCGGCCTGCCGGCGGCCGACCGCGGAGAGTTCGGGGTCGGAGCCGCCGCTGCCGGAGAACCGCTTCTCGGGCGTGAGCGGCGTCTCCCCGTGCCGCAGCAGCACGAAGGTGGTGGGGGTGCCGAGGTCGGGCCCCCAGCCCGGGCGGGCGGCGGGAGCGGCCCCCTCCGCGCCGGGCCCGTCGTCCGCCGCGGACGAGGGCGCGGTCGCGGCGCTTCCCGTGCTCCCGCCTGAGCCGGAGCGGCCCGTGCCGGACCCGCTGCGGTCCGCGCCGGAGCCGGTGTCGAGCTCCGCGCGGGACGCGTCCGGCTCCCAGCGCCGGCCCCGCTTCCCGGCGTCCATCGCCTCGTTGGCGAGCCGGTCCGCGTGCTTGTTCTTCTCGCGCGGGATCCACTCGTAGCTGACCGCGTCCGGCGGGAAGACGGCGGCGGCCTCCGCCGCGAGGGGCCGCATGTCCGGATGCTTGATCTTCCAGCGGCCCGACATCTGCTCGACGACGAGCTTGGAGTCCATCCGCACCAGCACCGCGGCGTCGGCGTCCAGCTCGTGCGCGGCGCGCAGCCCGGCGACCAGGCCCCGGTACTCGGCGACGTTGTTGGTGGCCCTGCCGATGAACTCGGCGGTCTCGCGGAGGGTGCCGCCCGAGACGGCGTCCTTGACCACGGCGCCGTATCCCGCCGGGCCGGGGTTGCCGCGCGAACCGCCGTCGGCCTCGACGACGAAGGTGCGGCGCACCTGGCCCCCGCTCATCGCAGGCCCCCGCCGACCGTCGGGCTCACAGCCCCGACTCCGGGGTGCGCACCAGGATGCGGCGGCAGTTCTCGCAGCGCACGACCGTGTCGGCGGGCGCCTCGCGCACGTCGTTCAGCTCGGTGATGTTCAACTCCAGCCGGCAGCCCTCGCAGCGGCGCTGGTAGAGCTTGGCGGCGCCGACCCCGCCCTCGCGCTCCCGGATCTTGTCGTAGAGCTTGAGCAGTTCACCGGGGACGGCACCGGCGATCGTCTCGCGCTCCTTGCGGACACCGGCCAGCTCGGCGTCGATCTCCGCCAGCGCGGCGTCCCGGCGCGCGGTGGCGTCCTGGACCTTGGCACCGACGGACTCGACCCGCTCGCCCAGTTCGGCGGAGCGCTCGGCGGCGGACTCGCGGCGCTCCATGACCTCCAGGACGACGTCCTCCAGGTCGCTCTGGCGCTTGGCGAGCGAGGCGATCTCGCTCTGCAGGTTGGCCAGGTCCTTGGGGTTGGTCACCGCGCCCGAGTCGAGGCGCTGCTGGTCGCGGACGGCGCGCTGGCGGACCTGGTCGACGTCCTGTTCCGCCTTGGTCTGCTCGCGGGTGGTGTCGCTCTCCTCGGTCTGCGCGGCCACGAGCAGGTCGCGGAGCTGGGCGAGGTCGGCGTCCAGCCGCTGGATCTCCTCGTGCTCGGGAAGGGTCTTGCGCTTGTGCGCGAGCTGCGTCAGGCGCGTATCGAGTGCCTGGACGTCGAGCAGGCGGATCTGATCGGCGGGCGCGGCGTTCAGTTGGGGGCTCCCGGAGTGAGGTCGTGGTCGGTCGATGCGGTCTGCTGGGCCGTGGCCGGGCGGGAGAGCGGCGACTCCTGCGGCAGCGAGGGCGCGTGCGCGGTCCACGGGTCGGTGACGGTGTGCGAGACCTCGGTGCGCAGGTCCCAGCCCTCCCGCTCGGCGACGGCGTCGAGCTGCGCGGCCGCCTGCTCGCACCAGGGCCACTCGGTGGCGAAGTGCGCGGCGTCCAGCAGGGCCAGCGGGGAGTGCTCCCGCGCCTCGGAGGCGGGGTGGTGGCGCAGGTCGGCGGTGAGGTAGGCGTCGACGCCCGCGGCGCGCACCGTCTCGAAGAGGCTGTCGCCGGACCCGCCGCACACGGCGATCGTCGCCACCGGCATGGCGGGGTCGCCCGCGGCCCGGAGGCCCTGCGCGGTGACGGGCAGCGCGGCGGCGGCCCGCTCCAGGAGGTCGCCGAGCGGCAGCGGGCGCTCCAGCTCGCAGATCCGGCCCAGCCCGCGCCGGCCGGCGGGGTCGGTGGGATCGGGCACCAGCGGCCGCAGCACGCGCAGCCCGAGCGCCCCGGCGAGCGCGTCGGAGACGCCGGGGTCGGCGGAGTCGGCGTTGGTGTGGGCGACGTGCAGGGCGACGCCGTTGCGGATCAGAGTGTGCACGACGCGGCCCTTGAAGGTGTCGGCCGCGACGGTGGTGGTGCCCCGCAGATAGAGCGGATGGTGGGTGACCAGCAGCTCGGCGCCCTTGGCGACGGCCTCGTCGGCGACCTGCTGCACGGGGTCGACGGCGAACAGGACCCGGCTGACACGTGCTTGCGGGTCGGAGACGTCGCCGCAGACGGTGCCGACGGCGTCCCACTGCTCGGCGCGGTCGCGCGGCCACAGGGTGTCGAGCGCGGCGATGACTTCGGAGAGTGTGGGCTGTGCTGGCACGGGGGCAAGGCTACCTGTCCGCGGCAGCGGCGCTCCCAGCCCGGTGGGCGCGGGTGCGCGCACCCGGCACCGGCGCCGGAGCGGGCGGCGGGGCGCTCCCGGACCCCCCGCGGGTGAACACGAATTCGGTCACTCGTACGCGTGAAGCGGTTCATCTCCCGCTGTCCGCGCACGGATACGGGCCTAGCTTCGTGACCGGAGGTGACCGCAACATGACGGTGAGTGCCGCCAGGGTCATGAACGAGAGCTTCACGGTCGCGGCGGACGGCTCCTACGCCGCCCGGCTCACCGCGCACGCCGGGACGGAGCTCTGGTACCCGGAGCGCTGGACTCTCGACGGGCCGGAGCCGTACGCGGTGCCGCTCCCCGTGGCGCAGCCGGAGGACGCGGACAGCAGCGTACTGCCGCTGTCGGACGGCCGGGTGCTGATCGCCCGCCGGACGCAGGGACGTTGCTCCCTGGCACTGCTCTACCCCTCGGGCCAGGAGACCGGCGAGCGGCGGCTGGGCACCGTGGAGACGGACGCGCTGCGGCTGCTGCCCCCGGCGCCGTGCGGGACGCGGGCCTACGCGCTGGCCCGGGAGCCGGACGGCCGCAGCACGGAGGTGTGGCTGGTGACCGACGGCTCGGCCCGGCCGCCCGCGCGGCTCGCCCGGCTGCGCGGCCGCTGGTCGGGCGGCGCGTGGCTGGACCGGGAGGGCCGGATGCTGGCGCTCGACACCGCCGGCCCGGACGGCGCCGGCCCCACCAGGACCGTCGCGGTGGACCTCGGCGCGGACTGCGAGACCTCCCCGCTGCTGGAGATCGCCGAGGGGAGCGACGACCGGCTGCTGCTCGCCGACCCGGACAGCGGCCTGCTGCTCGTCCGCTCGGACGCTCCCGGCGAGCCGCGGCTGGGCTGGGGAGTGCTGGGCAGCCACCGCCCGGTCCGGTTCCCCGAGGCGCTGCACCCCAGGGGCACCCGGCTGACGCCGATCGCCGTCCAGCCGGGGCAGCCGCTGCTGCCCGAGCGGTGCGCCGTGGCGCTGCGCGTGGACGGACCGCAGGGCACCTGGCTCGCCGTGTGGCGGCCCGGCCTGCGCGAGGTGCGGCACCTCGCGAGCCCGGCCGGGTGGCTGGCGGGGCACGGGCTGTGGACGGCCGACGGCGAACTGCGCGTCCCCTGCTCGACGGTGCACAACCCGTGCGGACTGGCCCGGATGCGGGCCCCGCTGCCCGAACCGGAGACGCCCCGGACCGTCCCCGCGGCCGCGCCGGCGGCTCCACCGGCCCCGGCGGACGGGGACGCGGCACGGGCGCCGGCCGCGCCGGACGGAGAGCCGCCGCGCGCCGCGCCGCGGCCGCCCGAGCGGCCGGAGCCCGCGGCTCCGCCCGTCGGCGACGTCACGGCTCTACAACATCACGATCACGGAGGGCCACCCTCCGGACTGCTGGGTTCCCTGGTGGGCAGAAGAGTCTCCGCAGGCAGTACGGCACCGTTCGGGGCTCTGGAGGACGCGGCGCGGAAACCGGTCCCGCTCCAGCAGGCCCCGCTGCCCAGCGGAACGGCGTGACCAGCGGATGGAACGCCCTGAAGGACGTCACCCCGGCTCGATAAACTCCGCCGGGTACGACGGCAGAGCAAGAGATTGACGGAGTGACATCACGATGTCGGACACCCAGACCGAGACGCCCGGCACCAGGCAGACGGCCGGCGAGGGGACTCACCGGGGGAAGCACAGGGGGGAAGCCGCCGCACAGGAGGAGCGGACCGTACCGGCGCAGGGCCGGCACCGCCGTCCCGAGCCCGCGCGGTAGCCGACGGCAGGCCGTCGGCCGGCGCCGCACAGGCGCAACGGCACCCAGCGGGGCCCCGGCCACCTTCCGACCGGTGGTGGCCGGGGCTCCGTCGGGTGCGCAGTCCGTATCCGCCTTCTCGCCGGAGGGCGGACCCGCTCCAGGAAGCCGCTCCCCACAGGGAGATGACGGTGCGGAGCCCCGCTCCGGTACGCATCTGGTCGATGGCCTCGTTGATCTCCTCCGGCCGCATCCGGTGGGTGATCATCCCCTCCAGATCGATCCGGCCCGCCCGCCGGTCACCCGGCGCTTGGCGTCGGCGAGCCCGTCGGGCGCGACGGCCTCCGTCGCGCCGAACCGCCGCGCGGCCTCGCGGCGCCCGGCCACCGGGTCGACGGCCACGAGCTGCGCGGCACCGCAGGCCCGCGCCCCCTGGATCAGGCTGATGCCGACCCCGCCGCAGCCGATGCCGGCCACCGCGGAACCGGCCTCCACCCGTGCGGTGTTGAAGGCCGCGCCCAGACCCGTGGTGACACCGCAGCCGATGAGCGCGGCGATCTCGAACGGCACGTCGTCGGGGACGGGCACCGCGCAGGGCGCGTCGAGACGGATCGGGTGCGGGTCGGGTGCGGTCAGATGTGGGTGAGCACGGCGTCGCCCAGCACGGGCGCGTCGTCCCGCTCGGCGGCGGTCGCCGTCAGCTGGAGGCGCCCCTCCGGCAGGCGCCAGGCGCGGATCCGCAGCGTCTCCCCGGGGAAGACGACTCCGGAGAACCGCACCCCGTACGAGGCCACCCGGGTCACGTCGCCGTCCAGCACCCCGTCCACGACGGCCTTGAGCGCCATCCCGTACGAGCACAGCCCGTGCAGGATGGGCCGGTCGAACCCGGCGAGCCGGGCGAACTCGGGGTCGGCGTGCAGGGGATTCCAGTCGCCGGAGAGACGGTAGAGCAGCGCCTGCTCCGCACGGACCGCGCGCTCGACGGCGAAGTCGGGTTCCCGCTCCGGGACGTCCAGACGGCCGGAGGGCCCGCGCTCGCCGCCGAAGCCGCCTTCGCCGCGCACGAAGAGCTGGGCCTCGGTGGTCCACAGCGGACCCTCCGCGTCCGCGACGTCCGTGACCAGCACCAGGACCGCGGCCTTGCCCTTGTCGTAGACGTCGGCCACCCGTGCGGTGGAGGTGGCCCGGCCCTCCACCGGGATCGGCCGGTGCAGGGTGACGGACTGGGTGCCGTGCAGCACCGCGGTCAGGTCCACGTCGAGACCGGGCGCCGAGAGCCCGCCGACCACGCCCATGCCCCCGCCCGCGACGGTGGCGAACGACGGCAGGACGTGCAGCCGGCTCTCCAGCGTGTAGCGCAGTTCGGCCGGGTCGGTCGCGGGCGCGCCCGCGCCGAGACCGAGGTGGTAGAGCTGGATGTCCTTGTGCCCCCAAGTGATCTCGGTGCTGCGGGGCTCGGCCGCCAGGGCCTTGGCTACGTCGATGGGCATCGGGTGCTGGGCTCCTTGTTCCTCGGGTTCCGCTGGGTTCCGCTGGGTTCTGCTGGGTTCTGCTGGGTTCTCCGGGTCCCCTGGGTTCTCGGCGGCCTCTGCGGCCTCGGGGTGCTGCGGGTCCCCCGCGGGTACGGGCGTCGGCCACCCCGGGGAGCGCACCCCGTACCCCAGGTGGAACACGTTCTAACCGACCGCCCCCTGTATAGCGCAGCCCTCCGGACAAGGGAAGAGCTGATGCCACGTCAGTAGCGGGGCGCGGCCGGACCGGAGCCGTGGCCGGAAGAAGTCCGGTGCGGGACCCGGGCGCCGACGGGCGAACGCGTCCTCGACGCGGCGCTCGCGGCGGCGGCGCCGAGCACGGCCGCCGCTCACCGCCACCCCGCACCGCCGTCGGCCGCGGCGCGGACTACGGCGCCTCGGCGGACGCCGGACCGGCCGCCGCGGACGGCCGGTCGCGCACCGTGCGGGGCAGCGCGACGAGCATGAACAGCACGCACGCGCCCAGCAGTACGGCGCCCGCCCGGAAGGCGCTGCCGTATCCGGCGGCCAGCGACGCGGGGTCGTGCCGCCCGTCGGTGCGGGCCGCGGCGACGGTGGAGAGCACCGCCAGGCCGAGCGCGCCACCCATCGTGCGGCCGGTGCCGAACAGCCCGGAGAGCAGGCCCGCCTCGCCGGGGTCGTCGGTCGCGGTGGCGATGGTCGCCAGGGGCGTGGCGGCCAGCCCGGCGCCGAGTGCCATCAGCACACCGGGCGCCAGGATCGTCGTGACGTAGGCCCCGTCCGCGTCCATGGTGCTCTGCCACACGTAGCCCGCTCCCGCCATGGCGGCACCCGCGACGGCCAGCAGCCGGTCTCCCGTCCGCGCCATCAGGAACGGGGCGATCTTGGAGCCGAGGACGATCGTCATCGAGTGCGGGATCAGCGCCAGGCCCGCCTGCAACGGCGTGTAGTCCAGCACGTTCTGGGTGTAGAGGGAGAGGAAGTACCACATGGCGAACATGGCGAGGCCGTTGATGAAGATGGCGGCGTTCGCGGCGGACACGGCCCGGCTGCGGAACAGCCGCAGCGGCACCAGCGGTTCCCGGGAGCGGGACTCGACGGCGACGAACAGCGCGAGCAGCACCAGCCCACCGCCCAGCGGCCCCAGCGAACCGGCCGCCGCCCAGCCCACGCCGTCCGTGCGCACGATGCCGTAGGCCACCGCGCCCAGCCCCAGCGTCACCAGCAGCGCCCCGGGCACGTCCAGCCGCCGCACCGAGTCCTCCCGGCTCTCGGTCAGCCACCAGGCCGCCGCCGCCAGTACCAGCACGCCGACCGGAACGTTGATCAGCAGCACCCAGCGCCAGGACAGCGCATCGGTGAGCACCCCGCCCACCAGGCCGCCCGCGGCGCCGCCGCCCGCACCGACCGCGGACCAGGTGGCGACCGCCTTGGTGCGGGCCGGGCCCTCCGGTACGGACGTGGTCAGCAGGGTGAGGGTGGCGGGTGCCAGGATCGCGGCACCCGTGCCCTGGATTCCGCGGGCCGCCAGCAGCTGCCAGGGTTCCTGGGCCAGACCGCCCGCCAGGCTCGCGGCGGTGAACAGCGCCAGTCCGGCGAGGAAGACCCGCTTGCGGCCGAAGAGATCGGCAGCCCGGCCGCCCAGCAGCATCAGGCCGGAGAAGGTGAGGGTGTAGGCGTTGACCACCCACTGCAGCCCGGTCTCCGAGAGGGCGAGGGTGGCCCGCATGGAGGGAAGGGCGACGTTGACGACGGAGACGTCGAGCACGACGAGGAACTGGCCGGCGCAGGCGGCCAGCACGACCGCCCACAGGCGGGGCGCCCCGGGGGCTGCGGAGCCGGATATGGAGCGGGAGCCCGCGGGCTGTGCGGTCTGCGGCATGCGCGTAGTGTGACAGCTGCCGCCCGGCCCCTCGCGCTCGTTTTCCGGGCGGGAGGCCGGGCGGGGAGCCGGGGGCTACTTCGGCGGTTCCGGTCCCGTCACCCGCACCGGACCGCATCCGGCACGCTTCGCCTCGGCCGCGGCGTAGTCCGGCAGCAGTTCGACCGTCGGGTCGTGCTTCCTGACGAACGACTCCTCCCGCTGCACCAGGAAGGCCACCGGGCCGGTCTGGCAGGTGGCGACGTAGACGCTCATGTCGCCGAAGACGCTGCCGAACCCGTCACCGCGGAACCGCGGGTTCCCGCTGTAGCCCAGCGGGACGACGAACGACGCCAGGCGCGGGTCCTCGATCGTGGTGAGCCGGACGCCGTCCAGGTCGAAGTCCCGGCCGTACTCGCACGAATGGGCGGGCCCCGAGGTGTCGCCGGTGGTCCGCATCGCGCGCGCGTAGTCGCCCTTGCCCGTCAGCCAGGACGGCGCGCGGACGCCTTTCAGTCCGCACAGCCGGTCCCTCGGATAGGCGCCCGGCCGCTGCCGCTCCACGACCCGCGCCAGGTCACCCGGCTCCCGATAGCTGCGCCGGCACTTCTTCCCCGCCAGCACGCCGTTGGCCAACTCGACCACCGCGTCGGCCAGCGCGGCCCGATAGCGGCGCCGCTCGGCCGGGTCCTCGTTGTCGGAGGAGCCGAGCCGGCCGGAGGAGAGCGAGACGACGGTCGGCGGCTCGTCCCGCCGTCCGCCCACGCAGGACTCGGGCAGCGCCATCCAGGCCCGCCCGGCGGAGACCATCCCCGGGAGGTCGCCGCCCAGCGGAACCATGGCCGGGGAGAGGAACTCGCGCGTCCACTCGCGGGCGCCCCTGCCGTCGAACTGCGCGAGCTGCTCGACCCGGGCCGATATCTCCCACTTGAGCTCGTCGTCCTTCCACCGCTGGAGCCGGCACTCGGTGCTGTACTCGCCCAGGCGGCCGGCGCTTCTGAGCGACAGCTCCCGGGTGCGGATGTCCCCGTCGGAGAACAGCCGGCCGACCGTGTCCGCCGAGAGCGCGCCCCAGCACCTCTCCCGGGAGACGAAGGGCAGTTCCCCGGCCTGCCAGGCCAGGCCCCCCGCGGCCAGCAGCGCACCCACGACGGCACCGATCACTGCGGTGCCCGACCTGCCCCGCAGCAGGCGCCGCAGCCGCCCCGACGGCCGCGGCGCGGGAGGCGGTTCCGCCGTCGCGGCGGACTCGGGGCCCGGCCCGGCGGCGGGCTCGGGCTCAGCGGCGGGCTCGGGCTCAGCGGGGCCCGGTTCGGGCTCAGCGGGGCCCGGTTCGGACTCAGCGGGGTCCGGTTCGGACTCAGCGGGGTCCGGTTCGGGGTCCTGCCGCGGGCCGGGGGCCTGCCGCCGGGCGGACTCCCCGGTGTCGGGCGCCGGCTCCGGACCGGGCCGGGCGTCCCGCGCGGCGCCCTGCTTCTCCTCGGACATCCGGTCCCTCTCCCTGTGCTCTTCGCCGCTCATGACGCGGGGGCCACCGCGGGGCAGCCGAGGCGGTCGGCGACGGAGTTGGCGGCGGCCGCGAACACCCGGCGCGGATCGGGATCGGCGTGCGCCGCCAGGTAGGCGTCCAACTGCAGGAAGAAGACGGTGGGCCGGCCGGCGCAGGTGGCGGTCAGCAACCCGTGCTCCTCGCCGACCTCGCCGGTGCCGCGCCAGCCCTCGCCCGGGGACCGGTCGTCCGCCACGCCGGTGAACAGCGCTGCGAGACGGGGCCGGGAGACCGCCGCGAACAGTGCGGCCCGGACGGGGTTGCGCACGTCCGCGGTGTCGAGCACCGAACAGGTCTGCAGATCGTCTCGGACGGCGCCGACTCCGGCGTCGTAGTGGTCGTCCTTGTCCAGGTCGAACCGGAGTCCGGGAATCCGGCACAGCTCGCCGCCCTGTGCGGTGAGGCCGTCGTCGGCACCGGCCCGGGCGAGCGGCGAGCCGGCCTCGAACGGCTCGTCCGGAGCACAGCCCGACGCGCGGGCCGCCGTGCCGGCCAGCGACAGCAGCAGGTCGGCGACCTGCCCCTCGGTGCCCATGGACGCGGTCAGCGGAGAGGTCCCGGCCCCTTGCACGGTCACCGCGGTGGGCAGCCCGTCCGCGCTGTCGCACTCCTCGGGGAGGACGAAGACGGCGCGTGTCCTGCCGACCAGGCCGGGCAGACCGTCCGGCAGCGGCGCCGAGTCCGCGTCCAGGTAGGTCCGCAGCCAGCCGCGCCGCTCCTTCGAACCGCGCGGCACGGTCGCGACCTCGGCCTCGACCCGTTCGTCGTACCCGCTGCCGCCCGTGTCCCGGAGCGTCACCGAGCAGGTGGCGCGCCGCCCTTTCCGGGGCGGCGCCGACTGCTCGCCGCTGCGTTCCTCGTCCTGCGAGGTCTCGTCCAGGACGCGCGGGACCCGGTCGCCCTCGCGCGCCTCCCAGGCGCCCCAGCAATAGCTCTGCCGGGCGAACGGCCAGGTCCCGGTGGCCCAGGTGCCCAGGCCGGCGCCCGCCAGTACGGCGACCCCGAGCAGGACCGCCAGGCTTCTGCGGCGGCGCGCGGCGGGCACCGCGGCGGATCCCGCGGACATGTCGCTTCCTGTCACTCCACTCCCCCTGTGCGTCCCCCGTGTGCCGGGACCGGCGCCGCCGCGCTCCCGGATCGACAGTCCGTCGAGGCTACCTGTCACCCGGAGGGGTGACGGCGGTAGGGCAGCATGGCACCGACGGGCGCACGCCGGGCGTGCACCCTCGCCACGCGCGGGCGCACCCTGCCCCTGCGCCGGCGAGCACACCGGTCGCGAGCGAGCACATCCGCGGCACCGGACCAGAGCGGACGACGGCGGACAACAGCAGAGGAACGCGTGATGAACCCTCAGGTACCCGAGGCCGGCACCCTGGCCGCGTTCGAGGCGGCGAAGGGCTTCATGCCGCTGGACGAAGGGCTCGCGCTGTACGCGGCCGCGGTCGAGGCGGGCGCCCTCGGGCTGCCGCTGCTGGAGGTCGGCACGTACTGCGGCCGCTCCACCCTGCTGCTGGCCGACGCCGCACGACAGGCGGGCGTGACGGCCGTCACCGTCGACCACCACCGCGGCAGCGAGGAGCAGCAGCCGGGGTGGGAGTACCACGACCCGGAGGTCGTCGATCCGGTCGTCGGCCGGATGGACACGCTGCCCGCATTCCGCCGCACACTGCACGCGGCGGGGCTGGAGGAGCACGTCGTGGCGCTGGTGGGCCGCTCGCCCCGGGCAGCGGCGCTGTGGGGCACGCCGCTCGGGCTCGTCTTCGTCGACGGCGGCCACACCGAGGAGCACGCCACCGCGGACTACGAGGGCTGGGCACCGCATCTGGCACCGGGCGGGCTGCTGGTCATCCACGACGTCTTCCCCGACCCGGCCGACGGCGGCCAGGCCCCGCACCACATCCACGAACGGGCCCTGGCCTCGGGCGACTACACCCCCGGACCCGCCACCGGGTCGCTGCGTGTCCTGCGGCGGAGGTGAGGAGGCGGGAGGGGCCTCGGACGCCGCGGTGGGCAGGCTCTACCATCTACGCCTGTGTCGAATGGATGCGCTTCGTGAGGCGGCGGACAGCCCGGCGGACGACCGCCCTGCTGATCGCGGGAGCCGTGTGCGCAGGGGCGGCCGGGTGCGGGAGGTCCGGCGGCCACGGCGGCGGCTCGGACAGCAGCGGCAAGCCCTCCCGCTCCGCGTCGTCCGGGAAGACCGCGGGGAAGAGCTCCGGTGAGAAGACCGGCAAGGGCGGCAGCGGGCACGGCGGTACGGACGGCCGCGGCAAGGACGGCGGAGGGCACTCCGGATCGCGGGGCGGCAAGGCCCCGCTGCGTGGCAAGGTGATCGTCATCGATCCCGGCCACAACCCGCACAATCGCGACCAGCCAGGCAAGATTTCCCGGTCCGTCGACATCGGCACGGGAAAGAAGGAATGCGACACCACGGGCACCGCGACCAATTCCGGTTACAGCGAGGCGGAGTTCACTCTCGCTCTCGCGCACCGCGTCCGCACAGAGCTGCGGAAACGGGGAGCGACCGTGAAGTTCACCCATGACGGCGAGGAGCCGTACGGGCCGTGCGTCGACGAGCGCGCGAAAAGAGGGAACCGGGCGCACGCGGACGCCGCCGTTTCCCTCCATGCGGACGGCGCCCCCGGGGGCAGCCGCGGTTTCCATGTGATTCTTCCCGCATCCGTGCACCGGGGCGACGCCGACACCCGGGCCGTCGCGGGCCCCTCGAAGCAGCTCGGCACCGACCTGCGGGACGCCTTCCGCAAGGCCACCGGCGAACGCCCCGCCAACTACCTCGGGAATGGCGAAGGTCTGGACACCCGAGACGATCTGGGCGGTCTCAACCTCAGCACCGTCCCCAAAGTCTTCCTCGAATGCGGCAACATGCGGGACGCGGCCGACGCCGCACTCCTCACCTCCCGGAAGTGGCGGGAAAAGGCAGCCCGGGGGGTCGCGGACGGAATCACCGCTTTCCTCTCCTGAGGGTTGGGGGAAACGTGGAACCGACAGGCGAACCCAGGGGGTCTACCCGTAGTGTCGTCCGTACGATGGGGTGCTCACCCCCGGCAGACCTCAACCATGACAAGACCGACTAAGGACCCCACGTGAACATCCGCTCGCTCACCCGAGGCGACGGCGCGGTGATAGGAGCAGCGGTGCTGCTGTTCATCGCTTCGTTCCTCGACTTCTTCTCCGCAGACTGCGATGGCTCGTCCTGCCCCGAGATGCCCAACGCCTGGGACACGGACATTCTCCAGCTCGCCCTCCCGTCGATCTTCCTGGCGGGGCTCATCGGCACCGGTCTGCTGGTCGGTGGTCGTTTCCTGCCGGAGGGCCGCAAGTTCGGTGCGGTCTCGCTCCCGCAGGCGGGTGTGACGCTGCTGCTGTCCGCGCTGTGGGCGTCGGTGTGGCAGCTGGCTGTCGCGCCCGACCGGGCCGACATGGGGGCCGGCGCCATTCTGTCGCTGCTCTCGCTGCTGATCGGCACGGTGATCGCGATGATCACGCCGGTCGTCCCGGCTCTGGCGGCCCCGCTGCTGCCCGCGAACACGGGCGGCCCCGCGCCGTACGGCCAGCAGTACCCGCCGCAGGGTGGCGGCTACGGCTACCCGGGCGGCCAGCCGGGCCCCTACGGGCAGCAGCCCGGTCAGGCCCAGCCGCCCTACGGGCAGCACCCGGGTCAGCCGCAGGACGTCCAGCCGGGCCAGCCCGGGCAGCCGGGCCCCGGTCAGTCCCTCGGCGGCCCGCAGGGTGCCGCAGCGGGCGCCCCGGACCCGAACTTCCAGCCGTTCTGGTTCGCCGTCCCGATGGCGCGCCCGCTCTTCCCGGAGGACGGCTCGCCGCAGCCGATCGCCGAACTGGCGCCGGGCACCTGGTACCTCGCGGTGGAGCAGCGCGGCCCGGCCCTGATCGCGCAGACGCAGGACGGCCGGCGCGGCGTCCTGCAGGACACCTCCAACATCCAGCGCGGCTGAGCCTCCGGCTCCGCACCGCCCCAGCGGCCCCTCGCCCTTCCGGGCGGGGGGCCGCTCCCGTACGCTGCCGGACCAGCGAGCTGACTCCCTGTCAGTCGCAGGCGGGTGGAAGGGGAGGCGGCACATGCGGCTCGGACCGGCGCTCGGCCACCGGGGACGCGGGCCCGACCCCCGCGATCTCGAACTGGCCCGGCAGGCCGAGGATCTCGGCTACCACTCGGTGCGGCCGGCCGAGTCCTGGGGATCGGACGCGTTCACCGCGCCGACCAGGATCGCCGCGCACACCTCCCGGATCCGGCTGGGCACCGGGGGGGCGCACCCGGCGGGCCGGGCCGTGGCCCGGCCCGGCCGCGGTCAGCAGCAGTCCGGTTCCAGCCCCGTCGGCAGTTCGTCGCCGCGGAAGACCTGCACCGTCGCGTCGTCCCCGCCGAGCGCGGCCACCGCCAGCAGCACCGCACCCGCCGTCCAGGTCGTCCGCTCCTCGGGCCAGACCGCCTCGTCGTCGAAGACGTACCCCGTCCAGTACATGCCGTCCTCGGCCCGCAGATGCTGCATCCAGCGCAGGATGTCCAGCGCGTGGTCCGACTCGCCCGTCGCCCACAGCGCCAGCGCCAGTTCCGCGCTCTCCCCGCCGGTCACCCACGGGTTGGGGACCACGCAGCGCACACCCAGACCGGGCACGACGAAGCGGTCCCAGCCCTCCTCGATGCGCTCCTTGGCCGCGGGCCCGCGCAGCGCCCCGCCGAGCACCGGGTAGTACCAGTCCATCGAGTAGCGGCTCTTGTCCAGGAACCGCTCCGGGTGGCTGCGGACGGCGTGCCCGAGCCACCCGGCGGCCAGCTCCCAGTCCGGCTGCGGCTCCTCGCGCCGTTCGGCCAGCGCCAGCGCACACCGCAGGGCCTGGTAGACCGAGGAGGAACCGGTCAGCAGCGCCTCGGCGGTGGCGGTGCCGTCCGCGTCGCGCTTCCAGCCGATCTGGCCGCCCGGCTGCTGGAGGCGCAGCACGAACTCCACGGCGGCCACCACCATGGGCCACATCCGGTCGACGAAGGCGTCGTCGCCGGTGGACAGGTAGTGGTGCCATACGCCGACGGCCGGGTACGCGCAGAAGTTGGTCTCCCGCGTGCGGTCGGTGGGGCGGGCCGCGTCCCCGTCGGCGTAGGCCGCGTACCAGGAGCCGTCCGGCAGTTGGTGGGCGGCCAGCCAGTCGTAGGCGGCCGCGGCGCGCTCGTGCTCCCCCGCGGCGTCCAGCGCCATCGCGGCCTCGACGTGGTCCCACGGGTCGAGATGGTGGCCGCGGAACCAGGGCAGGGCGCCGTCCGCGCGCTGTCCGGCCAGGATGCCCTCGACGGTCGTGCGGGCCTGCTCGGCGGTCAGCACGCCGGGCAGCACCAGCCGCTCGGTCCGCTCCGGGCTGGTCACTTGGCCGCCGCGGCGGACTCGTCCGACGCCTGCCGGCCGGCGGCCGCGTCCGCGGGCTCGCCGGTTCCCGGCAGGTGCGGCAGACGGGGCAGACGGGGCAGATGGGGCTTGGTGGCGTAGGCGACGAAGCTCTTGCCGATCAGCGGGTCGAGGGCGCGCTCGGCGACGCGGGTGGCCAGCGGGCGCTTCATGATGTCCCACACGAGCAGCTTGTGGTAGGCGCGCACCGGCAGGGCCGCCCGTTCCCCGTCGCGGTCGACGCCGAACGCGCACTTGAGCCACCAGTACGGCGCGTGCAGTCCGTGCGCGTGGTGGGTGCCGTAGGGGCGCAGTCCGGCCTCCCGCAGCCGGGCCAGGAGTTCGGTGGCGCGGTAGATGCGGATGTGCCCGCCCTCGACCTCGTGGTAGGCGTCGCTCAGCGCCCAGCACACCTTCTCCGGGCCGTAGCGCGGCACCGTGACGGCGAGCCGGCCGCCGGGCCTGAGCACCCGCACCATCTCGGCCAGGACGCCCTTGTCGTCCGGGATGTGCTCCATGACCTCGGAGATGATGACGACGTCGAAGCTGTCGTCGGGGAAGGGCAGCGCCAGCGCGTCGCCCTCCATCGCGGTCGCCGTCGCGCCCTCGGGCGCCTCACCGGCCTCGGCCATCGCCGCGAACCAGGTGGCGACTTCGCGGATCTCCTCCGCGTTGCGGTCGAGCGCGACCACGCGCGCGCCGCGCCGGTAGCACTCGAAGGCGTGCCGCCCCGCCCCGCAGCCCAGGTCGAGCACGCGATCACCGGGGGCGAGCGGGAATCGGGAGAAGTCCACGGTCAGCACGGGGTATCAGCCTTCCACATCAGCGTCTGGGGGCGGGGGCAGGGGGCGGCGAACAGGGGCGGGCACTGCGCGGTTCCGGCTACGGCTGTCCGCTCACCGGCTCTGGGCGAGGGCGGCGGGCGCCTCCGCCGGCCGTCGTACCGCGGGTGGCCGGGCCCGGCGGGCGGGCTCCCCCATCGCGGCGCGGTAGCACTCCACGGTGCGCAGCGCCGCCCTCCGCCAGGTGAACTTCTCCAGCACGCGCTCCCGTCCGGCCGCGCCGAGCCGGGCCCGCAGCTCCGGGTCGGCCAGCAGCCGCACCAGTCCGTCCGCCAGCGCCCCGGCGTCCCCGGGCGGCACCGCCAGGCAGGTCTCGCCGTC
The DNA here is from genome assembly GCF_000280905.1 of Streptomyces sp. AA1529. Classification (GTDB taxonomy): domain Bacteria; phylum Actinomycetota; class Actinomycetes; order Streptomycetales; family Streptomycetaceae; genus Streptomyces. Next base: position 43,457 of record NZ_ALAP01000071.1, on the reverse strand, counting down.
CCGTCCCGCCACCTCCGGGATCGCTCCACCGGTGGTGGCCAGCAGCGGGGTGCCGGTCGCCATGGCCTCGGCCGCGGGCAGCGAGAAGCCCTCGTAGAGCGAGGGCACACAGGCGACCTGCGCCGAGCGGACGAGCCCGGCCAGTTCGGCGTCGCTGATGCCCTTGACGAACTCGACGGCCCCGGCGAGCCCGTGGGCGGCGATCGCGTCGGCGACCGGCCCCTCCCCGGGCCGTTTGCCGACGACGACCAGATGGGCCTCCGGACGCCGGACGCGTGCCGTGGCCAGCGCCTCGATCAGGAACACCAGGCCCTTGAGCGGGACGTCGGCGCTGGAGGTGGTGACGATCCGGCCCGGCACCTCGGGCACCGCCGGGTCGGGGGCGAACAGGCGGGTGTCGGCGCCGATGGGCACCACGTCGATGCGCTCGCGTGCCACTCCGAGGTCGTCGGCGATCTCCCGCCGGGAGGAGCCGGAGACGGTGACGACCGAGGGCAGTCGGCGGGCGACGCGGCGCTGCATGCGGGTGAAGCCGTACCAGCGGCGCACCGAGGCGTTCTGCCGCCGGCCGGTGGCCGCTTCCAGCTCCAGCCGGCGGTCGACGGTGATCGGGTGGTGGATGGTGGTCACCAGCGGTGCGCCCAGTGCGCGGGGGCCGCCGAGCAGGCCGTAGCCGAGCGTCTGGTTGTCGTGGACGACGTCGAACTCGCCGTGCCGCGCGGCCAGGTGGCGGCGGGCGCGGAGCGAGAAGGTGAGCGGCTCGGGGAAGCCCCCGGTCCACATCGTGGCGACCTCCAGCAGGTCCACCCAGTCGCGGTACTCGCTCCGGCGCGGGGTGCGGAAGGGGTCGGGCTGGCGGTACAGGTCGAGGCTGGGCAGCTCGGTGAGGGTCAGCCGGCCGGGCGCGGTCGCGGGCCGCTCGTCGCCGGTCGGGGCACCGGTCGGGGGTTCGGGCCGGCCGGGGTCGTCGAGCACCGGGTAGGGCTGCGCGCCGATGACCTCGACACTGTGGCCGAGGCGGGCGAGTTCCCGGGACAGATGGCGTACGTAGACACCCTGGCCGCCGCAGAAGGGGTTGCCCTTGTACGTCAGCAGCGCGATGCGCAGCGGGCGGTCGGTCACGGCCTCTGCGCTCACTCGCGGCCCCCTTCGTCACTGCGTTCCGCCGGAGCGTAGCCGCTCGCGCTAACCTAGAACAAGTTTCAGGATTCACTTTCGGAGGGCCCGGATCCCGTGCGCGTACACCGCGGACCCGTGCCCGGACTCAAGAATTTACCGGCCAGTCACTTCGGGCGAGCCGCCGCGGCAGGTGATTCGCGCCACCTCGACGGCGCCTGCAAGAATGCACGGCTCCCCACAGGGCTTCAGAACGCCACGGAAACGGGACCCACAACGCGATGCCGACACCGCCGCAGCCCAGACCCAAGCCCCGGAGCGGGGCCGGCGCCCTGCCGGGCCCGTCCCCCGCCGCGCCGCTGACCGAGCGCCAGGAGGCGCGCCGCGCCCGCATCCTGCACGCGAGCGCCCGGCTCGCCCGCCGCGGCGGGTTCGACGCGGTGCAGATGCGGGAGGTCGCGGAGTCCTCGAACGTGGCGCTCGGCACCCTCTACCGCTACTTCCCCTCCAAGGTGCACCTGCTGGTCGCCACCATGCAGGACCAGTTGCAGCACCTGCACGCGACCCTGCACGAGCACCCGCCGGAGGACACCGCGCCGGCGGCCCGGGTGGCCGCGACCCTGATGCGCGCCTTCCGCGCCCTGCAGCGGGAGCCCCAACTCGCGGACGCCATGGTGCGGGCCCTCAACTTCGCGGACCGTTCGGTCAGTCCGGAGGTGGACACGGTCTCGCGGCTGACCACGGCGATCATCCTGGACGCGATGGGCCTGCCGGACCCGCCCACCCCCGAGCAGCTCTCGGCGGTGCGGGTGATCGAGCACACCTGGCACTCGGCGCTCGTCACCTGGCTCTCGGGCCGGGCCTCCATCGCCCAGGTGAAGATCGACGTCGAGACGGTGTGCCGACTGATCGAGGTGACCGCTCCCCGGGACTGACCGGCCCCGCGGCTCCCCGGGACCGGCCGGCACCCGCGCCGCCGCCGTACGTCAGCGGGGCGGCGGGACCCCGGCGGCCCCGCTGACCGACCCGGAACGCACCGGCGTGAAGCGGACGGCCGTACCGGGCGCGGCCTGCGCCGCGGCGCCGAGCGCCGCCGCCGGGACGACACCGATGACCGGATAGCCGCCGGTCGTGGGATGGTCGGCGAGGAAGAGCACGGGCCGCCCCTCCGGCGGCACCTGGATCGCGCCCAGCGGCATGCCCTCGCTGGCCAGCTCCCCCTCCCTGCGGCGGGCGAGGGCCGGACCCTCGGTCCGCAGGCCGATCCGGTTGCTGGCCGCCGACACCCGGTAGATGCCGGTGACCAGCGTGCGCAGCCCTTCGGCGGTGAACCAGTCGTCCCGCGGCCCGTAGCCGACGGGCAGTACCAGTTCGGGTCCCGGTGTCCGCCAGGGCGCCGCGTCCGGAACGGCACGGGCTCCCGGAGCGGGCGCGCCCAGCGGAAGAACCGCACCGTCGCGCAGCGGGGCGGGACCGAGCCCGGAGAGCAGATCGGTGGCGCGGCTGCCGAGCACCCGGTCGGCCCCGACGCCGCCGGCGAAGCCCAGGTAGGAGCGCACTCCGTGGGTGGCGGCGCCCGCCTCCAGCACCGCACCGGCCCGCAGGCGCACCGGCTGCCCCCAGGGCGCCGGGCGCCCGTCGACCGCCACCGGGCAGGGCGCCCCGGTGACCACGGCCGTGGTGGGGGCCAGGGCCCGCACCGCGCAGCCGGTGAGGGTGGTCTCCAGCGTCGCGGCGCTCTCCGGGTTGCCGACCAGCAGGTTGGCGAGCCGGTGCGCGGTCAGGTCGAGCGCCCCCGAGCGGGGCACCCCCAGGTGCGCGTACCCGGGGCGGCCCAGGTCCTGGACGGTGGTGAGGGCTCCGGCCCGCACGGTCTCCAGTCCGCCGTCGGCGGTCACGGCCGCTCCTCCCGGTCCGGAGGGCCGCCCGGGTCCGGGGGCCGGTCCCCGTCCGGCGAGGGCCGCTCCCCGTCCAGGGGGACGAAGCGGACGCGGGTGCCCGGGGCCAGCAGCGCCGCCGGGGTGCGGGCGGTGTCCCACAGCACGGTCCGCGGAGCGGTTCCGATCAGCTGCCAGCCGCCGGGGGAGGAACGCGGATAGACACCGGTGTAGGCGCCGGCGAGTCCCACGGCACCGACCGGCACCCTGGTGCGCGGGGTGGCCCGGCGGGGTACGTGGTACGGCTCGGGCAGCCCGGTCAGATAGCCGAAGCCCGGCGCGAATCCGCAGAACGCGACACGGAACTCGGTGGCCGCGTGCCGCCGGGCCACCTCGTCGGGCGCGACGCCCCACAGCGCGGCGACGTCGGCGAGGTCGGGGCCGTCGTAGCGGACGGGAATCTCGAGCACCGCTCCGCTCCCGGCGGTGAGCGGCGGCACCTGCCAGCCGGGGAGTTCCGCGGCCAGCCGGCGGGCCTGCGCGCTGCTGCCGAACTCGTCGAGCAGCACGGTCCTGGCACCGGGCACGATCTCGCCCACGGGCGGCAGGCTGCCGTCGGCGCGGCGGCGCAGCAGTTCGGCGTGGAGCGCCTCCGTCTGCTCGGCGGTGGCGAGTTCCACCAGCAGGCCGCGGCTGCCCACCGGGCGGATCACCGGCGGCGCCGGCTCGGTGGTCCGGTCGGCGACGGCGGCCGGGCCGGGCGCGGCGGCGGGTTCGGCCCGGGCGGTCATGCGAAGGCCCGGACCTGGACGCCGGCGGTGGCCAGTTCCGCCCGGATGCGCTCGGCGAGCCGGGCGGCCGCCGGAGTGTCGCCGTGCACGCACAGCGAGCGGGCCGCGCTGCCGAGGACGGTGCCGTCGGCCGCGGTGATCTCCCCGTCCCGGGCCAGCCGTACCGAGCGCTTGACCACCTGCTCGGGGTCGTGCAGCACCGCGTCCGGTTCGGAGCGCGGCACCAGGGTGCCGTCGGCCCGGTAGGCGCGGTCGGCGAACGCCTCCTCGACGGTGGGCAGTCCGGCCCGCTGCGCGGCGGCCAGCAGCCGGGAGCCGGGCAGCCCCAGCACGGGCAGCGGCCCGCCCGCACCGGTCGCGGCCCCGGACATCCGGATCCCCGCGACGACGGCGGCGGCCTGCTCCGCGTCGTGCACGGCCCGGTTGTAGAGGGCGCCGTGCGGTTTGACGTAGGCGACGGCGGAGCCGGCGGCGCGGGCGAAGACCTCCAGGGCGCCGATCTGGTAGGCGACCTCGGCGGCCAGTTCGGCGGCGGGCACGTCCATCGCCCGGCGTCCGAAGCCGGCCAGGTCGCGGTAGGAGACCTGGGCGCCGATGCGGACGCCGCGCTCGGCGGCCAGCTCGCAGACGCGGCGCATGGTGACGGGGTCGCCGGCGTGGAAGCCGCAGGCGACATTGGCACTGGTGACCGAGGCGAGCAGGGCCTCGTCGTCGGTGAGCTGCCAGCGGCCGAAGCCCTCACCGAGGTCGGCGTTAAGGTCGATCTTCCGGTCCATCGGCAGCAACGTAAGCGATTGTTGAACAATCCGGCAAGAGGTCTCGCGGTCTCGCACTCCGCGACACCCCTGTCACCCGCCGCACCCGGGACCGGCCGGCGCCCGCCCACCCGAGGGAGACCACGATGACCGCCGACCCCTCCGCCGCCCTGTCGGCGCTCGCCGCCGACAGGGGACTGCTCGGCCGCACGAGCACGGCCGAGCGCGTGGCGGCGATCCTGCGCGAGCGGATCGCCCAGGGGGCCTTCCCGCCCGGCATCCGGCTCTCCGAGGAGCGGATCTGCACCGCGCTGGGCGTCTCGCGCAACACGCTGCGGGAGGCGTTCCGGCTGCTGACCCACGAGCGGCTGCTGGTGCACCGGCTCAACCGGGGCACCTTCGTGCGGGTGCTGAGCGACACCGACATCGAGGACATCTACCGGGTGCGCCACCTGATCGAGTGCGCCGCCGTACGGGGGCTGGGCGCGCCGCCGTACGACGTGTCGGAGGTGCGGGCGGCCGTCTCGGCGGGCGAGCGGGCCGCGGCCGAGGGGCGGTGGCAGGAGTGCTCCACCGCGAACATCCGCTTCCACCAGGCCCTGGCCGGGCTGGCCGGGAGCGACCGCACGGACGAGATGATGCGCGGCGTACTCGCGGAACTGCGGCTCGCCTTCCACATCATGGGCGACCTGCGCCGCTTCCACGATCCGTACCTGACCCGGAACCAGGAGATCGTGCGCGCCCTGGAGGCGGGTGACGCGGCGGGCGCCGAGCGGCTGCTGGACACCTATCTGGCGGACTCGCTGCGGCAGCTGCTGGACGCCTACCCCGAAGAGGCGGCGGACACCGACGCCTGACGTCCGGCCCGCGCACCCCGCCTACCCCGCATACCCCACGTACAACGAGCCGGGCCCGCACGCGGCACACGGATCCGGACACCCCGCCCCCCTGCGGGCGTGGTGCGCGGGCGACGGCGCCTTCCGGCCACCGCCGTCCGCGCACCGGCGGATCCGGCCGCGGAACAACCGGAGGATCACATTCCGAATAAGTGCTGCGCCTCACTCTTGTCGGATCGTTCAACAATCCCCTAGCCTCCCGAGGAATTCGCTCACGGAAGGCGGACGAGATGATCGTTCTCCTCGGCGTCCTCGTAGTGGTCCTCGGCTTCGCGACGCGCCGTAACCCCCTGCTCGTCGTCGGCGTGGCGGGGATCGTCACCGGACTGCTGGGCAAGCTCTCCCCCGTCGAGATCCTTCGGACCTTCGGCGAGAGTTTCGCGTCCAGCCGCTCGGTGACGATCTTCGCCATCACGCTGCCCGTCATCGGCCTGCTGGAGCGCAACGGCCTCCAGCAGCAAGCCCGCACGCTCATCGGCAAACTCGGCACCAACCTCACGACAGGGCGCTTCCTGACCCTGTACCTCCTCCTGCGGCAGCTCACCGCCGCCGTCGGTCTGCAGACCATCGCAGGGCCCGCGCAGAGCGTCCGCCCCATGATCGCGCCGATGGCGGAAGCCGCCACCGAACGCCGCAACGGCGGACGGCCATTGCCCGAGAAGGTCCGCGAGAAGGTCCGCTCGCACTCCGCGGGCACCGACACCGTGGGCCTGTTCTTCGGCGAGGACTGCTTCCTGGCCATCGGCTCCATCCTGCTGATCACCGGCCTGGTCAACAGCACCTACGACACCCATCTGGAACCACTGCACCTCGCGCTGTGGGCGATACCCAGCGCCGCGTGCGCCTTCCTCATCCACGGCGGACGGCTGCTGCGGCTGGACCGCGCGCTGGAGCGTGAACTGGTCACCGCGAACGCACAACTGGCCGTCGAGCGGGCGGACGCGCAGGACGGCCGCAGCGAGGGAGACGGGGCTGCCAAGTGATCAAGTCCGAGTGGTTCTTCTGGCTCGTCGGAGCCGTCTTCCTCGCCATGGCGGCGCAGATGGTCTTCGACCGCACCAACCCCAAGCGGCACGGCACCGCGGCCTTCTGGGGCCTGCTGGGCGCCTGCTTCTTCTACAGCACCTGGGTCAACGAGAAATCCCTGCCCGCCGAACCGCTGGGCGTGGCCGTCCTCGTCCTCATCTGCCTGGGCGGGTTCAACCTCACCGGCAAGGGCAAACCCGACACCACCGACGAGGGCGAACGCGCCCGGCTGGCCGCCCGCTTCGGCAACAAGCTGTTCATCCCGGCGCTGACCATTCCGCTGGTCGCCATGGTGTGCGCCGTCCTCGCCGACAAGTGGCGGATCGGCGGCACCCCGCTGCTGGAAGAGGGCAGCGAGACCATCCTGGGGCTCGGCCTGGGCGCCGTCCTGGCACTGGGCGTGGGCATGTGGGTGCTGCGCGAACGCCGCCCGAGCGTGCCGCTGCACGCCGGACGCGGACTGCTGGAGTCGATGGGCTGGGCCCTGCTGCTGCCGCAGCTGCTCGCCGTGCTGGGCGCGATATTCCAGGCCGCGGGCGTCGGCGACCAGGTCGGCAAGGTCACCGAGTCGGTGCTGCCGGACGGGCAGAAGCTGGCCGCCGTCGCGCTGTACTGCGTGGGCATGGCCGTCTTCACCATGATCATGGGCAACGCCTTCGCGGCCTTCCCCGTCATGACCGCCGCCGTCGGCTGGCCGGTGCTGATCGAGCAGATGGACGGCAACCCGGCCGCCGTACTCGCCGTCGGCATGCTCGCCGGGTTCTGCGGCACGCTGTGCACCCCGATGGCGGCCAACTTCAACCTCGTCCCGGCCGCGCTCCTCGAACTCAAGGACCAGTACGGGCCGATCAAGGCCCAGGTGCCGACCGCCGGAGCGATGCTGGCCTGCAACATCCTGATCATCTATCTCTTCGCGTTCTAGGCGCGGGGGCCCGCGGCCCCCGCGCCCGAGCGCCGGGCGGAGCTGAGCACATGTCATCCACCACTTCCACCAGAGTCCTGGTCACCGGATTCGCGCCGTTCGACGGCGCGGAGGTCAACCCCTCCTGGCAGGCGGCCCGACTGCTGGCCGCCGAACCGCCGGACGGCCTCGACATCACGGCCACCGAGCTGAGCTGCGTCTTCGGCACCGCACTGGAGGAACTGCGCGCCGCGGTGGACTCCGCGGGGCCCGACCTGGAACTGGTGCTCTGCCTCGGCCAGGCAGGCGGGCGCACCGACCTCACCGTCGAACGCGTCGCCGTGAACGTGGACGACGCGCGCATCCCCGACAACGCCGGCCGGCAGCCCGTGGACGAACCTGTCGTACCCGGCGGCCCCGCCGGATACTTCAGCACCCTGCCGATCAAGGCGTGCGTGGCCGCGGCGCGGGCGGCCGGGGTTCCCGCATCGGTCTCCCAGACCGCCGGCACCTTCGTCTGCAACCACGTCTTCTACGGCCTCGCACATCTGCTCGCGACCGAACGCCCCGACGTGCGGGGCGGCTTCGTGCACCTGCCGTTCTCCCCGCAGCAGGTGGCGGACCGCCACCCGGCCCCGCCCTCGCTCTCCGTGACCGACGCCGTGACCGGACTGGCCGCGCTGCTCCAGGCGGCCGCCCGCACCAGCACCGACCTGCGTGAACCGGGAGGGGCCACCCATTGAGCACAGCACCGGAGGCGGCGGCGGACGCGGCCCTGCCGGACCACGCGGCAGCGTTCGCCGACGTGGCACTGGCCAACATCACCCGCGAATACCCGAACGCGCCCGCGCACCTGTACGCCGGACCCGAGGAACTCGTCCCGCCCCGGCTGCTCCATCCCGCCTTCTACGGCGCCTACGACTGGCATTCCTCGGTCCATATGCACTGGCTGCTGCTGCGCCTGCTGCGGACACCGTGGCGGAGCGGCGGCCAAGGGCGGCGCGCGGCGGTGGTGCGCGCGCTGGACGCACATCTGAACCCCGAGGCGCTCGCGGTGGAGACGGCCTACCTGCGCGCCCACCCGTCCTTCGAGCGGCCCTACGGCTGGGCCTGGCTGCTGGCGCTCACCGGTGAGAGCGCCGCGGACGCTCCGGAGCACCCGGCCGAGAGGGGAGCAACGCCCCGAGGCGAGAGCGGTGCTCCGGGCGAGAGCGGTGCTCCGGCGGCGCGGCGGCGGTGGCGGGCGGCGCTGGCCCCCGCCGCGGAGACCGTCGCCGACCTGGTCCTGGAGTGGCTGCCGAAGGCGACCCGGCCGGTACGGCACGGCACCCACGCCAACAGCGCGTTCGCGCTGGGCCTGCTGCTGGACAGCGCCGCACGCGCCGGACAGTCGCAGCTGCTGGCCCCCGTCGAGGCGAAGATCCGCGCGTGGTACCTCCCCGACCACGGGGCCGCCACCCGATGGGAGCCGTCCGGGCAGGACTTCCTCTCCCCGCTGCTCTGCGAGGCGGACGCGGTGCGCCGAGTGCTGCCGCGGAACGAGTTCGCCGAGTGGCTGGGCCGCTTCCTGCCCGAACTGGACCACGCCACCGGGCCGGAGTTCCTGCCCCCGCCGCACGTGTCGGACGCCGCCGACCCGCAGCTCGGGCATCTGCTCGGGCTCTGCCTCAGCAGGGCCGCCGCACTGCGCGGCATCGCCGCCGCCCTCCCGTCCGGCGATCCGCGGACGTCCGCACTCGACGCGGCGGCCGAGGCCAATCTGGCCGCGGGTCTCCCGGCGGCCCTGTCCGGCGACTTCACCACGGACCACTGGCTCGCGACGTTCGCCGCGCTCGCCCTGGGAAGCGGGATCGCCGACTGACGACCGGGGCCCGCGGCCGGGCCGGGCCGGGCCGCGGCCGGGGGTGCGCCGCTGCCGGTGCCCCGTGCCCCGAATCCTCCGCAGCCGGGAGAGGAGCCGCCCGGCTGCGGAGCCGCCGGCGCCCGCGGACGCCGTGACGAAGACGCCGGAACGCGGAACACCCGGACGCGGGGACGGACGCGCGCGCACCCCGCCACCGGGCCGCACGCCCCGGCCGCAGGCCTGCGGACCGGGCCGACCCGACAGCCGCGCCGGCCACCCGGCTACAGTGGCCGACAGCCAGACAACGCCTCCGCCCGGGGGAAGCCGGTGCGAATCCGGCGCTGACCCGCAACCGTGAGCGGTCCGCCACGCCGTCGCGGACGTCCGACACAGATCGCCTCCCGCGATCCGGCCGGCGTCCGCCGCGCGGCACGGCCGGCCGTGAGCCGGAGCGCCCGTGCGGAGGCGGGCTCCTGTGGCCGCCCAGGCCACCGGCCCGTCGAGGTATACGGAGCCGAGCCCGGTGCACCGTGGTGCGGGCCGCGCAGTCGCGGGCCCGCCCGGCGGGGCGGCCGTGCCCGGCTGCGGTCCGCTCCCGCCATCGAAAGGCATCCGCAATGTCACCGCGCCGCCGCCGCGCCACGGTCCTCACCGCCGCCACCGTGCTGAGCGCGGCCGCCGCACCCGTGGCATCCGCCGCCGCACCCGCCGCACCGGTCACGTCCGTCGCGGCGTCCCCGGCCCGGACCACGACGTCCGGGCTGCCGGAGGGGCTCTACGGAACGGCCGATCCCAAGTACGACGGAGTGTGGCGGCAGTCGATGGCGCTGCTCGCGCTGGACGGCGCGAAGGCCGTCCCCGCGCGGAAGGCCGTGGACTGGCTCACCGGCCAGCAGTGCGCCGACGGCTCGTTCGCCGCGTACCGCGCCGAACCCGGCAAGAAGTGCGACCCGGACGACACCCCGGCGGACATCAACGCGACCGCGCTCGCCGTCCAGGCGCTCGCCGCCGTGGGCGGCCGGAGCGACGCGGTGCGTGAGGGACTGGAGTGGCTGGCCTCGGTTCAGAACAAGGACGGCGGCTGGGGCTTCGGACCGCACGCCGACTCGGACGCCAACTCCACCTCGCTGGTCATCGGCGCGCTGCACGCCACGGGCCGGAACCCCGCCGAGACCACGGTGGAGGGCGGCGAATCGCCGTACGACGCGCTGCTGTCCTTCCAGCTCACCTGCGGCTCGAAGGGAATCGAGGACGCCCCGGGCGCGCAGGGCGCGTTCGCCTACCAGCCGGACAAGAAGGGGCGGCTCGCACCGAACAACGACGCCACGGCGGCCGCCGTCCTGGCCGCGCTGGGCGAGGGTGCGCTGCCCGAGCCGCCGGCCGAGGACGCCGGGAACACCCCGGTCACCCCGCTGAAGTGCGCTTCGGGCGCGGACCAGGAGAAGGGGAAGGGCGTCCCGGGCGGCCGCAAGGCAGCCGCGGGCGCCGGAGCCGCCCATCTGGCGGCGACGCTGAAGAAGAACGGCGGTCACTTCACCTCGGTGGCCCCGGGCTCCTCGGACGAGCAGCCCGACTACGCGAACACCGCGGACGCCGTCGTCGCACTGGCCGCGGGCGGACACCGGGACGCCGCCGCCACCTCGCTGTCCTGGCTGGCCGACAACCTCGACAAGTGGGACAAGTCGCGGAAGGACCCGGCCGCCATCGGTTCCCTGATGCTGGCCTCCCGTGCCACGGGCGGCGATCCCACCGAACTCGGCGGCACCGATCTGCTCTCCCGTCTCAACCGCACCGGCCCGAAGCCCGCCAAGATGCCCGAGGACGAAGCCGCCGAGCAGCAGGACTCCGGCGCCGGCATCCCCATCTGGGCCTTCGTGCTGATCGGCCTCGCCGTCGGCGCCGGATTCGGCATCCTGCTCAGCGGGCGCCGCAAGAGGCAGCAGCCGTGAGGGCCCGGATGCCCGCCGGGCGCGGCGGACCCGGCACGGCCGGCCGGAGCGGCACCGGGACCGGGACCGGACCGGGGGCCTGCCCGCACGACGGAACGGCCACGCACCGCGGGGCCGCCACGCACCGCGGGACGGTCACGCACCGCGGGACGGTCACGGGTGGGCCGGCGGCGGCGCGGAGCCGGGCGCCGAGGTGGGGCGCGACCGCGACGACCGCGCTCGCGGGCCTCGCGGCGCTCACGGGTCTCGTCCTGCTGCCGTCCCAGGAGGCGCACGCCTCGACCGCGCGGCAGCCCGCCGCCGAGTCGAGCGGCTACCGGTACTGGTCCTTCTGGCAGCGGGAGGAGGGCGGTTCCTGGTCGTACGCCACCGAGGGGCCGGCCACCCAGCGCCCCGAGGACGGGGACGTCCTGGGCTTCCGGTTCGCGCTGAGCGAGGACTCCGACCAGGCCGACAAGCCGCGCGGCGCCGTGCGTTTCGCCGCCGCCTGCGACGGGACGAAGACCGCGAAGGACAGCAAGCGGGTGGCCGTGCGGATCGACTTCGGGACCCGCGCCGACGCGCCCGGCGGCGAATCCGGGGACCCGCCCGCCGCCCGTACCGGCTGCGCCCGCATACCCGAGAACGGCACCGCGGCCGACGCCCTCGCCGAGGTGGCGTCCCCGCTGCGCTACAACTCCGACGCCCTGCTGTGCGCCATCGACGGCTACCCCGCGACGGGATGCGGCGAACAGGCGAAGGGCAGCGGCGGGAGCGGCCGGAGCGAGGACGGCGACGGCGACAGCTCGGCGGACACCGGGAGCCGCAGCGCGGACGGCGAAGCCGACGGCGGCCGGGGGGACGGCGCGTCGACCGCCGCGGGCGTCGCGGCGGGCGCGGCGGCCGTGGCGATCCTCGGCGCCGCGGCACTGTGGCAGGCCCGCCGCCGAAAGCGCTAGCCGATGCCCCGCTCCACATCCAGAGCACCGCTCTCCCGGGTGGCGTCCCCGCGGCGGACGGCGCGCCCAGCAGAGCGCGGGGCGGGACCGCGCCCAGCAGAGCGCGGGGCGGGTACCGGAGCGGTGACCCGCTCTCCGCTGCGAGCACCGCTCTCCACCCGTAGCACCGCCCTGCATCCGGGTGCGTGGTGGCTCTGGGCCCTGGGCCTGGCCACCGCCGCCTCCCGCACCAGCAATCCCCTCCTCCTCGGGCTGCTGACGGCGGTGGCCGGCTACGTCGTCGCGGCCCGCCGCACCGAAGCGCCCTGGGCCCGCTCCTACACCGCGTTCCTGAAGCTGGGCCTGCTGGTCCTCACCATCCGCCTCGTCTTCGCCTTCCTCCTCGGCTCCCCCATCCCCGGCAGCCATGTACTCGTCGAACTCCCGGAAGTGCCGCTGCCCGACTGGGCCCGCGGGGTACGGATCGGCGGACGGGTCACGGCGGAGGGCATGCTCTTCGCGCTGTACGACGGGCTCAAGCTGGCCACGCTCCTGGTCTGCGTCGGGGCCGCGAACGCGCTCGCCAACCCGGCGCGGCTGCTGAAATCCCTGCCTGGCGCCCTCTACGAGGCGGGCGTCGCGGTGGTGGTGGCCATGACGTTCGCCCCGCACCTGGTGGCCGACGTACGGCGGCTGCGCGCGGCTCGGCGGCTGCGCGGGCGGGACGACCGCGGGCTGCGCGGAGTGGCGCAGGTCGCGCTGCCGGTCCTGGAGGGCGCGTTGGAGCGCTCGGTCGCGCTCGCGGCGGCGATGGACGCGCGCGGCTACGGCCGGACGGCGCGCGTTCCGGCCGCGGTGCGCCGCACCACCACGGCGCTCACGCTCGGCGGACTGCTCGGCGTGTGCGCGGGTACCTACGGCCTGCTGGCCGCCGCGGGCGCCGGGTTCGGGCTGCCGCTGCTGCTGGCGGGCCTGGTCCTCGCGCTGGCCGGGCTGCGGCTCGGCGGCCGGCGGGCGGCCCGCACCCGGTACCGCCCCGACCGCTGGGGAGTCCGGGCCTGGCTGGTGTCGGCGTCCGGTGCCGCCGTCGCCGCGCTGCTGACCGCGGCGGCCGGTGCGCTGCCGGCTCCGCTGAACCCGCCGGCCGTTCCGCTGGCCGCGCCCCCGTTTCCGCTCTGGCCCGCCGCCGCCGTCCTGCTCGGCCTGCTGCCGGGCTTCCTCGCGCCCGCCCCGGCCCTCCCCGGTGACCGGACCGGTGACCGGTCCGGTCACCGGTCCGGCGGGGGCCGGGCATCCGCCGGCGTCCGCCGCGCACCCATGGCCGACGCGCACTCGGCCGCACCGGCCACCGAACACCCCGGAACAGCCGAAGCCGGGGACGACCGCGACAACAGCCGGAGCAACAGCGGCAGCGACCGCACCGGCGTCCGCCCCGACCGCACCGCCGACCGCAGTGCCGACCGCAGCACCGACCACAGCGCCGACCGCACCGCCGACGACGGCGGGCGCGGTCCGTACGAGCGGGCGGCAGGACCGTATGCGCGGTCGGGACCCGCCCGGATCCCGCGGGCGCTGCGGGACCGGCAGCACGACGAGGAGAGCACCCGGTGATCACCTTCGAGCAGGTCAGCGTCGTCCACGACGGCGCGGACGGCCCCGCCATCCCGGTGGTGGACGCCCACATACCCGAGGGCGAGCTGTGTCTGCTCGTCGGCCCCAGCGGGGCGGGCAAGTCCACCCTGCTGGGCACCGTCGCAGGTCTGGTCCCGCACTTCACCGGCGGCACCCTGCGGGGCCGGGTGACCGTGGCGGGCCGCGACACCCGGACCCACAAGCCGCGCGAACTCGCGGACGTCGTGGGCACGGTCGGCCAGGACCCGCTGGCCCACTTCGTCACCGACACGGTCGAGGACGAACTGGCCTACGGCATGGAGTCCCTCGGACTGCCGCCGGGAACCATGCGCCGCCGCGTCGAGGAGACCCTCGACCTGCTCGGTCTCAACGAACTGCGGGACCGCCCGATCGCCTCCCTCTCCGGTGGCCAGCAGCAGCGCGTGGCCATCGGCTCGGTCCTCACCCCGCATCCCCGGGTGCTCGTCCTCGACGAACCCACCTCGGCGCTGGATCCGCCCGCGGCCGAGGAGGTCCTGGCCGTGCTCCAGCGGCTCGTCCACGACCTGGGCACCACGGTGCTGATGGCCGAGCACCGGCTGGAGCGCGTGGTGCAGTACGCGGACCGGATGCTGCTGCTGGCGCCGGACGGCGAGCGGAGCCGGGCCGCGGACCCGGCGGCCCCGGACGCCCCCGGCGGCGGCGCCGACCCGCGGGGCACGGCCCGCATCGGCGATCCGGCCGCCCTGCTGGCGGTCTCCCCGGTGCGGCCCCCGGTGGTGGAGCTGGGCGAGCTGGCGGGCTGGGACCCGCTTCCGCTGTCGGTACGGGATGCCCGCCGCCGCGCGGACACACTGCGCCGGCGGCTGGCGGACCGGCCCGCGCCCGCCACCGCGCCCGCGGCGGCGGACTCCCCGGCGGCAGAGCCGCGACCGGTCGCCGAGGTCTCCCGGCTCGGCCTGGTCCGCGACCGCGTCACCGCCCTGCACGAGGTCTCCCTCACGCTGCACGCCGGGCGCACCACGGCGCTGATGGGACGCAACGGCGCGGGCAAGTCGACCCTGCTGAACACGCTGGTGGGAATGCACCGGCCCAGTTCCGGCCAGGTCTCCGTCGGCGGCCGGATCCCGCACCGTACGCGGCCCGCCGAACTGCTGCGGCACGTCGGCCTCGTCCCGCAGGAGCCGCGCGACCTGCTCTACGCGGAGACCGTCGGCCGCGAGTGCCGGACCGCGGACGCCGACGCGGACGCGGCGCCCGGCAGCTGCCGGGCGCTGGTCTCCCGGCTGCTTCCCGGAGTACCGGACAGCACACACCCCCGCGATCTGTCCGAGGGGCAGCGGCTGGCGCTGGCGCTGGCGATCGTGCTGACGGCCCGGCCACCGCTGCTGCTGCTGGACGAACCGACCCGGGGGCTGGACTACGCGGCCAAGTCCCGGCTGGTGGTGCTGCTGCGCGAGCTGGCGGCGCAGGGCCACGCGATCGTGCTCGCCACCCACGACGTCGAGCTGGTGGCGGAGCTGGCGCACCGCGTCGTCGTCCTCGCGCAGGGCGAGACCGTGGCGGACGGGCCCACCGACGAGGTCATCACGTCCTCGCCGGCCTACGCCCCGCAGGTCTCCAAGATCCTCGCGCCGCAGCCCTGGCTGACGGTCGGCCAGGTGCGGGAGGCGCTGTGAGCCGCCGTACCGGTACGCCGGGCACCGGGCGCGACGACCGGGCCGCAGGCGAGGGCCGGGCCACCCGCGAGGACCTGGCCGGCCCGTCCGGCCGGGCCGTGCGCGCGGTGCGGCTGGGCCCGCGGTCGGTGGTGGCGCTGGTGCTCACCAGCGCCACCGGTGTGGCGGCCTTCGCCTGGCCCCTGCTGGCCGACCGGGCGTCCGGGCTGGCGCACTCGCGGGACGCCCCCTGGCTGTTCGCGGCGCTGCTCCCGCTGCTGCTGGCGGTCGCCGTGGCGACCGTCTCCGAGACCGGGCTGGACGCCAAGGCCGTGGCGATGCTGGGCGTGCTGGCGGCGGCCGGTGCCGCGCTGCGGCCGCTGGGGGCGGGCACGGCCGGCCTGGAGCCGATGTTCTTCCTGATGGTGCTCTCCGGCCGGGTGCTGGGGCCGGGTTTCGGATTCGTGCTGGGTGCCGTCTCGATGTTCGCCGGGGCGCTGCTGACGGGCGGGGTGGGCCCCTGGATGCCCTTCCAGATGCTCACGATGGGCTGGGTGTCGATGGGCGCCGGGCTGCTCCCCGCACCGGCCACGCTGCGCGGCGGCCGGGAGCGGGTGCTGCTGGCCGGCTACGGCGCGGTGTCCGCACTGCTCTACGGGTTGATCATGAACCTGCAGGGCTGGCCCTACATCGCGGGCCTCGGCTCCGGCCTCTCGTTCGTGCCGGGTGACCCGCTGCCGGAGAACCTGGCCCGGTACGGGGCCTACGTGCTGGCCACCTCGCTCGGCTGGGACGTGCCCAGAGCGCTGCTGACCGTGGTGCTCACCCTGACCCTGGGGGGCACGGTGCTGCGCGCGCTGCGCCGGGCCACCCGGCGCGCCGCCTTCGAGGCGGCACCGGTGTTCGCGGAGCCGGCCCCGGACCTGGGCGAACCGGCGGGCGGCGCGGCCTCCGCGCCGCCGCCGGGATCCGGGGGATCATCGGCGGGGTGAGGTCCCGTGTTCCTGCCCGACCCCGACGGGCAGGAACACGGGTCTCAGGGCGAGCCCGCGGTCTGCGGAGGCTCGCGGCTCTGCTCCCGGCGGCGCGGCCCGCCGCCGCGGCCGGGACGTCCGGTGCGGTCGGCGAGGGGTGCCGGAGCCGGTCTCCGAACCGGGAGAGGTCCACGCGTGAGCGGCCCGCGCGCAGGACGGCCCCGCAGCGCACCGCTGCGCGGCGGGCGCTTCGGCGGCGGGTCGCGCAGGACGCTCGGCCCGGTCGCCGGTGCCGTGGTGCTCGGGCCGGCGACGACCGGGACCGTGTCCGGCCCGGTCCCCGCCGGCTCACCCGAGCGCGCCGCGTACCGCAGCGGGTGCTCGACCACGCCCGGGTCCCCCGTTCTCCCCGTTGACGGTCGGAGAACGCTCGTTCTCCGACCGGGCAAGACAGTATCGTAGAGAACGGCGGTTCTCAAGACGTGGGGAGATTGGGGAGAACGGGGAGTATGGACAGCGACGCCACGACCGAGGCGCGCATCCTCAGCGCGGCGGATGCGCTCTTCTACGCGCACGGCGTGCAATCCGTGGGCATGGACCGCGTCCGGGACGCCAGCGGCGTCTCGTTGAAGAAGATCTACAAGTGCTTCCCGTCCAAGGGCGCCCTGGTGGAGGCGTATCTGCGGCGCCGGGACAACTGGGCCAGGAACGCGCTGGAGGAGCGGGTGTCCCGGCACACCGACCCCGAGGAGCGGGTGCTGGCGGTCTTCGACTGGCTCTACGACTGGGTGGACGGACCGGACTTCCACGGCTGCGCGTTCATCAACGCCTTCGGCGAACTGGGCGCCGACTCCCAGGGGGTGGTCGACGCGGTCCGCGAGCACAAGAGCGCCGTCCGCGGCTATCTGCGGGGCCTGGCACACGAGACCGGAGCGGCGGAACCGGAGTGGCTCGCCTCGCAGTTGGCCGTACTGCTCGACGGCGCGATGAGCAACGCCTCCATCACCGACTCCCCGGCCCCGGCACAGCACGCGCGCTCCGCAGCGGAGACGCTGCTGCACATGGCGACCGCCCCGGCGCCCGCCGCGGACCCGGCCCGCTAGCCGCCGGCCGCACCAGGGCCCGGTGGCCGCCGGCCGCGCAACGGTTTCCCGCGGCCTCCGAAGCGGCCGCCAAGAGCTGCGGGTCGACTACCGACCGGTCCGCGGCACGCCCCCGGCCCGTGCGTAGGCGCCCGGCGTGACGCCGTAGACACGGACGAACCAGCGGTGCAGATGCGCCTGGTCCGCGAACCCGCAGACCGCGGCGGCCTCGGCCGCGGTGGCGCCCTCCGAGAGCATCCGCCGGGCGCCCCGCAGCCGCAGTTGCCGCTGGAAGTCGCTGGGCGGCATGCCCAGCTCCGCGCGGAAGGCACGGTAGAGGGCGAACCTGCTGCAGCCGGCGGACCGCGCCAGCAGCTCCGCCGGGACCTCCCGGTCCCAGCTCTCCGCCAGCAGTTCCCGGGCCCTGCGCACCGCCGCCGAACCGACGCGCGGGGCGGTCGTGCGGGCCGGGGTGCGCGCGCCGCGGCGCACCATCGCGACCACCGTCTCGGTGAGCCGCTCCTCGCGCACCAGTGCGCTCGCGGCGGGCCCGCCCGCCAGGGCGGCGTGCAGCCGCAGCAGCGCCGTCCGCAGCACCCGGTCGGTGCGCACCGGCTCGGGGAACAGCGGCATCGGGGCGTCCCGGCCGACGGCGTCGGTGAGGACGGAGCGCACCAGGTCGGGCCCCAGATGGACGATGCGGTAGGTGAAGCCGGCCGGTACCGCCGACTCGCCGTCGTGCGGATCGTCCGGGTTGAAGGCCATCACCATGCCCTCGGCGCTGGTGTGGTCCCCGCCGCGGCAGCGGAACCGCTGGGCTCCGGTCTCGGTCACCGCGAAGGAGTACGCGTCGTGGCTGTGCCGGTGGAAGACATGGCCGGTGAAGTGGGCCCGCATGGCCTCCAGCGGCCGGTCCGGCGCCCGCCAGTAGCGCACCCAGTCGCCGGGGGTCCCACCCGCCGGCCCGGAGCCCTCACCCATACCGCGGTCCTCCTGTACATCCCGCCTCGCGGCGCGTTCCCCCAGGTCACAGTCTGCCAGCCCGGCTGCCGGGCCGTCGCGCCACCGCCGCACCGGCGTTCAAGACGGCCGGGCCCGGAGGCATGCAGAGTCGGACGCATGCGTTTCGACACCAAGGCCGCCGTGCTGGTCCGTCCGGACCTCGCGGAGTGGCAGCAGCTCAATGTGACCGCGTTCCTGGCCAGCGGACTCGCAGGCGCCTCCGACGAGGTGATCGGCGAGCCCTACGAGGACGGCTCGGGCAACCGCTACCTGCCGCTGCTCCGCGAGCCCGTGCTGTGCTTCGCCGCCGACCGGGACGGACTCGCCGGGGCCCACCGGCGCGCGCTCTCCCGCGGGCTGGCGATCGCCGTCTACACCGACGAGATGTTCGCCACCGGAAACGACGCGGACAACCGCGCGGCCGTGCGGGCCGTCGAGGCGGAGAAGCTCAGTCTCGCCGGGCTGGCGCTCCACGGTCCGCGGAACTCGGTGGACCGGGCGGTGAAGGGGCTGAAGCTGCACCGCTGACCGCATCCGGGCCGGCCGGGCCGTCCGGGACGTTCGAGCCGTCCGGCGGGGCCGCGGGGCCGCCCCGCCCGCCGGGCGACCCGGCGGCCCGGTCGCACCCGGCGGCACCCCGGTCGGGGCCGTCGGCGGAGGTGCCGGCGGTCCGGTTCCCGGTCCGGTTCCCCGTGCCCCGTATCCGGGCGAGCCGGCGCTGGGCGTAGAAGCCCGCCGTCACCACGGCGACCCCGCCCACCGCGTCGAGCAGATAGTGGTTGGCGGTGGCCATCACCACGAAGGTGGTCAGCAGCGGATAGAGCGCGCCCAGCGCCCGCAGCCAGCGGTTCCGGGTGAGCAGGAAGACGACGATCGCGCACCACAGCGACCAGCCCACGTGCAGCGAAGGCATCGCCGCGTACTGGTTGGAGAGCTGGGTGAGCGCGCCGAAGTCCGGGTCGGACAGGTCCTGCGGGCCGTGCGCGGTGTCAATGTAGCCCAGCCCCGGCATCAGCCGCGGCGGAGCCAGCGGATACAGCCAGAAGCCCGCCAGCCCCAGCAGGGTGGCGAAGCTCAGCGCCGTGCGCGCCGCGCGGTACTGCGGCGCCCGGCGCACGTACAGAAAGCCCAGCAGGACGATCGGCACCAGGAAGTGGAACGTCGTGTAGTAGGTGTCCCCGGCCTCCCGCAGCCATTCCGTGCGCGCGGCCAGCTTGTTGAGGCCGTGCTCGACATCGAGGTGCAGGAACCGCTCGGCGGTCAGTATCTGGTGGCCGTGCCCCTCGGCGAGGGAGCGCGAGTCGGGCGCGTGGCCGCGGACGTAGGAGTAGGCCCAGTAGCCGACCCGGATGAGCAGCAGCTCCAGCATCAGATTGGGGCGGCTGAGCGGGCCCGAAGGCTGCGGCGCAGCCCAGGCCGGGGCCTCCCGCAGCAGGAACGGCACGACGCAGGACGCCAGCAGGGCCGCGAGCAGCACCGCGTTCTCGCCGAGCATGCCGAACGCGGCGATCTTGGGGACCAGCGCGCTGCCGTCCAGCGTCATCACCATCACCACGAAGACCGGCCACACCAGCCGGTCCCCGGTGCGTCGGCCGACGCGCCCCACGATCGCCAGCAGCACCCACAGCTGCTGGTGCTGCCACGCGGTCGGGGAGGCGGCCACGGCGGCGCAGCCCACCACGGCGGCGGCGAGCAGGAGCTGACCGTCCCGCGCGTAGCGCACCGCCCGGCGCAGTGCCAGCCATCCGACGGCGGGGACCAGCACCGCCAGCAGCGCCACCTCCGGCGCCCCGTGCAGTCCGGCGCGCAGCAGCGCTCCGTGCAGCGACTGGTTGGCGGTCGCGTCCGCGGCATCGCCCAGGCCGGCCCCCGCTACGTGGTGCACCCAATAGGTCCACGAGTCGTCCGGCATGGCCGCCCAGGCGGCCAGGGTGCAGATCAGGAACGTCCCGGCGCCCGAGACGGCGGCCCTGCGGCGCCCGGTGAGCCACAGCAGCGGGACGAAGAGCAGGGTGGCGGGCTGCAGCGCGCCGGCCACGCCGATGAGCACACCCTGCGCCTTCCCGGCGAGCGCCACCGCGGCCTGCCCGCGCGGGCCCGCGATCGGCCCGCCCGCCGGGCCGTGTCGCCGCCGGTCCGCGCCGCCCGCCAGCCAGCCGACGAGCACCAGCAGCACCGGCAGGATGCTGGTCTGCCCGAGGTGGAAGGTGTTGCGCACCGGGACCGAGAGGACCAGCAGGCTCAATGCGGCCGGGAGCGCGAAGAGCGCGGTGCGCCGCGAGACCGGTCCGGGCAGTGCCCGTGCGGCCACGGCGCCGACGGCGGCGACCAGCAGCAGGGTGCCGAACGTCCAGACCACGCCGAGCCCCTGTTCGGCGGCCCGGGTGAGGGGCTTGAGCGCCAGACCCGCGAACGGTGTCCCGGTGAACGCCGCGTCCCCGTCATAGAGGGAGCCGTGCACCCGCAGCACACCGTTGTCGCCGGTCCAGGCGAACAGGTCCACGAGGCGTTCGTCCCTGGGGAGCCGCAGCACGGCGGCCGCCTGCCGGACGGCCAGCGCCAGCGCCAGCAGCCACAGCCCGGCCAGCAGCATTCCCGCGCGGGAGAAGCCCAGCCGCCCCCACGGTCCGGGGAGCTTCCGCAACGGCCCGCCCCCGGACAGGTGCCGTTCACCGCCCCGGTCCGGCCCCTCGCCGTCCACCACCGTTTCCGCCGCCACGCCCCGCCGTCTCCGTCCTGTCCGCCGGTGTTCCGTCCGCGTTCCCCCGCGGACACCCGGATCCGCTCCACCCCCCGAGGGCGAGCCCTCAGGTTCAGACGCGAGAAACCTACTCGCTACCTGACATCTCCGCGCGCCCGGCCACCGGGACGGGGCCCCGCGCACGGGGCGGGCGAAGCCTGCGGGGCCGGGCCCCTCGGGAGCGCGGCGGCCCCGGGCGGTGAGCCGGCACGGGGCGGTGCGGCAGGATGGGCCCATGAGCATCGTCAAGATCAATGATGTCGTCAAGCTACGCACATGAGAAAGCCTCCCGGACCACACCCCAGGTACAGGGCAGGCACGGCGGCCGGGCCGACAGGCAGGAACCGTCAGCAGCGAGCCTCTGCCTGGGCCAGGGCGTCGCGGTGCTCCTTCGTCCACGGCGCCCTTTGCTGGTCGGCAGGCAGGCCCGCCAGTCCGGCCCTTATGTGGTCGGCAGCGTCCGCGTACGCCTTCAGGCCCAGGTTCGCCAGGCCCAGGTTCAGCCGCTGGAAGTTCGGAGTCAGCCAGTACGCCGTACCCGGCGGCTGGTCCTGGGCGGCGTCGGACAGGCCCATGGCTTCGTCCAGGAGCCGCCGCGCGGCGTCCGTCTGACCCAACTCACCCAGGCCCTGGGCCACTTGGGCGGCGTCCCCCATGCGCTGGGGAGCGCTGGCGCCCGGCGTGTAGTACGCGGCGGAGAACCAGCGAACCATGCCACGGGGGTTGCCTTGCTGACGCGCGATGTACCCCCGGAAGTTCAGGGCCTGGGCCGCCAGCGCACCGGAGCCCACTTCGTCGGCAAGGGCCTCCGCTTCGGTTAGCCGCTTCACGGCCTTCGCGTCCTGGCGCGTGGAGGCGTACAGCCACCCCGTGAACTGGACTGACTCCGCAGCGATTTCGGCCAGAGCGTCACGGTGCGGGCCCCGGGACTCCTTCAACAGGCCCAGAATCGTGGCTGTCTGAGCCTCCACGGGCCCGATGAGCGGGGAGGGGCCCAGGGTGTCGTCAAGCCTCCGCTGGACCGCCAGGACGTCGCCAAGGGCCTCCACGGCCCTGCCGTCGATGCGGGTCGGGTGAGCGATGGCGTGCGCGACGCGCTCCCCGCTGTCCTCCGCCAGACTGGCGGCCAGGCTCACCAGTTCCCCGCCAGCATCCAGGAGCCTGTCCAGGGCCTCTGCCAGTTGCGGCGAAGGGAGTTGCTTCCCGGCCAGGACACGCGACAGGTACGCATGGTCGTAGACCAGCTCCCGGGCGGCTGCGCGAATCGACATGCCCCGAGCCTTCAGCGCGGCACGCACGGTCTGACCAAATTCCCCGCCCGTCATGGTGACAGGGTACCCAGTCACCGCTCAGTCACCATCTGTCATCAGCGGAAAAGGGGAGGCTGGCTCGCACAGGCGCCCCGGCGACGCGGCGAACGTCCCGGGGCCGGCCGACTGCGAAGGAGTCGACATGAGCACACTACGGCGCCTGCCCTGGGACGGACCCGAGGGCAAGCCTGCCTACGTACCCGAGGGCGGGCACGGGGAGATCACCCGACTTGCCGACGCGACGGAAGCCAAGATCCTGACCATGGCCCGCGTGGACGTGAAGCGCGCCCGTTCCCTGGCCGAGGACGACAGTGTCAGTCCAGCGGAATTGCGCCTGGCCGTGTGGTACCTGGCCAGTGCCGTGGAGGAGGCTGTCAGGGTTGCCGACCTTCGCGGAGAGCGGCTGCCGGGCCTGGACAGCGAAGGGGCGATCCGATGACGTACCCACTGGAGACCCAGGCGTACCCGCCGTGTGAGTGTCCCCGCTGCCGACCGGCCCGGGAACGTGAAGCCCGGGAACTGGAGGCGGACCTGGCCAGACTGACCCGCCAGGCGGGCAGCGACGCGGACACCCCCGCTTCGTAGCCGGACAGCGTGACCAAACGACAGAAGCCTGACCGGACCCCGGACAAACCAGGGCGGTCAGGCTTCGCTCATGTCTGCTGCGGGACGGACAGTGCGGACGCAGTGTCGGACATCGTGCACGCCGTGTCGGACACCGTGAACTCAGGCTCCGGACAGGTTCCGCCTTGCGCGGATCTGCCCAGCTCAGAGGCGTCGGACAGGGCCTCGGACAAGCATTGCGCCTGGCGGCCACAGGGTCGACAGCGGGCATGCGAGCGGTCAGTGCGCGGCCAGGCGACGGCCAGCGTTCACGACGGAGCGGACAGCGGACAGACGTCAGTGACGTGCAAGTGCGTCGCGCCTCTCCGCCTCGTACTGAGCATCGAGAAGCTCGGCCGTGATACCCAACTTCGACATCATGGGGTCCAGGACCTTCTCATGGAGACGTTCCGCCGACTGCTCAAACAGCCGGTGGTCGGCCTTCAACGCCGCACACAATTCGGTGCGCCCGGCCACGGTGAGCATGTCGGGGACGCGCTCCCGCCAGAAGTGGTGGACCAAGTAGTTCCGGCGGTCCAGACACTTGGTGAGATCCGCGACGAGGTCCGGGAAGTTGCTCGTGTGAGGCTGGGCGCGCTTGACGAGCCTCCCCATCATATCCTTGAAGCCCTTCGCCCACGGATCGCGTATGAGCCGGGTTGCTTCTTCCTGCGCCTTGACGACCTGAGCGACAGCGAGGGTGTTGGCGAGTTCGTGTTCAAGGCAGTTGGCCCCATAGATGGCCAGCCCGAATAGGGCGTAGACGGTCTTCTCATCAGTCGCGGTGTCGTATCCGTCGTCGGGGTCTTCACGCCAGGCCGACTCCTGCCTGACCACATAGAGTTCATCCATGTGCACCAGTGTGTAGTCAACGACGGAGGTGCTCAATGTGAATTTCCAGAGCGTGAATGGTCCCAAAACCTCGCCTGCGCAGCGCGGTTGATGGTCTGGCTGCGTACGGTGGGTGGCCGGGGTCACGCCGAGGTCTTTGAACCGGGCGGACCTGACAGAGCCCTCCCCCGCGTTCAACGTCCCCTACCTCGAAGGGGTCACCCCCCCAGGGGGAGGGTCACGAAGCGTGAACGTCATCGCGTGTCAGGCATCGGTTCGGTGCCCTGGTCGCCAGCGCTGAGAGGCAGGCGGCAAGGCAGACGCGTGTGTGCTGTCGAGCCAGGCCACGGACCAGGCGCGGGTCAGGTGTTCACGACTCGCGGTCGTGGTTGCCCCAGCCATCCGGCCAGACACCATCAGCCGGGACGACCAGGCCAGTGCCCAGCCAGGTAGCGGCGGCAGCGTCCGCCACGTCGAACTCATCCCCTTCGCTGTAGTCCTGCCCGTTCACGGACAGGTGACGGGCGAGGGCCACGCGGACTCTCACAGGGGCCTCCTTCTAGGGGCCAGGGCCGGGGCCCAGAACCATCAAGTCCCAGGCCCCGTACGGGAAGTGGCGTGTCAGTGCAGGCGCCCCAGAAGGCCATCAAGTCGGCCCACTGCCTTCGCCTGGACGATCTCAGTGGAGGACATGGACTTCAGTTCCTCCCGCGTGAGCTGGACGTCAGGGAGCGGGGCGCTGTCGGCAGGTTGGCCGGGCGGCTCCGGGGCGCTGTCGTCGGCCTGGGCGGCGGCCTCTTGTGCCTGAGCCTGGTCCCGCTCGATCGTGTCCAGGACCTCGTTCGCGGTCGGGTTGCGCCCCATCAGGACGCCCAGACGGCCGGAGCGGCGGGCACCCATGATCTCTTCCGGAGACAGCGACGCCAGGTCAGCGCGGGAGAGCTGGTCAGGCACGGGTCGCCTCCTGGTCCACGGCGCCGGACGCGGCAGGCGCGTCGGCAGGGTCGGCCCACTCGACACCGGGCACGTTCGCGGAGCCAACCAGCGCGCGGGCCTGGGAGTAAGCCAGCTCCATCTCCTGGCCGTCACCGAAGCGGATCTTCACCAGGCGGTCCGCCGGAGCATCGGCCGATGCGTCGTCAGAGAGGCCAGCGGCGCGGAATGAGTCCATGACCTCCCGGACCTCTGCCAGGCCAGGCTCCGCGTTCGGGGCCATGCCGCTGGCCAGGGTCGGGACGCTGCCGCTGTCGCTGTCGCTGAAGTCAGGCGACCCAGAGCCCTGCCAGGCGCGCACGTACCGGCGGAAGGCGGTCGCACGACCGAAGGCGGCGCGGGCCTCCAGGAGGGCCCTGTGGGCGTCCTCGTACGCCTTCGCGGTGCTCTGGAGGCCAGCGGCAGCGACGGGGGCCAGGGCGTTGACGTGCTTCCGATACTCCCGGACCAGGGCCCGGTCCGCGACATTCACGGCCTTGACCAGTTCACGGAAGGCACCGATTACCCGGGGGCGCCGGTCGCGTGCGTCTACAAGGGCGGACTTGACCTTCATTGGGTCCTTGCCAGCGGCGACCGCTTCGGCAGCGGCCACGATGTCGCGGGCCTCGTAGGCGGCCTCCCACGACTCCGAGAGGAGCGGGGCGTGTTCGGCGTCGAAGTCAGACCAGCGGTCGTACGCGGCGTCCCGGTCCTCCAGGAGGGACCGGACCGACTCCGGGAGGAGGTCGGCGGGCGGAAGGGCGGTGATGGAAGGAGAGACGTTCACGGGAACTCCTTGCGTGAGAGGTGAGAGAGAGGGGCCAGGCAGCCTTGTGGCGCACTGGTGAGGCCCTCCTGGCCATCGGGGCCAGGAGGGGCGGGAGAGGATGACTACGGGGCGTCTGGCGGGTCCAGGAGGACCAGGCCAGCGATAGACCGGCTACCAGCGGCACGGCGCTTGACGTAGCCACGGGAGCGGAGGTGCGCGCCGAAGCGTCCGAGGGGCAGCGACGGGGAGCCGTCCGCTGCCAGGACGGCCAGAACCGCCCCGTACAGGTCCACTTCGAACTCCAAGCCGTGGCTGTCTTCGAAGGCAACCTGGGCCAGGGCCGCGTTCAGGCGCGCGAACGGCACCGGACCAGCGGGAAGCTTGGGCGTGCTCATCGGCGGGTCCGACGGGGGCGGCTGAGAGAACGGATCTCATCGCGAAGGGCCCGACGCGCGGCGAACGCCTCACGCTCAGCGCGCGTGTGTTGGCCCTTGATGCGGACGCCGTACGCGCGACCCTCACGCCCGCCAGGGTCCGTCTCGACCTTCAGGCCGACGTCCTTCAGGACCTGGACCAGCACGTCCATAGGGACGCGCACGCCGTGGTTCCGGCCAGCGACAGCGCCAACGACCTTGATGAGCTGACCCAGGTCCAGAATCTCGTCAGCCTCGGGGACCAGGAGATCCGTCAGAGCGTCGATGACAGCGGCGCGGATGTGGCCGGGGTTACTCACTGGCGGGCCTCCTTCGCTGCGTAGTGCTGTATCCGGCGAAGGTCCGCTTCCTTGGCACGCGTCTGGGCGTCCAGGAGCTTCGCCAGAACCTCCAGCGCGTCCAGGTCGACCTCTTCAGCGGCGGCCAGCTTCAAGGCCGTGCCCGTGAGCAGATCGCGGACCGTTTGGCGCTGAAGGGCGTCCAGGGACGGCGCACGGGGCGGCATGTCGGCGGGAGTTGTGGCGTAAAGCTGGTCAGTCATCGGGAACTCCTTCAAGGGGGCGTAGGCGCCTCTATGTGGGCGGCTGGGCACCCCGCAAGGCCGGACCCCGAAGGGCCCGACCAGGGGAGGGAGGCACGGCCTAGCCGCGCCTCGGAGTCAGCGCGTGATACGGCCGTCCTTCGCCATGCGGCGGATCAGGGCGTCTACGACCTGGCGCATGGTTGGCGCGCGGCCAGGGCAGCCATGTCCGGCAGCGACGGTCAGGCCCGCCCGGTAGCACGTGCGCCGGATGTCGGCTGGGAGCGCGTGGCAGTTGACGTCGTCGTTCGTGAACTCCCAGGGCTTCGGCGTGAAGGCCAGGGAGAACATGAAGAAGAGGTCCACCATGTGTGCGGCGTTCTGGGCCAGTTCCTCCGTGGAGGGCAGCGGAAGGGCCACGTCGTCAACGGCAGGCGCGACGGGTTCCGGGTCCGGCGCGGGACGACGCTTCGGCCGGTTGACGTCCTGGTCCATGACCGCCCCGATCAGGCGGCCCGTCGGACGGAAGCCCTGGACGCTGGCCTGTCGGATGGCAGCGACGCGGACCCGGTCGACGTCGACACGCTCCCCGTGAAGCCAGGCGCGCTGACCGGAGCCCCAGCCGAAGCCCTCCTTCGCCAGGGCGTCAGCAATGGACGTGACGGCGGTAGCGGTGTCGGTACTCACTTGGCAGCCTCCTTCTTCGCGGCACGGTTGGCTGCCACGCGACAACGGGCGGAACAGAATCGCTTCGGCCGGCCCGTCCCGGCGTACGGGATCTCAGCCGTGCATGTGGGGCCTTCGCAAACAGCGGAGTCTCGGATCTCGCGCCAGTAGTTGACCCGGTCGTCCTGGTGCTCCTCGGCGGCCTCCTGGACGTCGAAGCAGGCGTCACCGCGCTCGTTGTCCACGCCGTAGCGGCAGACGCGCTGACGGGCGTTCACGGGCGGGAAGGGCTGGCCGCACAGGCAGCAGTCACGAAGCGGCAGCGGCTTGCCGTACTGACGCAGACGGCAGGCGTCCGAACACCATTGGCGCTGGCGACCGGTCAGCGGCGTATCGCAACCGCCGCAGTGGGTTTCATACGTAGGCATGGTGGTGGGCCTCCTTGATCATGAAACGACGAAGGCCGACGCGGCAGGGGGAACGACAGGGAGGCGGGCCCACCACAGGCGCATCACTGCCGATCCTCCAGCCGCATCGGCCAGGGAGAGAGTTCGGACGTTGGTACCGGCCGTCCGGGGCCGGAGATCAGGGGAGCGCGCCAGCGTGGTGGGCCTACGCGCTGAAGGGAAGTTGGGGCCCTGGCAGGTAGGTACCGGCCAGGGCCTGACGCTGAGGCGCCACCATCGACACCCCCTGCGACGGCCTCCCTGGGTGTAACCCCAGGAAGCAGAATTGGGCTGTCCGGCCGCTTCACGCCCCCTGTCAGGTAGGGCGGAGCGGGCTGGACAGCCCAAGATCAAGCGGCGACCCGATGCCTGACAGGCGGTCGCGGAGGAGGAGCGCCGTAGCGCTCTTCTCTACTGTCCGGTGAGGACGTGAGATGGGTGCGCGGAGCGGCCTCTACCTATGTACAGGTGAGGACCTCCCCCGATTCGGCCCCGATCCGGGCTGGAGGCGTAGTGACGCTTGTCACGCGGTACTGAACGTCATGCGCGGGCCAGCGAGGCGACAGCGAAGGACGCTGGCGACGCGGGGGCAGGCGGGCGCTAACGCGGAGGCAGGCGGGGGCCTGGGTCGTGGTGGCGTTCACGAAGGAGGCGGAGGCCGTCAGGGGTCGCATGGGGCCTCTGGAGGGGGCTCGCTGGCCCTGGGGGTCAGGAGTGGCCCAGAGGGGCGCATACGGGCGCTGGCAGCCTCCTGGGCCGCACGGGGCCGTGGGCTGGCCGGAGGGCAGCGGAGGGGCGCGGAGGGCGGCTGAACTGGGCTGAGTTACGGAACCCAAGGGCCCACGATGTTCAGGGGGTAAGCCCCAAGAAGCTGAAGCCTGTAGGGGGAATAGGTAGTAGTAGTTTTTCTTCAAGTTACGTAACAAAAATAGAGTCTTTACGCTGTTTTCCCAGCTCAGCCAAGGTGCGGTCCCCTCCTCCACGCTGAAACGAAACGCGACGGCCCATCGCGTTGAACCTCCGCCGTGGCCCACGACACAGCGAAGGGGCCGACCGTCGGGCCGACCCCTCGTAAACGCTGGCAGCGGCAGCCTCCATCACCTGGGAGGAACCGCTTCCGGCACGCTCCCGCATGCGCCGCATGTACCGCGCGTGGCCATCAACTCCGGCGCCCCGCCCAGGGCCGCCAGGAGGGTCTCCAGACGCTCGATGCGGGACCGGATCACGGAGTTGTCCTCACCGCGCGCCAGGCGACGCCACAGGGCGCGGGACTGGCGCTGTAGCTCCAGGATCTCCATGTGGAGGTAGGCGCGCGCCTCGATCCTTTCGACGTCCAGGGCGTCAGCGTTCATCGCGTCGTCACCGGCGCCTGGGCCCAGACGATCCAGACCCGGTCCGCCGTGTTCGCGTTGCGGCCCCGCCCGATGGACTTCGTGACGCGGATCTGGTCCACGAACAGCGCGATGAAGTCGCGGCGCTCCTGGAGCGTCCAGCCGTCCCACGTCGACCCAGGGCCGACCGGGTCCATCTCCCCGTCCGTCCACTCCAGTGGGATGGAGATAGCGGCGGGCCCGGAGGCGTCCAGTTCGGCCACACGTGCCGCTGTGCGCTCCTCGTGAGCCGTCAGGCGGGTCACAGACTCCGTGAACATCTCCCGCCCCGTCTCACCCCCGTAGAGGCCGTCCTGGCGGTCCTGGTACAGGGTGCGCAAGGCGCCCCGGACGTGTTCCAACTCGGCGCGTGCTGCCGCCAATTCCGCCTGACGCTCGCTGGTGTCCCGCTGGGCAGCGAACCGGCGCGCTGCCTCGGACAGGAATTCCAGGTCCTCCGGGTCCGCCGGGTCCATGGCCTCCAGGCGTGACCAGACGTCGCGCGTCACGACGTCGTCAGCCGTCGCCATGTCGATGGCCAGGCCGCCATGCCCCGGGACCAGACCCGCGCTGGCACGGTTACAGCGGTACAGCCGCTTCCCGTTGCGCTGGTCCGTGACCATCACGGAGCCACACACATCACAGAAGAGGATTCCGGCCCCGGCCAAGAGGGAGGGGACGGACCGGCGGGAGTGCTTCACGACCAAGGTCCGGCCGTTCAAGACGTCCTGGAGGCGCCACCACTCGTCAGGGTTGACGATGGCTTCGTGGGCGGCCAGCGGGCGGCCTTCGTCGTCACGGAGGATGGCCCGCTTACCGGCCGTGCCCGGGGCGTCCTTCGTCTTCACTGTGCGGCCTTGCCATTCGATGGCGTACCCGGCCAGGCGCGGGTCACGGAGGACGCGAAGGACCGTGGTCGACGTCCAGGCGGGCGCATTCGCCGGCTCCGAGTGGGCGCGCTTCCGGCGGGCAGTCAGACGGTTCTCGTCCTTCGCGTTCTTCGTCGGAACCTCAACTTCGTTCAGGCGGCGCGCGATGGAGGCGGCAGAGACGCCCTCCGTCGCCCAGACCACCATCTGGCGGACGTGAACGGCCTCCGTGGAGTCAGGTACCAGGCGGACTACGTTCAGCTTCCCGCGCTGGACGCGCTCCGACGTGAACCCGTACGGGGCCATCCCGGACGTGTGGCCGCCAGCCTTGCGGATGCCCTCCTTCGTCGCCGTGATGTAAGCCGACTTCATGTCGGACTCTTGCTTCGCCAGAGCAGCGATGAGCCCGAAGATCGCGACGCCGACCGGGGTCGACGTGTCCAGGAACGGCTCCTCCACGCTGACCAGAAGGACGCCGTACTGGCGTAGCTCCTCCTCGATCTTCATCGCTTCGAAGGCGCCCTGGCGGGTCAGGCGGGACAGCGCGAAGACCACGACCGCGTCAACGTGTCCGGCCCGGACGGCGGCCATCATCTCTACGAACTCCGGGCGCTCCACGTTGGGGTCCCAGCCGCTCCGGCCGACGTCAGCGAAGGTGCCCGCCAGGTCCCAGCCCTTGGCAGTGATCAGGGCCTCGCACTTGTCCCGCTGCGCTTCAGGGGACGCCTGGGAGTCGTCCTCACGACGCTTTGACTGACGGATGTAGGAGACTGCGCGCACATGGTCCAGGTTAGGGGCCCAGCCGGGGCCCCTCTTAGAAAGAGGTGTCATGTGCCTAGCGTGGTAAAGATCAACGCGCTGACCGTTCCTGCTGACCAGCGGGAGGTGCTGGAGCAGCGGTTCGCCGCACGCAAGGGCTTCGTGGAGGGCGCCGACGGATTCGAGTGGTTCGAGCTGCTGCGCCCGCTGGAGGGAAGCGACCGCTATCTCGTCTACACCCGGTGGCGGGACGAGGAGTCCTTCCAGGCGTGGATGAACGGCCCCATGAAGGAGGCCCACCAGCGGGCGAAGGGCGACGACGGCGGCGCGGAGGGCGCGGGGTCCGGCGAGGGGGGCGCCGAGCGGCCGAAGCCCGCGGCGACCGGCTCGGAGACCTGGTCCTTCGAGGTCGTGCAGCAGGCGCCGCCGAAGAAGTGACTCAGCCCTCGAAGGTGAGGCGCACCCGTCCGTCCTGAAGGCGGGTGGCGCGCACCCGGTCCAGGTCGGCGACGTGCACCGTGGGGCCGTGCTCCGCGGCGCGCGGGCCGACGCCGACGACCGGCATCCCGGCGGCCAGGCCCGCGGCGACGCCCGCGCCCGAGTCCTCGAAGGCGACGCACTCGTGCGGCGGGAAGCCCAGCTCGGCGGCGCCCTTGAGGAAGCCCTCGGGGTCGGGCTTCCCGGCGCCGACATCGGTGGCGGTGACCCGGACGGCGGGCATGGCCAGCCCCGCGGCCGCCATCCGGGCAGCGGCCAGCTCGGCCGTCGCGGAGGTCACCAGGGCGTGCGGCAGGTCCCGGACTGCCGCCAGGAAGGCGGGGGCGCCGGGCACGGGGACGATGCCCTCGGTGTCGGCGGTCTCCCGGGCCAGCAGGACCCGGTTCTCCGCGTGGTTCTGCTCCATGGGGCGGTCCGGCAGCAGGGTGGCCATCGTCAGATGGCCCTGGCGGCCGTGCGCGACGGACAGCACGTGATCGGGGTCGAGTCCCTGCTCGGCGGCCCAGCCCCGCCAGACCCGGGTGACGACGGCGTCGGAGTCGACGAGCGTGCCGTCCATGTCGAGCAGCAGCGCGCGGACGGTGAGCTGTGGTGCGGGCATGCGGAAGGCTCCCGGGGTCGCGGCCGGCGCGCAGGGCTCGCGCAGGGGCGGGCGGCTGGGCGGGCTCATGGGCGAGGAAGGACAGATGGCCCGCCCGCCGGTCAGGGACGCCCCTTCCGTCAGGCCAGGGGCACGGGCGGGACCATTTGTTTCCTCATCATACAAAGCGGGGGCGGCCACGGGCCAGTCCGGGCGTGCCCCCGGCTCATCCCGAGGTCCGGGCCTCCAGATGGCGGCGGGTCGCGGGACCGTATTCACCGGGGGCGTCGTCCCACAGCCGGTAGTGCGCCTGGTACCGGAAGACGGCCTCCTGGACGCGCGAGGAGTAGACGCCGTCCTCCTCGGCCCGCAGGTCGTAGTAGCCGGCCTGCTTCAGCCTGCGTTGCAGTTCGACGACCGCGACGCCGGAGTCGCCGGGGCGCAGCGTCTTCCCCGCGGGCCGCTCCGGGCGCTCCGGGCGCGGGCGCACCCGCTCCCGCCCCTCGGGCCGGTCCGTCGGCTCCGCCGCCTCCTCCCGCCCGCTCCCGGAGGGCGACGGGCTCGCCGTGTGCTTGCCGCTGTCGCGGTCGGCACGCGGGGTCGCCGGGGCGCTCGACCGGGAGGGGGACGGCTCGGGGCCCTCGCGCTGCGGCGTCGGGGTCGCGGACGGGGTGGCGGCGTGCGGGTCCTCGTCGGGCGCTCCGGTCGGCATGTGGCGCAGCGCGCGGCCGTCCGCGGCGCGGCTGCCGTCGTCGGTCAGCAACTGGGTGGTCAGCAGGCCGCCGCCGAGCACGGCGGCCACTCCGACCCCGGCGAACACCGCGGTGCTGGGTCTGCGGCGCTCGGCCATCCGGCGGTGCCGTACGGGGCCCGGCCCGTCGGCGGCGGGACGGTCGGCGCGGCCGGCACCCGCGGCGTCCGGCTCCCGGCCGTCCGGTCCCGTTCCGCCCCGCTCTGCCGCGTCCGGGAGTCCGGCCGTCTCCTGCGCGTCCGGGGCCGCGGGCGGAGCGAGGTCGGGCAGCGGTACATGGGCGTCCGCACGGGCGTCCGGCACCGTTGGCGGACCGGATCCGGCGGACGCGCCCGCCGGAACACCGCCCCGGCCCTCATCCGGGGCCTCCTCCTCCGGGGCCCGCGCCGGGTCGCCCCCCAGCAGGCGCACATAGGGGCGGATGTCCAACGGGTCGGCGGACGCGGGCTCCCGGGCGGTGCCCGGGACCGGCTCCCCGGCCTCCGGGCCGCCCTCCTGCCCGGCTCCGCCGCCGCAACCGGCCCGGTCGGCGGGCGGGCACTCCGCCGCGCTCCGGCCGCACCCGGGACATCGTCCGTCCCCCGCCATCCCGCTCCCCTCCCCCGGCACCAGCACGCCGTCCGGTTCACGGCCGCCGTGCCCGAATCGCCAGTAACTGTCCAACGCTGGACGATACGCGGTCCGGGTCGGTCAGGGTCAAGCACACCGGAAAAGCCGACGAGGCGGGAAAGGACCCACGGCGGACGAGTCGTCCGATGTCGCGACGCGCGCGGCCGCCCCGGCCGGGCGCTTCACCCGGGCCGGGGCGGCTGCGAACGGCCGCTCTCCGCGGTCAGTTCGCGCACCAGGTCGGTCAGGTCCGTGGGGCGGTCGGGCGTCCACCAGTCCCCCAGCAACGCGGCCAACTCCTGCTGCCGCGCGTCCGCGAGGTCCCGCGCCGCCTGCTCGCCGCGCGGCGTGGCCACCAGTTCCAGACCGGCCCGGGCCGCCAGCCCGCACTCCTCCAACTGCCGCGCCCCCTCCGCGACGATGTGCGGCGGCACCGACCCGGAGTCCTCCAGCAGCGCGGGCTCGACGGGACCGTCGTAGTGGACGCGCAGCAGCATCCACACGGCGGCGGGGGCGAGATCGAGTCCGGCACCGCGGGCGATCTCCGCGTACAGTCCGCGCCGGCCCTCGATGGTGCTGAGCCGCGAGAGGGCGCGGGTGACCTCGTCCGCCGAGTTGCGCTCGACCGGGCAGGCGCCCAGCGTCTCGCTCTCGTCCGGCACCTGCACGCTGCGGCGCAGCCGCTGCTGGCGCAGCAGCCAGGTCAGCGCGAACGCGAGCGCCGCCAGCGGCGCGGAGTAGAGGAAGACATCCGTGATGGAGGCGGAGTAGGCGTCCAGCACCCCGCGCCGGGCGCCGGGCGACAGCCGGCCGATCGACTGCGGGTCGCGCCGCAGGGTGTCGGGGCTGATCCCGGCGGGCAGGGCCCGGCCGCGCAGCGCGGCGGAGAGTTCGCCGCCCAGCCGGGAGGCGAACAGTGCACCGAAGACCGCCACCCCGACCGCGGCGCCCACCGAGCGGAAGAAGGTGATGCCCGAGGTGGCCACGCCCAGGTCCGCGTAGCCCACGGAATTCTGCGCGACCAGCACCAGGACCTGGAGCACCAGACCTAGGCCGAGGCCGAAGACGGCGAAGTAGCCGCCCATCTCCCACTGCGAGCTGTCCGGGGTCATCCGGTGCAGCAGGAGCAGCCCGACCGTGGTCACCGCGGTGCCCAGCACGGGGAAGGCCTTCCAGTGCCCGGTGCGGGTGATCAGCTGCCCGGAGAGGGTGGAGGAGAACAGCAGCCCCAGCACCATGGGCAGCATGTGCACGCCCGACATGGTGGGTGTGATCCCGTGCACCACCTGGAGGAAGGTCGGCAGATAGGTCATGGCGCCGAACATGGCGAACCCGACGACGAAGCTGATCGCCGCGCACAGCGTGAAGTTGCGCACGGCGAAGAGTCCCGGGGGCAGCACCGGCTCCGCCGCCCGCCGCTCGACCGGCACGAAGCAGCCCAGCAGGACCACCGCCAGCACCGACAGCCCGTAGACCTGCGCCGAGTCCCACGGCCAGGTGGTGCCGCCCAGCGAGGTGACGAGCACCACGCAGGTGGCGGCGGATGCGATCAGGAACGTGCCCGGGTAGTCGATCCGGTGCCGCTCGGAGCGCACCGGGATGTGCAGTGCGAGCGCGATGACCGCCATCGCGGCGGCGCCGATCGGCAGGTTGACGTAGAACACCCAGCGCCAGTCGAGATGCTGGGTGAAGAAGCCGCCCAGCAGCGGCCCGAGCACGCTGGTCGCTCCGAACACCGCGCCGAACAGGCCCTGGTAGCGGCCGCGTTCCCGGGGCGGCACCAGATCGCCGACGATCGCCATGGACAGGGTGATCAGCCCGCCGCCGCCCAGGCCCTGCACAGCGCGGTAGCCGATGAGCTGCGGCATGTCCTGCGCCGCCCCGCACAGCGCGGAGCCCACCAGGAAGATTACGATCGCGGCCTGGAAGAGGCGCTTGCGGCCGTACTGGTCCCCGAGCTTGCCCCACAGCGGGGTGGCCGCCGTCACCGCCAGCAGGTAGGCGGTCACCACCCAGGAGAGGTGGTCCATCCCGCCGAGGTCGCTGACGATGGTGGGCAGGGCCGTCGCCACGATCGTCTGGTCGAGTGCGGCCAGCAGCATCCCGAGCAGGAGCGCCCCGATCGGCAGCAGCACCCCGCGGGGCGCCGGTGCCGCGTGTTCCCCGCTCATACGGCCACGGTGCCGCGCCGGGGGAGGCCCGGCCCGCCGGCCGCCTCCGTTCGGGGGAGGGCGCGGCGGGCCGCGGGCGCCTGGTCACGACCGCGGCACAGCTGCTCCCGCGGCGGACCGGCGAGCGGTCCGGCCACGACCGGCAGGACCGGCAGGGCCGACAGGGGCCGCTCAGCCGCTACGGCACTCAGCCGCTACGGCGCGAGCGCCTCGTAGAGGCTGAAGGCGGCCAGTGCCAGCATCAGCAGCGCCGCCACCCGGGTGATCAGCCGCAGCGGGACGTACTTCATCAGGGTGCGGCCGCCCAGGATGCCCAGTGCGGCCACGGCCCACAGCGCGAGGACGGCGCCCAGGCCCACCGAGAGGGGGTCGTCGTAGCGGGCGGCGAGGTTGGCGGTCATGATCTGGGTCAGATCGCCGAACTCGGCGACCAGGATCAGCATGAAGCCGCTGCCGGCCACCTTCCAGAACGACTGGTCGGCGGGTGTGCGGGCCTGTTCCTCCTCGTCGTCGTCCTTCTTGAACAGCAGCACCGCTGCGCCCAGCAGGAACAGCACGCCCACAATGCCCTGCACCAGCCGGTGCGGCAGCAGGGTGAGGACGCTGCCCGCCGCGACGGCGAGTGTGACGTGCACGAGGAAGGCCGCGGCGACGCCCGCGAAGACGTAGGAGGCGCGGTAGCGGGTGCCGAGCATCAGCCCGGCCAGGGCTGTCTTGTCCGGCAACTCGGCGAGGAAGACGACGCCGAAGACGACGGCGGCGACGGAGAGGCTGAGCACGGGGTCCTCCGTGGTCGGGCTGCCGCACCGGCGCGAGCACACACTTCGGCACGGCAGCGTCATGGCTGTCCGTGCGCGGGGGCACGGGTGCGGACACTGCGGGCCGAAGGTCTCGCTGGCGCGGCGCCGCCGGCTGTGGCGGACGTCACGCTCCGGGCGCCGGGTCCGCACGCGGCGGGCCAGTGTGTCGACGGTCCGGCGAAGAGCTACTCCCCTTCAGACGCCTACGACTCTACGCGATGCCCGCCCCCCGACGCGATCGGCGCTCCGCCGGGCCGCTCCGGCGGGACCGGGGCAGCGTCGGCCGCGGTGACCAACTCCCCTACGGCGTCCGTCGGATGGGTGTATCGCGTGTGGCCGGAGGCGGATTCCCGGGCAGGCTCTTGATGTGACGTGCACACGACCGCCAGGCTGTGTGCCGCACGGTCCGAAGCAACGTCTCTCGAAGAACCGCTCGACTTCCCCCCACAGCACGGGAGTTCGCATGGCGCATCCGCACCGGACAACCCTCACCCGCTACGCGCGTCGACGCTGGACGGCGCTCCTGGCCGTCCTCGCCGCGGCCGTCAGCGGCCTGCTGGTCGCCCTCACCCTGGGCGCCTCCCCGGCCGCTGCCGAGCCACCCGCACCGCCGAGCGCGTCCGAGGCACGCACGATGCTCGACGGCCTGTCCGAACAGGCCGAGGGCTCGATGGACGGCTACTCGCGCGACAAGTTCCCGCACTGGAGCAGCCAGGGCGACAACTGCAACACCCGCGAAGCCGTCCTCAAACGGGACGGCGACGGCGTGGAGACCGGCGCCGACTGCTACCCGACGAAGGGGAGCTGGACCAGCCCCTACGACGGCGAGACCTGGACCGAGCCCTCCGACCTGGACATCGACCACGTCGTCCCGCTCGCCGAGGCGTGGCGCTCCGGTGCCTCCGGCTGGACCCAGGACAGGCGCGAGGAACTGGCCAACAACCTGGAGATCGCCCAGTTGCTCGCGGTCACCGACAACGTCAACCAGTCGAAGGGGGACAGGGACCCCGCCGAGTGGATGCCGCCCTCCTCCGGCTACCACTGCACCTACGCGCGGATGTGGGTCTGGGTCAAGGACACCTACGGCATGACGGCCGACGCCGAGGAGAAGGCAGCGCTGGAGGAGGTCCTCACCGGCTGCTGATCGGCGGGGCCCGGCCCGCGGCCGCCGCCTCCGGCGTCCGGGCGGGCCGGAACCGGCCGGAAACTGGTCGGACAGCTCCCTCGTTCCGTACGGTGCGGGTCCAAGGCCCGCACCGTACGGGTGCCACACGGACGAGGGAGATGCGCATGACCGGCCTCCGACTGGGCCCGCTGCTGCGCTACGTCGACCAGGACACCGCCACCGTCTGGGTGGAGACCTCCGGACCCAGCCGGGCCGAGGTGCACTGCGAGGGCACGACCGCGGGCGGCTCCGCCCGCACCTGGCAGGTCGCCGGACACCACTACGCGCTGATCACCGTCGTCGGACTGGAGCCGGGCACCGAGACCCCCTACCGCGTCACGCTCGACGGCGAACAGGTCTGGCCACTGCCCGAATCGCCCTTCCCCACCAGCACCATCCGCACCCTGCCGCCGCCCGAGGCGGCCCCCGAGGAGACGGCCCCGCTCCGGATGGCCTTCGGGTCCTGCCGCTGGGCCGCCCGCCCCGCGAGCTCCCGGCACGACCCCATGGGCCCCGACGCGCTCGACGCATTGGCCCACCAGATGCTCTCCGGCGGCCCGCGCCCGGACGTACTGCTGCTGCTGGGCGACCAGGTCTACGCGGACGAGACCTCCGAACGGGTCCGCACGAAACTCGCCCGCACCCGCGACCTGGCCGAGCCGCCGTGGGGACAGGTGGCCGACTACGAGGAATACACCGAGCTGTACTACGAGTCCTGGCTGGACCCGGAGGTGCGCTGGCTGCTGTCCACCGTCCCGAGCTGCATGATCTTCGACGACCACGACGTGATCGACGACTGGAACACCAGCGAGGCGTGGCAGCGCGAGATCCGCGCCACCGGCTGGTGGCGCGAGCGCATCCTGGGCGGACTGACCTCCTACTGGGTCTACCAGCACCTGGGCAACCTCTCCCCCGCCGAACTCGCCGAGGACCCGGTGCTGGCCGCCGTACGCCAGGCCGACGACGGGTCCGCGGCGCTGCGTGCCTTCGCCGAACGCGCCGACCAGGACCCGACCGCGGCCCGGTGGAGCTACCGCCGGGACTTCGGCCGGGTCCGACTGGTGATGATCGACACCCGGGCCGGCCGGGTGCTGCCCGAGAACGAGCGGCGGATGCTCGACGACGAGGAACTGGACTGGCTGCACGAGCAGGTGCTCGACGGCGGCCCCGGCGCCGTCGACCACCTGGTCCTGGGCACCTCGCTGCCGTGGCTGCTGCCGCCCGCCGTGCACGGCCTGGAGAGCTGGAACAACGCGCTGTGCTCGGGGGCGCGCGGACCGCGCTGGGCGCGGTTCAGCGAGAAGCTGCGGCAGCGCGCCGACCTGGAGCACTGGGCGGCCTTCCCGCGCTCCTTCCGGGCGCTGACCGAACTGATCGAACGGGTGGCGGCCGACCAGGAGGCCCCCGCCTCGGTCAGTGTCCTCTCCGGCGACGTGCACCACGCCTACGTCACCGAACCGGAGCTGGACGGGCTGAAGGTCTCCGGGGGCGGCCGCCGGTCCCGGGTGGTGCAGCTCACCTGCTCGCCGATACACAACGACATCCCCGCGGTGCTGCGCTCGGGCTTCCGCTTCGGCTGGAGCCGGGCCGGGCGGCGGCTCGGGCAGGCGCTGGAGCGGCACGCCCGCACCGAGAAGCCGCCCTTCCGGTGGCGCCGCACCGGAGGCCCCTGGTTCGGCAACATGCTGATGACGCTGACCCTGCACGGCCGCGACGCCTCCTACGCGCTCCACCAGGCGCGTCCGGCGACCTCGGCGCCGGACGGCACCCCCCGCTCCGGCCTGGAACGCGTCTTCACCGGCCGGCTCGACCAGGCCGACTCCGCCCCGGGCGGGGCGGGCTGACCCCCGCTCACACCAGGCGCCGGGCATCCGGCCGCCGCTGCGCGGATCAGCCGCCGCTCAGCGGCACGGTGAAGCAGCCCAGCCGGGCACCGGCCGCACCCGCATGCCCCTGCCCGGTCCGGGTCGCCCGCTCGTGCAGCACGACCGATCCGGCCCCGCCCGGCCGGAAGGTCCAGCCGTGCCGCGAGACGGCACCGCCCCGGCCCGCCGCGTCGGTGGTGACGTCGAGCCACACCTCGTTGCGCGGATTGGCGTGGCGGGGGTCGGTGGAGGGCTGCCGGGGATCCCGGCGGTGCTGGTAGTGCGGACCCGCGTCCCCGGGCCGGCCCCCGCACGGCCGGGTGTGCACATGGGCCCCGTAGGTGCGGTCCGGGAGCAGGCCGCGCACCCGCAGCCAGACGGTGGTGCCGTGCCGGGTGGCCCGTCGCGCCACCGTGATGCCGGCTCCGGCCGGGATCCGGGCCAGGTCGTAGGTGATCGCGTCGGGTCGGATGAAGGCGTTCGCGGGCGAGAACTGGTCCTCGCGCACCAGGAACGGCTGCCGCTCGGCGGCTTTTCCGGGGCCGGCGGTGCCGCTCGTCCCGGCGGTGCCGCTCGTCCCGGCCGCGCCCGCGGTCGCCCGGCGGGAGGCGGCGGCGCCGTCCGGGGCCGCGGGCCCGCCGGGGTCCGCCGCACGCGGCGGGAGGGCGTCCGCGGCCCGTTGCCCGGCCGTACTCGTCCCGCTCCCCGCGAGCAGCGCCACCACCGCCACGGTCGCGGCTCCCACCGCTCCCGCGGCGCGCATCCCTACCCTCATCCCGGCCTCCACTGCCGCACGGTGCTCCGCTGGTCCGATGTTGTGAGATCGACGCCCGGCGGGGCCGCAGGAGTGTCGCGGCACGCCCCCAGCGCCCCTGGGCGAGGGATCCGGGCGTACGCTGTACGGCGGTAGACCGCCGGACGGCGAGAGACCGGGCAGGGGAAGAAACGGGGACAAGCAGTGCCGGAAATCCTGGGGTCGGTGACCGGATCCCCGTGGATCTACGTGGTCATCGCCGTGTCCGTACTGCTCGATGTCTTCGTCCCCGTGCTGCCCAGCGGCGTCCTGGTGATCGCCGCCTCCACCGCAGCCGCCGGGACCACCGCGGCGGACGCCGCCGACCTGCCCAGCGCCGCAGCTCGCAGCGCGGCCGGGAGCAGCGAGCCCGTCGAGGTGCTGCTGCTGATGCTGTGCGCCGCCTGCGCCTCGGTGCTGGGCGACCTGGCAGCCTGGCGGCTGGCCTGGCGGGGCGGCGACCGCTTCGACCGGGCCGTCGCCCGCTCCCGCAGACTCACCACCGCGCAGGAGCAACTGGGCCGCGCGCTCTCGCAGGGCGGCGGCGCCCTCGTCGTGCTCGCCCGGTTCGCCCCGGCCGGACGCTCGGTCGTCAGCCTCACCGCGGGCGTGACACACCGCAGGGCACGGGAGTTCGTGCCCTGGTCGGCACTGGCCGGGGTGGCCTGGGCCGCCTACAGCGTCGGGCTGGGCTATCTCGGCGCCCAGTGGCTGGGCGCCAGTTGGCTGGGCACGGCCGTCTCGGTGCTGGCGCTGTTCCTGGCGGGCGGGCTCGCCGCCTACCTGATACGACGTGAGCCGGACTCCGGCGCCGATGTCGCGGCGGAACCGGAGCGGGCGGACACCGCCCGCGCGGAACCGGCACCGGAGGTGTCCAGCGCGGGCTCCCTGCTGCCCGGCCCGACCACGTTCCCGGTGCTGCCGGTCTTCGCGGTGCTCCCGGCCATGCGCGCGGGCGGCGACGCCGAGGAGCCCTCCGTCACCACCGCGCTCCCGTCAGCGCCCGGGTGAACTCCCACGGCCGCTGGGCCACTCCGGAACAGCGGTCGGCCGCCGGATAGGGCAGCCTGCCGCAGGGCCGGTCCCGGTTGACCGACCAGAACGCCAACCGGGCCAGCCGCCGTTCGCGCGCGTAGCGCGCGATGGCGCGGAAGTCCGCGACGGTGACCAGTTCCTGATGTCCCGTGATGCCGTTCATGGTGGAGATGCCGCTGTGCGCGTAGGCGGTGGCCGCGTCGTAGCCGTACGCCGTCCGCAGCCGCGCGGCCAGTCCCTCGGCCGCCCGCACCGTGGCGCGGCCCATGTCCAGTTCGCGCGCCTGCTGCACACCGCTCGCGGTGGTGGGCGGCCCGCTCCCGAAGGCGAACGGCATGATCGTCCAGGAGTCCGGCTCCAGTCCGGCCCGCGCCGCGGTCCCGATCAGCCGGGCGTCCGGCCCGCTCCGGCTGCTGGGCAACGTCACATGGACGGCGAGCCCGGGGTGGGCGGCCTTGACCCGCTTGAGCGCCTCCACCGTCCGGCGGCGGACCGCGGCGCTCTCGTAGGCGCGCGTCTCGATGTCGATGTCGATCGCGCGCAACCCGTAGGCGCGGATCACCTTCCGGTAGGCCCGGGCCAACGCCGCGGCGTCGGCGCAGTCCTGCTCCAGCTTGCGTCCGCCGCCGCCGCCGAAGGAGACGACGGGTTCGCCGCCCGCGACCCGCACCGCCCACAGGGCACGTTCGTCCGCCCCGCCGGTCAGCGGCCGCACGCCGTCCCAGCGCGGCTCGCAGTCGCCCGCGCTCAGCATGAACGCGAAGGTGAACCCGTCCGCTCCCGTCTTCCGCAGGACCGCCCCCGGGTCGGGCGGATCGCCCCAGCCCAGCGAGTAGTACGGCGCGACGACCGGCCGCGGGCGCTCCGCCGCCGCGGCCGGATCGCCGCTCCCCGTCGCCGCTCCCAGCACGGCGAGCACCGCCGGCAGCAGCACCACCGCCGTTCGGCCCGCCGGTCCGCGTCCGCGCGCTCTCGTCGCCCTCATGCCGTCCATCCCAGCCCGCGGCGGTCCGGCTGCCCGGCAGCCACCCCAGCAGTTCATACCAACTGATGAACATCTTTGGCCGATCGCCTCGCGCGGTCCGGCCGTCCGGCGCTCCGGCTGCCCGGCATCGCGGCCAGGGGCGGAGGCGGTGTCGGCAGCGGATGCGCCCGGACGGTCGCACGGCCGCGGGACACGATTCCCGCGGCCGTCCGCCGGCGGTACGGAGCACTCGGCCACCGCCGTGGGCCGGCCGCACCGGGGCGGCTTCTTCCGGATCGGTCAGGAAGAGGCGCTCCAGGGAGCTTCGACCGGTCGATTCGCGGGAAAGTCCGCAATATCACCTATGCGCCGGGCCCGGGAGCGGACGATGGCTGATCACATCAAGGGCATCGACGTGGCGTCGTACCAGTCCGAGAACTACGGCACACGAGGGCTGGACTTCGTCATCATCAAAATCACCGAGGGGACGTCCTACACGAACCCCAAGTGGGTGGCCCAGCGGCAGACCGGCCGGGACGCCGGGCTGGTCACCGGCTTCTACCACTTCGTCAGACCGGGCAGCATGAAGGCGCAGGCCGACTACTTCCTCTCGAAGATCAACCTGCGCGCCGGGGACGTCCTCGCCCTCGACTGGGAGGACCCGGGCGTCTCCTCGGCCGACAAGGACGCGTGGATCCGATACGTGCAGGGCAAAGCGGCCGGGCACCGGGTCATGCTCTACTGCAACGTCGACTTCTGGCTGAACCGCGACACATCCTCGTTCGCGGGCGACGGGCTGTGGATCGCCCAGTACAACGGCCGCCCCGGACAGCCGAGCATCCAGCACCCGTGGCTGCTCCACCAGTACACCAGCGACCCCATCGACACCAATCTCGCCCGGTTCGACAGCCGCGCGGCGATGCGCGCCTGGGCGACGGGCAGCCAGGAGGACGACATGCCCAGCCAGCAGGACCTCTACGACGGAGTGTGGGAACTCGACGGCCAGATGACCGTGCCCTGGGGCAGCGACACCAATCCCGAATGGAAGCCCAAGAGCGTCCTCATCCACATCGGCGAAGTCGCACGGGAGACCCGGGGCCGCGTCAAAGGGCTGGAGAACGCAGTCGCCGAACTGACCGCGAAGGGCGCGGCCCGGGACGCCGTTCTGGCGAAGCTCGCGGAAGGCGGCGGACTGACCGCCGCCGAGGTCCAGGCCGCGGCCGAGGCGGGCGCCCGGGCCGCCCTCGACAGGCTGGCGGACGCACTCACCGCGGAGGAGTGACCCGATGCAGGTGGACACCAAACGCGCCATACGCACCGTCCTCCAGACCGCCGTGGCCCTGGCCGTACTGCTGCCGGCGATCGTGGAGGCGTCCGGAATCCCGGAATCCCTGCCATGGGTCGCCGGATCGCTCACCGTCGCCGGAGGCCTGGCGCGGGTCATGGCGCTCCCCGGAGTGCAGCGGCTGCTGCCGGAGTGGCTGCGCACAGGAGGCGATCCGGACGGCGCCCCCGACGGGCCGGGGCAGCTCCGGACCC
>NZ_ALAP01000070.1 GCF_000280905.1 Streptomyces sp. AA1529 | reverse complement strand
CGGGGGCACGCGAAAAGGCCCTCGCCCCGGAGGCGGGGCGAGGGCCGGAAGAGGGGTCTTCCGTGCAGGGGTCAGAAGCGGCGGGTGATCAGGGCCCGCTTGACCTCCTGGATGGCCTTGGTGACCTCGATACCCCGCGGACAGGCGTCCGTGCAGTTGAACGTGGTGCGGCAGCGCCACACTCCGTCCCGGTCGTTGAGGATCTCCAGCCGCTGCTCGCCGCCCTCGTCGCGCGAGTCGAAGATGAACCGGTGCGCGTTGACGATGGCCGCGGGCC
Source organism: Streptomyces sp. AA1529 (assembly GCF_000280905.1). Lineage (GTDB taxonomy): Bacteria > Actinomycetota > Actinomycetes > Streptomycetales > Streptomycetaceae > Streptomyces. The sequence continues at coordinate 99,565 of NZ_ALAP01000070.1, read as the reverse complement.
CGAAGTACTGGCCGTCGTTCCAGAAGACCGGGCAGGACGAGGTGCACGCGGCGCACAGGATGCACTTGGTGGTGTCGTCGAACCGCTCCCGGTCCGCGGCGGACTGGTAGCGCTCACGGGTGGGCTCGTTGCCGTTGGTGATGAGGAAGGGCATCACGTCGCGGTAGGCCTGGAAGAACGGCTCCATGTCGACGACCAGGTCCTTGAGGACCGTGAGCCCCTTGATCGGCTCGACCGTGATCGGCTTCTCGGGGTTGATGTCCTTCAGCAGCGTCTTGCAGGCGAGCCGATTGCGCCCGTTGATCCGCATGGCGTCCGAGCCGCAGATGCCGTGGGCGCAGGAGCGGCGGAAGGTGAGGGTGCCGTCCTGTTCCCACTTGATCTGGTGGAGCGCGTCGAGGACGCGGTCCTTCGGGTCGATCTCCAGCGTGAAGTCCTGCCACTGCGCGTCCTCGGAGATCTCCGGGTTGAACCGGCGGATCCGCAGCGTGAGGGTGATCAGGTGCGAGGCGCTGTTCTCGGCCGAGTCGACGGGCCCGGCGGAGTCGTTCTTGTCCAGCGTTGCGGTGCTCATCAGTACTTACGCTCCATCGGCTGGTAGCGGGTCTGCACGACCGGCTTGTAGTCCAGCCGGATCGACTCGGTGCCGTCGTCGCCCACCTCGCGGTACGCCATGGTGTGCCGCATGAAGTTGACGTCGTCGCGGTTGGGGAAGTCCTCGCGGTAGTGACCGCCGCGGGATTCCTTGCGGGCGAGCGCGGAGACCGCCGTGACCTCGGCCAGGTCGAGCAGGTTGCCCAGTTCCAGGGCTTCCAGCAGGTCGGTGTTGAAGCGCTTGCCCTTGTCCTGGACGCTGATGTCGCGGAAGCGCCTGCGCAGGGCGCCGATCTCCTCGACGGCCTCCTTCAGCGTCTGCTCGGTGCGGAAGACCATGACGTTCTTGTCCATGGTGGCCTGAAGGGCCTTGCGGATGTCGACCACGCGCTCGTTGCCGGTGGCGTCGCGCAGGTTCTCGATCTCGTCGAGGACGAAGGTGGCCGGGTCCTCGGGCAGGTCGATGTGGTCGGCGGTGGCCGCGTGCTCGGCGGCGGCGATGCCGGCCCGACGCCCGAAGACGTTGATGTCCAGCAGCGAGTTGGTGCCCAGCCGGTTGGCGCCGTGCACCGAGACGCAGGCGACCTCGCCGGCCGCGTACAGGCCGGGGATGGGGGTGCTGTTGTCCCCCAGCACCTCGCCCTGCACGTTGGTCGGGATGCCGCCCATCGCGTAGTGCGCGGTCGGCTGGATCGGCACCGGGTCGGTGTAGGGCTCGATGCCCAGGTAGGTGCGCGCGAACTCGGTGATGTCGGGCAGCTTGGCGTCGAGCTGCTCCGGCGGCAGGTGCGTGAGGTCCAGGTAGACGTGGTCCTTGTCGGCGCCGCAGCCGCGGCCCTCGCGGATCTCGGTGTAGATCGCGCGGGAGACGACGTCACGCGAGGCGAGGTCCTTCATGACGGGCGCGTACTTCTCCATGAAGCGCTCGCCGTCCTTGTTCCGCAGGATGCCGCCCTCGCCGCGGGCGCCCTCGGTGAGCAGGATGCCCATCTTCCAGATGCCGGTCGGGTGGAACTGGAAGAACTCCATGTCCTCCAGCGGCAGCCCGCGCCGGAACGCGGCGGCCTGGCCGTCGCCGGTCAGGGTGTGCGCGTTGGAGGTGACCTTGAAGAACTTGCCGTTGCCGCCGGAGGCGAAGACGACGGACTTGGCGCGGAAGACGTGCACGTCGCCGGTGGCCAGCTCGTAGGCGACGACTCCGGCGGTCCTGCGGATGCCGTCGACCTCGTTGAGGAGCAGGTCCAGGACGTAGAACTCGTTGAAGAACTCCACGCCCTCCTTGACGCAGTTCTGGTACAGCGTCTGGAGGATCATGTGGCCGGTGCGGTCGGCCGCGTAGCAGGAGCGGCGCACCGGGGCCTCGCCGTGGTTGCGCGAGTGCCCGCCGAACCGCCGCTGGTCGATGGTGCCGTCCGGGGTGCGGTTGAAGGGCAGGCCCATCTTCTCCAGGTCGAGGACGGAGTCGATGGCCTCCTTCGCCAGGATCTCGGCGGCGTCCTGGTCGACCAGGTAGTCGCCGCCCTTGATCGTGTCGAAGGTGTGCCACTCCCAGTTGTCCTCCTCGACGTTGGCGAGGGCCGCGGCCATGCCGCCCTGTGCCGCGCCGGTGTGGGAGCGGGTGGGGTAGAGCTTGGTCAGCACCGCGGTGCGGCTGCGCTTGGTGGACTCGATGGCCGCGCGCATACCGGCGCCGCCCGCGCCGACGATGACGGTGTCGTACTTGTGGATCTTGACGTTGTTCATCGGGAAAACCTCAGCCTTCAGCCCCGGTACGTCAGCGGATGTTCGGGTCGAAGGTGAAGATCACCAGCGTGCCCAGCAGGACGGTGAAGACGGTGGCCGTGTAGAGCAGCATCTTCAGCCAGAAGCGGGTGTTGTCGCGCTCGGCGTAGTCGTTGATCACCGTGCGCAGCCCGTTGGCGCCGTGCAGCATCGCCAGCCACAGCATCGCCAGGTCCCACACCTGCCAGAACGGCGAGGCCCAGCGGCCCGCGACGAACGCGAAGCCGATCTTGCTGACGCCGCCGTCCAGCACCAGCTGGATCAGCAGGTGGCCCAGGACGAGCACCACCAGCACGATGCCCGACAGCCGCATGAACAGCCATGTCTGCATCTCGAAATTGCCGCGGGACGCCTTGGGCGTCTTCGCGGTCCGCTTGCGCGGCGGTTCGATGACGGGGGCCGGGTGGTCCACGTCGTACAGCGTGACGCTGTCGGTGGGCTCGTCCGCGCCGTCGTTCCTGGCGGCCTCGGTCGTCTCGGTCGTCGACATCACGGATCAGCTCCCGAACAGCTCGCGCAGCGTGTGCTGCAGGACCGGGTAGAAGGCACCGGCCATGAGGACGATCCACACGCCCAGCACGGTCCACAGCATCTGCTTCTGGTACCTCGCGCCCTTCGACCAGAAGTCCACGGCGATGACCCGCAGGCCGTTCAGCGCGTGGAAGAGGATGGCGGCCACCAGGCCGTACTCCATCAGGTTGACGAGCGGAGTCTTGTAGATCGCGACAGTGTCGTCGTACGCCTCTGGCGAGACGCGGACGAGCGCGGTGTCGAGGACGTGCACGAACAGGAAGAAGAAGATGAGGACGCCGGTGACTCGATGAGCCACCCAGGACCACATTCCTTCCCGGCCGCGGTACAGCGTTCCAGCCGGCACGGATAAACCCTCCGGGAGCGGATATTGGGGCCTGCCGGCTTCGGTAGGTCGGGCGGGCCCGGCCGGGTACGGTCCACCGGCCTCGGTCATCGTAGCGACGGGTTGTCGGCACGTTCGCCCAGGGGTGTGCAGGTGTGATCAATCAGGCACGGACGGCCTATCCGCAGTGTGAGCGGGGACACACCGCGGCCCGCGTGGCGGGCCTCAGTCCGCAGGTCCGGGCGCCGCCAGTCGGCCGAGCCGCCCGCGCGCCAGCCGCCGCAGCTCCTCCGCGGTGACCGCCCACTCCTCGTCGGCATCGTTCTCCAACCGCAACCTGATTCCCGCCAGCACCTGGTCCAGCCGCTCCTCGGCGGCGAACCCGTCCAGGCAGTACAGGAACGCGTGCCCGAATTTCCGCTCGTACGCGCCGTGCGCGGCCCGCAGGGCCGTGTGCGCGGCGAGTACGCCCGGCTGCGGCTCGCCCTCCAGGGGGTGTGCGGCCGACTCGCAGACCAGCGCCTCCCGCAGATCGGCCGGGGTCAGGTCGTAGCTCGCCTCGTCGGCCGCCGCCAGCAGGGCCTCCACGTCCGGGTAGGGCCGGTGCGCCACGAGCCGACGTGCCCAGCGGCGGCTGCCGCAGCAGCGCAGCAGCAGCGGCTCGACCGTCGCGCGGGCCGCGCCGTTGAAACGGTCCAGGGGTGTCCGCGTTCCGTGGCGGGGAGGGGTGGGAAGGGTCATGCGCTCCGTAAGTCCGATGGATCCGGATGTGGACCCGGATGCGTCACGGTAGTGGCGACCAGGCAAGATCGGCCGTACGAGTCGTGTTTTTCACCCGTAAGGGAACGCGTGGGCACGCATGGCTGACGGGGAAGGGTTGGGAAGGGGAAATACCGTATCCGTATGGGACGAAACTGGTCGAAGAAGTCGGGGCGGACTGCCATGGGGGCGCTCCGCCGCTCCGGCGCGCCACTGGCGCTCACCCTCGCCGTCAGCCTGCTCGGCCTGACCGCCTGCGGCGGTGACGGCGACGGAGGCGGCGATTCCCCCTCCGCCTCCGGAAGCGGCTCGGCGCAGCCGCCCAAGGGCCCCGACCGGCTCGGCCCCGCACCCTCGGCCGTGCCCTCGGTGCGCCAGTGGCAGGCCGTACGGGGCCCGGGCTGGCAGCGCACGGACCGCACCCGGGTCGTCCCCGCCGCCGACTCGCTCCGCGACGAGGCGAAGCTGCTCGCCGACGAGCTGAAGGTGCCGGTCGCCAAGGCGCCGTCCCGCACCGGCGACATCGAGCTCAAGCGCGGCGAGGACGGCGGGAAGTCCCCCGGCGGCAAGGTGAACGGCGGCCCCGAGAGCTACCGGCTGGTCAGCAAGGACGGCAAGGTCACGATCACCGGAGGCGGCGACGCCGGGGTCTTCTACGGCACCCGCACCCTCCTCCAGACCTGGCGGGCCCAGGGCCGGTTCGCCGAGGGCACCGTCGCCGACGCCCCCGACCGCCCGCAGCGCGGCTTCTCCCTGGACATCGCGCGCAAGAACTTCAGCGCCGACTGGATCAAGGCCCGGATCCGCCAGATGGGCGACCTCAAGCTCAACCAGCTCCAGCTCCACCTCTCCGACGACCAGGCGTTCCGCATCGAGAGCGAGACCCACCCCGAGATCGTCTCCGACCCCCACCTGACCAAGGCGCAGGTCCGCGACATCGTCGACCTCGCCGCCTCCCGGCACATCACCGTCATCCCCGAGATCGACTCGCCCGGCCACCTCGGCGCCGTCCTCAAAGCCCACCCCGACCTGCAACTGCGCAGCGCCTCGGGCGCCACCCCGCGCGGCGCGATCGACATCAGCAAGCCCGCCGCCGCCAAGCTCGTCGACGAACTGCTGGTCGAGTTCGCCGACCTGTTCCCCGGCAAGTGGGCGCACGCGGGCGGCGACGAGTACCAGGCACTGATGACGCAGAACCCGGAGCAGACCTACCCCGGGCTCGCGAAGAAGGCGCGGGAGAAGTTCGGGGACAAGGCCACCGTCCAGGACCTGGCGACCGCCTGGCTCAACGACCGCGCCTCGACCCTGGACAAGCAGGGCAAGATCCCGCAGGTGTGGAACGACGGCATGCACCGCGGCGGCGTCGTCGAGCCGAACAAGCCGCGCGAGGTCGCCTACTGGACCGGACGGGAAACGGGCGAGCGGGAGCCGTCCGAGTATCTGAAGGAGGGCTGGAAGGTCGTCAACCTCAACGACGAGTACCTGTACTACGTCCTCGGCCAGCCCAACAACTTCACCTACCCGACCGGCCGGCGCATCTACGAGGAGTGGACCCCCGCCGTGGTGCGCGGCACCGAACCGGTCCCGGACAAGTGGGCCGGACGGGACCGCATCCTCGGCGGCCGGTTCGCCGTCTGGGGCGACCTCGCCGACGCGCAGACCACCGGACAGGTCGCCCGCGGGATCCGGCTGCCGCTCGCCGCGACGGCCCAGAAGCTGTGGGACCCGCAGCGGCCCGAACGCTCCTGGGACGACTTCGTGAAGCTCGTCGACAAGGTGGACTGACCGGGACCGGCCCGGCCGCGGACCGACCGGCCCCGGTTCGGCGACCGGGGCGAGGGGGCCGGAGAAAGCCGAGGGCGACCGGGGTCGCCACCCCCCACAGGAGAGACCCCGGCCGCCGTCGGACACGGGCTCACTACGCCAGCGGCTTGCCCGTACTCTCCTCAGCGCCAACGCCGCGCAATGTGTTACGCGCCACGCCGCACCCGTTCGCGGGGGGTCGTTCCATGCCCACCGCGGGGGCCGGGTGCTGACGTTGGGCTACCTCCCCCTCACGCACAGCGCGCTGCCGCCCCGCCTCTCCCTTCGGCATGGACGAGCGTGCACACTTGGCCTTAGCGTGCTGCTCGCGCCGCGCCGGGTGGACCGAACCCGGCAGCCGGGACGCGAAAATCCGGCGGCCGGGATGCTGACTCCCGGCAACGGCGCACAGCACAGACACCTTCGCGGAGTGGGGCGAGAGACGGGCGTGCAGGGGGACGACGCGGAGCTGACCGCTGCGGTGCAAGCGGCGCAGGAGGGGGACGAGTCCGCCTTCCGCACCGTCTACCGCTCGGTGCACCCGCGCCTGCTCGGCTACGTGCGCACCCTGGTGCCGGACGCCGACGCCGAGGACGTGGCCTCCGAGGCGTGGCTGCAGATCGCCCGCGACCTGCCCCGCTTCCACGGCGACGCGGACCGGTTCCGCGGCTGGGCGGCGCGGATCGCCCGCAACCGGGGGCTGGACCATCTGCGGATGCGCGGCCGCCGCCCCGCCGTCGGTGGTGACGAGAGCGAACTGACCGTCCTTCCGGCGGGTACCGACACGGCGGACGAGGCGCTGGAGGCGCTGGGGACCAGCAGCACGATGGCGCTCATATCGCAGCTCCCGCGCGACCAGGCCGAGGCGGTCGTGCTGCGGGTGGTGGTCGGGCTGGATGCCAAGAGCGCGGCGCAGGTGCTGGGCAAGCGCTCGGGTGCGGTCCGGACGGCCGCGCACCGCGGACTGCGCAAGCTGGCGGAACTGCTGGAGGAGCGGGCCCTGGGGCCCTCCGGCGACGCGGTCGACGGCGCGGGCGGGGCGGTGGCCGACGGCCCGGCCGGAGATCCCGGCGGGCCGGAGCCCGGCCCCAGGCCGGGCGGTGGCATGGCGAAGGGCAGGACACGCGGCATGGCGCGCGGTGTGACGCATAAAGCCACCCGAACGCTGAGGGAAACGTGATGGCGGACGACCGGTACAGTTGGCTGGACGAAGAGACTGCGGAGCACTTGCTGCGCGGCCTGCCGGTCGAAGCCTGTGAAGACGGCAGACCGGGTTCCGGTTCCGGGCCGGCCGCCGAGGTGCGGGATGCCGAGCCGCGGGGCGGCTCGTCCGCCGAGCACGAACCCCCCGCCGGAGGGCGGGAATCCGACCCGGCCCAGGAGCACACGAACCCCGCGGCCGGAGACCCGGCGCAGGCGGACCCCGTTGCCGGCACCGGACGGTCGGGCCGAAGAGCCGGGGGCCGTCTCGACGTGCCCTCACCCGACTGGTTCCGCGAGGCCGACCGCCGTACGGCGGCCCGGCTCGCCGCAGCGCTGGACGAACTGTCCGCCGCCCACAGCGCTCCCCCTCCCGCCGCACCCGGCACCACGCCGGTCGAACTCCCCGGCGAGGCCGCGGCGCTGGACGCCTTCCGCGCCGCCCGGCTCGCCGCGCGTTCCGGCGGCACCTCCTCGGCCGCCTCCGCGGGCGCGCTCGGCGGCGGCGGTGCGCTGGGCGGTGCCCGCAGCCGTACCCGGCACATCCTCACGGGCCGGCCCCTGCGGGCCGGATTCGCCGTCGCGCTGGCGGGCTGCGCCCTCGGCGGGGTAGCGGTCGCGGCCGGAGCGGGCGTGCTGCCGACCCCGTTCTCGAGCGGCGACGCACCCGGCGTCAGCGCTTCCCCGGCCGCCAGCTCCGGCTCCGAGAGCCCGGAGGGGGACGGCGGGAGCGGCGCCGGTTCGCCGGGCCGGGACAGCGCGGGCGAGCGGCACGGCGGCCGCGACCGGTCCACCCGGCCCGGCGGCGGTGGCGGCGAGAACGGAGACGGCGGGGGCGCCGACGGCGGCAAGGGGAGCGGGCAGGACGGCTCCTCCCGGGACCTCGCCGACGGCGGTACCGGCGGCGACCTGGGCGGCAACGGCCCGCGGAAGGACAGGCCCGGCGGCACCTTCCCCGGTGCGGGCGGGCACCACGGCGGCTCCCGGAAGGAAGCCATCGCCGAGGCGCTGTGCAGGGCGTACGCGGCGGACAAGCTGGAGGCGGACGACCGCCGCAAGCTGGAACGCGCCGCCGGCGGCCGGGCCGTGGTCCGTAGGTTCTGCGCCCGGCACGGGGAGAGCGACGGCTCCGGCGGTGGCGGCGGAGAGAGCGCCGGCGGTGGCGGCGGCGGGCAGAGCACCGGCTCCGGCGGCGGCTCGGGGGAGAGCGCCGGCGGCGGCGACGGCGGTGGGGACACCGGCGGTTCCGGCGGCGCGGACACCGGCGGTTCCGGTGCGAGCGGGGGCGGCGTACCGTCCGAGCCCTCGGATCCCGCACCGAGCACGACGGCGACGACGCCCGCACCCTCGCGGCGGTGACTCGGGCCGCACCGGCGCGGCAGTGACCTCAGCCGTACCGGCTTCGCGGTGACCTCAGCCGTACCGGCGCGGCAGTGACAGGCGCCACACGCTTCCCCCGGCCGACGGTGTGACACTTTCGCCGGGCACGGCGCTGAAGAGAGTGAGCCGACTGGTCATCGGCGGCGCGGTAAGCCCGAGGTTCCCCCCGTACCTCTGGGTTCGCGCGATGGCGCGGGCGGGACACGTTCCCCCGGTCCCGCCCGCGCCCCCTCATCCCCTCGCCTCTTCCCGGCCGTTCGCGCGGCGGCCCGCTGCGCGGGTGGGTGTTCCGCCGCGCTGGGCGCGGTCACTTGTAGACCACGACCTTGTCGCCCGGGCGGATCTCCGCGAAGACCTTCGCGATCTTCTTCTTGTCCCGCACGTTCACGCACCCGTGGGACGCGCCCGCATATCCGCGGGCGGCGAAGTCGGAGGAGTAGTGCACCGCCTGGCCCCGGCTGAAGAACATCGCGTAGGGCATCGGACTGTCGTAGAGGGTCGAGTGGTGGTGCCGGCTCTTGAAGTCGACCTTGAACTGGCCCTCGCGGGTCGGCGTGTAGGCCGAGCCGAACCGCACGTCCATCGCCGTGCGCACCTTGCCGTCGACCATCCACACGGCGGTGCGGCTCGTCTTGCTGATGCACAGCGCGCGCCCCGTGGTGCAGCGCGGGTCCGGAACGGCCGGCGGCCGGCTGGTGGGCGGGTGCAACTCGGTGCGGGTGGGCTCGTGGGTGCGGGCCCGCAGCGCACTCAGCACCGCGTCGGTGACCTTGCCGGTGCGGGCCATGCCGCGCCGCTGCTGGAACGCGGAGACCGAAGCGGCCGTCACCGGGCCGTAGTAGCCGGTCGGATTGCGGTCGAAGTGGCCCAGTTGCCGCAGCCGCGCCTGGAGTTCGCGTACGTGCGCACCGCGCGCTCCGGGCGCCATCCGTACGGCCTGTGCGGCCGGCCGCGCGGCCTTCGGCTGCTGCGGCCGGGTGGGCTGCGCGGGCCGGGCCGGTGCCGAGTGCTCCGTCCGCGTGGGCGCCGGTGCGGGCGGCGGCTTCCCCGCGGCCTTCTGCGGGGCCGTGGAGATCCGCACGGACGGGCCGCTCGCCCCGTCCTCGACCTCGCATCCGGCGAGCGCGCCCACCGTCAGCAGCACCGCGGCCGAGGCCGCGGCACCGCGCACGGCCGTAGCTCCCCTCCCGCGCATCCCCACCCCCGGAGGTTCGACAGGTGTACGGGTCCATCACTGCCCAGCGTGCCGTCCCGTGAACCCGCCGTCGCCGTCGCCGATCGCCGCGGCGGATGCCGCGCCCGCTTTGTTACTGACGGGTTTAAAACCGGGTGCGGATCGGGGACAGTAGGCGCAGGCGTGACCGACGACCGACGAGCAGCCCGCGAGGTGTCCATGTCGACAGGAACCGGGACGGGGTCCGCCGAACAGCCGCAGCCCCGGCCCCAGCAGCCCGGGCCCGCCCGCGGAACCGGTGACGGCGTGCCGGGGCCGCTGCCCGGACTCGCCCGTGCCGCCGCCGCCCTCGCAGCGGGGGAGACCACCTCCCGGGCGCTCACCGAACGGGCGCTCGCCCGGATCGAGGCCACGCAGCCCACGCTGAACGCCTTCCGCCGGGTACGTGCCGAGGCGGCGCTGGCCGAGGCCGACGCCGCCGACCGGGCCCGCGAACAGGGCCGCGGCCGGCCGCTGCTGGGCGTCCCCGTCGCGGTCAAGGACGACACCGACGTGTGCGGGGAGCCCACCGCGTTCGGCTGCGCCGGGGACTTCCCGGTCAAGACCGCCGACGCGGAGGCGGTGCGCAGACTGCGGGCCGCCGGAGCGGTCGTCGTCGGCAAGACCAACAGCCCCGAACTGGGGCAGTGGCCGTTCACCGAGGGCCGCGCCTTCGGCGACACCCGCAACCCCTGGAACCCGGCACACACACCCGGCGGTTCCTCGGGCGGTGCGGCGGCGGCCGTCGCCGCCGGCCTGGTGCCCGCGGCACTCGGCTCGGACGGCGCCGGATCGATCCGGATCCCCGCCGCCTGGACGCATCTGGTCGGTATCAAGCCCCAGCGGGGCCGCATCTCCACCTGGCCGGACCCCGAGGCGTTCAACGGCATCACCGTCCTCGGGCCGCTGGCGCGCACCGTCGAGGACGCCGCGCTGCTGCTGGACGCCGCCGCCGGGAACCGGGAGGGCGATCTGCACCGGCCGCCGCCCGTGGACGTGCGCGGCGCGCCCGGCCGCGACCCCGGGCGGCTGCGGATCGCGCTCTCCACCCGGTGGGCGTTCACCGCCACCCCGAAGCGGCTGGACCCCCGTGTCGACACCGCCGTGCGCGCCCTGGCCGAACGGCTCGCCGTACTCGGACACGAGGTGGAGGAGGCCGACCCGCACTACGGTCCGATCGGGCTGACGTTCCTCCCCCGCGCCACCGCGGGCATCCGCACCTGGGCGCAGCGCACCCCCGACCCGGCGCTGCTGGACCCGCGCACCCGCGCCGCGGCCCGCACCGGGCGGCTGCTGGGCGGTCCGCTGCTGCGCGCGGCCCGCGCCGCCGAGGAGCCGCTGCGCCGCCACGTGGGCCGGATCTTCCGCCGCTACGACGTCGTCCTCGCCCCCACGACGGCCACCCCGCCGCCCCGGATCGGCGACCTGGCCCGGCTGTCGAACTGGCAGACGGACCGCCGGATGATCGCCCACTGCCCCTACGCCTGGCCGTGGAACGTCCTCGGCTGGCCCGGTGTCAACGTCCCGGCCGCCGTGACCGAGCCGGACCGGCTGCCGCTGGGCGCCCAGCTCCTGGGCCCCGCCGACAGCGAACCCCTGCTGGTCTCCCTCGCGGCCCAGCTGGAGGCCGACCAGCGCTGGTACGAACGGCGCCCTCCGGCGGTGTGAGCGTCCGCGGCGCGTGGTGAGCGGCCCTGTGCGGCGTCGGCGGCGCCCGCCGGGTGCGCCTCCCCACCGGGCCGTGGCCTCCGCCCGGGCCCTCTCCCCGGGCCCCTCTCCCCGGGCTCTCTCCGGCACGGCGGGTGTGCTCGGCAGGCCGATGCCGCAGGTGTCTGCCAGGGTGGGAGCAGTACCCGCCAGGCGCGCCGCACCGGGGGCCCGCGGGGCCCCGGAGGTCCGGCGGGGCGCGCGACGCACGAGGAGGGCCGGCATGCCGCTCAACCCCGCACTCACCTACCGCGATCCCCGCGCCGCGCTCGACTTCCTCCAGGCCGCTTTCGGCTTCGAACCCGTCCGCGTGCACGAGGGCGACGACGGTTCGGTGGTCCACGCCGAGCTGCGGTTCGGGGACGGCCTCGTGATGCTCGGCACCGCCCGCGACAGCGGTCTGATGGCGGGACTGGGCCCCGGCGCGGTCTATGTCTCGGTGCAGGATCCGGACGCGCACCACGCCCGCGCGGTGCAGGCGGGCGCGGAGATCGTGCTGCCGCCCACCGACCAGGACTACGGCTCGCGCGAGTACGCCGCCAGGGACCCGGAGGGCAACCTGTGGTCCTTCGGCACCTACGTCGCCACGGCCTGACCTGCTGTGCCCGTCGCGGGGCCCGGTGCGGGTGTGCTGGGCGGGCGGGTGAGCCCCCGTCCGGTGCCGCACCTGCCCCGCCGCCTGCCCCGCCGGGCGGGCTCAGCCCAGGGCCGCGCGTTTGAGCGCCCGCGCCCGGCGGGCGACACGGCGCACCGCACGGTTGCGGGGGACGAAAGCGAACTGGCGGGGCACCGCGCCGGGCAGTGCCAGCGCCGTCAGCCGGCGGCGCGTGAAGTAGCGGCGGGTCGCCGGGGACAACCGCTCCGCCAGGAAGCGCTCCGCCTCCGGCCGCAGCCCCGGGAGCACCCGCGGCTGCATGCAGAACCCGACAGCGCGGACCAGCCCCGCCGGCTCGCCGCGCGGAAGCGGGACGGAGCCGTCCTGCGAACCCTCCTCGTCCTCCAGATCCGGCAGCAGGGCGTCCACCAGCGTCAACGGCACCCGCTCGACGCTCTCGTAGGGCGCGAGCCGCTCCAGCAGCAGGCCGGTACCGGCCCGCGTCACGGGCAGTCCGTAGAGCGCCGACGCCGTCAGCAGCGCCGTCGAACAGCAGCCCACCACCAGGGCCGGGCGCATCCCCTCGTACAGCACCTCCGCCGGCACCCGCGGATCCACCACCGTCAGCGCGACACCGAGCTCGCCCGCCTCCTTCTCCACGGCACGCGGCGGATCCGCCGGCCCGGCCGGATGCGGCTTGAGGACCACCTCGCGGTGACCGCGCGCCGCGAGCCCGCGCAGCATCCGCACCTGGAGCCGCTCCGCCTCGTCCGGGGAGGACGGCTCCGGCGCGGACGGTGACGGGCCCAACAGCACCGCCGCACCCCGCGGCGCGCAGGCCACCGCGGGCGGCGCCTCCTCCGCGAACCCGGCCACCACCGCACGGAACGCCTCGGCCGGGACGGGCTCGGCCCGTACGCCGAACTCCGACAGCAGCAGCGGCGCCAGACCGGGCACCAGGTCCAGATGGAGCAGCCGGCGCACCCGGGTGCCCACCAGCGGCTTGCCGTCCGTGGGACCGTAGCCCGCCAGCCCGCCCGCGAACGCCTCGATCGGCGCGTCCGCGAACAGCTGCGCCACCGCCGCCCCGGGCTCATCCCGAAGCGTGTCCAGCACGAGCGTGACCTCGTCCTCGGGGCCGTCCCCCAGGTCCCACATCCGGCGCAGATACCGCTCCCACAGCGGGGCGTCGTCCGCGCGCGGCGACCAGCCCGCAGGGTGCAGCGGCCGGATCGTCTCGTTCCACGACAGCACCCGGTCGAAGCGGTCGCGCAGCCGCGCGAAGCCCGGCGCGGTCTCCAGCGGCGGCGCCGTCTCGGGAGTCGCGGCGTTGTTGCTGACCAGCAGCAGCCGCTGCTCGGCCGGTTCGAAGCAGCCCGCGTCGACAGCCGCCGCCAGAGCGGCGGCGCCGTACAGGGTGCCGACGAGGAACACCTGTGTCCGCATCAGGCCACCCCTCCCTTGTCGTGCGTGCCCGGATCGGCCGCCTCCGGAGCGGCGCCCGCAGCGCCCGCCGCGCGTCCGGGGCGGGCCGGGCGTCTGAGCAGCCGCCGCAACCGGACGGACCGCTCGCTGTCCATCGAGTCCAGCGCGTCCGACAGCAGCCCGGCGGGCAGCCGCTTGAGTGCCGCCGCGCTCTTCGTCCGCAGCGTGCGCGCCACCGCGGGCTCGAACGCGTCGCTCGTCAGATGGTGCGAGACGAGCGCGCAATAGGTGCGCACCGCCTTGGGCAGCAGCAGCTCGGCGTCCCGGTCCCGCGCGGTCTCCTCGACCACCTGGTCGAAGGCGCGGAGGAAGTCGAGCTGCCGCACGTCTCCGATCCGGGTCAGCGAGGAGGCGACCCCGCGCCGGTAGAAGACGCCCAGCAGCCCGACCGCGGCGAACGAGCGCGCCTCGCGGTGCAGCCGCCAGATCCAGGGCCGGTCCTCGGCGGTGCGCAGCCCGTCGGTGAAGTGCAGCAGCCCCGCGTCCAGCAGCCTGCGGTGGTAGATCCCCGCCCAGGCGTACGCGTAGTCCACGGAGGTGCTGCGGGTCGCGGGCAGGATCGCCGCACGCGGGTCCTCCACCACCCCCCGCCGCCCGTGCGGCACCCGGGCCAGGGTGCGCGAGCGCCCCGTGCACCGGACGTGGTCGGTGCGCACGAAGTCGCAGCCCAGCCGCTCGATGCTGGCCACCAGCCGCGGATAGTGGCCGGGCGCCAGCCAGTCGTCCCCGTCCAGGAACGTGACGAACTCGCCGCTCGCTCGGTCCAGCCCCGAATTGCGGGCCGTCGCCAGACCGGCGTTGCGCACGTGCCGGACCCGGACCACCTGCGCCACGCCCCGGAGATCGCTTTCGGCCCGCTCCAGAATGTCCGGCGTCCCGTCCCGGGAGGCGTCGTCGACCAGAACGAACTCGAAATCCCGGCGGGCGTTCGCCCGGAGACTCCGGAGCGTTTCCGGGGCGTATGACTGCACGTTGTAGAACGGCACGATGACGGAGAGCTTGACCACCCGAAGGACCCTAGGGTTCACGTCCCGCCCCGTCTTGACCTGCGGCGGACCCGTGGGTGAACGGCGCGTGGCCGGATGGTGAACGGGCCTTTCCCGCCGCCGCGTTGGGTATTCGTCGGTGTGCTGTTAACCGGCTGTTGCCGCCGCGTTGGGCCGCCTTCCGGAATCCCTTCCTAGCGTCGGGGACGTGCCCTCACGAGAAATCCCCTCCGCACCGAACACCCCGGCCGCGCCGACCGGAACCGCCCCCGGCGAGCGGTCGGCGCCCCGCCGGGTGGTCGTCCTCGCGGATTCCGACACCCGGTGGAAATGGGGTGTCCTGACGGCCCGCAGGCTGGCCCCCGATGCCGCCGTCGACGGGCTGCTGCTGCGCGGCCGTGCCACACCCACGCCGCGCCAGCTCGCCGAGGTCGGCGTCGCCGTCGACTCCCTCCGTGAGGTCACGACCGCCGAATTCCTCCGCGCCGCCACCGCGCCCGGCGCCTACGACATGGTCGTCCTCGCGTGCGTCGGCGGCGCCGTGCAGGCCATGCTGCACGGGCTGCGGCGGGCCGCGGCCGACGGAGTCGCTTCCGGGGCGGCCGCCTCCGGCGGAGCCGCTTCCGAGGGGGCCGCTTCCCGGGGGGCCGCTGCCGCCGGAGCCGCCTGCGGGGAGTCCGCTGCCGGAGCCGCGGTGGGAAGCGGACCGGACGGCGAGCTGTCCGCCCGCCCCGTGGTCGTCACCGGTTACGTCGGCGTCGTCTACGAGAAGCTCACCGACGGACTGCTGCTGCGGCACGGTGCCGACCTCGTCCTCGCCAACTCGCCCTTCGACGCGGACCGGTTCCGCGCGGTGTACGAGGGCGTGGGCGCCGACGCCGGAAGCGTGGCCGAGTGCGCCCTGCCGTTCCTGGAGGGGACGGCGGCACCCGCCCCGGCCGAGACCGGCGACGGGCCGTTCACCGTGGTCTTCGCCGTGCAGCCCTCCGTCCCGGCCGGCCGCGCCGACCGCGCCTACCTGCTGCGCCGGGCCGTGCAGCACGCGCTGCGCCACCCCGAACGCGAAGTCCTGATCAAACTGCGCAGCAAGCCCGGTGAGCACACCACGCACATCGAGGAGCTTCCCTACCAGAAGCTCGTCCGCAAGCTGCCCGGCGGACGCGACGGCGCGAACGGCGGACTGCCGCCCAACTGCCGCCTCGTCTACGGGCACATGGGAGAGATCCTGGACCGGGCGCGGCACACCGGCGGCCTGCTGGTGACGGTCAGCTCGACCGCCGCGCTCGAATCCCTGCACCGCGGTGTACCCACGGCCGTCCTCACCGACCTCGGCGTCCGCGAAGCCCTGGGCAACCACTACTTCACCGGCTCCGGCTGCCTGGCCTCCTGGGACGAACTCGACGACGGACTGCTCCCGGAAGCCGACGAGAAATGGGTGCTGCGGCAGGGGGTGCGCGGCGGCGACGGCTTCGCCGCGGCCCGCGACCGGGTCACCCGCCTGGTCGGCCGCGCCGCGAGCGGCGGGCTGCCGCCGCTCGCGCCGTACTACACCGTCCGCACCGCACCCGGCTATCTGCCCGGCATCCTGCGGCGCTACGGGCTCGAACAGGACGGATCACCGGGCGCCCGAAGCTCCACCGAGGCCGCCGACGGCCTCGGCGCCGCCGGTCGCGGTGCCGTCCGGCGCGTCGTCCGCGAAGCGGCCCGGGGCGCCTACCGGCACGGGGTCCAGCGGGTCGCCCCGTTGATCCGGAAGGCGGGCGAACTGTGACCGAGCCGCCCCGTGACGCCACCCCGTCCGGTGCCCGTTCCGTGCCGCCGTCCGGTACTCCCGTGCCGTCGTCCGGTGGTCCCGTGCCGCCGGCTGCGCCGCACTCTTCGTCGCCGTCCGCGCCGTCCGCGCCGTCCGCGCCGTCCGCGCCGTCCGTGCCGTCCGCGCCGTCCACGTCGCCGCCTGCGCCCGGTGGCGCCGCCCCGTCCGCATCCTCGCCTCATCCAGGAGCCAACATGTCCCCAGCCCCCGCCGTGCTCGCGGTGATACCCGCCCGGGGCGGGTCGAAGGGCGTGGCCGCCAAGAACCTCGCACCGGTCGCGGGCGTTCCGCTCGTCGCCCGCGCGGCCCGCGAGTGCCTGGCCGCGCGGAACGTCACCGACGTCGTCGTCTCCACCGACGACCCCGCCATCGCCGAGGCGGCCCGCTCCGCCGGAGCCGAGGTCGTCGACCGGCCCGCCGACCTGGCCGGCGACCTGGCCAGCAGCGAGACGGCCGTCCTGCACGCCATGGACGTCTACGAGGAGCGGCACCGGCGACCGCTGCAGACCGTGCTGCTCGTGCAGTGCACCAGCCCCTTCCTGGTGCGGGAGGACGTCGAGCAGGTGGCCGCGGCCGTCATCGAGGACGGCGCGGACAGCGCCCTGACCGTGGCGCCGTTCCACGGATTCGTCTGGCGCGACGGCGCCACCCCGGCGGCAGGGTCCGGTGACGCCCCGGCGGGCCTCTCCGGCGACGCCCCCGGTGCTGCCTCCGGTGCGGCGGGGACTTCCGGCGCCGACGGCGGCGCGTACGGCGTCAACCACGACCGGGCTGTACGCCCCCGGCGCCAGGACCGGCCCGAGGACCTGCTGGAGACCGGCGCCGCCTACGCCATGGACGCCATGGGGTTCCGCGAGTCCGGCCACCGGTTCTTCGGGCGGACGGCCGTCGTCCGCACCGACCCGGCCCGCGTCCTGGAGGTCGACGACCCGCACGACCTCGCCCGGGCCCGCCTGCTGGCGCCGCTGCTGGACGCACACCGCGACGGCGCGGGCGCGCTGCCGACCCGGGAGGACGTGGACGCCGTCGTACTGGACTTCGACGGCACACAGACCGACGACCGCGTCCACATCGACGCCGAGGGCAGGGAGACCGTCGCCGTCCATCGCGGAGACGGGCTCGGCATCGCCGCGCTGCGCCGCGCCGGCCTGGAGGTGCTGATCCTCTCCACCGAGACCAACCCGGTCGTCGCGGCCCGCGCCGCCAAGCTGCGGCTGCCGGTGCTGCACGGCATCGACCGCAAGGACCTGGCGCTCAAGCAGTGGTGCGAGGAGCGGGGGATCGCGCCCGAGCGCGTGCTGTACGCGGGCAACGACGCGAACGACCTGCCGTGCTTCGCGCTCGCCGGATGGCCCGTCGCCGTCGCGGACGCCCACGACGTGGTGCGGGCCGCCGCCCGTGCCGTCACCACCCGCGGCGGGGGAGCGGGAGCGGTCCGCGAGATCGCGGGGTGGTTGGTGGGGGCCGAGCTGTGAGGGCCGGGCCGTGAGGGGGGTGGGGGTTGGGCGCAGGCTCGCCGCCTTGGTTGGGCCCACCCACAAAGGAAGCCCGCCGGAGCCCCGACGCCCCCCACCCGCCGCCTCCTGACCAGCGCAAACCCTACCCGGACCGGCGCTCCCGGCATCCCGTGCAGCGCCTGACGACCTTTTGCACACACCAGAGAAAGAAACTCCCGGAAATGGTGAACATGACCAGCAACGCCCAGCACACCGACGCCCGCCGCGACCTCCACGGCGCCTCCCGCATCCGCACCCTCGGCACCCGGACGGTGGGTCCCGGCCACCCCGTCTACGTCACCGGTGAGATCGGCATCAACCACAACGGCGACCTGGACAACGCCTTCGCCCTCATCGACGCCGCCGCGGAGGCGGGCTGCGACGCGGTCAAGTTCCAGAAGCGGACTCCGGAGATCTGCACCCCGCGTGACCAGTGGGACCTGGAGCGGGACACTCCGTGGGGCCGCATGACGTACATCGACTACCGGCACCGGGTCGAGTTCGGCGAGGACGACTACCGCGCCATCAGCGAGCACTGCGCCGAGCGTGGCATCGACTGGTTCGCTTCTCCGTGGGACGAGGAGGCCGTCGCCTTCCTGGAGAAGTTCGACGTACCGGCGCACAAGGTGGCGTCGGCCTCCCTCACCGACGACGACCTGCTGCGCGCGCTGCGCGCCACCGGGCGGACCGTCATCCTCTCCACCGGCATGTCCACGCCGCAGCAGATCCGGCACGCGGTGGAGGTGCTGGGCAGCGAGAACATCGTGCTCTGCCACGCGACCTCCACCTACCCGGCCAAGGCCGAGGAGCTGAACCTGCGGGTGATCCACAGCCTGCAGGACGCCTACCCGAACGTCCCGATCGGCTACAGCGGCCACGAGACGGGTCTGCAGACCACTCTGGCGGCGGTCGCCCTCGGTGCCGTCTTCGTCGAGCGGCACATCACCCTCGACCGCGCCATGTGGGGCTCCGACCAGGCGGCTTCCGTGGAGCCGCAGGGCCTCCAGCGTCTGGTGCGGGACATCCGCACCATCGAGGAGTCCCTGGGCGACGGCGTGAAGAAGGTGTACGACAGCGAGCTGGCGCCGATGCGCAAGCTGCGCCGCGTCAAGGGTGTCGTGGCCGAGGGTGCGGAGGCCGCGGAGGAGACCGGGACCCGCGAGCCGGTCACGGTCTGAGGCGGACGGGCGCCGCCTGTACGGGCACCGGCCCGTACAGGCCCCAGCCCCGGCCCAGGCCCCAGCCCGGGCCCAGCCCCAGACCCCGGAACCGAGCCCGGGACCGCCCCGGACGGGGCCGCAAGCCCCGCCCCGCCCCCGGCCCGCACAGCACAGCGGACCCGCACCCCCGCATCACCACCCCGACCCCGCATCACCACCCCGACCCCGCACAGCGGAACGGAGCGTATGCGCACATGTCCCGTAGCCGCTCCGCATCAGGAGCGATGAGCCCCTCCGACCCCGCAGCACATGCCTCGGCCCGCTCGGCCGCCGACCGCGCCCCGGACCGTGCGTCCGGCCGGGGGCCGGGTCCGGCGGTCCGGGCCGCTGCCGACCCCGGGGGCGGAGCCACCCCCGGGACGCGGGACGGGGCTCTCGCTTTCGTGGAGAGCCCCGTCCAGCTCCTCAACGTGCTGGAGTGGGCGCACAATCATCCGGCGCCCGGCGCCGTGGGGCCGCTCGCTCTCGTCGTGCTGCCTCCGCATGATCCGATGACTCGCGGCCAGTTGCGCCGGATGGCCGAGCTGGCCCGCGACGAGGGGTTCACGGTGAGCTGGCAGGAGGCCAGGGACGGCGTGGGCGGCGCGCTCAGCAGTCTGCTTGCGCTGGCCCGCCGGGTGCGCAGGGCCCGGACCCTGGTGATCGGGGATCCCTTCTCGCGCTATGTGCAGCTGCTGCTGGCTCTGACGCCCGCGCGGGCCGCGCGGCGGATCACGGTGGTGGACGACGGTACGGCCACCATGGAGTTCGTCTCCCAGCTGGCGCGGGGGGAGCGCTTCGTACGGTGGCATCGGCGCGGTGTGCGGGGAGGGGTGCGCGGATTGCTGTTCGCGCCGGTCTCGCGTCGGGCGCGGCGCCGCCTCACCCCGCGTCGGGACGGTTCCCGCCCGGTCGAGGTGTTCAGCTCGATGCCGGTGGAGCCGCCCGAGAATGTGATCGTGACGGCGAACGAGTTCGCCTGGACCCGTGCCCGGTTCGGTCCGCCGCGTCTGACCCGGGGCGCCGATCTGGTGGGCACCTCGCTCGTGGAGACGGGTGTGGTGGACACCGAGCGGTATCTGGAGGCGGTCGCCTCGCTGGCCCGTGCCTACGGTGCCACCCGGTACTTCGCCCACCGCCGGGAGAGCAGCGAGAAGCTTCAGCAGGTCACGGCCGCCACCGGGTTGGAGATCGTCCGCCCGGATCTGCCGCTCGAACTGGTCGCACGTCGCGGGCCCGTCGGCAGGACCATCCTGAGTTTCCCCTCCACCGTCGTCCACACGCTGCCGCTGGCGCTCGCGGGCACGGCGGTGACCGTGGCGGTGTGCGATGTCGATCCGGCCTGGCTCACCCGGACCGCTTCGCCTCGTGCCCAGGGCTTCCTCGCGGGTGTCACGGGGACGGCCCGGGGGGTGCGCAGGCTGCCCTCGGCACTGCCCGCTCCACCGGGCCGGAGCGTATGAGCCCCGGCGGCACCGTCGGGCAGTCCGCGGTGGCACCGCCGCGCGCCCCCGGGCCCGCGCGGCTGATCTTCCCCCGCCGGTCCACCGGGAGGCGGCACGGGAAAATTTCGCAGGTATACCCAACCGCATAGGGACATAACCGCCGCCCAGCCTAGATTTTCTTCCCCTGAGAGGTTGAACTTTGCTGGATCTCTAGTCAGTTGCGGTGTCAAGGGGCCTACTCTTCGGACCATGAACGAACTCCTGTCCCCTGCAGCACCGGAGGTAGACGCACGCGGGGCCGCCGGCGTACTTCCCGAGCTGCCCGGCCGGCTGACCGATCCCCTCCGCCGTGAGCTCATCGCCTTCCGTCGCGATCTCCATATGCACCCAGAGCTGGGCAATCAGGAGTTCCGCACGACCACGGCGATCAAGACCCGCCTGGAGCGTGCCGGACTGCGCCCCCGGGTGCTGGCCATGGGCACCGGCCTGATCTGCGACATCCACCCCGAGCCCGGCCCAGGGGCCGACCAGCAGGCCGCCGACCGGCAGGCCGCGGAGTCGGCGACCGCCGCGGTGCCGCAGGCGGCGGGCCCCGCCCACGCGGCGCCGCCCATGCTGGCGCTGCGCGCGGACATCGACGCGCTGCCGATCCCGGACACCAAGGAGGTGCCCTACCGCTCGACGGTGCCCGGCCGGGCCCACGCCTGCGGGCACGACGTGCACACCACCGTCGTGCTCGGCACCGGCCTGGTGCTGGCGGAGCTGGCCAAGGCGGGTGCGCTGCCCCGTCCGGTGCGGCTGCTGTTCCAGCCGGCCGAGGAGGTGCTGCCCGGCGGTGCCGCCGACGCGGTGGACTGCGGGGTGCTGGACGGTGTCGGTTCGATCCTGGCCGTGCACTGCGACCCGCGGGTCGACGCGGGCCGGATCGGGCTGCGGGCCGGGCCGATCACCTCGGCCTGCGACCGGCTGGAGGTGGTGCTCAGCGGTGCCGGCGGCCACACCGCGCGGCCGCATCTGACCACCGACCTGGTGACGGCGGCGGCGAAGCTGGCCACCGAGGTGCCGGCGCTGCTGGCCCGGCGGGCGGACGCCCGTTCCGGCCTGTCGCTGACCTGGGGCCGGATCGAGTCGGGGCATGCGCCGAATGTGATCCCGCAGCGCGCGGAGCTCTCCGGTACGCTGCGCTGCCTGAATCTGCCGACCTGGCGGGAGGCTCCGGACCTGGTGCACGAGGCTGTCGACGAGGTGGCGACGCTGCACCGGGCCAAGTGTGAGCTGACCTATGTGCGCGGGGTGCCGCCGGTGGTCAACGAACCGTCCGCGACGGCGCTGCTGCGGGAGGCGATGGCGGCCCGCTCGGGCGCGGCGTCCGTGGAGACGACGGAGCAGAGCCTGGGCGGGGAGGACTTCTCCTGGTACCTGGAGCACGTCCCCGGCGCGATGGCCCGGCTCGGGGTGCGCCCGGTCGGCGACCGCCGCAGTCGCGATCTGCACCAGGGCGATTTCGACGCGGACGAGTCCGCGATCACCACCGGCGTCGAACTGTTCACCGCCGCCGCGCTGCTGCACCGTTCGTAGTCCCGCCCGCCCGCCCGTACGGAGCCGGCGACCCGCCCGCCCGGAGGCCGCGACCCGGCCGCCCGGACCGGCGAACCGAGGGCCGGAGGCCCCGACGTACTCCGGCGCCACCCGCGCCACCGGCGCCACCCGGGCCACCGGCGCCACCCGCGCCACCCTGCCGCTCGGCCGACCCGCGCCACCCGCGCCGCTCGGCCGACCTCGGCCCCACCCGCTGCCCGGCGGCAGGGCCAGGGCAGTGATCCATGCCACCGCCGGGGACACGGCGGCCCGGGCAGTGGTCCTGCTCGGCGCCGTGCATTTCGCCCTTACCCCGGGACAGGGGAAATTCCGCACCGCCACAAAAGGGTCAAAAGTGCATATCAGGGCGCCGTTCGCGACGATCCGATAACAGCGGTTCCCGTCTTCTTCTGCTGGAAATCTACGCGCGTTAATCTGTGGCCGTCTCAAGGGCCGGAACCCGAACTGCGGGGCCGGAACCGGTGCTCCACGATTCGAAGGGGACCCTGTTGCGTCGGGTAACAAAGCTGGCTGCGGCGGTCACGGCCACCGCGGCTCTCGCACTGACGGCCACCGCGTGCGGTGAGAGCTCTACGGAGTCGGGTGGCAAGAAGAACAAGGGCGTCGGACTCGCTTTCGACGTCGGCGGTCGGGACGACCACTCGTTCAACGAGGCGGCGGCCCGCGGCACGGACAAGGCCGAGAAGGAACTCGGCGTCAAGACCAAGGAGATGACCGCCGGCAACAACGAGACGGAGGAGACCCGCGAGCAGCGGCTCACCTCGCTCGCGAAGGCCGGCTACAACCCGGTCATCGGCGTCGGCTTCAACTACGGCAAGTCGGTCAACAAGGTGGCCAAGGACTTCCCCGACACCACGTTCGGCGTGGTGGACGAGCAGTCCCACGCCAAGAACGTCGTCGGGATGACCTTCGCCGAGAACGAGGCGTCCTACCTGGTCGGCGTGGCCGCTGCCAAGAAGACCAAGACGGACAAGGTCTCCTTCATCGGCGGCGTGGACAACGCGCTGATCCAGAAGTTCGAGGCGGGCTACGTCAAGGGCGTCAAGGACACCGACCCGAAGATCAAGGTCGAGGTCGACTACCTGTACAAGGAGTCCGACAAGGGCTTCAACGACCCCGCGCGGGCCAAGAACATGGCCAAGGGCATGCTCTCCCGCGGCAATGACGTGATCTACACGGCGGCGGGCCAGTCCGGTGCCGGCTCCATCGAGGAGATCAGCAAGAAGAAGGGCGCCTGGGCCATCGGGGTCGACTCCGACCAGTACCGGCAGAAGGGCCTGGGCAAGTACAAGGACGCGATCCTGACCTCCTCGGTCAAGAACGTCGACGTGGCCGTCTTCGAGCTGATCAAGAGCGTCAAGGACGGCAAGCCGCTCACCGGCAACCAGACCTTCTCGCTCAAGGAGAAGGGCGTCTCGGTCGCCACCTCCGGTGGCTTCATCGACGACATCCAGGACGACATCGACAAGGCCACCGAGAAGATCACCTCCGGCGAGGTCAAGGTTCCGACCCGCCCGTGACCCGGTGGAGGCGGCACCGTACGCAGCCCGGCACAGCCGCGGCGCGTACGGTGCCGCCCCCGTCCGCCTCGTCGCGGCGTCCCGTCCGGCGGTGCCCCGGGCGCCCGTCCCCGGACGCGGTGCCCGGTGCTCGTCCCCGTGGACAGTGCCCCGGTGCTCGTCCCCACGCAGTGCCCCCGGCACTCGTCCCCGCATCATGAGCCGTCGTGCCCGCACGGCGGAACCATGCCGTCCGGCCCGGCGCGCGCCAGCGCCCCGGAGCCGGTAGCCGCCGGTCCGCGGATCGGCCGGCCCCAGCGCCAGCAAGGGAGCGCGTCAGTCAAGTGTCCAGCCAGTCCAGCGGCAGCAGCGGCGAGCCGTCCGAGGCGGGTCAGGAGCCCGCGGCGGCCGTCGAACTGCGCGGCATCACCAAGCGGTTCCCGGGAGTGGTCGCCAACCGCGACATCGACATCCGGGTCGACCGGGGCACCGTGCACGCCCTCGTGGGCGAGAACGGCGCCGGCAAGTCCACCCTGATGAAGATCCTCTACGGCATGCAGCGGCCGGACGAGGGCACCATCAGCATCGACGGCGACGAGGTCGCCCTGCACAGCCCGGCGGACGCCATCGCCCGCGGGATCGGGATGGTGCACCAGCACTTCATGCTGGCCGACAACCTCACGGTGCTGGAGAACACGGTGCTGGGCGCCGAGCGGCTGTACGGCATCGGCTCCCGCGCCCGCAAGAAGATCAAGGAGCTGTCGGACGCCTACCAGCTCGGCATCCGCCCCGACGTCCTCGTCGAGGACCTGGGCGTGGCCGACCGGCAGCGCGTGGAGATCCTCAAGGCCCTCTACCGCGGCGCCCGCATCCTCATCCTCGACGAGCCGACCGCCGTCCTGGTCCCGCAGGAGGTCGACGCGCTCTTCGCCAACCTGCGCGAGCTCAAGGCCGAGGGCCTGACCGTGCTGTTCATCTCGCACAAGCTGGGCGAGGTGCTGTCCGTGGCCGACGCGATCACGGTCATCCGGCGCGGGACGACGGTCGCGTCCGTGCGGCCGGAGGAGACGACGCCCAAGCAGCTCGCGGAGCTGATGGTGGGCAGCGAACTGCCGTCGGCCGAGACCCGCGAGTCGACCGTCACCGACACGCCGATGCTGCACGTGGACGGGCTCCACCTGTCGGCCGCCGACCCCGACGGCGGTCGCCGCACCGTGCTGGACGGCATCGGCTTCACCATCCACAAGGGCGAGGTGCTCGGCGTCGCCGGCGTGGAGGGCAACGGCCAGGCCGAACTGGTCGAGGCCATCATGGGCATGTGCGACCCGGACGACGGGCTGATCACCCTGGACGGCCAGGACATCTCGCACGCCCCCACCCGGCACCGCCGGGAGAGCGGGATCGGCTACATCCCCGAGGACCGGCACCGGCACGGGCTGCTGCTGGAAGCGCCGCTGTGGGAGAACCGCATCCTCGGGCACGTCACCGAGAAGCCCAACTCCAAGGGGCCGGCGTTCGGCATCCCGGGCGCGCCCCAGCTGCTGGCCCTGGGCCAGGCGCGGGCCGACGCCGAGCGGATCGTCGGCGAGTACGACGTGCGTACGCCCGGTATCGAGGTGACCGCCGCCAGCCTCTCGGGCGGCAACCAGCAGAAGTTCATCGTCGGCCGCGAGATGAGCCACGACCCCAAGCTGCTGATCGCCGCGCACCCCACCCGGGGCGTGGACGTCGGCGCCCAGGCGCAGATCTGGGACCAGATACGCACGGCCCGCCGCGAGGGCCTCGCCGTCCTGCTGATCTCCGCCGACCTGGACGAGCTGATCGGCCTCTCGGACTGCCTGCGGGTGATGTACCGGGGCCGCCTGGTGGCGGACGCCGATCCGGCGACGGTCACCCCGGAGGAGCTGGGCTCGGCGATGACCGGCGCGGCCACCGGCCACCTGGAACACCAGGAGGACACCGCGGGCGAGCAGCCGGAGGACGGCCGGGCGCGGGACTCCGACGGCGCGGACTCCGCCGACACCCCGCGGACCGCCGCGGCCGACACCCCGCGGACCGCCGCGCAGACCGACTCGTCGACCGACCCGGAGAGGGGAGGCGACAAGTGAGCCGCCTCAAGGACAAATTCAGCGCCCAGGCCGTGCTGCAGGCGCTGGCCGCGCCCGCGCTCGCCCTGCTCGCGGCGTTCGCGCTCTCCTCCGCCGTCATCATGGCGACCGGCAAGGACCCCTTCCACGCCTTCTACGTGATGGTCGACTTCGGCTTCAAGAGCGACAGCCAGGTCTGGATCATCAACAAGGCGATCCCGTACTACCTGTCGGCGGCCGCCGTCGCCATCGGCTTCCGGATGAACCTGTTCAACATCGGTGTGGACGGGCAGTACCGGGTGGCGGCGTTCTTCGCCGCCGTCGTCGGCGGGGCGCTGGCGCTGCCCGGTGTGCTGCAGATCCCGGTGATCATCATCACCGCGATGGCGGTCGGCGCGCTGTGGGCGGGCATCGCGGGCGTGCTCAAGACCACCCGCGGGGTCAGCGAGGTCATCACCACGATCATGCTGAACTCCATCGCGGGTTCGCTGATCGGCTACTTCCTCTCCGAGAACAAGCTGGGTGTGAAGGACGGCAACCTCTTCCACACCCCGACCATCCCCGAGTCGGGCCGGTTCTTCCTCCTCCCGACCACCCCCGACCCCATCTACGGCACGGTGCTCATCGCCGCCGTCATCGGACTGGCGTACTGGTTCGTGCTCGGCCGCACCCGCTTCGGCTTCGACCTGCGCGCCGTGGGCCGCAGCGAGTCGGCGGCCGCCGCCAGCGGGGTCAGCGTCCGCCGGATGGTCGTCACCAGCATGCTGCTCTCGGGCGCGGTCGCGGGCCTGGTGGGTATGCCGACGCTGCTGAACAAGTCCTTCAGCTACGGCACCGACTTCCCCACCGGCGTCGGCTTCACCGGCATCGCCATCGCCCTGCTGGGCCGCAACCACCCCATCGGCATGGCGCTGGCCGCACTGCTCTGGGGCTTCCTCGAACGCACCGGCATCCAACTGGAGTTCGAGGGTTACGAGCAGGAGATCGTCGGCGTGATGCAGGGCGTCATCGTGCTGTGCGTCGTGATCGCCTACGAGATCGTCCGGCGCGTGGTGCTGCGCAGGCAGCAGAGCGCGGTGGGTGCCGAGCTGAGCGCCCAGAACGCCCCGAGTACGGAGAGCACCCAGGCAGAGAAGGCGGGGACCACCGCATGAGCACCACCACGTCCGCGCCGAAGAAAGCCCCGGCGTCCGCACCCCCGCGCGCCAAGCGCAAGCTCTCCTACCCGGTCGTCCTGCTGCTCGTCGCCGGCGGGCTGCTGCTGCTCTCGCTCGTCCGCGTCATCACCGGCGACGTCCAGCTCAGCAACAGCCAGCAGTTCTCCTCCGCGCTCGGCGCCGCCGTCCCCATCGGACTGGCCGGTCTCGGCGGGCTGTGGGCCGAACGCGCCGGCGTCATCAACATCGGCCTCGAAGGCATGATGATGCTCGGCACCTTCGCGGCCGGGTGGATGGGCTGGCAGTACGGCCCGTGGGCCGCCGTCCTCGCCGGGATCATCGGCGGCGCGCTGGGCGGGCTGCTGCACGCGCTGGCCACCGTCACCTTCGGCGTCGACCACATCGTCTCCGGTGTCGCCCTCAACATCCTCGCGCTGGGCCTGGTCCGCTACCTGGCCAAGCTGTGGTTCGGTGCCACCGGCAGTGCCGCGGCCCAGGCCGGGGGCAACGACAAGCAGTCGCCGCCGATGGACAGCATGTCCACCTTCTCCGTACCCGGCCTCGCCGACGGACTGGGCAGCATCGAGAAGCACCACTGGTTCCTCGTCTCCGACCTGGCGGGCATCCTGCGCGCCCTGGTCGACGACGTCTCCTGGCTCACGGTCCTCACCGCGCTGCTCTTCGTCGGCAGCTTCTTCGTCCTGTGGCGCTCCTCGTTCGGACTGCGGCTGCGCTCCTGCGGCGAGAACCCGGTGGCGGCCGAGTCGCTGGGGGTGAACGTCTACTTCTACAAGTACGCGGCGCTCACCATCTCCGGCGCGCTGGCCGGGCTCGGCGGCGCGTTCCTCGCCGTGGGCGTGCACATCTACCAGGAGAACCAGACCGGCGGCCGAGGCTACATCGGCCTCGCCACCATGATCTTCGGCAACTGGCGGCCCGGCGGCGTCGCCATGGGCGCGGGGCTGTTCGGCTTCATGGACGCCCTGCGCGTCGTCGGCGGCGGCACCACCGTGCACGCCATGCTGCTCCTGATGGCCGTGCTGCTGGTGGGACTCGCCGTCTGGAAGCTGCGCACCGGCCTGCGGGGCGCCCGTATCCAGGCCGCCGTCAGCCTCGTTATCGCCGTGCTGCTCGTGCTGTGGTACGCGCTGACCGACACCGTGGCGCTGGAGTTCGTCGAGATGACGCCGTACGTCACGACGCTGCTGGTGCTCTCCCTCGCGGCCCAACGCCTCCGTGCGCCACGCGCGATCGGCAAGTCGTACCGACGAGGCGAGGGAACATAGCCGTGCACGAGGCCGCCGCGACCGCACCCGGCACCGACATCGACTGGCAGGAACTGCGCGCCCGCGCCCGGGCCGCCAAGGCCCGGGCCTACGCGCCCTACTCCGGCTTCCCCGTCGGCGCCGCGGCGCTGGTGGACGACGGCCGCACCGTGACCGGCTGCAACGTGGAGAACGCCTCCTACGGGATCGGACTGTGCGCCGAGTGCGGACTGGTCTCCGACCTGTGCGCCACCGGCGGCGGCCGGCTCCTCGCCTTCACCTGTGTGGGCGGCGACGACGGGAACGTCGTCGCCCCCTGCGGCCGCTGCCGCCAACTGCTGTGGGAACACGGCGGCGGCAGCCTCCTGGTGGAGGCACCCTCGGGGGTACGTCCCCTCTCGGAACTGCTCGCCGACGCATTCGGCCCCGAACAACTGGCCCGCTGAGCCGGGCCCGTGCGCGGGCCGCCGGAACGGCCGTCGGAACGAAACCGCCGGAGCGAGACCGTCGGAACGAGACCGTCGGAACGAAAGAGGAACGACAGCATGGACGCCATCTCCGTCATCCGCGCCAAGCGCGACCGCCAGGAGCTGACCGGCGAGCAGATCGACTGGGTCATCGACGCCTACACGCGCGGAGCGGTGGCCGACGAACAGATGTCGGCCCTGGCGATGGCCGTCTACCTGAACGGCATGACCCGCACCGAGATCTCCCGGTGGACCGCCGCGATGATCGCCTCCGGCGAGCGGATGGACTTCGCCGGGCTGGCCCGCCCCACCGCCGACAAGCACTCCACCGGCGGCGTGGGCGACAAGATCACCCTGCCGCTGGCGCCCCTGGTGGCGGCCTGCGGCGCGGCCGTCCCGCAGCTCTCGGGCCGCGGTCTCGGTCACACCGGCGGCACCCTGGACAAGCTGGAGTCCATCCCCGGCTGGCGTGCCTCGCTGACCAACCCCGAGATGATGCGGGTACTGGACGAGGTCGGCTCCGTCATCTGCGCCGCGGGCGACGGACTCGCGCCCGCGGACAAGCGCCTCTACGCCCTGCGCGACGTGACGGCGACCGTCGAGTCCCTCCCGCTGATCGCGTCGTCCATCATGTCCAAGAAGATCGCCGAGGGCACCGGCGCACTGGTCCTGGACGTCAAGGCGGGCTCCGGCGCGTTCATGAAGAACGTCGAGGACGCCCGCGAGCTGGCCACCGCCATGGTGGAACTGGGCACCGACCACGGGGTGCGGACCGTCGCGCTGCTCACCGACATGAACACCCCCCTCGGCCTGACCGCCGGCAACGCGCTGGAGGTCCGCGAGTCCGTCGAGGTCCTGGCCGGCGGCGGCCCGGCCGACGTCGTGGAACTCACCGTCGCGCTGGCCCGGGAGATGCTCGACGCGGCGGGACTGCCCGACGCCGACCCGGCCAAGGCACTCGCCGACGGCTCCGCGATGGACGTCTGGCGCCGCATGATCGCCGCCCAGGGCGGCGACCCCGACGCCGCACTCCCGCGCGCGCGGGAACAGCACGTCGTCACCGCCCCCGCCTCCGGTGTGCTGACCCGGCTGGACGCCTACGCCGTCGGCCTCTCCGCCTGGCGCCTGGGCGCGGGCCGCGCCCGCAAGGAGGACCCCGTCCAGGCCGGGGCCGGTATCGAACTCCACGCCCGGCCCGGCGACACCGTCACCGCCGGCGCCCCGCTGCTGACCCTGCACACCGACACCCCGGACGCCTTCGGCTACGCGGAGGCCGCCCTCGAAGGCGCCTGGGACATCGCGGCGCCCGGCACCTCCCACGAGCCGACGCCGCTGATCCTGGGCCGCGTCGGCTAGCTTCACCCGCACCGAGCCGATCAGTCGGGGAACCGGTTCCCGAGCCCGCCGCCCGGGTCCGGTTCCCCGCTGTGCTGCGGAACGGCAGCAGAAGGGCGGCCCCATGCTCACGTCCATACCCGTCGGATGGCTCTGGCTGCTCGCCGCGGCATCCCTCGCCCTGTCGACTTGGCTGCTGGGCAGCTGGATCCCGCTGCGGAAGTTCCGCATCGCCTATCCGGTGGTCATGACCGCGGGCGGCGCACTCCTGGTCACCGTCTGCCGCTGGAACGACATCGGCCTGAGCGGAGCCCTCGTCATGTACGCCTGCGCCCACATCGGCCTGACCGTCGGCCTGCTGCCGCAGCGCACGCTGTTCCGGGAGATCCTCGACCGCTGGCGCCGAGGCGAACCCACCCACCACCTCAAGGCCCCACCCCGCCACCAGCTCTTCCTCGCCGCCTCGGTCGTCACCGTCCTCCTGGCGGGCTTCGCCCTGACCCGCTGACCCGCTGACCGTGCTGACAACAAGCCGGCCGCTCCGGCCGTCAACGCTGGGGGCGGCCGGACGCCCGGACCGCGATGTGAGTCGCCGTGCGGGGACGTGCCGGCATCGGTCAGACCTGTTCGAAGTGGAACGCCTTGATGAAGCAGTCGCGGGGCTGGGCGACGGCGAAGAGGATGCACTCCACGAGTGACTGCGCGGTGAGGGCGTCCTTGGCCTCGCGCGGTGTGGTCTCCCACTCCTCGGAGAGCGGGTCGAGATTGTCGAAGTCGGGCGGGTAGAGGGAGATCACCCGGACCCCCTGGGGCCGCAGGCGCTTGGAGAGGATCTCGGCGAACCCTGCCTGGGCGCTCTTGGCCGCGTAGAAGGCGTCGTGCGCGTCGGAGCGGTGATGACCGGCCGTTCCGCAGGCGGAGACCATGGTCACCACGTCCGGCCTCTCCGAGTTGAGGAGGAGGGGGAGGAAGTTCTTCACGGTCAGGACGGTGCCGGTGGCGCCGGATGTGATGGTGTCGACGACGTCGGCGTCGGAGGCGGATTGGAGGTCCGGACCTTCGAGGTAGCGGGAGCCGTTGTTGATCAGCACGTCGATGCGGTCGGTGTACGCGGCGACGTCGGCAGCGAAGTCGCCGATCGAGGCCGGGTCCGTCAGGTCGCAGGCGAAGGCGTGGACCTGCTGGTGCCCTCGGCCGCGAATCTCGTCGCGGACACGTTCAGCGGCGGCGAGAGTGCGCGCGGAGAGGAAGACCTCGGCACCGAGGTCCGCGAGACGGATGGCCAGAGTGCGTCCGAAATCGCGTCCGGCGGCGGTAATGACCACGTGGTGCTCGTCGAGTCTCATGCCGGTGCTCCTGGTTCGTGGATCGGAGGGTGAGCTGAAGTGCGAAGGCTGACCTCGGCGGCGTAGGCGGTCCCGTCCCCAGCGGCGGCGCGCTGCCCTCTGACGGCGCGGCGACGTCGATGCCGAGGGCACGGGCGAGGACCGTGGTGGGCAGTTCGCTGGTGGCGCACGGTTGCGGCGGGGGAGGGGAGTGGGGTGCCCCAGAGGAGTGACAGCTCGACGTCGACCGCTGGCGGTTGCTGCGTCAGCACGCGTGCATAGAAGTGCAGTTGCCGGCGTGGAGGCTGGTCAAGCAGGGGCAAGGGCGGCGGGCCGCTCAGCCGCGCATGAAGGCCCCGGCGAGCAAGGCGAACTGGTGCCGGCGACGGGTGGCCGCTCGGTGGCGGGGCGGGTGGGTGGTGCTCCGCCCCGCCGGTGGCCGGGTGGTCAGCTCACGGGGTGGTGGTCGCCGCCTGCGCGGTGAACGCTGCCCATGCGGTGGGCGAGACGGCGAGGGGGCGGATCCCGGTGTCCTTCGAGTCGCGGACGTGGACCGTCTCCGGCCCGACAGCGACCTCGACGCAGTTGTCGCCACTACTGCCGCTGTAGCTGCTCTTGTGCCAGTCCAGTTCGGTGCTCATAGCGCTCCTCGAATCTGCTTCAGCAGGCTCACCGAGGCTTCGTGGCTCAGGGCCTGTGAGCGCATCTTGCCATAGCGCTGGAGCATTGCACTGACAGCTTTCGGGTCGGTGAGGAGAGCGCTGCTCTCGTGCCCCTCCACGTACCCGACCCACTCGTTGGTCTGCGTTTCTGCCAGGTACATCTGGCCGTCAGCACCTACATGCTCGGGCTGGTGAACCGGCATGAGCTGGATCTCGACATTGATCCGGCGTCCCATCTCCAGCAGGTGGTCGATCACTGCGGCGGTCACCTCGGGGCCGCCCAGATCGCGTTCGAGCAGGTACTGCTCGATGATGAAGCTGAAGGCGGTGTTGGGGCGCTCGGCCAGAAGATTCTGGCGCTCCAGCCGGGCCGCCACCTGCCAGTCGATCTGCTCCGGGGTGAGGGGCGGCAGCCTGCGTTCGGACAGGCCCCTGATGTACGCCTCCGGCTGCAACAGCCCCGGGATCGCCCGGCACTCGTAGGCGTACAGGGTGATCGCTTCCTCTTCGATGCCCGCCCACTGCTGGAACCAGGAGGCCAGTCCGGCCTTGCGCCGCAGGCTCTTGGCGGCGGCTTTGAGGATCTTGGCCGCGAGGGGGCCCAGTACCGGTTCGGACCGTTGCGGCAGGTCTCCCGGGGGGAACCGCTTGCCCTGTTCGATCTTGGCGACGTAGTGGGTCGAGTACCGGATGCGCGGGGCGAACTCCTCCTGGGTGAGATCCGCCTCGTCGCGCAGGGCCTTCAGTACCGAGCCGAAGGTCTTGAGTCCGTCCGAGACTTCGGGTTCGCTGGGTGCAGTCGCGTCCTGGTCCGACGTCATCGTCGCGTGCCTTCCGTGCCGTGTGCCGTTCCCCGCTCAACCTGTTCAGCGTCACGGAAGGTGACGCGCCCAGTCCAGTGCGTGAACCGGTACAGCGGGATCTGTACCGGTGCCGTATCTGTCAGTGACCGGAGCGTCCCGGAACGCTGGGGATCATGCACGCTCCCCGGGCCGAAGCGCCCCTCACCACCGATGTGTTCGTACAGCGGTTCTCCGCGACCCGGCGCGGTGCGCGGCTCGCGCGCCGCCTGGCCGCGTACCAGCTCGATGTGTGGGGCGTGCCGTACGGCGCCCCGCTCTCCGAGGCGGTGACGCTGATCGTCGCGGAGCTCAGCTCCAACGCGGTGCTGCACGGCCGCGTTCCGGGCCGTGACTTCGAACTGCGGCTCCTCCGCGACCGGGAGAGCGGGCGGGTACGGGCCGAGGTCTCCGACACCTACCCCGGACTGCCCGTGACGCTGGCGCCCTCCTCGCACCAGGACTGGGGGCGCGGCCTGCTGCTCGTCGACGCGCTGGCCTCCCGGTGGGACGTGGGCGCACGGCTGGGCCCGGGCAAGACCGTCTGGGCGGAGGTGGACGCCCCCGGGCACGCCTGACCGGTGTGCCCGGTTGCAGGCGGTGCGGGGATCCTCCGCCCGCCCGGGGGCCGTTACTCCGCCGGGGTCAGCAGCGGGCTCAGCAGGCGGCCCACCTCGGCCATGGCTTCCGGCTGGCCCATGGCGCTGTGGGTGCAGGGGAGGTCGTGGACGGTGAGGGTGCCGGTCAGGTGGGGGTGCCAGGCGTCGGGGGCGGGTGCCAGGTCCGGGGCGGTGCCGGTGGCGCGGAAGTAGTGGGCGTCGCCCCGGTGGACGGCCGGGGTCCAGGTCGGGCGGAGCGAGGCGTAGTGCGCCAGCATGCGGGTGACGGCCGTCAGCCGGGTGTCGTCGGGCAGGTCGTGGCCCATCGCCTCGGTGATCAGGCGCCGCACCACGGCGGGGCCGGCGTCCGGGTCCAGGCGTGGGGTGCGGTCGAGCGGTGCCGCGTCCAGCAGGGCGAGGACGTCGACGTGTTCGCCTTCGTCCTGGAGTCGGGCGGCGACGGCGTGTGCCAGTGCGCCGCCCAGTGACCAGCCCAGCAGCCGGTAGGGGCCGTGTGCCTGTACGGAGCGGATGCGGGCGGTGTAGGCCGAGATCAGTTCGGGGAAGGTGGCGGCGGACGCGTCCCCGGCGCGCAGGCCCTGCGCCTGCAACGCGTAGACGGGGACGGACGGCGGCAGGTGCGGGGGCAGTGTGGCGTAGCACCAGCCCAGTCCGCCCGCCGGGTGGACACAGAACAGCGGGGCCTCCGTGCCGTGGGTGCGCAGCGGCAGCAGCATCTCGTAGGCGTCCGGGGCGCTGTCGGCGCTGTCGGCACCCTCCCCGGACGGGTGCGGCTGGGCGGAGGTGTCCAGGCGTTTGGCCAGTTGGGCCGGGGTGGGCGACTCGTAGAGGGTGCCGAGGGAGAGTTCCGCGCCCAGTTCGGCCCGGACGCGGCCCAGCAGCCGGGTGCCGGAGAGCGAGTGGCCGCCCAGGGCGAAGAAGTCGTCGTCGGGGCCGACCCGGGGCAGGTCCGCGGGGCTCCGCGGGGGCAGTTCGAGGACCTCGGCGAACAGCTCGCACAGGGCTCGCTCCCGGCCGGTGGCCTGCCGCTCGCGGGGCGCGCGGGTGGCGGGGAGGAGCGGGGCCGCGGCGGTGTGCAGTGCGGCGCGGTCCAGCTTGCCCTGCGGGGTCATGGGCAGCGCCTCATGGGTGTAGAAGGTGGCGGGCACCATGGCGGACGGCAGCCGGGCGGCGGCCCAGGCGCGCAACTCGACCGGATCGAGGGCCGGGGCCTGATCCGGGGCCGAGCCGCATGCCGGGTCCGGGTCCGGGTCCGGGTCCGGAACCCCAGCCGGGTCCGAGCCCGGGTCCGGGTCCGGATGGCGCTGCTCCGGCCGTGGTGCGGGCACCACATGTGCGGCCAGCCGCACGGTGCCGGTCGCCGCGCCGTCGGCGGCCGGCTGTGCGGCGACGGCGACTTGGGCGATGTGCGGGTGCCGGGCCAGTACCGTCTCGATCTCCTGGGGTTCGATGCGTACGCCGTGCACCTTCAGTTGGATGTCGGAGCGGCCGAGGTACTCCAGTACGCCGTCCTCCGTCCAGCGCACGAGGTCTCCGGTGCGGTAGCGGCGGGCGCCCGCCGGGCCGTGCGGGTCCGGGCCGAACCGCTCCGCCGTCGGCCCGGACGCGGCCAGGTAGCCGCGGGAGACCTGGGCGCCGCCGAGGTGGAGTTCGCCGACGACCCCGGGTGGGGCCAGGTGC
This sequence comes from Streptomyces sp. AA1529, assembly GCF_000280905.1. Classification (GTDB taxonomy): domain Bacteria; phylum Actinomycetota; class Actinomycetes; order Streptomycetales; family Streptomycetaceae; genus Streptomyces. The sequence goes on along the minus strand of NZ_ALAP01000070.1, from coordinate 64,717 downwards.
CCGTGCCGGTCGAGGACGTAGGCGCGGACGTTGTGGCCGGGGCGGCCGATGACCGGGTGCGGGCCCTGCTCGTCCAGGCGGCACCAGACGGCGTCGACCGTGCACTCGGCCGGGCCGTAGCAGTTGTACACGGACGTGTCCGGAAGCGCGCGCAAGCGCTGCCACAGCGTGGGGTCCAGCGCTTCACCGCCGACGATCAGCGCCGCCGGGCGGTGTCCGGCGGAGTCCAGGAGCCCGGCGGCGAGCAGTGCGCGCACATGGGTGGGGGTGAGGGCGAGCAGGTCGATGCGCTGGTCCCGGATCTGCGCGGCGAGCGCGGCCGGGTCGTGGCGTACGGCGTCCTCGATCAGGTGGAGCCGGTATCCGGCGGCCAGGCACAGCCACCCCTCCCAGGAGGCGTCGAAGCAGAACGAGGCGGTCTGCGCGGCCCGCAGCCGGCGGCCGGGTCCGGGCGCGGACGAGGGCGCGGGTGAGGAACCGGGCGCGGGCGCCGCGGGGGGCAGGAGCGCGGTGCGGTGGTCGTGGTACAGGTTGGCCAGCTGCCGGTGCTCGACCTGTACGCCCTTGGGGCGGCCGGTCGTGCCGCTGGTGAAGGCGAGGTAGGCCACGTCGTCCGGCCGCAGCGCGCGGGGCCGGTCGCGGTCGCCGGGGTCGGTGGCCGGCTGCTGCTCCAGGGCCCGTGCGGTCGCCGCGGCGCCGAGGTCGAGGAGCGTGTGCGGCGGACGGGAGTCGGCGCAGGGCGGCGTCCCGGCCGCCAGCACGCACATGGGCGCGGCGTCGGCGAGCAGCTGCCGGGCGCGCGCCACCGGGTGGTCGGCGTCCAACGTCAGGCAGGCGGACCCGGACTTGAGGACGGCCAGCAGTGCGACGGCGTAGTCGGCGGTGCGGGGCAGCGCGATCGCGACGGTGCTGCCGGGGCCCGCGCCCCGGGCGAGCAGCAGGTGGGCGAGCCGGTTGGCGCGCGCGTTGAGTTCGCCGCGGGAGAGGGCGACGGCGGCGCTGCCCGTGCCGCACACCAGCGCGGTCGCCGCGGGTTCCGCGCGCGCCCGCTCCTCGAATGCCGTGTGCAGCAGCTCCCGGCCGAAGTCGGCCTCGGGCCCGCGGCCCCACTCCAGGACGCGCGTCCGCTCCTGCGGCGTCAGCAGTTCGATGTCGGCCAGCGGTGTCGCCTCGGTGGCGCCGGTGAGGGTGTGCAGCAGCGCGAGGAAGCGGCGGTGGTGGGCGGCGATCCGCTCGGCGGGGTAGATCTCCGGATCGGACTGGAAGTCGATGCGCAGGGAGCCGTCCGAGGGGCGGTCGTAGACGTTGACGGCCATGCCGGTGACGGGGCCGTTGGAGAGGTTGTGCAGCGTGGCGGGGTGGCGGCCGAAGCTGATCTGCGGGTCGTGCAGCATGACGTTGATGCCCCAGTCCTCCATCCTTCCGGCCGTCGGCCGCCGTGCGTGCGGGCCGCGTACCAGGTGGACGTAGGAGTAGCGCTGGTGCCGCAGCAGCGTCTTGGCCTGCGCGGCGGTCTTGCGCAGCAAGTCGCCGACGGTTCCGCTGGACGGCTGCGGGACGCGCAGCGGCAGCACGTTGGCGACCATGCACGGGACGTCGCGGCTGGCCGGGCCGCGCGCCGCGACGGTCATGTCCACGACTGCGTCCTCCCGCCGGTCGTCCGCGAGCCGCTGGACGTAGAGGGCCAGCGCCCCCATCGCCACGGTCGCGAGCCCGGTGCGTGCGCTGCGGGCCAGCGTGCGCAGCTTTCCGGCCGTCTCCGGGTCCAGATGGCCGGTCTCCCGTACGAAGGAGGGCGCCGGCCTGGGCAGCCGGCCCGGCGCCTGGTGCGTGGCCGCGGCGCACCGCTCCAGTTCGCCGGACCAGTAGTCGCGGTCCCGCCGCATCCGCTCGGAGCCCGCGTAGCCGGCCTCTTCCTCCAGCGCCTGCCGCAGCGGCGCCAGCCGGGTGGGCGGTACGGGGGCGCCGGCCTCCAGCGCGGTGTAGACCTCGGCGACGCGCGGCAGGAACAGGCTGGTGGCGTAGCCGTCCATCAGGATGTGGTGGCTGCTGATGTAGAGGAGGTACCGGGCGTCGCCGGTGCGCAGCAGTCCGAACGAGAACAGCCCGGCGCCGCGCATGTCCAGCGGTGACTCCAGGTCCGTCCGCATCCAGGAGTGCGCGGCGGCCCAGGGGTCGGCCTCGCCTCGCAGATCGAGGCGGTGCAACGGCCAGTCCTCGCAGGGCTCGACGAGCTGCCGGACGCCGCCGTCCCCTTCGGGCCCCTCGGGGACGAACCGGACGCGCAGCGCCTCCGTCTCCGCGACGGTGCGGCGCAGGGCACGCTCCAGCAGTTCCTCGTCGACGGCGCCCCGGATCTCGATCACCTCGGCGGGCCGGAGGCAGGGGCTGTCCGGCGCGAGCTGCTGGGTGAACCACATCCCCGACTGCGCCGCCGTCAACGGCAGACCCTCACCGATGTCGAACCTGGCCATCCGTACCAACTCCCGATCGCAGCCTCACGTCTGGGAGCACAACGAGACGGACGGGGGAGAGGGCACCTTTCGGGGACAGGTGTTTCGAACATGATGCGGCGGCCGCCGGGCAGGGCCGTTCGGGTGACGTTCCTCCGGCGCACTTCGGCGACTCGCAGCGCGCTCCGCCGCGCGCAGCGCTCGATCTCCGCCGTGCGCCGTGCTGTTCTCCGCCGCGCGCCTGGCACCCGTTCTCCGCCGCGCGCCGCCCGGGACCGGTACGGCGCACGGCGGAACGGGATCAGGCGCGGGCCGGAACCGCCGCGCGGCGGCTCGCGTACAGCGTGATGCCGGCCGCGAGCACCATGGCGCCCAGCGCCAGCGCGACCGTGGCGGCCCAGCCGGCCGCGGCGAACGCGACGGCGCCCAGCGCGCCGCCCAGGGAACTGCCCACGTAGTAGCTCATCTGGTACAGCGCGGACGCCTGGGCGGCCCCGTGTGCCGCGGTGCGGCTGACCGAGCCGGAGGCCACCGCGTGCCCGGCGAAGAACCCGGCGGTGATCAGTACGAGGCCCGCCACGACAGCCGCGACGCTGTCCGCGAGACTGATCAGCAGCCCCGTGGACGCGGTGCCGATGCCCAGATAGAGGGTGCCGCGCCGACCGAGCCGCGCGTTGAGCCGGCCGGCGGTGGCGGAGGCGGCCGTGCCCACCAGGTAGATGGCGAAGACGGAGCCGACCAGGCCCTGCGAGAGTCCGAACGGTTCGGCCACCAGCCGGTAGCCGATGACGGTGTAGACCGCGCCGAAGACCACCATGAACAGCAGCCCGATCGCGTACAGCCGCAGCAGCAGCGGGTTGCCCAGGTGCGTGCGCACGGTCGCGGCGATCCGGCGCGGGTGCAGCGGAGCGGGGGTGAAGTGCCGGGCGGGCGGGACGAGGAGCCGGAAGGCGACCGCGCACAGCAGCGAGGTGACGGCGACGGCGCCCAGCCCGGCGCGCCAGCCCCACGCCTCGGTGACCCATCCGGTGAGGATCCGCCCGCTCATCCCGCCGACGCTGTTGCCCGCGACGAACAGCCCGACGGCACCCACCAGATGCCGCGCCCGCACCTCGTCGGACAGGAACGCCATGGCCGAGGCGGGCACCCCGGCGACGGCCGCGCCCTGGAGCGTCCGCAGCGCGATCAGCACCGGCAGGCTGGGTGCGAAGGGGATGACCAGGGCGAGGGCGACCGCCACCGCCAGCGAGACGGTCAGCATCCGGCGGCGTCCGAACCGCTCGGACAGCGCCGCCAGCGGCAGCACCGCGACGGCGAGCCCGACGGTCGCACCGGAGACGGTCCAGCTCGCCTGCTCGGGGGCGGCGTGCAGCGCCTGCGAGATCTCGGGGAGGAGCGCCTGGGTGGAGTAGAGCAGCGCGAAGGTGGACAGCCCGGCGGCGAAGAGCGCCAGCCGCATCCGTCCGTGCCCGGGGTCGCCGGGGCTCAGCTTGGACGCGTCGGAGTGCTCGGAGCGCTCGGCCGGCTCGGCGGTGCCGGTGGCGGGCTCGGCGGGTGGCGCGGCGGCGACGGCAGTGGTGCGGGAGGCGTCCGTGACAGGGGAGGCGGGACCGGCGGGGGAGGCGTCCACCGGACCGGAGGACGCCTCGGTATCGAGAGCAGGCATGCCCCGAACGTACGACCCGGCCTTTCATCCGTCCAATGCATGAAAGTGCGACAATCGATCCCCTCACGCATCATCGCAGCCAGCCGACAGCGGGAGCGTCCTGTGTCACCGCCGCGCAACAAGAAAGACCCCTCGGCCGCGATGCCGCGCCAGGCCGCTCCGCCCTCGGCGCTCTCCCTCACTCCGCGATTGGCGCAGTTCGCCGCGGTGGCCCGGCACGAACACGTCACCCGTGCCGCGCAGGAGCTGGGCATCCCGCAGTCCTCCCTCAGCCGCGCCCTGGCCCGGCTGGAGGAGGACCTGGGCGTCGCGCTGTTCGCCCGGCACGGCCGTACGCTCTCCCTCACCCCGGCCGGCCGCACCTTCCGGGCCTCCGCGGAACGCGCCCTGGCCGCCGTCGAACAGGCCGCCGAGGACGTGCGGTCCGACGCCGACCCCGCCACCGGCAAGGTCGCCTTCGGCTTCCTGCACACCCTCGGCTGGGAGACGGTCCCCGAACTGCTGCGCGCCTTCCGCGCCGACCATCCGCGGGTCCGCTTCGCACTGGTGCAGAACTACGGTGAGGCCATGCTCGAGCGGCTCCGCGCGGGTGAACTCGACCTGTGCCTCACCTCGCCCATGCCGGAGGCGCCGGACCTGGAGGTCCGGCGGCTGGACGAGCAGCGGCTGCGGCTGGTCGTACCGGACGACCACCGGCTCGCCGCGCGCAGGCGGGTGCGGCTCGCCGAGGCCGCCGAGGAGTCCTTCGTCACCCTGGAGCCCGGCTACGGGATGCGGCGCATCCTCGACACGCTGTGCGCCGAGGCCGGGTTCACCCCGCGGATCGCCTTCGAGGGCGAGGAGGCCGAGACGATCCGCGGGCTGGTCGCCGCCGGGCTCGGCGTCGCGCTGCTGCCGCCGCCGGTCTTCCCTCGGCCCGGCGTGCGCGAGCTGACGGTGACCGCGCCGCGCGCCGTCCGCGAGATCGGGCTCGCCTGGCTCGCGGGGCGCCCCGACCCGCCGCCGGTCGCCGCCTTCAAGAAGTTCCTGCTCGGCCGCAGGGGGCAGCTCCTGCGCGCCCCGTCGCCCCACCCCGTCCCCGACCGGTCCGCACATCCCGCCCCCGAGGAGCGCCCATGACCCCCCATCCGCACGGCCCCCAGCACCCCGGCCCGCGCACCGGACACCCCGGACACCCCGGGTATGCCGGACACGCCGGGCACGGCGGCCACTCCGCGACCGGCGGCCACACCGGGAGCACCGGGACCGAGCCCGACTGGGACGCGCTGGCCGTGCATCTCGAACGGGAGGCCGAACTGAAGGCGCCGTTCCTGGAGGAGGCCGCCGCCTGGCTGCACGACCTGCTCGGCCCGCTCGACGTCACCCGCGTCCTCGACCTGGGCAGCGGCCCCGGGGTCACCACCGTCGCACTCGCGCACGCCTTCCCCGGTGCCGAGACCGTCGCGGTCGACGGGTCACCCGTGCTGCTGGAGCGGGCCCGGGCCCGCTCCGAACGGGAGGGCCTGGCCGCCCGCATCACCACCCGCGCGGCCGAACTCCCCGCCGCGCTGCCGGACCTGGGGACCGCCGAACTCATCTGGACCAGCAACGTCGTCCACCACCTGGGGGACCAGCGCGCCGCGCTGGAGACCTTCGCCGCGGCGCTGCGCCCCGGCGGGGTGCTGGCGGTGCGCGAGGGCGGGCTGCCGACCCGGTTCCTGCCCCGCGACATCGGTGTCGGGCGCCCCGGCCTGCAGGCGCGCCTGGACGCCGCCGAGGAGGACGGGTTCAGCGCGATGCGCGCCGAACTGCCCGATCACACCGGCACCGTGGAGGACTGGCCCGCGCTGCTGGCCGCCGCCGGGCTCGCACCCACCGGCAGCCGCACCTTCCTCACCGATCTCCCGGCCCCGCTGGACCCCGTCGCCCGCGCCCATGTGCGCGCCCGCGTCGAGCGTCTCCGCGAGAGCCTGGCGGACGCCCTCTCCGCCGAGGATCTGGCCACCCTCGACACCCTGCTCGACGACACCGCCGCCGAGGGGCTCCTGCGCCGCCCTGACGTCTTCTTCCTGACGGCGACCACCGTGCACACGGCGGTACGTGCCTGAAGGGGGTCCGTGTCCGGCCGCCGTGCGCCGGCCCGCCGCTCGCGCCCGGTGGGCCGCCGCCCCCGCGCAGCCGCGCCGGAGCGGGCCCCGTGCCCCGGGCCTTGGGCCCTGGCCCGGGGCACGGGCCCGGTGCCGCCGCGGAAGGCGCGGTGGCAGGTCCAGCGGCGCTGCGACTAGCGCAGGTTCTTGCCGAAACCGCTCGCCAGCGGCATCCGCAGCCCCAGCGGCGGCGGCGCGGCCAGCGCGTCGGTCAGCGGGCGGCACAGATCGCGGCCGCAGAGCGTGCCGAGCGCGAAGTCCTCGGTCAGCGCCGCGACCTCGGCGGCGTATCCGCGCAGGCCGTGTCCGTCGGTGTGCACCTCGAAGCGGCACACCCGGGTGTTGACCTTCTTCGCGCGCTCCGCGAGGCGGAAGGACAGCTCGGGGTCGCACCGGGTGTCGTTCGTCCCGTGCACGATCAGCACGTCACGCCCGCGCAACTGCTGCACGGGCTCCGCGCCGTCCCCGCTCCGGCCCGCGGATCCGCTCCCGTTCCCCTCGGCGGGCCCGTCCTCTTCCGCCGGCCCGCTCCGGTGCCCGTCCGGGGCCGTCCGCAGCAGCGGCCCCAGGGCGACGGCGGAGACGACCGCCTCGTGCCCCGCGGCGCGCAGTGCGGCCAGGGCGCCGACATCGGTGCCCACGAGGCACACCGGGATGTCGCCGTACCGCCGCACCACCTCGGTGACCGCCTCCTCCGCGTCGGCCGCGCAGTCCGCCGTGCGGCGTGCGGCGTCCGCTCCGGGGCGGTGCCGCCGGCCGTTGCGGTAGTGCACCAGGTGGGTGACCACGGGGTCGTCGTCCGAGGTCGCGCGCCCCAGCCGACGCGCCAGCGGCAGCGCGGAGGCCGCCGCCAGCACGCTTCCGCCGCGGGCGCCCCCGGGCGATCCGCCGCCCGGCAGGACGAGGACGGCGGCGTGCGGGGCCCTTCCCACGGCCCCGCGGGGCCTTCCCAGTCGTGAGTCCCTCTCGGGCGAAGCTCGCTGAGCCATGGCGCAACAATGGCACGGCCGCACGCGTACGTAAGGCAGTTGGGAAAGCACATGCGATCTACGCGCGTAGGAGCTACAGTGCCGTGATGGTAAGCGAATCTTCGAGCACCGTCCCCACCAAGGAGCAGATCCACCGGGCACCCAAGGTCCTGCTCCACGATCACCTCGACGGCGGTCTGCGCCCCGCGACGATCGTCGAGCTGGCCCGCGAGACCGGCTACGACGCGCTCCCGGCGACCGACGCGGACGAACTGGAGGTCTGGTTCCGCGAGTCCGCCGACTCCGGCTCGCTGGAGCGCTATCTGGAGACGTTCACCCACACGGTGGGCGTCATGCAGACCCGCGACGCGCTCTTCCGGGTCGCCGCCGAGTGCGCCGAGGACCTGGCCGCCGACGGCGTGGTCTACGCCGAGGTCCGGTACGCACCCGAGCAGCACCTGCTCGGCGGGCTGACCCTCGAACAGGTCGTCGAGGCCGTCGACGAGGGGTTCCGCGAGGGGGAGCGCCGCGCCCGCGCCGCGGGCAACCGGATCCGCGTCGGCGCCCTGCTGACGGCCATGCGGCACGCCGCCCGCGCCCTGGAGATCGCCGAGCTGGCCAACCGCTACCGCGACCTGAGCGGCCCCGGAGTGGTCGGATTCGACATCGCGGGCGCCGAGGCGGGCCACCCGCCGACCCGCCACCTGGACGCGTTCGAGTACCTCAAGCGCGAGAACAACCACTTCACCATCCACGCGGGCGAGGCGTTCGGACTTCCCTCCATCTGGCAGGCCCTGCAGTGGTGCGGCGCCGACCGGCTGGGACACGGCGTGCGGATCATCGACGACATCCAGGTCGCCGCGGACGGCTCGGTGAAGCTCGGCCGGCTCGCCGCCTACGTGCGCGACAAGCGCATCCCGCTGGAGCTGTGCCCCTCCTCCAACCTGCAGACCGGAGCCGCTCCGTCCTATGCGGAGCACCCCATCGGCCTGCTCCGGCGGCTGCACTTCCGCGCCACGGTGAACACGGACAACCGGCTCATGAGCGGTACGAGCATGAGCCGCGAATTCGAGCACCTCGTTTCGACGTTCGACTACACGCTGGACGACATGCAGTGGTTCACGGTCAATGCGATGAAGTCGGCGTTCATTCCTTTCGATGAACGTCTCGCCATGATCAACGATGTGGTCAAGCCCGGCTATGCCGCGCTGAAGTCCGAGTGGCTCTTCCAGGACGCACCCGGCTGACCCCCTGTGACCAGCGGTTCAGTCGTCGCCGCACACTCCGTGCGGGGCGGCTGGGCCGGTGCCGCACGGAGCCGGAAAGCGCCGCGCGGCGGCGACTTACGGCAGCACCGGGGTGTTTGCGGCCCCTCGGAATTCCTGGCTACGTTCGCCGGGCTGCTCAAGCTCTTTTCCGGGTTGCTCAAGCCCCCATTCCGAGGACGTAGAAACTGATGAAGCAGGTAGCCAAGAAGACCCTGGGTGTCGCCGCGATGAGCGCGGCGGTCGTCGTGGCGGGCGCCGGTGCCGCCTCCGCGCTCCCCGTCGAAGGTCTCGGTGCCCCCACCGACGTGGTCGGCACCGACGCGGTCGGCGCCGGTGGCCGGGCCCTGGGCCCGCTCGCCGAGACCGCGGGGCAGACCCTCGGGAGCCTCCCCCTCGAGGAGGCCACCCAGGGCCTTCCGGGCGGGCTCTCGCAGCCGGTCGGTGTCGCCCAGGAGGCGCTGTCCGGCGCGCTCACCGGTACCCCGCTGGACGCCACCGAGAAGGTGGCCGGCCAGGCGCAGAAGTCCGTCGAGGGCAAGAGCTCCGCACCCGGCGGCGGCATGATCGGCGGGCTGCCGCTGGGCAGCGCCCTGCCGGTCGGCGGCTCGCACTGACCGAAGCGTCCCTGCCCTCGGGCAGGTGCGGCCGGGACACACACGCGGCGGCGGACACCCTCGGGTGCCCGCCGCCGCGTGCTGCCGCCGCTGCTGCGGCGCCGCCACCGGACGATCACCAGGCGGAACTGTGCGTGCGCCCCTCCTCCGGGAGGAGGATCCACAGCGCGAGGTAGAGCAGGAACTGCGGTCCCGGCAGCAGGCACGAGACGAGGAAGATCACCCGCATCGTGGTGGGTGTGGTGCCGAACCTGCGGGCCAGTGCGGCGCACACGCCGGCGATCATCCGGCCTTCGGTGGGGCGGGCGAGTGTGGACATGTGGAACGCTCCTTAGCTCTCCGGTCCGGTGCGGCTGCGCGGTGGCGCCGTCTGCGCCGGGCGGTTGCCCTGTGGGCGCCGCCCCGGCCGCCGCCGCGTGTGCTGACGTCCTGCTTTCGACGGTAGACCGGACAGACGGTGCGAAACCTCCCCTCAGGGGGCTGTTCCGACCCTGGTCGTTCTCGGGGTCGGACCCTGAGCCTTCCCCTCCCGCAGCCGGAGCCCGGCCCGCGGTGCCGTGCCCCCGGAGCCCGCTCCCCTGGACAGCCGGTCGGCCATCCGCCCGCCCGTCAGCCGCACCTCCGCGGTCCCGGCGCCCCCGGTCCGGCCGCCCCCGGTCGGGCCGGCCGCGGCCCCGGCGTCCCCGAGCAGTTCCGCGCCGAGCCGCTCGGTTCCCCGCCGTCCGGTCCGGAGCCGGTCGGCCCGGCCGGTGCCGCCGCTCCGGTGCCGCAGCCTGCGCCGCAGCGGCGGGAAGGCGAATCCGACGGTCAGTGCCACCCCCGTGGCGTTCAGGAGCATCGCGTCGACATCGGCCACGTGCCCCGGCACCCCCGACTGCGCCAGGGTGAGGACGACCGAGAGCATCGCGCCCGCGAAGACGGTCCTGGTCACGGTGCCCGGCAGCCCCCGGTGCAGCCGCCCGGTGGCGAGCGGCAGCAGGACGCCCAGCGGCGCCAGCAGCAGCAGATCGCCGCCGATCCCCGTCAGCGCGGCGCGCGGACCGTCGGACAGATCGGTACGGATGGTGGCCAGCGGGTGCAACTGGGCCGGCGTCACCCAGGGCACCGCCAGCGGGCGCAGCGTCAGCCAGCCGACGAGACACAGATGCGCCGCCAGCAGGAGGAGTCCCACGAGGCGGATTCGGGAGGCGGCGGAGGTCGGGCCGCCGTGGCCTAGGCGCTGCACGTCACTGAAGACGCCCTTCCGTTCCGCCGCGGTTCCGGCGCGGTGTCCTGAGCGGGTCAAGGCTCTGTCACACGCGTGTTCCAGCGACTGTCGGCCCTGTCCCTACCGTCCCGCCCGTCCCGCCCGCATCTTGCGCCTCGGCCACCCCGGACAACCAGGGTGCCCTGGGTGCCCGGCGCCGCGCTCACACCTGGGTGCCGGCCGACTCGGCGGACCGGGGGTGGGTGCGCAGCGACGTGCCGCACTCGTAGCGGCGCAGCGGTGAGCGCGCCGGGCCGTCGGCACCCTCGGCACCCTCCGCCTCGCTGACGGCGTCGTCGCCGCCCGTGGCACGGCCACCGGCGGGCCCGCCGAGTACCACGCCGCCCTCGGCGTCGGCCGCCGCGGTGTCCGCGTACGTGCACACGATCTGCGCCAGCGCGTAGGGCGGCAGCTCCTCCAGCGGCTCACTCAGCCGCAGCGCCTCGTCCGGGTCGCCGTCCGTGCCACCGCTGACCGTCAGCCTGCGCGGTACGGCCGTCTCGAAGCCCGCCGTGTCCTCCGCCGGTTCCGGCCGTTGCCGCAGCTCGTCCAGCAGCTTCCGGGCCACCGGCAGCCGCCGGGCCGAGGAGCGTCCGCCGGGCATCCGCACCTTCCGCTCGACGGGCGAGACACGCGCCCCGCACACCAGGTAGACCCGGACGACGGACGCTCCGTCGCCGCCCTCCGGGCTCTTGCGGTCGTCCGGCAGCACACAGCCCACCCGGGACGGCGCGGCCCCCGCGTCCACCGGCACCGACGTGGCCCGGATGCCGCACCCGGCGGCCAGCGGCACGAGGAGGGACAGCGCCAGGGCCCCCGGCGCCCAGCGGCGCAGCCCCCGGAGGGGCCACCGTCCGGCGCCCGGTACCGGGCCTCCCGCCACCCGGCGCCGCGGGGACGCGGGCGCGGCGAGCGGCGCGGGCGCCGAGACCGGTGCCGGCGCGGCTTCGGGCGTGGGACCCGGGATGGGACGCCGGGTGGTGTCCGGCCTCGTGCGGTCGGTCCTACGGTCGCTCATCGGCCACCCCCCTGGTCCCGTCCCGCACCCCGGCGTGGGGCGTCGTCGGAGTCGCCCCCGCCTTCGTCCGCGGGCCCGGCACCGTCCTCCCGTTCCTCGCCGCCCTCCCGCTCCTCGGCGATCCGGCGGGCGTCGCGGGGCAGCCGCAGGGTGAAGACCGCGCCGCCCTCCCCCTCGGGTGCGTTGTGCGCGGTGATCTCACCGCCGTGGATGTGGGCGTTCTCCATCGCGATGGACAGGCCCAGACCGCTGCCCTCGGAACGCGGCCGGGAGGCGCTGGCCTTGTAGAAGCGGTCGAAGACGTGCGGCAGTACGTCCTCCGGGATGCCCGGGCCCTGGTCGGCGACCTCGATCACCAGCTCGTCGCCGCCTCCCGCGACTCCGGCGCCGTCCTCCCGCCGCCGGGTCCGCACCGAGACCCGCACCGGGGAGCCGCCGTGCTTGAGCGCGTTGCCGATCAGATTGGCGAGGATGACATCGAGGCGGCGCGGATCGAGCCGGGCCATGATGCCGCGGTCGGCGTCCAGTTCCACCGCGTCCAGCCAGGCGCGGGCGTCGATGCAGGCGGTGACCTGGTCCGCGACGTCCACGTCGTCCAGCACCAGCTTGGCCGTGCCCGCGTCGAAGCGGGTGACCTCCATCAGGTTCTCCACCAGGTCGTTGAGCCGCCGGGTCTCGCTCACCACCAGCTGCACGGCCGGAGCGATCATCGGGTCGAGATTCTCCTGCTCCTCCTCCAGCACCTCGGTGACCGCGGAGATCGCCGTCATCGGGGTCCGCAGCTCGTGCGACATGTCGGCGACGAAGCGCCTGCTGGACGCCTCCCGGGCGCTCAGCTCGGCGACGCGCTGCTCCAGCGAGGCGGCCGCGTCGTTGAACGTGCGGGACAGCTGCGCCAGTTCGTCCGTGCCCGAGACCCGCAGCCGCGTCTCCAGTTTGCCCTCACCCAGCCTGCGGGCCGCGTCGCCCAGCCTCCGCACCGGCCGCAGCACGGTGGTCGCCGCCGCCTGGGCCAGCAGCATCGCGCCGATCAGGGCCAGCGCCGTGGCGATCCCCAGCGACCAGGCGAGCGAGTTGAGGTCGTCGCGCTCGGGGCCCAGGGACTTGAGCAGGTAGCCGGTGGGGGTCGGCTCGTCGCCCACCACCTTGGCGCCGCCCACCAGGTACGGGTCGCCGTCCAGCGTGATCCGCTGCCAGTACAGGTGGTAAGGGTGCTTGTTCTTCTCGTCGACGGTGCGCTTCTTGGCGACGGCCCTGCGCAGTTGCCCGGGGACGTCGCCGAGGGTGAAGTCGTCCTCGTTGGAGGCCGTGGCGCAGGTCTTGCCGTCCTCGGTGCGGTCGATGAGCAGCACCTGGTAGTTCTGCGAGCTGCGGGCCATCTTGGCGGCGGCCTCGCGCAGTTCCTGGCAGCTCAGCTTGCGCGGCAGGTTGCCCGCGTTGTCCTCCATCGCCTTGCGGAAGTCGTTGAGGGACGCGTTCTGGGCACGGGTGAGCACCGCGTCGCGGTTGAGCCAGTAGGCGATGCCCGAAGCGGAGACGGCGGCGGTGAGCGCCACCAGCGCGAAGACGACGACCAGCCGCAGTCGCAGAGTCGGCAGCACACCGGCGAGGCGGGTGCTCAGCCGTCCGCCGGTGGAGGGAGCATCGGTCACGCGGCGGATCCGTTCGCCGTGCACGCCACTGCCGGCGCCCCGCCCCAGCCCGTCGCGCCCGGTCCCGTCGGGTGTGGCGCCGTCGCGGGCGCCCCGGGGTGTCGTGCGCTCACTGGGGGACGTCCAGCCGGTAGCCGACACCCCGCACCGTGCGGATCAGGGTGGGCGAGGAGGGCACGTCCTCGACCTTGGCCCGCAGGCGCTGCACACAGGCGTCGACCAGCCGCGAGTCGCCCAGGTAGTCGTGTTCCCACACCAGCCGGAGCAGCTGCTGCCGGGAGAGGGCCTGACCGGGCCGCCGGCTCAGCTCCAGCAGCAGCCGCAGCTCGGTCGGCGTCAGTTGCAGGTCCTCGCCGTTCTTGGTGACCGTCATCGCCGAGCGGTCGATCACCAGCGAGCCGAACGTCGCCGCGTCGTTGGACTCCCGTTCGCCGCGCCGCATCACGGCGCGGATGCGCGCGTCCAGCACCCGGCCCTGCACCGGCTTGACGACGTAGTCGTCCGCGCCCGACTCCAGGCCCACCACGACGTCGATGTCGTCGCTGCGCGCGGTCAGCAGGATGATCGGCAACTGGTCGGTGCGGCGGATGCGGCGGCACACCTCGAAGCCGTCGATGCCCGGCAGCATCACGTCCAGCACGATCAGGTCGGGGCGCTGCTCGCGCAGCAGTTTCAGGCCGTCCTCGCCGGACGCGGCAGTCACCACGCGGTGCCCCTGGCGGGTGAGACCCATCTCCAGGGCGGTACGGACAGCGTCATCGTCCTCGATCAGCAACAGGAAAGGCACGCGCGCCATTCTGGCCCATGGCGCCCCCATAGTTCGACCGGCGGTCGCCGCAGCGCAGCGACACGCCCGCCGACCTGCGCAGTATGCGGTCCGCTGAGCCTTGTGACACCGCTGTGACAGACGGGGGACCTGGCGATGAAGTCGGGGCGGCAGTGTTTACGGAGTCAAGCAAGCGACTGGGTCTGCTCCGAGGGGGCGCGAGATGAACACACTGCACGGCACCAACACGAGCGCAGTACTTCACACGCGTCTGCACCTCCCCTCGGTTCCCGCTCAGCAGACCCGGTCTGCCGAGAAGCCCGGTGCCGTGAGCGGACGGGGGTGCGCTCGCGGTGCGGCGCGTATGCGTCCGCGGACCGTCTTCGGTCCCGTGGTCGAGGGGCTCCGGGGGGAGGCCCCCGGGGGGACGGGGGAGAACGGGAGCAAGGGGGGCTCCCGGGAACGTGGCGAGTACAGGGGGGCGGCCGTCCTGGGGACGGCCGAGGCGCCCACGGGGGACGCCGTCGCGGACGATGCGGACGCGGACGCCGAAGCGGCGTTCACCGCGTACGTACGCGAGCGCCGGGCCTCCCTGTACGCCACCGCCTACCACCTCACCGGTGACCGGTACGAGGCGGAGGACCTGCTGCAGAGCGCCCTCTTCTCCACCTACCGGGCCTGGTCGCGGATCAGCGACAAGGCGGCACTCGGCGGCTACCTGCGCCGCACCATGACCAACCTGCACATCAGTGCCTGGCGCCGCCGGAAGCTGAACGAGTACCCGACCGAGGAGCTGCCGGAGACCGCCGGCGACCAGGACGCCATGCGCGGCACCGAACTGCGCACCGTCCTGTGGCAGGCCCTCGCCCGGCTGCCCGAGCTGCAGCGCACCATGCTGGTGCTGCGCTACTACGAGGGGCGCACCGACCCGGAGATCGCCGAGATACTGGACATCAGCGTCGGCACGGTCAAGAGCAGCATCTGGCGCTCGCTCCGCCGCCTCCGCGACGACGAGGTCCTCAGCTTCGGCAGGGACCAGGAGGAGAGCTTCGGCGAGCTGGTCGCCTGACGGCGCACCGCTCGACCGCACGAACGGTCCTCCGGCCGCCCCTCGGGGACATGGGGCGCAAGGGGGATACGGGGGAAACGGGGGAACCTGGGGGAATCCAGGGGAAGAGAAAAAGGGGAAACAGGGGGAATCGGGGGATGAGAGAGGGCGGTCGCGCCCGGGACGGGGGTCCCGGCCGCGACCGCCCTCTCAGTGGTTCCCGTGCCTCGCCGGTGCGGGCGCCCGGCAGAGCCGGGCGATGCGGGCCGCGGCCTCCCGGTGGGCGCAGGCGTGGGCGCCCAGCGACCGGTGGCGGGCGACGATGGCGGGTTCGGCGCGCAGCAGCCGTACGCCGCGGGTGAGCAGCACCGGGAGGGGCTTGCGGGACTCGCGAATGTCGCGCAGCAGCCGCCGGCGGAACGTGGTGGTGGGGTGGCCCCGCAGGCAGATGGCGTCGGCCAGCAGGCCGAGCGCCGCGCAGCGCGCGGTGATGTCCGCGGCGAAGATGCCCTCCGCGATGAAGAGCGGGGACCCGCCGAGTGCCAGATGCTCGGCGCCGGTGCGGGCGCTGGTGGCGATGTCGTAGAGCGGCACCGTGGCAGCGCCCTCGCGGCAGAGCCGGGCGATGGTGCGGACGGCCGCGTCGGCGTCCCAGGAGAGCGGGGAGTCCCAGTCGGTGCCGGCTCCGATGCGGGGGAGGGTGGGGTCGTCGCCCTCCTTGTAGAAGTCGTCCAGGCGGAGCACGGGGAGCCCGCTGCGCGCGGCGAGGCGGGTCTTGCCGGACCCGGAGGGGCCGGTGAGCAGGATGACCCGCGCGGTGCCCCGGGCGGAGGCGGTTCGCTCGGACAGGTCGCATGCGTGGCTGGAGTCGGTCACGGGCACCCATTGTCCGCCATCACCCGGCCGGATTCGAAGGCGCGTGCGGAAACCGGTGCCAGGCGGTGCGACGGCGACGGACGGCGGTCCCGCAGGACGCGGCGGACCGGCACCCCCTCCCGCACGGCGGGCCCGCAGGCCCCGCACAGCGAGCCGCCGTTCCCGCACCGTGCTCCCGCACCGCGGGCCCGCACCCCCGCTTGGTGGGGCCGTGGAAAACTCGTCCGGGCCGACTCGCCTCCGCCCCTCCCGAAATCGGCCCCCGGCCAGCGAGAATGACCCCCCACGCAGTCGAGGGAAGAGGGAGGCCCGCACGTATGGCTCAGGAAGTACGCGGGGTCGTCGCACCGGGCAAGGACGAGCCGGTGCGGGTCGAGACGATCGTGGTTCCGGACCCGGGACCCGGCGAGGCGGTCGTCCAAGTGCAGGCGTGCGGTGTGTGCCACACCGATCTGCACTACAAGCAGGGCGGCATCAGTGACGACTACCCCTTCCTCCTCGGACACGAGGCGGCGGGTGTGGTGGAGGCGGTCGGCGACGGGGTCACCGAGGTGGCGCCCGGGGACTTCGTGGTCCTCAACTGGCGTGCGGTGTGCGGACAGTGCCGGGCCTGCAAGCGCGGGCGGCCGTGGTACTGCTTCGACACCCACAACGCCGAGCAGAAGATGACCCTCAAGAGCGACGGGCGGGAACTGGAGCCGGCCCTGGGCATCGGCGCGTTCGCGGAGAAGACGCTGGTCGCCGCCGGGCAGTGCACCAAGGTCGACCCGTCGGTCTCGCCCGCCGTCGCGGGACTGCTGGGCTGCGGCGTCATGGCGGGGATCGGCGCGGCGATCAACACCGGCCAGGTGACGCGCGGCGACTCGGTCGCGGTCATCGGGTGCGGCGGGGTGGGGGACGCCGCCATCGCGGGGGCGCGGCTCGCGGGCGCGGCGAAGGTCATCGCCGTGGACATCGACGACCGCAAGCTCACCACCGCCGAGAAGATCGGCGCGACCCACACCGTCAACTCCGCCACCACCGATCCGGTCGCCACCATCCGGGAGCTGACCGGCGGTTTCGGCGCCGATGTCGTCATCGAGGCGGTCGGCCGTCCCGAGACGTACAAGCAGGCGTTCTACGCCCGCGACCTGGCGGGCACGGTCGTCCTGGTCGGCGTGCCGACGCCGGAGATGACGCTGGAGCTGCCGCTGCTGGACGTCTTCGGCCGGGGCGGTGCGCTCAAGTCCTCCTGGTACGGCGACTGCCTGCCCTCCCGGGACTTCCCGATGCTGATCGACCTGCACCAGCAGGGGCGGCTCGACCTGGGCGCCTTCGTCACCGAGACCATCGCGCTGGACGAGGTGGAGAAGGCGTTCGAGCGGATGCACGGCGGCGACGTGCTGCGTTCGGTGGTGGTCCTGTGACGGCCGCCCGGATCGACCACCTCGTCACCAGCGGGGAGTTCCGCCTGGACGGCGAGACGCACCAGGTCGACAACAACGTCTGGATCGTCGGCGACGACACCGAGGCCGTCGTCATCGACGCGGCACACGACGCCGACGCCATCGCGGCGGCGGTGGGGGAGCGGACGCTGCGCGCGATCGTGTGCACACACGCGCACAACGACCACATCGACGCCGCGCCCGCCCTCGCGGACCGCACGGGCGCACCGATCCTGCTGCACCCGGACGACCTGCCGCTGTGGAAGATGACCCACCCGGACCGGTCGCCGGACGGGGAACTGACCGACGGCGGGACCGTGCAGGTGGCCGGTGTCGAGCTGGCCGTCCTGCACACCCCGGGCCACGCACCCGGCGCGGTCTGCCTGCACGCGCCGGACCTGGGGACGGTCTTCACCGGGGACACCCTCTTCCAGGGCGGTCCCGGTGCCACCGGCCGGTCCTTCTCCGACCACCCGACCATCGTCCGGTCGATCAAGGAGCGGCTGCTGACCCTGCCGCCGGAGACCGTGGTGCGCACCGGGCACGGCGACAGCACGACGGTGGGGGCCGAGCAGGCGAACGTCTGACGCAGCAGCCCGGCACCGTCCGTTCCGCCCCGGCCGGGGCGGAACGGACGGTCACTGCCGGTAGCTCTCCAGGAAGCGGCCGATCCGGGAGACGGCCGCGTCCAGGTCCTCCGCTCTGGGCAGGGTGAGCACCCGGAAGTGGTCGGGGCGGGCCCAGTTGAAGCCGGTGCCCTGGACGACCTGGATCTTCTCCCGGAGCAGCAGGTCGAGGACGAACCGCTCGTCGTCGTGGATCCGGTGCACCTCGGGGTCCAGCCGGGGAAAGGCGTACAGCGCCCCCTTCGGCTTGACGCAGCTGACGCCGGGGATCTCGTTCAGCTTCTGCCAGGCCACGTCCCGCTGTTCGTGCAGCCGCCCGCCGGGCAGCACCAGGTCCTCGATGGACTGGCGGCCGCCGAGCGCGGCCTGGATGGCGTGCTGCGCCGGGGCGTTGGGGCACAGCCGCATGGAGGCGAGCATGCCCAGCCCTTCCAGGTAGTCGCGGGCGTGCTGCTTGGGGCCGGAGACCAGCAGCCAGCCCGAGCGGAAGCCCGCCACCCGGTAGGCCTTGGACAGTCCGCTGAAGGTGAGGCACACCAGGTCGGGGGCGAGGGCGCCGACGTGGTGGTGGACGGCGCCGTCGTAGAGGATCTTGTCGTAGATCTCGTCGGAGAGGACCAGCAGCCCGTTGCGGCGCGCCAGGTCGAGGATGCCCTCCAGCAGTTCGCGCGGGTAGACGGCGCCGGTCGGGTTGTTGGGGCTGATGATGACGACGGCCTTGGTGCGGGAAGTGATCTTCGCCGCCATGTCGTCCAGGTCGGGCAGCCAGTCGGCCTGCTCGTCGCACACGTAGTGCACGGCCTTGCCGCCCGCCATCGTCGTCACGGCCGTCCACAGCGGGAAGTCCGGTGCCGGGATGAGGATCTCGTCGCCGTCCTCCACCAGCGCCTGCACGGCCATGGAGACGAGTTCGGAGACGCCGTTGCCCAGGTGGATGTCGTCCACGTCGGCGTCGGGGAAGCCGCGCTGCTGGTAGTGCTGGGCGACGGCGCGGCGGGCCGACAGGATGCCGCGGGACTCGGTGTAGCCGTGCGCCTGGGGGAGCATCCGCACCATGTCCTGGATGATCTCCTCGGGCGCCTCGAAGCCGAAGAGCGCGGGGTTGCCGGTGTTCAGCCGCAGCACGCTGTGGCCGGCCTCCTCCAGCGCGTCGGCCTGCTCGATCACCGGACCGCGGATCTCGTAGCAGACCTCGCTGAGCTTGTTCGACTGCCGGAACTCCATGCTGCCCCACCCTCCTGGTCCAACCCTGGTTTCTTGGTTCTACCAAGTCGACACTTGGAAAGTCCAACCACATGTCTACACTGAGCGGCATGCCGAGCCACGCCAGCCAGCCGAGTCCCGGGCGCACCCGCCGCAGTTACGACCAGTTCTGCGCCACGGCGCGCGCCCTCGACTCGGTGGGGGACCGCTGGACCCTGCTCATCGTCCGCGAACTCCTCGCCGGACCGCGCCGCTACACCGACCTGCACGCCGACCTGCCCGGCGTCAGCACCGACGTGCTGGCGGCGCGGCTCAAGCACATGGAGGGCGAGGGGCTGGCCGAGCGGCGCCGCCAGCCGCGCCCCGCCTCCGGCCACGTCTACGAACTGACCGAGCGCGGCCGTGCGCTGCTGCCCGTGCTGACCGCGCTCGCCTCCTGGGGAGCCCCCGCGCTGGGCGCACCACGCCCCACCGACGCGGTACGCGCCCACTGGTGGGCCCTCCCGCTGCGCGACGCGGTGGGCCGGCTGACCGGAGCCGGCGCGGCCGCGCTCATCGAGGTCGTCCTGCCCGAAGGGGCGTTCCACCTGCGGGTGGGCGACGCGCCGGACGGGCCGCTGTACGGCGAGGGCCCGGCGGACGACGCCGAGGCACGGCTGGAACTGGACACGGAGGCCTGCGCGGCCCTCGCGGACGGCTCGCTGGCACTGGCCGACGGCATCCGGGCCGGAACGGTGCGGGTGACGTTCCCGGACGGCGGCCGGGAGGGACCGCTGGCGCACGCGCTGGACGCGGCGGGCTGAGCGCCCTCCCGCCGGCGCCCCGGACGCGGGGCACCCGGGCAGGACACGAGAAGGGCCGCGGACCACACCCCGCGGGGTGCGGGCCGCGGCCCGACCGGTGACCGGCGCCCGCTGTGCGGGGCGCCGGTCCCGGCTGCGCTCAGGCGCCGATCGGATGCCAGACGGTCTTCGTCTCCAGGAAAGCCGTCATCCGCTCCAGCCCCGGCTCGGCCGCCCAGTCGACGCCCTCCGGCGCCGGACGCAGCACCCGCTTGAGGTTGTCCGCCGCGGCCCGCTCCAACTCCGTGGCCGCCTCCGGGTCCGCGCCCGCGAGGTCGATCGCGTTCACGTCCTGATGCGCGGCGAGCGGCCGGGCGAGTTCGGCGGTACCGCCGGAGAGCACGTTGACCACACCGCCGGGCAGGTCGGAGGTCGCCAGCACCTCCGCGAGGGAGAGCGCGGGCAGCGGCGCGTCCTGCGCGGTCACGACGACGGCCGTGTTACCGGTGACGATCACCGGCGCGAGGACGGAGACCAGACCCAGCAGCGAGGCGTTCTGCGGCGCCAGTACCGCCACCACACCGGTCGGCTCGGGGGTGGAGAGGTTGAAGAACGGGCCCGCGACCGGGTTGCCGCCGCCCACCACCTGGGCCACCTTGTCCGACCAGCCCGCGTACCAGACCCAGCGGTCGATCGCCGCGTCCGTCCGGGTCTGCGCCTTCGCCTTCGACAGGCCCTCGGCCGCGGCCACCTCGGCGGCGAACTGCTCGCGGCGCCCCTCCAGCATCTCGGCGACGCGGTAGAGGATCTGGCCGCGGTTGTAGGCCGTCGCGCCCGACCAGCCGCCGAACGCCTTGCGGGCGGCGACGACCGCGTCGCGGGCGTCCTTGCGGGACGCGCGGGGGGCGTTGGCCAGCCACTGGCCCTTCGCGTCGGTCACCTCGTACACCCTGCCGCTCTCGCTGCGGGGGAACTTGCCCCCCACGTACAGCTTGTAGGTCTTCAGCACGGACAGCCGTGCGCCCCGTGCCGGGGATGTACGTGCCTCAGGCGTGCTCAAGGTAGGCCTCCAGACCGTGCCTGCCACCCTCGCGGCCGTAGCCGGACTCCTTGTAGCCGCCGAACGGCGAGGTCGGATCGAACTTGTTGAAGGTGTTGGCCCAGACGACGCCCGCGCGCAACTGGTTCGCCAGCTTCAGGATGCGCGAGCCCTTCTCCGTCCAGATGCCCGCCGAGAGCCCGTAGGGCGTGTTGTTGGCCTTCGCGACCGCCTCCTCGGGCGTGCGGAAGGTGAGCACCGAAAGCACCGGGCCGAAGATCTCCTCCTGCGCGATCCGGTGCGCCTGGCCGACGCCGGTGAAGACGGTGGGCGCGAACCAGTGGCCGCGCTCGGGCAGCTCGCACGGCGGGGACCAGCGCTCGGCGCCCTCGGCCTCGCCCGCCTCGGCCAGCTCGGTGATCCGGGCCAGCTGCTCGGCGGAGTTGATGGCGCCCACGTCGGTGTTCTTGTCCAGCGGATCGCCGACCCGCAGGGTGCGCAGCCGCCGCTTGAGCGCGTCCAGCACCTCGTCGTGCACCGACTCCTGCACCAGCAGCCGGGAGCCGGCGCAGCACACCTGCCCCTGGTTGAAGAAGATCCCGCCCACGATGCCCTCGACCGCCTGGTCGAGCGGGGCGTCCTCGAAGACGATGTTGGCGCCCTTGCCGCCGAGTTCCAGGGTCAGTCGCTTGTCCGTACCGGCGACCGTCCGTGCGATCTCCTTGCCGACGGCGGTCGATCCGGTGAACGCGACCTTGTGCACGTCCGGGTGGCCCACCAGGGCCGCGCCCGTCGCGCCGTCGCCCGTCACGATGTTGACGACGCCGCTGGGCAGTCCCGCCTGCCGGCAGATGTCCGCGAAGAACAGCGCCGAGAGCGGCGTCGTCTCGGCGGGCTTGAGCACCACCGTGTTGCCCGCGGCCAGCGCCGGGGCGATCTTCCAGGCGAGCATCAGCAGCGGGAAGTTCCACGGGACGACCTGCGCGGCGACCCCGAGCGGCCGCGGATCGGGTCCGCAGCCGGCGTAGGAGAGCTTGTCCGCCCAGCCCGCGTAGTAGAAGAAGTGCGCCGCCACCAGCGGCAGGTCGGCGTCCCGGGTCTCGCGGATCGGCTTGCCGTTGTCCAGGGTCTCCAGCACCGCCAGTTCGCGGGAGCGCTCCTGGACGATCCGGGCGATCCGGAACAGGTACTTCGCCCGCTCGGTACCGGGCAGCGCCGACCAGGTCTCGAACGCGGCGCGGGCGGCGCGTACCGCCGCGTCGACGTCGTCCGCCTGGCCGTAGGCGACCTCGGACAGCACCTCCTCGTCGGCCGGGGAGTGCGTCGTGAACACCTTGCCGCCGGCGGCCTCGCGGAACTCCCCGTCGATGAACAGGCCGTAGGACGGTGCGATGTCGACCACGGACCGCGACTCGGGCGCGGGCGCGTAGTCGAACAGTGTCGACGTCGTCGACCCGGACTGCTGGTCGTTCATGGCTCAGTCCACCGTTACGTAGTCGGGGCCGGAGTAGCGGCCGGTAGCGAGCTTCTGCCGCTGCATCAGCAGGTCGTTCAGCAGGCTGGAGGCGCCGAAGCGGAACCAGTGGGGGCTGAGCCAGTCGTCCCCCAGCGTCTCGTTGACCATCACCAGGTACTTGAACGCGTCCTTGGCCGTGCGGATGCCGCCCGCGGGCTTCACGCCCACCTGCTGCCCGGTGGCGGCGCGGAAGTCGCGGACGGCCTCCAGCATCAGCAGCGTGTTCGGCGGCGTCGCGTTCACGGCCACCTTGCCGGTGGAGGTCTTGATGAAGTCGGCGCCCGCCAGCATCGCCAGCCAGGAGGCCCGGCGGATGTTGTCGTAGGTGGCCAGCTCCCCGTTCTCGAAGATCACCTTCAGGTGCGCCGACCCGCAGGCGGCCTTCACCTCGCGGATCTCCTCGAACACCTGGAGGTAGCGGCCGGCGAGGAAGGCGCCCCGGTCGATCACCATGTCGATCTCGTCGGCCCCGGCGGCCACCGCCTCCCGGGTGTCCGCCAGCTTGACCGCCATCGAGGCCCGGCCGGAGGGGAACGCGGTGGCGACGGACGCCACGTTGATCCCGTCGGCGCCCAGTTCCGTCAGCGCCTGCCGTGCGGTGGCCGCCATGTCGGGATAGACGCAGATCGCGGCGACGCGCGGCGCGGAGCGGTCACCGGGGTCGGGACGTGCGCCCTTCGCGCACAGGGACCGCACCTTGCCCGGTGTGTCGGCGCCCTCCAGCGTCGTCAGGTCGATCATCGAGATCGCCAGGTCGAGCGCGTACGCCTTGGCGGTCGTCTTGATGGAACGGGTCCCCAGCGCGGCGGCCCGGGCTTCCAGCCCGACCGCGTCGACACCGGGGAGCCCCTGCAGAAAGCGGCGGAGTGCGGCATCGGAGGTCGCGACGTCGGAGAGGGAGCCCCTCCCCGCGTCGCGAGGGGCCGCATCGGTAGGCATGCTCACCAGGGCACCATATCTACGCGCGTAGGAGCTGTCACCCCATGAGCCCCGCCTTCTTCCCTCCGGCCCGTCGGGGGGTCCGGCGACCGCTGTCCGGACGGGCGCTCTTCGATGCCGTACCGCAATGTCCGTCATCCGGACGGTCCGGCACAATCGTTCGCATGACGAGCGAGGACAGCGAGGGCACGGGCGAGGGCGAGGACCGCGGCGGCGCGGCGGACGGCGACCGGGCGGCCGGAGCGGAATCCGGCAGTGCTTCCGGCTCCGGCGCGGACACCGGTTCCGGGAGCGGCTCCGGCTCCGGCTCCGGTGGCGAAGCCGGCCCCGGAGACGCCGGCGGCCCCGGGGCCGGGTCCCCGGCCGAGGGAGCCGAGGGACAGGAGTTCCCCGACCGGGTGTACCGGTCGGCCGGGGGGATGGCGGGCGGCATCGTCCTGCTCGCCATCGGGCTGTGGCTCGCCACCGACGCGGTCATCGGGGGCGAGGGCCGGACACCGTGGCTGACGCTCGCCGCGCTGCTGTGCGTCGTGCCGCTGGTCGTCGCCTTCACCCTGCGTCCCGCCGTGTTCGCGGGGGAGCGGCGGATGCGGGTGCGCAACCCGTTCCGCACCATCGAGGTGCCGTGGGGAGCCGTGGAGTCGCTGCGGGCCGGGTACTCCAGCGAGGTGCTGGCCGGAGGCGCGAAGTACCAGCTGTGGTCCATCCCCGTCTCGCTGCGGGCCCGCAAGAAGGCCACCCGGCACAACGAGCGGATCGGTTCGGGGCGGCCGCCCGCCACCGGACCCGGCGGGATGTTCGGCGGACGCGGGGCACCGAACGTGGGTCCGGACGCGTCGGAGCTGCGGGAGAAGCGGGCCGCCTCCGACCAGTCCGTGGACGAGCTCCGCGAACTGGCCGAGACCCACGGCCGGAAGGAGGCGGCCCAGGGAGAGGTCGCCGTCCGGTGGTCCTTCGAGGTCATCGCCCCGGCGGCGGCGGGCGCCGTGCTGCTGGCCGTGCTGCTGGCGACGGGCTGACCCGGCGGCGGCGCGCGGGTGCGGATGCGCCCGGCCGCCCGGAGGTGCGCCCGGCCGGTCGGCGCGCCCCGCCCGGTGGGTGCCGGCCGGCCGGTGGGCACGAGCCGCGCGGGCCGCGGCCTCCGGCGGGCCCGCGGACGCTAGTCCTCCTGCTGAACCCGGTCGACCAGCGACCGCGCCTCCGCGGGGGACAGCTCCACGCCGAAGGTGCCGGCCAGCAGTGCGGGCAGCTCGTGCGGATCCACCGTGCGCTTCTCGTCCGGCTCGCCGCCCGTCGCGGCGGTGGCCGCCGTGGTCGTCGTCCAGGTGAGGCCGTCGAGCTGGTCGGTGCGGTCGGCGCGGATGCGCTGGACGAAGAGGCGCCGGTTGAAGGGGGAGTGCGGGCCGGTGGCGATGAAGTGGTTGCCGACCTCGTTGTCCACCGGGTACTGCGGGGTCTCGGTGAAGGTGTGCCGCACCATCCAGCCGCCCCGGCCGTCGGGCTGGTGCAGCGCCCAGCCGTCCGCGCCCGGCGTGATCTCCGTACGGCGCAGCAGGAACGGCCGCCCCTCGATCGTCACCTCGTTGCCGTCCACCAGCTCGATGGGGGCGAGCGGGCCGGCGCCGAAGCCGACGTCGGCCAGCAGGCGGCGTCCGCCGACGTCGACCAGCAGCATGGCGTGCGTCGCCGGAAGGATCTTCTCCGCACCCAGTTGCACCCGTCCGGCCAGCGCCGTGAAGCGGAATCCGAGCCGCTCCAGCACCGCCGCGAAGAGGGCGATGTGCTCGTAGCAGTAGCCGCCGCGGCCCCGGCGGACGAGTTTGTCCTGCACCGCGGCGAGGTCGAGCGAGACCGACCGGTACAGGAAGCTGTCCAGGTTGTCCCAGCGCACGGAGAGCACATGCGCGCGGTGCAGCGCGCGCAGCGTCGCCTCGGTGGGGCTGTGTTCCCCCTCGTACGTCAGTCGTGCGAGGTAGGCGTCGAGGTCGAGCTGTTCGCCGTGCCACATGGTCGTCGGTCTCCCCGTTGCGTGTGGTGTGCCCGGACTTCCCCGAGCCGGGGCGGTGCCCCTGTCCACGCAACCCGCGCGGCGGGGCGGCTGTTCCCCGCGACAGCCGCCCCGCCATGCGGACGGTTCAGAACCCGGTGGCCCGCTTCAGGTCGTCCTTGATCCGCTCCAGCACCCCGGCCGCGCGCTCCCGCGCGGCGCCGAGACCGGCCGCCGTGCCGGCCTCCGCACCGGTGGCCGTCCCGACCGGGGCGACGACCTCCAGGTAGCACTTGAGCTTCGGTTCGGTACCGCTGGGCCGCACCACGACCCGGCCCCCGGCGATCGGTCCCGCCGCGCCGTCGCCGCGGTCGCCGTCCGTGCCCCCGAGCCGGTAGCGCAGTCCGTCCGTGGGCGGGAGGGCCGCGCTGCCCCGGTTCAGGTCCTCGGCCTGCGCCACGGACAGCCCGCCCAGCGCGGTCGGCGGCTGGGCACGCAGCCGCTCCATGGCGGAGGCGATCAGCGACAGGTCCGCCACCCGCACCGAGAGCTGGTCGGTGGCGTGCACGCCGTGCTCGACGTCGAGTTCGTCCAGCAGGTCCGACAGTGTGCGCCCGGCCTGCTTGAGCTCGGCGGCCAGCTCGGCGACGAGCAGCGCCGCGGTGATGCCGTCCTTGTCGCGGACGCCCCGCGGGTCGACGCAGTAGCCCAGCGCCTCCTCGTAGCCGTAGCGCAGCCCCTCCACCCGAGCCAGCCATTTGAAGCCGGTCAGCGTCTCGGTGTACGGCAGCCCGGCGGACTCGGCGATCCGGGAGAGCAGCGAGGAGGAGACGATGGTCGTCGCGAGGGTCCCGGCGGCGCCCTTGCGGATCAGATGGGTGGCCAGCAGTGCGCCCACCTGGTCGCCGCGCAGCATCCGCCAGCCGCTTCCGGCCGCCGCGTCGGGTACGGCCACGCCGCAGCGGTCCGCGTCCGGGTCGTTGGCGATGATCACGTCGGGGCGTTCGCCGTGCTCGGCCTCCCAGGCGCGGGCGGTCGCGTACGCGCGGTCCATCGCGCCGGGTTCCTCCGGGTTGGGGAACGCGACGGTGGGGAAGTCCGGGTCCGGCTCGGCCTGCTCGGGCACCGGGACGGGCCGGGGGAAGCCCGCCCGTTCGAAGGCGAGCTGCGCCGTCCGGTGGCCGACGCCGTGCAGGGCCGTGTGCACGACCCGCACCGCGCGGGCCGAGCCCGCGCCGAGCACGGCCCGGGTGCGGGCCAGGTAGGCGTCGTGCACCTCGTCGCCGAGCACCTGCCACCCCGACTCGGGGCGCGGCACGCCCGCGAGCGGGCCGACAGCGGCGATGGCATCCGCGATCTCGCCGTCGGCGGGCGGCACGATCTGCAGGCCGTCGTCCAGATAGACCTTGTAGCCGTTGTCGCGCGGCGGGTTGTGGCTGGCGGTGACCATGATCCCGGCGGCCGCGCCGAGCTGCCGCACGGCGAACGCCAGCACCGGGGTGGGCAGTGGCTCGGGCAGCGTCGCCGCGCGCAGCCCGGCGCCGGTCATGACCGCCGCGGTGTCCCGGGCGAAGTCGGCGCTCCGGTGCCGTGCGTCGTAGCCGATCACGACCAGCGGCGCCTCGCCCTCCGCCGGGTGCGGGAGGCGGGCGCGCAGATACGCGGCGATGCCGGCCGCCGCGCGGATGACGACGGCGCGGTTCATCCGCATCGGTCCCGCGCCCAGCTCACCGCGGAGTCCGGCGGTGCCGAACTGGAGGGTGCCGGCGAACCGGTTCCGCAGCTCGGCCAGGTCGCCGGCCCCGAGCAGCGCGGCGAGTTCCTCGCGGGTCTCCGGGTCCGGGTCCTCGGCCAGCCAGTCGCGGGCACGGGCGAGCAGCGCGTCGTCCGATCCGGGCGCGGGCGCGTCCGGTGCGGCTGTCGCGCCCTCCCGCAGGCTGTCGGTCATCTTCGTGGTCCTGCCTTTCAGGTGGGGCTGGGGAGCCCGGTGGGGCTGAGGGGCCGGTGGGGCTGAGGGGCCCGTGGGCCCGGGGAGAGCCGCCCCCGGGATGGTCCGGGGCGGCCCCGGCCGGTCAGAGCCGCTCGAGCACCTCGCCGAGCAGGGTGCCCATGCGCACCGCGGAGTCGCGGCCGGCCTGCAGGACCTCCTCGTGGTTGAGGGGCTCGCCCGTCATCCCGGCGGCGAGGTTGGTGACCAGGGAGACCCCGAGCACCTCGGCGCCCGCCTCGCGCGCGGCGATGGCCTCCAGGACGGTGGACATGCCCACCAGGTCGCCGCCGATGGTGCGGACGTAGTCGATCTCCGCGGGGGTCTCGTAGTGCGGGCCGGGGAACTGGACGTAGACGCCCTCTTCCAGGCTCGGGTCGATCTCCTGGCAGAGCGCGCGCAGCCGCGGCGAGTACAGGTCGGTCAGGTCGACGAAGTTGGCGCCGACGATCGGCGAGGTGGCGGTGAGGTTGATGTGGTCGCTGATGAGGACCGGCTGGCCCGGGCGCATGCCGGTCCGCAGCCCGCCGCAGCCGTTGGTCAGCACGATGGTCTTGCAGCCCGCTGCCACGGCGGTGCGCACCCCGTGCGCGACGGCCGCGACCCCGCGGCCCTCGTACGCGTGTGTACGGCCGAGGAAGACGAGCGCGCGCTTGTCGCCCACCCGGTGCGAGCGGATCTTGCCGGCGTGGCCCGCGGCGGTGGGCGGCGGGAACCCCGGCAGCTCGGTGATCGTGAGCTCGTGGTCGGCCGCGCCGAGCGTGTCGGCGGCGGGGACCCAGCCCGAGCCCATGACGAGCGCCACGTCGTGGCTGTCCTCGCCGGTCAGCGCCCGCAGCCGGGCGGCGGCCTCCTCGGCGGAGCGGTAGGGGTCGTCGGCAGCGTGAGTAGTGGCAGATGCGTTCACGCGACGAGGGTAGCCCGTTATCTCCTACGCGCGTAGACGTGCGGTGCAACTCGTTCGCAAGTCCGGACGAACACACGGGCGACAGCGGGAGCGGGTGGGGCGCGTGTGGAGAATCCGTCGGCCCGCTGCGCTAGCGCGCAGCCGCTAGCACGGTCGCTTGCGGAGCTCCATGACGTAGTCGTGCGGGGCGCCGGCGGACTCGGCGGCGTCGGCGATGTCCCCCAGATAGCGGGCCGAGGGCAGGCCGCCCTCGTAGCCGTTGAGGACGTAGCACCAGGCCGGCTCCTCGCCCTCCAGGGTGTGCACCCGCACCCGCATCCGCCGGTATATGTCCAGGCCCACGCCCTCCCAGCGGTCCATCGAGTCCTCGTCCATCGGTGCGATGTCGTACAGCGCGACGAAGATCTGGGAACGCGGTGCCTCCACGAGGGTGGCCAGTGCGCCGTCCCAGCCCATGTGCTCGCCTCCGAAGGTGAGCCGCCAGTCGGTGAGCCAGCCGGTGCCGCGGAGGGGGGAGTGCGGGGCGCGGCGGGCCATCAGGCGGGCGTCGAGGTTGCCGGCGTAGGCGGCGTAGAGCGACATCCCACGAGGGTAACGGCGGCCCTCGCGGGACGGGCGTTTCCCGGGACCGCGCCCGGTGGGCCGGGCGGCGCGGGCGGAGCGCAGACCCGCCGGGGCGCCGGACCGGCGCGGAGGGGGAGCACCCCCCGGCGGGTCCGGACCTGACGGGTGCGGGACAATGGAGCATGTGACTCGGATCGTGATCATCGGTGGTGGCCCTGGCGGATACGAAGCGGCGCTGGTGGCGGCGCAACTCGGCGCGGAAGTCTCCGTCGTCGACTGCGACGGCCTGGGCGGTGCGTCGGTGCTCACCGACTGCGTGCCGTCCAAGACGCTGATCGCCACGGCCGAGGTGATGACCAACTTCGACTCCTCGTACGAGGAGCTGGGCATCCGGGTGGAGGACACCACCCACGACCCGGACGATCCGGCGCGCGTGGTCGGGGTCGACATCCGCAAGGTCAACCGGCGGGTCAAGCGGCTGGCGCTGGCCCAGTCGCACGACATCACGGCCTCGGTCACCCGGGCGGGCGGCCGGGTGGTGCGCGGCCGCGGCAGGCTGGAGCCCGGCCAGGCCACGGACGGCTCCCGCGTCGTGACGGTCACCGCGGCGGACGGCAGCCAGGAGCAGCTCACCGCGGACGCGGTGCTGATCGCCACCGGCGGCCACCCGCGGGAGATCCCGGACGCGCGCCCGGACGGCGAGCGCATCCTGAACTGGACGCAGCTCTACGACCTCCAGGAGCAGCCCGAGGAGCTGATCGTCATCGGCTCCGGTGTGACCGGGGCCGAGTTCGCGGGTGCCTACCAGGCGCTGGGCTCGCAGGTCACGCTGGTCTCCTCGCGGGACCGGGTGCTGCCGGGCGAGGACCCGGATGCGGCGGCGGTGCTGGAGGACGTCTTCCGGCGCCGCGGGATGAACGTGATGAGCCGCTCGCGTGCCGCCTCGGCGCAGCGGGTGGCCGCGGCCGGCGGCCCGCCGAAGGCGGACGGCGACCGGGTCGAGGTCACGCTCCAGGACGGCCGGACGATCACCGGTACGCACTGCCTGGTGGCGGTCGGTGCCATTCCCAACAGCACGGACATGGGGCTGGAGGAGGCCGGGGTCCGGCTCAAGGACTCGGGGCACATCTGGACCGACAAGGTCTCGCGCACCTCGGCCCCCGGCGTCTACGCCGCGGGCGACTGCACCGGGGTCCTCGCGCTCGCGTCCGTCGCGGCGATGCAGGGCCGGATCGCGATGTACCACTTCCTCGGCGACGCGGTGAACCCGCTCGACCTGCGGACGGTCTCCGCGAACGTCTTCACCGACCCGGAGATCGCGACGGTCGGCTACAGCCAGGCGGACGTCGACAAGGGGGCCATCGAGGCCCGTGTCGTCAAGCTTCCGCTGCTGCGCAACCCGCGGGCCAAGATGCAGGGCATCCGGGACGGCTTCGTGAAGCTGTTCTGCCGCCCCGGCACCGGCATCATCGTGGGCGGGGTGGTCGTCTCGCCGCGGGCCAGCGAGCTGATCCATCCGATCTCGATCGCGGTTGACAACAATCTGACCGTGGAGCAGATCGCCAACACGTTCACCGTGTATCCGTCGCTGACCGGCTCGATCGCCGAGGTCGCCCGTCAGTTGCACACCCGCAAGATGACCGAACTGCACTGAACCGGGGCGGAAGCGGGCGACCGCCGGGGCGCCGTAGTCCCGAACAGTCCGCTATACCACATTCGGGGAAGCCGGACGGACAACTTCTGTTAATCGGCGGATAGCGCTGAAACCAGACGGTCGTTGGCGTTACTGTCAGTTTCGTGTTCGCTGCGGAACGTCGTCAATTGATCCTAGAAATGGTGCGAGCGAACGGAGCAGTCTCGCTCCGTGAGCTGGCCCGCGTAGTCCAGACCTCCGAGGTGACCGTGCGCCGTGACGTACGGGCGCTGGAGGCCGAAGGACTCCTCGACCGCCGTCACGGCGGAGCCGTGCTGCCGGGAGGCTTCACCCGGGAGTCCGGCTTCCCCCAGAAATCCCACCTGGCCACCGCGGAGAAGACGGCGATCGCCGATCTGGCCGCGGGCCTCGTCTCGGAGGGCGAGGCCGTCGTCGTCGGAGCCGGTACGACGACGCAGGAGCTGGCGCGCCGGCTCGCGAGAGTGCCCGGCCTGACCGTGGTCACCAACTCGCTGCTGGTGGCCCAGGCGCTCGCGCACGCCAACCGGGTGGAGGTGGTGATGACCGGAGGCACCCTGCGCGGCTCCAACTACGCGCTGGTCGGCAGTGGCGCCGAGCAGTCCCTGCAGGGACTGCGGGTCTCCCGGGCCTTCCTGTCCGGAAGCGGGCTGACCGCCGAGCGCGGGCTGTCCACCTCCAACATGCTCTCCGCGAGCGTGGACCGGGCCCTGGTGCAGGCGGCCGGGGAGGTGGTGGTGCTGGCCGACCACACCAAGCTGGGTGCCGACACGATGTTCCAGAC
The DNA here is from genome assembly GCF_000280905.1 of Streptomyces sp. AA1529. Taxonomy (GTDB): domain Bacteria; phylum Actinomycetota; class Actinomycetes; order Streptomycetales; family Streptomycetaceae; genus Streptomyces. Next base: position 33,586 of record NZ_ALAP01000070.1, on the reverse strand, counting down.
GGTGCCCACCGATGTGATCACCCGGCTGGTGACGGACGAACCCCCGCCGCACGACGACCGTGCCGAGACCGAGTTGCAGGCCCTCGCCGACCGCGGTGTCCAGGTGGCCGTCGCCGGGACGCCGTCCGCCGCTCCGGAGCGGGGCCGCCCCGAGGTGCCGATGCCCACCCCCCGCAGGGCGGCGCCGCAGGGTGGGAACCACTCCGGCGGCCACCCCGGCAACCACAACCACCCGGGACCGTCCGCGGGTCCGGCGGGCGGCGCCCCGCCCGGCCATCTGCGGTCCGCGCCGGCCGCGGTGCCGCCCCGGGTGGCGGACCTGGCGCCCAGGCGCCGCTGACCCGGCCGCACACGACGCGCGCCCGCCGCGGAGGCGTACCTCCGGCGGCGGGCGCGGCGTGCGGTTCCGGGCGGTCCGCGGTCCCGGTCAGTCCTTGATCTCGCAGATGACGCCGCCCGCGGTCACCGCGGCGCCGATCTCCGCGTTGAGGTCCTTGACGGTACCGGCGCGGTGCGCGTTCAGCGGCTGCTCCATCTTCATCGCCTCCAGGACGATGATGAGCTCGCCCTCCTCGACCTGCTGGCCCTCCTCCACGGCCACCTTGACGATGGTGCCCTGCATGGGGGAGGCGAGCGCGTCGCCGGAGACGGCGGTGCCGGACTTCTTGGCGGCCTTGCGCCGCGGCTTGCGGGCACCGCCCTCGACCGCGGCCCGCGCCAGCGGCATGCCCAGCGAGGAGGGCAGCGAGACCTCCAGCCGCTTGCCGCCGACCTCGACGACGACGGTCTCGCGCCCCGTGGCGTCCTCTTCCTCGGCCTCGCCGGGGGCGGGAGCCGCGAACGGCTTGAGGTCGTTGACGAACTCCGTCTCGATCCACCGGGTGTGGACGTCGAACGGCTCACCCTCGCGGCCGCTCACCTCGGGCGCGAACGCCGCGTCCCGGACCACCGTGCGGTGGAAGGGCAGCGCCGTGGCCATGCCGGTGACCTCGAACTCGTCCAGCGCGCGGGCGGCGCGCTGGAGCGCCTGCTGCCGGGTGGCGCCGGAGACGATCAGCTTGGCGAGCAGCGAGTCCCACGCCGGGCCGATCACCGAGCCGGACTCGACACCCGCGTCCAGCCGCACGCCGGGACCGCTGGGCGGCGCGAAGGTGGTGACGGTGCCGGGCGCCGGAAGGAAGTTGCGGCCCGGGTCCTCGCCGTTGATCCGGAACTCGAAGGAGTGACCGCGCAGCGGCGGGTCGTCGTAGCCCAGCTTCTCGCCGTCGGCGATCCGGAACATCTCGCGGACCAGGTCGATCCCGGTGACCTCCTCGGTCACCGGGTGCTCCACCTGGAGGCGGGTGTTGACCTCCAGGAAGGAGATCGTGCCGTCCTGGCCGACGAGGAACTCGCAGGTGCCGGCGCCCTCGTAGCCCGCCTCGCGGAGGATGGCCTTGGACGCGCGGTACAGCTCGGCGTTCTGCTCGCCCGTCAGATACGGGGCCGGGGCCTCCTCGACGAGCTTCTGGTGGCGGCGCTGGAGGGAGCAGTCGCGGGTGGAGACGACGACCACGTTGCCGTGCTTGTCGGCCAGGCACTGCGTCTCCACGTGCCGGGGCCGGTCCAGATAGCGCTCGACGAAGCACTCGCCGCGGCCGAAGGCGGCCACGGCCTCGCGGACCGCCGAGTCGTACAGCTCGGGGACCTCCTCCAGCGTGCGGGCCACCTTCAGGCCGCGCCCGCCGCCGCCGAAGGCGGCCTTGATGGCGATGGGCAGGCCGTTCTCCTCCGCGAAGGCGACGACCTCCTCCGCGCCGGAGACCGGGTCCTTGGTGCCGGCGACCAGCGGGGCGCCCGCGCGCTGCGCGATGTGCCGCGCGGCGACCTTGTCGCCCAGGTCGCGGATGGCCTGCGGGGGCGGGCCGATCCAGTTGAGGCCCGCGTCGAGCACCGCCTGCGCGAACTCGGCGTTCTCGGAGAGGAATCCGTAGCCGGGGTGGACGGCGTCGGCTCCCGAGTCGGCGGCCGCTTTCAGTACTTTGCCGACATCCAGATAGCTCGCCGCCGGGGTGTCACCGCCCAGGGCGAATGCCTCGTCGGCCACGCGGACGTGCAGCGCGTCCCGGTCCGGCTCGGCATAGACGGCGACACTCGCGATTCCCGCATCCCGGCACGCGCGGGCGACGCGGACGGCGATTTCGCCGCGGTTGGCGATGAGCACCTTGCGCACGATGGCTCCCTCCTTGGAACAACCTGAGTTTAGGTACAGGCGACACCTGACGCCGAGCCGCCAAGGGGGGTGAGCTTGCCCACACGGAGTGTCACCCGTGGGTCGCGCAGAACCGGATCTCCCCTCGTTGTCCCACGGTACGCCGCATTCGGTGGTGGAACGTGCGCCTTGGGCATGTGGGCTAGCTCTCTGTCGGAGTCGTGCGCCTGAGTGCGTCGTCTTTGTGGGGTCCCTACGACTCGCAGACGGAATTTTTGCTTTGCGTCGATTCTCTTGCCCCGGCTTGTACCCGTGAGTAGCGTTCGCCCTGCCGAGAGCACGTACCTGGAGTAACCCGCGGCGCGCAGCGGAACCGCGTCGGGCGATACGGCCGTCGAGCCGTCAAACGGCCGCCGGCGCACCGAAGATGCAGGCGACGGAAGAGGTGGCGGAGTGGCAGGGCGCAGACGGGCAGTGGCCGCGGTGACCGCGTTGGTGCTCACGATGGAAGCAGCCGTGCTCGTGGGCCTCAATCTCTTCCTGGGCAAGGTCGCGGACGCCCAGCAGATGTCCCTGGCCGGTATCGAACCGCGCGCCATGACGATCTCAGCGGTGATCGGCGCCGTGCTGGTCGGCGGCTATGTGCTCGGCTGCGCGCTGATCCTCCTCCGTACGGCGATACGTGACGTACCGCCGCGCGGCTTCTGGCGCATCGTGCTGATCAGTTGCGCGGTGGTGCACGGAGTGCTCGGCGCGTTCTGCGTCGGCCTCGTCGGCTGGCCGGCCTTCGTGCTGATGATGAGCATCCTGGGCCTCATCGTCTGGTCGTTGACCTGGTACGGCGAGGCGATGGCCGAGCCGGCCGGGCGGCGGCCCGCCGGACACCCCGGCGAACACCCCGGCGACGGGCCCGGCGTCAGCGCGGAGCCCACAGGTCCGTGACGGCGACCCCCAGCTCGCCCAGCAGCCCGCGCAGCGTGGGCAGCGAGAGCCCGAGCACGTTGCCGTGGTCGCCCTCGATACCGTCCACGAACGGCCCCGAGCGGCCGTCGAGCGTGAACGCGCCCGCCACGTGGAGCGGTTCGCCGCTGGCGACGTAGGCCGCGACCTCCGCGTCGGAGGGCCGCCCGAAGTGCACCGTCGTGGAGGTCGTCACCGAGCGGCGTGCGCCTGCCGCGGCCGCGCGGGTGTCCACGACGCAGTGCCCGGTGTGCAGCACCCCGGAGCGGCCGCGCATGTCCCGCCAGCGGGCCGTCGCCTCCGCCGCGTCGGCGGGCTTGCCCAGCGGCCGCCCGTCCAGCTCCAGCACCGAGTCGCAGCCGACGACCAGCGCCTCGGCGGCCTCGGCCCGCGCGGCGACCGCCGCGGCCTTGGCCTCGGCCAGCACCCGGGCCAGTTCGGACGGCGTCGGCGCGTCGAGCGCGTCCTCGTCCACCCCGCTGACGACCACCTCGGGCGCCATCCCGGCCTGCCGCAGCAGTGCGAGACGGGCGGGGGAGGCGGAGGCCAGCACAAGACGCGGTGAGTTCATGCGGCCATCGTAAGGAGTCGCCGTGCCGTGCCCCGCGGGGGCGCCCGAGGCGCCCGGGAGCACCCTGGATTCCCGGGACGCCGGGGGACGCTTTGGACGCCTAGGAGTACGTGACCGACAGCAGCAGCATCATCACCACCGCCGTGACCACGAGCAGCACCCAGCCGAGGCGGTGCACCTTCTCCTGGGTCCTGCGGATGTCCGGCGGCGGCTCGTCTCGGGGATCGGACCACAGCATCCGCCCATGGTGGCCGCACCCCGGCGCCCGCGCCTGAGTACGCGTACTCAGGCGCGGGCGCACGCGCAGCACACCCGCGGGCGCACGCGGCCGGCCGGTCGGCAGCGCGGCCGGTCAGCCGGCCCAGAAGGTGCGGCGCCAGGCCTCCGGACCCGGCGCCGGGGGCGGGCCGGGCACCGTACGGGCCGGATCCGACCAGGCGCTGGGCGCCGCCCGCCGCGGCTCGTCGGCCGGCACGGCGCGGGCGCGCACCCGCACCACCGCCAGCGCCGCCGCCAGTTCCTCGGGAGTGGGGTTGCCCCGGACGACCCGGATGGACGGCTCGGCCCCGGCAGTGCCCTCGGTTGCGCCCCGCGGGGCGGTCTCGACGGACTCCGTCGTCATCGCACTCTCCTCACAGCGGGATGTTGCCGTGCTTCTTCGGCGGGAGCTGCTCCCGCTTGCTGCGCAGCGTGCGCAGCCCGCGGGTGATGTGGCGGCGGGTCTCCGCGGGGCGGATCACCGCGTCCACGTAGCCGCGCTCGGCCGCCACGTACGGGTTCAGCAGCGCGTCCTCGTACTCCTGGGTGAGCTGGGCGCGCAGCTCCTCGGTCTGCTCGGGCGTACCGGCGCCGGCCAGCTTCTTGCGGTGCAGGATGTTGACCGCGCCCTGTGCGCCCATCACCGCGATCTGCGCCGTCGGCCAGGCGAAGTTGAGGTCGGCGCCCAGGTGCTTGGACCCCATCACGTCGTAGGCGCCGCCGAACGCCTTCCGGGTGATCACCGTGATCAGCGGCACCGTCGCCTCCGCGTACGCGTAGATCAGCTTGGCGCCGCGCCGGATGATCCCGTCGTACTCCTGGTCCGTGCCGGGCAGGAAGCCGGGGACGTCCACGAAGGTGAGCACGGGGATGTTGAACGAGTCGCAGGTGCGCACGAAGCGCGCCGCCTTCTCGCTCGCGTCGATGTTGAGGCAGCCCGCGAACTGCAGCGGCTGGTTGGCGACCACCCCCACCGGACGGCCCTCGACGCGGCCGAACCCGGTGACGATGTTCGGCGCGAACAGCGCCTGCGTCTCCAGGAACTCACCGTCGTCCAGCACGTGCTCGACCACGGTGTGCATGTCGTAGGGCTGGTTCGCCGAGTCCGGGATCAGGGCGTCCAGCTCCCGGTCTTCCTCGGAGGTCTCCAGGTCCGCCTCCTCCGGATAGCCGGGCGGCTCGGAGAGGTTGTTGGAGGGCAGGTAGGACAGCAGCGCCTTGACGTACTCGATGGCGTCCTTCTCGTCCCCCGCCATGTGGTGCGCCACACCCGAGGTCGCGTTGTGCGTGCGGGCGCCGCCCAGCTCCTCGAAGCCGACGTCCTCACCGGTGACCGTCTTGATCACGTCCGGCCCGGTGATGAACATGTGCGAGGTCTGGTCGACCATCACCGTGAAGTCCGTGATCGCCGGCGAGTAGACGGCGCCGCCCGCGCACGGGCCCAGGACCAGGGAGATCTGCGGGATCACCCCGGAGGCGTGGGTGTTGCGGCGGAAGATCTCCGCGAACAGGCCGAGTGCCGCCACCCCCTCCTGGATCCGGGCACCGCCGCCGTCGTTGATGCCCACGACCGGGCAGCCGGTCTTCAGAGCGAAGTCCATGACCTTCACGATCTTCTCGCCGTAGACCTCGCCGAGGGCGCCGCCGAAGATGGTGAAGTCCTGCGAGAAGACGCACACGGGGCGGCCGTCGACGGTGCCGTAGCCGGTGACCACGCCGTCCCCGTACGGGCGGTTGCTCTCCAGCCCGAAGTTGGTCGAGCGGTGCCGCGCGAACTCGTCCAGCTCGGTGAACGACCCCTCGTCGAGCAGGAGTTCCACCCGCTCCCGGGCGGTCAGTTTCCCCTTGGCGTGCTGCTTCTCCACCGCGCGCTCCGAGCCCGCGTGCACGGCCTCCGCCGTGCGCCGCTCGAAGTCCGCGAGCTTGCCCGCGGTGGTGTGGATGTCGAGGTCGTCGATGTCGGGGCTGGGCGAGGACATCTCGGAGGGCTCCTTACCGTCGCGGGTTGGCTACCGACCCGTAGGCTATCTGCGACCTGCCCGTCACGGAGTGCGTCGTTGGCCACACTCGGGTCCACCCGGACCGGCGTCCGGCCTCGTCGGCGGGTGGCGGGGGCCGGATCCGGCGTACCCCCCATAACCTGGCCGCATGACGTCACACCGCTGGTCCGACCTCGACCGCCCCCCGCTCCGTCAGGCGGCCCTGCGCAGGGCACTGCTCGGCGGGGACTCCCTCTGGACCGACCTGGAGGTGGTCGAGTCGCTCGGCTCGACCAACACCGAGCTGGTGGCCCGCGCCCGCACGGGGAAGGCCGAGCCCGGCGCCGTCCTCGTCGCCGAGGAGCAGACCGCGGGCAAGGGCCGGCTGGACCGCTCGTGGACGGCCCCGCCCCGCTCCGGCCTCTTCTTCTCGATGCTGCTGCGCCCCGAGCCCCCGGCGGAGCGCTGGGGCTGGCTCCCGCTGCTGGCCGGGGTGGCCGCGGCCGGTGCGCTCGCCCGTACGGCCGGTGTCGACACCGGCCTCAAGTGGCCCAACGACGTGCTGACGACCGCCAAGGGCGGCGAACGCAAGGTCGGCGGCATCCTGGCGGAACGCGTCGACTCCGACGCCGTCGTCCTCGGTATCGGGCTCAACGTCAGCCTCCGCGAGGACGAGCTGCCGGTCCCCACCGCAGGTTCGCTGCTGCTGGCCGGGGCTCAGGGCACGGACCGGGACCCGCTGCTGCGTGCGGTGCTGCGCGCGGTGGAGGACTGGTACGGCCGCTGGACGGCGGCGGACGGCGACCCGGCGGCCTCGGCCGTGCTGGACGCCTACGCGGCGGGCTGCGTGACGCTCGGCAGGACCGTGCGCGCGACGCTGCCCGGCGGGGGAGAGCTGGTGGGCGAGGCCGTCGCGGTGGACGGCGACGGCCGACTGGTCATCGCCTCGGAACAGGGCGTACAGCATCCGGTCGCAGCTGGTGACATCGTCCATCTGCGCCCCGCGACCGGACCGTGAGGTAGCGCACAACTGCCGTATGGTGGGCAATCGGCGGTGACATCGAGTGCCACCCGGGAGCGGTGGCCGGACCGCCGGCGGATCGGGCAAGAGGGAACGGAAGGGCTGTGCGCAGGGACGACGCGAGGCCGCGACACCACGCCGCGGAGCGTGCGGGGAGCCCGCGGTGACCGCGGACGAACCGGGCGTGCCCGGACGCGGAGCGGCGTCCGCCGGGTCCGCACCGGTACCGGGTGCCACGGGCGCCGGAGCCGGGGGCGGGACCGGAGCCGGGGGCGGTGACCGCGGAATCCCGGACGCCGCCGATCCGGCGGACGCCGCGGCGGGTCCGCCCGGCGATCCCGCGGACGGCGCCGCCCCGGCGCCGGGCGATCCCGCGGACGGCGACCCCGGTGCTTCCGGTGACCCCGGTGCTTCCGGTGCTTCCGCGGGGGCGCCGCCTGCCGGGGGTGCCGGCGTGTCCCCCGCCGGGGACGGTCCGGCGGGCCCCTTCGCCGAAGGCGCGGGGGACCCGGACGACGAGCCCGACCCCAGCGCGCTGCGCATCGAGGAGCTCATTCTCGGGTCCGAGCGGCAGTACACGCCCTTCCAGGCCGCCCGCGCCGCCGGGGTCTCCATGGAGCTGGCCTCCCGGTTCTGGCGGGCGATGGGCTTCGCCGACGTCGGCCAGGCCCGGGCGCTGACCGAGGCCGACGTGCTGGCGCTGCGGCGGCTGTCGGGCCTGGTCGAGGCGGGGCTGCTGAGCGAGACGATGGCGGTGCAGGTGGCCCGCTCCACCGGGCAGACCACGGCGCGGCTCGCGGACTGGCAGATCGACTCGTTCCTGATGGGGCTGACCGAGCCGCCCGAGCCCGGGATGACCCGCAACGAGGTCACCTTCCCGCTGGTGCAGCTCCTCCTGCCCGAGCTGGAGGAGTTCCTGGTCTATGTGTGGCGCCGGCAGCTGGCCGCCGCCACCGGCCGGGTCGTCCAGGCGCAGGACGACGAGGAGATGGTCAACCGGCGGCAGGCCATCGGCTTCGCCGACCTGGTGGGCTTCACCCGGTTGACCCGCCGCCTGGAGGACGAGGAACTGGGCGAGCTGGTGGAGGCGTTCGAGACCACCTCGGCCGACCTGGTCGCCGCGCACGGCGGGCGGCTCATCAAGGCGCTGGGCGACGAGATCCTCTACGTCGCCGAGGACGCGGGCACGGCTGCGGAGATCGGGCTGCGGCTGATCGAGACGATGGCCAACGACGCGACGATGCCGGAGCTGCGGGTCGGTATCGCCTTCGGGACGATGACGACCCGGATGGGTGATGTCTTCGGCAACACGGTCAACCTCGCCAGCAGGCTGACCTCGATAGCGCCCAAGGACACGGTGCTGGTGGACGGTGCGCTGCGGGCCGAGCTGACCGCCTCGGGCGCCGCGCCGGAGTCGGAGAAGGAGAGCGAGGACCTGTCCGGGTACCGGTTCGCGCTCCAGCCGCTCTACCAGCGTCCGGTGCGCGGGCTGGGCGTCGTGGAGCCCTGGCTGCTGCGGCGCCGCGGCACCGGAGGCTAGCCGGCGCCGACCCGGCGGGCGGGGGGACGCGTCCGGCGGGTGCCGCGCCGGACGTTGACGGGCGGAAGTTAGCGACCGTTATCGTGGCGGTCATGGATCTCAGCGAGCAGGCGTTCGGGGAGTGGGTGCGGGTCCGCAAGGACGGGCACGTCGCGGAGCTGGTGATGGACCGGAGTGGGGCCATGAACGCCGTGTCGACGGCGTTCGCGGGCGCCCTGGCCGACGCGTGCGCCGCGCTCGCGCGGGACGGTGAGGTGCGGGCCACCGTACTGACCTCGACGCACGAGCGCGCGTTCTGCGTCGGCGCCGACCTCAAGGAGCGCAACTCCTTCAGCGACGCGGAGCTGGCGGCCCAGCGTCCGCACGCCCGGGCCGCCTACACCGGGGTGCTGGAACTGCCGATGCCGACGATCGCCGCCGTGCACGGCTATGCGCTGGGCGGCGGGTACGAACTGGCGCTGGCCTGCGACCTGATCGTGGCCGACCCCACCGCGGTGCTGGGCCTGCCCGAGGTGTCGGTCGGTGTCGTACCGGGCGGCGGCGGGACGCAGCTGCTGCCGCGCCGGGTGGGTGCGGCCCGGGCCGCCGAGCTGATCTTCACCGCGCGCCGGGTGGCCGCCGAGGAGGCGCGGGCGCTCGGCATGGTCGACCTGCTCGCGGAGTCGGGTACGGACCGGGCCGAGGCGCTGGCGCTCGCGGCCCGCATCGCGGCCAACTCGCCGGTCGGGCTGCGCGCCGCCAAGCGGGCGCTGCGCACCGGATGGGGGATGGACCTGCGGGCGGGGCTGGAGGTGGAGGAGGCCGCCTGGCGTACGGTCGCCTTCTCCGGTGACCGGGCCGAGGGCGTCGCGGCGTTCAACGAGAAGCGGAAGCCGGACTGGCCCGGGGTCTGACCGTGCGGGCGGCTTCGGCCGGCCTCTTCGACGGGGCGCTGCGGCGGCGCCCGGTGCGGCGCCGTACGGCGGATCGATGTGCGGCGGATCGGGTGTGCGGCGGAGTGGCGGTTCCCGGGCGCGGGATGCGCGGTTTCCCGGCGGGGCGCGGGGTCTTCTTCGTAGAGTGAAGCTCTGCGTAATGATCCGTGCGGCAGAACGGGGCGAAGCCTCCTAATCTTGGCGTATGGGTCGAACAGCGGAGGACGCGGACGCGCGCCTCGATGCCGTCGTCGTGCTGTCCCAGGCCATGGCGGCGGCCCAGACCTCGGCGCCCGCCGCGGCCCGCCCGCACCCGCACCCCGCGGACGACCCCGAGACCGACACCGCCCGCTCCCACCGGGACATAGCGCACGCGGCGGCCGAAGGCGCCCGCGCGGCGATGGGCGGCACGTTCGCCGCCGTGTCCGTCTGGGAGCCGGCCGGCGGTCGGCTGCGCGTGCTGGCCAACGTGGGGGAGCGGGCGCCGGAGGAGGCCGAGTACCCCGCCGACGAGTCCTACCCGGTGCACGACTTCCCCCAGCTCGCCGAACTGCTGCACGAGTGGTGGGCGGGCGGCGGCCGGCCGCAGGCGTGGGTGGTGGGCGACGGCCCGGAGGCGGCGGGCGGCGCCGGGGACCCGGCGGCGCACGGCTACCGCCGGGTGGCGGCGCGGCGCCGCAGGGGCCGCGGCTCCTGTGTGATCGCACCGATCGTGCTGCGCGGCCGGGCCTGGGGAGAGCTGTATGTGGCACGGCCCGCCGGAGGACCGGCCTTCACCCGCGCCGACGCCGACTTCGCCGCGGTGCTCGCGGCCCTCATAGCCTCGGGCATCGCGCAGAACGAGCAGTTGGAGGAGGTCCGCAGGCTCGCCTACACCGACCCCCTCACCGGACTCGCCAACCGGCGCGCCGTCGAGACCCGGCTGGACGAGGCCATCGCGCTCCACCGCGATCTGGGCACCGTCGTCAGCCTCGTCGTCTGCGACCTCAACGGGCTCAAAGGCGTCAACGACGCCCAGGGGCACGAGGCCGGCGACCGGCTGCTGGAACGGTTCGCCGCCGTGCTGTCCGCGGCGGCGGCCGCCCTGCCCGGCGCGCTGGCCGGGCGGTTGGGCGGCGACGAGTTCTGCCTGCTGGCCGTGGGCCCCGCCGCCGACGAGGTGGTGCACACCGTCGGCGAACTGTGCCGCAGCGCCGCCGCGCTGGAGCTGGGGGAGGGGGTGGCCTGCGGGATCGCGTCGACCGGCGACCCGGTGGGCGCCGTGCGCTCCGCACACCGCCTCTTCCGGCTGGCGGACGCCGCCCAGTACCGCGCCAAGGCGCTGCGCTCCGGCGCGCCGGTCGTCGCGGGCCGGGAGGGCGGGCCCGACGATCCCACGGTCCGGCTGGCCGCCACCCCCGACCCGCTGCCGCCCGCCCCCGAGCGCCGCCGCTTCCGCCGCAGCTGAGCTCCGGCGCCGGGCTCCGCCGCGCCGGATCCCGTGCACCGAGCCCGCAGCCGGTCGCGCGCAGCCGGTGTCAACGGCCGGTCCCCGGTGCGGGGTCCGCCTCCCGCAGGGTGCGGTGCAGCGCGCGGGCGAACGCCGCCGGGTGCTCGACGCAGCCGAGATGGCCGCCGGGGAACTCCCGGCACCGCGCCCCCACCGTCTCGGCCAGCTCGGTGGCGAGGGTGTGCGGGAGCTGTCCGCGGGAGGCCCGGCCGACCCCGACGACCAGCCGGTCCGCGGCGGCCCGCAGCCGGGCGAGGTCCGGGCCGTGGTGGGTGAAGGGCTTCAGCACATGTTCCAGGAAGTGGCCGCTGCTCGCCTCGACGGCGGCCCGCAGCCCCGCCGGCATCGGTTCCGGCGCTCCCTCGTCCTCGGCCGGGTCGAGCGGCTCGGCCTCGCCCAGCGTCGCCCCCATCCGCGCGTAGCCCGGCCCGACACCCTCGCGCGCGGCGACCTCGCTGATCTGCGCGAACGCGTCCAGTGCCGGTCCGGGGACGGCCGACACCCGGGCCAGCGGCGGCTCGTGCGCGACGGCGAGCCGCACCCGGTCGGGGTGCAGCGTCAGCAGTTCGACGGCGGTGATGCCGCCGGAGCTGGTGCCGAACACATAGCAGGGCTCGTCGGGGGAGAGCAGGTCGAGCAGCCGCCCGGCGTCGGCGGCGTGCACCGCGACGCGCTGCTCCTCGCCGGGGGCGTCCAGCGGGCTGCCGCTGATCCCGCGCGGCGCGTAGCTCGCCACGGTGAAGTGGGCGGCGAGTGCGGGCGCCACTCCGTGGAAGACGTCCGCGTTCCCCGCGCCGCCCGGTATGAGCAGCAGCAGCGGTCCCGTGCCGCGCACCTGGTAGCCGAGGGTGGCGCCCGGGACGGGCAGGGCGCCGGAACGGGGTTCGGCGGCGTCGGATCGGTCATTCACCGGTCTGCTCCTCATCTCTGATGTGCTCGATGTGTTCGGCCCCGCACCCGCCGCCTTCGGCCCCGCACCCGCCGCCTTCGGCCCCGCACCCGCCGCCTTCGGCCCTGTGCCCGCCGTCTGCGGTCCCGCACCCGACGGCCGGGGCCGCGGCCCGGCCCGGGCGCGGATCGCGGGTGCCGCGCGGCTCCGGCTGCGTGGTCCGCGGCCAGTTCTCCAGCAGGAAGTGCAGCGCCTCCAGGGAGCGGCGCCAGGAGTCGTCGAGGCGCCGCGGGTGGCTGAACCCGGTGCGGGTCTCCAGGTCCGCGTAGCCGTGGAAGGTGCTGCGCAGCAGCCGCCCGGCGTCGGTCAGGTCCGGTTCCCGGAGGCCGTAGGCGCGCAGCATGCCGTAGGTCAGTTCGATGCTGCGGCGGTGGCCGACGGACTCGGCGGCGACGGCGGGGTCGACCTGGAGCTGTCCGGCGGCGTAGCGGCCGGGGTGTTCGAGGGCGTAGCCGCGGAAGGCGTCGGCGAAGGCGAGCAGCGCGTCCTTGCCGGCGCGCCCGGCGACGGCTGCGCCGATCCGGTCGGTCATCTCGCGGGCCGCCTGGACGCACAGCCGGGTGCGCAGGTCGGCGAGGTTGCGGACGTGGGAGTAGAGGCTGGCGTCCTTGACGCCGAATCCGCGGGCCAGCGCGGACAGTGTGACGTTGTCCAGGCCCACCTCGTCCGCCAGCTCGGCTGCTGCCTGGACGATCCGGTCCACGGTCAGACCCGCGCGCACCATGGGTTCACCATCCTCTCCGGCGTCGGCCGCGTACGGTCCGCAGCCTAGACCTAGGGGGTCTAGGCAGAAAACTAGGTTTCCTAGCCCGGGGTCCACCCACGCCTCGTGACAGATGGCAATTCACTCACTAGGGTTCGTGAATATGAATATGCACACTGTGGTCGTCGGGAGCTCGGGCACCAGCCCCGAGGAGGTCGTCGCCGTGGCCCGGGACGGTGCCCGCGTCGAGCTGGCCGAGGAGGCCCGCGAGGCGCTGCGCACCGCCCGCCGCTTCATCGACGACCTCGCCGCCAAGCCCGACCCGGTCTACGGCGTCTCCACCGGCTTCGGTGCCCTCGCCGTCCGCCACATCGGCCCGGACCTGCGCGCTCAGCTCCAGCGCAACATCGTCCGCTCGCACGCCGCGGGAATGGGCCCGCGAGTGGAGCGCGAGGTGGTGCGCGCGCTGATGTTCCTGCGGCTGAAGACCCTCGCCTCCGGCCGCACCGGGGTACGCGCCGAGGTGGCCCAGGCCATGGCCGACCTGCTCAACGCCGGCATCACACCGCTGGTGCACGAGTACGGCTCGCTCGGCTGCTCCGGCGACCTCGCCCCGCTCTCCCACTGCGCCCTCACGCTGATGGGCGAGGGCGAGGCCGAAGGCCCCGACGGCGAGCTGCGCCCGGCCGCCGAGCTGCTCGCCGAGCACGGCCTCGTCCCCGTCGAGCTGCGCGAGAAGGAGGGGCTGGCGCTCCTCAACGGCACGGACGGAATGCTCGGCATGCTGCTGATGGCGTGCGCCGACCTCGGGCGGCTGTTCAGCTCCGCCGATGTCGCGGCGGCGCTGTCGCTGGAGGCGCTGCTGGGGACCGACCGGGTGCTCGCCCCCGAGCTGCACGCCGTCCGGCCGCACCCGGGGCAGGCCGCCAGCGCGGCCAACATGCTCAAGGTGCTGGAGGGGTCCGGCCTCACCGGCCACCACCAGGACGACGCGCCGCGGGTGCAGGACGCCTACTCGGTGCGCTGTGCGCCGCAGGTCGCCGGAGCGGGCCGGGACACGCTCGCGCACGCCCGCGCGGTCGCCGAGCGGGAGCTGGCCTCGTCCGTGGACAACCCGGTGGTGCTGCCCGACGGGCGGGTCGAGTCCAACGGGAACTTCCACGGAGCCCCGGTCGCCTACGTCCTCGACTTCCTCGCCGTCGCCGTCGCGGACCTCGCCTCGATCGCCGAGCGCCGCACCGACCGGCTGCTGGACAAGAACCGCTCCCACGGGCTGCCGCCGTTCCTGGCCCACGACGCGGGTGTGGACTCCGGGCTGATGATCGCCCAGTACACGCAGGCCGCGCTGGTCAGCGAGCTGAAGCGGCTGGCGGTGCCCGCCTCGGTCGACTCCATCCCGTCCTCCGCGATGCAGGAGGACCATGTGTCGATGGGCTGGTCGGCGGCCCGGAAACTGCGCACGGCGGTCGCCGGACTCGCCCGGGTGATCGGCGTGGAGGTGTACGCGGCGGCCCGGGCGGTCGAGCTGCGCTCCGGGACGGCCGGGCTGGCGCCCGGCGGGGCGGCGCAGGCCGTGATCGCGGGGCTGCGCGAGGCCGGGGCCGGGGGGCCGGGCGGGGACCGCTACCTGGCGCCGGACCTGGCGGCCGCCGAGGACTTCGTCCGCTCCGGCGCGCTGCTGGACGCGATCCGGCCGGTCACCGGGCCGCTCGCCTAGCTGCGCCGGTACGGACCGTGCCGGGCGCGCGGGCGGCGGGATCCGGCGCCCGCGGCGGCGGAGCCGCGCGGCGTCGCCCGCGGTGACCGGCTGGTCACTCCGCCGCCGCGCCCCCGGCATGTTCCAACCGCGTCACAGAGTTGCTGTGATGGGTGGGATGTTCAGGTTTTTCGGGGGTAGCGTTGGCGGTGGGTACGAACCCGAGAGCGAGCAGGACTCCGCCGGCCGCCGCGGCAGTGGCCAGAGGTCGGCGGTGGACTGACAGCTTCGAGGGTCCGGCCTCGGACACGAACGCCCTCCTGGGTGCGTGGGTACGGCGTACGGCTTGGGGGTCAGTGGTGAACTGGCCGTACGCGGGCCGATGTTACTGAGAAGCGGAGGCAAGGGGGAAGTCATACTTCCGCTTTTCCTGGGAACCAGGAGAGGTCATACACCAGGCGGACAGGTGTCCTGGACCACAGTTTGACAGAAAGTGGAACCGGTCATAGTCCCCGGTGCGTTCTTGTGCAAAGAGCGGGAGCGCACCTGTCCGATTTCGGACGCCGTGGGGGCTGCGCAGCTTTTTTACCGGGGAGACATGGGGTTCCGAAGGCAGATGGAGAAGCCAGTGATGACGGGTGGGAAGCACCGCAGGGGTCTCGCGGTCACGGCCGCGCTGCTCGGTGGGGTGCTCACGCTGAGCGCCTGCGGCGGTGGTGACGACGGCGACGACACCGAGAAGTCGGCCACCAAGAACGACATATCCGCCGAGAAGGACAGCTCGTCCGCCCGAATAAAGATCTCCGCCGAGGACGGGGCCGACAACGCCAGCATCAACACCGGCGGCAACGTCACCGTCACCGGCGGCAAGCTCACCAAGGTGAGCCTCAAGGCGGTCCAGAGCGGCGCCACCATAGAGGGCAGCCTCGGCTCGGACGGCAAGAGCTGGAAGCCCGGCAAGCAGCTGGAGCGGGCCACCAAGTACGAGATCAGCGCCACGGCCAAGGACGGCGAGGGCCGCAAGGCCGTCGAGAACCGCACCTTCACCACCGTCGCACCGGAGCACAGCTTCATCGGCACCTATGTCGGTCAGGACGGCTCCACGGTCGGGGTCGGCATGCCGGTCTCCATCACCTTCGACAAGCAGATCCAGAACAAGAAGGCCGTCCAGTCCGCGATCAAGGTCAGCTCCAGCAGCGGCCAGGAGGTCGTCGGCCACTGGTTCGGCAACGACCGCCTCGACTTCCGCCCCGAGGACTACTGGCAGCCCAACACCAAGGTCACCCTCGACCTCGGCCTCGACGGGGTGAAGGCGGGCAACGGCAACGTCGGCGTCCAGGACAAGAAGGTCACCTTCAACATCGGGCGCAAGCAGGTCAGCACGGTCGATGTGAAGTCCTACAAGATGAAGGTCGAGCGCGACGGCAAGGTCGTCAAGACCATCCCGATCTCGGCCGGCAGCGCGAAGAACCCCACGTACAACGGACAGATGGTGATCTCCGAGAAGCACAAGGAGACCCGGATGGACGGCAACACCGTCGGGTTCGGCCGCAAGGGCGCCGAGGGCTACGACATCCCGGACGTCCCGCACGCCATGCGACTGTCCACCTCGGGCACCTTCATCCACGGCAACTACTGGGGCGCGCCCTTCGGCTCCGGCAACACCAGCCACGGCTGTGTCGGCCTCAAGGACACCCGCGGCGCGGGCAGCACCTCGACCGACGCCGGCTGGTTCTACGAGAACTCGATGATCGGCGACGTCGTCGTGGTCAAGGGCTCGCCGGACAAGACGATCCAGCCCGACAACGGCCTCAACGGCTGGAACATGAACTGGTCGGAGTGGAAGGCCGGCTCCGCGGTCTGATCCACCGGCACCTCCGCCACACGGCTGCGGGCCCCGCGTTTCGCGGGGCCCGCAGCCGTGTGCGGGCCCCCCTCACCAGCCGGGTCATCGCCTCCGGGGACGTACTGCGGGCCATGGGGGAGTGGGGCGCGGCGGCCGACCCTCCCGAACCGGCCCGCTGACCCCCGGCCTAACCCCGGAAGACCTGCGTGGTGTGCCACCGAGCGTAGGGCGCGGCGACCGGCGCCGCCCCGGCCTCCTCCGGCGCCGCCACCGGGCGGCCGGCCAGTTCCCGGACCTGGGCGCGGGCCGCGGCGCCCGCGCCGGAGAAACGGGCGGAGACGGTGATCCGCAGCCCCGGGTCCAGACCCAGCACGCCCTTGTCGAACAGTTTGTGGTGCAGGGAGCACAGGCACAGCGCGTTCGACAGCTCGTCCGGCCCGTCGTACGCCCACCAGTGCACATGCGCCGCCTCCAGCCCCACCGGGCGGCGGCCCAGCGCGCCGTCGAAACCGCAGAAGGCGCAGCGGTTGCCGTACGCGGCCAGCACCCGGGCGCGGAGCCGCCGCGCGGCACCCGGGTCCCGGACGAGGCGGTGGACCGCAACTCGTGCCCGCTCGGCCGCCCCGCCGGGCACGCCGGTCATCCGCGCCAGGTCCGCCGCCTCCAGATCCAGCCCCGCGTCCGCGGCGACGTCCTCCTGAAGGGACGGCGGGAAGTGCAGGTCGAGAAGAGTGCGGGCGAGGACGGACAGCAGGGCGGGATCGGAGTCCAGCGCCGTGCGCAGCTCCGGCACCAGCCGGCCCACCGCGCCGCTCTCCCGCAGCCGCCCGACGCCGGGACCCGGGCTGTCCGCGCCGGAGTCCGTGCGCACTTCCCACACGCCGTCGCTCACCAGGTGGTGGAAGGGATAGCCCGGCGACGTCCGGCGGGGCGGACCGTACTCGCGCAGCAGCCCGGCCAGGTCCTCCTCGACGTCCGTGTACCGCAGCCCGCTCTCCGGCGCTGCCTGGAACCGGCCCAGCGCGTACAGCAGCAACAGCGGCTTGTGCGGCGCCCGTTCCGGCCCGGAGGTCCACTGCCGCAGCCCGCCGACCCGCCCCACCCAGTCCACGTCCGCCACGTCCACGTCCACCACGCGAGCGAGGGTACGCCGTGCCGTCCTGCCACCCGCCCGCGGCCCGGCGCGCGGCGGTGCCTGCGCCGCACGGCACCGCCGCGGCGGCAGGATGCCGTCCATGTCCACATCTGCGCGGAATACCGAGCGGGCGGGCCGCCGGGACCGCTGGTGGCTGGCCGGTGTCTGCGGGGCGTTCGGGGCGCTCTCGCTGGCGGTCGTCCACCCCGGGCTGCCGCTCGGCTGGGACGAACTCGTCTACGCGAGCCGCTTCGCCCCCTACGGCCCCGAGACGCCGTTCAGCGCCCCACGGACCCGCGGCGTGCCGCTGCTGATCGCCCCGGTCGCCGCCGTCGGCCACTCCGTGCCGCTGCTGCGCTGCTATCTGACCGTCGCCGCCGCACTCTCCCTCTACCTCGGCTTCCTGCCGTGGCTGCGCGCGGTCGCCCGGCGAGGTGTGGTGCCGCTCGCCGCCGCGCTGTACAGCAGCGTGTGGTTCGCGCTGTTCTACGCGGGCGCCGCGATGCCCAACCACTACGTCGCCATGGGGCTGACCGCGGCCCTCGGATGCTGCGTGCCCGCGCCCGGGGCAGCACCGCCGTACGGGACCGGGGCCCGACCAGGGGCGTCGGTCGCGTCCGCAGCCGCGCCGGGGTCCGGGCCCGGCTGCGGACCGGTCCGGGACCGCGCCCGCACCTGGGCCGCAGTGGCGGCGGCGCTGGCTGCCGCCACCCTGATACGGCCCAACGACACCGTCTGGCCGGTCGGGGTGCTGCTCGGGGCCGCGTTGTGGACCCGGCTGGACCCGGGTCGGCGGAAGCCCGGGCCGGGCGGATCGAGACCGGGCCGACCGCCACGCTCCCAGGCCCCGGTGTCGACATCCGCACCGGTCCCGGCGCCGGGCGTCGCGCTCGCCGCGACGGCCGGGGTGCTGCTCGGGCTGCTCCCCTGGGCCGTGGAGGCCCGATTGCGCTTCGGCAGCGTACTGGAGCGGGTGCGGGCGGCCGGTGACATCCAGGGTGGGATGCACCTCCAGCTGTCCCTGGACACCGTGTTCCGGCACGCCGCGGCACTGGACGGGCCGCTGCTCTGCCGCCCCTGCGAGGGGGTGACCGTCGGATGGGCGTCCGCCGCATGGTGGCTGCTGATCCCGCCACTGGTCGCCCTCGGCGTCACCACGGCGCGCAAGGAGGGCCGTACGGCACTCGCGGTGCTGCCCGCCGCGGCGGCGGCCGCCGTGGCCGTCCCGTACCTGTTCTTCATGGACTACGCGGCGCCGCGCTTCCTGCTGCCCACCTACGCGCTGCTGGCACCGGTGGCCGCGCTGGGCGTGTGCGGAGCGCTCCGCCGGGCGTGCGCAGCGCGGAAACTGCGGCTGCTCGTCCCGCTCGCGGCGACCGTGGCGCTGCTGCACCTCGGCTTCCAACTCCACCAGCTGGACCTCCACTCCGGCATCCAGGCAGCGGCCCGTCAGGACTGGCAGCGCATGGAACGCGTCCTGCGCGCCCACGGCGTGCGCCCTCCGTGCGTACTGGACGGGAACAGCGCCACCATCCCCGTCGCCCACACCGCGGGCTGCCGCCCCGCCGCGCAGGGCCATCGGTACGCGCAGGGCCACCCGCCCGCGGAGGGCCGCCCCCAGGCCCTCGTCCTGCGCGGCGCCCCGCTGCCCGCCTGGGCGGCGCGGGCCGACTGGCGGCTGCACCCGGTCCCGCACACCTACAACCCGGGCTGGCGCGTCGCGGTTCCTCCACCGACGGTCCTCGGGGCGCCCCGGCGGCCCTCCGGCGGCCGGCTCCCGGACGCGCAGTCGTCCGACCCCGTCACGGCAGGGGAGGGCGCCGCCCATGGTCGTGCGCGTACGCGGTGAAGACCTCCGCTGGAGTGCCGCCCGTCCGCAGGAACCGCTGGTCGAGAGCGAGAGCGAGGTCTGCCAGCGCGTTCCCGAGGACGGTGGCGGCCAGCCGCACTTCGCTCTGCTCACTGGAGTGCCCGCGGCGGCCGAGGTCGACGGCGAAGCCGATCGTGGCGGCCAGCGAGAGGTCCTCCTCGCCGTCATGGAAGTAGTAGGCGTCCGGGTACTGGGTGAAATCCACGCGGATCCGCACCACTTCCGCGGCGATGCCCTCCAGCAGCGCCGCCCCCGTGGCGGAGTGCAGATACTGGGCGGGCGGCTGGACGCGGCGCAGCATGGCCAGCCGCAGCGCCAGGCTCCGCCGGCGGGCGAGCGCGGGATAGATCTGCAGCACCCAGGAGACCGTCGCGGTCAGCAGCGCCAGCCCCACCAGTGCCTCCAGCGGTGCGACGAGCCGCAGCCAGCCCGCGGTCGGCGCGATGTCCCCGATCCCCAGCGTCGCCAGGTTGACCAGCGACACGTACAGGGAGTCGAGCAGATCCCCGTGCTCGTGCGGCGCCAGCCCGGCCCCGAAGGCGAACCCCTCCGGCATGTGCGGCAGATAGACCAGCGCCCACCCCAGGACCACGAGACAGGTCCACATCCCGACGACCGTCACCATCGCCAGCGGCCCGACCAGCTCGTTCATGCCCCGGCGCGCGGGGAACAGATGCGACAGCCTCCACAGCGCCGTCATCACGAGGCGGCTGGCGCCGCCCCTGCGGGTCGGATGCCAGAGCGTGTGGAACAGATCCCGCAGTGCGGCCAGCACCAGCCCGGCCCCGAGGAGCGACACCAACCAATCCATCCACCCAGCATGCGCTCCGCGGCGCCCCGGACACAGCAGGTGACCCGTGCCTTCGGTGCCGACGGCACGCCCGGGGGACCAGCCCGGGCGCCGGCCCCGGTCATCCGCCGCGAGACCGGCAAGCAGGGTCGCCGACCCCTTCGGGTATGAATGAGACAGGAACCGAGCTCGGCGCCCGGTCATCCCGGTCGCCCCGCGTGCCCACGGCGCGCCGCCCGGCACTGCGGCGAGCGTGGCGGTCCGCCGCAGCGCTGGGCAGCGCTCAGGGGCCGGTCGTCTCGTAGAGAGCGAACAGGCCCAGGAAGCCGAAGCCGGCGCCGATGAGCAGGAGAAGCACAGCCGCCCCTTCCCCACGTGTCAGAGTGCGGACGAATCTGCCCGGGATACTGGCTCGCGAGCGACGAGTTTCCGACGGCCGGTCGTACAGCAGGGCGCCGCAGACGTCGCAGTAGGTACGGCCGTCTTCCACTCGTGTCCGGGGATGGTGGCAACCTGCGCCCGCATAGGCCGCGTGCTTCCCGCGGGGACGCGTCCTGCTCACAGGCCCGCTCCCGTCGCGATGACTGACGCCATCTCCCGCGCGGTCGCAGGGGAGACCTCGCCCAGGGCGATCAGTCCGTACGTGGACTCGAGCCGCACGTCCATCGCGGGGAATGAGACCCCGGCGCTCTTGAAGGCCGCTGCCAGTTCCTCCCGGGCATCCATCACTTCTTTGAGCTTCTGGAGTTCCGAACTGCCCTGCACGCTCATGTGCGTTCACCTCTTCTGTCCGACTTGGCTCCACGGTGAATCGCGAGGACGTACCGTCGCCAGGGGTGCAGGAGTGCTGACGCGGAGTGCACACGGAGGACGCGGAATGGCTCTGTCGGAGAAGCAGGCGAAGCGGAACGCGTACGGGGAGGAACTGAGGGAGCGCCGGGAGCGTGCGGGGCTGACGCAAGCCCAGCTTGGCAAGTCGGCCGTCCTTTCCCGGTCCCACATCGCGCACATTGAAGCCGGGCGCCGCTTGCCGTCGAGGGAAGACGCGGAGCGTCTTGACCAGGCCCTGAACACGGGCGGAGTGTTCGTCCGCTTCTTGCCGGACGCGAACCTAGCGGCATTCTTCGAGGAGGTTGCGGAGCTGGAGCCGCAGGCGGTCATGATCCGCGAGTATCAGAACTCGCTGGTACCCGGACTGCTTCAGACGGAGGAGTACGCACGCGCCGTCTTCGCCCGTGGATTCCCTCGCGTGAGTGACGAGAAGTGTGCGGAGAACGTTCGCACACGACTCGCCAGGGCCAAGATTCTTGAGGATTCGCTGACCCCGGAGGTCTGGGCCCTGCTTGACGAGGCTGTACTGCGCCGCCCCGTCGGCGGGCATCGCGCTATGGCTGAACAGCTGCGGCACATCGTTCACCTGGGCGAACACAGGATTCGCGTACACGTGTTGCCCTTCAATGTCGGGGCACATGCACTGATGGAGAGCGGTGTGACGCTCATGCGGTTTGCCGACATGGCGCCGCTTGCCTACGTCGAGGGCCTGAACACCGGGACTGTGCTCGATTCGCCAGCGGTGGTCGAACAGTCCCTCGTGTCCTACGATCTCGCCCTGGGCGACGCCCTGTCGCACCAGGAGTCACTAGCCCTGATCAGGGCTGTTGCAGAGGGATACCAAGATGGACAGCGGCCAGCACATCCGTAAGGCGTCAGCACTCACCGCCTGGCGCAAGTCCAGCTACAGCGGCGCAAGCAACGGCAACTGCGTTGAGGTGGGCGACGGGCACTCCGCGGTCGTCCCTGTGCGCGACTCGAAGATCGCGGACGGTCCCGCCCTCGTCTTCGGGCGCGCCGCATGGTCCTCGTTCGTCACCGGCCTCCATCAGGGGTAGGCCGGGAGTCGCTGCACTCAGAGCCCCTGACGCCCCCGGCTCGTGCCTGAGCGGGGGCGTTCGTCTTGGGGGTCACTCGCCCGACGGGGCCAGGCCGATCGGGCAGCTGACGCCCGTGCCGCCGATGCCGCAGTAGCCGCCCGGGTTCTTGTCGAGGTACTGCTGGTGGTAGCCCTCGGCGGGGTGGAAGGGGCGGCCCTCGGCGGGGAGGATCTCGGTGGTGATCGTGCCGTGTCCGGAGCCGGTGAGGACCTGCTGGTAGGCGTCCCGGGAGGCCTCGGCCGCGGCGGCCTGCGCGGGGGAGTGGGTGTAGATCGCCGAGCGGTACTGGGTGCCGGTGTCGTTGCCCTGGCGGAAGCCCTGGGTCGGGTCGTGGGACTCCCAGAAGCGCTTGAGCAGGGTCTCGTAGGAGATCTTCGCCGGGTCGTACACGACGCGTACCGCCTCGGTGTGCCCGGTCAGGCCCGAGCAGACCTCTTCGTAGGTGGGGTTCGGGGTGGATCCGCCCTGGTAGCCGACGAGGGTCGTCCAGACGCCCTCGGTCGTCCAGAAGACGCGCTCGGCGCCCCAGAAGCAGCCCATGCCGAAGTCGGCGATCTCCAGGCCCTCCGGGTACGGGCCCTGGAGCGCCGTGCCGAGCACGGTGTGGCGCTCGGGTACCGCGTACTCCGGCTCGGGGCGGCCCTGGAGGGCTTCCTCGGGGGTGGGGACGCGGTTCTTGAACCTGCCGAACAGCATGTCGTTCTCCAGACGGAGGTCGCGGCGAGGGGGCCGGGCGGCCGGCGGGGGCCGCTCAGCCCTTTCGCTCGGATGGTGCCGGGGCGGCGGCCTCGGCCTTGCGCGCGTCGGCGGCGTCGGTCCCGTCGGCGTCGGTCCCCTCGGCGGTCCCGCCGGTGGCGCCCGCCGCCGCGGGCGCGGTGCCGGCGGGCTCCTCGAAGTCCACGCGCCGCATGTGCTTGTTCATCGACTTCATCAGCATCCACACGGCTGCGCCGATGAGGGCGAAGACGACGAAGCCGAGCACGCCGGGGGTCACCTTGTTCTCGTCCAGGTCCTTCGCCAGCGGAAGGACCTGGGCGAGCGTTGTCTGCGTCGGGCTCATACCGTCAATTCTCGCGGATGCCCGCGAAGAGGTCGTGCTCGGGGAGCGAGGTCTCCACGCGGGACTTCGCCAGCTCGTACTCCTCGGTCGGCCAGACCTCCCGCTGGATGTCCATCGGGACGCGGAACCAGCCGCCGTCCGGATCGATCTGGGTGGCGTGCGCGATCAGTGCCTTGTCGCGGATCTCGAAGAAGTCGCCGCAGGGTACGAAGGTGGTGATCTCGCGCTCCTTGATCCCCATCTTCTCCCAGCGCTCCAGCCACTGGGTGTAGGGCGACTCCAGGCCGCGGTCCAGCATCGCCTGGTGCATCGCCTCGGTGCGCTGCCGATTGAAGCCCTGGTTGTAGTAGAGCTTCTGCGGCTGCCACGCCGGGCCGAACGCCTCCTCGGGGTACTTCTCGGTGTCCGCCGCGTGCTCGAAGGCGACCATCGAGATCTTGTGGGTCATGATGTGGTCGGGGTGCGGGTAGCCGCCGTTCTCGTCGTAGGTGGTGATCACCTGGGGGCGGAACTCGCGGATGAGCCGCACCAGTGCTCCGGCGGCCTCGTCCACGTCCTGGAGGGCGAAGCAGCCCTCGGGCAGCGGCGGCAGCGGGTCGCCCTCGGGGAGGCCCGAGTCGACGAAGCCGAGCCACGCCTGCTTCACGCCCAGGATCTCCCGGGCCTCGTCCATCTCCTTGCGGCGCACCTCGTGGATGTGCTCCTCGACGTAGGTGTCGCCCTGGAGCTTCGGGTTGAGGATGGAGCCCCGCTCTCCCCCGGTGCACGTCGCGACGAGCACGTCCACTTCCTCGTCGACGTACTTCGCCATGGTGGCCGCACCCTTGCTCGACTCGTCGTCGGGGTGTGCGTGCACGGCCATCAGTCGCAGTTGCTCAGTCACAACTCAATCCTCATAGGTCAAAGCGGCTCCGCCATCGGCCCCGCCCGCCGTCGGCGGATTCGGGAGCGGCTTCTATAGTGACCGAATCAGCACCGTGATGTATTCCCGGTCCGGGCCCGCCCGGCTCCGGCCGGGTCGGCGGAGCACGGTCGGAGCGGCTGCCTGGAGGAACGGACCATGGTCGACCTGCGTCAACAGGTCCCCGAGGGGCGGTACGGGCGTGCCGCGGGCCGGTCCGCGGGCGCGGAGGCGCGCACGGACCGTCGGCTGAAGGTCACCGGCGGTGTGCTGGGGGTGCTGATGCTCGCGCTGATCGGCTGGTTCGGGGTCGACTACATCTCCGGCCAGCAGGTGAGCGGCGAGTTGATCAAGTTCAAGGTGGTCTCCGACAGCGCGGTGCAGGTCCATGTGGAGGTGCGCAAGGAGGCCGGGGTCGCGGGCGTGTGCACGCTGCGCACCCGCGCGGAGGACGGCAGCGAGGTGGGCCGCAAGAACGCGGAGTTCGCCGCGGGCACCTCCCGGGTGGACGAGGTCGTCACCGTGCGTACCACGGCGCGCGCCACGAGCGCCGAGCTGATCGGCTGCCAGGAGCGCTGAGGCGGGCGGCCCGCCCGGCGTCCGGCCGTCGTTCCGGCCCGTCCGGCGGACCCTGCTGACCTGGGGTGGAGCCGGAGTCTTCTTCCCTTTTCCGGCGGAATTGTTAAGCTCGTGGTTTCGCCCACCAGTGCAGGCGCACCCTTTCTGGTAGGGCGTTTTCTGCATCAGCTTCATATCCCAGTACCGACGAGGAGCACCTGTGACCCAGACCAGCGACAACGTCACCTGGCTGACCCAGGAGGCGTACTCCCAGCTCAAGGCCGAGCTGGAGTACCTGTCGGGTCCTGCACGCACCGAGATCTCCAAGAAGATCGAGGCGGCTCGCGAGGAGGGCGACCTCCGCGAGAACGG
Source organism: Streptomyces sp. AA1529 (assembly GCF_000280905.1). Lineage (GTDB taxonomy): Bacteria > Actinomycetota > Actinomycetes > Streptomycetales > Streptomycetaceae > Streptomyces. The sequence goes on along the minus strand of NZ_ALAP01000070.1, from coordinate 8,852 downwards.
CGGGTACCACGCGGCCAAGGAGGAGCAGGGCAAGCAGGAGCTGCGTATCCGGCAGCTCCAGCAGCTCCTGGAGAACGCCAAGGTCGGTGAGGCTCCGGCGGACGACGGTGTGGTGGAGCCCGGCATGGTGGTCAAGATCGCCTTCGACGGTGACGAGGACGACACGATCACCTTCCTGCTGGCCTCCCGCGAGTACGCCAGCTCCGAGATCGAGACCTACTCTCCGCAGTCGCCCCTGGGCTCCGGCGTGATGGGCAAGAAGGTCGGCCAGGACGCCGAGTACGAGCTGCCGAACGGCAAGATGGCCTCCGTCCGCATCATGGAGGCGAAGCCCTACCGGAGCTGATGTCGGATCCCCCGACGCCTGCGGCGGACGGCCCGCGCGGAATCGCGCGGGCCGTCCGCCGCGTGTGTGACGGTGCGCCGCGGGCCGTGCGGCCCGCGGCGTTCACCCGGTGGACGAGCGGTACTTGCGGACCGCCAGGGTGCGGAAGACCGCGATGATGACCACGGACCACATCACCGAGGCCGCGGCCGGGTGCTGCATGGGCCAGGCGTCCGGGACGGGGTAGCCGGCGGGCAGGTTGCCGAACAGTTCGCGGCAGGCCACCACGGTGGCGCTGAAGGGGTTCCACTCGGCGATGTGCTGCAGGAAGGCGGGCATGTTCTGGGAGGGGACGAAGGCGACGGAGATGAACGTCAGCGGGAACAGCCAGATCAGCCCGCCGGAGGTGGCGGCCTCCGGGGTGCGTACCGAGAGCCCGATCAGCGCCCCGATCCAGGTGAAGGCGTAGCCGAGCAGCAGCAGCAGGCCGAAGCCGGCGAGCGCTTCGGGGATGCCGTCGTGCGGGGCCCAGCCGACGAGTGCGGCGACGACGGCGAGCACGACCAGGGTCAGTGCCGTCTGCACCAGGTCGGCCAGGGTGCGTCCGGTCAGTACGGCCCCGCGGGTCATCGGGAGCGAGCGGAACCGGTCCACAAGCCCCTTGTGCATGTCCTCGGCGATGCCCGCGCTGGCGCCGGCGGTCGCGAAGGTGACGGTCTGCGCGAAGATGCCCGCCATCAGGAACTCGCGGTAGGAGCCGGCGTCGGTGCCGGCGCCGGGGACTTTGATGGAACCGCCGAAGACGTAGCTGAACAGCACCACGAACATGATCGGTTGGATCAGTCCGAAGATGACGACTTCGGGGATGCGCACCATGCGGATCAGGTTGCGCTTGGCCATCACCAGTGAGTCGGTGATCGACTGGGCGATGCCGCCGCGGCCGCTGGGGGCCGTGGGCGACTCCGCCTGCGCTGCGGCGGTCATGGCGTGGTCTCCTCGGATTCCGGCGCGTGCGCGCCCGGCTGCTGTGCTGCGGACCGGTCCCCGTCCGGTCCCGGGTTCGGGGGTGTGTCCTGGTCGGCCGTGCCCGGCCCGCGCGCGTCTTCGGCGGCGTGGCCGGTCAGGGAGATGAAGACGTCGTCGAGGGTGGGGCGGCGCAGTCCGATGTCGTCGATCTCGACGCCGCGGCCGTCCAACTCCCTGATCACCTCGGCCAGCAGTTTGGCGCCGCCGGTGACCGGGACGGTCAGTTTCCGGGTGTGCTGCTCGACGGTGCAGCCTTCGTGGGCCGGGCCGGGCAGTGCGTGGCTGTCGAGGATGCCGCGGGCCGCGGGGATGTCCGCGCGGTCGTGGACGACGACCTCGATGCGCTCGCCGCCGGTGCGGGCCTTGAGCTGGTCGGAGGTGCCGCGTGCGATGACCTTGCCGTGGTCGACGACGGCGATGTCGTGCGCGAGCCGGTCGGCCTCCTCCAGGTACTGCGTGGTCAGCAGCAGCGTCGTGCCGCCCGCGACCAGTTCTTCGATGACTTCCCACAACTGCTGCCGGTTGCGGGGGTCGAGGCCGGTGGTGGGCTCGTCCATGAACATCACCGGCGGGCTGACGACCAGCGCGGCGGCGAGGTCGAGGCGGCGGCGCATGCCGCCGGAGTAGGTCTTGGCCGTCCGGTCGGCGGCGTCGGCGAGGTTGAAGCGCTCCAGCAGCTCCCGCGCGCGCTTCTTCGCGTCGCGTGCGGACATCTGGTAGAGCTGCCCGACCATCTGCAGGTTCTCGCGGCCGGTCAGATACTCGTCGACGGCGGCGAACTGGCCGGAGAGGCCGATGGAGCGGCGTACGGCGGTCGGGTTCTTCAGGACGTCGAGACCGGCGACGACGGCGCGGCCCGCGTCGGGCCGCAGGAGGGTGGTCAGTACTCGGACCGCGGTGGTCTTGCCCGCGCCGTTGGGGCCGAGCAGGCCCAGCACGGTGGATTCGGGGACGTCGAGGTCGACGCCGTCCAGAGCCCTCACCTCGCCGAAGGTCTTCACCAGCCCTTCGGCGTAAATGGCACCTGGCATGGATGGACTCCCAGAGTGTGGAGCGTGACACGCTACGAAAATGCTAGAGGTGCCGGGAAGTTCCGGCATGTACGGAGATGCGGCGAACCGGGGTCCGTCGCACAGCAGTATGAAACGACGCGATGTATCGCGTCAAGGAATACGCGATAGTCCGCGTCCTGTGCCGCCGCGTCCTGTGCCGCCGCGTCCTGTGCCGCCGCGTCGTGGCAGCCGTGGCGAGGCGCCTCGCGCCCGTTCAGCTCATGACCGTGTACCCCGCGGCGCGCAGCCCCGAGGCGACCTCCACGCAGTGCTGCGGGCCCTTCGTCTCCATGTGCACCTCCACCTCCACCTCGTCCAGGCCCAGCCGCGGATCGGTCCGCACATGGCCGACGTCCAGCACGTTGGCGTCCGCCAGCGACAGTTCCCCGAGCAGCGCCGCGAGCGCCCCCGGCCGGTCCGAGAGGCGCAGCCGCAGCGACAGGTAGCGGCCGGCCGCGGCCATGCCGTGCCGCAGCGTCCGCTGCAGGACCAGCGGGTCGACGTTGCCGCCCGAGAGCACCGCGGCGACCGGCCCCTCGAAGCTGTCCGGGGCCGACAGCAGCGCCGCGACCGAACTCGCCCCCGCGGGCTCCACCACCAGCTTGGCCCGCTCCAGGCAGAGCAGCAGCGCCCGGGAGAGCGCGTCCTCGGACACCGTGCGGATGTCGTCGACCAGCGTCCGGATGATCTCGAACGGCACGTCACCGGGCCGGCCGACCTTGATCCCGTCCGCCATCGTGGCGACGGAGCCCAGCGCCACCGGACGCCCGGCCCGCAGCGACGGCGGATACGCGGCCGAGCCCTCCGCCTGCACCCCCACCACGCGGACATCGGGGCGGAGCGCCTTGATCGCCACCGCCATGCCCGCGAGCAGCCCGCCGCCGCCGACGCCCACCACGACCGTCCGCACCTCGGGGCACTGCTCCAGCAGCTCCAGGGCCAGCGTCCCCTGCCCGGCCACCACGTCCGGGTGGTCGAAGGGGTGGATGAGGACGGCCCCGGTGGCCTGCGCGTACTCCTCGGCCGCCGTGAGCGTCTCGTCCACCACCTGACCGTGCATCCGCACCCGCGCTCCGTAGTCGCGGGTGGCCGCCACCTTCGGCAGCGGTGCCCCCACCGGCATGAAGACCGTCGAGGGCACCCCCAGCAGCGACGCCGCCAGCGCCACGCCCTGCGCGTGGTTGCCCGCGCTCGCCGCGACCACCCCGCGGCGCCGCTCCTCGGGCGTCAGCCCCGCGATCCGCACATAGGCGCCGCGCAGCTTGAACGATCCGGTGCGCTGGAGGTTCTCGCACTTGAGGTGCACCGGCGAGCCGACCAGCGAGGAGAGGTGCCGGCTGCCCTCGACGGCGGTGGTGCGGGCGATGCCCGCGAGCGTCTTGCGGGCGAGGCGCACCGCGTCCAGCGAGACGGGGAGTTCGGGGTGCCCGGAGGCGGCGGCGGGAGCTGCGCTGGTGACCATCCCGCCAGTCTGGCAGCCGCCCGCCGGGTGGGCGGGTCACCGCCCGGGCGGCCGCGCGGGGTGGTCCGCGTCACTGGTTCGTGCAGTGGAGGTACGGCGTGGGTCCGCTCCGCGTACTCTGTGGCCACCACCTCAGGTCGATACACCCAACAGACCACCCCAGAACTGTCAAAACTCAACAAAAACTCCTGCTGATCGACGAAGTGAGCGCACCTGCCATGCCCACGCATCCGGACATGACGACAGACACCCCCGACGCGCCGGACGACTCCGCGGTGCCTGCCGACGACGGTGCCGCCTCCGGAACCGCCGCGCTGGACGCCATGCAGCACCAACTCGCGGTGTACGCGCGGCGCGCGGAGCAGACCCGCCTCGGCGGACTCGGCCAGGCCCGCAACTCCATGGACCGCGCCGCCTATCTGCTGCTCAACCGCCTCGACCAGGAAGGCCCGATGGGCGTCAAGGCGCTCGCCGCCGGCATGGGCATCGACTCCTCGACGGTGACCCGGCAGGTCGCCCCGCTCGTCGAGTCCGGCTTGGTCAAGCGCACCTCGCACCCCGAGGACGGACGCGCCGTCGTCCTCCAGCTCTCGCCGCGCGGTGAGGCCCGGTTGGAGGAGGTCCGCTCCTCCCGCCGCAACCTGATGCAGCTCATCACCAAGGACTGGACCGAGGAGGAGCGCGGGACGTTCTGCAAGCTGCTGACCCGCTTCAACACGGCGATGCTCGAACTGAACCCGAGCAGCCTCTCGCAGCCGCCGGAGTCCGGTTCCTGACCCGCGAGGGGCGCACCCCCGGCGGCCGGGGCCGAGTGCCACCGCCGGGACCGAGTGCCACCGCCGGGGCGCCGCCGCACGGGTGTGCGGAGCGCTCCGGTGCCGGGGCCGGGACGGTTCGGCACCCGGCAGCCCGGGGCAGGTTCCGGGCGGCGGCGCGGTGGTGCCGCGGTGCTGTCGCGCCTCTTGATTTGATCTCCCTGCCTGCCGTCCCATAGGCGGCACGGGAGGCGGCGTGCGAGAGCGTCAGGCACGGCAGGAGAGCCTCCGCGCCCAGGAGTTCGAGGCGTTCGTCGCGGGCGCGGGCGGCCGGCTGCTGCATGCCGCCACCCTGCTGACCGCGGAACCTCCCGGCGCCGCCCCCGAAGCGGAGCGGCTGCTGGTGCGGGCGCTCGCGCGGACCCGCGCCGACTGGGCCCGGCTGCGCGGCGACGACCCCTACGAGCACACCCGGCAGGCGCTGGCCCTCCGCTTCGCCCGTACCGGCCGACGGCACCGCCGGACGCGCGGCGGGCTGCTGGGCGTCCTCAGCCCGCAGGAGCGGCTGGTGCTCGTCCTGCGGCTGCACGAGGGGATCGCCGAGGAGCAGGTCGCCGCGTGCCTCGGGCTCGCCGTCGAACGGGTGCGGGCCCTGCACACCCGTGCCATGGCGACGGTGCTCAGCAGCCCGGCCCGCGGAGCGGTGGACGCCCCACCGGCCCCACCGGCCCCACCCGCCCCACGGGACGAGCAGGACGCGGCGGAGAGCGCCCATGAACCCGCCTGACCGCAAGGAGGCCGAGGTGCGGCGCCTGGTCCAGCAGCGCGCCGCCGAGCCCGTCCCCGCCGACCTGGCGGAGCGGGCCCTGGCGGCGGGCGCCCGGCTGCTGCGGCGCCGCCGGGCGCTCGGTGCGGCGCTGTGGACCGGGGTGCTGGCCGGGCTGCTGGCCCTGGCCTGCTGGGCGCTGGTGGCGCACCCCTGGTCGGCCCCGCCCCCGACGACGACCCCGCCGGCGGTGGGCTGGTGACCCGCGACGCCGGCCCGCCTGCCGGGGAGCCGCTGACCCGGGACGACGTCCCCGCCCGCGGCGTGGGCCGGTGACCCCGCGCGCCCCGGCCCCGCGCCGCTTCAGGCCGCGGCGGCCCCCTCCAGCGCCTGCGTCAGGTCCGCCAGCAGGTCGTCGGCCGACTCGATGCCCACCGAGAGGCGGACCAGGTCGGCCGGCACCTCCAGCGCCGAGCCCGCCGCCGAGGCGTGCGTCATCCGCCCCGGGTGCTCGATCAGCGACTCGACCCCGCCCAGGGACTCGCCCAGCGTGAAGAGCCGCGCCCGGTCGCACACCCGCACCGCGGCCTCCTCGCCGCCCGCCACCCGGAAGGACACCATCCCGCCGAAGCCGCGCATCTGCTTGGCCGCGATCTCGTGCCCGGGATGCGTGGCCAGCCCCGGGTAGTAGACCTCCGTCACCTCCGGGTGCGCGGTCAGCAGCTGCACCACGCGGGCCGCGTTCTCCCCGTGCCGGTCCATGCGCACGCCCAGCGTCTTGATCCCCCGCATCACCAGCCAGGCGTCGAACGGCCCCGCGATGGCGCCCATCGCGTTCTGGTGGAAGGCCAGTTCGTCGCCGAGCGCGGGGTCGCCGACGACCAGCGCGCCGCCCACCACGTCGGAGTGGCCGCCCATGTACTTCGTCGTCGAGTGCACGACCGCGTCCGCGCCCAGCGCGAGCGGCTGCTGGAGGTAGGGGCTGGCGAAGGTGTTGTCGACCACGAGCCGGGCGCCCGCCCCGTGCGCCACCTCGGCGACCGCCGCGATGTCGGTGATCCCCAGCAGCGGGTTGGAGGGGGTCTCCACCCAGACCGCCTTGGTGCGCTCGCGCAGCTGGGCGCGGACGGCGGCCGGGTCGGAGGAGTCGGCCACCGACCACTGCACACCCCACCGCTCGGCGACCCGGGCGAAGAGCCGGAAGGTGCCGCCGTACGCGTCGTCCGGGATCACCACATGATCCCCGGGGGTGAGCAGGGTGCGCAGCAGGCAGTCCTCGGCGGCCAGCCCGGAGGCGAAGGCCAGCCCGCGCCTGCCGCCCTCCAGCGCCGCCAGGTTCTCCTCCAGCGCGCTGCGGGTCGGGTTCGCCGAGCGGCTGTACTCGTAGCCGCCGCGCAGCCCCCCGACGCCGTCCTGCTTGTACGTGGAGACCTGGTGGATGGGCGGCACCACCGCCCCCGTCCTCGGATCGGCGGCCTGCCCCGCATGGATGGCGAGGGTCTCGAAGCTCTGCCGCGGGGTGTCCGGGGTGCCGTCCGCCCCGCTGTCGATGCCGTTGTCGCGCTGCTCACTCATGGGGGCGAGACTAGTGGGCCGTACGGTGGAGTGGGGCGCACTCCTCCCCGGGGACGTACCGCTCCGGGGCCGTACCGCCCCCGGGGCGTGCCGCCCCGCCCAGCCGCCCGTCACAGCGTGGAGATCCGACGCCATGGAAGCCCTGCTCCTCCTGCTCGCCCTCGCCGCCGTCTTCGGCGTGGTCGTCTACCCCGCCATGCGCCGCAGGAAGCTGCGGCAGGACGGAGCCCGGGGCCTGGCCCAGGCGGTCGATCCGACGGCCGGGTACGGCTTCGTCCCCTCCGACGCGCTGGATGTGCGGCTGCCGGGGCCGGACCGGGAACTGGTCGAGGCGCTGGAGGAGGCGCAGCGCACCCAGGACTGGCAGCCGGTCGCGCACCTGCTGGCCTTCACCGGCGACGAGTACGAGCTGCGCTGGCAGCGGGTGCAGTCCCTGGCGGGCGCCGCGGCCATGGAACTGGCCCGGTCCCGGGAGCACGGCGCCGCCGCGGGTGCGGACACCGGCAGCGCCGGGGTGTCCTTCAGCAAGGAGCCGGCCGCCGTACTGCCGGACGCGCGGTGGCTGCGCGAGTGGCGCGCCCAGCAGCCGCGCGACCACGGGGGCGCCCAGGTGTACGCGCAGTTCCTGGTCTTCCAGGCGCTGGCCGAGAGCGATCCCGACAGCCGCCGCATCATCCTGGAGGAGGCGCGCAACGTCGCACGTGACGCCGCGAAGCTCGCCCCGGCCGACCCGACGCCGCAGCTGACCGAGCTGACCCTCGCGCGCCACCTCGGCTACCGCGAGGCCGACTTCGAGTCCCTGTGGGGCACCGTCCGCAGGCTCGCACCCGACCACATGGGCGCCCATCTGGCGGCGCTGCCCTACTGGTCGGCGCGGGGCGCGGGCTCCAAGGAGCAGGCCGACGCGTTCGCCCGCGCCGCCGCCGCGCAGGCGCCCGAGGGCTCGCTGCTGGCGGCGCTGCCGCTGTTCGCGGTCTACAACCACCTGCCCGAGGTGAACATGGTGCGCGGGCTGTACCGGAGCGAGGAGATCGGCAACGCCATCGAGGCCGCCGAGTACGCCGTCGACCAGGTCGAGGACGACCACCCGGTGCGCCCGCACGTCCTCCATCTGCTGGTCTGGTTCCTGGTGCGGGCCGAGCGCTACGGCGAGGCCATGGAGGCCGTCGCCGCCGTCGACGGCCACGTGGGCGCCGTCCCGTGGGTGGACGAGGGCGACCCCGCCGCCGCCTACGCCGCCTACCGCGCCCTCGCGGTGGCCGGCTGGGAGGCCGCGGGCGGCGCCCGCGCCCCGCACTGAGCGCGGCGCGCCTCCGGTGGTGCGTGCCGGGAGGGCGGACGCCGCGGGCCCACCCGGGGGTGCGCCCGGCCGGTCGACGGCGCTGCTCGACGGTGCAACCGGGCGCGCGGTGGCCGGTCACCGGGGGCCGCCGGGTCACCGTGGGTCGGGCAGTCTCCGGCTGATCGCCAGAACGGTCGCCGAGAAGCAGGCCAGCAGAGCGAGGACGAGCACGGCGGCGGAGCGCTGCGACAGCGGACCCGCCAGCGACAGATACAGCGTTCCGCCCACGGTCGCGCCCAGCGCCGTCGCCAGCTGCTGGCTGGTCACCAGTACCCCGCTGCCCATACCCGCCTGTTCCGACGGGACGTCGGCCAGGATCATCCGGAACAGTGTCGGGCCCACCAGCGCCTGGCCGACGCCGATGAGGGCGAGCACCGCGAGCACCGGCAGCAGCGGCGGATGCGGCCAACCCGCCCCGAGCACCAGCGCCATCAGCAGCAGCCCGGTGCCCTGGACGACCGCGCCCAGGGACACGATCCGCCGCCCGAGCGCCGCCGCGATCCGCGGGGTGAGCAGCGCCGCCGCGAAGAAAGCCACCGCGAACGGGGA
>NZ_ALAP01000069.1 GCF_000280905.1 Streptomyces sp. AA1529 | reverse complement strand
TCCCCCGCGGGCTCGGGCGACGGCCGAGACGGTGCCCTCGCTGGTGGAGGCGGCGCGGGAGCACCGGGTGGCGACACTGGTGGTGCGGCCCGGGGGACCGGACGGGGACACCGAGGTGTGGGTCGGCGAGGGGGCGGACCAGCTGGGGGTGCGGCGCTCCGAGCTGCAGTATCTCGGAGCGCCCGAGCCCGCCTCCGCGCGGGCCGACGACGCGCTGCTGCGCAGTGCGCTGGCGACCGATGCGGAGGTGCTGCTCGCCGCGCCCGGCGAGGAGCTTCCGGTCGGCGGACTGGGCGCGCTGCTGCGGTGGTCCCACGGATCCCCGGTATCCCGCGGGAGCGCCGAGGAGACCGCCGCGGAGTGACCGGCGCCCGGCCGCGCATCCGCACAGGGCGCGGGCCGGCGCGGTGCCCGGCAGCGGCGCGACGGTACGGCCCGCGAGCGGGTACGGGGGCGCTGCGGGCGCCCCGGTTCCATAACGCCTCCGATTTCACGCTCTTCCAGGAAGGGGCCGAGGAGGCGACCGCCCAGGGCCGGGAGCTGCGGTCCAGCCACCCGGACAGCAGGCCGAAACAGGCGCCCGCCAGGGCGAGGAGCGCGCCCAGCCAGCTCGGCGAGGTGAGTCCGAAGCCGGCAGCGATGACCACACCGCCGAGCGAGGCGCCCAGCGAGTTGGCGATGTTGAAGGCGGACTGCACGCTGGCGGAGCCGAGTTCGGGCGCGTCCCTGCCGTGGTCGAGGATGCGTGCCTGGACGCTGGGGATGGCGGCCATGCCCGCGATCCCGGTGAGGAACACGTTGACGGCGACCAGGACGGTGTGCTGCGCCGTCACCAGGAACATGCTCAGCGAGAGCGCCAGCGCGAACAGCGCCCCGCACATCGTGCGCACCGGGCGGTCGGCGAGCCGGCCGCCGAGCAGGGTGCCCACGGTCATCCCCGCTCCGGCCAGTGCCAGCAGCGCGGTGGCCGCGTTGGGGGTGTAGCCGCTGACCTCGGTCACCAGCGGCTGGATGTAGGTGTAGAACGAGGAGGTGCCGGCGAAGCCGAACACCACCACGGCGAAGGCGAGCCACACCTGCGGTCTTTTGAATATGCCGAGTTCGCCGCGCACGGTCCCTCTGCCGGTCTCGCGCTGCACGGGGAGCAGCGCCGCGAGGGAGACGAACGCGAGGACACCGATACCGGCGACCACGATGAACGTCCAGCGCCAGCCGACCGTCTGCCCGAGCAGGGTGCCCAGCGGGGAGCCGACGATATTGGCCATCGGCACGCCGACCAGCACCACGGAGAGTGCTCTGCCGCGTCTTTCGGGGGCGACGAGTCCGGCCGCGACGACGGCTCCGATTCCGAAGAACACCCCGTGCGGGAGTCCCGCGGTGAAACGCGCCGCCAGCAGTAGTTCATGGCTCGGGACAAGGGCTGACGCTGTGTTCCCGAAGATGAACATGCATGTCATTGCGAGCAGTATTGTCTTACGCTGGACCCGCATACCCACGACGGTGAGAAGTGGCGCTCCGATCACGACACCGAGCGAATAGAAGGAGACGTAGCCACCGGCTTCGGAGATGCTCACTCCCATGTCGGAGGCGGCCTCGGGAAGTAGACCTATCATCACGAACTCGGCCGTGCCCGCACCGAACGTTGCAATGGCCAGGGCCAGGAGGGCAAGGGGCAACGGGAACCTCCTTGCAGGAGTGGGGTGTTGTGCTGCCCGGCTCGCCTCGGCGGGCCGTTCCTCGAAAAGAAGCGTGCCGCATCACCGGATTCGCGCACACGGTTTCCGCATAAGGCTTCCCATAGTAGGATTCCCGGAATTCGATGAACTCGCCCTGAAATCACGGCAGTCGGTAGCCACCTCCCCTCGGAAGCCATCCGCACCGCACGCGTGTTTCGGCGTGTCGCCGCGGCTTTCGCCGACTCCCGAGAGAGCAGCGAGAGTTGCCGGTGACCGGAGCGGCGGTTGTGGCTCGGGAATTCCGGTCGTGCACCGGAGATTCACGCGCGGTATCCGGTGACGACATTCGACCGGAAAGGATCGCGGTGGACCGCATTGCCGGGATGCGACGGCCGAAAATTCGGCACTCGTGAGAGCCGGATCGCGGCCGCGGCGAGGCGGTGACCCGGGGTGTGCGGAGGCGGTGGTCACCGCCCGGCGGACCGAGCTGCTCAGCGCAGTACGGCCGCCAGCAGGTCGGCCCCCAGCCCCGTCAGATCGGACAGGTCGAGGGTGTAGCGGACGTGCCGACCGTGCCGCCGGGCCGTGAGCAGGTCCGCGCGGCGCAGGACCGCGAGGTGGCGGGACACCTCCGGGAGGGAGAGCCCCCAGGCATGGGCCAGCTCACCGGTGGTGTGCGGACCGCGGGCGAGGGTGCGCAGCAGCCGCAGCCGTACCGGATGCGCGAGTGCCTCCAGCCGCAGCGTGACCGTCTCCAGCGACACCGGCTCCGGCGGGCTCGCCTCGGCAACCGGGTACTGCACCACCGGCTGCCACCCGCGTGCGTGGATCACCACCAGGTGCGGCCGGCCGAAGACGCTGGGGAGGAAGGTGACCCCGGTACCGCGGGCGGTGGTCGCGTTGTCCTGCAGCTTGTCCACGGTGATGCAGTCGCCGTCCGGCGCCAGGGTCACGGCGCCGGAGACCGATGCGAGTGCCGCCCCGATGCCCTGGCGCTGCAGCAGGTCCTTCTTCAGCCGCAGGTCGGTGGCGAGCTGCACGGCGACGCTCTCCCAGGCGGCGTCGAAGAACGCCTCGGCGCACTGTTCGAGGGTCTGGCGCACCCGTGCCCGCACGGCGGCCGGATCCGCGAGCAGCCGTTCGGCGAAGGCTTCCTGGAGCGCGCCGCGGGCCTGGGCCAGGGCCAGGGCCCGCTCCCGCGCCGCTGCGTCGGCGAGCGGCGACGGCGCGGCGAAGTGGACCCGGTTGCTGCCGCACGTGGTGATGAGCGCGGCGGCCGCATAGGTCTCGTCGTCGATCCGGTCCACGTCGTCCAGCTCCTCGGCGAGGGTGGGCCGGGGACGTGCGGGAACCAGGAAGTCGGCCCGTGAGGAACGCCAGAGGAACCCCGCTTCCCTGAGCCGCTCGGCCAGCTCCGGCGGGAGCCCGGCCCACACGTCCGCGGCCCAGCCGGCGAGCTGCGGATGGTGCGCGGGTTCGGCCAGCACGTGCAGCATGGCGGTCAGCTCGGCCAGCGGGGAGGCGGCGAACCGCAGCCCCCCGGGCGGCAGGCCGCCGATGTCGATTCTCAACGTCACCCCCTCATCATCGCCGGTCGGATGGTTGACGACCGCGTCGATTGACGGTGTCCGTCAAGTGGCACGGCGGGCTCGGCGGCCGAACGCACCGTTGACGCCATGACAACCACCGTCAAGATCCGGCCACACGCCCTCGTCCGCGCCTCCGGAGGCCCCGGCTATGCCGTCGCCCTGGTCGTGGACGCGCTCGGCACCGGCCTGCTCCGGCCCCTTCTGCTGCTCTACGGGGTGTCCGTGCTGAGGCTCTCCGCGCCGGCCACCGGCATCGCCATGACGCTCGGTGCCGTCGTGGGTCTGGCGTGCATGCCCGCGGTCGGCCGATGGCTGGACCGGGGCGCACGCAGCACGGTCGTGGCGGCGTCGATGCTGGTGCGGGTGCTGGGTGTGACGGTGCTGCTGGCCGCCCCGGCGGGGCACGTCTGGGCGTTCGCGGCGGCGGCGCTCTTCCTCGGCATCGGCAACCAGGCATGGCCGGCCGCCCACGCGGCCCTCGTGGCCACGGTCGCCGACGGCCGGGAGCGCGACGCCGCCCTCGCCGGCGGCCGCGCCCTGCGCAACGCCGGCCTGGGCACCGGTGCCCTCCTCGCCACCGCCTGCCTGGCGGGCGGCACCACCGCGTTGCAGGCGCTGGCAGCCGTCACCGGGCTCGCCTACCTCGTGGCGGCGGCCCTGGCGTGGTCGGTCCACGTGCACGCTCATCCGGCAGCCGCCGCGGCCGGGGCCGGGGCCGGGGACGACGAGCCCGCACCCCGGATGCGCGCACTCCTGGCCGCCAACGTGATCTATGTCTTCTGCCTCAACGTCCCCGAGGTCGCGCTCCCTCTTGTCCTGGTGACGCAGATGCACGCGTCCCCGGTGTGGTCGGGCGCCATCTTCGTGGCCAACACCGTGCTGGTGGTCACCCTGCAGGTTCCGGTCACCGTCCTGATGTCCCGCTTCTCCCGCAGATCCGTGCTGGCCCTGGCCGGCGTGGTGCTCACCGTGTCCTATCTCGGCTTCCTGGTGGCCACCTCGCCGGGACCCGGCTGGGGCGCCCCGGCCGTCGCGGCGGTGTCCGTGGTCTGCACCCTCGGCGAGATCGGCTACGCGGGCAGCGCCACGGCACTCGTCACCGCGCTCGCCCCGGCGCATGTCCTGGGGCGCGCTCTCGCCCGCTTCCAGCTCTCCACCGGTTTCGGCCTCGCCGTCTCCCCCGCCGCCCTGACCGCGCTCGCGCCCCACGGTCCGGCAGCCCTCTGGGGCACCCTCGCCGCCGCGACGCTGCTGTCCAGCGGAGCCGTCGCCGCCGAGCGGGAGCGGTGAAGGGGGCTCACCGGTTGCCGCCGCCCGGCCGAGGCAGGCCCGTGAGCAGCGGAGGCGGACACCTCCCGGCCGGAGGTGGTGGGGAGCCGCCCGGCCGGGAGGGGACAGAGGCGTCAGCCGCCGATGTTGACGTCGACGCAGGCGTAGAAGGCGTTCGCCGTGTCCGCGACGTTCCAGACCGCGAGCACCTTCTGCTTACCGGTGAAGCCCTGGAATCCGACGTGGTGGGAGACGTACTGCGGAGGCTGCGCTCCCCCGTCGTCGAACTCGGCGATCTTGGTGTTGCCGATGAAGTACTGCCAGGTGGTCGTGCGGTGCCGGGCGGTCAGCTTCCAGTTGAAGGTGGCCGAGCTGCCGACGTCGGTGACCTTCCAGCCCTTGCTGTCGTCGCGCAGGTCGGCGAAGCGTTCGTTGCCGCCCGCGCAGTCCTTGAGCCCCTTGGGGCCCTCGACGCTCTGCGGCTCCCACTTGATCGAGCCGCAGGAGACGGTGCCGTCGGCACACTGGGCCTGCCTGCTGGCCGGGTTGGTGATCCAGCCGTGCGCGGAGGCCGGGGTCGCGGTGAGGCCGAGAGCCAGGACGGGGGCGAGACCGGCACCCGCCAGGGCCGCTAACTTCCTTCTGGTACGCGATGTTCGGTGCATCTCAGCTCCTTCGGTGGGGGGAGTGCACACAATGGGAATTGGTCTAGACTTTAGCGGCTGACAGAGGACGGTCAAGACTTCGGGAAGCTGAAGCCGTAGCCCTGGCTCTTGAGCCAGGGCAGCAGCCGGCGCAGCGCCTGGTAGGTCTCGGACCGGTCGCCGCCCCCGTCGTGGAAGAGGAGCACCGCACCGTCCTCCACCTGTTCCTTGGCGTGCCGCACTATCGCGTCGGTCCCCGGGAGCTGCCAGTCCCCCGGATCGACGATCCAGCCCAGCGGCCGCATCCCGTGCTCGGCCGCCACCCGCCGGCTGGTGGGCGTGAAGGCACCGCCCGGCGCCCGGTAGTAGTGGACGGGCGCGCCCCCCGAGGCCTTGTCGATCATGCGTTTCGCGTCGAGTATCTGCCGCTTCTGGTAGTCGGCGGACTTGTGGTCCATCCCCGTGTCATGGTCGACGGAGTGGTCGCACAACCGGTGCCCCTCCGCGACGATCCGCTTGACGAGACCGGGGTGGCGCTCCGCGTTCGGGCCTATCAGACAGAAGGTCGCCTTGACGTGGTACTGCCGCAGCAGATCCAGCGTCCTGGGCGTCCACTCCGGGTGCGGGCCGTCGTCCAGGGTGAGCGAGACCGCCCGCCCGCCGGCCGCCGTGTGGTGGCTGATCGTCCGGCTGACCTTGCGCGGGGGCGCCTTGGGCTTCGCCCGCCCGGCACCGGACCGCTTCTGCGCCGGTGCGGCGGCGTCCTGGCCCGCCCGAGCGGCGCGCACGCTCTGCTCCCAGCCCGGATGCCGGCTCGCGGCGGACGCCCCCGCATCCGTCCCGACGAAGGCCGTCAACAGCCCGACGGCCACGGTTCCCACCGCGGCGGCTGTCGCCACGGTCGCCGGCCTGCCACCCCGCTTGCTGTGCACTTCTGCTCCCAACTGCCCGTTTTCACCGTGCTTGTCATACAGCCAGACCGCTCCGGAGGGCCGGTGGTTGCAGCCACATGGTGAGAGATACGCCGCATTCGGCGCGGGGCTGCGCGACAGCCCCGCCGGGCACCCTGACAGCCTGGAGGGGAGGACCGACGAGAGCAGGGAGCACAGGCGATGGCGACCAGCGTGGCATTCACCGAGGCCCTGGCGCGGGAGGTGCTGGCCGCCGCGACGAACAGCGCCGGCGGCACGGCGGAACTGCTGTCCCTCGGCGAGAACGCCGTCTTCGCACTGGACGGGACCGTCGTACGGGTCGGCCGGGACGCACAGCTGCTCGCCCGCGCGGAGCACGAACTGCGGGTCGCCACCTGGCTGGAGAGCGAGGGGGTGCCCGCCGTCCGCGCGGCGGAGCCGGAGGCCCGCCTGGTCGGCGGGCATCCGGTCACCTTCTGGCAGCGGCTGCCCGCCGCGGTGCGCCCGGCCGGGCCCGCGGACCTGGCCGGGCTGCTGCGGCTCGTGCACGCGCTGCCCGAGCCCCCGTTCGCGCTGCCGCCCCGGGAACTGCTCGACGGCATCGAGCGCTGGCTTCGGCTGGCCGGGGACGCGGTGCCGCGCGAGGACGCGGCGTTCCTGCGGGCGCGCCGGGACGACATCCTCGCCGCACTGCCCGGACTCGTCCCCCACCTGCCGCCCGGCCCGCTGCACGGGGACGCCCTGCCGCGCAACGTCCACATCACCCCGCAGGGGCCGCTGCTGGTGGACCTGGAGACGTTCTCCTCCGATCTGCGCGAGCACGATCTGGTCGTGATGGCGCTCAGCCGCGACCGGTACGGGCTGCCGGCCGCGGAGTACGAGTCGTTCTGTGCCGGCTACGGCTGGGACGTGCGCGAATGGGAGGGGTGTGCGGTGCTCCGCGGGGCACGGGAGACCGCGAGCTGCGCATGGGTCTCCCAGCACGCCCCCGGCAACCCCGCGGCCCTGAGCGAGTTCCGGCGCAGGGTGGCCTCGCTGCGCGCGTCCGACCCCGCGGTCCGCTGGCACCCGTTCTGACTCCGGGGGCGGGCCCGACCGGTCCGCACGGTCTTCGCGCCCCCGCCCCCGACGGCCGGGGCTACCGCCAGCCCCGTGCCGTCAGCTCCTCGGTGAAGCGCGCGTAGGAGTCGTCCAGGGCGGCCTTCTCCTCCGGGACCGGCTCGACCAGGCGCCCCTCACCCGTCATCGCCGCGGCCGCCTGCTCCAGCGAGGGGTGCAGGGTGCCTGCGGCGGCCAGCAGCGCGGCCCCGGAAGCGGTCTCCGCGCGGTCGGCCACCTGGAGCGGCAGGTCCAGCACAGTGGCGCGGATCCGGTTCCACAGCGGGCTGCGGCTGCCCCCGCCGGCCGCGTACAGCGGAGCCGTGACCGGCACCCCCAGGGCCCTGACCCGCTCCAGGGCGAGCCGTTCGAGGAAGGCCACCCCCTCCAGGTCCGCACGGTGCCGGTCGGCGTCGTCGGCGGGGGTGCCCAGCAGGAAGCCCCGCGCGGCACCCGCCACGAACGGGAAGCGCTCGCCCTCGCGGCGCAGCGGATAGCTGACGCAGGAGGCGGGGCCGCGTGCGGCGGCCGCCTCGTCGAGTCCCGGAAGGTGTGCGGCGACGCGGTGGGCCAGCGCCTCGCCCCCGGTGTTGGCGGCGCCGCCGGGCAGCCACCAGCCGTCCGGGTGCCGATGGCTGTAGAAGGCGCCGGCCGGATCGGTGACCAGCTCGCGGGTGACCCCCTTGAGGACGTAGGTGGTGCCCAGGACGCCGACGAACTGACCGGGGGCCACGGCGCCGGTGGCGAGCTGCCCCGCGCAGCCGTCGGTCATCCCGAGCCGTACCTCGCAGCCCGCGGGCAGCCCGGTCTGCGCGGCGGCCTCGGCGCAGACGGTGCCGGCCCGGGTGCCCGGCGGCCGGACCGGGGGGAGCCAGCCCGCCGGGATGCCGAGCGCGTCCAGGACCTCCGTCGGCCATTCGGCCGCGCGCGGGTCGTATCCGGTCTTGAGCGCGTGGCTCCAGTCGGCGGCGACCGGCTGCCCGGTGAGGCGATGGCCGAGCAGCTCGGGGGTGTGGACCACCCGCGCGGCGCCCGGGAAGCCGGCCGCGTGCCGCGCGTACCAGGCGACACGGCCCAGCGCCGCGGTGGGTCCCACCGTGAGCCCGAGGGCCCGCCAGCGCGCGGCGCCGCCGCGCTGCGCCGCGCTGTTGAGATCCGCGGCCCGGCGGTCGTCGTACATCAGGGCCGGGCCCAGCGGCCGGCCCGCCGCGTCCGCCAGCACGAGGGTTCCGGAGGTGGCGGAGACGGCGACGGCGCGCACCTCGGCACCGCGGGCGGGCAGTGCGGCGGTGGCCCGGCGCAGCGCCGCGGCCGCGGCGGGCCACCAGCGGGTGGCGTCCTGCTCGCTGCGTCCGCTCCCGTCCCGGACCGGTCGCGGCAGCGGTGCGCCGCCCTCGGCGAGCACCGCGCCACGCGCGTTCACGCAGACGACCCGGACGGCTGCGGTGGCGACGTCGATCCCGGCGACGACCGGGTCGGCCGGCGGGCGGGGGGTGACTCCGGGCGCGGCTGGGCTGTGCATGGCATCCCTTTCAGTCTCGATGTTAATTTCACACTCAGCGTGTGATTTCGCGGCTCAGCCACTCACCTCGGCGATGCGTACGTCGGTGTGCTCCCGCAGCTCGGCCAGCAGGCCGCCGGCCACCCCGTCGTCCACCACGACGTGGTCGAAGTCGGCGACCGGACACAGCCGGTGCAGCGCCGTGCGGGCGACCTTGGAGCGGTCCATCAGCAGCGCCGTGCGCGCCCCGGAGGCGAGCATGGCGCGCTTGACCAGCACCACGTCCTGCTCCTGGTGGAAGGTCATGCGCGCGTTCATCGCCGACGTGCTGACCAGCACCAGGTCGACCGACATCGCCTCGATCGCCTCCACGCAGGGGACCCCCAGGAACGAATCGTGCGTGCGCGAGTACTCGCCGCCCAGCGCGACCAGCCGCACCTCCTCGCACCCCGCGAACACCTCCAGCACGCGACGGGCGTTGGTCAGCACGGTCAGCGGGGTCCGCTCGCGCACCAGCGCGGCCAGCGCCAGCACCGAGGTGGAGTCGTCCAGCATCACCGACATGCCCGGCTCGACCAGTTCGGCCGCGGCCCGCGCCACGGCCTCCTTCTCCGCCAACTGCACACCGAGCCGGTAGTCGAGGTTGCTCTCGAAGACGCTGGTGGGCAGCGCGGAGACGCCGCCGCGGAAGCGCCGCAGCACGCCGCGCGCGGCCAGCGCCTCCAGGTCGCGGTGCACCGTCATCACACTGACGCCCATGGCCTCGGCCAGCTCGCCGACGGGCACCGTCCCGCGGCGGACGACGTGTTCGGCGATGCGCTGCCTGCGGCGCTGCTGCGTGCGCGCGGAGCCGCCGGAGGGACCGGGTCCGCTCACGGCCGCTCCCCCGCCGGACCCGTACCGGTGGGGACGTTCAGCGCGCGCAGCGCCGTCCGCCCGCCGTCCACGTCGATCTCGGTGACGGCCGCGTTCTCCAGCCTCGGCAGCACCTGCCGGTAGCGCCCGAGCGGGATGCCCAGCAGCGCGCACAGGGCGATCCGGAAGGCGGTGTTGTGCGCGACGACCAGCACCGCGCTTCCGTCGTGCGCGACCGCCACCTCGCGCAGCGCCGCGGACACCCGGGACGCGACGGCCGCGGGGGGCTCGGAACCGGGGAAGGCCCCGCTCTCCGCGTCCCGCTGGAAGGCGTGCACCCGCTCGGGGTCGTCGGCCGCCAGCTCCGCGAGGGTGCGGCCCTCGCCCCAGCCGAAGTCGCTCTCGCGCAGCCCCTCGTGCACGGCGGGCCGCACCCCGAGGGCCCGCGCGGCGGGCTGCGCCGTCCGCCGGGCCCGCTCCAGCGGCGAGCTGACCACCGCGCCGATCGGCTCCCGCCGGGACCTGGCGAGGACCCATCCGGCCAGCTCCTCGGCCTGCTGCCGTCCGGCGTCGGTCAGGGCGATGTCGGAGATCCCGGCGTACCGGTTCTCGGCGTGCCAGACGGTCTGGCCGTGCCGGACGAGCAGGAGCCGGGTCATACGTCCTCCAGGGACTTCGGGGTGACGGGCGGGTGCGGTGCGGCGCGCACCCTCGGCCTGTTGGGCTTCTTCACGTGGAGCGCTATAAATATAACAACTTTGCTGTGAGGGCAGTGCGAGCTGCCGCAACCGGAAGGGCGAACGGCCATGACCGAATCCGCTGGGGCGATCATCGGTGTCGACATCGGCACCTCCGTCACCAAAGCCGTCGCCTTCGGCCGCGACGGCACCCGCCTGCACGCCGCCGCCCGCCCCTCCACTCTGCTGCGGAGCCCCGGCGGCCGCGTCGAGCAGGACCTGGAAGAGGTGCTGAGCGGCGTCGCCGAGGTCGTCGCGGAAGTGGCCGGCGCGCTGCCGGGACCGCCTGCGGCCCTCGCCCTGACCGGGCAGGGCGACGGGCTGTGGCTGCGGGACGCACAGGGGCGGGCCGTGCGGCGGATGATCTCCTGGATGGACGGCCGGGCGGCGCCGCTGGTCGACCGCTGGCAGCGGGACGGCACCGTGGCCGAAGTCTTCCGGCACACCGGGTCCGGCCTGTTCCCCGGCTGTCACGCCCCCCTGCTGGCCTGGCTGCGCGAACACGAGCCCGGGACACTGGAGCGCGCGGCGGTCGCCGGCTACTGCGTCGACGCGGTGGCCCAGCGGCTGACCGGCACCGTCGGGGTGGACGCCTCCGACGCCACGCTGCCCTTCCTCGACCCGGCCACCCGTTCCTACCTGCCCCCGGCGCTGGCCGCCTGCGGCGTCGGGGAAGCGGCCGCGCTGCTGCCCGCACCCGCCGCGCCGCACACCGTACTGGCCCTCGACGGCGAGGGAGCAAGGCTGCTGGGCCTGCCCGCCGGGCTGCCGGTCACCTCCGGCCCCTACGACCTGCCCGCCTGCGCCCTCGGCAGCGGGGTGCGGGAGGTGGGCGACGGTCTGCTGACGGTGGGCACGACACTGGCCTGCCAGGTGCTCACCGACCGCGTGGAGCGGGACCCGGACGCGGAACCGGCCGGGATGTGGCTGTGCACCCCCCGGCCGGACCGCTGGCTGCGGGCGCTGCCGGCGATGGTCGGCACGGCCGGGATCGACTGGGCCCTGGGCATGGTCGGCGCGTCCACCGGCGATCTGGAGACCCTGCTGGACATCAGCCCCGCCGGAGCCCGCGGAGTGGTGGCGCTGCCGTTCCTGTCCGAGGCGGGCGAGCGGGCGCCGTTCGTCGCGCCCGCCGCGCGGGCCTCGTTCGAGGGCATGTCCCTGGCGCACGGCCGGGCCGATCTGGTGCGGGCCATGTGCGAGGCGGTCGGCTACGCGGCACGGCACTGCCTGGAGACCGCCGGCCTGTCCAGGACCCCGGCCGCCTGCGGTGGCGGCACCCGCTCCCCCGGCTGGATGCGGATCTTCGCCGGGATCCTCGGCCGCCCGGTCCGGGTGCCCGCCGAGCCGGAGGTCGGGGCCAAGGGCGCCGCCCTGGTGGCCCGCGCCGCGCTCGGCGACCCCGTCGACGAGGAGCAGTGGCACGCCGGGTACCGGCTGGTGGAGCCGGACGAGGCCGACCGGGCCCGGTACGAGCAGGGCTATGCGGAGTACCGCGAGCGGGTGGCGGCGGCGCGGGCCCGCTGGGCGGACTGACCCCGCGGCGGCCAGCGTGATGTCGCTTTTCCGCCGGTCCCCCGGTGTGCGAGCGGCGAGACTGGAGGGGAACGCAGAAGGGACGCGCCATGCACCGCACGCACACCGTCATCGACAGCCCCGTCGGTCCGCTGACCCTGGTCGCCACCGACGGCACCCTGTCCGCCGTCTACATGGACAAGCAGCGGCACCGTCCCGCGCAGGAGACGTTCGGCACGAGCGACCCGAGCGCCTTCGGCGGGGCGGTGGAGCAGCTGGAGGAGTACTTCGCGGGGGAACGCACCGAATTCGCCCTGCCCCACGCCGCCGAGGGAACCGGGTTCCAGCACACCGTCTGGGACGCGCTCTGCGACATCCCCTACGGCCGGACGCTCTCCTACGGGCAGCTCGCCGAGCGGATCGGCAGGCCGGGTGCCGCCCGCGCCGTCGGGCTGGCCAACGGACGCAATCCGCTCAGCATCGTCGTCCCCTGCCACCGGGTGGTCGGCTCCACCGGGAGCCTGACCGGGTACGGCGGTGGCATCGAACGCAAGCGGCACCTGCTCGACTTCGAGCGGGGCGCCCTCCCGATGCAGGAAGGAGGCCGTCCGGCGCCGCTGCGATGAGCGGGGTTTGCTTTTCGGCGCGGCGGCCACCCGTGCCGCGACCGAGACAGCACCGCTCCTGTGGAGGCAACCATGTTCCGCGCCCTGGCCGATGTACTGCGGGCGATCGGCGGTGCCATCGCCACTGTCGTCACGCTCCCCTTCCGGGCCCTGGCCCGGCTGTTCGCGGGAGCCTCCCGCTCAGCGCGCTGACCCGCCCCGCGGCCGCGGGCCGTCGAAGGCCAGCAGGACCTTCGGCGGCCCGCTTCTGCCCTGTTCCAGAAGGGCGAAGGCCGCGCTCACCGACTCCCCGGACACCGCGGGCAGGACCTCGGCGACCAGCGGCTCGGCATCCAGCACGCCCCGCTCGAAGAGTTCCACCGTGCGGTCGTAGTGCGCGATGCCGTGCTGGATGCCGAGCACGTCCACGCCCTGCAGGGACAGTTCACCGGGGACGAAGGAGACCGGTTCCCTGGCCACCCCCACCAGCGCGACCCGTCCGCCCCGCTCCGCCATCCGCAGCGCGCCCGTGAAGGCGGCCGCGGCCCCCGACGCCTCCACGACCAGGGAGTACTCCCCCTGCGGCGCCTCGTCGGCGTGGTGGGCCGCGTCGGCTCCGCAGCGCAGGGCCAGGTCCAGGCCCGCCCGGTCGATGCCGACCGCGTCCACCCGGGCGGCCTGGCGGTGCGCGAACTGCACCGCCAGCAGCCCCATGGTGCCGGTGCCGAGCACGGCCACCCGGTCGTCGAAGCGCAGCCGCGCCCGCTCGAACGCCTCCACCACCGAGACCGCGGGCTCGATCAGCGCACCCGCCGCGTCCGGCAGCCCGGACGGCAGCGGGGTGAGCGCGTGCACGGGCACCCGTACGTATTCCGCGGCGCCGCCCTGCAGTCCGTAGAGCCCCGTCTCCCGCAGCGCGGTGCACATCTGGGCACGTCCGGCGTGGCAGCGGGCACAGCGGCCGCACGGCACCATCGTGCGCCCCACCACCGACGAGCCGACCGCGGGGGCGTCCGCGGGCGGTTCCCCGGCGTAGGCGGCCACCTCGCCGTGCCATTCGTGGCCGAAGACGTGCGGGAAGGTGAGCCGGCCGTCCTGGAGGAACGCCGAGGTGCCGTGCAGGATCTCCAGATCCGTGCCGCAGATCCCCGCGTGCCGCGTCCGCACCAGTACGGTGCCCGGTTCGGGCGCGGGCACCGCAACGGTGGCCAGATCGGTCCGTCCGATGCCGGTGATGCGGGCG
Organism: Streptomyces sp. AA1529; assembly: GCF_000280905.1. Taxonomy (GTDB): domain Bacteria; phylum Actinomycetota; class Actinomycetes; order Streptomycetales; family Streptomycetaceae; genus Streptomyces. The sequence goes on along the minus strand of NZ_ALAP01000069.1, from coordinate 13,138 downwards.
GCACGCATCGTGCCACCGGGCCAGTTCCCCTTCAACGGGCGTCCTTTCGAGCGGGGCTCGGTGCGGGCGGCACCGCTGGTCCGCCGCTTCCGGTCACCCCTGGATCATGGCACGGCGCGGAACGGGCACCTCAGCAGGGTGCCGGGTCTCGGTGATGCCGCGCGCCGCCAGGCGGGCGGGGTCCTCCGCGTCGCGGGCCAGGACGACGGCGGGCCGCACCCCCTCGGCGGCCAGCACGGCCCACGCCTCGAAGAAGCGGCCACCGGGCGCGCAGACCGTACGGCGCGGCCCCGGCCCCTCGGCGTCCGGGTCCAGCACCAGCGCCGTCGTACGCGGCAGCGGACGGTGCGGGGCCGCCCGGTACTCGGCCGCGGCGCGGGCCAGGGCGTGCGCGGCGGGCTTGGGGGCGCGGTCCGCGGTGAACAGACCCAGGTCGTACTCCAGCTCCGGGAAGTCGGCCAGCGAGCGGTCCACGTCGTGCGAGCACCACCAGGTGAGTCCCCACAGGTGGGTGCAGTCGAGTGCGGCGCGGGCGGTCGCCGCGGTGAAGGCCGCCGCCCGGGAGGCCGGTACGTGCGGCGCGGGCGCACCCACCTCCTGCAGCCACACGGGCCGCTCCGGGTCCGCCGCCCACGCCTTGGACAGCTCGACCAGGTACGCGGCGTGCTGCTCGGTGGCCGGGCCCGCCGGGCCGTGGCGCTGCGCGGTGCCGTCGAACACCCAGGAGTGCACTGCCGTCATGGCCCCCAGTCCGGCGGCGTGGCCGGGCGTGAAGGGGTGCCCGGGCAGATACCAGGTGGCGTCGTCGCCCGCGTGCAGGTGGGTGCGGCCCGGCGCGCCCTCCTCGCACGCGGCCAGCAGCCGCCGCAGCCAGTCCGCCACCTGCGCCGCCGTCGCCCGGTGCGGTTCGGGGTGCGGGGCGTCGGCGAACTGGTTGACCTCGTTGCCCAGGGTCATGCCGAGGAAGTTCGGCCGGTCGCTGAGCGCTTCGGCCAGTGTGCGCAGATAGGCCGCCTGGGCCTGCACGGCCGACGGGTCGGTGAACAGGTTGCGGCGGTGCCAGGTCGTCGTCCAGGACGGCAGGAAGTCGAAGCTGGACAGGTGTCCCTGCAGCCCGTCCACCGCCACATCCAGCCCGCGCTCCCGCGCCGCGTCCGCCAGCGCGACGAGTTGTCCGACGGCGCGGGGGCGGATCAGCGCCCGGTTGGGCTGGAAGAGCGGCCAGAGCGGGAAGACCCGGATGTGGTCGAGTCCGAGCGCGGCCACCGGGTCGAGGTCGGCGCGGACCTCGTCGAGGTCGAAGTCCAGCCAGTGGTGGAACCATCCGCGGCTGGGCGTGTAGTTGACTCCGAAGCGCATGTTCTCCGAGCCTCCTGGTGCGGTGGGGTGACGGGTCCCCCGGTTGCTACCCGGCTGCCGGGCGCTGCGCGCGGTCGCGGCGCAGCGCGGTGAACTCGCGGGTGTCCTTGGACCAGGTGTCCTCCGGCGTCCACCCGGCGGCGCGGGCCGTCCGGTGCAGGGCCGCGGTGCCCAGGCGGGCCCAGGGGAAGGGGGTTCCGGCACCGCCGCGGGCGTTCTCCATCCGCACCCGGCGCCGCTCGTCCACGTCCTCCCCGGCCACCTCCACCAGCAGCAGCCCGCCGGGGCGCACCAACTGGCCGATGCGGCGCAGGAGCAGCAGGGGGTCGCCGCCGATACCGACGTTGCCGTCGATCAGCAGCGCGGTGTCCCAGCCGCCGGATGCGGGCAGCGGGTCGAAGACCGAACGCCGCAGGGCCCGTCCGCCGCGCTGCCGGGTGCACTCGACCGCCGCGGCGTTCAGGTCGATACCGAGCGGCGCGTGCCCGTACTCGCGCAGGGCGGCCACCATGCGGCCCGGCCCGCAGCCGATGTCGAGCACCGTGCCCCGGCAGCGGTCCAGGACGGTCAGGTCGGCCGCGTCGGCGACCGCGCACCAGCGCTCCACCTCCAGGGTGAGCGACCAGCCGTCCGGGCCGCGCAGATACAGCGGGCCGCGGCCCAGCAGCAGCGCCTCGGTGTAGGGGTCCTCGGTCCAGGAGCCGGTGTGGGCCGGCGTGCGTCCGCTCACCTGCGCGCCGCCCCCGGGCCGCGGTCACGGTCCGCGGGTCCGGCATGCGGAGGCCCCGGCAGCCGCAGCAGCCGGGCGTGTTCGGCCGCGAACAGGCCGGCCGGGGCCTGCGCGGCCACTGCGGCCGCGTCGCCCGGCTCGTCCACGTCCCGCAGCTGCGGCAGGTCGTGGACGCGCAGTCCGGCGGCGAGCAGCCGGGCACGCTGCACCGCACCGGTGGCGGCGGTGGACATGGGCACGCCGCGCAGCAGCGCGGGGTCGGGGTCGGCCAGGCCGAGCGCCCAGAAGCCGCCGTCGGCGGCGGGGCCGAACCAGGCGTCGCACTGCTGCCAGGCGTCCGCGCGGGTGGCGGGTGCCAGCAGCCGGGGGGTGAGTTGCGGGGTGTCCATGCCGACGAGCAGCGCCGGACCGTCGCACCGGGCGAAGGCCGCGGCCAGCCGCTCGTCCAGCCCGCCGCCGCCCTGCGGTACGACCTCGATGCGGTCGCCGCCCTCCTCGGGCCCCGGCAGCCAGCGGCCCGGGCTGCCGTCCAGGACCAGGATGCGGCGGCGCGCCGGGGCGGCGAGTACGGCCCGCAGGGTGTCGGTGAGCGCGGCGGCGGCGAGAGCTGCCGCGCCGTGCGGGGTGAAGGCCGGCGCGAGGCGGGTCTTGACGCGGCCCGGCAGCGGCTCCTTGGCGATCACGAGCAGCGTGGTGGGCTCCGGCATCACGCGTCCTCGGTCCTGGGGCGGGGGTGCTGTCATCTCAGAAGCTCTCGGGCAGCCAGGGCGCGGGGCCGGCGACCAGCGCGTCGAGCAGGTCGAGGTCGCGCACGTCGCCCGCGGCCGTGCCCAGTCGGGCCGCGTGCCGCAGCGGCAGTCCGCCCGCGTACCAGGCCGCCAGCGTGGCCGAGGGCAGCCGCACGGTACGGGCCGTGGGGCCGCTGCCGCGCCGCACCCGCATCCGTCCCTCCTCGAAGGTGAGTGCGTACGGCTGCGTCCCGCCCTCGGGCTGGACGACCTCCAGGCCGACGGCGCCGCGTGCCCGGGGCTCCCAGCCGCGGGCCCGCAGGGCGGCGGGCACGTCGAGCAGCCGCAGCATCCACGGGTACCAGCCGTCCTCGCGTACCGCGTAGCGGTCGAGCAGCCACGGCAGCGGGCTGGGGCGCGGCAGTACGGAGCGGCGGAGGCGGATCTCGCGGACCTGCGGCGAGCGGGCGCCGACGGCGGCCAGCAGCGCGGCCAGCGCGTCGAGTTCGGCGTGCCACAGGTCGTGGACGACCGCGGCGACGCCCCAGGGCCGGTGCGGTTCGACGGTGACGGTCGCGTATCCGGCCAGCTCCCCGCCGGCCCCGCCGGCCCCGCCGGCCCCGCCGGCCCTGCCGGCCCCGTCGCCCGTGCGCCGGACCACGCCGAGGGTCAGCGCACCGGGGGCGGTCCGCTGCTTCCAGCCGTGCCACCAGGCGGGCCGTCGCAGTGTCCCGTTCCAGCCCGGCGCCAGGGCGTTCCGCAGCCGGGTGCAGGCCGCCTCGTCGGGCTGGACGGTCTCGAAGCGGGACCGCGGGGCGGGCAGTTCGGCGGGGTGGAGCACCTGGCTGGAGGCGACGGCGGCCGCCTCCCAGCCCCAGCGGCGGTAGAGACCGGGTGCCGGGGTCCAGGCGCAGGCCAGCACGGCACCGTGCGCCCCGCGCAGGCGGTCGGTCCCCTCCTCGGTGAGCCGGCGGGCGAGCCCGGCACCGCGTTCCCAGGGGGCGACGGCCAGCCACGCCACTCCCCCGGAGGGCACCGGACGGCCGCCGAAGTACTGGTCGAAGGGGAGGAAGAGGCCGCCGCCCAGCACCTGGGTCCCGCGGACGGCCACGGCACTGACGCCGTGCGCGCGCAGCGTGGCGTGGTCGTAGGGGACCTTGCCGAAGGCGTGCCGGGTGTGGTCCAGGTAGCCCTCGAACTCGCGGTCGTCGGCGGCCGTGCGGACGCGGGTCTCCATCAGTTCGGCACCTCCCTCATCGGGGCGTCCCGCTCACCCGGCTGATCCGCTGCTCGCGCGGCCCGTGTAGTAGCCGGTGACCGCGTCGCACACCTGGCCGATCTCCCGGGCGTCCAGGTCGGGCCGGACGGGCAGGCAGAGGGTCTGGCGGGCGAGTTCCTCAGCGACCGGGCAGGGGTGGCGCCGCGCCGCGGGCCCGGCGAGGGCCGGCTGGTGCGGCAGGGGTGTGGGATAGCGGACGACCGCGTCCACGCCTGCGGCCGTCACGTGTGCGAGCAGGCCGTCGCGTTCGTGCTCGGTCCGGGTGCGGACCTGGAAGAGGTGGTAGACGTGCTCGCCGTCCTCGCCGGGTTCCTGGAATCGCAGCGGGAGGCCGGCCAGTCGGCGCCGGTAGGTGGCGGCGACCTCGGCGCGGCGGGCGTTCCAGGTGTCGAGCCGGTCGAGCTTGTGCAGCAGGACGAGGGCCTGCAGAGTGTCCAGGCGCGAGTTGTAGCCGAGGATCTCGTGCCGGTTCTGCTGCGGCTGCCCGAAGTGCCGCAGCAGCCGGAGGCGTTCGGCCAGCTCGTCGTCCTGGACACTGACCGCCCCGGCGTCGCCGGCCGCGGCCAGGTTCTTGGAGGGCGCGAAGCTCCAGCAGCCGGCCGCCGAGGCGGTGCCGACCCGCACTCCGTGGCTGCGGGCACCGATGGCCTGGGCGCAGTCCTCCAGCAGCAGGACGCCGGCGTCGCGGGCGAGCCGCCGGGCGCGCGGCACATCCGCCGCCTTGCCGAACATGTGGACGAGGACGACGGCGCGGGTGCGCTCCGTGAACGCTGCGGGGAGCCGGTCGAGGTCCATCAGGAAGTCGTCGTCGCGGCAGTCCACGTACACGGGGGTGGCGCCCCGCCGGGCGATGGCCTGCGCGGTGGCGTGGAAGGAGTTGGCGACGGTGACCACCTCGTCCCCCGGGCCGACGCCGAGCGCGTCGAGGGCGAGGATCAGCGCGTCGGTACCGGAGTTGACCCCCACGGTGTGCGCGCTGCCCAGGTAGCCGGCCAGCCGTTGCTCGAACTCGGCCACCTCCTCGCCCAGGACGTAGCCGCCGCGCAGCAGCAGTTCCCCGATCCGGGCCAGCAGCTCCTCCTCTCCGCCCTCGAACTGCGCGGGGTAGCGGTACTTGGGGACGGTTGCGGCACCGGGGCCGGTGGGGCCGCCCATCAGCGCCCGCCGTGCTCGGTGTGCCCGCCGTGCTCGTCGGCGAGGCGGCCGTCGCCGCGTCCGTAGTCGTCCTCCAGCCGGACGTTGTCCGAACCGTCGTCGTAGGTGGAGACCTCCACCAGCACGATGTCGGTGACGCCCTCGACCCGGTGCACCGCGCCGGGGTCGACGTGCGCCAGGGTTCCGGCGGGCATGGGCAGCCGCAGGTTCTCGCCGTCCCGCGTCGCGCGGTAGTGCATCACCGCCTCGCCCTCCAGGATGAAGTAGCTCTCCCGCTTGTGCTCGTGGTACTGGAGCGAGGTGCGGTGGCCCGCCTTGATGCGGATGAACTTGAACCCGTAGGGGCCGTCCGGCTCCTCCTCGTGCAGCCAGCGCTCCTGGCCCCACAGCTTGACGACCTTCTTGGTGTCGGCGAACTCGATGACCCGTACGCCGGAGGCGACCTCGCGGGACGGACGGGCCTCGTGCGCCCCGCTGTCGTCCTCGGGCTCGCTGATGGAGGTGAAGGGGGCTCCGGTGGCGGGGCTGGCCATGTGCGGTCCTTCCGGGAGGGAGACGCGCCGGACGGTCGGCCGACGCGGGCGCGGGTACGGGCGGGGAGGGCGGGTCAGCGTGCGGAGACGTGCAGCGGCGCCTGCCGGCCGCGGTCCCGCACGACGGGGAAGAACACCTCGGGAGGCCAGGTCAGCAGGTGCCAGACGATGCCGGCCACCGAGCGGTTGTAGGGCCAGTGCGCGCGATCGGTCATCCCCCAGCGCGAGAACGCCGTCAGCAGCACGGGGTCGGCCGGGACCCAGGTGCCGTCCAGCGCGAACTCCACCCAGTGGTGCAGCGTGCCGAAGGGCGGCGCGACGAGCAGCCCGGCACCGTGCCGGGCCCGGATGCCGCGCCGCTCGGCCTCCCGCAGCAGCAGCCGGGTGGGGATCAGGCAGTTGGCCAGCCGGGTCTCCCGGGCGAAGCCCTCGTCCTCGATGACCCCGTCCGGCAGGACGTACAGCTCCCAGTCGGCGACCAGGGAGAGCAGGTCGGAGCGGTCCTCGTCGAACACCCTCGTGTCGGAGGGCAGCCGGGCCCGCACGGCGAAGGCACCGGTCGCGCGCTCCCGCGGACTGCCCGGCTCGCTGCGGTCGGCCACCCCGGACACGGGGACGAACAGGCACTCACCCGGGTGACCCGGCTCGGCGCAGTCCGCCCGCAGCTCCAGTTCGTGGCGGTGCGGCTCCCCGGCGCGGGCCGCCTCGTCCAGCGCCCGCGCCTTGCGGCCGAGGGCACGGAAGTAGGGCGAGGGCAGGTTCAGCCAGGTGCTGATGTTGTGCAGGTCGGTGCGCTCGAAGCGGCGCCGCTCCGCCGGGCCGCGGTGCGGCAGGCCGTGGTCGAGCAGTGCTTCGAGCAGTGCGGGACCGATGGCCCAGGTCTCCTGCGCGAAGGCGGCGTCCTTGCTGAAGGTGCGGTGCCGGTCCGGAACCCGCAGGACCCGGTCGACGGCCTCCTGGAGCGTGCCGGGCGCGTACACGTCGGTCACGGCGGCGCTCACAGCCCGGCCCCGCCGGGCCGCGCGGCAGACGGCCCGCCCGCCCGCTCCACCGCGCGCAGCGCGGACTCGATCCGTTCGGCCACCGCCTCCCGGAGCACCGTCTCCAGCGGCGCTCTGCCGCGCGAGTCGAGGGCGTGCGCCGCCTCGGCACGGATCCGCCGGCCCTCGTCGCTGCCGAAGACGTAGTGGCCTGCCACGACAGCGCGCTCGATGTCGGTGGCGGTGCTGGAATCCAGCATCCACTTGCGCCACTTGCCGCTGTCGTGGGCGAGCCGCAGGAAGTCCTCCCTGGCCCGGGGCAGCGCCATCTCGTCCAGCACGCGCAGCAGGGCGCGGGTCTCGGCGACGCCGTACTCCGGTGCGACGTTGAACGCGTCCACCCCGGCCCGCAGCAGCAGTGCCGTCTCCTCCGTGGTGAGGTAGTCGCAGTTGTGCGCCTTGAGGCGGACGCCTTCCTGGTGGCAGGTGGCGGCCAGGGTGGAGACCTGGCGCAGCGTCTCCTCGCGGGCCGCCGGGTCGTGGAAGCGGCCCACGTTGCGCAGTTCGGCGACCTTGGTGCCGGTCTGCGCGACGACATAGCGGGGACGCGGCGCACCGGCCGCCTCGATGCCCTCCAGAACGAGCCGGAGGGCCGCTTTGAACTCGTCCGGGTCGTTGGTGGACACGTCCTGCGGCTCGAATCCGATCTCGTAGGCGATGTCGGCCCCGCGTGCCGCGGCCTCGGCGTGGCAGCGCGCGTACAGCTCGACGAGCCGCGCGGCAGCGGTCGCCGCCGGGACGGGTCCGGTGCCGGGACGGCCCTCGGAGGTGTCGATGTGCAGCAGTCCGAACCCGGCGTCCAGGTCGGCGGTGAAGGAGCGGGTACACGAGTCCAGTGCCTCGGCGGGTTCGGCGATGCCGGCCTCGGCGGTGTGCATCCAGGGCCCGCCGTGGTCCCGGCACAGGAGCAGCAGCCCGTCCGGGTCGCGCTCCTGGACGTGGGCGGCGAACTCCGCGGTGGTCCAGCCCAGATAGCCGCCGCCGAACTCGGCCGCGTCCACCTGGCGGCGGCTGGGGATGAGCATGAGCGGGGTGCGGGTGCGCCGCGCGACGGTGAGGGCCGCGTCGACGGTGCAGCGTGAGACCGGGCCGATGCCGACCACTGGTTCCATGGATGTTTCCCCTGACTGTGGAGGTGGCTGGGCTGCGCTCAGCGCGACCGGTGGGTGGAGAACTTCGCCAGGTCGCCGATGTCGGAGTCCGGGGGCCAGGTGCACCAGGGGAAGGTCTCGTAGGCGCCGGGCCCCTCGTTCTCCGCGTCGAACCAGTCGGTGGCGCGTCCGTGGTGCAGGTGCACCAGGTGCTCGTCGCGGTACCGGTCGAGGCCGCCGTGCAGGTCGGCCCGCCAGGTGAAGTCGTTGTCGGCGCCGCCCCATCCGGCGGTGAACCGCTCGTCGTAACCGCCGATCCGGGAAAAGAGGCGCTCCCGGAGCCAGACGCAGGCACCCGGGGTGCGGCGCAGGAAGACGCCGCGCAGCGCGTCCCGGCGCACGGCCCCGGCGCCCTCCAGACAGCGTTCGCCGACGGCCTGGTGGCTGGAGGCGGCGTCCAGGTAGAGCATGTCCTCGAACGGCCAGTGCGCCTGGGTGCCCGGGGTGCGGAACCGTTCGACGGCCCGCGCCACGAAGCCGCGGTCGACCAGGATGTCGGCCTCGAGCACGCAGATCAGCTCCGCGGGCCGGGCGCCGTGCACCACACCCGCGTTGATCGTCCAGGAGTAGTTGAAGGGGCCGGCGTTCTCCGCGAACAGGTAGGTGTCGCAGTGGGCGCCGTACAGGTGCTCCCAGCGCGGCTGGGAGTCCGCCTCGACCACGACCACCCGGTAGCGGTCGCGCGGATGGCTCTGGTCGTTGAGCGCGTGCAGTACGGCCGCGAGGTTGCGGGTGCGCTCCCCTTCCTCGCCGCGCTCCCGGAAGGGGATGACCAGTGCCGCGTCCACCTCGCCGGTGGGCCCGGCGGCGGGCCGCGCGCTGCGCAGGATCTCCGCGGCGCCGGGAGCGGCGAGTCCGGCGGGCCGCCCGGTGCCGTTCTGCATCCGCAGCCGGGAGCGGGTCTCGGCGTCCCAGACGACGGCGGCCAGGTGTGCGGTGTCCGGCTGCCGGGGGTCGCCGGTGAGCCTGTCGGTCAGCAGCGCGGTCAGTGCGCGGCACGCGGCGCTGTCCGCGGGTTCGGCGGCGACGGCTTCGGCGCGGGCGCGGACGCGTTCGTCCGGGAGGGCGAGCACGGCGTCGGCGACCGCGCGGTGCGCGTCCCTGGACCAGACCCAGAAGCCGGGGGCGGCCGACTGCGCGGACGGGTCGGCGGTGAGGGCGACACTGCTGACGGCGGCATCCGCGAGGACGGCGGGGTCCTGATGCCTCCAGCTCATCTGGCGGTCCTCTCGGCGAGCGGGGATGGGCGGCCGCGACCGGGGGTCCGTCGAGCCGCTTCGCTCATCCTGGGGTCGGCCGCGCGCCTGCCGACAGCCCCGGACGGGCACCCGGACCGGGCCGGGCGAACGGGGGTAGCCGATCGGGTAGCCCCGGTGGTCAGGGCACCGCGGAACGGCCGCCCGGGCAGGGCCGGAAGGCGCCCTGCCGCGGTCGGGCCGTGGCGGCGCGGCGCGCCGCACGCACGGGGAGTCCGCCGCTCAGTCGATCAGACCGAGTTTGATCGCCGTGACGACGGCGGCCGTCCGGTTGGCGGCGCCCAGCTTCAGCAGCACGCTGCTCACCAGCCGTTTGACACCGTGTTCGGAGATCCGCAGGCGGCGGGCGATCTGCTTGTTGCTGAGCCCGGCCACCAGGTGGGCGAGCACGTCGTACTCGCGGGCGGTCAGCCGGACCCTGCGCGCGGGCAGCAGGTGGGCCGACTCGCCTGCCTGGCTGAGCAGCCGGCGCCCCAGCCGGAGCGGCATCGGCATCTCGTCGGCCGCCAGCTGCCGCAGCGCCCGCTCCAGAGCTGCCGCGGTCAGCTCCTCACGCAGCAGATAGCCGTCGGCGGGCAGCCGGGCGAGCGCCGAGTCGGATGCGGCGTCCGCGGGGTCGAGGAGGAGCAGGGTGCGCAGTCCCGGATGGGTGTGGCGCAGGCGCCCGAGGGAGGCGGAGGCGTTGGTGGAGCTGGAGAGGATGAGCACGTGGAACCTGTTGCCGGCCAGGGCCCGCTCCAGTGCGGCGGAGTGTGTGAACTCCTCGGCCTGCTCCACGGGTGCCAGGCCGGGCAGCATGGCGCGCAGGCCGAGCCGGAGGATCTCGGCCTCGACGTGGACGGCGACCGCGAGCCGGGCCGCGGTGGGATCGCCGCTGTCCGGCTTTTCCTGGATCTCGGTCATGCGTTCACCCATTCCCCGTGCGGGGGCCACTTCCGGGTGGCGGAGGTGGTCCGGTCCTGACTGCCGCGAGCGATGATCCCGCAGAGTCCCGTGGCAGGGAAGCGAGTTGACGGAGTGTCTGCTGATGTTCGGCCGCGCTGTCGTGGCGCATGTGGTCCGCTGCGCCGCGCCACCCGTCCCGCACGGCTTACTGATCGTTTCAGAATGAGTTGAGCTACGGATCTTGTGCTCGACGATCTTGGTCGGCATCGTGTTCCGGATGCGTGCTGATCTTGTTCCGGATGACCTGTGGGAGCGGGTGGCGCCGCCTCTGCCGCCCGCTCCCGAACGGCGTCACCGCCACCCGGGCCGGCTGCGGGTTTCGGACCGAGCGGCCTTCGCGGGTGTCATGTACGTCTTGCGCACCGGTGTCGCCTGGTGCGATGTCCCGGCCGAGAGTTCTCACGTCCGGGCCCTCAAAGGGGGGATCACGTCGGCCCCTCTCCCGTCGACCGTGCCCGTCCCGGCTCCAAGCACCATCTGATCGTCGACCGCCATGGCACCCCGCTCGTCGTCACGCTCACCGGTGGCAACCGCCATGACGTCACCCAGCTCCTGCCACTGCTGGACGCAATCCCAGCGATTCGGGGTGTGCGCGGCCGTCCCCGCCGCAGCCCCCGGCGGCTGTATACCGATCGGGGCTACGACTTCGACAAGTACCGTCGTCTGCTGTGGAAGCGCTGCTCGAACTGGCTTGTAGCTTCATATGCCTTCGCCGCCTCCGAACTTCATTCTCCAATGATCAGTAAGGGGTGCCCGCCTGCTGGGTAGCAGTGTCGTCGCCTCGTTCAGGGCCTCAGCGAGGCCGAGCGTCAATGCCGGGCCAGTCCGTGGGCCTTCGCTCCGCTTGTGGCCGCCGTGATCCTGCTCGCTGCCTTCGTGTGGGGGCATAACCACGCGGCCGGCCGACCCTGGGCGGCACCGACGAACAGATGCTCCACCTCCTGGAGCCGTATGCCGCGGGCAGCCCGGCTCATCCTGTCGTGGCCTGCCCCGCCGCGGGGCACTCCGGGCGCCGCACAGTCGCATCGCTCATCTCCGACAGCCGCCTCGGTCGTATGGGGGATCTCCGCGACCGATGGGGGCGGCAGGGAGGAGGGTTAGGCGTTGGCGGTGTCGAGCGGCTGTCTCCAGACGAGGACGGCGACGGTGCCCGCGAGGATGACCACTGTGAGGGCGAAGGGGACGGGGATCAGGGGGTCGATCAGGACCAGGAGGCCGGCCAGGGGCAGGATGGTGTTGACGACGCGGTCGGCGTGCGGCCTGATCGCCAGGGCCCAGATGCCGAGGACGAACACTGCCAGAGGGATCGTGTAGGCGAGCGATGCCCAGGGCTGGTGGAGGTCGCTGTGCCCGGTGAGCACATCGATTTCGACCTCGATGCCCGCGGAGAATGCACCGGCGGCGGCGAAGACGACGAAGTGTCCGTACCCGTAGGCCAGGGAGCTGGAAAAGCTTGAGATGGCGTGATGGTGCGGCGGCCAGAAGTAGATCCACCACAGGGCGGCGGTGGCGACCAGCGTCAGTGCGGCGACGCCGATCAGAGGCGTGAGGTGGTCGGTCTCGTGGAGAGCCTCGATGATCGCGTTGGCCGACGCGAGCAGGCTCTCACCGAGCAGGATGAGGGTGAACAGGCCGTAGCGCTCGGTGATGTGGTGCGGGTGCCACGGGGTGGAGCCGGTGCGCTCGGCGACGATCGGCACGGCGAGTTCGGCGCCCACCAGGACGACGAGGGCGATGAAGAACGTCGATTCCGGCAGCAGCAGGGAGGCCAGCCAGAGTAGTTGGACGGCGGTGATGCCGCCGGCGTAGATGAGCGTGGCGCGCCGCGCCTGTCCGGCGGAGCGGGAGGCGCGCAGCCACTGGGCGACCAGGGCCAGGCGCATGACGACGTAGGCGAGGATCAGCACCGAGTAGTTGTGGTCCTCGAAGGCCGGTTTGATCCCGGAGGCGAGGACGAGCACGCCGCCCATCTGCACGATGGTGAGCACTCGGTAGAGCCAGTCGTCGGTGTCGAAGGAGGTGGCGAACCAGGTGAAGTTCATCCAGGCCCACCAGATCCCGAAGAACACGATCCCGTAGTTGAGGATCCCTTCGAGGACGTGCCCACCCGTGAGGGCGTGGTGGAGCGACACTGCGGCGATGCTGACGGCGACGACGAAGACGAGGTCGAAGAACAATTCGAGGGTGGAGGCGGTGCGGCCCTCCTGGTCGGGGTCGCGCGGCCGCATCGGGACGAGCCGGAATCGGGATTCGGTGTTCATGACGGGGATGCCTCCGTGTCCTGGTCATGAGAGGTCCGGGACCAGGGGTGGGGTGCCCGGTCCCGGATGTTTGCCGTAGACGGTGGCGACGACGGAGATGACGTGACCGTTCGCACCGGCAGACCGGACTGGTGATGGCGGGCAGAACAGGCCGTGCGGTCCGGGGCGTCACCCGCCACGGACCGCTGCACGCATCCGGGGCGTCAGTCCTCGGGGACCACCTCGAGGGTGTTGCGGCGTACGGGCTCGGTCGACATCGTCATCGAGTACTCGCTGTCCGCATACTTCTCCAGATAGGAGGCGTCGACGGCCTGGTTGGTCTCCTCGTCGTCGGGGTCGACGGGTACGAAGCGCACCGGCTTTTCGACCCCGCCGGCCGAGATCCGGCCCCGGCCGGTTTTCAGGGCCGGCCCGTACCACTTCCCCTGCGTGCCGTTGTAGGAGCGGATGAAGATCCGGTCCCCGACGGGCACGGACCAGATGTCGACAGTCTTGGGGGTGGTTCCGTCGAGCAGGGTCGCCCCGACGGTGAAGTAGGTCTCGGCGTTGATGCGGTCGAGCTCATCCGGGGTCCAAACGGCCATGGCCGGTCTTCCTTTCTCATCTGCGGTCAGGCTGCCCCGCATGAGCGGTGCGGGGCAGCGACGACTGCCCGGGTCAGAGCTTGTCGGCGAAGAAGGGGCCGAGCTTGCTGACGGCCT
>NZ_ALAP01000068.1 GCF_000280905.1 Streptomyces sp. AA1529 | reverse complement strand
GAGCACCAGGCCGGAGGCGAGCCCCCCGAGGCCGAACCGGCCCTGGGCGAGCAGCGCGTAGCAGAACAGGAAGCTGCCGAAGCCGACCGAGAACGGCACCAGCGCCGCCAGCCCCCGGCGCAGCCCCGGCAGGGACAGCACCGCCGGTGCCAGCAGCGGTGAGCCGCCCCTGTCCGCCAGCGAGCGCTCGACCCGGACCAGCGCCACCGCGGCGCCCGCGGCGACCGCGAGCAGCGACCACAGCCACAGCGGCCGGCCCGGTTCACGGCCCTCGACGACCACGACGAGCAGGCAGATCATGCCGGCCCCGAGCAGCAGGGTGCCCAGCGGATCGAAGCCCGGCCTGTGGTCCGCCGCGGTCGCCGGAACCCGTCGCACGGCCGGCAGCGCCGCCGAGACGATCGGCACGTTGATCGCGAAGATCGCCCGCCAGCCGAGCCCGGGGATGTCCAGGGAGACCAGCAGGCCGCCCAGCACCTGCCCGGCGACCGCGGAGAGGCCCGCCGTCGCGCCGTACAGCCCGATGGCCCGGGCCCGCGCCCGGCCCTCGGTGGCCGCCTGGATCGTCGCCAGCACCTGGGGCACCAGCACGGCGGCCGCCGCGCCCTGCAGCATGCGGGCGGCGACCAGGAACCCGATCGTCGGCGCGAGGCCGCACAGGCCGGAGGTGACCGTGAACGCCGCCAGCCCCCAGGCGTACAGCCGCCTGCGCCCGAAGGCGTCCCCCAGCCGTCCGCCCAGGACCAGGCCCAGCGCGTAGGTGAGACCGTAGCCGGAAACCACCAGCTCCAGCGCGGCAGGACCGCTGTGCAGGTCCGCGCCGATCGCGGACAGTGCCACGTTGACGATGAAGACGTCCATGTTGGACAGGCCGTATCCGGTGAGCACCACCGCGAGGCCGGCACCGGTCAGCCCCGGCGCCGCCGGGGCCGCCCGCACCGGGGAGGAGGGCGCGGGGGCCGGTCCGTCGGCGGGGAGCGTCCGTGGATTCTTCACCATTGTCCACAGCAGGCTAAGCGGGGCGAAAGAGTCAATCAAGCATTTATATAAGTTCGCGATATGTTTACGGGGTGACTTCTACCCAGCGCTCCGGTCACGGCACCGACCTGGCCGTCGGCGACCTCACCCGGGCGATCGAGGACTTCAACCGCTACTACATCCGGCTCCCCGTGGTGCAGAAACTGCCGTTCACCACGCTGTCCGTGCTGGACACCCTGGTCCAGAGCGGCCCCAGGCGGCTCACCGAACTCGCCCGCGCCGAGCAGATCAGCCAGCCCGGGCTGACCCAGCTGGTCACCCGGCTCGAACACGACGGACTCGTGGAGCGCCGCCGCGATCCGACGGACGGCCGCGCCGTCCTCGTCCACCTCACCGAGCGCGGCCGGCAGATCTGCCAGGCCCGGCACGAGGACCGCGGCCGCCATCTGCTCCCGCTGATCGCCCAACTGACCGCCGAGGAACAGCAGTCGATCGCCGAGGCCCTGCCCGCCCTGGTCCGCCTCGCGGACCTCGGCCGCCAGGCCGACAGGGCCGGCAGGGCCGGCGAATAGGAGCCGGGCCGTCCCGACGACCCGCCCGTCGCCCGCCCGCGGGTGACCGGACGCGCCGCCGGGTCCGACGGACGCCGGTGGCCGTGCCGGAGACCTCTCGGCCACCGGTGGTGTGCGAGTGATTCGACGGAGGCGGAGTCCCTCAGAGGGCGCCGAGATCGGCGGTGACGGTGAACGGCGCGGCAGTCTTGATCACGCCGGTGAACATCTCGCCGTCCCGGTAGGTCCTGGTGGCGGGGTCGAGGACGTAGGTGTAGACGATCGGGACGCCGGTGGCGGCCTGTTCAATGCGCCAGTAGAAGGGGATGCCGGCCTTGGCGTACTGGTCGACCTTCACGATCCGGTCGGTGGTCTCCGAACCGGGCGACACGACCTCGACGACCAGGAGCACGTGCTCGGGGCGGGTGGGCGTGAGGTCGATGGTCTCCGCCCGGTAGACGATGACGTCCGGGCGGCGGTTGGTGAGCGGAACGTCCTGCAGGCGGACGTCGAAGTCCGTGTCCGCGTTCCAGTCCGGGCCTGCGGCGGTGTCCAGGGCATTGGCCAGGATCCGGGCCGGCCTGTTGTGCCGCTTGGAGGCGCTCGGGCTCACGACGACCATCCCGTCCACGATCTCGATGCCGGAGCACTGCTCCTCGGTCCAGGAGTCGTACTGCTCCGCGCTGATCTGCGAATGCATCCAGTCGGGGGCGATCATCTCCGCGGTCACGGCGTACCTCCCTCACGTGGCCGACGATTCCGTACTGCTCGGTACCAGCTTACTGTTCCCACGAGTCCGCAGACGGGCTCGAAGCCCGCCTTCCACACGATTGACCCGAGGCGAACCGGTGTCTCCATGTGAAGCCGCATGGGTGTGAATCGGTCGAGCAGCGGGCCGGCTCGCGGGCTGAGCCGTCCGGGGTGCGGCAGCGTGAGAGCCTGGGGCGTATGAACCGGTTGGCTGGCGTGACCTCGCCTTATCTGCTCCAGCACGCGGACAATCCGGTCGACTGGTGGCCCTGGTCGACGGAGGCTTTCGAAGAGGCGCGGCGCCGGGAGGTGCCCGTGCTGCTGTCGGTCGGATACGCGTCGTGCCACTGGTGCCATGTGATGGCGCGGGAGAGCTTCGAGGACGAGGCGACGGCGCGGCTGATGAACGAGGGCTTCGTCAGCATCAAGGTGGACCGCGAGGAGCGCCCTGATGTGGACGCGGTCTACATGGAGGCCGTCCAGGCGGCGACCGGGCAGGGCGGCTGGCCGATGACGGTGTTCCTGACGCCGGACGCCGAACCCTTCTACTTCGGGACGTACTTCCCGCCGGAGCCGCGGCACGGCATGCCGTCCTTCCGGCAGATCCTGGAGGGCGTGCGGACCGCGTGGCAGGACCGGCACGACGAGGTGGCCGACGTCGCCTCCCGGATCAGTGCCGACCTGGCCGAACGGAGCATCCGGCTGAGCGGGGAGCCGCAGCCCCCGGGCGCCGAGGAGATGGGTGCCGCGCTGCTCGGGCTGACCAAGGACTTCGACGCGCGGTGGGGCGGGTTCGGCGGCGCGCCGAAGTTCCCGCCGCCCATGGTGCTGGAGTTCCTGCTGCGGCACCACGCCCGCACCGGCTCCGAGGGCGCGCTGCAGATGGCCTCGGCGACGTGTGAAGCGATGGCCCGGGGCGGCATCCACGACCAGCTCGGCGGCGGGTTCGCCCGCTACTCCGTGGACGCCGAGTGGGTCGTCCCGCACTTCGAGAAGATGCTGTACGACAACGCGCTGCTGTGCCGCGTCTACGCCCACCTGTGGCGGGCCACCGGTTCGGAGCAGGCCCGCGACGTGGCCCTGCGGACGGCGGACTTCCTGGTGCGCGAGCTGGGCACCGCCGAGGGCGGGTTCGCCTCCGCGCTGGACGCCGACAGCGACGACGGGCACGGCGGCCACGCCGAGGGCGCCTACTACGTGTGGACCCCGGCGCAGCTCACCGAGGTGCTGGGCGAGGCGGACGGCGAACTGGCCGCCGAGTGCTTCCACGTCACGGAGGAGGGCACCTTCGAGGGCGGCGCCTCGGTGCTGCAACTCCCCGACCGGGAGAGGCCGCTGCTGGACGCCGACCGCTTCGCGTCGGTCCGGCGCAGGCTGTTCGAGGCGCGTGCGGAGCGTCCCCGGCCGGCGCGCGACGACAAGGTCGTCACGGCCTGGAACGGTCTGGCGGTCGCCGCCCTGGCCGAGACCGGGGCCTGGTTCGGCCGGCCCGACCTGGTGGAGGCCGCCGCGGGCGCCGCCGCGCTGCTCGCCGAGGTGCACACCTCCGACGCGGGCAGGCGCCTGGTGCGCACCTCGCGGGACGGGGCGCCGGGCAGCAGCGCCGGGGTGCTGGAGGACTACGGCGACGTGGCGGAGGGCTATCTGACGCTCTATGCGGTGACCGGCGAAGCGGAGTGGCTGACCCGTGCGGGCGCCCTGCTGGACACCGTGCTGGAGCGGTTCGCCGGTGCGGACGGCGCCCTCTTCGACACGGCCGACGACGCCGAGCAGCTGATCCGGCGCCCCCAGGACCCCACCGACAACGCCGTGCCCTCCGGCTGGAACGCCGCGGCCGCCGCGCTGCTCACCTACGGCGCCTACACCGGGGAGCACCGCTACCGGGAGGCCGCCGAGCGGGCCCTGGGCGTCGTGCGTGAACTCGCCGCGCGGGCGCCCCGCTTCCTGGGCTGGGGGCTGGCCGCCGGCGAGGCGCTGCTGGACGGGCCGCGGGAGGTCGCCGTGGTGGGGGAGGAGCCGGGCGGCGCGCTGCACCGGGCCGCCCTGCTGTCCGGCGCGCCCGGCGCGGTGGTGGCGGTGGGCACGCCGGGTGCCTCCGACGTCCCGTTGCTGCGGGACCGGGGGCTGGTGGACGGGAACCCGGCCGCGTATGTGTGCCGCGGCTTCGTGTGCGCCGCACCGGTGACGGATACCGAAGCGTTGGGTGCCGCCCTTGGCGACTAGCCGGTCGCGGGGTCGCCCGCCGCCGGGCCGGGTGGCCGTGCCCCGGGCGGTCGCGGGCCGCGCGGCCCGCCGGGCCGGGGCCGCCTCTACAGCGTCAGGCCGCGCTCCAGCACGCCGAGGGCGCGGGTGACCAGGGCGCGCAGGTCCTCCAGGGTGCCCGCCATGCCGGTGTCGGCCCAGGAGTACAGGGCCTCGGTGAGCGCGGCGAGCATGGCGCTGGTCACGATCCGCAGTTCGAGGTCGTCCTCGGCGCGTCCGGTGCGCTCGGCGAGGGAGCGGCGCAGCAGCCACGCGGTGTCGGCGGAGTGCTCGCTCATCCGGCCGCGCAGTGCGGGCACCTCGCGGATGAGGCGGATGCGCAGCATGGTCTCCTCGGCGTCGGCCCGGTAGATGCCCGTCAGAGAGGTGCACAGGGCTTCGCGCAGGGCGGCGACGGGCGGTTCGCCGGGCGGGCGCTGCCGCAGCGCCTCCTCCAGCAGCGGGTCGTACTCGTCGGTCAGGACGATGTCTTCCTTGGTGGGGAAGTAGCGGAAGACGGTGCTGGGGGAGACGTCCGCCTCCTCGGCGATCCGGTCCACCGGCGTGGTGTCGTAGCCCTGCTCCTCGAAGAGCCGGTAGGCGGCCCGCCGGATGGCCTGGCGGGTCCGGATCTTCTTGCGCTCGCGCAGCCCCGGTCTGGCCGGAGGGGCACAGGGGTCCGCGGCGGTGTCGTCGTCGGCTTCTGCGGGTGCGGGGGCCATGGATCTCATTGTCATGCATCGTCCGCTGACAGGACCATCTCCCGGAAGCCGCCGGTGCCTTCGTCCCGGGGGCGCCGTTGTCGACGGGGTGGCGCACGCCTCCGCAGCTGCCGGCGGCGCGGTGTCCGCACGGCACCGTGTCACTCCGACGGGCCCGGTTCGTGACAGTGAATGACGATTGGCAGCTGCTGACAACCCAAGGGAAGGGGTGTTCGAGGATCCCCCCGAGGGTCCCCGAGGTGAGGGAAAACATAGGGCGCCCGGTCAACACCGCCCGTAGGCTGACGTCATGCAGGTCATCCAGTCGACGAAGCTCGCCAACGTCTGTTATGAGATCCGGGGCCCGGTCCTGGAGGAGGCGACGCGGCTGGAGGCGGCAGGGCATCAGATCCTCAAGCTCAACACCGGCAACCCCGCCGCGTTCGGCTTCGACTGCCCGCCGGAGATCCTCGAGGACATGCTGCGCAACGTCGGGACGGCGCACGGCTACGGCGACGCCAAGGGCCTGCTCTCGGCGCGCCGGGCGGTGGCGCAGCACTACCAGACGCAGGGCATAGAGCTGTCGGTCGAGGACGTCTACCTGGGCAACGGGGTCTCCGAGCTCATCCAGATGTCGATGCAGGCGCTGCTGGACGACGGGGACGAGGTGCTGGTGCCCGCGCCCGACTACCCGCTGTGGACCGCGTCGGTCTCGCTGGCGGGCGGCACGGCGGTGCACTACCGGTGCGACGAGCAGTCCGACTGGATGCCCGACCTGGCGGATGTCGAGCGCAAGGTCACCGACCGCACCCGCGCGCTGGTCGTGATCAACCCGAACAACCCCACCGGCGCGGTCTACGACGAGGAGGTCCTGCGCGGCCTCACCGACATCGCCCGCCGCCACGACCTGGTGGTGTGCTCGGACGAGATCTACGACAAGATCCTCTACGACGGCGCCACCCACACCCCCACGACCCTGGTCGCGCCCGACCTGATGACGCTGACCTTCAACGGCCTGTCCAAGTCCTACCGGGTCGCCGGGTACCGCAGCGGCTGGCTGGCGGTCTGCGGGCCCAAGGCGCACGCCGCGAGCTACATCGAGGGCCTGACGGTGCTGGCCAACATGCGGCTGTGCGCGAACATGCCCGCGCAGCACGCCGTCGCCGCCGCGCTGGGCGGCCGGCAGTCGATCGAGGACCTGGTGCTGCCCGGGGGGCGGCTGTGCGAGCAGCGCGACGCGGCGTACGAGCTGCTGACCGACATCCCGGGCGTCAGCTGTGTACGGCCCAGGGGGGCGATCTACGCGTTCCCGCGGCTCGACCCCAAGGTGTACAAGGTCAAGGACGACCGGCAGATGGTGATCGATCTGCTGCGCGCCGAGAAGATCATGATCGTGCACGGCACCGGGTTCAACTGGCCCGAGCCCGATCACTTCCGGATCGTCAATCTGCCGAGCGTCACGGAACTCCGCGACGCCGTGACCAGGATTGGTCGCTTCCTGGACGGATACAGTCAGCCGTGACCGGGTGTGACCGTTCATGGCGAGTTCGATGAACGAAGGACAAACTTAGACGCTGTCCAAGTTAGGATGGCCTTCTGGAACATCAGGAGGCCATCCATGTACGAACCGATCCGCACCAAATCGGTCCACACCGCGGCCGAGAGCACCCGGTCCGGCCTGCCGCGGCGCACCCGCGAGGAGGAGCTGGACATCCGCCTGGCCGGACATCTGACCGCGCTGCTCACGGTGACGGACGAGCTGCGGGTGCTGACGCCGTCCTCCGCGCTGGACACCGCCGCCGCGCAGCTCGCCGCGCACGCGGCCCGGCTCTCCGGCGGCCGTGCTCCGCTGCGGGCCGCGCCGTCCGCGGCGCGCGCCGAGGCCGGTCATGTGGCCTCCCTGCACGCCCGGGCCGGCACCCTGGCGGGGAACGCCCTCGCCGTCGCCACCTCCCGCGGCGACGAGGAAGTCACCGCACTGGTGACCGAACGCCTCGCGGCCCACACCGCGGCGGAGGCCCTCCCGGTGTAGCCCGCTCCCGGTGCCGGGGGCGGGCGTACCGCCTCCCGGCAGCGAAGGGGCCCCGGCCGGGTGGGGCCGGCGGGGTGCGCGCACCCCGCCGGCCCCACCTGCGGGATCAGCCCAGACGCTCCACCAGGGAGCGGTACTCGTCCCACAGCGCCTTGGGGGTGTGCTCGCCGAAGGTGTTCAGGTGCTCCGGCACGAGCGCCGCCTCGTCCCGCCAGACCTCCTTGTCGACGGCGAGCACGAAGTCGAGCTCGGCGTCCGAGAGCCCGAGCCCCTCGGTGTCCAGGTCCTCCTTCTGCGGCAGGATGCCGATGGGCGTCTCGACCCCCTCGACCTCACCGTTCAGCCGCTGGACGATCCACTTGAGCACCCGGCTGTTCTCGCCGAAGCCGGGCCAGACGAACGTGCCGTCCGCGTCCTTCTTGAACCAGTTCACGTAGTAGATCTTCGGCAGCTTGGCGGGCTCGGCGTTCTCCCCGACCTCCAGCCAGTGGGCGAAGTAGTCGCCCATGTTGTAGCCGCAGAAGGGCAGCATCGCGAACGGGTCGCGGCGCAGCTCCCCGACCTTGCCCTCGGCGGCCGCGGTCTTCTCGCTGGCGACGTTGGCGCCCAGGAAGACGCCGTGCTGCCAGTCGAAGGACTCGGTCACCAGCGGCACCGCGGTGGCCCGCCGGCCGCCGAAGAGGATCGCCGAGATCGGCACGCCGCGCGGGTCCTCCCACTCCGGGGCGATGATCGGGCACTGCCCGGCCGGGACGGTGAACCGCGCGTTGGGGTGCGCGGCGGGGGTGCCCGACTCCGGCGTCCAGTCGTTGCCCTTCCAGTCGGTGAGGTGGGCGGGCGGCTCGTCGGTCATGCCCTCCCACCACACGTCGTTGTCGTCGGTGAGCGCGACGTTGGTGAAGACCGCGTTGCCCCACAGCGTCTTCATGGCGTTGGCGTTGGTGTCCTCGCCCGTGCCGGGGGCGACACCGAAGAAGCCGGCCTCCGGGTTGATGGCGTGGAGGCGGCCGTCCTCGCCGAACCGCATCCAGGCGATGTCGTCACCGATCGTCTCCACGGTCCACCCGGGGACGGTGGGCTGGAGCATGGCCAGATTGGTCTTGCCGCAGGCGGACGGGAAGGCGGCGGCGACATACTTCGACTCGCCGCGCGGCGGGGTCAGCTTGAGCACCAGCATGTGCTCGGCCAGCCAGCCCTCGTCGCGCGCCATCACCGAGGCGATGCGCAGCGCGTAGCACTTCTTGCCGAGCAGCGCGTTCCCGCCGTAGCCGGAGCCGTAGGACCAGATCTCGCGGGTCTCCGGGAAGTGCGAGATGTACTTGGTCGTGCTGCACGGCCACGGCACGTCCGCCTCGCCCGGGGCCAGCGGGGCGCCCACGGTGTGCACGGCCTTGACGAAGAAGCCGTCCTCGCCCAGTGCGTCCAGCACCGGCTGTCCCATGCGGGTCATCGTGCGCATGGAGGCGGCGACGTACGCCGAGTCGGTGATCTCCACGCCGAGCGCGGAGAGCGGGGACCCCAGCGGGCCCATGCAGAAGGGGACGACGTACATCGTGCGGCCGCGCATCGCACCGCGGAAGAGGCCCTGCTCCCCGGCGAAGACCTCCTTCATCTCCGCGGGGTCCTTCCAGTGGTTCGTGGGGCCCGCGTCCGCCTCCTTCTCGGAGCAGATGAAGGTGCGGTCCTCGACCCGGGCGACGTCCGACGGGTCGGACGCGGCGTAGTAGGAGTCGGGGCGTTTGACCGGGTCGAGCTTCTTGAACGTGCCCTTGTCGACCAGCTCTTCGCACAGGCGCTCGTACTCGGCCTCGGAGCCGTCGCACCAGACGACGCGGTCGGGTCGGGTCAGCTCGGCGATCCCGTCGACCCAGGAGAGCAGTTCCTGGTGGCGGGTGGGGGCGTCCCCGGGTTTCGAGGTGGACGGGTCGGACGGGGTCGAGGTGAGGGGAGCCGCAGAACTGCGCGCCACGATCGCTCCAGACGTTGAGGGTTGGGTACCGACTGCCAGCGCGCCCCTTGGGGGCCGCGACCCGGATGCTTTCGTGGCAATATGTAATTCGCTCATCCGGTGCCGCTTGTGCTCATCTGATCATGCGGTGCGAGGGCTTCGTCTGTCCAGACGGACGGTGTGTGGTCGTCGACACGTAGGGTTCTCCCCTGTGCCACACAGGGTCATACCGGCTGCCCACGGGCCGTAACCTACGGAGGCGTAGGTCGTGAAGGTGTCGTGGGTACGATGTCCTGATGACTGACTCCGCGTCCCCGTCCCCGGAGCCCGCCGCTGTGATCTCCCCGCCTCCCGGTGCCTCGTCGTCCCCCGAAGCGCCCTCCACCGCGGCCTCTTCTCCCGCTTCTCCCTCTTCCGCTCCTTCTGCCGCCGCTACTTCCGTGTCCCCTTCCGCGTCCCCCTCCGCGCACTTCTCCGCCGCCAAGCTGTCCGCTTCGGCACACTCGGCGGCCCAGGTCATCAAGCCCAAGCTGCGCGGCTGGCTGCACCTGGGCATGTTCCCCGCCGTGCTGGTCTCCGGCATGTTCCTGACCGCGCTCGCCGACAGCATGCGCGGCCGGGTCGCCTGCGCCGTCTACACGCTGTCGGCCTGCCTGCTGTTCGGAGTCAGTGCGCTCTACCACCGCGGCGACTGGAGCCCCCGGGTCAACGCCTTGTTGCGGCGCCTCGACCACGCCAACATCTTCCTGATCATCGCGGGCACCTACACCCCGCTGACGATCCTGCTGCTGCCCGACGGGCGGCGCGACCTGCTGCTGTGGGGGATCTGGATAGCGGCCGGCCTCGGGATCGCCTTCCGCGTCTTCTGGGTCGGCGCCCCCCGCTGGCTCTACACCCCCTGCTACATCGCCATGGGCTGGGCCGCGGTCTTCTTCCTGCCCGAGTTCATGCGGCAGGGCGGCATCGCGGTGATGGTGTGCGTCATCGTCGGCGGCCTGCTCTACAGCGCGGGCGGCATCATCTACGGCATCAAGCGCCCGAACCCCTCACCCCGCTGGTTCGGCTTCCACGAGGTCTTCCACTCCTTCACCCTGGCCGCCTTCGTCGTCCACTACGTGGGCATCTCGCTGGTCGCCTACCAGCACGCGTAGTCCCCACGAGGGCGGCGGAGATCACGCATCATGGGCGCAGGAGGTGAGCGGCCGTGACAGTCATGGATGACCTGCTGGAGCGCGGAGCCGTCCCCGAGGGCTACAAGGTCGAGATCTTCGACGGGGAAGTGCTCATGACTCCGCGGAGTCCGGAGCAGTTCTGGACCGTCTCCGAGGTGCAGGCGGCGGCCAGGGCAGTCGGCATCTCCCGGGAACGGGTCCTGGGTGACGTGCTGGTGCGGTTCCCCGGAGAGAACGACGCCGCGCCGGACCTCGCCATCGTGGCGGACGCTGCCGGGCGCCACAAGAACAGCTACGACTGCATCGACGTTCTCCTCGTCGTCGAGGTCGTTTCCCGGGCGGACGACGACAAGGACTATGTGCGTAACGTCGCCAAGTACGGCCGGTTCGGTATCGAGTGCTATGTGATCGCAGACCCCTTCAAGCGGACCTGCACCGTGATGTCCGAGTCGCATGCAACGGGCTACTCGAAGGTGCGCGAGGTCGCATATGGGGAGACCGTCACGCTGTCCCTCACCACCGGCGAGCGGGTCATCGTGGACACCTCCGAGTTCCCGGTGCGCAGCGCCGAGGCGTGACCCTCACCCCGCCCGCCGTACCGCCCGTCCGGCGAGGACATCCGTGCGGCGGCCGTCCGCGATGACCGGCTGCCCGGCGACGAGGACGTGCGGGATGCCGGCCGGCAGGGAGCGCGGCGCCTCGAAGGTCGCCGTGGCCGCGACCGTGTCCGGGTCGAAGAGCACCAGGTCCGCCTGGTAGCCCTCCCGCACCAGGCCGCGGTCGGGGAGGCGGAGGCGGGCGGCCGGGCGGCCGGTGAGGTGGGCGACGCACTCCTCCAGGGAGAGGACGCCCAACTCGCGCACGTAGTGCCCCAGGTAGTGCGGGAAGGTGCCGTAAGCCCGCGGATGCGGCTTCGCGCCCTGCAGGATGCCGTCGCTGCCGCCGGTGTGCACCCGGTGCCGCATGATCGCCCGGACGTTCTCCTCGTGGCCGACGTGCTGCAGGATCGTGGAGCCGAGCCGGTCCTCGACCAGCAGCCGCAGCGCCGTCTCCCACGGCTCCCGGCCGTGCAGCGCGGCGGACTCGGCGACGGTGCGGCCCACGTGGTCGGCCAGCGCCGGGTTGCCGACGCCCGAGATCTCGATCGTGTCCCACTCGATCGGCACCCCGTGGCAGCCGTCGGCGCCCTCCACCTCCATCACGTGCCGGATGCGGGCCGCCGTCGCCGGGTCGGCCAGCCGCGCCGCGGTCGCCTCGGGGCCGCCCTCGTTGGCCCAGCTCGGCAGCATCGCGGCCAGCGTGGTGCAGCCGGGGGTGTAGGGGTAGGTGTCGAGTGTGATGTCGGCGCCGTCCGCGAGCGCCTCGTCGAGCAGGGCCAGCAGCTCCGGGGCCCGTCCCCGGTTGACGCCGAAGTTCATGGTGGCGTGGGCGAGGTGCAGCGCGCACCCGGCCTCGCGGGTGAGCGCCACCATCTCCGCGTAGGCCTCCAGTGCACCGGCGCCGTAGGAGCGGTGGTGCGGGCAGTAGTAGCCGCCGTGGGCCGCCACCACCCGGCACAGCTCGGTCAGCTCGGCGTCCGAGGCGTACATGCCCGGGGTGTAGGTCAGGCCGGACGACATGCCCATCGCGCCCTCCGCCATTCCCTGGGCGACCAGGCGCCGCATGGCCGCCAGTTCGTCCGCGGTGGCCGGGCGGTCCTCCCAGCCGGCGGCCAGCATCCGGACGCTGCCCTGCGGGATCAGATAGGCCGCGTTGACGGCCGTGCCCTGGCGGTCGATGCGGTCCAGGTAGCCGCCGACCGTGCGCCAGTCGAAGTCGATGTCCCTGCCGTCGCCGTTCCAGCCGGTGATCGCCTCCCGGATCGCCGCGAGGGTGGTGTCGTCGGTGGGCGCGTAGGACAGCCCGTCCTGGCCGAGCACCTCCAGGGTGACCCCCTGGGCGGCCTTCGCGGTGTGCTCCGGGTCGCGCAGGATCGCCAGGTCCGAGTGCGCGTGCATGTCGATGAATCCCGGCGCCAGCGCGAGTCCGTCCGCGTCCAGGGCGCGGGCGCCGTGCAGCCGCGGTCCGCCTTCCGGGGAGATCCGTGCGATGCGTTCCCCGCTCAGTGCGACGTCCGCGCGGTAGGAGGGGGCGCCGGAGCCGTCGATGACGCGGGCGCCGCGGATGACCGTGTCCATGGGGTCACCGGCCTCAGAAGAAGGTGCGGATCAGGTCGGTGACGGTGCCGTCGGCGTCGACGACGGGGATCGCCTGCCACTTGTCGAAGATGGTGCAGGGGTGGGACATCCCCAGGCCCACCCATTCGCCCACCTCCAGCGCTGTCCCTTCCTCGACCCGCACCCGCGCGTGCTGGTCGTTGAGTCCGGTGACGGCGAGCCCGGTGGCGGGGCGCACCGTGCCGTCGGTGCCGCGTACGGCGTGCGGCTGCGGGAGTTCCAGGTCGTAGGCGGCGTCCCGCTTGCCCGCGTTGAGGAACGCCTGCCCGGCCTCGGGCCGGGAGACGACCTGGGTCCACAGGGTGAAGGCGGCCTGGAGGGCCCCCTCGTCGGGGTGCCGGTTGAACGGGGTCAACCGGTGGTAGTGGCCGTCGTCGTGGGAGACGTAGGCGCCCGAGCGCAGCAGCTTCAGCACGGGCGCGGACAGCTCGGGCAGCTCGGCGAAGGCGTCGGCGACCGCGTCGAACCACGCGCTGCCGCCCGCGCTGACCACGATCTCCTCGGCCTCCGCGAAGTGGCCCGCCGCGTCCAGTGCCGCGGCGACCTCGGCCAGCTGCCGCAGCCAGCCGCGCACCGCGACAAGGTCGGCGTCGGGCACCTCGCCCTCGTACCCGGCGACGCCGACCAGCCGCAGCGTCCCGGTCGCGGCCACCGCCTCGGCGACCGCGGCGCACGCGGCCTGGGTGCGGGCCCCGGTGCGTGCTCCCGCGCCGGCGCCGAGCTCGACCACCACCTCGACCGGGCGCCGGGCCCCGGCGCCGCGCAGGGCCTCGTCCATCAGCGCGACGCCCTGTGGGGAGTCGACGTAGCAGACGAGGCGGAAGTCCGGATCGGCGTCCAGTTCGGCGGCCAGCCAGCGCAGCGCCGCCGCGTCCACCAGTTCGTTGGCGAGGAAGATCCGCGGTGCTCCATAGGCGCGGGCCACCCGCACCTGGTGCGGGACGGCCAGCGTGATGCCCCAGGCGCCGTGCTGGAGCTGGCGGGCGAAGAGCTGCGGTGCCATGGAGGTCTTGCCGTGCGGCGCGAAGGCGAGGCCGTGGCGCGCGGTGTAGTCGGCGAGCGCGGTGAGGTTGTGCTCCAGGCGCTCCGCGGAGAGGGCGAGGACCGGGGTGGTGAAGCCGCCGGTGAACAGGGAGCGGCGTTCGGCGGCCAGTTCCCCGAGGGTGCGGTCGGCGGCGTTCGGGGGCAGCCCCTTGAAGCGGTGGTCGGCGGGCTCGTCGGCGAGGCGGGCGGCCGCGGCGACGGCCCGGGACGCGGCGGATCCGGGGGAGGGGACGGGGGCTGCCATGCGGTCTCCCTGTGCTCGCGGTGTTGCATATCTTGCAACGACCATTGCGTATGACGCTTGTTGCTGTCTAGCATCCCGCCGAACAGCCGGTCAATGGAGCCGAGGGTCGCACAGCGCCTCCCGCACAGCCCCTCCCGCACCGGCCCGGCCGCCCGGCGAGACCCCGCAGCGAGGAGCAGATCCCATCGTGACCACCACCGCCGACATCGACGTCGTCTGCCTGGGCGAGTCCATGGTCACGTTCCTGCCCTCCCGCCCCGGCCCGCTCGCCGACGTGCCCGCCTTCGACCGCGCGATCGGCGGCGCCGAGTCGAACGTCGCCTGCACCCTCGCCCGCGCCGGGCACCGCGCCCGCTGGGTGAGCCGGGTCGGCGCGGACGGCTTCGGCGACCATCTGGTCCGCACCATCGCCGGATACGGGGTGGACACCTCCGCCGTCGAGCGCGATCCCGGGCGGCCCACCGGTATCTACTTCCGCACCGACGGCGAACGCCCCACCGCCGCCCCGCACCCCGGCGTCCCCGACCCCGCCGCGTCCGGCGGCAGCCCGTCGGTGCCCGGCGCCGCCGCCCCGGCGGAGCTGTCCGAAGTGCTCTACTACCGCGCCGGATCCGCCGCCTCCGCCATGTCCCCGGCCACCGTCCCGCCGCAGGCCGTGCACGCCGGGCGGGTGCTGCACCTGACCGGGATCACCGCGGCCCTCTCCGCCGACTGCCTGGCCCTGCTGCGCGCCCTGACCGCGGACCGCGATCCCACCGCGGACCGCGGACCGACGGCAGCGCCTGCCCCGGCCGGAGCGGAAGCCCCGGGCGGCGGGGATGCCGCGCACCGGCCGCTGGTGTCCTTCGACGTCAACTACCGCGTCGGCCTGTGGCACACCGCGGCCGAGTCCGGCGCCGAGGTGCTGCTCGAACTCGCCCGGCGCAGCGACCTCGTCTTCGTCGGCGAGGACGAGGCGGCCGCCGCATGGGGAGTCACCGGCGGCCCCGGCACGGTACGCGAACTGCTGCGCGAGCCCGCCGTGCTCGTCGTCAAGCAGGGCGCACGCGGGGCCACCGCGTTCGTCGGCGACGCACCCGGCGTCTTCGCGCCCGCGCTGGAGGTGGACGTGGTCTCCCCGGTCGGCGCCGGCGACGCCTTCGCCGCGGGCTTCCTGGCCGGGACCCTGCGCGGGCTGCCGGTACGCGACCGGGTCCGGCACGGGCACCTGATGGCCGCGGCGGCGCTCACCGACGCCGGCGACCTGGCCGCGCCGCCCGACCGCGCCGCCGCGGACCGGCTGGTGGCACTGGACGAGGAGCGGTGGGGGAGACTGCGGCTGGGCCCCGGCTGGACGGCGAGCGGGCCCCAGTCCGCAGCCGCCGGACGGCCCGACAGCCCCGGCGCACAGGAGCCGGAGGTGCGTTCCGCATGAGTCAGACCGTCGACCGGGCACTGAGCATTCTGCCGCTGCTCGCCGAAGGGCCCGCCAACCTGGAGCAGGTCGCCGCCCGGCTGGAGGTGCACAAGTCCACCGCGCTGCGGCTGCTGCGCACCCTGCACGAGCACGGCATCGTCTACCGCCAGCCCGACCAGCGCTACCGGCTCGGGACGCGGCTGTTCGCGCTCGCCCAGCAGGCCATGGAGAACCTCGACGTCCGCGAGATCGCCCACCCCTACCTGGCCGAACTCAACGCGGCCTGCGGGCACACCGTGCATCTCGCCGTCCACGAGGAGGACGAGGTCCTCTACATCGACAAGGTCGAGAGCCGCTACCCGGTGCGGATGTACTCGCGCATCGGCAAGCCCGTCGCGCCCACCGTGGCCGCCGTGGCCAAGCTGCTGCTCGCCGACCTCCCGGAGCCGGAGCGGCGCGCCGTCGCCGAACGGCTCGACTACCCCCGCTACACGCCCCGTTCGACGCCCGACGCCGCCGCGTTCCTCGCGGAACTGGCCGCGGTGCGCGAACAGGGCTGGGCCACCGACCTCGGTGGCCACGAGGAGTCCATCAACTGCGTCGCGGCACCCATCCGCGGCGCCGAGGGGCGGGTGGTGGCGGCCATGTCGGTCTCCGCGCCGAACGTCGTCGTCTCCGCCGACGAACTCCTCGCCCTGCTGCCCCGCGTCCGGCGGACGGCCGAGGCCGTCAGCGCCGAGTACACCGGGCAGTCGCCCCATCTGCGGCCCCAGCCGGAGCCGCAGCACCAACCGTCCGCGCAACCGAGCAGCAAGAGAGCCGCACCATGAGCGAGAAGCTTGCCAAGACCGCCCTCACCCCGGCCACCCACACCACGCCGCCCGCGAGGTTCTCGCACGGCGTGCGCAAGGGCAACATCCTCCAGGTCGCCGGACAGGTCGGGTTCGGCCCGGCCGCCGAGGGCGCGGCCCCGACGCCCGTCGGCCCGGGGCTGCGCGAGCAGACCCTGCAGACCCTCGCCAACGTGGCGGCCGTCCTCACCGAGGGCGGCGCCGGTTGGGAGGACGCGATGATGATCCGCGTCTATCTGACGGACACCGCGCACTTCGCGGAGTTCAACGAGATCTACAACGAGTACTTCGCCTCCCTCCAGGAGGCTCCCGCGGCCCGCACCACCGTCTACGTCGGGCTGCCCGCCGGACTGCTCGTCGAGATCGACGCGCTCGCCGTCCTGGGCTGATCCCCGCCGCGCCGGGCTCCCCCCCCACCCCGGCGCTTCCCGCTCCTTCGCTTCTCCCTTCCCTCCCTCCTCCCCCTTCCCTTCCCTTCCCCTCCCCGTTCCGGAGGCCGTGCGCCTCCGGTTCCCCCGCGCCGCCCGCTCGCCCCGCACCCCACCGGTCACCCCCGCCCCGCCCCGGCACCTCCGGGCCGCGGGCGGGCGATCCGGCGTACCCGCGGGGACGGGAACCGGGCCCCCGCGACCGCACCGCCGCGGTCCGGGGCCGGCGCGGAGTCCCCCTCCCAGTACCGGACAACGGAGTTCCCATGCTGCTCGCCGGAGAGGCGGCGCCCCACACGGGCGGCCTGCTCGCGCTCATACCCGGGACCGGGGGCCTGCTCACCGTGGCGGCCCTCGGCATCGTCCTGCTGCTCGTACTGATCATCAAGATCCGCCTCCAGCCGTTCGTCGCGCTGCTCGCCGTCTCCATCGCGGTGGGGCTGGGCGCGGGCCTGTCCGTCACCGAACTCTTCGGCACCGTCCAGAAGTCCGACGCCGTCTCGATGATCGAATCGGGGATGGGCGGCATCCTGGGACACGTCGCGATCATCATCGGCCTCGGCACCATGCTCGGGGCGATCCTGGAGGTCAGCGGTGGCGCCGAAGCGCTCTCGGCGCGGCTGCTGGGCCTCTTCGGGGAGCGCCGCGGGCCGCTCGCCATGGGGCTGACCGGCCTGATCTTCGGCATCCCCGTCTTCTTCGACGTCGGCATCTTCGTGCTGGCGCCGATCGTCTACGCGGCGGCCAAGCGCAGCGGCAAGTCCATCCTCCTCTACTGCATGCCGATGCTCGCCGGGCTGTCCATGACGCACGCGTTCCTGCCGCCGCACCCCGGCCCGGTGGCCGCGGCCGGGCTGCTGGACGTGGAGCTGGGCTGGATCATCCTGATGGGCGTCGTCTGCGGCATTCCCGCCGTGCTCGCCGCCTGGGCGTACGCGGCGTGGATCGGCAACCGGCTCTTCGTGGCGGTGCCGCAGGACATGCTGGAGGCCGCCGAGGAGGCCAAGCGCGCCGTCGCGGCGGAGAAGCGGACGTCCGGCACCCGCGGCACCGGCACCGGCACCGAGGGCACCGGCACCGAGGGCACCGGCACCGGCGGCACCGGCGGCACCGGGTCCGCCGCGGCCGGGGAGGCAGCGGCAGCGGAACAGCCCGTCGCGCTCGGGACCGTGCTGGCCATCATCGGGACCCCGCTGGTCCTCATCCTGGCGGCGACCTTCTCCTCGCTCGCGCTCGACCCCTCCACGCTCCGCTCGGTCATCGAGTTCGTCGGCCACCCCTTCGTGGCGCTGACCGTCGCCCTGCTGATGGCCTACTACCTGCTGGGGCTGCGCCGGGGCTGGAGCCGCAAGTCGCTGGAGTCGGTCTCCACCGCCTCGCTCAAGCCGGTCGGCAACATCCTGCTGGTGGTCGGCGCGGGCGGCGTCTTCGGCGCCGTCCTGCAGGGGTCCGGCGTCGCGCAGGCCCTCGCGGACGTGTTCGGGGACGCGGGGCTGCCGGTGATCGTGCTGGCCTACCTGATCTCCCTGGTGCTGCGGGTGGCACAGGGCTCGGCGACGGTCGCCATCGTCACCACCGCGGGCATCGTGGCACCGCTGCTGGCGCAGAGCGACCCCTCGCAGGCACACCTGGCGCTGGTCATCATGGCGATCTCGGCGGGGTCCATCTTCGCCTCGCACGTCAACGACGGCGGGTTCTGGATGGTCTCGAAGTACTTCGGCATCTCCGAGCGGGACACCCTCGCCTCGTGGACGGTGCTGGAGTCGGTGCTGTCGGTCGCCGGGTTCGCGGTGGCGGCGCTGGTCAGCATCGTCGTCTAGCCCGCGTCCGGCAGCGGCCCGGCCGCGGCAACGCCGCCCGGCCGGACCGCCGTTCGGACGCCCCCGGTCGCGCGTGCGCCCCCGGAATCGGTTCTCCCGATTCCGGGGGCGCTCTTGTGGTGGCTGCCATCTGGCCCAAGAATGCACGGCGTCGGACCGAACGAACCTTCGGTATCAAGAGAGGAACCCCCACCGTGAACAGACCTCTCGCAACCTCCCTCTCCGCCGCGCTCTTCGGCGCCGCGGCACTCACCGGTATCGCCGCCGCACCGGCCGCCGCCGTCGACCACGACACGGCCGCGCACGGCGCGAAGGTGGCGGCGGCGCCCTCCTTCGAGGGCACCGTCGCACTCAGCAACTGCTCCGGCTCGGTCGTCAAGATGCCCGCCTCGCAGCCCGACGACCCGGCGCTCGTGCTCTCCAACGGCCACTGCCTGGAGACGGGCATGCCCTCGCCCGGCCAGGTCGTCAAGGACCAGGCGTCCAGCCGCTCCTTCACCCTGCTGACGCCGAACGGCGGCCGGGCCGGCACCGTCCGCGCCAGCAAGGTCGCCTACGCGACGATGACCGACACCGACGTCTCGCTGTACCAGGTGCGCTCCACCTACCGGCAGATCGAGTCCCGGTACGGCATCGAGGCGCTCGAGGTCGACGCGGCCCACCCCACCCAGGGCCGCGACATCACCGTCGTCTCCGGCTACTGGCGGGAGAAGTACGGCTGTTCCCTCGACGGCTTCGCCTACCGGCTCAAGGAAGCCGGCTGGACGATGAAGGACTCCCTGCGCTACACCGCCGACTGCCGGACCAAGGGCGGCACCTCCGGTTCCCCCGTCATAGACGACGCCACCGGCAAGGTGGTCGGAGTCAACAACACCCGGAACGAGGACGGCGCGCGCTGCACCCTCAACAACCCCTGCGAGGTGGACGAGTCCGGGCAGGTCACCGTCCGCCCGGGGATCGGCTACGGCCAGGAGACCTACATCATCGCGCCCTGCGTGGGCGCGGGGAACCAGGTCGACCTCGACCGTGCGGGCTGCACGCTCCCCAAGCCCTGACGCCACCCGTCCGTGCGGACCGGGGGCTCGGCGCAGGAACCGCGACCACCGTCCCCGCTCGGGGACGGGTCTCCCGCAACCGAGATGAATGAGGAGTACATGAGAAAGTCCCTCGTCGGCACGGCCGCGGCGGCGCTCCTGAGCGCCGCCGCGCTGGTGGGCATATCCGCAGCCCCCGCCGCCGCAGCCCCCGCCCAGCCCACCGCCCACCGCACCCCCTCCTTCGAGGGCACCGTCGCGCTCAGCAACTGCTCGGGCTCCGTGGTCAAGCTCAAGCACTCCCGGCCCGGCGATCCGGCGCTCGTGCTCTCCAACGGCCACTGCCTCCAGGAGGGCATGCCCGGCGCGGGCGAGGTCGTCGTCGACCAGCCGACCAGCCGCGACTTCACCCTGCTGAACGCGGACGGCAGCGACGCGGGGAGGATCCACTCGGACAAGATCGCGTACGCGACGATGACGGACACCGACATCTCGCTGTACGAGACGACCTCCACCTACCGGCAGATCAAGAAGAAGTACGGCATCGACGCCCTGAAGCTCGACGCCAAGCGTCCGCGCGCCGGACGGGACATCACCGTCGTCTCCGGCTACTGGAAGGAGACCTTCGGCTGCGCGGTCGACGGGTTCGCCTACCGGCTCAAGGAGGCGGACTGGACCTGGAAGAACTCCATCCGCTACACCATGGACTGCCAGACCAAGGGCGGCACCTCCGGCTCCCCGGTGATCGACGACCGCACCGGCAAGGTGGTCGGGGTCAACAACACCCACAACGAGGACGGGGAGCGCTGCACGCTCAACAACCCGTGCGAGGTGGACCGGAAGGGCGAGGTCAGCATCCGCTACCGGAACGCCTACGGCCAGCAGACCTACTGGATCAACCGCTGCTTCGGCCGCGGCAACCAGCTCGACCTCGACGCGCGCGGCTGCGTCCTGCCGCAGCCGGCCGCGTAGTCCCTCGTCGAGGGACGGCCGCCGAAGGGCCGTAGCAGGCCGGCGGCCGCGGGGCCCGCACACCGCCGCGCCCCCGGACCCGAGCGGGTCCGGGGGCGCGGCGCTGCCCGGGGGGCCGGTTCAGGGCAGTGCGTGCACGTGCGGGCCCACGGTGCCCGACCAGGCGTCGCCGGCCTCGGCGTCCCACGCGGTCGACCAGGTCATCGCGCCGCGGATACCCGGCCACTGCTCGTCGGGCGTGAAGCTGCCGCAGCTGGTGCCCTCGGCGAGGCAGTCCAGCGCGTCGGTGACCACGCCCGGGTCGACGTAGCCGGATCCGGCGGCGCTGGGCGAGGCGGGGGTGCCGATGCCGACCTGCGAGGGATCCAGTCCGCCCTCGATCTGCACGCAGGCCAGCGCGGTGAGGAAGTCGACGGTGCCGGAGGAGTAGACCTGGCCGTCGCAGCCGAGCATCGAACCGCTGTTGTAGTACTGCATGTTGACGACGGTCAGGAAGCTCTTGATGTTCAGCGCCGTCTTGAAGTACTCGTTCTGCGGCGACTGCATGTCGATGGTCTGCGGCGCCATCGTGACCACCGCGTCGCCGCGGGCGGCGTGGATCGACTCCAGGGCCTTGGTCATGTAGGTGGCGTTCAGGCCGTTCTCCAGGTCGATGTCGACGCCGTCGAAGCCGTACTCGTCCATCAGCCCGACGATGCTGTCGGCGAAGGTGTCCGCCGAGGCGTCGCTGTTCACCGAGACGGCGCCCTTCTCGCCGCCGACGGAGACGATCACGGACTTCCCGGCCGCCTGCTTGGCGGCGATGTCGTCCTTGAACTGCTGCTCGGAGTAGCCCAGGTCGGGGTCGAGCGTGAAGTCCACCTGGCCGGGCGTGCCGGTCGCGTCGGCGAAGGCGACGGCGATGATGTCGTACTCGTCCTGCACCTCGGCGACCGTCTGGACGGTGGCGCCGTTGTCGAAGTTCTGCCAGTAGCCGGTGACCGCGTGGGCGGGCACCTGGGAGGCGCCGACCCGGGGGCCGGGGCCGTCGGGGGTGCTCCCGGCGTGTGCCGCGGCCGGTCCGAGGGCGACCAGGCCGCCCGCGGCCAGTGCGGCCGAGGCGAGCAGTCCGACGAGGGGGCGCAGGGGGGAGCGGAGTCTTCCGGAACGTGCCACAACTGCCTCCGGTGTGGGGGATGGGAGGTGGGTGGTGCGCATGCGCCGTACAACCTGGTCCAGACCAATGGGGTTGTCAAGGCATCGGACAGCGCGCACCCGAGGCGCCGCGCCGTTCCCGGCGCGCCCACCTCGCGGCGCGCAACCCCTTGTGCTGATCGTTCGCAGGCGGTTTCATCGCCTGCGACCTGCACGGTCGTCCCACCCACGAGCGCGCGTTCCGCGGAGGCGTCATGGCAGCGGAGGAGACCGCACCCGGTACGGCCGGCAGTGCCGCACCCGGCACATCCGGCGGTACCGCACCCGGTACGGCCGGCAGTGCCGCACCCGCGGTGCGCAGGCCCAGTTGGAAGAAGATCGGCCCCGGGGTCGTCGTCGCGGCGACCGGAGTCGGCGCGGGCGACCTGGTCGCCACCCTCGTGGCCGGCAGCAAGTTCGGCTACACCCTGCTGTGGGCCGCCGTCATCGGCTGCATCGTCAAGATCGCACTGGCCGAGGCGACCGGCCGCTGGCACCTGGCCACCGGCCGCACCATCTTCGACGGCTGGCGCGGCCTGGGCGCCTGGACGACGGTCTACTTCGCCGGGTACGTCGTGATCTGGGGCTTCGTCTACGGCGCGACCGCCATGTCCTCCAGCGCGCTGCCGCTGCAGGCGCTCTTCCCGGACGCCCTGCCGCTGAAGGCCTGGGCCGTCCTCACCGGGCTGGTCGGGCTGCTGTTCGTGTGGACCAACCGCTACGCCGTCGTCGAGAAGATCATGATGGCGTTCGTCGGCGTGATGTTCCTGGTCGTGGTCTACGTCGCGATCCGGGTCAGCCCCGACCTGGGCGACGCGCTCGCCGGACTCGTACCGGTCCTGCCGTCCGGCTCGCTGATCTACACCCTGGGCCTGATCGGCGGCGTCGGCGGCACCATCACCATGGCCGCGTACGGCTACTGGATCAACGCCAAGGGCTGGGCCGACAGCAGCTGGATGCGGATGATGCGGCTCGACAACCGCGTCGCCTACCTGACGACCGGCATCTTCGTCGTCGCCATGCTGATCATCGGCGCCGAACTGCTGCACTCCTCGCACCTGGCGCTCGCCTCCGGCGACAAAGGGCTGCTCGACCTCGAATCCGTCCTGGAGGAGCGCTTCGGCAGCTCCACCGCCACGCTCTTCCTGATCGGCTTCTTCGCCGCCTCCTTCTCCTCACTGGTGGGCGTGTGGCACGGAGTGAGCCTGATGTTCGCCGACTTCGTGGCGCGGCTCAGGGCCGCCCGCGGCGGTCCGGCCGATGCGGGCGTCGCCCCGCTCGCCCGCGGCGAGCAGGAGCGCTCGCTGCCCTTCCGCGGCTACCTGCTGTGGCTGACCTTCCCCCCGATGATCCTGCTGTGGCTGGACCGGCCCTTCGGCCTGGTGGTGGCCTACGGTGTGCTGGGCGCGTTCTTCATGCCCTTCCTCGCCGCCACCCTGCTGTGGCTGCTCAACAGCGAGCGCACGCCCCGCGAATGGCGCAACGGTCCGGTCAGCAACGGCCTGCTGGGGGCCTCCTGCGTGCTCTTCGTCGTGCTGTGCGTGCAGCAGGTCCGCGACCTGCCCTGGTGACGCGGCCGGCCGGCGCCCCGCGGACTTTCCCGCCCCGGGGTTGGCGGGCCGGGTGGGGCGGGTAGTGGTTCGGCTGCGCCCAGTTGCGGGGAACGGTTCCCGGTGCGCGGGCCCATGGCTAGTGTGGTGGCCCGGTGGTGGGCTCCGGGGGAGGCTGATGTGTCGACGGCGTTAGCGGTCACCTGCCCCGACCACCTGCTCGCCGCCTCCGACCGGCACACCCCGCACGCCCATGTGCTCTCCCCGCCCGGGGAGCAGTCGCTGGACGCGGCGCTGGCCGAGACCCAGGGTCTGCTGGAGCGGTACGGCCACCTGGTCACCGTCTACCCCGCCACCCTTCCGCTGCGCCACCGGCACCGGCTGCACACCGTCCGCTCGCTGCTGGAGAGCCGCCGGATCGCGCTGTTGCCGGTCGAGTTGCCGCCGCTGGCGACCGGTGTGCTGGTGCGTCAGCTGCGGCAGCTCTCGCTGTGCGACTTCACCCCCGGAGTGCTCGGCGCCGCGGCCCGCCTGCTGACCCACTATCTGTACGCCGGTGCCGTCCTCGGATCGGTCGCCAAGCTGGACCGGGTCCCCGTCGGCGTCACCTCGCACGCCCGCTCCTGGCTGCCCGGCAGCCGGTTCGCGGTCCTGGCGGCGCCCACCCCCGAACTGGTCCGGCTCGGCACCCCCGAGGCGGACGCGGGCCTGACCGCGCCGCAGTTCGCCACGGAGCTGACCGTCGCCCCCGGCGGACTCGCCGCCGACTGGGCCCTGCACACCCTCCCCGCCCGGTGGCGGGTCGGGCACGTACACCAGGCGCCGCTGCCCCGGGACTCGGCGGACTGGTGGGGCACGGCCCGGCTGACCGAGTTCGTGGCCGCCATCCCCGACGTCTCGGTCCTCTACCAACTGGTCGCCTCGGTACGGCGGGACGAGTGCCCCGGATGCGGCCTCGAGATGATCGGCGACCGCTGTGCCTTCTGCGCCGCCTCGCTGCCGCCCGCGCCTCCCGCCGCCTCCGCTTCGCGTGCGCCCGCGGCCTCCGCCCACCCCGCGGCGCCGCCCGCGCACGCGCCGCCCGAGCCCGCCGTCGCCGACCCCCGAGGAATCCGTCCATGAACTCACGCCAGCGCCGCGGTGTCCTGCTGCTGGTCCTCTCGGCCCTGTGCGCCCTCGCCGCGTTCGCCGGGGTGCTGGCCGTCGTCCGGAACGTGGAGTCCAAGGTGGGCGAGGAGACGACGGCCTACGAGCTGAAGGAGGACGTGCCCGCCTACCGGACACTGGACAGCTCGCAGTTCACCGAGGTGTCCATGCCGAAGCGGTGGCTGCCCGCCACCGCCGTCACCGACCTGGGCGACATCCGGCGCAAGATCGCCGTCAATCCTCTCAAGAAGGGCTCGCTGCTCCAGTCGGACATGATGGCCGAGCGACCCGAACTCGAGGCGGGCGAACAGGAGATCGCCATCATGATCGACGCCGAGACCGGTGTCGCGGGGAAGATCCGTCCCGGCAACCGGGTCAACATCTACGCCACCTTCGAGGGCGAGCAGCGTGCCGGAGGCGACAGCCGCGGCAGCACCCCCTCCGAGTCCCGGGTCATCGTCAGCGGCGCCAAGGTCATCGACGTCGGCAAGCTCACCCCGCTCAAGGACGGCGGGGACCGCGACGAACGCGCCCGCGACCGCGACGGCGTGCCCATCACCTTCGCGCTCACCACCGAGGACGCCCAGCGCGTCGCCTACGCCGAATCCTTCGCCGAGCACGTCCGGCTCGCCCTGGTCGCACCGGGTGACGACACCGAGGTCCCCGAGGAGGACCGCATCTACACGCTCCCCGGAGACAAGTGAGGCCCCGATGGTCATCCGCATCCAGCCCGCCGTCAGCGACCCGGACGCCGCCCGCCCCCTCGTCACCCTGCTCAGCCAGCTCCCCGACGCCGAGCCGGTACCGCCCGCCGTCGACTCCGGGCAGCTGCTGGACTCCCTGGCCCAGCAGGCCGGCGAGGCGCCCGCCGAGCTGCCCGAGGTGGTGCTCGTCCACGAACTCATCGGCCCGGTTCCCGCACTGGAACTGATCAGTCAGGTCGCCCTCCGGTTCCCCGCCGTCGCCGTCGTCCTGGCCACCCGGGACACCAGCCCCGCGCTGTACGCCGCCGCCATGGACGCCGGGGCCCGCGGTGTCGCCGGACTGCCCCTGCACCACGACGAACTGGTGGCCCGGGTCGGCGCCGCCGCGGCCTGGGCCACCGGGGTCCGCCGCCACCTGGGCGGTCCCGAGGGCCGCGCCGCGCCGTCCGGCGCCGCGGGACCGGGCGGCGGCACCGTCGTCACCGTCTCCGGGGCCAAGGGCGGCGTCGGCACCACCCTGACGGCCGTCCAACTTGCCCTCGCCGCCCGCGCCGCGGGCCGCAGCACGGTGCTGGCCGACCTCGACCTCCAGTCCGGGGACGTCGCCTCCTGCCTGGACGTGCGCTTCCGCCGGTCCGTCGCCGACCTGGCCGGGATCGAGGATCTGACCCCGCGCGTCCTCCAGGACGCCGTCTACCCGCACGAGACCGGTCTGGGCCTGCTGCTGGCCCCGGACGAGGGCGAGCGGGGCGAGGACGTGGACGAGCGGACGGCCCGCCAACTGGTCGCCGCGCTGCGGTCCCAGTACCAGACCGTGGTGCTGGACTGCGGCAGCCAGATGCACGCCGGGAACGCCGCGGCCGTGGAGGCGGCCGACGTCGCCCTGCTGCTGACCACCCCCGACGTGCTCGCCGTACGGGGTGCCAAGCGGATGGTGCGGATGTGGGACCGGCTGCGGATCCGTACGGCGGAGGAGACGGTCGTCGTCGTCAACCGGGCCTCACGGCACGCCGAGATCCAGCCGCAGCTCGTCGCCCGCATCACCGGCAGCCCGGTGGCCCGCACGACCGTGCCGGCCCACTTCAAGGAACTCCAGTCCGCGCTGGACGCCGGGCGGATGCAGGACCTGGACCCCAAAGGCGGTGTGCGGCAGGCGCTGTGGGCCCTGGCGGGCGAGCTCGGACTGGCCGCGGGGCCGAACGGGGAGCCGCCGCGCGGCCCCGCGGCCCGGCGCCGGACCCGCGGCGGCGGCCACGGCGGTGGCCCGGGCGGCGGCGGCCGGGGCGGGGACGGGGCGGCCGGACACAGACCCGCGCTCGCCCCGCGGGCGCGGCAGGCGCTGCCGCCCGGCCCGGTCTCCGGCACCGTGCCCTCGCCCGGCTCCGACCGCGGAACCCTGGGCAGCCCTCGCCGCCGGGTGCCGCCGGAGGGAACCGGCGGTCGGTGGGGCGGCGACCGCGGCTCGCTGACCGTGGAGTTCGCCGGGATGGCGCCGGTCGTGCTGCTGACCCTGGTGCTGCTGTGGCAGTGCGTCCTGATCGGCTACACCTTCTCGCTCGCGGGCAACTCCGCCGACGAGGCAGCCCGCGCCGCCACCGCGGCCGCCGCCTACGGGGATCCGCAGAGCGCCTGCGAGGACGCGGCCCGCGCGCATCTGCCCGCGAAGTGGCGTACGGACGCGGCGGTCAGCTGCACCCGCGGCGGCACCGTCTGGCAGGCCGACGTCGAGCTGCGCACACCGCTGCTGTTCCCGGGCGGCGCGGGTCTGCCGTTCACGGTGAGCGGCGCGGCGGGCGCGGCGGAGGAGGGGTGAGGGGGCATGCCGGGGAGCGCCTGCCGGGGCCTGCCGCGCCGCGGGGGTCCGCAGGACCACCGGGACCAGCCGGGGAAGGGGCGGCGGTGGGGCCTGCGGGGCCGGGATGCCGATCGCGGCTCCAGCGCGCTGGAGTTCGCCGGGATGCTGCCGCTGCTGCTGCTCGTGGCGCTGGCGGCCATCCAGCTCGGCATCGTCGGCTACGCCGTCCAGCAGGCGGGCACCGGCGCCCGGGCGGCGGCGCGGCTGGCCTCCCGGGAGGAGACGGCCGACCGGTACGCGGCGGGCGGCCGGGCCGCCATGTCCGACTGGACGGCGGAGCGCAGCAGCTTCACGCGCGCGGACGGCGCGGGCGAGGTGCGGGTCACCGCGACCGTGTCCATCCCTTCCCTGCTCCCCGGGATGGACAGCCTGGGCTCCGCTTCCCGCTCCGCGACCATGCCGAGCGACCGCCGCTGATGAGCCGGGCGACCGCCGCGACGGAGGGACAGGAATGAGCGAGGTCGGTCCATGAGTCTGCGCTCCCGCATCACCGGGCACGAGAGCCCCGCGGCGGCCGGCACCGCCGGAGCGCCGGGCTCCGCCGCCGACAGCACCGGGCACCTGGTGCCGGCCTACCGAGCCAAGCTGCTGGAGGAGATCGACCTCGCCGAGATGTCGGCGCTCAGCCCCGCCGAGCGCCGCGCCCGCCTGGAGCGGGTGCTCGGCCACCTCATCAGCCGGGACGGTCCGGTCCTGGCGACCGGCGACCGCACGCTGCTGATCCGGCGCGTGGTGGACGAGGCCCTCGGCCTGGGGGTGCTCGAACCGCTGCTGGAGGACGGCTCGATCACCGAGATCATGGTCAACGGGCCGGACCACGTCTTCGTCGAGCGGGGCGGGCGCGTCGAACAGGTACCCGTACGGTTCGCCTCCGAGGAGCAGCTGCTGCAGACCATCGAACGCATCGTCTCCACCGTCAACCGCCGGGTGGACGAGTCCAACCCCATGGTGGACGCGCGGCTGCCGTCCGGGGAGCGGGTCAACGTCATCATCCCGCCGCTCTCGCTGACCGGCGCCACCCTCACCATCCGCCGCTTCCCGCGCGCCTACTCGCTCGGCGAACTGATCGGGCTCGGCACGCTGGACGAGCACATGCTCGCGCTGCTGTCCGCCTTCATCCGGGCCCGCTTCAACGTGATCGTCTCCGGCGGCACCGGCAGCGGCAAGACGACCCTGCTCAACGCGCAGTCCGCGCTCATCCCCGAACACGAGCGCATCATCACCGTCGAGGACG
The DNA here is from genome assembly GCF_000280905.1 of Streptomyces sp. AA1529. Lineage (GTDB taxonomy): Bacteria > Actinomycetota > Actinomycetes > Streptomycetales > Streptomycetaceae > Streptomyces. The sequence goes on along the minus strand of NZ_ALAP01000068.1, from coordinate 30,930 downwards.
CCGCCGAACTGCAACTCCAGCAGCAGCACGTCATCCGGCTGGAGACCCGGCCGCCCAACGTGGAGGGCAAGGGCCAGGTGACGGTACGCGACCTGGTGCGCAACTCGCTGCGGATGCGCCCCGACCGCATCATCGTCGGCGAGGTGCGCGGCGGCGAGACCCTCGACATGCTCCAGGCCATGTCCACCGGCCACGACGGCTCCCTGGCCACCGTGCACGCCAACAGCGCCGAGGACGCCCTGATGCGGCTCCAGACGCTCGCCTCCATGTCCGAGGTCGACGTCCCCTTCGCCGCCCTCCAGGACCAGATCAACTCCGCCGTCGACGTGCTCGTCCAGCTCGCGCGGCTCCCGGACGGCTCCCGCCGGATCGTGGAGATCGCCCTGCTGGCCTCGCACGGCCGCGAGACCTTCCAGATCGCGACCGTCTCCCGGTTCGCGGCGCGGCCCACCGGCCCCGACGGCCGGGTGCACGGCACGTTCACCCATCTGCCGCTGCCCCGCCGCGTCGCCGACCGGCTCTCGCTGGCCGGGGAACCGGTGCCCGCCGCCTTCGGCGTCGCCCACTCCGCGGACCAGCTCGCCACCCGGGAGGCGGAGTGACCCCCGACCCGCGCCCGCACGGCACGGCGCTCGCGCTGGACGCCGCCGCCGCGACCGCCCTCGGCGCCGCGCTCGCCGCCTGTGTGCTGGCCGCCGCCGGTGCGCTGCTCTACGCCTCCGGGCGGGCCCGCCGCCGGGCCCTTCTCGCCCGGCTCGACCGGGACGGCGGCCCCGCACCGGCGCTGCCGCCCGGCACCGGCGGCGGGCGGCGCCGGTTCGCCGGAGTGGACCGGCGGGTGCGCGCCACTGGCCCGGGCCGCCGCCTCCAGGCGAAACTCGCCGCGACCGGACTCGACCTCACACCCGGCGAGTACGTCGTGTACCTGACCGGGCTGGTCGCGGTGCTGTGGCTGCTGGCGTCCTCCGTGCTCGCGCCGTTCTTCGGACCGATCGCCGGGCTCGTCGGGGTGCTGGCCGCCAACGCCTTCCTGGCGCACCAGCGGCAGCGCCGCACCGAGCAGTTCATCGGCCAGCTCCCCGAACTCGCCCGCATCCTCGCGAACGCCACCTCGGCCGGACTCGCACTGCGCACGGCACTGGGCATGGCAGCCGAGGAGCTGGAGGCCCCCGCGGGCGACGAGCTGCGGCTGGTCACCGACCAGCTCGCCGTCGGCCGCTCCGTCGACGACGCGCTCAACGAACTCGCCGAGCGGCTGCCCTCACGCGAACTCGTCGTCCTGGTCACCACACTCGTCCTCGCCAACCGGGCCGGGGGCACCATCGTCGCCTCGCTGCGCAACCTGACCACCACCCTGGAGGAGCGCAAGGAGACCAGGCGCGAGGTGCGCACCATGCTCGCCGAGGTCAACGCGACGGCCTTCACCATCCCGCTGCTGGGCCTGGGCGCCATGCTGATGATGAACTCGATGATGCCCGGCGCCCTCGCCCGGGTGACCGGCAGCCCGGTCGGCCAGGTCGCCATGGTGGTGGCCGTCGGGCTGTTCGCCGCCGGGTTCCTCGTCATCCGCCGCCTCGGCCGGATAGAGGTGTGAGCCCGTGCTCGCTCTCGGACTCGCCGCGCTCTGCGCACTCGCCGTCCTCGGCGCCTTCCTGGGGCTGCGGATGTACCGGGCGGAGGCCAGGCTCCCGCCCGACCTGGCCGTCGCGCTGGAGGTCGGCGCCACCCGCACCTCCACGGGAGAGGCCGCCGTCGACCGGCTCGGCATGCGGCTGGCGCCGCTGGTGCTGCGGCTGATGGGCCCCAAGCAGGTCGCGGCCAAGCGCCGCCGGATCGACCAGGCCGGCAACCCCGGCGGCCTCACGCTCCAGCGCTACGCCGCCCGCCGCGCCGTCTACGGTGCCTTCGGGCTCGGTATGGGGCTGGTGGGGCTGTGGGCGGGCAGCCTCTTCTTCACCGCGCTGGTGCTGGCCTTCGGCTGGTTCGCGGCCGACCTCGCCATCCGGCAGGCGATCAAGGAGCGGCGGCGTGTCATCGAGCGCACCCTGCCCGACTTCCTGGACGTGCTGGCCGTCGTGGTCTCCGCCGGGCTCGGCTTCCGGCAGGCGCTGGAGCGCGTCGCCGACCGCTACCGGGGCCCGTGGGCCGACGAACTGCGCATCACGCTCCGCCAGATGGACATGGGCGTCAGCCGCCGCCAGGCCTTCGACGAGCTGCGCGCACGCAACGCCAGCGACGAGGTCGACCAGTTCGTCACCGCGCTCCAGCAGGGCGAGGAGCTCGGTGCCCCGATCGCCGAGACGCTCATCCAGATCGCCACCGACATGCGCCGCACCGACGCCCAGAACGCGCGCCGCAAGGCGGCCAAGACCGTGCCCAAGGCCACCATGACCACCATCGCCTTCCTGCTCCCCGGCACCCTCATCCTCATCGTCGCCACCTTCGTCCTGGGCTCCGACACGGACTTCGGCGCGGTGCTGGGCGGCTGAGCCCGGTCCCGCCCCGGACGTTCCGGTCCGCGCACCCGTCCGGTACGCGCGCGCCCGGCGCCCGGCCGCGGGGGCCGGACGCCGGGCGCTCGGGGGTGCGGTGCCGCCGCCTCAGAGGGAGACGCCGTGCGCCCGCAGATAGGCGACGGGGTCCACGTCGGAGCCGTAGCCGGGTCCGGTCCGCACCTCGAAGTGCAGATGCGGGCCGGTGACATTGCCGGTCGCGCCCGACAGCCCCAGCCGCGTCCCGGCGTCGACCTGCTGTCCGGCCCGGACGGCGAGCGAGGACAGGTGGCCGTACTGGCTGTACTTCCCGTCGGCGTGCCGGATGACGACCTGGTTGCCGTAGGCGCCGCCGTCGCCCGCCGCGACGACCTCGCCCGCGGCCACGGCCTGCACCGGGGTTCCGGTGGTGGCCGAGAAGTCGACGCCGGTGTGGTGCCCGCTGGACCAGCTCGACCCTGCGGCCCGGTAGGGCGTGCTGGTCCCGCCCGGCACCGGCCGGACGTAGTCGCCCCGCGCCGTCCCGGACGCGGCGGCCGAACCGGACGCGGCCCCGGTCGAGTCCGCGGCGTCCTTCGCGGCGGAGTCCTCGGCGCCGCCCTGGGGCTGGGCGCCGTCCCCGGAGCTCTTGCGGTCCTTCTTGCCGTTCTCCTCGATGTCCCCCTTGCCGGCCCCCTTGCCGTCCTCCGCGCGCAGCGACAGGCGCTGGCCGGGCAGGATCAGGTCCGGGTCGCCGCCGATCACCGTGCGGTTCGCCGCGTAGACGGCCTTCCAGCCGCCGGAGATCTCGTGCGAGCCGGCGATTCCGTAGAGGGTGTCGCCGCCGACCACGGTGTAGGACCTGGCCGGCTTGCCGTGCGGGGCCGCTTTCTCGGGCTGGGCCTTCTCCGGCTGTGCCTTCTCGGGCTGGGCCTTCTTGGGCTGGGCCTGTTGGGGGGCCTGCTTCGGTGCGGACTTCTGCTGGGGCTGTGCCTGGTTGCCGTCGGGGTGTACGTCGGCGGCGGGGCCGCCGGCGGTGAGGCCGCCGGCTCCGGCGCAGGCCCAGGCGCCGGGGCCCTGCATCTTGAGGAGTTTCTCGGCGACGGCGATCTGCTGGTCCTTGGTGGCCAGGTCGGCGCGGGAGGCGTAGGCGGTGCCGCCTGCCGCGGCCCAGCTGGACTGGGAGAACTGCAGGCCGCCGAAGTAGCCGTTGCCGGTGTTGGCCTGCCAGTTGCCGCTCGACTCGCACTGGGCCACCTTGTCCCAGGTGTCCACCGAGGCCGCGTCGGCGTTGCCGGTCGCGAACAGCGGCAGCACGACACCCGCGCCTCCTGCGGTCAGTGCCAGGACGGCACCGCGGCGAAGGCGGCTCCGGGACTTTCGGGCATGCTTTCCAGACATAGGGGAATCCCTCTCCTACGCCTGCGAGGTGAGCTGTCGGATTCGGGCCGGAGTAGTAGCCCGGCCGCAACGTCCGCCTCTTCGGCGGCACCGTCACGGCTTCACCCCAAGCCCTTCGGGACATCGGTCCCGCAGGGCACTTACCTGGTTCCCCCGCTCCTGCCGACGGTGGGTTCTCGCAGACCAGCGGCAGGACTCGGCGTCCGGCTGCGAACTGCCGCACGTCGGGCGCGACAGCTCGGGCACCTTAAGCACACATATTTCCGGCGCACAAGAAAAAGATCGTCCGGCCAGCTCCTCCCGGATGCGGCGGATTTCACGTCCGGAATGTTTTTCTTGATCGCATTCCCGGGCTGTCCTGCGGGAACAGTGTGGTGCCGTGCGAAGGAGGCGAAAAAGAAGGGCTGTTGTTTCCGGAGTTCTTGTGAGTCGACTCACGGTCCTGTGCATCCGGCCGGCGGCTTTCCGCAAGTGAACTCGCGGGGGGAGGTGCCGCAGAGTGCGAGGCGGTTGGCGATATGCCCTTTGTGTTGCGTATGGGCGTCATGTCGTGCCGGGAACCGGGGTTGCGAAGGGGGCGCACGGGGCATCTCGCTCGCTATGGTGAGGGTCGGTACGTCCGCAGCCCGCATCTGCTCAACGCGCGTATGCGGCACGGGTGTTCCCCGTGCGTGTCGCACGGCTCGCCCTGTCGCCACGGTCCGTCGAGAGGAGGCGGCGTCGGTCCATGTCCGGCTTACTTTCCGCCCTTCCCGCCGCCCGGCGTGCCGGAACGCGTCCGTCCGCGCCCGGTGCGGCCGCGGTCGCGGCACCTGTTGGCGTCCACCCCTTCGCCACCGCAATGAGTTGTGGCACAGTCTGCATTCGGACAGCGACTGTTAGCTACACCGCGGGGTACCGGCAGGAGGGGGCCGAGGTGACACCACGCCGCTGCCGCCCCGGCACCGGCCGCCGTGCGGGGTGGGTGGGCCCGACCGTCCGGAACGCCACGGGGACGTATCCCTCCAGGGGTACCGAGTCAGCCAGCAACGGAGGAGAGCCCGATGCCGAACGGCACGCGCGGACGCATCCGCACCCGCCTCGCCCTGATGCGGGGCAGGGGCGGGGACCGGGGCGCCAACTCGATCGAATACGCCGGGATCGTCATCCTCGTCGCGGGCATCATCCTGGCCATCCGGGCGCTGGGGCTCGACTCACTGATCTCGGGCGCCATCATCAACGCGGTGACCGCCGTGCTGGGCGGCTGAGCGCGCGCCGTCCGTGCGGCGACGGCGGCCAGACGGTCCTGCTCTACGGAGCGGTGATCGCCGGTCTGCTGTTCCTCGCCTTCGCCTTCTTCGCCGTGGCCCAGGCGGCGACCGTGCGCAACGGCGGCCAGACGGCCGCGGACGCGGCGGCGCTGGGCGCCGCCGAGGACGATCGACGGCAGTTCTTCGACGGTTTCCTGGACGCGGTCGAGGCCGCGCGGGGCTGGCAGGACTGGTTGGCCGCCGGGACCCCGCTGACCGGCGACGGCTGCGGCGCGGCGGCGCACTTCGCGGACCGCAACCGTTCCGACCTGCTCACCTGCGATCCGGTCACGCGCGACGGCGACCTCGGCTACCGGGTCGGGATCGAGACGCGGTTCGACACCGGGCGCACCTTCGTCCCCGGCGCGGACAACCGGACGGCCAAGGCCACCGCCACCGCGGTGCTCCGGCCGCGCTGCGTCGCGGACGGTCCCGACGACGGCACGGGCGACGACGGCACCGAAGGCGGCGGGAGCGAGGAGAACGGCACCGGAACCGGTGGCGACAGCACCGGCGGCGGTACCGGAGACGGCAGCGACGACAGCGACGACAGCGACGACAGCGAAGGCAGCGACGGGAACAGCGCCGAGGAGATCCGGCTGCGCTGTGACGGCGAGGACCTGACCATCGACCCCGAGCACGCGGGGCGCGACCTGAAGCCGTCCGACCTGTTCTCGGTGGTGCTGGTCGAATGACGAGCGAACGACGAACGAGAGTCGAGTGGCCCATGAATCATCGGCGCGTCCTGCGGGTCCGCAGGACCATGACCGCGGTGGCCCTCGCGGCCGGACTGGCCTTCACCGCCGGGTGCGGCGGGGGCGACGGCGGCGGCGACGGCAAGCAGCCCCGGTCCTCCGAGCAGTCCGACGGGAGCGGCGGCGGCTCGGACGGCGGACGCTCCGGCGCCCCCGCGGACGGCGAGCCGCTGGCGGAGGTGCGGGGCGGCGAGGACATCACGCTCACCATCACCTCGGCCCGCCGCGAGTCGGGCGGCTTCGTGACGGTCAGCGGCAAGGTGACCAACGGGGGCGGCAAGGCGTGGGTGGCCCCCGGCTGGGAGGGCGACGAGTCCGAAGTCGCGCTGCGCAACAAGCTGTCGGTCGCCGGTGCCAAACTCGTCGACAAGAAGGGCAAGAAGCGCTATCTCGTCCTCAGGGACACCGAGGGCAAGTGCCTGTGCACCTCGTTCGGCCAGCCGTTGCTCGCGGGGAAGTCGAAGACCTGGTACGCGCAGTTCCCCGCCCCGCCGAACGGCAATGACGAGGTCGAGTTCCAGATCGCGGACATGCCGCCGGCCGGTGTGACGATCTCCGAAGGGGAGTGAGGGATGGGCTTCACCCGGTGGCAGCTCGCCGCCAGAGCCGCGGCGGCCTCGTCCGCCTCCGCCGCCCTCGTGCTGGGGATCACAGCCCCCGCCGCGCGGGCGGACGACCCCACCCCGGGGCCGACTCCGTCCGTCCCGGACATCGCGACCCGCTATCCCACCGACGACCCCACCGGCATCCCCACCGGGCAGGCGCCCTCGCTGCCCGGCGAGAAAGGCCCCGGGGACCCCGGATACAGCGCGCCGCCGGACGACTTCGAGGACTCCGGGAAGCCCGTGCGGGTGGACGCGAAGGCCGACGGACTGCGCCTGGCCGCGGGTGCGAAGCTCGCCGAGCCCAAGGTGCTGGACATCAAGTTCGTGACCGAGGACCTCGGGGGCGAGGAGCGCCGCGAGGACAGTCCGGCGAAGACGAAGTTCACCCTCCAGGCCGAGGTGCTGTTCGCCAAGAACAGCGCCGAGCTGGGCAGCGGCGCGAAGGACCGGATCGGGACCATCGCGGACGAGATCGAGAAGCAGGGCAGCACCGAGGTCAACGTCTTCGGTTTCACCGACGACCTCGGCTCCTACGCGCACGGCAAGACGCTCTCCAAGAAGCGTGCGACAGCTGTGCAGACCGCGCTGGCCCGGAAGCTGGGCTCCGAGGTCAGCTTCAATGTGCGGGGCTACAGCGAGGACTACCCGGTCGCCGACAACGGGACCGAGGAGGGCCGGGCGAAGAACCGCCGCGTGGAGGTGTCCTTCCCCAAGGAGGGCTGACCGGCACCGTGCGCCGCCCGACTCCGCGGCCCCGGCGGCCTCTTGCGGGCCGGATCGGTGCGCCCGATCATGGCGGGGCCGGTCCGGACGGCCCGGGCCGACCGGGGACGGACGGCGGGCCGAGGGGGCGTGCGGGCGTGGCACAGCAGGCGGCGGAACCGGGCGGCGGGGCAGCGGCGGACGCCGGACCGGAATCCGGCGGGCCGGCGGCGAAGGCCCGGCGGGAACCCGGCGGGGCACCGGCGGTGGACGCGGAACCCGGCGGGGCACCGGCGGTGGCGGACCGCGCGGAACCCGGCGGTGTGGCGGCGGTGCCGAGGACGCCGCCGGGCGGCGGAGCGCCCGGCGCCGGTCCCACCGACGTTCCCGGCGTGGCTCGGCTGCGGGCCTGGACGGCAGGGTGGAGCTCCGGCCTGGCGCAGGCGCTCGGCGCGGCCGTGCTGTTGGTCACCGAGTGCGTCCGGAAGGACGTGGCACCCTTCGGCACGGCCCGGGTGCCGGACGGCGCCGGGCTGCCCGGCTACGCGGCCGATTTCCCGCGCATGGCGGAGGCCCTGGACGCGCAGTGGTGGTTCCGCGCGGCGGAGGCGGCCCGGGACGCGTTCGGTTTCGGTGAGCCCCGGGCGGCGCTGTGGGCCGCCGTGTGCGCGGCGCTGGTGGTCCGCCTCAACGTGGACGGACCGCCCCGCATCCAGTGTTTCCTCTCCCTCGCAGGGGCCTGTTACTGCCTCGTCGCCGGGCTCTCCGCGCTGCCGTATCTGGCTCTGGCGGGTGCGGCGCTGCCGTTCGCGCTGCTCGTCGGCGGGCTCGCGGTCGTGCTGGCCACCGCCGCGCCGCGGGTGCGGCGCCGGGCGGGGTGAGCGGGGCCGGGTGCCTCACTCCGTCGCGTCGGCCGTGCACAGGGTCCGGCCGCCGCCGTCGATCCGCCACCGCCAGTAGCGGGAGTGCGCTGCGGGGTCGTTCTCCCGGCAGGGTGCGGTGTCCTCGCGGACGCCGGTGACCCGCAGCAGCCGGTCGTACCGGCCCTGGCCGGAGGGCGGGACGGTGGAGCAGGCGGGTGCGGACATCAGTGCGGCACGCATCCGGCCGTCGTCCGCCTCGGCCAGCAGGCACTGGCCGGTCCGGAACTGCCGGGTGAGGCACAGCGTCGTGGTGCCGTGCGTCCAGGTGGCCCGGCCGTTCCCGGTGGGGCACGCGGGGTCGCCGGCGCCGTCGGCCGCCGCGTGCCGCACGGCGGTCACCCGGGTGAAGGCGCGGTCGTCCCCGCAGCCGATCCGGGTGGCCTCGGTCGGTGCCGGCCGGTTCCAGTTCGTGCCGTTGCCGTGCACGGTCAGGCACTGCCCCGCGCGTACCGAGCGGAACGCGGCCTCGTCGCCGCCGGATCCCGGTCCTGCCGCGGGCCCGGTGCCGCCGGGTGCGGGGCTCGCGGGCGGGTGCGGTGCGCCGCTGCGCCCCGGCCCGGTGGCGCCGGGCGCCGGTGCGGGGGAGGGGCTGCGGCCCGCGCCGGGGTGCGGGCTCGCCGAGGCGGTGGTGCTGCCGGGGCCGGAGCCGGCCGGGGCGGTTTCGGTGCCGTCCGCGGAGCCGGGCGGGCTGACGACCCGGGGGAGGATCAGCGTCGCGAACAGGGCGCCGGCGACCAGCAGCCGCCGCCGCCCGCGCCGGGCCCGCTCCGCGGCCTCGTACGCCGCTTGCTCGGCGGCCTCGCCGTCACCCGGTCCGGGACGGTCGTGTTCGGGGCCGGGTCCGTCGTGCCCGGGGGGATTGTCGTGCTCGGGTGCGGCGGGACCGCCCGCCGCCCGCGGCCGAATCCGCTGCCGCAGTCCGCGCTTGTGCACCGCGCCTCCGTCCGCCGGTGGGGCCCGCGTGCCGCGGGTGCCGCTGACCCGCCACATGGTCGCGGATCAACGGGCGGGTGACGAGACCCCGTTGGACGGGAGGCGCGGTGCGCGTGCGCCGAAGTGGCGCGGAGAGGAGGGTGAGCCGGGGCTCACCGGAGGGAGGAGATGGTCGAGGCGGCGGCCCTCACGCCGCCTCGACCATCTCGGCACGAACGGCGCGCTGCCACTGCCCGCGCAGCCGGTCAAGCTCTGCCAGAGCTTCCTTCGACCAGAGGGTGCGGCCCGCGACGAAGTTCCTGATCGCGTCGTTGGTCGCGGTGACGGAGGTCTCCGAGGCGGGCGCAGTGCCCGCAGCGGTCTCCTGGTGCCGTCCGGGCTCTCCGGGCCCGGTGGAAGTCGATGTCATACGCACTACAGTACGGCCCCCCACTGACAACGGCAGTTGGATAACGAGGCGCCGGGGACGGCTGGTTGGTGCTGCGTCGCAGGTGTCGGCGCTGTCCCGCTCCGGGATGCTCCGCGCCGGTGTGAGATGAATCGCTCCCGAAGCCCTCCGTACGGGCGAGTAGGGGCTGTCGGCCGCAGGCCCCGCGTAGGCTCGCGGTGTGCCGCCGCTGGAGTGGATCGCGATACCGGCCGCCGCCGCCTACGGCGCCGCGGTGTGCTCCCTGCTGCCCCGGGCCGTCTACCGGCTGTCGGTGGAACCCGGGGAGCCGTGGCGCGCGAGCTGCCCCCGCGGGCATCCGCTGGGCGGGGGCGTGCGGGGCCTGCTCGGTCCCGCCGCGTGCGCCGCGTGCGCCGGGAGCCAGGAGCCCGAGTGGGCGTACGGGCGCGGAAGGGGCGCTCTCGCGCTGCTCGGCGCGCTCGCCTGCGCCGGGCTGGCCGCGGCCGCCGGGCTGCGTCCGGAGCTGGCGGTGTGGCTGCTGGCCGTGCCGGTGGCCCTGCTGCTGGCGGCGGTCGACCACGCGGTGATGCGGCTGCCGGACCTGCTGACCCTGCCGCTGGCGGGCGGCACCGCCGTACTGCTGGGCGGCGCGGCACTGCTGCCCGACGCGGGCGGCAGCTGGAGCCGGGCGCTGCTGGGCGGACCGGCGCTGGCAGCGGCCTTCTTCGTGCTGTTCCTGATCAGTCCACGCGCGGTGGCCTTCGGCGACGTCAAGCTCGCGCTGTCGGTGGGGGTCGCTCTTGGGTGGTACGGCTGGGGGGTGCTGTTCGCGGGCGCGTTTCTCGGCTTCCTGGCCGCCGCGGGCTACGGACTGACCCTCGTGGCGACCGGCCGCGCCCGCCGGGACAGCGCCCTGGCCTTCGGTCCCTTCATGGTGCTCGGCGCGATGGCCGGTGTCGCGCTGGGCGCGCTGGCGGCCTGAAGGCCCGGATCCGCTTGTGCGACACGGTCGTTGATGTGCGGAAGATCGCACCCGAGGGGCTATGGTGGGAACCCCCCCTCGGGCCGGTCCGTATCCCCCCACGGACCGGCCCGCTTTACGTTCCCCGGGCCCCTTCGGGCCCCGGCGTGGCGGTCAGGAGTTGCTGCTGGCGGCCCAGATGTTGGCGTCGGGCTCCGAGACGGCGAGTTCGTCGATCTCGGCCAGCTCACCTTCGGTGAGACCCCCGGCACGCAGCGCCGCGACATTGGCCTCGAGCTGCGCCACGGAGCTGGCGCCGATCAGTGCGGAGGTCATCCGCGGGTCGCGCAGCACCCAGCGGAGCGCCAACTGGGCGAGGGACTGCCCGCGCCGCTCGGCGATGTCGTTCAGGCCGCGCAGCCGCCGGACGACCTCGTCCGTCAGCAGCGCCGGGTCCAGGGACTTGCCCTGGGCGGCCCGGGACCCCTCGGGGACACCGCCGAGGTACTTGTCGGTGAGCAGCCCCTGGGCCAGGGGGGCGAAGGCGATGCAGCCCATGCCCTCGTCCGCCAGCGTGTCCAGCAGCCCGTCGTCCTCGGTCCAGCGGTTGATCATCGAGTAGGAGGGCTGGTGGATGAGCGCCGGCACCCCCATCTCGCGCAGCAGCCGGGCGGCCTCCCGGGTGCGCGCCGCGCTGTAGGAGGAGATGCCCGCGTACAGCGCCTTGCCCTGCCGGACCGCGCTCGCGAGCGCGCCCATGGTCTCCTCGAGCGGGGTCTCGGGGTCGTGGCGGTGCGAGTAGAAGATGTCCACGTACTCCAGGCCCATCCGGCTCAGCGACGCGTCGAGCGAGGAGAGCAGGTACTTGCGCGAGCCCCAGTCCCCGTAGGGCCCCGGGTGCATCGGATAGCCGGCCTTGGTCGAGACGACCAGCTCGTCGCGGTAGGGCCGGAAGTCCTGCGCGAAGAGGCGGCCGAAGTTCAGCTCGGCGGACCCGGCCGGGGGACCGTAGTTGTTGGCCAGGTCGAAGTGGGTCACCCCCAGGTCGAAGGCGCGGCGCAGGATGTCCCGCTGGGTGGCCAGCGGACGGTCGTCGCCGAAGTTGTGCCACAGCCCCAGCGAGATCGCGGGCAGCTTCAGCCCGGAGCGGCCGGTGCGGCGGTACTCCATGGCGTCGTAGCGCGCCGGGTCCGCACGGTGCAGCGTGTCGGACGGTACGGCCGTGGGGACAGGGACGGGGGATGTGGTGAGGTGCGTGCCGTGCGTCATACGCCTTTTCCTATCACCGTGCCGGTGCCGGCCCCGCTCCCGGTCGCCGGGACGGCGCCGCGACCGTGACCGGCTCGGTTCGTACGCTCGGGCGAACGGCAGTAAGGTGCTGGAATCCCGACTCGGCACGGAGAGGCTGGCCGTTCCCATGAAGCTGCGCGACCTGGTGTACAAGCTCTACGCGCGCCGGGTGGAGGACCGTCTCGACCACGACCAGGCCCCCAAGCACATCGGCGTCATCCTGGACGGCAACCGGCGCTGGGCACGCGCCGCGGGCGGGACGACCGAGCAGGGACACAAGGCGGGTGCCTCCAAGATCGAGGAGCTGCTCGGCTGGTGTGCCGAGACGGACGTCGAGGTCGTCACGCTCTGGCTGCTGTCGACGGACAACCTGAACCGCCCGGAGAGCGAACTGCTCCCGCTGGTCGGCATCATCGAGGACACCGTGCGCGACCTGGCGGCCGACGGGCGCTGGCGTGTGCACCACGTCGGACAGCTCGACCTGCTGCCGGCCGGCACCCAGAAGGTGCTCAAGGAGGCCGAGCAGAAGGCGGGGGACATCGACGGGATACTGGTGAACGTCGCCGTCGGGTACGGCGGCCGGCAGGAGATCACCGATGCCGTCCGCTCGCTGCTGAGCGACCGCGCCGCGCGCGGGATAAGCCTCGACGCGTGCGCGGAGAGCCTCACCGTCGAGGACATCTCGGAGCACCTCTACACCAGGGGGCAGCCCGACCCCGACCTGATCATCCGCACCAGCGGGGAGACCCGGCTGTCCGGCTTCATGCTCTGGCAGAGCGCCCATTCGGAGTACTACTTCTGCGAGGTGCTCTGGCCCGGCTTCCGCAAGGTCGATTTCCTGCGCGCCCTGCGCGACTACGCCGCGCGCCACCGCCGGTACGGCGGCTGACGGCCGCCGCGGCCCACGCCCCCACCGCCCCGCGACCGGGACCGGGACCGGGACCGACGCGGTTCCCGCCTCCGGAGCCCGGACCCCGGGGCGCCGCCCGGCCCGGCCCCGCTGCTCCGTACGGCCGACCCGGCCCGGACCCCGGCTGCTCCGTCGGCCCCCTGCACTCCCGCGGCCTCCCGGCCGCCCCGCGCGGGCACGCTGCGACGCAGGTGGCGGTTGTTTGCATGGCTGACCACTCGGCAGGGAATATCCCTCACGACCGTGCCCCTCCCAGGGGGTGTGGTCGCCGGGAGGCCCTTTGGACACCACGGACGCCCCCGGACCGCGCGGAGCAGCAACGCGCGCGGCACGGGCGCAGGACGCGGAGGGCCGGAGCCCGGCCCGCGTGGTGCGGGCCGACTCCGGTCTCTTCCCCCGCGACGCCGTCGCTCCCGACCTCATCCGAGGGGGTTCGTCCCACCGTGGTGATCAGCAAGAAGCGCAGCGATTCCGGCCGACGCACGTATGTCATCGACACGAGCGTCCTGCTGGCGGATCCGGCAGCCATGGACCGGTTCGACGAGCACGAGATCGTGCTCCCCGTGGTCGTCGTCACCGAGTTGGAGGCCAAGCGCAACCACCCAGAGCTGGGCTACTTCGCCCGGCAGGCCCTCCGCAGGCTCGACGAGTACCGCATCCGCCACGGCCGGCTCGACGCGCCGATCCCGATCGGCGACACGGGTGGCACGCTCCGGGTCGAGCTGAACCACTCGGATCCGGCGGTGCTGCCGGCCGCGTTCCTCAATCCGCACGGCCGGCTGGAGGACAACGACGGGCGGATTCTCGCCGTGGCCCGCAATCTGCAGGCGGAGGGGTACGACGTCACGGTCGTCTCCAAGGATCTGCCGCTGCGGATCAAGGCGTCGTCCGTGGGGCTGCTGGCCGAGGAGTACCGGGCCGAGCTGGCCGTCACCGATTCCGGCTGGACGGGGATGGCCGAACTCACCCTCCCGGGCGAGGACGTGGACGAACTCTTCGCCGAGGAGAGCACGGCCCTGCCGCACGACGCCCCGGAACTGCCCGTGCACACCGGACTGGTGCTGCAGTCGGAGAAGGGGAAGGCGCTCGGCCGGGTGACGGCGGACGGCCGGATCCGGCTGGTGCGCGGCGATCGTGAGGCGTTCGGCATCAAGGGCCGCAGTGCCGAGCAGCGGATCGCGCTGGATCTGCTGCTCGACCCGGAGGTCGGCATCATGTCGATGGGCGGGCGCGCGGGCACCGGCAAGAGCGCGCTGGCGCTCTGCGCCGGACTGGAGGCGGTGCTGGAGCGCAGGCAGCACAGCAAGGTGATGGTCTTCCGGCCGCTGTACGCGGTCGGCGGGCAGGACCTGGGCTATCTGCCGGGCTCCGAGGCGGAGAAGATGAACCCCTGGGCGCAGGCCGTCTTCGACACGCTCTCGGCGGTCACCAGCCGGGAGGTCATCGAGGAGGTGGTGGGCCGCGGCATGCTGGAGGTGCTGCCGCTCACCCACATCAGGGGCCGTTCGCTGCACGACGCGTTCGTCATCGTCGACGAGGCCCAGTCGCTGGAGCGCAATGTGCTGCTGACGGTGCTCTCCCGGATCGGTACCGACTCGCGGGTGGTCCTCACCCACGACGTGGCGCAGCGGGACAATCTGCGGGTGGGGCGGTACGACGGAGTCGTCGCCGTGGTCGAGCGGTTGAAGGGTCATCCGCTCTTCTCACACATCACCCTGACGCGTTCGGAGCGCTCCCCGATTGCCGCACTGGTGACCGAAATGCTGGAAGAGGGTCGCGTCTGACCTGCACTGATCTCGGCGGTCGGCCGGACGGAGTCCACTGACCGCGCCGTGGGAACCGGGCCCCGTGCGCAAGGACGCAAGACCTTAGCCGCACGGGGCCTGCTCGCGCTTCCGTTTCCGGGATTCCTGTCCCCCAAACGCCGTGTGAGCTTTCCCACTCGGCATGGAATTGCTTCGGCGCGTCCCGTTCCGGCAGGGTGTGGTTTCTGTCAGGCCCCGCATACGGCACATCCGCACCACCAACGGTGCGACACCGCAACGCAGTACAGAACTGAACAGCAGTCGCCGTATGCCGCCCGAAGCACCACGCGGGCTCTCCCGTCGGGGGAGACCCACCGGGCCCGTGTCTCCCGTGGCCAGCACGAGGGAGGCCAGTGTCAGGGGCACGATTGCGTCCGCGAGGTCACCCCAGCGGGCATGTTGGAAGGAAACCGTGTGACTGCTCGGATTTCGGTCCGGGGATTCGCCGTGGCGTCCGCCACCGCGGTCACCACCGTCGGCGCCGTCGTCGGGGTTGCCGCAGGCGCCGACCAGGGCTCGGCGCCCGGTGATGCCGAGGCCACCGCCGCCCAGGCGACGCTCCTGGAGGACATACCAGCCGGGTCGCAGGCCCGGGCGCAGAGTGCCTCCCTGACCCAGCAGGTCGACGCCGCCTCGTCCGCGGCCGATGCCGAGGCGCGGAAGTCCGCCGAGGAGGCCGCTCGCAAGCAGGCCGCCGAGGACGCCGCCGCCAAGAAGGCGAAGGCCGAGAAGGAAGCGGCAGCGGAGAAGGCCGCCAAGAAGGCCGAGGAGCGCGACGAGGTCAAGTCGGCCGCGAGCCGGTCCAACGAGCGCGCGAACTTCGCCCAGAAGTCGTCGTACTCCACCGCAGAGGTGCAGTCGATGGCCAAGCAGATCGTCGGCGGCGGCCAGTACCAGTGCTTCTCGTCGATCGTCTCCCGCGAGTCCGGCTGGAACTACCGCGCGACCAACGCCTCCTCGGGTGCCTACGGACTCGTCCAGGCGCTGCCGGGCTCCAAGATGGCCTCGGCGGGTGCCGACTGGCGGACGAACCCCGCCACCCAGATCAAGTGGGGCCTGAACTACATGAACGACCGGTACGGAAGCCCCTGTGGTGCGTGGGACTTCTGGCAGGCCAACCACTACTACTGAGCCGAACCGGTCCAGCGCAGCTCACCGGGCCCCTGGAGGTCCGGAACGGGATGCCCCTCGCGGCGATCTGTGAAGATCGACCCGGGGGGCATCCCCTTTTTCGCGGGTCGGCCCGGACGGGGCCGGGACCAGGCGCCGGCACCGCGAGGCCCCGTGGCGGGCCGTCGGCCGGGGGATCTGGTTCCCGAAGCAACCATCGGCACGGGTAACGTCGTCCCTCACACGGCGAAGCCACTGGCCCCGGGGGCGGAGGAAGCGGAATGACCAGCAGGATGGACAGGCTCAGGGTGGCCGTGGGCCGCTGGGCCGCGAAGGCCGCCGAGCGGCGTGCCGAAGCGGAGCGCGGCTCGGGTGCCGCGCACCGGTCCGGCGGCGTCGACCCGGCGCTCTCCAACACCGAGGCGGGCCGGGCCCAGGCCGAGGCGGAGGCCGGCGACGCGGGGAACGAGAGCGCCTATGTGCCGCCGCCCCCGCAGTACGCGCCCGCCATAGCGGCCAAGCCGGAGCCGGCCGCCGCCGTGCCGTGGGGGGTGCGGGTCGCCGCCGAGGCGGGCTGGCGGCTGCTGGTGCTGGCCGGGGTCATCTGGGTGCTGATGAAGGTCGTCAGCACGATAAGCCTGGTGATCATCGCCTTCTCCGCCGGCCTGCTGATCACCGCACTGCTGCAGCCCACCGTCGCCCGGCTGCGGCGGATCGGGCTGGGCCGCGGGCTGGCCACCGCCATCACCTTCATCGGCGGCTTCGTCGTCATGGGCCTGGTCGGCTGGTTCGTGGTGTGGCAGGTGATGGAGAACCTGGACACCCTCACCGACAAGGTGCAGGACGGTATCCAGGAGCTGAAGAACTGGGCGCTGAACGGCCCGTTCCATGTCTCCGAGGACCAGATCAACGAGATCGCGCAGAACCTCAGCGACTGGATCGGCGACAACAGCAAGGAGCTGACCTCCGCGGGCATCGAGGGCGTCACCGTCATCCTGGAGTTCCTCTCCGGTGCCCTGCTGGCGATGTTCGTGACCCTCTTCCTGCTCTACGACGGCCGCCGTATCTGGGAGTGGTCGCTCAAGTTCGTCCCCGCGGCCGCCCGCGAGGGGGTGGCGGGAGCCGGTCCGCGTGCCTGGGCCACGCTCACCGGCTACGTCCGCGGGACGGTGATAGTCGCGCTGATCGACGCGATCTTCATCGGGATCGGGCTGTATCTGCTCAACGTCCCGATGGCGGTGCCGCTCGCCGTCTTCATCTTCCTCTTCGCCTTCATCCCGATCATCGGTGCGGTGGTCTCCGGTGCGCTCGCCGTGGTCGTCGCGCTGGTGACCGACGGCATCGTCACGGCGCTGCTGGCGCTGGCCGTCGTGCTGGCCGTGCAGCAGATCGAGAGCCACATCCTCCAGCCCTTCATCCTCGGCCGGCTGGTGCGCGTCCACCCGCTGGCGGTGGTCCTCGGGGTGACCGGCGGCAGCCTGATCGCCGGTATCCCCGGTGCGGTCGTGGCGGTTCCGCTGGTCGCGGTCACCAACACCGTCGTCGGCTACCTCAAGGGCTACGCGCAGGAGCAGACCCTCGGCCGGCTGCGCGAGGCCGCCCCGCAACCCGCGCAGGCCGCCGGGGGCGGGTCCACCGCTCCCGGCCCGGAGCAGCCGCCGCCGTCCGGGAACGGCGGCACCCAGGAGTGACGAGCAGCGTCCGGCCCGCGGCCGCGGGTGCTCATCGGCGGCCGGCGGCGCCGTGCGCCCGTGGCGCCCGGGGAGCCCTGGCACTCGTGGCCGGGGTGCCGGGTCAGTAGGGGGCTTCCCGCTGGTCCATGAACCGGCGCAGTTGCGCGGTGTCCTGCTCCGTCCAGCCCGCGGCGGGTGCGACCGCCGCCCAGCCCTCCACCGAGCCGTTGCCGTAGCGGTGGCCGTGCGGGGCGCCGACGCCGTAGGAGACGGCCATGTCCACCGTCGTCTGCCAGAAGGTGACCAGCGGGAACCAGGTGACCTCGTCGGTGATGTCCGGGCCCAGCGGGGCCCGCAGCCACCGGGGCGGTTCGAGCGCGAGATCGGGTGACCACCACACGATCGCGTCCGAGGCGTTCTGCAGATAGACGACGCGCGGGCCCTGCCACTCCGACTCCGGGCCCGGCCGTGCGAGGTCCTTGCGTGGCCACTGCGCGAAGCGGAAGTGCCGCCCCTGCTCGTACTCGGGCCGCCAGATCGGGGTGCCCGGGTCGCGGTGCGCGGTCAGTTCCCGGCGGATGGGGGAGAAGTTGGGGGTCCCGGCCAGCAGCGCCCCGTCCACCTTGGACAGCATGTCGTCGGGGCCGTCGAACGAGGCCTCGATGCCGTAGGCGCCGAGGGACTCGCCGAAGACGACGAGTCTCGGGCGCTCCTGGGCCGGTATCCGCAGCCAGCGGGCGCGGACCGCCTCGACCAGGGCCCGGGTGGCCCGTCCCGCCTGCTCCTTGTCCACCAGGAACGACGCCCAGCTCGGCAGGTAGGAGTACTGCACGGCGACGATCGCGGTGTTCCCGCCGTGCATGTACTCCAGCGGTTCGGCGTCCGTGGAGTTGACCCAGCCCCGGCCGGTGGTGCCGGCGATGGCCAGCACCTCCCGGTCGAAGGCGCCGGTGCGCTCAAGCTCCCGTACCGCCAGCTCCGCGCGGGACTCGAAGGTCGGTGCCGACTCCTGGCCGATGTAGACCCGGATCGGCTGCACGGCGGGTTTGCCGGTGACGGTGCTGATCCGGTGCGGCGAGAGCGAGGAGCCGGTGAAGTTGCGCCCCTCGTAGCCCAGCTCGTCCCAGCGCACCAGGGAACCGGGGCTGCCGGAGACCTGCGGTGCGGCCGGCTGCACGATGCCGTCCTTCGTGCTCCTGTCGGTCTTCTCGGCCAGCCGCGCCGCGACGTCGATGATGCCCCGGTCGAAGACGACGTCGCGGGTCCCGAAGACCACGACGGTGGCGCTGACCAGCAGTCCCACGCCGATGGCCAGCGGGCGCGGCACGAACCGGCCCAGCAGCCGGATCAGGACGCGGGTGCCCAGCCGCACGGCCCGGCCGAGCGCCACCAGGGTGCCGCAGATCGCCATGGCCAGCAGGGCGATCATCAGGGAGTGCCAGGTCAGGGTCGCGGGCATCTCCTGGAGCCGGCGCAGCTCCCGCTGTGCGTCGGCGCTCAGGGAGAGCGCCGCGACGGTGAGGCCGGTGCTGAGCAGGTAGTAGCCGAGCCAGGCCCGGGCCCGCCAGTGCGGCCCCGGTTGCCCCGGCAGCAGGCGGTGCAGCCGGCTGCGGTGGCGGCGGTACAGCGGCCCCAGCGCGAGCCGCAGCAGCCACTCCAGCAGTCCGCCGATCGCGTAGCCGATGGCGGCCGTGATCCCGCCGATCACCCCCTGCAGCGGCCAGGGCCGGGGTACCAGCGAGGGGGTCAGCGACAGCCAGAAGAAGAGTGTCGCGCAGCACAGCGCGGTCAGCCCGGGCCAGCGCCGCAGGACGTAGGCGGGGTCGGCGGGTTCCCAGTAGGGATGCCGGAGGAAGGCGAGTGCCGGGCCGCGCAGGGTGCGCAGCAGGAGCGCGCCCCGCTGCCGCGGGGGGTCCGCTTCCGGGAGCCGGCCGCCGTCTGCGGACCCCGTGGACTCGTCGTCGGACGGCCGGAGTCCGCGCGGCGGCCCGACGCGGGGCCGTGGCAGGCGCACGGTGCGGGGCGGCGGGATGCGGCCGGGCCGCCGGGTGCTGCCGCGGTGCGGCGCCGACGGCTCGGCGGTTCCGGCGCGGGAGGCGGGTTCGTCGGCGGTGTCGGACGGGATGCCGGACGAGGTGCCGGACGAGGTGCCGGACGGAGGGTCGGACGCGGTGGGCGGGTCGGCCGGGTTCCGGTCCGCGTGCGGTGGTTCCGCGATCCGGTCGTCCGCTGCCTGTCCCATCGCCTGCTTCCCGCTCGCTGTCCGCCCACGGTCCCGACCCCGGATTCGGGGTCCCGTTGCGCTGACGCAACGGGCGGGCGCCGGGTTGCTCGGGCGGGCGTGGCCCGCGTCCGGGTGGGTCCGAAGGAGGGTCCGGGAGGGTTCGGCGGAGGCAGCGGGGAGATCCCGGGTGGCGCGGCGCGGGGTGCCGCGCGCGCGTGTATACACGAGGTGTATACACGTGGTGTAGAGTTCTGCCATGTCCATCGGTCACACGCTGCTCGGCTTGCTGGAAACCGGACCCCGCCACGGATACGACCTCAAGCGGGCCTTCGACGAGAGGTTCGGGCAGGACAAGCCCCTGCACTACGGGCAGGTCTACTCGACCATGTCGCGGCTGCTGAAGAACGGGCTGGTGGAGGTCGAGGGCCGGGAGCCCGGCGAGGGCCCCGAGCGCAAGCGCTACGCGATCACTGACGCCGGGGTCACCGATGTGCAGGAGTGGCTGGCCACGCCGGAGAAGCCGGAGCCCTATCTGCACAGCACGCTCTACACCAAGCTCGTGCTCGCGCTGCTGACGGGCCGGGACGGCGCCGCGCTGCTGGACACCCAGCGCGCCGAACATCTGCGGCTGATGCGCGAACTGACCCGCCGCAAGACCGGTGGAGATCTCGCCGACCAGCTGATCTGCGACCACGCGCTCTTCCATCTGGAGGCCGATCTGCGCTGGCTGGAGACGGCCGCCGCCCGGCTCGACGCCCTGCGTTCGCAGGTGTGCGACTGACCCGCAGCCGGTGCCCGGGCCCGCTCGGCCGCCGACCCGGGCTGGCGGCCCGGGCTCCCAGGCGTTAATGTGTTATCACTTTGATAGGGGTGCCGCGGTGGATGGCGCGCACCCGCCCGCACGATCGAACGGGGGAGCACGATGACCAGTGACCAGCCGGCCGACGCACCGGAGATGCCCGCACCCGAGGTGAAGGAGACGGCGGCGGCCAGCCTGTCCGGCGGCCTCGCGCTGCTGCTCGGCCTGGTCGGCTTCCTGCTCGGAGTCGGCGCACTCGTCGTCGGAAGCGGCCTCGCCGCCGGGGGCAGTGCCGCGGGCGGCGGGGTGCTGATCGTGCTCGGCGTGGTGCTGACGATCGGCTCGGTCTTCGGCATGGCGGGGCTGAACATGGTGGCGCCCGGCGAGGCGCGCGTCGTCCAGCTCTTCGGCCGCTACACCGGCACCGTCCGCGCCGACGGACTGCGCTGGGTCAACCCGCTGACCACCCGCACCAAGATCTCCACCCGGGTCCGCAACCACGAGACGGCGGTCCTCAAGGTCAACGACGCCTACGGCAACCCGATCGAACTCGCCGCGGTCGTCGTCTGGCAGGTCCGGGACACCGCGCAGGCCACCTTCTCGGTGGACGACTACGCGGAGTTCGTCTCCACCCAGACCGAGGCGGCCGTCCGCCACATCGCCATCGAGTACCCGTACGACGCGCTGGAGGAGGGCGGACTGTCCCTGCGCGGCAACGCCGAGGAGATCACGGAGAAGCTGGCAGCTGAGCTGACCGCCCGGGTGCGGGCGGCCGGGGTGTCCGTCGTCGAGTCCCGCTTCACCCACCTCGCCTACGCGCCCGAGATCGCCTCCGCCATGCTCCAGCGGCAGCAGGCGGGCGCCGTCGTCGCGGCCCGCAAGCAGATCGTGGAGGGCGCCTGCGGCATGGTCGAGGACGCGCTCGCCCGCATCACGGCGCAGGACTTCGTCGAACTGGACGAGGAGCGCCGGGCCAGCATGGTCAGCAACCTGCTGGTGGTGCTGTGCGGCGACCGCTCCCCGCAGCCGGTGCTGAACGCGGGCTCGCTCTACCAGTGACAGCCGACGGCGAGGGCCCCGGGGACGGGGCCCCCGAGGCGGACCCGGGCACCGGTCCGGAGTCCGAGCGGGCGGCCGCCGAGCAGCCGCCCGCGCCGGAAGGAACCAGGGGCAGGTCCGGGCCGCAGCGGCGCAAGCAGGTGCTGCTGCGGCTGGACCCCGCGATGCACGACGCGCTCGCCCGCTGGGCGGCCGACGAACTGCGCTCCACCAATGCGCAGATCGACTATCTGCTGCGCCGTGCCCTCAAGGAGGCGGGCCGCCTGCCCAAGGAGGCCCGCCCCCATCCGCGCCGAGGCCGCCCGCCCGACCCGGGCTGAGCCGAGGCACGCCCGGCTGCGCCGGAAGCCCGCCGCGAGCAGCACTCGGCGCGTCGGGCGCTCCCGCCCGTCACCGTCGGCCGGACCCGCGGTGCGGCCGCGACCCGGGCTCAGCGCGGGTTGCCCGCGCGCAGCCACGCGAGATAGTCCGCGGCGGCCCGTTCGGTGTCGTACTCGGGCGTGTAGCCGGTGTCCCCCCGAAGCCGGCCGATGTCGAGAACCATGTGCCGCGTGTCGCCGCCGGTGGGCAGGTCGAGGCGGGCGTCGGGGACGACCCTCCTGAGCGCATCGGCCACCTGCGCATTGGTCGTGGCCCGGCCCGATCCGACGTTGTACGTGCGGTGGTCGAGCCGGTCCGCGGTCTGGAGCAGGGCGATCGCCCGGCCGGTGTCCTTCACATAGGTGAGGTCGAGCCCGTTCTCGGCGAAGACGGGACCCAGTTGGTGGGAGAGGTCCGGCGCTGTGCCGCGCGCCGCGGCGTGCACCAGGGCCGGCGCGGCGAAGAACGGATCGGCGTGGCCGAGCGGGCCCCAGGTGCCGGAGATGCGGTAGTCGACGACGTCGAGGCCGGTGGTCTCGGCGAAGTGTCCGCCCAGCAGTTCGCCGATCTTCTTGAACGTCGGGATCGGGACGGCGCCCGCGCTCATCGGCAGCGGCGCGTCCTCGTGCAGCGGCCCGTCGGTGTCGAGGCCGGAGTAGACGCCGATCGTGCCGGCTATGCCCAGCCGCCGCACCTGCCACTCGTGCGCCGCGTGGAAGACGTTCAGCAGCCCGCCGAGCGCGGTGCGGGCCGCTGCGACGGGCGCTCCGGGGACGGGCGGCCAGGGGTAGGACCCGGCCAGATGCACGATGCCGGTGATGCGGTGGCGGCGGCCGACGGCGAGCAGGGCGTCGAGATCGGTGACGTCCGCCTGCTCGACCGTCACCTGTGCCGCGTCGAGTACGGGCGGGAGCGCGCGGGCACCGCGCCGGACCACGACGCAGCCCTCGCCCCGGTCGAGCAGTGCGCGCACGGTGTGCGACCCGATGAAGCCGAGGCCGCCGGTGACGAGAATCATCGTGTGTCCCTTCTGGGGTGATGCGGACGGTTCGGGGCTTTCACTTGCTCCGCAGCGTCCCGAGTGGCTCGGCGGCCCCTTCGAGCGCGGCGGCGGCCGTCTTCCACTCCGCGGCACCGGCGCCGCCGGGGGAGAGGGCGTCGCGCAGGAAGGCCGTGCTGAGCTGCTGGATCAGGGCGACGCGGGCAGGGCTCTCGTCGGTCGTCTCGGCGACCTCGTGTCCGGGGATCCCGCCGAGCGAGTGCTCCGCGCCGAACAGTGTGAGCAGGTGCTTGGGCCCCGGGCTGTAGGTGTAGGGGTCGGTGAACCAGTCCGGACCGCGCGTGGACAGCTGGGACTGGTCCCGGTCCCCTGCGACGATCAGGGCCGGTGCGGTCATGGTGTCGAAGGACGGCCGCATGAAGGGCAGGTGCTCGACGGCGAAGGGGGTCAGGTCGTCGCCCAGGCCGGTCAGGGCGAGCAGCACCCCCGCCGTGACCCGGGGGTCGGACAGGTCCTCGCCGGGCACGTCGTCCGCGTCGAGGACGCGCGCGCCCAGCAGTGTGCTGACCGTCTGGGCTCCCCAGGAGTGGCCCGCCACGGCGATCCGTCCGCGGTCCAGGCGTCCGGCGAGGCCCGGCACGGCGGCTGCCACGACGTCGAGCGCGTCCAGCACCCGGGTGATGTCCTCGATGCGCAGCCGCCAGATCCGCGGCGTACGGGGGTCCTCGGCGGGGATGCCGAGCGTCCGGGAGTCCAGATGGGTGGGCTGGACGACCACGAAGCCCTGGGCGGCCCAGTGGTCCGCCAGCGGCGCGTAGCCGTCCATCGACCAGCCGAAGCCGTGCGAGAAGACGACGACGGGCAGGTCGGTGCCGGTCGCGGGGGCGGACACGCGGACCTGGAGGTCCACGCCCCGCCCGCCGTGCGCTGCCAGGACCACCGGCTTGGCGGAGACCACCGTCGTCGGCGCGGTCCTGTTCGTCGGGTCGTTCGTGTTCCTGGGGTCGGTCGGGGTGAGCGGGTCGGACATGGAGGTGCCTTCCGTGCAGGGGGGCATCGCTCGGGGCCGGCGGGATCGGCGACGTGGCGTCGCGGTCCGGGCCGGTGGGGGAGCGGGGGCGGTTCGCGGCTGCGGCCGTGCCGGTCCGGGCGTCGGCGGTCGCGCACGCCTGTTCCCGGGGCTTCCGGGAACAGGAATGAACGCGAAGGCGGCCTGGCCGGCGGCTGCCGGGTGCTGCGATGATGAGTGAAACGGAACCTTGTTCCGCAAAAGACGATACGGAACGCTGTTCCGTTTTGCAAGTGTGGAAGGAGCGTGCGGTGAGCGACGCCAGTCAGGGACCGGCCGACGGGGCCGGACCCAAGCGCAAGGACGTGCGGCGCAACCAGCGGGCCCTGCTGGACGCGGCCGCGGCGGTCTTCGTCGCCTCGGGCGTGGACGCACCGGTCCGCGACATCGCCGCCGAGGCCGGAGTCGGGGTGGGCACCGTCTACCGCCACTTCCCCACCCGCGCGGACCTCGTCATCGCCGTCTACCGGCACCAGGTCGACGCCTGCGCCGAGGCCGGACCGGCGCTGCTGGCCGACAGCCCGACACCCCGTACGGCGCTGGAGCGCTGGGTCGGCCTCTTCGTCGACTTCCTGGTCACCAAACACGGCCTGGCCGCCGCGATGCAGGGGGACAGCGCCGGGTTCGAGACGCTGCACGGCTACTTCCTCGAACGCCTGCTGCCGGTGTGCACCGAACTCCTCGACGCCGCCGCCGCGTCCGGCGAGATCCGCTCCGACCTCGACGCGTACCACCTGATGCGCGGCATCGGGAACCTCTGCATCGGCGCCGAGAGCGACCCCCGCTACGACGCCCGCCGACTGGTCGAGATCCTCGTCGCCGGGCTGCGCCGGCCGTCCTGACCGCGGTGCGTCGATGGCAGCCGGGAGGCAGGGGCTCCGGTCGGCCCGCCCCCGGGTGCTACGGCAGCGCGAGCCGTACCGGCAGCGACCGCAGGGCCGCGCGCAGGGCGTCGCCGAACGCGCGGAACTCCTCCTCGCGGGCGGCGCCCTCCCGCATCGCCAGCGCGATCCGCCGGGCCGGCGCGGGGTCGGCGAAGTGCGCCGTGGCCAGGGACTGGTTCCGTCCGGCCTCCACCCGCACCGCCGTGTGCGGCAGCAGCGTCACGCCCATGCCGCCCGCCACCAGCTGCACCAGCGTGGAGAGCCCCGCCGCGCTGGTGGTCACACTCGCCCCCTCCGTGCGGCCCGCCTCGCGGCAGATGTCGAGAGCCTGGTCCCGCAGGCAGTGGCCCTCGTCGAGCAGCAGCAGGTCCAGTTCGCGCAGCATCGAGCGCGGCAGATCGGTCCGCCCCGCCACCGGGTGCCCGTCCGGGGTGACCAGTACGAAGTCCTCGTCGAACAGCGGTATCTCGCGCACCCACGGTGCCCCGAGCGGCACCGCGCACAGCAACAGGTCCAGCCGCCCCTGACCGAGCCCCTCCAGCAGCGAGGCGGTCTGCTCCTCGTGGACCTGGAGGTCCAGATCCGGATAGCGCCGGTGCACCAGCCCCAGCACCGTGGGCAGCAGGTAAGGAGCCACCGTCGGGATCACCCCCAGCCGCAGCACCCCGGTGAAGGGCGCCTGCGCGGCCTCGGCCTCCTCCATCAGCTCCCCCACGGCGTGCAGCACCGAGCGGGTCCGGGCGGCCATCCGCTCACCCGCGGGCGAGAGCAGCACCTTCCGGGTGGTCCGCTCCAGCAGCTGCACCCCGAGCGTCTCCTCCAGCGCCGCGACCGCCCCGGACAGTGCCGGCTGGCTCATCCCGAGCGCGGCGGCCGCCTCCCGGAAATGCAGATGCTCCGCGACGGCGGCGAAGGCCCGAAGCTGCGCCAGGCTGGGCTGGCGGGCGCGCGCCGCGCGCGTGGCCGCCGCCGGGCTCCGGCTCGGCTTCGGGGCCGTGGTCCGGGCCGGGGTGCGGGGTTGCTGTGCGGGGGCGGTGGGGCCGGTCACTGATAACTCACTCCAATCAACCGGATCAACTGTATCCACTCCCGCAATCAATTCCGCACCCTGGTCCTCCGGACCGGATTCCGGCCCGGAGTCCGCTTCCCGCGGGGTGGTGTCAGAAGGGGCTCACATCCGTCCCGGACACAGCCCCAGAACGAAGCCGCACGCCCCACTCACGGTCACGATCATGATCGGTCCGGCGTACGCCATCAGGATCCGAAGAATGCGCTTCAATTTCAGTCACCTTCTATCATTCGGCCACATCCGGGTGTGCGTACTCGAAATGGGAGCGCCACTGCCGCATCGCCCAGAACAGCAGTTCGTCCCGTCGGGAGCAGTCCGGCATGCGCGCATATCCCGCGTAGGTGGACGAGGCGTTCTCGCACCACATGCATCCGTTGACGAGTGGAGGGGGAGAAAACGCCTCTCCCGGAACGTCGCCCACGTCGAACACCACTACGAAGCGCCGGAGGCGTAGATGAGCGCCTCACAGCCCGTGCAGTAGGTGCCGTCCCCGCGCCGGTCCAGCCGGGGGTGAGTGCAGACGGCCTCCACGGCCTCCACCGGGAAGCCGCGCTCGGCACCGCCGGCCAACGGGCGTACGAACGCCGTCCGCTCGAATCTCCGCCGATACGGGCCGTCCGCGGAGTCCGGCACGTCCTCCACGGCCATGAGTTTCATCAACCGGTCGTCCTCCACGCCGAGGACCCGGACGGTGATCCCGACTTGTAGCTCCATCACCTGCGCCCTTTCTTCGGACTCTGTGGTGAGGACAACACAACTCGCGTTAATGTGACACGACTTGCCCCACGCAGGGCAAGACGATGGTGTGGGTTTCACGGGCGTTACGCCGCGCAAAGGGGCTGATCAGACGTGGGGCAGCGGAATCGTCGCGCGGAGGACTTGCCTGCCGCCATCGCCACTCAGGGATTCGGCGCAGACGTGAAGAGAGTCCGGCTCGCGCGCAGACTGACGCAGAAACAACTGGGCAACGCCACTGGCTACAGCGAGGGCTATGTGAGCAGAGTGGAGGCCGGTAAGAAGTCACCTTCGGAGAAATTCGCCGCCGGATGCGATCTCGCGTTCGGTACAGGTGATCTCTTCTCCGAACAGCTTCGCCGCATCCTGTACGGCGAGCGCGTGCCCGAGTGGTTCGCGCCGTACGTGGAACTGGAGGCGAAGGCCGACAGGATCCTGGACTACAGCCCCGTCTTCCCGATGGGCATCCTCCAGACCGAGGCGTACGCCCGAGCCGTCTTCCGCGCCGGACCACTGGCGGCGAAGGGCGAGGACACCACTCCGTCCCTGGCGGCCAGGCTGGACCGCAAGGCGCTCCTCGATCGTCCGACGCCTCCGCTGCTGTGGGTGGTCCTCACCGAGAGCTGTCTCCGGACGCGGGTGGGAGGGCCGGCTCTCATGCAGGAGCAGCTCGGGTACCTGGCACGGTTGGCGCAGCACCCTCGCGTCACACTCCAAGTGCTTCCCTACAGGGCAGGCGCGTATCCGTGCACCACACCGTTCACACTCCTCCGCAGCGGCGGTTGGTGCGCCTACTCAGAGTTCCCGGTCGGTGGCCGGTCGTACGATGCTCAGGACTTCGTAACGGAGTGCATGGATCTGTTCGACCTCATCCGGGCACGTGCGTTGGGGCCGGACGAGTCGGTCTCATTCATCCAAGAGATCAGCGAGGACCATCGAAATGGCTGACATTCAGTGGGTCAAGAGCACCTACAGCAGCGGGAACGGCGGGCAGTGCGTCGAGTGGGCGCCGCAGCTCGCCACTGCCGGGAACGTCCCCGTCCGGGACAGCAAGGACACCAGCCGGGCGCCGTTGAGCTTCCCGACCGCCGCCTGGTCTGCGTTCGTCAGCGAGCTCAAGCACGCCGAGCGCTGACGCCGCACGCGTGGTGCGCGCCCCCGTCCGGCCGGGTCTCCGGCCGGACGGGGGCGCGCTGTCGGCGCGCTCCGCTGTGCGGCCGACGAGTCCTCCGGCCCGCACGGCTCCGCGTCTTCCGCCTCTCTTCCGCATGCCTGGGCCCGGGAGGTCCGGGCGGAACGTGCCTTCTGGTGTGGGCGCCACCGCTTCTTCGGCCGTGGCCGGATTTGGCCGTTGTATGCGCCCTTTTCCGAGCTGAGACTGCTGTTGTCCGAACGGTTGCGCGCTGGGGAAGGGCAGTCGGTGAAGCGTATTCACTTCACGCCGGAGGACCTTGCCCGGACCCGCGTGTCAACGACCATCGGAGTGGCGGCGGAGACGTTCGACAGCCTGAAGCTGTTGAAGGCCCGGACGTCCAGTCCGGCCTTCCGTGCGTGGCGCTCAGCCGTCAGCGGACGGCTGAGTGAACAGACCGGCCCGCTCAGCGCGTTGATGCCCGCGCGAGGGTCACTCGTCGACCTGGCGAGTCTGACCGGGGACACGACCTCCATCGACGAGGCGGTGGACAACCTCCTCACGGCCCCTCGCGCCCTCATGCGCCTTGAGCTGGAAGGCATCGACTTCGGTCGGGAACACCACTCCTGGGCCCAGCGGTTGATCAGCGGCGAGCACGAGGCCCGTCTGGACGTGGCGGCAGCACTCCGGGCATGTCACCGCCTGGCCGTGGCCCCCTACTGGAGCCGAGTGAGCTCCCGCCTGAGCAGGGCGCGCGCCTCGTATGCCGACACGATGGCCGACGGCGGTGTCGAACAGCTCCTCACCACTCTCTGCCCTCCGGCGATCCGCTGGCGATCTCCAGTGCTGCAAGTGGCTCACACTCACGATGCGGATATTCACCTGCAGGGGCGAGGACTTGTCATCGCACCGACAATGTTCTCGAAATGCGAGGTCGAACTGATGCAGGCACCGCTGGACCCGGACCGGCCACCTGTCCTGGCAGTTCCTGCGGTCAGTGGCGCTCCGCTCGACACCACGCTGTGGGAGTGTGCCGACGGGTCCGCCCCCCGGTCACTCGACGACCTGCTGGGACGCACGAGGGCTGCCGTACTGCGAGCGAGCGTCGGTGGCTGCGGAACCACCGAGCTGGCCGTCCGGCTGAACATCTCGCCGGCGACCGCCAGCCACCACACAACGGTGTTGCGCAACTCCCGTCTGATCACCACGCGGCGTGAGGGCCAAGCGGTCCGCCACACGATCACCTCACTGGGCCTCGCCGTGCTGGAGCAGAGGCACCCCGTCGACTGACGGAACTCCCAGAAATATCAGCACAGGGCAGAGGCTCCTTTGCGTTCCGCGCCGAGAACCTTTCGAGGGGGATCGAAAAGCTTCTGCCTCGCATGCGCTTCAGGAAGCATCGTGCAGACGAGAGGCACCTCCCCCGGGCGGTGCCTTGCTGGTCACGTATTTCGACAAGGAGTTCTCATGCGACTTCGTCGTTCTCTGACGGCCGCGGCACTCGGAACCGTACTCGGACTCGGCGCACTGACCGTACCGGCCCACGCGGCCCAGCCGGCCGGTGACTGGTCTCCTGCTTCGGCGTCGGCCGCTCAGCCGGGGAAGGCCCGGGCCGACGACCCCTCCTACCCGTGGGCCTTCGTGGGCTACTACTACTGGAATGAGGACTGCCTCAAGGCCGGTGAGCGGGGCCAGGAGCTCCGGAAGTGGTCGAGGTACCAGTGCATCGACGGCTCGTGGGTCCCCGGCGACGACTACGAACTGTGGGTCATCTGGAACTGAGGCGCGCCGGTTCGGCACCGGCCCTGAACGTATGGGCGGCGGTCGTCGGACGATGCGGGGGCCGGCCGGTCCTGGAGGCGTTCCGCACCTCCAGGACCGGTCCCGCGAGGGCCGCGCAAGAAGCGCGAGAACACGATGCCGATGCCGATGCCGATGCCGATGCCGATGCCGATGCCGATGCCGATGCCGACGCAGTTCGCGGCAGCGGCCCCGCCGGGCGTACTCGCGACGACCGCCCATGGGGGCAGCGGCGGAGTGTTCGAGCCAACTCCCGCCGGCCTCCAGGGCACTCGCTCGGTGCGCCGCCGTCGTGCGGGCGGCCGGCTCTCGGGGCAGCCGGACGCTGATAGGCAGAGGCGATCAACGGGCACGCACATGCCGATTTCCGCGATCAATGGCGGGTGTGGTTAGGTGGTTGCGACCAACCTCCAGGAATGCTCGCAATCCGGGCATCCTGGTCGCAAGCACAAGGAGTGTGTACGTGCTCACCGTCGGTGACAAGTTTCCTGAGTTCGAGCTGACTGCCTGCGTCTCCCTGGAGAAGGGCAAGGAGTTCGAGGACATCAACCACAAGACCTACGAGGGCAAGTGGAAGGTCGTCTTCGCTTGGCCGAAGGTTACTGTCACACCCTCATAGGGCAGGGTCCCTGCATGGACCTAGACGCGATCCTGAACAGCACCGTCACCGACCTCACAACTCCCGTTGTTGGCACCCCGGTTGGTCTCTACTTGCGGGTGTCCGAGGACAAGGCCCAGCGCGCGAACGCGGACGAGTGGCGCGAAGTTGGGGAGCAGGTCCGCGAACAGCTCACGGGTCTACTCCAGTTCGCCGGGACACTCGGTGAGCCTGTCACTGTCACCCGGGTCTACAACGACAACAACACGCCAGCTACGGACCCGTTCCTTATCCGCCAGGGGTTCGAGGCACAGCTAACCGACCTTGAGTCAGGCGTAATTCGAGGTGTGCTCTTCCTGCACGCCGACCGGTACGCGCGCATGGACTATGACGCGAGCCGCGTGAACCGAATATTCCTCATGCACCCCGACTACATCGGCCGTTCGCTTCTAGGGGGAACGGACCTAAGCACCGATGAAGGTCGAGCATGGTTCACGATGCAAGCGACCATGGGCGGCATGGAAGTCTCTGGACTTAAGCGCCGGACGACAACGACAAATGCATCACGCGCTCGGAAGGCCGACTACCAACACGGCGGACGTCGGCCCTTTGGCTGGAATGATGACCGTGAAACTCTCAACCCCGAGGAAGCTGCATCGCTACGCGAGGCCATTCTTTCCATTCCTGGGGGAGCGCTAGTTGGCGAAATCAGGCAAGCGTGGATTGCAAAAGGCTACGAGCCCAAACGCAACAAGGAATCCAAGTCCCGACACTCTCTAAGTCATTCCACGGTTGAGCAGCGAATCATCAATCCCCGCAACTGCGGATACAAGACTTACCTCTCGCAAGCAGACAGGCGTAAATCAGGACGACCGTGGATGCCCGATCACGTCGTCTACGAAGACGGAAGCCCCGTCGTCGGAAAATGGGAAACCGTGTGCACTCCAGAAGAGTGGGCCGCAGCGGTCGAGGCTATCGAAGAACG
>NZ_ALAP01000067.1 GCF_000280905.1 Streptomyces sp. AA1529 | reverse complement strand
CCAGCCACCGACCGACAACGGTGCACGCCGACCTCGGCATCTGCCGCCAGCGGCTCGCAGGGCAGAGCATCACTCCACAAAGTCACCCGCCACGGACAGCCGCAGACCTCGGAACGACATGCGCGACACACTTCCTCCAGGTCACTCACCTGATGCTGCCCTCGCCGGGAGACTCCAAGTCTTCGACGCTTCTCAGGGGCGCCGCGAGCGTGCGGTTCGAGTTCACACAGCTCAGAAGCGGTCGAGACGACCATAGCGGGTGCAACACCTGTGGTGCACGGAGACGCTCGGCGATTCACCTCGACGAGCAGAGTCACCGAATACCGCTTGCCGCTCTTCCTTCCCTCAGTTCGGCTTCGGACCTTAGGGTCGGGCAAGGCTCCATATGCCGGAACCAAGCGGTTTGCATCACCGGGGGAAGTCGTGGATGTGCCAATGCTGATTCTGCTGGGTGCGGCGGGGGGCGCACTGCGCGGGCTTCTCGACGCCTACACCCGGTTCCTGGACTGGCAATCGGCCCGCCGTGCTGGTCGGCGGTTATCCGCCGGACAGGTGAGCGAACCGCCGCGGTTCCAGGACTACTTCGACCCCGTGGCCGACCCGGTCGCCGCCGTCGTACACAGTGCGATGGGCGCCGGGGCCGCAGTGCTCCTGGGCACCACAGGCCAGGTCAGCGGCGCCTACGCAGCTGTCGTGGTCGGCATATCGGCCCCCGTGATCCTGACTCAGCTCGGACGCACTCAGTCGGTGAGCGACGCGGTCATCGGCGCGTCACGGACCGGGCTGGATCCGGTAGGGGGTGCTGCTGTTGCGGAACCTGTGCTGCCCGCTGAGTGGTCGCCACCGGCAAGCGCTGAGTCTCAGTCCCACGTTGCACCGCCCGGCACGGCCAGCCCGACGCAGCCGTCACCGATGGTGCCCTCGGTACCCGCGACCGACGACCAACCCCGCACCGACGTACTGACCACCAACCTCCATCCGGAGACCGGAACTTGCGAGCCGCAGTCGAACGGCCGGCCCGTGGACCCGGCGCGCGAGCGACGCGGCGGACTCAGCGGCTACGAGGCACCGCAACGTCCGCACGGACCCACGATCGGCGAGGAGGGGACGGCACGATGATGCAACCCTCCGCGAGTCGGCGTATCGCTGCAGCGGTCTTGGGCATCGACCGCAGAATCGACTCCTTCGGCCGGCCTTTGGCTGTCGCACGCCAGCGTCGGCTTCCTCTTGGACGTCGCCTGTTGACGTCCGTCCTGGGTGTCCGGGCAGACCCGGTGATATCCGTGCACAGCATGGCAGACGGGAGAGCGACGAAACGGCACACCGACCGCACGAGTCGCACGAGCCGCTCTGCCCCCCGGTTCACGAGCCCAGACTTCGGAGGGCCGGACTATGGAGGGCCAGAAGCCCTCGCCAACCCCGGTACGGCGGTCTTGCGGCCTACTCCACCACCGGCGCCGACCCACCTCGGCTACGAGCGCCCAGGCTTCAGTAGCCCCGAAGCAGCTCGGTCCGGCGGCCAGAAGGTCGCAACGGGCGGGACGAGAGTGCGCGACGTGGTCCGTGATGTGGTGGCCGAGGTCGCCGTGGAGGAACTGCCGCTTGTAGCAGGGCTGGCCGGATTCGACTACGCCTCGGCCGTACGCCGGTTGGGCGGCCGAAGTCGGCGACGTGAGCCGCTGGGCTTCGGCCTCGGCGAGGTCGCCGCGCTGGTGACTCCCGTGGTGTGGCTGGCGTTGGATCAGGCGGCGCAGAAGATCGCGGGTGCCGCGGTGGATGGCGCTGCCAAGGGGACGAAAGGCGCGCTGCGCAAGGTCTTCCGCAGCAGGGCGGAAGCCGTGACGGCGGTCCCGCCGCTGACTCGTGAACAGCTTGTCGAGGTGCGGCAGTTGGTGCTGGAGACGGCCGCGCAGCGTGGCCTGGGAGAGCAACGGGCGTCGGCGATCGCCGACGCGGTGGTGGCCAGGCTGGCGCTGGCCGCGCCGGGGGATGCCGTGCAGGATCCGGCCGGCTCGGACAGCGCGGCCAGCGGCGAAGCATGATGGCCGGCTTTCCAGCCCATGCCGTTCTGGCGAGTCCGCCCGGTTGAGCAGCGCGGCGTCATGGCGGGTCGGCTGGTCGGTCGGTGACGTGGCCGGGGACAGCGGAACATCACCAGTACTGCGCCGTTGGCTTCCTGACACCCGTACTCCTTGATCACCAGCAGACCCACCGGTCACCAAGAGTTATGGCATGACACCGCCACACGCAACCTACGAAGCGCAGTCAGGGACCGTCATCGCATCGAACTCCCCCAAGCGCACGCCCTGGAGGAGAGCCCCGATCTCAGCCGGGGTGAAGACCAGCGCTGGCCCGTCAGGGAACCGGGAGTTCCGCACCGCGACCTCACCGCTCGGCAGTGATGCAAATTCGACGCAATTACCCCCGACGGCATTGCTGGCACTGCTCTTCACCCACTGGGCAGTAGCGATGGAACTCGCCATGACACCATTTCGATATTCGGCCACTCTTCCCCCTCTGCGTCTCTGAACAGGCATCTTCCCCCTCGACAGGACACCAACACATGCGCCGGGACACACAGCAGCGGAAACTTCCCACCGCGCCCAGAAACGAGTGCAATTTCATGCGACCGTGAAAATGGGAAGTGTCGTCGGCACTGAGCCGCCCCCGCACGCGGCGACGTCGCAGGCATTGCAATCACCGAGGTAAAAAGAGCTTCGCAGGATTGACAGCCGCCCCCATGCTCCCAGCGCCCGCTGGAGGCATATGCCAACCTTCCGGGAGGAGTGAAAACACTGTGCCGAAGTGGATCTGCCACAAAATGCACAGCCGAGGGCCCATGCCCCGGACCACCGGGCGTTCTCCCCCGACTCCGAGGAGCACTCACACCAGGCGCGAAGTCCGCTGTGACGTGTCCGCCGTGCTCCTGAACCGCAACAGCAAGGTGCGCAACGACGACGACCTCGTCTTCTACAACCGCCCCAGCCACGACAGCGTCGTCGGCGGAGACACCATCACCGCCGACATGGGCTCCCTCGCTGAGGACGTCGCAGCGATCGCCGTCATCGTCAGCATCGGCCTCGAGGTATAGCCCATAGCAGTGTTCGACCTTCATAGGTCGTCGCGCCATGAGTGGTCCTGTTGCAGGAGTGTCGTGCCGGTGGCTTCTTGGGCTAGCCGGTTCCCGGCGGTGAGGATGTTGGACGCTTGGTGGCGCAGGGATTCGGGCAGCCATGCGGCACGTCGTTCGGCGGCCAGGAGGTCGGCTCGTGCAGGGGCCGGGCCTCGGATGCCTTGTTGGAACAGGAGCCGGTAGAGCCCCAGGGCGGGGCGGATGGGTGGGAGCCCCGCTGCTGTTCCTGATGCGTTGGCTCGCTGCGGGATGGTGAGTCCGTCGTCGTCGAGGTCGCCGTAGTAGGCGATGTCTGTGACGCCGTTGAGTTTTGCGATGCGGGTGACGGACGCTTCGAAGGCGTGGCCTCCGCCGAATACCACATAGCCGACGTGTCCCGGGTTCTCGGCGAGGAGTGTGCTGATGGTTGCGAAGGTGTCGCTGTTCTCGATCACGAGGGCGATTCCGCCGTCACCGGTGCGTTCGTAGGCCAGGGGCGGTGGGACCCTCGCGGCGAACAGGGTGGTCAGGGTGAGGCGTTCCGGGGCGAAGAGCGTGGTGGTGATCAGTGCGTCGAGGCGCTTTTCGTCGCCGAAGATTTCCAGGGAGCGTTCGCGCATGGGGATGGTGGCCCGCCGGGCGTTCGCGTCGGTGTCGCGGAGCCAGCGGTTGATCGTCTTGAGGGTGTCGATCTGGGCGGTGGTGAGTTTGGCGGTGTTTGCCCAGGCCAGTTCCCGTCGCCACATGGGGGGCGCCGCGCGGCTGGGCCGGGGTTCTGTGGTTTTGGGGGGTGCGGGCAGGCGGAGCCAGCGTGGCAGGGGTGGCTGGGCGTGGTCCCATCCGTCGCGGGTGCGTGGGAGTTCGATCAGGTGGTGGTCTGCGAGTTCGTCGAGCAGGGCGGACAGGGCGGGCCGGCCTTGGGTGGTGCCGGCTGTCTCGGGGCAGGCCTGGGTGAAGGTCTCGAGGATCGTGGCCTGCTCGATGCGGTGTTCCGTTCTCGAGGTCAGGGTTGTTGCCAGGCAGGCTGCTGACGGGGACAGCGGATGTCCGTTGGCGTCCGTGTCCGTCTGGTGGTCGCTCACTGGTCGCCGGCCATCTGGTCGTGATGGTTTTCCTGCTGCGTCGTGCGGCTGTCTGTGGGCGGGGTGTGCGGGGTGCGGGGTTTCACCAGCAGGCGGGCGGCGAGGATCTGGCCAGTGGCACTGTTGTCGTCGGGCGGTGGTGTGTCGCGGGCGATGTGGTCGGTAACGTGCAGGTGGCGTGTTCCGGTGCGTTGGTCGGTGTCGTTGCGCAGCCGGATGCACAGGGGGAAGGTGGCCAGGACGCGGTCTTCCATGTTGCCGGTGGTGTAGATCAGTTGGACGCCGAGGGCGGTGGCCATGTTCATTTGCAGGCTCAGCAGGTAGCTGGCGTTCGCCTTGCCGATCGGGTTGTCCAGGACCAGCATTCCGCCCAGGCGGCTGGTGCTGCGGGCTCCGGTCCGGGTGCTGCCACGCAGTGCGGCGAGCGTGCAGTACAGCATGATCGCGCCGGTGAGTTCCTGGCCTCCAGAGAACACTTTGCTCATGTCGCTGATGGAGGCGTAGTCGGCGCGGCCGGTGGCGTCGGGCTTGAGGATCTCTACTTTGAAGTCGCGTGGGACCGCTGCTGTCACACAGCGAAGGACCAGGTCGCGGCCGGGTAGGTGGGGCTGGGTGCGGGCATTCTCGTCGAGGCTCTCGGCGATCCGTACGGCCAGGACTTGTGGCTCGGGTGTGCTGAAGCCGATCTTCAATATCCTCTGTTTGGCCCATGCTCCCGCGCCTTCGGGTAGGCGCGAGAGCCGCTCGGCTTTTTCCAGCAGGGCCAGCGCCTGGCCGGTGTGGTGTTTGAGCTGGTCGATCAGCAGGTTGCGGTGGCGTTCGGAGTCTTCCAGGTCGGTGGTCAAGCTGGCGATCCGGCCGTCGAGTTCGGTCGTCCACCGGTCGGCGCGTTCGATCAGCGATGTGGTGTCGATATCCGTGAGCTGCTGGTAGATCGGCGCCTTGAGATTGCTGAATCGGCTCTGGTTGGCCGTTTCGCGGAATTTCACGACGGCCTCGTTGACGCCCTGATTCGCCTCCTGCAGGAGGTCGGTTGCGGTGTTGTGGGCGTGAATGGCGTCGTCGGCGGCCTGCTGTGCTGCGTCGGCGGTTCCGGTGAACGGGCTGGCGAGGGCGGGCAGTTTCAGCCTGCGGGCCGCGGTGGCAAGGCTACGGTTGATGACGCCCATCTCACGTGCGGCAGCTTCCCCGGCACGGACGTTGCGCTCGGTGGACCGCTGTGTCCCCATCGCTTTGGTGAGCAGGGCTTCTGCTTCTCTCAGCGCGGAGGCGGCCCGTTCGGTCAGACGCGTGCCTTCGGCCGGGGTTGGAGGCGTCCAGTCCTTGTTGAGGCTGGTCCACGGTTTTCCGCTGGGCTGGCTGGCAGCTGTTGCTTCCGCTTCCAGCTGGCCGCTGCGCTTGTCCAGGCGGCGGAACTGGGTCTCCAGGTCTTTTACGGTGCGGCCGAGGCGCCGCTTGGTGGCCTCGATGATTTCGGTGCTGCCCGCCGGTGCTGAGGCGGCCAGTGCTTCGGCTCGGGTCACGGTCTGGGCCGAAGCGTCGCGCAGTTCGGCGTCGCAGTCCGTGGCTTCCTTCTGTGCCCCCTCGACGCGGCGGCGCAGGTCCTCGCCGACTTCCACGGCGCGGAAGCCCTCGGCGGCTTCCTGGTAGGAGATCTCCAGCGTGGCCAGGTCGTACTCGCCGGGACTGGAGATGAGGGGTTGGTCTCCATGGACGACCTTGGCCAGCCGGGCTTCGTAAGCTGCGGCATCGCGGCGCAGCGACTCTGCCCGCACGGCGTATTCCGTGGCGTGGTCGCGGAGTCGGTCGGCTTGCTCGCGCAGCTCCGCAGCTGCCGTGCGGTGTTGTTCGGCCTCGGCATTCAGGGTGCGGATCTGTGCGCGGTGTGTGTCGGCCTCGGCGGCGTCGCCGGCGAGCTGATGGATGGATTCGGCGTCGCGGGCGGTGTCCCGGGCGGTCTGTTCGGTGTCCGCGAGGGTGGGGGCGAGATCCGCCAGGGTGTTGGCGGTCTGTCGGTAGGTTTCGCGGGCGGTGTCGAGTGCGGACGCGGCATTGGTGGCATCGGCCTGCCGGGCGTTTGCGACGGAGCGCAGTTGCCCGATGTGTCCTGTCGGGTGGTCGCGCAGCCAGTTAGTGAGGCGGCCTTCGAGTTGGAAGGCGGCGGTTTGCCGTTCGGTGTAGGTGTGCTGGGCGCGGCGGCGGTCTTGGATGCGGGCTTCGACTTGTTCGCGCAGCTCGGCGGCTGCTTGGACGTCATGGAGGGCGGGGGTCGGTTCGACGACGAAGCCGCTGCCGGACGGGGGAAGTTCTGTCTCCAGTGGCTCGGGGGTGGAGACGAGCACGGCCGCGTCCGGTAGCTGCGGCATCTGCGCGAGAAGGATCCGTGCCTTGTCGAGTGCCTCGTGGTCGGGCACCACAATGCCGTCGACAACTGCAGGGTGGGCTTGGATCGTTGCCGCGTGCCGGTGAGGATTCACCAGCTGCTGCAGTGCGTTCCAGCCCGAGGTGGCGGTGATCTGGTGCTGGTCCAGCAGTTTGAGGAGGTCCTCGACCTGTGTGCGCGGCGGCATCAGCGCCTCGCCCTCGACTCTGAGAGCCGCGAGGAGTCGCTGGTCTGCCTGTTCTTCGGCCCGCAGCAGATCCAGGTGATGTGTGGCCGCTGCTTGGGCTGCGGCGGCCAGGTTTCGCAGGGTGGGAGCGTTCTCTTCCAGCCACTGTGCGGGGTCGCCGCCGGGTACATCCTCGTCACCGTCGAGTTCGGCGAGTTCACGCAGCAGGAGGCGGGCGGCGAGTTCCGCTGCGCCCTTGTGGGTGTCATCGACGGCTTGTTGCGCGGTCTGCGCTGCTTGGCGGGCCTGGACTTCGGGCTCGATCAGCTTGTTCGCGGCCGCGTCGAGCTGGCGGGTCTCCTGCTCGAGGTGCTCGTAGTGCTCGCGTTGCCGCGTTGCCTCATTCTTGCTGTCGGTGGCCTTGGTCTGCAGGCGGGCATCGGCTTCGGCCACGGTTTCGTCCTCGGCCACAAGGCCGGCCTGACAGGCTTCTTCAAGGCGCGCGTCCAACTGCTCAATGTGTTGGCCGAGCAGTTCGGCTCGGACGGTGCACTCGGTGGCCTGCCCCTGCCGTTTGGTCCCATCATGTTGTGCCTCGGCTGCCTCGTTCTTGCTGATCGAGACCGCGTTGTCCAGGTGGTCGGCCTGTTCCACGCACTGCTGCCTGCTGCTCTGCAGGGCTCCGGCGAACCGGGCGCCGGCCTGATCGCGGTGGAGCCGGGCAGTTCCGGCCGCTTGTTCGGCATCGTCCAGGAGATCGCTGGCGACCCGGTACTTCTCGCGTGCGGCGGCTGCTTTCAGGACCTTGGGAACGACTGCCCAGGCAGCCAGCTCGTCGCGTTCGGCGGCCAGCTGATCCTGTGTCCGGGACAACTCGGAGCCGGCCGC
Organism: Streptomyces sp. AA1529; assembly: GCF_000280905.1. Lineage (GTDB taxonomy): Bacteria > Actinomycetota > Actinomycetes > Streptomycetales > Streptomycetaceae > Streptomyces. The sequence continues at coordinate 41,538 of NZ_ALAP01000067.1, read as the reverse complement.
GTCGAGGCGCAGCACCAGGGTCTGGCGGCGCACTTCCTTGTGGAGCAGGTCGGCCTCGTTGCGGGCCTGCTGCTGTTGCTCGGCGTCCGCCTTCGCCGCTGCGTGTTCCTTGCGGAGTGTGGACAGTTCCGTGTCCGCGTGCTGGACGCAGGCACCCACTTGTGCTGCGAGCTGGCCCAGTGTCGTCGCCGCGTGTTGGGCGGCCGTCACCTGTGTTTTCTGCTCGGTGCGCCGGCGGGCAAGGTGGCCGGCGGCCGTGGCCATGGCGGTGGAGAAGTCGCGGTCCAGCAGGAGTTGCTCGCGGCGGCCGATGTTTTTGGCGTAGGCGCCGAAGGCTTCGCCCAGCTCGGTGAAGTTCTCGGCGTCCGTGGCCTTGCTCAGCAGCCAGTGCACGAACTGCCGGCCGGTGGTGGTCTTGAATGCCTCGGCCGCGTCCCCCTCGTCGACGTTCATGGCCTGCTGGACCGCGAACAGGTCCGGTTCCAGGCCGAGCCGCCGCAGGTGCTTCTCCCACTCTCCCTGCCGTTTTTCAACCTCCAGGCGGAGCGTCTTGTCATCGGTGTCCAGCCGCCTGAGCGCGTCCTGGTAGGCGTTCATCCGCAGTCGGCGCCCGGCATCGGCGAACGGCAGCGTGGCCAGGGTCGTCTCGGCGTTGGGGGTCAGTGAGTAGAACGTCCGCTCCACCGTGCCGTCCGTGGCCGGGGTCAATACCTGTCCGGTCACCAGCGTTTCGCCGGTGCGGACATGGACCCATTCCAGGGCCACATGCGAGGGGGCTGCTGCGGACACCACATAGGCGCGCAGCGCCTCGCGGCCTTTGCGGGACTGCCGCTCGGGCAGCACCGTGGCCAGCAGCATCCGGATCAGCACGGACTTCCCGCCGCCGTTCTCCAGCACGAGCAGAGTTGCCGGTGCGGGACGCTGGAGCAGCTGGCCGGCGGTGGGGATCAGGGTGGTGGCGGGGATCGGCGAGCCGCCCTCGGACAGGTCCAGCAGGACGTCGCCGTATCGGGCCGCGCTCGGGCCGATATTGTACAGGCGGATGCGGTTCAGCTCGTACATGTCTGCTCACTCTCCTCGCTCGGCTGAGGGCGCCGGCGCTGCGGGGACAGCGGCGGTGGTTTCGGTGCTGTTGAAGGCGGGTGACCCGTCGGGGCCCACGGTGATGCCGAGTTCGGCGAGGTGGCCGAGCATCTGCTGTCCGGCCAGCTCCCGTACTTGGATCTGGTAGCGGGCCGTGGTGGTGTAGGTTCCGCCGTTCTCCTTGCCGGCGCGGCGCAGCATCCCGTTGTCCGCGAGGTATTCGGCAACCCGCTTGATGAGGGCGTGCCTGCTCTTGGAGTGGGCGCGGTCGTCCCCGGTGGAGGAGACGGGGTTGCGCCGCTGGTAGTAGCGCCACAGCTGCATCAGGTCCGGGTGGTCGGCCGGGACTCCGTCGTCGGTGTCGGCTTCGGCAGCTTGGCGTTCCAGTTCCTTGGTGGCCCGCTCGACCATCTCGTCGACGTGGCGGACCGTGATGCGGCCGATATGGGAGGGGTCGTCCAGGTCTTCGGGGCGGTAGTAGGCGAGTGCGGCGATGGCCAGGTGGGCCAGTGCCGCGATCGGCCGGTCGGCGGGCCTGGTGATGTGGTCGGTGACGCTGACCGCGAACTGGGTTTCGGCGGTCGCCCCGAGCACCAGTCCGGCCCGGGGGTCGACGGCGATCACCGTGAGGTCGAAGCCGCGTGCGGCGGCGTGCAGCAGCCGCGCAAAGTCCGGGTCGGTGCGGCAGCGGTCGACGAGCGTGGCGTACTCGGCGTTGCGTCGGGGTGTCAGCCCCGGTTGGAAGCCGCAGGCGAGCAGCCGGTTGACGGCGGCGGTGTCGTCGGGGTTGTTCATGCCGTGCCCTCCTCGAGGCTGTTGTCGGTAGGCGGGATGGCGGCGGCTGGGCCGTGGACCACGAGCAGGTCGTGGCCGGCGAACCGGGCGTCGTCCAGTTCGTGGTCGTCGGCGAGGGCTGCCAGGACGGTGCCGCGGGCGGGGTCGTGGCGCGGGGCGCCGAACAGGCCCAGTACGTGCAGGGCCAGCAGGTGGTCGAGGTTGCCCTGCCCGGCGGGCATGCCGTGCCGGCGGGCCGCGTCCAGGAGTGCGGACAGGCGGGTGCCGTCGATGTCGGTGTGCTTGAGCAGTGCTGTGACGGCCGTGTACTGCTCGTCGCGGAAGGCGGAGTCGTCTGTGGTGTCGCCGAATTCGGGCTCGATGATCAGGCCGTCGTCGCCGTCGGGTTCGCTCGGCGGTGTCATCAGGCCGGTGATCAGGTCCGGGAGGTAGATGATCGCCGGGCGGTGCGGCGGGGTCGCGGCGGTGGCGAACGTGTCGAGGAGCGGGTTCGCCTGCCGGACCGGCAACTGCAGGACCGGTTCGAGGAGCTGGCGTTCGAGTGCGACATGGGACCGGCTGGGGGGCGGCACGAAGCTCTGACGTTCTTGTTCGGCACGGAACCGTTCGCCGACCTCCTGCAGATTCGCCTGGAGTGAGGCGTGTCTGCGCAGGCACTCCTCGAGGATCGCGATCAGCTCGGCGGCCTGGGCCGGGGTGGTGTCCTCCGTGCTGTTCTCCATGATCCGGACCAGGTTGTCCTTGATGGTGTTTTCGGCGTTGATGCGGTCCTCGATGTGCTCGAGTGCTTCGGTCTGCATGCTCTGCACGTCACGGACCCAGTCCACCGAGCGGATGTCGCGGCGCATGCCTTCCAGCCGGGAACGGATGTGTTCGGTGTATTGCACGGTGCGGCGCAGTGCCATTTCCGCAGCGCGGTGCGCGTCGGACAGCCGCCCTCGGCGCACCAGAGCCTCCAGTTTGGCGTCGGCGGCGACCTGTTCGGAGGCGATGTCGAGGTCGACGGCCCCGACGAGGACGGCGATCGCTTCGTTGGAGGCGCGCAGCCGCGGCCGCCCGTCGGGGCCGGGCACTTCGCGCAGCAGTTTGAAGGGAAAGGTCTGCGTGGTGTAGGCGCCGTGGAGGACGATGCCGTAGTCGTGGCTGAAGTCGCGGTCGACGGTGCCGACGTTCAGCAGGCTGTCGAGGACCCAGCGGGCGACGGCGGTGTGTTCGTCGCGGTCGCGCTGTGGCATCTGGAGTCCCGCGACGCGTGCCATGGCGGCCACGATGTCCTCGTGGCGTGCACCGTCGTCGAAGTCCATCTTCAGGGTGACGGTGTCGATGGCGGTGAGTGCCAGTTCCTCCATCTGGTAGCCGGTCCACTCGCGCGAGGCGAGGAGGGGTTTGCGGCGTTCCAGGTCGAGGACCGGGTCGGCGACCGCGAGCGCCTTCACACGGGTTGCCAGTCCCAGCGTGTCGCGGCCGTGAAGTCCCGCTTCAGACATCCATTTTCCTTTCCCGCCCCATGAACTGCTGTCACGCGATCAAGATGAGGGTGGCCTCTCAGGACACCTGCGGGCCAGAGGGCCTCGCGTCGTCCCCCACGCCGCTGGCACCGCTAGGGCGCCAGGGACTGCAGGCCGCTGGCCAGGTCGGCCTGCACCAGGTCGTCGCGCTCGGTCGGGGTCAGCCAGCGAGCACTGGACCCTGTGGCGGCCCGTTCCACCCACAGCACCTCGTCGACGGCCTCGGCGACGGCGTGCAGATGGCTGATCACCATGACGAGGCGGTCGCTGCCGGCCCGCGCGCGCAGCACCTCCAAGGCCGCATCCAGCGCGGCTGCATCGAGGGCGGCGAAACCTTCGTCGAGGAACAGGGAGCCCAGGCTCGATCCGCTGCGGGAGTGCAGTTCGGCCAGGGCCAGCGCGAGCGCGAGCGAGGCCTGGAACTTCTCCCCGCCGGACAGCCGGTTCGGAGGATGGACGACCCCGGAGGTGCGGCTTATGATCTCGAAACTTTCGGCGAAGCCGAATCGTCCGTCGGACATCTGGCCGAGCAGCTCGCTGGCAACGTCGCGCAGCGCGCGGGTGCGCAGCGTCGTGAGATGGCTCAGGAACTTGGCGTCGACCAGTTCGCGGCGCAGCACGTCCAGCGCCTCGCACCGGGTGCGGCCGGCGGTGATGGCGAAGTCCAGGTCGGCGGCCGATTTGATCGACTCCTGTGCGCTGTGTTGTTGCCGGCGCTGTTGCTTGGCCTCCCACTTCGCCTGTGCGGCGGCCGCAACCAGAGGGTGCAGGGCGTCTGCTGCCGTCAGGTCGGCGGCGGGGTCGAACCCGTCGACGTCGGCGAGCTGAGTCCTGTGGTCCCGCAGACTCGCTGTTGCGGCCGCTGCGCGCTGGGCTGCGGCGTCGGCCCGCGTGGCGAGCCGGCTGTGCAGCGCCGTGGTGGCCGTGGCCAGTTCGGTGGCGAACTGGCGGGTGGCAGAGATTTCTGCTGCGGCGGGGGCCTGGGGCACGGGGTACACGTCGGCTGCGTCGAGGTGCGTGTCAGCGTCGGTGACGGCCTGGGCCCAGGCGTCCAGGTGGCCGCGCAGTTCGCTCAGTGGGCGCTCCACACGGGTGCGGGCTTCTTCGTCGAGGGCGCGCTGCCGGCCGAGCACGGCGGACTGCTTCTGCCGTGCTGATTCCCGCTGGTCGAGCAGGTCTTGGAGTGCGGCCTGCCGGGCGGTCACGGCGGCGAGTGCGGTGGACGCCGCGTCGGCGGTCACCTCGATGACAACGCCGGGCAGCGTGGCCCGGATCTGCGGGGGCAGCGCGGCCACCGCGCGGGTGGTCTTGTCCACGGCGCGGGTGTGTGCGGCAAGAGCGCTCTGCTGGTCGGCGGCGGCGCGTTGGTGGGAGTTCTTGCGTTCTGTGAACGTCGCGCGGTCCGTCTCGACCCGGGCCCTGCGGTGGCGCACGTCGTCCTGCAGCTGCTCGGCATGAGCCTCGGCGGCCTGTTCACATGCAGTGATCGCGTCAGTAACCGGTGCAGCATTCCGCTCGAGGGACTCCTCGCTGTAGTCGGCTCCGTCGGTGGCGGTGGTGATGGCGGTCAGTGTCGCCGACGCCTCCTCGTCGTCGAAGCCATGATCGGCGGGGGCCGTGGTCGCGAGATCACTGAAGGCGCACTTCGCTTTGGCGGTGGCTTCGCGCGCGGCCTGCTGTGCCTCGCGGTGGTCCGTGTCCCGGTCCTGGATGGCCGTTTCGGCCACGGTCAGGCTGGCGCGGGCCTGGGCGAGCTGGGCGGCGGCGGTCTTTTCGGCGCTGTTCGCCTGGGTGAGTTGGGTTCGTGCCTCGGCCAGCTCGGCGGCATCGGCGGCGGTGGCCGGCTCGAAGCCGTCCGGGAGTTGCCGACGGCAGACGGGGCAGTCGTCGCCAGCGTGCAGCTCGGCGGCGAGCGCGACGGCCCGGTCGCGTTGTTGCAGTGTGTCCACGTGCGCCTGGGCGACGTTCTGGGTCTCTGTTGCTGCAGCGTGTGCCTCTTGCATCCCGTCGCAGTCGTCTTGAGCGGCTTGGTGCCGGCTCGTCGCGGCGGTCTGGTCTCGGACGGCGCCGGCGACGCGGCCGACTGCTGCGAGGGCCGCGGTCAGCTCGGTGCGGGCGGTGGTGGCCTTGTGCCGCACATGCTTGGCCGCTTGGGCGGCGGCATGCGCCTGCTGCGCCAACGGGTCCACCTGCGCGGCGCGTTCGGTGAGTTCGGCTTCGGTGCGGGCGATGGTCTCGCCTTCACCGGCGAGTTGTTCGCTCTGCTGGGCGAGCCGGTCGCGTTCGTCTCGGAGCTCTTCGGCGTTTGCTGCGAGGGCTTCAAGGACCACCACGGCTTTGCTGAGGGCGTCTTGGCCTTCGCCTTCTGTGTTCGCCCGCTCGATCGCGGCCTTCAGGCTGCTTTCCTGCTCTGCGGCACGGGTGGCCTCGAGGGTCAGGGCCTCGCCTCGCGCGGTGATGTCGGCCGCGACCGGTTCGAGGGCTTCGAGGGCGGCGCCCGCGTCGGCCACAACGCGTGCGGAGAGCGTGCGCGCGGCGGCCGTAGCCCCCTCGGTCGCGGCCTGGGCCGTGGCTGCTTCCGTCTGCAGCTGGGTGATGCGGTCGATGGCCTCCTTCAGGTGTTCGGCGCGGGCTTCGGCCTGCCCGGCGGCCGCGCCGGCTTCTTCGGCAGCCTGCTCGGGGTTGTCCGGCATGGACGCGCGCTTGGCCTCCGCGCCCGCAAGCAGGCCGTTGAGGGATTCACGCTGGCGGGCCGCCGTCCGCTGGATGGACTCCAGCGACTCCGCCCCGAACAGTTCGCGCAGCAGCTTGCCGCGTTCCTTGGGTGCCGCGACGACGAGCTGGTCGAACTTGCCCTGCGGAAGCAGCCCCACGCGCAGGAACGTCTCGTAGCTCATCTGCAGCACCGCTTTGAGGCGGTCGTCGACGTGACCGGCGTTGTCTATCTCCTCGCCGGTGTCGAGGTTCTTCAGGTGGTGCCGGCCGGCGTTCGGGTTGGTGGCATGCATGGTGCGGTGGACGTGCCAGCGCTGCCCCTCGTGCAGGAACGTGAGGTCGACGCTCATGGCTTTTGCTCCGTCGGCGATGAGCTGCCCCGGACTGCTGGCTTTCCAGGAGCTCTTGCGGAACAAGGCATAGGTGATGCCGTCGAGCAGGCTGCTTTTGCCGGCCCCGGTGTCGCCGAGGGCGCCGATCAGGCCCGTGCCGGTGAAATCGATGGTGACCCGGCCGGGGTAGCTGCGGAATCCATTCAGGGTGAGCGTCAGGGGCTTCATCGCGTCCTCTCCGCTGCGGTGGTGTCGGTGCCGGCCAGCAGGCCGGAGCGGTCGAGGCCGTCGAGGGGGCGGCCCTCGACGGCCGCGGTCAGCAGGGTCTCCTCGCAACATGGCGCCGGGTCGTCCAGGTCGGGCTCGGCCTGCAGATGTGCGAGGGCGGTCATGGCGCGATCCAGGGCCAGGCCGGTGGTTCCGCGTCCGGGCAGGTAGTCGCGCAGCAGCTCTTCGATGCCGGGCAGTTCGGCGGGGGTCTCGCGCTGCTCCGGCAGGGTCTCGGTGGCCGTGGCGCGGCGCTCGTCGACGGCGACGAGGGTCGCCCGCGGCAGCAGCTTGGCGAGGGTGTCCGGCAGGAACGGGTCGGGGACCTCAACGTCCACCACCGCCTTCACCCAGGCGTCGTGGACCCGGCCCGCGCGCTGTGCGATTTCTTCCAGGGTGCCCTCCAGGCGGACCAGGCGGCGTCCGGAGGTCAGGGGCACGAGTTCGATGCGGGGCGTGCCGGTCGGGCCGACCTCGGCCAGGACCACGCTCTTGGTGTCGCTACTCTCTCCGAAGTCCATCTGCAGAGGGCTGCCGGCGTAGTGGGCCGGGTATCCGGCGCGCTGGACACGCTGCGGTTTGTGGATGTGGCCGAGGGCGCCGTAGGCGACGTCGGGCAGGTCGGTGGCGGCCGTCGCGTAGTCGTCGGCGATGGAGAGCTTGCGTTCCGAGTAGGAGGGGATGGCTCCTTCGACGAACAGATGGGCGGCGAAGACCAGGACGTCGCGGGCGCCGCGTCCTGCGGCGAGGCGGCGGTAGACGTCGGCCTGGACGGTGCGCAGTCGCTGGGCGTAGGTGGCGGTCGCCAGGGCGGGGTCGGTGAAGTCGTAGGCGAACCGGTTGGGGTGAAGGTACGGCAGCGCGCCGATGCGCAGCGTCAACTCCCCGTCGCGGGTCGGGTAGTCGGCCACCAGGAGACCGTCGGGGCGGGCGTCGGTGGCGAAGCGGACCCGGGCTTGTTCGCCTGTGTGGATGTCCGTGCCGTTCAGGATGAATTCCAGGAAGGCCAGGACGTTGCGGGTGTCGTGGTTGCCGGCGACGACGACCACGGGGGCGATCTCGCCGAGGCGGCGCAGCGCCTGCGCGGCGCGGCGCAGGTCGTCCAGGCCGGGCCGGGAGGTGTCGAACAGGTCGCCGCTGTGCACGATCAGGTCGGGGGCGAAGTCGTCGGTGATGTCGATGATTTCGTCCAGGACGGCGTCGACTTCGGTGTCGCGTCGGTGGCGGCCGAGCTGGCGGCCCAGGTGCCAGTCGGAGGTGTGGAAGATGCGTCCCGTCACGGGTGCCTCCAGGAGGGCCGGGGGTTTCGGATGGCGCCGACTGTACATGGAATAACGGGAAGAAGTCTGGAAACTCTGGAACTCTGGTACCGTCGGGGTCATGAGTGATCCTCTGGACGCCCTGGAGCACAGCATCAGCACCCTGCGCCGCGCGATCCGCGACGCCTCCGCCGCAGGCGACAGCGAGCGCGCCAGCGAGCTGCGGGCGCAACTGCGGCGCGCCGAGCGCGCCTGGGACACTCTGATCGACACCGGCGAGCCGGCCCCCGCGCCGCCACCTCGCCCCGTGCCGGACACGCCACCGGCCGCCTTCGGCTCGCAGCTCCCGGCACGCGAACACGTCCACCGCGCGCTGATGCTGCTCGGCACCCCGGCCGCCCCCAAGCTGATCGTTGGGGTGCACGAAGCGTTCTTCCCCGGCGAGTTGTCCACGTCCAAGCTGTCCAGCCTGCGCCGCGACGAGGCGCGGTCCTATCAGTCCAGCCCCGGATCCCGGCCCTACTATCTCTGCTCGGCACTGGCCCACGACACGCTGACGCCGGTGCGGGCGCTTCTCACCATCAGCACCTGGCCGCTGGAACAGCGCATTATCGGCCCGCTGTCTCTACGCGTCGACTTCCTCACCGGAGCCATCCGCATCGGCGAGGCCGTCCACGCCGCCGAGACGTCAGCCGGAGGCGATCCCGGCCCAGCGGCCCTGCAGTTGCTGTGGCGCTTCGCCGCGAACATCCCCGACGCCATGCCCGCAAGCACCCCGGGACATCAGAGCGCACTGGATGTGCAACAGGTGATCGACGCCGCCCGGGCCGAGCTGGCCGTGCACCTCGACGCCGACCGCGCGGTCCGCTCCGAAGCCTCACGACAGGCACGCACGTTGGACGAAGCCCAGCAACTGTTCGGCGCACCCCCGCAGAACGTCACGCCTCTGCGGGCCCGGGCCTGACCCCGTCCCCTCCCTCGCAAGGATCTCCACCACCGTGAAACCACCCGTCAACGGCCGCCTGGACGCACTGCGCGGATCTTCACCACGGCTGTCCTACAACGCCCGGTCGCTGGCCGCCCTGGAGAACAACCCGCGCTGCACGCTGCGGGCCCTGCTGGACGCCTCCGGGGCCGACAAGGCCGGGATCGCCGCGCACATCGGCTACCCGTCCCCCTTCGGCCAGTCTGCCTTCGCCTTCGCCCGCGGCAACGCCTTCGAGGCGATGGTGAAGGACAACGGATGCGCCGAACTCCTGCGCGTCCTGCGCGAGACCCTCAAGCTGACGCTGCCCGAGGTGGCCTACCTGGACCTGAACGAGGTCGGCGGCGCCGGCGACAAAGACGCCCGCCGCGATCGCACCGCCGAGGTCCTGCTGGGGGCGGCCCGGGGAAACGGCGAGGGCACCCTGTTCGACCACCCGCTGCTGCACCTCCAGGTCGGCGGCGAGGGCGCGTTCCTGGAACCGGACCTGGTTGCCTTCCGCATCGACGGCCGCTTCTACATCGTCGAGATCAAGAGCTTCCCGATCATCGACGGACAGGCCGACCCGGCCCAGGTGCGGGCGGCGACGACCCAGGCATGCGCCTACATCATCGCGTTGCGCGCCCTCCTCGCGCAGCACGGGATGAACACGGAGGCCGTCTCCGACACCATCGTGCTGGTCGCACCGAAGGACTTCACCAACCGGCCGACCGCGGCGTTCGTGGACGCCCGCAAGCAGGTGGCCGCCCTGACCCGCCAGCTGTCCCGCATCGAGCGCATCAGCGACCTCGTGGACCTATTGCCCGAGGACCTGACCTTCGACCTCGACCTCGACCTCACGCTCCCCAAGAAGAAGCAACAGCCCCGCCGCCCGGCCGAAGAACTGGCCGCGGCCGTGGAGCAGGTGCCCGCGACGTACCGCCCGGACTGCCTCAACCACTGCGAGATGGCCTTCCACTGCCGCGCCCACGCCCGCTCGGAGGCCTCGCTGGACGTGCTCGGCCCCGCGGTGCGCGAGCAGCTCGGCGGCATCGACACCGCCACCATGGCCCTGGGGCTGGCCCGCGGACAGCTGACACCGACGGAGGATCAGAGCGACATGGCCGCCGCGCTGCGGCACGCCGCCCGGCTGCGCGACGAGTTGACCGAAGCCTACGGGGGTGTCGCATGAGCATGCTGTCGGCGCTGGCGCACGCGGAGGCGATGGACACCATGACGGCCGTCCCCCGGACCGCGTTCCGCCACCACCGCCTGTCGGACCGCCCGCTGGTCGTCATTCCGCTGACGATGGCCGGCGAAGCCGGGGCCCCGCTGGCGGCCATGATCGGCACCGCCAAGAGGGACATGACCCTGCTGACCGTGCCGCAGCCCCGCAACCGTGACCAGCGATTCGCCTTCGCCGCCGACCTGGGCCGGCACGTGATGGACTACATCGACTCGCACCGCCAGCACCGCCGCGGTGAGGGCGAACGCTCCCGGTACACCGATGTCCCGCAGATCCTCGTCCCCAACCCGGGCGGCATCAAGGCGCTGGCCGACCTCGGCCGCATGTGCCGCTTCCGCTCGACCTCCGGCCCCTACGCCGTGCCGGACGTCGTCCCCGAGTTCGGCGTGTGGCTGACCTTCCTGGTCGAGACCGCCGAGACGGCCGGCACCTCCATGCTGCGCCCCCTGACCACGCTGCTCACCGAACACTGGGCCACCGGCCAGAGCGCGCTGGAGGACCAGAACCTGGCCTCGCTCATGGCCTGGATCGCTCCCCCGCCCGGGGTGAGCGTCCAGCAGGCGCTGGAGGAAGCGGAGAACCCGGACGTGTGCCCGCCAGCTGGCCCGGCAACGTCGCCGGAGTTCGACAACCGCGACCTGGCACCGGCCATCAAACGGTTCGACGCCGCTCACATACTCGGCGACCCGCACGCGCTGGCCGCCGCCCAAAGGGAGCTGTCCGATCTACTCGCGGAACAACTCAAGCCCACCTGGCGCTTGATGTGGACAGCCATCTCGCTGCTGCGGTCCGTCCCCGAGGCACCACAGACCGCCCGGCGTCACGACCACGACTGCCGGCTCTTCACCGACTACTCCGACTACCAGGACACCGACGGTCTCCCCCAGCGCAAGCGGGACACCGCGATCAGCGCGGCACGGCGTTTGAGTCGACTCGAGCGGTCCCTCGCCGACTTCGAGGCCGCCATGGCCTTCGACGACCCGTTCGTGCTGGCCGACCGGCGCAGCGGCGGAGAGGCGTTCGCCGGAACGGTCGTGGAGGCCGAGCCCGACCGGATCGTCACCACGGACAAGAACAGGCGGGTGCCGCGCCCGCGCGCCAGCGTCCGCGCCCAGGACCCTCTGCGCCTGGCCCCCGGCACCAAGCTGGTCAGCCCGTCCATGCCGGCCGGCCACAAGGCCGTCATCGTCTCCGTTGTCCCCGACGGCGAGGCGACACTTGTCACGGTGGAGGTCACCGCCGGAATGGGCCGAGCCCTCACTCCGAAGGCGGGCACCGTTCCAGTCCTGGACCAGGACATCGCCTATCTTCCCGACCCGGGGTGGCGCCCGACACCGAACTTCCCGGACCCCGCTCGCACCCCGTGGACGCACCGCGTCACCGCCGATGGTCCGGACGACGCAGGCGTGCCCGAGGACGCCGCCGCAGAGGAGTGGGGACATGAAAACTGACAGCACCGCCGCCGGCGCCGCCACAACGGCGATCCTGTCCGACCTGGCCGACGCACGCCACAGGGCGGTCGTCGTCGACTCCCCGCCCGGCGCCGGCAAGAGCACCCTCGTGGTCCGCGCCGCCCAGGAACTCGCCGCAGGCGGCGAGCGGCCCATCATCATCGCTCAGACCAACAATCAGGTCGACGACCTGGTCAAGAAGCTCGCCGACAACCACCCCGGCATCCCCCTCGGTCGCCTGAGCGCCAGCGACTACAGCCCGCCACCAGCACTGGACGGACTGACTAACACCACCATCGGCCGCACCCTGGCCGACCTGTCCGGCTGTCAGATCATCGTCGGCACCTCCGCCAAGTGGGCCACCGTGCACGACGGCACGTTCGGCTGGGCCATCCTGGACGAGGCCTACCAGATGCGCTCGGACATGCTCCTGCAACTCGTCGAACGCTTCGACAGGGGCCTGTTCGTCGGCGACCCCGGCCAACTGGACCCGTTCACCATCGTCGACACCGAACGCTGGATCGGGCTGCCGCACGACCCGACGCAGAACGGCGTCAGCGTGATGCTGGAGCACAACCCGCACATCCCCGTGCACCGGCTGCCGGTGTCCTGGCGCCTGCCGCTTACCGCCGCCCCCACCGTCTCCCAGGCCTTCTACCCGTTCACCGACTTCACCGCCGGAACCCACACCGGCGCCCGCTCCTTGGCGTTCCGCACTCCCGGACTGCGCAACACGAGCCTGGACGAGACCCTCGCGATGGCCTTCACCACCGGCTGGGCCCTGCACGAACTGCCCCGCCGCCACGTCCCGCGCACCGACACCGAAACCATCCGGGCAGCCGCGCACCTCGCCGCCCGGCTCCTGACCCGCGGAGCAGTCTCCCGCTGCGAACGCAACCCCGACGGCCGCGACCTGGACGCCGCCGACATCGCCATCGGCGTCGCCCACCGCGACCAGGCCGACCTGGTCCGCGCCGCCCTCTCCCGGACCGGACACCCGGACGCACCGAAGGTGTCGGTCGACACCGCGAACCGGCTGCAGGGCCGCGAGTTCGAAGTCGTCATCGTCGTGCACCCGCTGTCCGGCCGACGCGACGCCACCGCCTTCCACCTCGAAGCCGGACGGCTGTGCGTCCTGGCCTCACGCCACCGGCAGGCATGCATCGTCGTCGCCCGCGCAGGAATCGCCGACCTCCTCGACAACCACCCCTCCACCGACCCCGTCCACCTGTCCGTGGCGGCCAAATTCCCCGACGGCTGGGAAGCCAACCACGTCATGCTGGCCAAACTCGCCCAGCACCGTATCCCCGCCTGATCCGGCACATCCGCGCCGGTGCCGTGCTGCCCACGCAGGCCGCCACGCGGACACACAAGTACGCCCGGATTGTGTTAGCCATTCAAAGCCGTCCTCCCCCTCCGCGCACTCTTCAGCAACGGCGACTTCCCGCGGTGCTGGACCTTCAGGCCCGAAGGGAACGCGAACCCCTCTCCCCTGACCAGCACAACTACCCGTTCATGACCTGACCAACGATCGTGCTCCTGAGATCCGCGCCCCGCTTGATTTTCCGCGTTAAGCATTCATCAGGCCGGTACGTTCGGCATAACTCTCCAGAGTCTCGGATGACGCCCACCAGGAAGCGTAGTAGTCCCGAAATAAATCGACTGCTTCGACTTCTTTCAACATTTGCGTGCTCACGGAATTTCCGTCTGCGCTCAGCAGCAGCACGCCGGTGTCGTCGACGATCGCCATATCGACGGGGTCGGCACTCACGCTGGTGGTCACCACGCGGTGTCGACAGTTGGCAACCCCCTTGCATCCCTTGGAAGTGCTCGCGGAGCCACTGACGCATCTCAGATCGTCCCGGCCCCTCGGCCGGGACACCGATGATGCGCCGGAAGGACACGTTAGGACTGTTCCGAGCGAGGCCGCCAGGTCCGTACCTCAAGGTGGACGATGCGGGCGTCCGTGTGGATGCGTCCGGTCTCGATGAGCCACTGCTGGACGGCCGCGGTGACGTCTCCCCCGGCGGCGTCGACACGCTGGGCGAAGTCGGCGGCGTCGAAGCCACCAGTGGCGGCGGAGCCGTAGGAGCGTTCCTCGGTGTGGTCGGTGCGCTGGACGACGTCGCGGCGGATACCGGGCGAGTCCGTGCGGCTGCCCGACGGCATCACGTAGCCGGCTCTGTGCAGGCGGACGGTGAAGGCGAGTTTGAGGCCGCGGCTCGCGGCTTCGGCGATCAGGGGGCGCAGGCGGGCGGAGCCGGAGGCGATGGCCTGGGCGGCGACGCGGCCGGTGCCGGTGCCGGTGCCGGTGGGAGTGATCAGTACAGCCTTGCTGCGGACCCGGGCGCGGGTGCCCTTGGCGGTGGTGCGGCGGGTGATGTGCCGTGCGGCGAGGGCAGCCAGTTCGGGGATGTCGGTGATGCCGCCGGTCGTGACGGCCTCGAGGACCTGGCGCAGGGCGGGGACGAAAGCGGCGCCTTTGTATTTTGTGTAGAACTGGGAGACCAGGGAGGGCGGCCTCAACGGGCCGCTCCGTGAAGCGTCTTCGCGGCCGCTCATAAAAGTCATCGAGCTTCGCCACGGACAGATACTGCAGCTCCCGCATTCCTTCGCCTCCGGATCGCTCCACCGTCGTTGCCGGTCCAGGACCAACAACGAGCCAAGCATGAGCGAGACGGGATTACGCCCGCGACAGGGAAACTCGGGACTGCTGCACGTATAGGTGACAGTCGGTTTTCATGCGGCGAGGGCGGCGGGCTTCATGGTGGTCTCGTACTCGATGGGGGTCAAACGGCCCAGGCGTAGTTGTCTGCGGCGTCGGTGGTAGGTCCGCTCGATCCAGGTGACGATCGCGGTGCGGAGGTCCTGCCGGGTGGCCCAGGTGCGGCGGTCGAGGACGTTGTTCTGCAGCAGAGCGAAGAAGGATTCCATGGCAGCGTTGTCGCCGGCCGAGCCGACTCTTCCCATGGATCCGGCCAGGCCGTGGCGGTGCAGAGCGTGGACGTACTTTCTTGATCGGAATTGCGATCCGCGGTCGGAATGGACTGTGCAGCCGGCCACGTCCCCTCTTCTGGCGACCGCGCTGTCCAGCGCGTTCACCGCGAGGCGGGCCTTCATCCGGTTGTCGATGGAGTAGCCGACGATCCGGCCGGAGAAGGCGTCCTTGACCGCGCACAGGTACAGCTTGCCCTGGCTCGTGGGGTGTTCGGTGATGTCGGTCAGCCACAGCTGGTTCGGGGCATCGGCGGTGAAGTCGCGCTGGACGAAATCATCGTGCACGGCCGAACCCGGTCTCTTGCCGTTCTTCGATCGCTTCTTCCCGAAGGCCGACCACCAGGCGTTGTCCCGGCAGATCCGCCACGCGGTCCGCTCGCTCATGCGCTCCCCGGCCGTCTCGGCCTCCCCGGCGAGAAAGCGGTAGCCGAACTCGGGGTCGTCGCGGTGGGCGTCGAACAGCGCATTCGCGCGGTAGGCCACGGTGACCTCGGCATCGGTCACGGGCTGAGACAGCCAGCGGTAGTAGTGCTGGCGGGAGAGCGTGAGCATCCGGCACGCGACCGCGACGGGGACTCCGTCGGCGGCAAGCTCTCTCACGAGCGGGTAGAGCCTTTTCCCGGCAAGTTCGCCTGCGACAGATACGCGGCAGCTCGGCGCAGGACCTCGTTCTCCTGCTCCAGCAGCCGGACCCGCTTCTTCAGCTCAGTGTTCTCCGCCGACTCAGACCTGGTGACACCGGGCTTCTCGCCGTCCTCGACCGCGGCCTGGCGCATCCACTTCGACAGCGTCATCTCATAGACGCCGAAGTCCATCGCGATCTGCGCGAGGGTGACGCCCTTCTCGCGGTTGAGCGCGACGCGGACCACGTCGTCACGGAACTCTTGAGGATAGGGAACTGGCACGGCTACATCCTTCCAGGCCGCCCTACGGGCAAGCCAGAGCAGATGTCACCCGACCATGCAGCAGACCCCAACCTCTTCCACCGGCACCGTCGCCCCCTGGGCAACCAGACGGGTTGCATCCCCCAGCCCCGATCCGCCCAGGAGCGTGGACCATCGGGGCACCCAGTCGTCATCGGCCTTGCCGTACAGGTCGCGGTGTTCGGATTTCGGCGCGGCGCCCACCACCGCGTTGATCAAAGCATCGAACTCCGGCTGCGTCGACAGTGCTACATCGGTGATCGCCTGGGGTATCGAGGGCAGGTCCGGTGCCTGTTCAAGCCAGGCGAGGACGGCCTGACGCAGTGAGGCGGTGTCTTCCATACGGCACGAAAATAGCGCACCTTCACCGCCCGCGAGACTCAACCATCAGGCCACCTCTCTCTGTCTGAGCGGCCGTTCCTACGTTGGCGGGCCTGGCGCGGTACCGGCGATGAGTGCGGTACGCCGACGGCTTCATCGTGCTCGTGCACGGTACGAAGCCCGAAGCGGAAGGGTGAGGCTGTCGAGGAACGGTCTGTAGCAAGGGGTGTGCCAGACGAGGCTGTCGGGTGGCCAGTCCATTGGTACACGGGCTCTGACCGCTCCTCTGCCTCCGGGCGTCGCTCCGGCTGGCGTTCCGCGGGTGGCTCGGTCCACTACGGTTCCATGGCGGGACTGCCGAGGGGGCGGTCGTCGATCAGGAGTCGTCATGCTGCCACGCATCGGTCTGTACTACCCGTTCATCCACTTCCGCGACGAGCGATGGCTGAAGACGGCCGCGCTCTATTGGCGAGAACTGGCGCGAGTCGTGCCGGACGGCTATCGGTTGTCTGACTCGCGGACCGCCCGGGTACTGCGCGAGGAACTCGGCTTCATCAGGCCGGTGGATCCAGCGGAGCCCGCTCGACAGGTGGCACCGATGTTCCTCGAAGTCCTCACCCGTCACGCGGAGGCCTTACATACAACGGGATACAGTGTGTCGCCTGCGTGGGACGACTGGGACAGCCATGCGAGACATCCCTTCGATCCAGTGGCTCCGCCCTCGTTCGGGCACGGGTCGAGGCACACGCACGGCACGGGACCGGCACGTCCAGGCGTCGCAGCCGTCCACTGGGAGGAGTTCACCCCCGAACTACGAGCGGCACTCGTAGATTCCGGGTTGGCAACCGACGTGCGGCGCAGTTCTGGGCTTCAGGGGCGACGCTCCCTCGCGAATGGTCGCTGGATGGCGATGAATGCCGGGCTCGCCTGGGTCTACAAGTGTGCGTTCGTCGAAGTGCTCGCCCGCCAGGGCCGGTTCACGCCCACGACGGACCAGCCCGACGCGCACCTGGCGTCGGCCGGCTGGGATGCCGACCGGGTTGCCGAGACCCTGTTCGGCACCACGGGCACGGCAGTGAGTGCCCAGCCGGACGACATCGCCGACGCGGTCGGACTGTTGGCCGTCCGTTTGGCTGTGCCGGCGGGACTGGGCAACGTACCGGTCGAGAAGATCGTCAAGCTGCGGGAGAATCACCGCGACGAGTTCGCCGCGTTCAACGCCGTCGTGACCCAGACCGTGGACGAACTGCGACAGGAACTGGCCGGGGTGACGCTGGCGGTGGCGCGCGAGAGCTACGTGCAGATGGCGGTCGAGCAGCGCTTCGATGCTCCTTTGAGGGCTTTGCGTGACGCCATGAAAGCGCAAGGCCTCGGCACGGTGTACGGCCTGGCCAACGTGAAGTTCGAAATGCCCTCCCTGGTGAGCGCCTTTAGCCCTGCGGTCGTCGGCGGCTTCCTCGGTCAGCCTATGGCGGGTGTGGCGGTTGGTGCGGCGCTCGCCGTCGTAAATGCCCGCCACACGCGCAAGCAGCAGGTCAAAGACCTGGAAGCCGGGAATCCTGCCGCCTATCTACTCTCGGTGCAACGTGGCCTCCAACCCCGTTCCCTCCTGCGGAAGATCACTTCGCTCGCCTGACCCACCAGGCACACCTGACCACCTCCTCCTTTCCGCCTATCTTGCAAGCACCGCAGGACCTCGTAATGGGATGCAGTCGTAGCGGCGGGTGGCGATCCTGCTTGCCTCTTGAGTCACGCCGCGAGGAAGACCGGCGCGGGCCGTGCTCCTGGGCAATGTCAGCTTCACTCCGCGAGCATCCTCTGCATTGCGATCCACCGGATCCGCCATCCGGTCGGATCCGGATCGGCAAGATTGATCACGACATCACACAGACCCTAGTAGGGCTTGGTCATGTTGGTGCGGGGTCCGGTATGTCGCGGTGACAGGTGGGGCAGGCGCCGGTCCAGGTCGCGAGGAGTATCTGCAGTTCGCGGACGACTCGGTAGAGGCTCAGGCCGACGCCGTCTCTTTTGGGGATCTGTTGAGTCGCTGTAGGGTGCAGAAGGCGTGGGCTGCTGAGACAAGGGTGACGTGGTGGTGCCAGCCTGGCCAGGTCCGGCCTTCGAAGTGGGCTAGGCCCAGGGCCTGTTTCATCTCGCGGTAGTCGTTCTCGATGCGCCAGCGGAGTTTCGCGGTGCGTACGAGGACAGGCAGCGGGGTGGTTGCGGGCAGGTTGGAGAGCCAAGCGGGAACGGTCAGTAGCCGTCCCCTCGCCGACCGTTCTTACTCACTCATCCTTCGCTTCGATGGCGTTGCGCCAGACCGTGACGTCGAGCTTGACGTAGTCGCTCGGGTCCCCTTTGGAAGAGCGCCCTCGGTAGGTGACGAGGGCGACGTGGCCCGAGCTGGTCTGGACGCAAATCTGGGAGCCGGACGAGAGCTGGTCCAGCCCAACACTGTCGGTGAAGCGGGTCTCGTTGCTGCAGGTCTGCAGCGAACCCTTCTGGGAGTTACTGAGCAGGACGAGCTTGTCGTTGGGCCCGTTCATATTCAGTGACGGGTCCGACGTCCAGTGGTTGTAGTTCAGCGCTGAGCTCAGTCCGCCGTCATCCAGCTGTCGAGGCTTCAGAGGGTCGTCAGAGAAGACGAGATCATAGTTGGAGGGCACATTGATGCCCTTGTACGTCGCGGGCTTGGGGTTCGGCCTCGGCTTCGCCTTCCCCTCCGCCGAGCCGCCGGAGCTTTCGGGACTGGGACTGTCGGAGCTGTCGGAGCTGTCGGAGCTGTCGGAGCTGGAGCTTTCGGGGCCGTCGTCCATGTTGCCCAACGCGAAAAGCCCGCCGTAGAACAGCACACAGACGCCCCCGATCACCGCAGCGATCGTCTTCCCCCGGTCCCACCTCCGGCGGGGCGGCAGCGGCCGTGGGTACGCGGGCGGGTGCGGGCTACCGGGGTGCGGGGCGTAACCGGCCACCGGAGGGTACGGGCCGCCGGGGTGCGGCGCAGGCTGGAAGGGGCCGACCGGGCGTGCGGCCACGGTCGGGGCGGCAGCCAGAGGCGGCGGGGGCGGTGTCGGCGGGCCGGAAGGCTGGGGCGTCTCCTGCACGGTTACCGGTGCGGTCCCCGCCTGCGGGGCGGCAGCGCCCGGAGTGGCGGTCTGCGTCGGGAGCAGGTCCTTCACGGGTGCGGGGGCTGCAGCCCACCGGGTGAGGTCGGCCACCACCGCGCCGGGCAGCCAGTCGCCGGGCCGCCGCAGCTGGGTGTCCCCGGAGGCGGTCTGACACGTCCGCAAGATCTCATCGAGCTCCGGCCGGTCCTCCGGCTTCTTGGCCAGCGCGCGGCCGACCAGCTCCCGCAGCTCCTCCGGGAGACCATCCAGCGCCGGCTCGGCGTGGACGATGCGGTACAGCACACCGTGCGAAGTGCCCTCGCCGAAAGCCGGGGTACCCTGCGCCGCGTACGCCGCGATCTGACCCAGCGCGAAAATGTCGGTCGCCCCGCTCACCCGCTGCCCCTCGGCCTGCTCGGGCGCCATGAACGACGGCGTACCGATGGTCACCCCGCTGCTGGTCAGCGAGGTGAAGTCGGCCGCGCGGGCGATACCGAAGTCGATGACGCGCGGCCCGTCGTCCGCCAGCAGCACATTGGAGGGCTTCAGATCCCGGTGGACGATCCCCGCCTTGTGAATGACCTGGAGGGCCTCAGTGATCCCTGCGACCAGGAAGAGCACCGTATCCACCGGGAGCCGCCCGTGTGCGGCCACCGCCTCGGCAACCGAGGGGCCGGGCACGTAGGCGGTGGCCAGCCAGGGCTGCGGGCCCTCGGTGTCGCTGTCGATCACCGGTGCCGTGTAGATGCCTTGGACGCGCTCGGCGGCGCGCACCTCCTGCTGGAAGCGGCACCGGAAGACCGGGTTTCCGGCGAAGTCGGGGCGGATCACTTTGATGGCGATCGGACGTCCGCCCGGGGTGTAGGAGAGGTAGACCTTGCCCATACCGCCCGAGCCGAGACGGGCCGCCAACCGGTACCCGGCAACCGAGGTGGGATCATCCTCCGCGAGTGCGGTGAAGACCTCCACTGACCCTCCGTCAGTCATTAAACTCCGCTCCTGCTTTCTGTGTTCGCCGCCGTCACCTCCTGACAGTACCGGGCGCCTGCTCGGCCGGAGGGACCAGCAAGTGACCTCTCGATCACGCTGTCGCAGTCGCGCCGACGGCGCCCGGCGCCGCTGACGCGTGTGGGGGAACCGCCGACGTTCGGGAGGGCCCATCTCCGCGCCAGATCGACGGCAACGACCCCTCGGGACACCGCAGAGCCGCTCCATGCCGACACCGCCTGTGTGCGAAGAGCTGCACCTGGCTGCGCGTCAACCGGATCGGTGAACATCTGGCGCATCACCGACTTCAACACCCCCTGATCTGCGCAGATCGCCGATGTCAAGAAGACAGAGGTCACGCTGAAAACCCGCCCTGGCCAACCACCGACCAGGAGTCACTCGTCCACAGCCTCAGCTACCTGCCTGAACTGCCCGAGGGCGGGGACCATGCCGGGCCCGGGCCCGAAGCCGACTGTGGCTGACATACGGCACTTGGCCGCATGTCCCTTTGTACAGCGGTTGGCGGACGCGAGGCTGGTCGCGCCCGCCGGGGACGGGTGGGACCGGTGGCCGGGCCGCGGTCAGCCTGCGAAGCCGTCCCTGAGCATCTCGTGTGGGACTGCCCGGCGGCCCGGCGGTGAGGGCCGCCGGTCGGCGAAACGGGGCCGGGCGGGGGAATCCTGCGGATGGCCGACGACCGTGACGATCGCATACTCATCCGCAGCCGGTGGGGCACTAACCGCTACGTCTTCAACTTCCGCAATCCCGTCGCCTGTGTGGTCTTCGCCGGCTTGGCGCTGCTTGCTTGCGGTCTCCTCTACGCCAGCGCCCACCCCGACGCTCCCCAGTGGGAGGAGAAAGAACTGCGCTCGGCCGTCAAGAAAGCGACAGCAGAGCTGTCAGAAGAGTCGCAGATCGGCCCCGGACTGCCCGGGGACGGCGAGGTCCTCCAGTCACGGATTGCCGGGCACGGCCCTCACAGCGAGAACCTCCTCAGCAGCGACCAGGAGGCCAGGATCGTTGTCGCGCTCGCCTCCCCGCAGCCGGAACACGACTACTTCGGCGACAGCGTCGAGGAAGCGGACTACACCATCACCGCCGACGGGACCAACACCGCCTTGTGCCTCACCGTCACAGCGCTCACAAGCAAGTACGGCTACAGCTCCGTCAGCTTCAAGACCCGCAACGGCTCCTGCCCGGCCACATAAAAGGGACCGGGGCTCGACGCGGCCCCACAACAGGCCCGGGTGGACGCTGTGTGACGCTCCGACAGGGACCTGGCGATACCCACCGCCGGGGGCAGGAGAGCCCGGGACGGGACAGAGATGCAGCAGTGCATGCGGTGCAGCAAGATCCCCAAGGTGGAGAGCGCGCGACCGGGCGCCAAGCTGCCGTACAAGTGTCAGCACCATGACGGCAACCTGCTGATCACCGAGCGGCCGGCCGTCTCCGAAGACGGAAGGGTGCGGATCCTTTGAAGTGACGACCGGGATCAAGCGGTGAGGCTGTAGTCCTGCTGGTCAGGACTGGGTAGAGGCACTGGTGTTCGCAGGCCGTGTGGAAGATCCAGTAGTCCTCGAAGTCGCCGTTCGTGATGAGCGCGCGGAGTTGGAGGACGGCTTCGGCGTCATCGTCCGCGACGGCGTCGCCTACATCGCCGAGGACGGCCAGGCCGACTATCTGCCGCACGCCGTCGCCAAGGTCCTCACCTGGGCCTGACCGGTTGGGGTCACCCGGACGGCAGCACCGGGTTCGCCATCGTGGAAGCCTCTGCGGCCGAGGATCCGGGAAAATTGCGGGAGATCCGCGAGGGCCTTCACCGCTGGGCTGCCGAGCGGGCAGCCATCGACGCGGAACTGGACGGTATCGCCCGCGCCAGCGAGCCGGACGATGCTAAGTGAAGGGCACCGGCCCCCGGGTGAGGTGGCTTCACCAGGTGTAAGGCCACGTACGGCGGCTGGCTGACGGCTCATCTCCGGCTCGGGTCTGTGTGGCCTGGCGTGTGGGAGCTTCACAGCAGGCCCGGCCGGGCACTGCGTGGCGCTCCCGGCCAAGTGCGGCGCATGTGCGCGTTGGCGGGGGCCGGAAGCCGACTCCGCTGCTGAGGCGTGCTGCATTACGGGCAGCACACCACACCAAGGGCCCCGGCTACCGCAAGCAAAAGGTTCGAGACGACCGCACCGAATGCCACGGAGCTGCGGGCCAGTTGCCTGACTCTGCCCTGTAGGACCGCGCCGCTATGCTGCACCTGTGATCAATAAGAACGCCGTTCGCCTCATCGGCTTCAGTGTGCTGGCTGTGGCGGCAGTTGTTGGGTGTTCCGGAACCAGCGGCCTGCCCTCCGACGCGTCTGCGAAGTCTTCCGCGACTGCTTCCGGCTCCGAGAAGCCCGCGGCGGTGAAGCCGGCCACTACTGCGCGGAACGCCGCCCGGCAGTTTGCTCAAGCTCTCGCGCGCGGGGACGCAGGCATGGCGTGTGGACTGGCCGATCCCCGGCTACGCGCTCTCGCGGGCAGTCGCGGAGGGTCGTGTCCCAAGGCGCTCGATGAGCTCGCGACCGATGATCGGTACGTCTTCGGCCAGACCAAGTGCGTCAACTCCTCGAAGAACTACCAGATTGACGGCAACGACCCCCAGGACACCGCAGAGTCGCTCCGCGTCGACATCGACTGTCCAGAGGGCTACACCTGGTTGCGCGTGAACCGGATCGGTGACATCTGGCGCGTCACCGACTTCAACACTCACTGATCTGCTCAGGTCGTCGGCGTCAGGAAAGTGGGGGGAGCTGGAACTGGCCCTGGTCTTTCTTCCTCTACCCCGTGTGCGACGGCCAGGAGCAGCGGCCGCAGTCGAGCATCCGATGTATGAGAAGCGGCTACGCGCTGGCGGCGCCCTCGGCCGGGTCGGCAGACGTCCACCAGGCCATCACTCGGGCCGCCATCACGTCAGGCATCTGGCCCAAGGGATCGAGACCGAAGTGCTCTTCCAATTCCCGCTGCAGGAACTCAGCAATCTCCGACTGGCTGGCGCCACCGCGAAGCCGCACGAGCAGAGGAGCGAGCATGCAGTCGTATTCGTCGCGCACCTCGTCAGCGACGCCGATCGGATCCCACTCGTTCAGCAGGTACCGCAAGGCGCTCTGCGGTGAGGTATTCCAGGGCCTCATCGCCTCAGGCTCCCACCTGGGACCCGATCGTCATCACCTGCCCCGCCGTCATCCCCGGAACTGGGCCAGGGTGATGTGAACCGTTCCGGGTCTGATGGAGGCTCGATTCCCTGAGAGGGTCGAGTCATGACCCGTCCGTCCCCTTACCCTCCCGAGCTTCGTGAGCGTGCGGTCCGCATGGTCGCGGAGGTCCGCCCGAACTACCCGACCGAGTGGGCCGCGATGAAAGCGGTCGCCGCAAAGCTCGGAATCGGTGCGGCGGAGACCGTGCGGACCTGGGTCCGGAAAGCCCAGGTCGACGCCGGCCAGCGGCCGGGGGTCACTTCTGAAGAAGCCGCCGAGATCAAGCGCCTCAAGGCCGAGAACGCCGAGCTGAAGAGGGCGAACGAGATCCTCAAGGCCGCATCGGCTTTCTTCGCGGCCGAGCTCGACCGGCCACACAGGCGCTCGTAGCCTTCATCGACGAGTTCAAGCAGGAGTTCGGGGTCGAGCCGATCTGCCGTGTCCTGACCGGACACGGACTGCAGATCGCAACCAGCACCTACTACGCGGCCAAGAACCGCCCGCCCTGCCCCCGGTCCGTCCGGGACACAGAACTGAAGGAGCACATCGGCCGCGTCCACGCCGACAACTACGCCGTCTACGGCATCCGGAAGGTGTGGCGGCAACTGGACCGTGAGGGCATACCGGTGGCCCGCTGCACCGTGGCCCGGCTGATGCGTGAACTCGGCCTGGAGGGCGCCAGACGTGGAAGGAAGATCCGCACCACGGTGCGCGACGAGGGACACGAGCGGGCCACTGACCTGCTGAATCGCGACTTCACCGCGCGTGGCCCCAACCAGCGGTGGGTCGCGGACTTCACCCACGTGCGCACCTGGAACGGCGTGGTCTACGTCGCCTTCGTCGTCGACGTGTACTCCCGCACGATCGTCGGCTGGTCAGCGGCCACCAGCAAACGTGCCAAGCTCGTCCTGGACGCTCTCGACATGGCGCTGTGGCGACGCGACCGGGCTGGCACGCCTGCCGGGCCCGGGCTGATACATCACTCCGACGCCGGCAGCCAGTACACGTCCTTCGCCTTCACCGCGCACCTGATGGACGCCGGACTCGACGCCTCGATCGGCAGCGTCGGTGACGCCCTGGACAACGCGCTCATGGAATCTCAGATCGGCCTGTTCAAGACCGAACTGATCAAACCCCGTACTCCCTGGAAGACCCTCGCCGAGGTCGAGGTCGCCACCGCAGAATGGGTCGACTGGTTCAACCACCACCGCATCCACACCGCGATCGGCGACATCCCGCCCGCCGAATGCGAAGCCACCTACTACGCTCGGCACCAGCCGCAACCGGCGGCTGGAGTCAGTCCATAGAGCCTCCACCGACCCCGGAACGGTTCAGAACGGTCATGGACGGCACAGGTGATCACCGATCTTCTTGGGCGCGGCGGTGCACGTGTCAGATGGGAGTACCGGGGTTGTCGTCGCTGCTGGCCAGGTGGTCTGCCGGGTCGGTGGTCTGGGGCGCGCTCGCCTCGTGGGCGTAGTTCACGCCGGCGGGGACGGAGCCGGCTTCCGGGTCCCATAGGTTGACCAGCTCAACGGCGTGACCGTCCGGCAGTGGTTCGGTCTCGCCGGGGGCAAGGAGGGACTGGATGTCAGCTCCTGGCTGGCGAGCCAGTCAGAGACGATTCACCATTCCGGCTACCACAACCGCTGTAGTCGGCGACAGCGCACATGCGTTGGGGGCAGCGGGCCGCCCCAGCACTTCGTAAAGCGCTTCAGCATGCTGCTGCCGCTGCTCCGCCCACGCCCCGGAGCCGAGTTCGGGCATCCGGGCACAGGGATTACGCAGATCCCGTGGGTCGTTGTCCGCGGGATAGCGTCCGTGATGCCCGCCGAGGATCTGCGCCACCTGTACTGCCAGAAGCTTCGCCGGCCGACCCCCGGCAGCCGGGTATCCGAGCCGGGCCAGCAGTTGCGGCAGCGCCGCGTGGGTGGCGCTCTCATGCCGTATCCGGCCGACTGTGGAGTCAGCCCGCCGGTCGTGCGCGTACGCTGCCTCACCGAGGAACCCGGAACGAGCCGGCCTCGCCTTGAGGAGCATGCGCTGGAAAGACGGGATGATCTTTCCGAGATCGTGCAGTCCCGCCCAGAACATGACGATCCGCCTGGCCTCCAAGACATCCACACCCAATGCCTCCACGACCCGGCTGCGCTGCCCCTCGGCCAGCACGTGATCCCACACACTGCCGCACACCATCGCGGAGTCAACGAGATGCCCCACAACGGGATACGGCTTCGCCAACTCCTCGGACTTCCCACACAACCGCGTATCAACCACGCCGCGCCTCCCCAACGCGTTCCGTCAAGAGGCACGAACTCCATCACACGCCTCTGACACCATGAGGGCGTGACCCCGACAAACAATGGTCAAGCAACAGCAAAGCCGCTATAGAGCTGCAGGTCAGGAAGAGTGGTCCCCGCGCCAGCGGGGGTGGTCCGCACGGCGGTTTCGCCACCATGGCGGACCCGGCGTGGTCCCCGCGCGAGCGGGGGTGGTCCGGAGGGCGCCCGGATCTCCTCGGTGGCGGTGCCGTGGTCCCCGCGCGAGCGGGGGTGGTCCGGCCGCCACGCAGGCGGTGCGTCAGCTTCAAGACCCGCAACGGCTCCTGCCCGGCCACATGAAGAGGACCATGGCTCGACGCGGCCCCACAGCAGGCCCGGGTGGACGCTGTGTGACGCTCCGACAGGGACCTCACGATACCCACCGCCGGGGGCAGGAGAGCCCGGGGCGGGACAGAGAATCAGCAGAGTGAACGCACACAACTGCCGGTGTGGCCAGACACGCATCCAGTGGCCGACACCGGCCGGGGCAGGCGTAGGGCGGCGGATCACCGGCACACCGCCCCCGGACGGAGCACCGTCCAGGTCGCTGCCCACTCCCACCGGGCGAGCCGTGGAGACTCCCTGACTTGCGCTGCTATGGGGCGATGTCGGTCCTCACCCGGGCGTTCGGGCACTCGGCTGCCCGGTCACAGGGAGCCGGATGGGCTCGAGGTGCACCGCGCACGCCCGGGAGGGCGTTGCCGACATTCAGGCGGCCGACGAAGCCCCGCCGCCGACGAGATGATCGCGACGCTATAGAGCGCGCACTGCAGACGGGCGTGCCCTGGGCACCCTGGAGGGTGCCGCTCAGCGGTGCGGACAGCCACCGGGCCTTCACCCAGGAGGAAACCGGCACGGACCCACACGTCGCCGCTGGCCGGCAACCGGTGGACAGGGCGGCGGGCGTCGGCCTCAGCCCTCTTCGTGCCGTGGCGGTTCGCCCCGGCCCGGGAGGCGCCGCCCTAGATATATATGCAGGCCGATGGCTACTCCCGCGACGGCAGTCCCCGCTGTCAGCGCTGCGAGTGCCGAGTCCACCTGATCGCTCCGGGCGGCGTCGCAGACGCGTGTGTGCGAAGCGACCGACCCCGCGGCATCGGCGGGGCTACCCTGGGCATCGCGGTAGTCGTCCACGTGACTGGTAGTGGGGGAAAGCAGGGAGCCGCACTCTGCATGCACACTGGCCGTCGGGTCGGCGGGGTCTTCGTTTGCGTAGACCTCGGTCAGGGCAAAAGCGAGCGAGATGAGGAGCAGCATTGCCGAGAGGCTCCACAGCACGGCCCCTGCTGCCAGTCTCTCCCGCTGCTGGGGCGTCTTTCCTGCCCTGGTCCGCGTCATCGCTTCTCTTCTCCGTGTTTCGCGTGTTCTCTGGCCTCGTCTGCGTGGGCAGTCCCGGTGGCTGCGTCCCGGCGTCGCATGGGTGAGGGTAGCCGGGGCCGGCTGTTGGTGGCACTGGTGTTGTGCTTCCGGTTGGCGGGGCCGAATGTCTGACGCTGTGCGGGTGCGTTGGCGGCTGAAGTGTTCCCTGTGGGCGGCCCGTCGTCCGAATGGTCGGGAATACCATGCTCACGTCACAGAAAGTGAGATGGGGGTTACGTTGAACTCGTTCCATGCGGAGTGGGATGCACTTGTTTCGCAGGCGCGCCAGGGGGAGGACGCGCGGATGCAGCTCAACTCCGCGCCCCCGGCGGGTGGCGCGGGAACCGGGCCTGGCGGGCCGGACCGGCTGGCCACTGATCCCACGGCGAAGAAGGCATCGGCGAAATACATCGACGAGCAATTGCTTTCACATCTGCGCAGCACGGGCCGTATGGCGTCCGAGGAGCCTGCGCCGGGGTTGCTGGGCAGCGAGCGTTCCCAGCCCGGCGGCATGATGCAGAACTGGGGGGCCTGGCGGGGTGTTGAGTACGTGCTGCGCAAGTGGGGCAAGCAGGTCCGCAACCTCGAACAGAGACTTGAGGGCGAACGGGACGCGCTGCGGGGCACACGGGTGCTCTTCCAGACGCAGGATGGTCTGGTGCACAACTCCCTCACAGCGGTATCAGGCCCTTCCTCGCCCCTCCTGCCGGGGACCGAGCCCACCGGCCTGCGGCCGGCAGAGTGAGACGGACGGGCGATGGCACTCTCGTTCCGCGACATCATGAGCACCGATCCCGACGAGCTGGATGACGCGGCCGCGGCGTTCAAGCGCATGAGCAAGCGTTTCGGCGAGCTGCACACCGACTACGACACACACGTGCGCGGCACGCTGTCGCGCAGTTCCTGGGCAGGCATCGCGAAAGTGAGTTACGGCGAGGTGGCCAGGGTCTCCTCCGGGCAGTTCGGCGACGCCAAACGCCAGGCCATGAACATCTCCACCCTGCTGACCAAGGCGTACCAGGACCTGGCAGACAGGAAGAGGACCCTGGGAAGCCGGGTGAAGGCCGCCCAGGACGACAAGATGAACGTGGACGGCGACGGTTACGTCACGCTCGACACCACGAAACTCAACGAGGGCGAGCGCCTGGCCCGGGGACATGACCCCACCTACGCGCAGTCCCTTGATGAGGAGGTGGCTGCATGGCAGTCCAAGATCGATAAGGCCGTCGAGGCCTTCAATGACGCGGACACCGCGATCAAGAGAACTCTCATCGCCGCTGTCGAGCCGCCGGACAATCGGGCGGCCGGGGCGTACGGCTTCAACCCTGACAAGGTCGAATACGCACCACCGGGGACCAAGAAGGACGCGGCCCGGATCCTCCGCGACTACCAGGTCGACCCGGACCCGGACGGGCTCGTCCTCTACCCCCGCCACCCTGAGCTGCTTGTAGGCCCCTTGTTCGCCGAGAAGGTGAGGGAGCTCCAGCAGAGTGTCACGGTGCGAGAGGCGGACATGCTCGACGGGCTGGGCCTCAGCGGTCTGCAGGACTTCCGTGGCGTCAAGGACAAGGCATTCAACACCGCCGACGCCCGCTTCCGTCCCGACGACTGGAACGACAACCACAACGACGCGTTCCGCCACACGTACTGGAACGCACTGATGACGAAGAAATACGGCGCCGAGTGGGCCGCCGAATACGCCACGGCACATGAGGCCAGGCCCGGCAACCGACCCGAGCGCGAAGCGATGGACCTGTACAACAACGAGGTCGGCAGGCGCATCGCCCAACAGCACCCCGACGCGAGCGAGGACGAACTGGCCGACCTGGTGGAGAAGGCTGTGCGGGACGGCGACCTAGTGGTGATCGACCACGGCGGAGGCCGTCTGACGTTCACCGACCAGATCGACTCCGATGAAACAGGCGATCCGAAACTCAAAGCACCCGAGAAGGCCCAAGAGTCCAAGTCAGACCGGAACACCGGCGGCTCGGTAGCAGGTGAGCAGAGCGGAGAATGAACCGCCCGTAGCAGGTACCCAGCAGCCCCGAACCGCATACACGTTCCCCGCATTCGGGGTCATCCTCGTCTCCATACCCCTTCCCGTGGTCTGTCGCTCAGGCACAGAAGCCGTCGGAAGTGTCGTACCCGGAATGGCCCCACCCGCTGCCCGGGCCAACCAGCGGGGATCCGCCCACACCTCGCGGGCGGTGGCGAAGATGGCGTCCTGGCGGGCCCGCCAGGCCTGGTCGCCGCCCGCCCCGGCGGCGGGAAGCATGCTGATCCGGAGGGTCAGCCGCTTCCACCCGCATGCAAATGCTGCGCGCCCACCGTCACCCGCACCTCATTCGCCGCCAAGGGCCTGTACCGGGGAAATCGGCCCTCCGGGCCCGGTCGGGAGGGTCCGAGTTCGGGGGTGGTCCCGACCAGAATTCGGCACGGGTCCCCTGGCGCATGGGCTGGGTGCTGTCGCCGCAGCGAGCGCGCGGACGAGGACCGATACCGGCCTGCCGACCGAGATCGGGCATCTTCCTCGCCGTCCGCACGGGCTTCCGTGGAAGGCTTGGCGTATGAGCGATGATCTGCCTTCCAAGGGAGCACAGCAGCCGCCGTCGGCCGCGGAGGAGGAAGGAAAGGCCCGCCGCGTTGTTGCCGCGTGGCAGCGCATCGAAGCCTGGCTGGGTGAGCAGGCTCCGGGCTCGCACGCCACTCTCAGGCCGGGTGCCTCCGAAGAGCAGCTCGTGGTCCTGGAGAGCGACCTCGCCGTGCACGTCCCGGAGCAGCTGCGGGCGTTGTGGCGGCTGCGCGAGGGCGTGGCCGAGGGGGAAGGATCCGTCTTCATGCTGGGCAACTGGGCGCTGATGACCCTGCCGAGGGTGTCCTGGGTTCACCGGAACGGCATGGAGGTCCAGAAGGAGTGGGAAGAGGAGGAGGATCACGATCCGGAGGAAGATCTTCACTGGCGGCCCGAGTGGATACCTTTCTGTTCGTTCGCCGTGGACGATGAGACCTACGGGCTGTACCTCGACGGAGCCACGGGTGAGGTACGCAAGTGGTACGAGGGAAACGAGGAGCATCGCTCGATAGCTGCTTCGCTGGCCGCCTACCTGGAGCAGATGGCAGACGGGCTGGAACACCCTGCTCCGGCGCCGGCCGGTGCGGGACTGCTGCGGAACAGGGCACTGCACTGGGGATTGCCCATCCTGGACGAAGACGCCGAGGTGTGGAGACCACTGAACCTCTTTCATCCTGTGCTGTAGAGGTGAAATGGGCTGTTCAGCGAGGGCGGTGACGTGGCAGAGCCCCTCGTCGTTGGCGTGGTGATCTCACTCATCACACCGGCAACCGAGGGGCTCCGTTGGTTCCGCATCCTTCCATGCTCGACATCCCGCATGAGCTGGTCGAGCACGTCTCCTGGCTCATCTATGCCCGAAGGCGCGAACCGAAATCGCCGTGACGCAAGCTCGGTTGCTTCCACCAGGCCCTCCTCGCCCTCGCACACCTACGCAAGAACGAGACGTTCGCCCAACTCGCGGCCGGGTTCGGAATCTCGAAGGCGACTGCATGGCGGTACGTGGACGAGACCATCGACGTCCTGGCCGACTGGGCACCCGGACTGCGCGAAGCCCTGACCGGCCTGGGCGAGGGCGACTTCGTCATCGTCGACGGCACGCTCATCCCGATCGACCGCGTCGCCACCGATGAGCCGTACTACTCACAAAGGCACCGGAAGCACGGAATGAACGTACAGGCCATCGCACTGCCGGACGGGACGCCCCTGTGGTTTTCACGGGCGACTCCGGGCCGCACGCACGACCTGACCGCGGCCCGCGCCCACGGGATCCCCGAAGCCTGCCTCACCCGATCCCGTCCGGGGAGACCGAGGGAACCGGCTTCACGGGGGAACGCGGAGGCATCCCGGGCCCCGGACGAGCCGGGGCGCACGCCGTGATCGTGCCGGGGTGCTCGGCCGTGCGGCGACCGCCCCGGCCGCGGACGGGTGGCCGAAGCGCGCATGAGCGCGGCGGGAGGGCAGGTGCGCGAGGACGGGTCAGCCGCAGAGCCCCGACTCCCAGGCCCACGCGGCGATCTCCACACGGTTGCGGGCCGCCAGCTTGCGCTGGACGTTGCCCAGATGCGTCTTGACTGTCGAGAGGGTGACGTACAGCTCCGCCGCGACCTCCTCGTTCGTGCGCCCTCGCGCCACCAGCCGCACGACGTCCAACTCCCGCTCCGTCAGCGGTTCGACGGGACAGGCCGTGGACGGGGGCGAGGGAGCGGCGGGGGGCGGCGGGGCCGCGGAAGCGGGAGGCGTCATGTGGTGGAGGAGCCGCACCGTGACGGACGGGGAGATCATCGAGTCGCCCCGCGCCGCCGCGCGCACGGCCTCGGCGAGGAGCGCGGGAGAACCGTCCTTGAGCAGGAATCCGCAGGCGCCGTTCCGCAGCGCCCGGTAGACGTACTCGTCGAGGTCGAAGGTGGTGGCGATCAGCACCTTCAGCGGGTCCCGGACCTCGGGCCCGGCGAGCTGCCGGGTGGCCTCCAGACCGTCCAGCTCCGGCATCCGGATGTCGAGCAGGCACACGTCGGGACGCAGACGGCGGGCCTCGGCGACCGCTGTCGCGCCGTCCGGGGCCTCCGCGACGACCACGATGTCGGGCTGGGCGTCGAGGATCATCCGGAAGGCTGCCCTGACCATCTCCTGATCGTCCGCGAGAAGCACGCGGATCGTCGTCCCACTGTTCACCGTTCCCATGATCCCAGAGGCAGCCGGGCCGTCACCCGCCAGCCCGCCGCGCCCTCCCCTGCCGGGCCGGCCGTGAAGGTACCGCCCAGTGCTTCGACCCGCTCGGCCAGCCCCGTCAGGCCGAACCCCGAGCCGGCGGAGGTTCCGGTGCCGTCCGCCGGACCGGGCCGCGCGGTCCGCGCCGCGGCATGCGACGGGCCGCGGCCGTCGTCGGTGACGGACACGGTGAACGTGCCCTCCGGCGACGGCCGCACCTCGACGGTCACCCGCCGTGCCCCCGCACCGTGCTTGCGGACGTTGGTCAGCGACTCGCGCACCACCCGGTGCGCTGCGGTGGCCGGGCCCGGCGGGAGTTCGTGCCCGGCTCCGCGCAACTCGGGCGCCAGGAGGAGCACCACGGTGGCCGGGCCCGCGGCGGTGAACTCCTCGGTGAGGGCGCGCAACGCCCCGGCCAGGTCTCCGGACGGGCGGACGGCAGCCGGGCCCTCACCGGGCGCCCGGAGCACCGAGACCATGCCGCGCATGGACTCGATCGCCTGGGACCCCGCTCGCTCGATGCCCGCCATCATGCGGTCCAGGTCGTCGGCTGCGGGCGCGTGTCCCTGCGCGGTGGCGTACCGCACGGCTTTGGTCTGCGCGACGATCGCCGTGACGTGATGCGCCACGAAGTCGTGCAACTCCCGCGCGTACTCCAGCCGCTGGGTCTGCCGGTCGGCTTCCCGCTCGCGGGTGCGGAAGGTGTCGAGCAGCCGCAGGTAGAGGCCGAGCACGAACGCCAGCAGGAGCGCGAAGAGGATCACGGGCTCGCCGAGCTGGATCACGTTGTCGTACTCGACGCGCGGCAGCCGCAACGGCAGCAGCGCGGCGGCGAGTGAGCTCGCCGCCACCAGGCACGCCGCGAGTGCCGGGCGGGTGCGCCGGACGGCCCGCGTGACGAGCAGCAGCAGCGCCGCCGTCTCGGCCGCCCCCGGGGTGACCTCGGGCCGGTGGGAGAGCCTCATAGTGACCAGGGACAGCGCCGCGGACGCCGCCACGGCACCCGCGGCGGCCGCCGGGAAGCGGCCGGCCGGGACGGCGAGCGCCCCCACGCACAGCGCACCCGTGACGACGGTCGCGGCGGCCGTGGGCGCGTATCCGGTGGCCGCGCCCTCGGCGAGGAGCAGCGCGAGCACCGCGGCTGCCGCCACGGCGACCAGTACCCGGCGGAGCGGGGTGCGGAGCGCGGGAGCAGGGATCATGCCACCTCACGTTAGGGCCGGACCGCGAAGCCCGCCTCAGCCTTTCGGCCGACGCGGGGGCCGCTGCCGGGCCGGCGGGTCGGCTGGACGGCCGATCCGCGGCCGGGGCGAGGCGCCGCAGGATCGAGCCGTCCGCTGTCCGCCCCGTCCCGTCGAGGCCCTCATGCCTGCTGCTCCACGCCTCCCCCGCGCCGTGGCGCGTCCGCTGCGCTCCCTGTGGGCGCACGCGTCCCGATTCGCGCTGCCCGCTCTCGCCGTCGTGCTCGGTGTCGCATGCGTCACGGGCGCACTGCTGTACGGCGGCTCGGCCCGGACCGCCATCGAGCACACCCGGCGCGTCGCACCACCCGACGCCTCCGTCACCATCACCCAGGAGCAGCCGCCTGCGGGGCCGGCCGAACCGGGTGCGGGAGGTCTCGGTCCCGGTCTGCTGGAGCAGCTGCGGGCGCTGCCCGGGGCCGCCGGGGTCCGCGCGGTGGCAGAGGGCAGCACGTTCGTCGCCGGGCGGGACGGCACCCTGGTCGGCTCCCGTACCAACAGCGCGGGCGTCAACTATGTGCCGGACTCGAATGGTTCGGATCCGCGCTATCCGCTCGCCGCGGGCCGGGGCCCACGGTCCGCCGGGGAGGTCGCCCTGGACCGGCGGGCTGCCGACCGCGCGGGCTACCGGGTCGGCGACCGGGTACGCGTCGTCGTACAGGGTGAGGCGCGCGATGTGCGGCTCGTCGGTGTCTTCACGGCGCGCGACGCCCGCGTCGCCTCCGGCGGCACGCTGACGGCGTTCGACGAGGCCACCGCACGCCGTCGGTTCGGTCTGACCGCGATCTCCCTGACCGCCGCGGACGGCACCGGCGAGGCGCGGCTCGCGGCCCGCGCCCGGAAGCTGCTGCCGCCGCAGGCCGAGGCCGTCACCCGCTCCGAGGCCCAGGCGCGGTCCGCTGCGGGCGCGAGCGCCGCGGGCGACAAGACGACCGGCCTGCTGCTGAGCTTCGCCGCCGTCGTGCTCCTCGTCGCGGGCTTCCTCGTCGCCAACACCTTCGCCATGCTCACTGCCGCGCGGGCACGCGAGCACGCCCTGCTCCGGGTCGTGGGCGCCACCCGCGGCAACGTCCTGCGGCTCGTCCTGGGTGAGGCACTGCTCGTGGGCACCGCCGCGTCAGCCGTCGGCTACCCCCTCGGGGCGGCTCTCGCCATGGCGCTCAAAGCGTGCCTTCCGGTCGACGGGGGTGCCGTGGCGGCTCCGTTGCCCCTCATGTCCCTCCCGGCCGGACTGGCGGCGCTCGCCGTCGGCGTCGGCGTGACCGCGCTCGCGGCGTACGTCCCGGCGCGCAGGGCCGCCGCCGTCGCACCCATGGCCGCGCTCAGGACGGGCGAACCGCCCACGCCTGCTGCGCTGCGCCGCCGCAACACCGTCGGCTGCTGCGTGACCGGTTTCGGCGCGCTGCTCCTGTGGTACCTCAGCGACACCCCCGACCTCGACATGGTGACGGTCGCCGGGGCCGTCCTGATGACGGGGCTGATGCTCCTCACCCCGTGGCTGGCCGTCGGCCTGGGCGCGCTGCTGCGCGGCCCGCTGCGCCGCCTCGCGGGCGTACACGGCACGCTGGCGGTCGAGAACGCCCGCCGCAATCCGCGGCGTACGGCTGCCACGGCCTCGGCGCTCATGGTCGGCCTGGCACTCGTCACCGCGGCCGGTATCGGTGCCGCCTCGCTGAGCGGCATGGCGGAGCGGGACGCGGCCCGCGCCATGGCGTCCGATCTGCACGTGGTCCCCGTCGACTTCGCGGAGATCGGCGACGGCACGGCACGGCGCGTCGCGCGCGTTCCCGGTGCCGAGGCGGTCACTCCCACGGTGCCCACCGGCGTCGAACTCGGCGCCGGACGCGAACTCGGTGCGGTCGCCGTCGATCCGCGGACGGTCGGCCGCGCGGCGGGGCTGACGGTCGCAGCCGGACACCTGGACCGCCTCGGCCGCGACGGGATCGCCCTCAGCCGCACCGAGGCCGACTCGCGTGGCCTGCGGGTCGGTTCGCCTCTCGGTGACCGCCGCGTCGTCGCCGTCTACGACGGACCCGAGCGGCTCGGCCCGGCGCTGGTTCCGCTCTCCGCGGCACGCCCCGGCGAGCGGCCGGACGAGATCCTGGTCCGCGCGGCACCCGGCCGCACGGACGCGCTTCGCGACCGGATCCGGGACACACTGGACAACCCCGCACTCCTGGTGCAGAACCGCGCCGACGCGGCCCTCGAGGCGGCCCGTCCCTACGGGACGCTGCTGACCCTCACCACCGCCCTGCTCAGCGTCGCAGTCCTGATCGGCGCCCTCGGCGTGGTCGGCACCATGGCGATGTCCGTGCGCGAGCGGACCCGGGAGATCGGCGTACTGCGTGCGCTCGGCATGCACCGCCGCGGTGTCGCCTGGGTGATCCGCCTGGAGGCCCTGCTGATCTGCGCGCTGGGCGCCTTCCTCGGCCTGGCCGCCGGCACCGCGACAGCGCTGACCGCGGTGGCGACCCAGCCGGCAGCCGAGCCCCGCATCCCCTGGCTCCAGCTCCTGCTCGCCCTGGCCCTGACCGCCGCCCTGACCGCACTGGCCACCCTGCCCTCGACCCGCCGCGCCGCGAACCTCCCGGTGGTGTCCGCGGCCGGCGCCGAAGGGGCATAGAGAGCAAGCTTCCGGTGCAGGGGGTGCAGGGTGGTCCGGCGAGCTCCTCATCCCGGCACCGGACTTCCCGGCGCGGAGAATGCGGCGGATGGAGCGGCGGAGGTTCTTCAGTTCTCTTGCGTGCTGTTCGACTCCGCCGACCAGGCGCAGGTTGTCGGCGATGTCCCTGGCGGGAAACCGGTTGGGTGGGGGGCCAGCAGGGCGAGGAACTCGCGGACTTCGGATCGTAGGTGGTTGCCGATGGGCTCGTCGCTGGCGCGTGCGTAGAGGGTGATGGGGCCGGGGAGTTGCAGCCGGACGGGTGCTGTCTTCTCGGGGGTTTCAGCGGTCGTGCTGGGTGGTGAGCGGACGGGCTCGGCTTGCTCGTCGGCTGCTTGGCTGTCCGCTGTGTGCGAGGGGTGGGCCGGGGGTTCGTCATCGCTGTCGTCGTCCTCGGTCGTCTCCTCGGTCTTGCGCTCGCTCGGGTCTGCGGGAGTTGCCCGGCTCGGGCCGCCTTCACTGTGCTGGCGAGGTGGTTGTCCGTGGGCTCCGAGAAGCAGGCTGGAGATCTCTCGGCTGGCGTCTTCGGTGACGTGGAAGACGCGCAGAGGGGCGCCTCCGGTGCCGCTGCTGGGTGTAGGGGATGTTGTCGTGCCGTCGTCCCATACGCGGACGGGACGGTGACCGGTCTGGCGTCCGCAGTCCGAGGGAGAGCCGAGAGGGTCTCGCCTCGGTCCTACATGCCGGAGACGCCCCTTGCCCAGGCGTGCGCAGCGGATGCGGCAACCATGTCGATACGGGAAGAATCGACGACATGGTGCAGGTTGCCGCCGAGCGTCAGGGAAGCCACTCCGTGCGCGATGGCCCACAGTTCGGCGGCGCGGCCCACCACATCTTCCCGGGGAATGTGGGGCTGGAGTGCAGCCTCCAGGCGTTCCTGGACGCGACGTGTCTGCTCCAGCAGTTCGGGATGGGAAGCCTTGCCGATTCCTGAGGCGAACATGACCTCGAACCGGGCCGGGTCCTGGCAGGCGAAGGCCACGAAGGCGACGGCGATCTGTGCCGCGCGTTCCGGGAGCGGCGCCTTCAGGATGAGCGTAGCGAATTGTTCCAGTGCGGGAACGGATGGTGCGTATGTCGCCCACGCGTGCCGGTCGGTCGACACCTGCAGGGACATCCCACTCGACGTCGGCGTAGGCCGACCACGACGGCCAGGACTCCGCATCCAGGAGCGCCGCGTAGACGAGGGCGGCAGACGCCGATGAGCGCGAAGAAGCGGTATGAGCGAGGGAGGACACCTCAACAAGGTGTAGACCGCGCCTCACCATGATCGTGTTACGGGCTTTACGGTCCCCTTTGATTTTCACCATCAGGTAAGTCAGGTGACCCAAGAACCTCCTCCGAGTTCATCTCGGATGCTCTGGGGATACAACAAAGCCCCTCACGGCGCACGGCGTTCGTAGACGGTCTGCCTCGTACCGAAGCGTTCGGGCAGGTCGCGCCAGTGCACGCCGGTCCGCACCCAGTGCAGGATCCCGTCGATCACCTATCGGTGATCCCACCACCGGCCACAGCGACCGTTACCGAACGGCAGAAACGGCCGCAGCTGTTCCCACTCGACCTCCGCCAGTCCCCCTCGCTCCATGTCCACGTCAACCGTCCGGACAGGGGCCAGTCACACGATCGGCGGGACAAATCCCAGAGCCTGTGCAGGTCCCGCCTTGAGATGCTTATCGCGGTCCGGGGTTGGCCGCCGAATGATGTACACGAAGACACCGGGGGCATCTCTGCTGTCTCCAGAAGTGTGTGACTCACTGATGAGGGAGAACGGTATGGAGCCATCAGAACTCCACCGCGCAGTTGAGGCAGGGCGGGCGACTGCTTCGGAGCTGGGCCTCCAGGTCGACGATGCGGTCGTCATCCACAACTCGGACCGCGTCGCATTGCGCCTGATCCCTTGCGATGTTCTGGCTCGGGTCGCACCGTTGGAGCATCTGGCTGATTCCGAGTTCGAAGTAGAGGTCGCCCACCGTCTCGCCGACGTTCACGCGCCGGTGGCCGAGCTCGAGCGTCGGGTGGAGCCCCGAGTCCACGTGCGTGATGCCTTCGCCATCTCGCTATGGACCTACTACGCACCGGTGGGATCACGGATCACGCCGGCCGCCCACGCAGACGTGTTCCTGCGGCACCATGCCGCCCTGCGGCAGATCGATCTGGACGCACCGCATTTCACCAACCGAGTCGCTGTGGCCCTGAGAGAGGTGAACGACCGGGAGCAGACTCCCGAGCTCCCCGATTCGGACCGGGCACTTCTCAGCGACACTCTCAGTGGACTGAGCGCCGCGATCGGCAGCGACAACGCCGACGACCAGCTGTTGCACGGCGAGCCTCACCAAGGCAACCTCCTGAACACGAGAAGAGGGCCGCTTTTCGTAGACCTCGCCACCTGCTGCCGCGGACCGGTCGAGTTCGACCTCGCCCATGCGCCCGAAGAAGTGGGAATGCATTATGCGGGGGCCGACCACGACCTGATCCACCGGTGCCGTGCCCTGAACTGGGCGATGTTCTGCGCCTGGCGCTGGCGCCGGAACGACCAAATGCCCGACCGGGACCACTGGAGAGTGGAGGGCCTCCACCAGGTTCGTGCCGCACTCGATCGCTGCGGACCGAACTGGAGCTGAGACAGAGCGGCTACTGTGTCCCGATCCGCCGCACCCTGTGCGGGTACCCCGTCACGGTGCAGCAGTCGGCCGCCCTGTGAGGCCCTTGCCCGGCTCGGTCACCGGCCCGAGGATGTGCGGCACATCCTGTT
The DNA here is from genome assembly GCF_000280905.1 of Streptomyces sp. AA1529. GTDB lineage: Bacteria > Actinomycetota > Actinomycetes > Streptomycetales > Streptomycetaceae > Streptomyces. The sequence goes on along the minus strand of NZ_ALAP01000067.1, from coordinate 3,239 downwards.
GTCGCACCTGCATCGCGATCACACCGGTGGGCTGGCCGACTTCCCCGAAGCGGTCGTGCACGTCGGGCAGATAGCCGATCACATCCGCGCCCAGGTCGCCGGCGCCGCCGACACGTTGCACTCCGGTACAGCCGTCCCGGCGGCACAGGCCGGCGATGTAGTCCTCGAACCCACGGTCGTCCATGGTCCAGACCGCCTCCAGCGACCGGCGGGCCTCCCGCCGTGCGTCTTCGGCGAGCCGGACCGCCTCCGCACGGCTCTCGCGCCGCCCGGCGCGGACCAGGAGCGCGATGACGGCTCCGGCCGCGAGCGCGGCCAGCATGACCAGCAGGGCTACCATAGGTCGTCCCCCTTCCCTCCCCTGTGTGTCGCCTTGTTGCTCCCCAACGGGGGCACGGCCTATCCGCGACCGAGCCTGGCATGCCATCTCCGGCACGGACGGCCTTTGTTCGGCTTCGGCGACCGTCAGGGCTTTCTTGGTGTCACGGCAGTTGATTGACCGGTGGGGTGCCGGATGCTGGTGCCCTCACGTTCTGGCCGCAGCGGCAGACATTGCCGTAGGGCAGGCCGGGGGCGCTCGATGGCGAAGAACGGAATGTGGCCCGCTTCCTGGACATCCACACCCTGGAGTCTCCGCAACCGTCGAGCCTGAGAACGTCGGGGAGCCGCACTCCTCATGCACGCCCGACGCCGGATCGGCAGGGTCTTCGTCCGCAGAGACATCCGTCAGGGCGAACGCGAGCGAAGCCAGGAGCAGCACTGGCGAGAGGCTCCACAGCACAGCGCCTGCTGTCCGTCTGTGGCGCCTGTCCTGCCCTGGTCCGCTCATCGCCCTTCCCGTCCTTCACGTTCCTCGCCCGGCCGCGTTCAGGGAGCTTGCCGGTTGCCTGTCCGAAGCGCTGGAGTGCGGTGAGCTCGACGCCCGGATGAGCGGCGGCGTCGTGAGACCGAGCGCCGCCGCTTCGGGAGTTTCGGAGGTTTCGGGGGTTTCGGGGGTTTCTCAGAAGGGTTCCGCGTTGCCGTGCCGGGCCCGCCTCCTCCGAGGGCAGTCTTCGGCTATCTCCCATACCGCTGGGCGACTGCCGTGAAGGCGGCCTTGGGCTCCCATTCCATGTCGGGGTAGGTCTGCCCCCGGCGTCCTTCGAGGAGTTTGACGATGCCCAGGCCGGCCCGGTCCAGGTCGTCCCTGGGGTCGCCGTCCGGGCGGTGCGGGTAGCCGGGCAGGGCGAACAGGAACACGAACGCGCTGTCCACGCCCTCGGTGTCGAAGATTTCGAGGAGTTCGCTCAGATACGTGGCCTGGCCGGCCTCGTCGCGCTCGTATACTCCGTTCAGCCGCACAGGGGCCTTGGTCTGCGGGTCGTGCTGGACCACTTCCAGCACCCGGCCCCCGCGGTCCGATGCACCGCGGTAGGCCGCGGTGCCGAACCCGGTGACGGCCAGCGGCTTCGGGCCCTGGGCCAGGGTGCGCACCGCGTCCCGGAACCGGTCGGCGACCTCGGCGGAGCGGATCAGCTCGAACGTCACGATGTCGAAGGGGGTCCAGTCGACCTGCTCGAACTGGATGGCTGCGTAGGTGAGCTTGCCCTGGAAGCACTCGCGGACCGTGGCCGCGGCATCGTGGAGGAAGGTGTTGATGCGCACGCCGAGTTCGCGCATGGCCTCGGCGCGCCGCTCGGGTGGGTCCATCAGGTGCGCGACGCGCTCCTCGGGGCTCTCTCCGGGCAGGAACCCGCGGTTCATCACACTCAGCTCGACCCCTGCGACGAACACGACTGCGGCTCCCTGCTGCCGGAGGCGTTCCGCCCGCCCGGCACAGTCGCGGAGGAGCGTGAGGATCTGCTCCGCCTCCAGCTCCAGCGGATAGGGCGAGAACCAGACCTCCAGGCCGAGCTCGGCGGCGGCACCGGCGGCCAGCTCCAGTCGGTCTGGGTCACCGCCGGTGATCTGGACCGCGTTGCAGTGCAGGTCGTCGCGGATGATGGCGAGCTCGCGCCGGACCACCGCGGGGTCGAGGTGCTGGCGGGATATCTGGCCGTGCATGACGAATCCGGTGTCATAGGTCATTCCTCTTGCACGCATGGTGGCGTCCCCTCTGTCGGTCTCGATCGGGTAGAGACTGACAATAAAAATGCGTACACGCAAGTTTGCGTGCACGCATCTCTGCTGCGTGGGATGCTGGCCCCGTGACGAGACCACCAGGGCTGCGGGAACGGAAGAAGCAGGCCACGCGCGAGGCACTGCGCAAAGCGGCCCTGCGCCTGGCCGTCGAGCACGGACCGGACCAGGTACGAGTCGAGGACATCGCCGAGGCCGCCGGGGTCTCACCGCGCACCTACAACAACTACTTCGCCAGCCGCGAGCAGGCGATCGTCGCCGCTGTCACCGCGGACCGGGAGGCACGGGTCGCGGCGGCGGTCGCGGCCCGGCCCGCAGAGGTGCGCCTGGCCGACGCCGTCACCGACGCGGTGGTCGAGCAGTACACGGACACCGGCGAGAGCGAACAGCAGGCGCTGCTGCTGATCACCACCCGGACCGCGCTGCGCGACGCGTTCCTCGACACCACCGCCGGCATCGAGCCCCCGCTCACGGCAGCGATCGCCGCACGCCTGGGTGACACCGGAGCGCACACAGCCCGCGTTCTCGCGGCAAGCGTCGCCGCGGCTGTCCGCATCGCACTGGAAGGCTGGCTCCGGCCGGCCGGGAACGCAGAGACCGGCGGGAGTCCCGGCGCCCGGGGACTGCTCGTACCCTCCGGCTCACTGCCCGACCAACTCCGCGCGGCACTCGCACCGCTCACTCCCGCACTCGACGCCGCCGAGCAACACACCCCGCCGTGAAGACCACCCACGTCACTTCCGAACACACCCCCGCACCCAGCCATCGCCCTCCCCGTCGGCCGCCAAGCCCCCACGGGCGATGACCGTGCAACCCATGCGGGGCCTGCCCCGTCAGCTTCTTCGTGTCCCTGCAGGAGGGCCACTGGACTCCGGGGCCGGCATGCCATCGACGGCCAAGCCCGGCACGGTCCCGGTGACCCTGAACCCGCCCGTCCCCATCGGCGCGCTGCCGGAGCCGAGCTGAGGAATCCCCGAGCAGGGCCTCTTCGCGCGGTAGACGGCCGCAGGGATGCGGGCCGCGGAACAGCGTCACCGGCTCCACCACGTCAGAGTGTCCGGTGTCGCAGTGGGCGTCCCAGATGAGCCGGTCCGGGCGGGTGGGGTGGGTTGGCTGACCCC
>NZ_ALAP01000066.1 GCF_000280905.1 Streptomyces sp. AA1529 | reverse complement strand
GCTCGCCAACCCGGACCCGGAGGTCGACCCGGCGGCGGCCCGCGAGTCGGCCGCCGTGGTGGCCACCGGACGGTCGGACTTCCCCAACCAGATCAACAACGTGCTGGTCTTCCCCGGCGTCTTCCGCGGCCTCCTGGACGCCCAGTCCCGCACCGTGGACGACGCGATGATGCTGGCCGCCGCGCGGGCGCTGGCCGACGTGGTCGGCGAGGACGAGCTGAACCCGAACTACATCATCCCCAGCGTCTTCAACGAGAAGGTCTCCGGCGCCGTCGCCGGCGCGGTCCGCGACGCCGCGCTGAGCGAGGGCGAGCCGAAGGTCGCCAGGGAGCCGGCGCAGGCCGGCTGAGCACTCCGCCCGGGCCCGTCGCTCCACCGGAGTGCCGGAGTGCCGACTCGGCGGTCGTACCGCGGCCCCGAGCGGCCTCCCGCGGGCGCGGCAGGCCGTGACGGCCCCGGAGGCACCGGCGCGTCGGGCGGGGGTTCACTCGGGCGGGCCCCTAGGGTTGCGGGCAGCCAGAGGCCAAGACACGTCAGCACGCGCGAGGGCGCCGGATGACGCCGGATTGGCTTTCCCGCCGCAGGTAGGGGCAGGATGCATTCCCAAGGACTTCGTCCGAGGGGGAGACCCCGAAACGGACCTTGTCCAGGGGGATACCCCCACGGGGCGCGCGGGCCCGAAGGCGGACCCGGGTCCGGGGACTGTCGGAGGGCCCTGGCAGCATCGGCTTCGATCTCACGCCTCATCGGCAAGAAGAACACGGGAGTACGAATTATGAACCGCAGTGAGCTGGTGGCCGCTCTGTCCGAGCGTGCCGAGGTGACCCGTAAGGACGCCGACGCGATCCTGTCGGCGTTCGCCGAGACCGTCGGCGAGGTCGTCGCCAAGGGCGACGAGAAGGTCACCATCCCCGGCTTCCTCACCTTCGAGCGCACCCACCGGGCGGCGCGGACCGCGCGCAACCCGCAGACCGGTGACCCGATCCAGATCCCGGCCGGGTACAGCGTCAAGGTTTCGGCGGGCTCCAAGCTCAAGGAAGCGGCGAAGGGCAAGTAAGCCCTGAGGCACTGAAGCAGAGGGCGGCCCCCCACGCGGGGGGCCGCCCTTCGTGCGCCGGAGGGGCGGTGGAGAGCCCGGATCAGAGGGCCCTGGACCGCGGGCACGCTCCAGGGGGGCCGTGCCGCCGCCGGAGCCGCTCGCCCCGGGCCGCTACCGCCCCCGGGCCGCTACCGCCTGCTGAGCGGCACCGCACCGGCGGGCCCGGGCCCGCGCGGCTGCGGCAGCGGACCGGACGGGAGTCAGCCGCCGTCCTCCCCGAAGGCGAGCGGCAGCGCCCTCAGGTCGACCTCCCGGAGGGAGGGCAGCAGCAGGGTCCCGGGGGCCTCCTCGATGCCGTCCACGGTCGGTACGGCGATCACCCGGCAGCCCGCGGCGCGGGCGGAGGCGGCGCCGGTGGGGGTGTCCTCCAGGGCCAGGCACGCGGTCGCGGGGACTCCCAGGAGGCGGGCGGCGGCCAGGTAGGGGTCCGGGTGCGGCTTGCCGCGGGGGGTCTCGCCGTGTGCGACGGAGCAGGTGAAGCGGTGCGGTCCCAGGGTGGCCAGCACCAGATCGGCGATCGGCCGTTCGGACGCCGTGACGAGCGCCACCGGGACGCCCATGCCCCGGGCGCTGTCCAGCAGTGCCAGTGCGCCCGGCTGCACCGTCACCCCGGCGCGCACCCGCGCCGTGAACGCGGCGTCCAGCCGGGCCTGTGCGGCCTCGGCGGCCAGTCCGGTGCGCCGGGCCACGAGGGCGGCGGCGCCGTCCAGCGGCAGGCCCGCGAAGGGGGCGAGGGCGGCCGTACCGGCGTCGGCGTCGTGCTCGGCCAGCAGCTCGGCGAGGGTCGCCAGCCAGTCACGTTCGGTGTCGACGAGGGTGCCGTCCATGTCGCAGAGCAGGGCGGCGGGCGTCCGGCCGGTTCCCGGCCGGACGCGGGGGGAGGCGGACGCGGTGGCGCCTCCCGGTGGCAGGCCGGGGGAGGGCGGGGGAGTGGGCAATGCGGGCTCGCACTTCGTCGGTGGGTGGAGGCTGCCGGCGTGCGGGTGCGCGTCGGCGGGTCGGGTCACGCGCGGGTGCGCGCCAGCGGGTTGGTCTGGGTGGAGTTGCGGACGGTGAAGACGACCGAGCCGGGGCGGTAGCGGTCGTCCGAGGTCTCCACGGGGCGGCCGTCGGCCGTCGTGGTGGTGCGGCGCACCCGCAGCAGCGGGCTGCCCCGGCGCACGCCCAGGTGCTCCGCGTCCGCGGTCCCGGCGGCGACCGCGTCGATGTGGTGCTCGCCGTGCGCGAAGACGAGCCCGCTGTCGTCGTGGAGCCGCTGGGTGACCGACTCGCAGTCGGGTGGCAGTGCGTCGACGGCGGTGCCGATCCACTCCGCGTAGACGGTGCGCTCCAGCAGCACGGGCTCCCCGTCCAGGGTGCGGACCCGCAGCACGCGCAGCACCGGAGCGCCGTGCGGCACCTGGAGCAGTCCGGCCTCCTCGGGGCGTGCGGTGTCCCAGTCCGAGGTGACCACCAGTCCGCCCGCGGTCCGGCCGCCGGCGCGTGCCCACTGGGCGAAGCTGCGCAGCTCGGTGAAGGTCTGGCTGGGTGTGGTGGACAGTACGACGCGGCGGGCGCCCTGCCGGGAGCCGATCAGGCCCTCGGCGAGCAGCGCGGAGACGGCCTGCCGGACGGTGCCGCGGGAGGCGCCGTGCGCGGTGGCGAGTTCCGCCTCCGAGGGGAGGGTCGCGCCGACGGGGTAGTGCCCGTCGGCGATGGCGCGGCGCAGCTCGTCGGCGATCCGCTCGTGCCGTGCGCCGCCGCGCTGCGACGACGTGCGACCGGTGGTCCTGCGGTGGCCACCGCGGGCGGACTCGGACATGGGGCGACTCCCTCGACGTGCTGCGCTCACTGGCTGCGCGGGCTCCGCCAGATCATGCCATCTGTGCGCAGTAGTGCGCACATCAAGTGGGCGGGGCAGATGCGTATAACCGCAGTTCGCAGCGCTAAACCTGTTCGTAAATAACGCTTTGAGCTGGGGGTTTGATGGGTGTCCGGGCTTTGCGCGGCGGGGTGCGTACTGCTAGCTTGCCCACGCTCAATGAATCGAGCTTGTCCATACAGGTGACGGGCACGAACCCCAGGAGTGGAAACGTGAAGGCAGACCATCTCAGCCGTAGGAGCCGCCTGTTGACCGCCGCGGCAGCGGTCGTCACTCTCTCCGCCGCGGCAACCGGCTGCGGCTCGGCACCGGCACAGGGCTCGGACAGCGAGGCGAGCAAGGCCCGCTCGGCCGCGGACCTGGGCGGCATGGACAAGCTGGTGGCGGCGGCGAAGAAGGAGGGCGAGCTGAACGTCTACGCCCTCGCGCCGACCTGGTCCAACTACGGCCAGATGATCAAGACCTTCGAGAAGAAGTACGGCATCGAGGTCCACAACGAGGACCCGGGCGGCAGCAGCCAGGGCGCGCTGAACGCCGCGGCCAAGCGCAAGGGCCAGGACCGCGCCGTCGACGCACTCGACCTGGGCACCGCGTTCATGCAGCAGGCCAAGACCAAGAAGCTGCTGGCCCCCTACAAGGTCAAGGGCTGGGACGCGATACCCGACGCGCAGAAGCAGTCCGACGGGTCCTTCATGAACAACTACGGCGGCTACATCTCCCTCGGCTGCGACGCCAAGGCCGTCAAGAAGTGCCCCGAGAGCTTCGAGGACCTGCTGAAGCCGGAGTACAAGAACAAGGTCGCCCTCAACGGCAACCCGAACGAGTCCTCCTCGGCCTTCTCCTCCGTCATCGCCGCCTCGCTCGCCAACGGCGGCGGCTTCGACGACGTGCAGCCCGGCCTCGACTTCTTCGAGAAGCTCAAGAAGAGCGGCAACTACGTGCCCGTCGAGTCCACCAAGGCCACCATCCAGAAGGGCGAGACGCCCATCTCCATCGACTGGGACTACCTCAACCTCGGCTACGGCGAGGAACTGAAGTCCAAGGGCGTGGACTGGAAGGTCAACGTGCCCACCGACGGCCAGTACTCGCAGTACTACAACCAGGGCGTCAACAAGTACGCGCCCCACCCGGCGGCCGCCCGGCTGTGGCTGGAGTTCCTCTACAGCCCCGAGGGCCAGAACATCTGGCTCAGGGGCTACTCGCGGCCCGCGCTGCTGGAGAAGATGACCGAGGACGGCACCGTCGACAAGAAGGCCGCCGCCAAGCTCCCCGAGGTCGACGGCACGCCGAAGTTCCCCACGCACGCCCAGGAGGCCCAGGCGCAGAAGACCATCAGCGAGGGCTGGGGCGCGGCGGTCAGCTGATGGCTGTGACGACCCCCGCCTCCGCGGCCGGCACCGCCGCCCCCGCGACCGGACGGCAGCCCGGCGCCACCCCGCCCGCAGCGGCACGCCGCCGCGCGGGCGGCGGCGCCCGGCACTGGCGCTGGCCCGCCGTCGTACCGTTCTTCGCCTTCATGGCCGTCTGCTTCGGCCTGCCCGCCTGCACCCTGGCCTACAACGCGTTCACCGTCGTCGACCCGGCCACCGGCGCCGACCACTACAGCCTGGAGAACGTACGCCACTCGCTGTCCGGCGCCTACGCCACCGGACTGGCAGGCAGCGTCAAGCTCTCCCTGCTCAGCGCGGTGCTGGCCACCGTACTGGGCACCGTCATCGGACAGGCGCTGCTCAGCTCCCGGAACGGGGCGCTGCGCAAGGCCGCCGTCTCGGCGTCCGGCGTCTTCGCCAACTTCAGCGGAGCACCGCTCGCCTTCGCCTTCATCGCCACCCTCGGCACCACCGGAACCGTGACGCGGCTGCTGCACCTGAAGAGCACCGGGTTCAGCCTCTACACGTTCACCGGACTGGTGCTGGCCTACCTGTACTTCATGGTGCCGCTGATGGTCGTCACCGTGCTGCCCGCACTCGACGGCGTCCGCACCCAGTGGCGGGAGGCCGCCGCCTCCTGCGGCGCCACCAAGGCGCAGTTCTGGCGGCACGTGGGCCTGCCGGTGCTGATGCCCTCGCTGCTGGGCGGAGCCGTGCTGATGTTCGGCACCGCCTTCGCCTCGCACGCCACCGCCGCCGTGATGACGGGCAGCTCGGTACCGCTGATCACCATCCAGATCGCCAACGCGCTGTCCGGCAACGTCCTGGTCGGGCAGGAGAACCTCGCGCTCGCCATGAGCCTCAACATGGTGGTGATCGCGCTGCTCGTGATGGCCGTACAGATCCCGCTGCAACGACGGAGCAACCGATGGCTGGGCTGACCGCCACCCCCCGTATGCGCCGGGTGCGCAACCGCCCCTACGGCAGCTTCCTGGTCCTGCTGCTGGCCGCGCTCTACTTCCTCGTCCCCGTCGCCGCCTCCCTCTGGTTCACCGTCGACGACCCCGGAAAGGGCGTCACCTTCGGTGCATACGCCCGGGGCCTGCGGGACGAGGGCATGGCCACCAGCCTCGGCCTGTCGATCCGGCTCGGCCTGGCGACAGTCGCGCTCGGGCTGCTGCTGATGGTGCCCACCATGGTCGTCGTCGCGCTGCGGCTGCCCAGGCTGCGCCGCGTCGTCGAGGTGCTGTGCATGGTGCCGCTCATCATGCCGCCCGTCGCCCTCGTGGCCGGGGTCAGCACGGTGCTCTCCTGGGAGCAGGACCTGGCCGACACCCCGCTGTGGGCCACCTTCCAGGCGCTGCACGACAAGAGCTTCCCGCTGGTCCTCGTCCTCGTCTACACCGTCATGTCGCTGCCGTTCCTCTACCGGTCGCTGGACGGCGGACTGCGCGGCACCGACCTCAGGACGCTGGTCGAAGCCTCCCGCAGCCTGGGCGCCTCCCGGCTGGGCACGCTGTGCCGGGTCGTGGTCCCCAACCTGCGGCCCGCCATCGTCAGCGGCGCCGTCCTCAGCCTGGCCATGGTGCTGGGCGAGTACACCGTGGCGAGCGTGCTCGGATTCGAACCGTTCTCCGTGTGGATGGTGCACGTCGGCGACTACGAGGCCCAGCTCTCCGTCGCCGCCGCCATGCTCAGCCTGCTCATCACCTGGGGCCTGCTGCTCCTGCTCACCAACCTCGCCGGCGGACGCACCCGCAACCGGAACCGGACCGGCAACCGGAGGAAGACGACCGTATGACCACCACCGCGAGCACCACGAGCACCGCGACCACCGCCGGGGCCGCACCCGGCACGGCGGCCACCCCCCAGGACCGGTCCGGCGGCGTCGGCCTGCGGCTGCGCGGACTGCAGCGCACCTTCGGCGCCACCACCGCGCTGGACGGGCTCGACCTGGACATCGCCCCCGGCGAACTGGTCGCCCTGCTGGGCCCGTCCGGCTGCGGCAAGACCACGGCGCTGCGCATCATCGCCGGGTTCGAGAGCGCCGACCGGGGCGAACTGCTCATCGGCGGCGAGGACGTGACCGGCGTGCCCGCCAACCGGCGGGACATCGGCATGGTCTTCCAGTCCTACAGCCTCTTCCCCACCATGACGGCGGCCGAGAACGTCGCCTACGGGCTGCGCGTCCGCAAGGCTCCCAAGGCGGAGCGGGCGGCGCGCGCCACCGAACTGCTGGAACTGGTCGGACTGCCGGGCCGCGAGAAGCACTACCCGCACCAGCTCTCCGGCGGCCAGCAGCAGCGCGTCGCACTCGCCCGCGCCCTGGCCATCCGCCCCCGGATCCTGCTGCTGGACGAACCGCTGTCCGCGCTGGACGCCAAGGTGCGGCTGCAACTGCGCGAGGAGATCCGCCGGCTCCAGCTCGAACTGGGCATCACCACCGTCTTCGTCACCCACGACCAGGAGGAGGCACTGTCGATGGCCGACCGTGTCGCGGTGATGCGGGACGGCCGCCTGGAGCAGTGCGCCCCGCCGAACGAGCTCTACGAGCGGCCCGCGACGCCGTTCGTCGCCGAGTTCGTCGGCACGATGAACCGGCTGCCCGGCGTCGTCCGCGACCCCGGCATCGTCGAGGTGCTCGGACGGCGGCTGCCGGTGCACGGGGAGTGCCCCGGCACCGGGCGCGAAGTGGACGTCCTGCTGCGCCCCGAGGGACTGAAGGTGCACACCGGCGCCGAGGCGAAGGGCGAACCGGCGACCGTCCGGGTGGCCACCTTCCTCGGCGGCGTCACCCGCCTCCTGCTGACCACCGACTCCGGGGCCGATGCCAAGGCCGACCTGCCGAGCTGGGAGGCGGAGACCCTCACCCCCGGAGCCCGCTGCACCCTCACCCCGCACGACAACCCGGTCCTGGTGGAGGAGGTCGCCCGCTGACGGGCGGTCGCTGACCGGCGGTGGCCGACGACTGATCGGTGCCGCCGACGGCTGATCGCCGCCGACCGGGGCACCGGTCGCGAGCCCGGGCCTGTCGAACGGGGGACGACGGGCCCGGGCGGTGTTCCTTCCGGGGCGGGCTTGCAGGGCGGTTGGGGCCCGTAGCGATGCCCGGGGCCCGTACCGACGCCCGGGGCTCGTACCGACGGCCCCGGAGTCGCCGCGGGTGCTGCGCTGCGGGTGCTGCCGTCACGGCCGCTGCCACCGCTGCCACTACGGCCCTGCCACTACGGCCCTGCCGCTACGGGCGCTCCACCTTGGCGCCGAGATCCGCCAGCTTGTGCATGAAGTTCTCGTAGCCGCGGTTGATCAGGTCGATTCCGTGCACCCGGGAGGTCCCCTGCGCGGCCAGCGCCGCGATCAGATACGAGAAGCCCCCGCGCAGGTCCGGGATGATCAGATCGCTGCCCTGCAGCTTCGTCGGTCCGGACACCACGGCCGAGTGCAGGAAGTTGCGCTGCCCGAAGCGGCAGGGCATCCCGCCCAGGCACTCGCGGTAGAGCTGGATGTGCGCGCCCATCTGGTTGAGCGCCGAGGTGAAGCCGAGCCGCGACTCGTACACCGTCTCGTGCACGATCGACAGCCCCGAGGCCTGCGTCAGCGCCACCACCAGCGGCTGCTGCCAGTCGGTCTGGAAACCGGGATGGACGTCCGTCTCCAGCGCGATGGCGTTCAGCGGGCCGCCCGGGTGCCAGAAGCGGATGCCCTCGTCACCGATCTCGAACGCGCCGCCCACCTTCCGGAAGGTGTTCAGGAACGCGATCATCGACCGCTGCTCGGCACCGCGTACGAACACACTGCCCTCGGTCGCCAGCGCGGCGCTCGCCCAGGAGGCCGCCTCCAGGCGGTCCGGCAGCGCGCGGTGGGTGTAGCCGCCGAGCTTGTCGACGCCCGTGATGCGGATGGTGCGGTCCGTGTCCATCGAGATGATCGCGCCCATCTTCTGCAGCACGCAGATCAGGTCCTCGATCTCCGGCTCCACGGCCGCGTTGGACAGCTCGGTGACGCCCTCCGCCAGCACCGCCGTCAGCAGCACCTGCTCCGTCGAGCCGACCGACGGGTACGGCAGCCGGATCTTGGTGCCGCGGAGCCGCTGCGGGGCCTCCAGATACTGCCCGTCGGCCCGCTTCTCGATCGTGGCGCCGAACTGCCGCAGCACGTCGAAGTGGAAGTCCACCGGCCGGCCGCCGATGTCGCAGCCGCCCAGCCCCGGGATGAAGGCGTGGCCGAGCCGGTGCAGCAGCGGACCGCAGAACAGGATCGGGATCCGCGACGAGCCCGCGTGCGCGTCGATGTCCGCGACGTTGGCGCTCTCCACATGGGAGGGGTCGAGCACCAGCTCGCCGGACTCGTCCCCGGTGCGGACCGTGACGCCGTGCAACTGCAGCAGCCCGCGTACGACCCGGACATCGCGGATGTCCGGCACATTGCGCAGTCGGCTCGGTTCACTGCCCAGCAATGCGGCGACCATGGCCTTGGGGACGAGGTTCTTCGCACCCCGGACACGGATCTCGCCCTCGAGCGGGGCGCCACCGTGGACGAGGAGTACGTCGGCTGGGCTGTCGGTCATGGATCTCCGCGATTCCGCGAGACGGGATGGGACAACAGGCAAGCGTAATGGCCTCGTCCGGTGCCGACCCAAGCCCGAGGGGGGTCCGCGACTGTCACAGGTACGCAATAACACGGAGGGTCGTCCACCTGTCACCTCGGGTGCTGTATATCCGAGCTGCGGCGGAAGCGTACTGGGGCGGATGCGCCCCGAGGTGCCCCGCGTGCCGAGCTGCTCCTGGGGTCTGGGTCTGGGTCTGGGGTCTGGGGCCTGGGGCATGTGCTCCGCGGTGCGGGTGCTCCGGGGTGCGGGTGCTCCGGGGGTGCGGGTGCGCTGCGGTGCGGGTGTTCCGGGGTCCGCATTGCTGGTTTGCGCAAGGTCGTCGGGGGGTCGCGGTGGGTCACCTGCGGGCGGCCCGTCGAGTGCGGGCGCCCCGCCCGTACCCACCCGGCCCGGCCCGTGAGCCGCCGCGCGCCGCGCTCCGCCCCGGCCTCGGGGCCCCGATCCGGCCATTGGGTCCCGCAAACGGCCCACGTGCGGGATCATTGCCGTATGACCGAGGTGTCCTCGCTCACCGGACGACTGCTCGTCGCCACACCGGTGCTGGCCGATCCGAACTTCGACCGCGCGGTGGTGCTCCTCCTCGACCACGACGAGGAGGGCTCACTGGGCGTGGTCCTCAACCGACCCACCCCGGTGGACGTCAGCGACATCCTGGAGCCGTGGGCCGCGCTCGCCGGCGAACCCGGCGTCGTCTTCCAGGGCGGCCCCGTGTCGCTGGACGCGGCGCTGGGTGTCGCGGTGGTCCCCTCCGGGAGAGGCGACCGCTCCGACGGGGATCCGGCCCCCGGCGCAGACGGCGCCCCGGGCCGCCCCGCCGGGCCCGCGCCCGATACCAAGCGGGCCGGGCGTACGCGGGAGGACGGACCGGCGACGGAATCCCAGGACCGGCCCGGCGGACGCCCCCGGGAGCCGGACGCACCCGGCACCGCGGAGAGCACGAGTGCCGAGGCCGCGCCCGCCGCCGGCAGCGGAGCGACGGCGGACACCGGTACCGCCGGACGGCAGCCGACGGGAGAGCCCGGGTCCGCCGAGCGCGAGGCCACCGGCGGACCCGGCACCGGAGGCCGCGGGACGACCGGCGACCGCGCTGCCGGTGACCGCGGGCCGACCGGCGACTCCGGTGCGGATGACCGCGGGCGCAGGCAGCCGCACGAGCGGAGCCCCGCAGGCGGAACCGAGCCGGTGGGCGAGGGCGGCACGGATGCGGAGGCCGACGCCGAGCACGGCGACGCGGGGTCCGAGACGGACACCGTCCTCGACACGGACGGGCCGCTCGGATGGCGCCGCGTGCACGGTGCCATCGGCCTCGTCGACCTGGAGGCCCCGCCCGAGCTGCTCGCCGCCGAACTGGGCTCCCTGCGGATCTTCGCCGGGTACGCGGGATGGGGCCCGGGGCAACTGGAGAAGGAGCTGTCCGAGGGTGCCTGGTACGTCGTCGAGTCCGAGCCCGGCGATGTCTCCTCGCCGGCTCCCGAGCGGCTGTGGCGGTCCGTCCTGCGCAGGCAGCGCAGCGAGTTGGCGCTGGTCGCCACGTATCCGGACGACCCGTCCCTGAACTGAGCCCGCGGCCGTCCGGGGGGTGCGGCGGGCGGCGCCCGGGCCGTGCCCCGGGGCCCCTCGGGAGCGGGCCCGAACTGGGGTCCGCGCGGGGCCCCCGAAGGGTGACCCGCATCCCGGCCCATGCCTGACGTGTTCCGGTCGCATGAGTACCCTTGGACTGCATGAGCACTCTTGAGCCCGAGCGCGGGGCGGGCACCGGCACACTCGTCGAACCGACCCCGCAGACGTCGCACGGTGACGGCGATCACGAGCGATTCGCCCACTATGTCCAGAAGGACAAGATCATGGCGAGCGCGATGGAGGGTACGCCCGTCGTCGCGCTCTGCGGGAAGGTCTGGGTCCCGGGTCGCGACCCGAAGAAGTACCCGGTCTGCCCGATGTGCAAGGAGATCTACGAGACGATGGGTGCCGGAGGGGACAAGAACGGCAAGGACGGCAAGGGCGGCGACAAGAAGTAGCCCGCCCCCGCGTCTGAGCTCAGCGCCCCCGCGCACCCGCGCACCGCGGCTCCGTGCCGCGCGCGTTTCACACTGCCGCCCAGCCCGTACCCGGTACGGGCTGGGCGGCAGTGCTGTTTGCCACAGCCGTCTCCCCCCCTGATTCGGGACCGTCGTGCTCCGCTTCCCGCTGGTGAAGTCGGTGGGTGGGGTGCGGGGTGCGCTGCTACCGTCAGGTGCACGACAGTTACCTGATGCTACCGGGAGTGTGTTGTGCGTCCGACCCGTTCCGCTGTTCCGCTGGCCGCTGTCGCGGCGGCCGTTGCGCTGCTCGTCTCCGGGTGCGGCGGGGGTGACGACGGTGACGGGAAGAGCGGCAAGATCGACGGAGCCGAGGATGCGGGGAAGAAGTCGCCGAGTGCCGAGTCGAGTTCGCCGGGCAAGGAGGATGCGCCGGGTGATTTCCGCACGTCCGACATCGAGTTGCCGGACGACCTTGAGTTGGTGTTCGACTGGGACCAGCCCTCGGATCCGGACAAGGCCGCCGCGCTGGACGGGGCAGCGGACTATATGCGGGCGCTGATGCACGGCACGGTCGAGCAGGACCCGAAGGATCCGGTACTGGCGAAGCATGTGGTGCCTCTGCATACCGCGCAGGAATATGCGACGAATCTTATCAAGATGGACGTCAAAAAAGGCCACACAGTCACTGGGACAGATCGCTATTACCGTGAACGTATCGGTGATGTTGTGGACGGAAAGCTCGCAGAGATTTCTTTCTGTATTGACCAGTCGAAGCTATTCAGCAAGGATATCAAGAGCGGAAAAGTTCTGCGCACTGAAGAGAATGCGTCTAGCTACATGCGGTTCTGGTTGGTCATGGAGAAGTCCGAGAATGCCGCAGATCCATGGAGGGCGCGCACCTTCGAGTTCGAGGGGAAGGCGGTGAAGCAGTGCAAAGGATAGTAAAGAATTCGGCGCTCGTGCTGGTCCTGTGTACCGCTACGGTCGGTGCGTTCACGACTTCCGCCAGGGCGAACGGTGATGGCCGGGAAGCTGCAGGAGCGAAATACCAGCGGGGCGGTCTCAAGGGCAGGGAGGCTGTCGCTGGGGCTGGTGGGCGTCGGGAGGTCAGTTACTCCGGCAGTGGTGCGGGCGGCAGTGATAGGGGTGGGGGTGGGAATCTTTCGGTTCCGGGTGGGGATTGGTCGCCGCCGCCGTGTTGGTATGCGCCGAAGTATTCTCCTCGGGAGTTGAAGGAGAAGATTGATGATTCGCCGTTTTCGGTGACGGGGCGGGATCCGGACAACGGTGGGCAGAAGCAGGAGACGGATCTGGCGATTCGGGACAAGTACGAGTCGCGGGATTACGACAATTACAATCTGGACAAGGAGGGGGAGGGGCGGTTCTGGGCGGCGGTGCCGAATCCGGATGAGGAGGATGCGGCGAAGGCTCAGTCGTGTACGGAGTTGCCGTTCTGGGTGGAGAACGGGGAGGTGCCGGATGTGGAGAACGCGATCAGTCCGCAGATCCTGTCCAGGCTGGCGTATGCGCGGATCCGGGTGCCGGATACGCGGGTGGAGATGAATCCTGCGGGCCGGCAGACGGTGAATCTGCCGACGTGGGTGTGGCTGGACGAGGGCCGCTACAGGAGGTTGTCGGTGCGGGCGTCCGTGGATCTGGGTGGGGGCCGGGAGATCTGGGCGCGGACCACGGTGGAACCGGAGGCGTTGCGGCTGGATCCGGGCACGGACAGCGCGAGGCTGCATCCGGGTTCGGGCGAGTGCAACGTCGAGGATGACGGCAGCATCGGTACGGAGTATGTGAAGGGCAGCGGGAAGAAGACGCCGCCGTGCGGGGTGACGTATCTGAGGGCCACCCGGGGTGCGGGGAGTTATTCGTTGCGTTCGACGTTGACGTGGACGGCGTCGTGGGAGGGCAGCGGCGGTGCGGGTGCCGAGGATCTGCCGAACGGTGAGTTCGGCGGCCGGCAGGACGTCACCGTCCAGGAAATCCAAGCCATCAACTAGCCGGCAGCGTGTCCGTGTCCGTTGCCCGGTCGGATGACGGCGCACGCGGCCGTGCCGCCCGGGAGGCGGTGCCGGTTGGCGGCGATGAGGCGGTAGCCCAGGTGGGCGACCCAGCGGACGGGCGGCAGGGTCAGTAGGGCGCCGGCGACGGCCCAGGGGCCGCCCGCGCTGAGCAGTGCTTTCGCCACTGCCTGCGCGCCGCCGTACACGGTGCCGGCCGGGGTCACCCACAGCACCTCGTGTTCCGCACGCTCGCGGGTGACTCCGAGCGCGGCCAGGTCGGCGGACTGCCACGGTTCGCTCGCACAGCGGGGGCGCACATGGCGTTCGCCGAAGCGGAGCGCGGCGGTGCAGAAGGCGCAGTCCCCGTCGTAGACGAGAACCGGGCGTACCGGTCGTGCAGGGTGGCCGGACGGGAGCCGGGGCCCGCTCGGCAGGGATCGGGTTCGCATGCGGTCATCGTCCCGCACCGGCTGGGGCGCGCGCAGCTCCGGCGTGCGCGGTCCGTGCTGGGCCTACGGTCTTTCCAGCGCGAGCCTGCCGGCGAACACGACCATGGCAACCCCGCCGCCGGCCTTCAGCGCCCGGATACGGCGTCTCCTCCCCAGGAACCAGCTCCGCAGGGAGCCGGCCGCACAGACCCAGGTGGTCTCGATGAGCGCCTGGGTGACGCCTCCCGCGAGGCCGGTGATCAGCAGCTGGGCGACAGGATGTCCGAGCGAGTGGTCGACGAACTGGGGAAGGACGGCCATCAGCGACACGACGCTCTTCGGGTTGGCGACACCGACCAGGAAGCCCTGGCGCACCGATCGCGTCCTCGACGTCCCGCCCGGGACATCGACTGTGGCCGAGGGCCCGTCCTCGGAGCCGGACCGGGCGGCCCGCAGCGCACCGACGCCCAGCCAGAGGAGGTAGCAGGCGCCCGCGACCTTGACCGCCATGAAGAGCTTGGCCGAGGTCGCGACGATCGCTCCGAGGCCGGCGACTACGAGCGCCAGCAGCACAAGTCCGCCCAGGGCATTCCCCAGCACGATCCACATGGCGGATCGACGCCCCAGCGTGATGGCACGGCTGGTCGCGAGCAGGACGGCGGGCCCCGGGATCGCCGACAGCACCGCTGACAGAGTCAGGAATCCGACGACCAGGCTCAGGTTCACGGGCACGGGCCGGACGATAGCCGACGGGAGATTCCCCCGGGAACCTTGCCGTTCGGGCCGGTACGACATGTCTGCGGCGAGCCGGGCGGACCGCACCGACCCTGGCGACGATTCCGTGCCCCGATCCGGCGGACTTCCCCGCTCACCGCACTAGTTGCCGTCGCCCGCGCGGAACGGGAGCGTCAGCCAGGGGCTTTCGGGGTCGGTGGTCAGGACGCGGTGGGCGGTCAGCATGTCCTCGTACCACGACCCGAACTCCTCCTCGTCGAAGTGCAGGCAGCGGCCCAGGATGTACCCGGCGGAGAAGTCCTCCCAGGAGCGGTAGCCGACCGCACTGACCCGGCCGGCGCGCAGGACGGCGTCCTCGGCCTCCGGCAGTGTGCAGAAGCGGGACGCCAGGCCGAAGCGGGCCATGTTGGCGGCGCGGCCGTAGTCCCAGGCCGCCGCGGAGCGCACGAACCGCCCCTCGGGCAGCAGCCCGTCGGCGCGGAACCGGGACTCGTACCGGGTGATGCGGCCGATCAGCCGCTTCACCCCGTCGATCTGCCACTCCACCTCCTCCTCGCTGGGGCCCTCGGTCCGGGTCACCCCGTCCGGGGTCAGCTCGATGGTGGCTGTGGCGATCCGCTTGCGCAGCACCCGTTCCGCCGCCTGCCGCCAGTGCGCGGGCTCCACCTGCCCGCCGAAGTCCTGGGCCAGACTGTGCCGCAGACCGAGGGTGAACTCCCACACCGGGCTGCTCATCTCGTTGGTCAGCAGCTCCTCCTGGTACTGCTGCCACTTCTCCCGTGTGGTGACGCCCCACCAGCGGTCGAGCGCCCGCCGTTCGTCGGTGTAGCCGTTCCCGTGGCCGAGGGAGTTCCAGTAGACGCCGTTGTTCACCGACAGCAGGGCGCCGCAGGCGAGTCCGCGGGCGACGGGCCCGGAGCGCGGGCCGCCCAGCCACAGCGTGCGGAGGGTCCCGTGCGCGCAGACGTGGTCGACCCGGTCGGCGTGCTGCTTCCACAGCGCGCACAGTGACCGGCTGGCCGGGAAGTACGCCTCGCAGGGCGAGCCGGGATTGACGGCAAGCCACTGCGGGTCCTGAGCGGACCAGTCCCGGGCGTAGTCGCCGAGGCTCTCGGAGATGAAGACCGGGTCCTCGATCGGCGCCGGGAGCATGGCCTCCGTGTACACGGCCGCACACCAGCTCTGCACCTCCGCGCGCCAGACCGGTTGCATCCGGGCCGGGAGGTGCCCGGGGTTGGCGTCCAGCCACGGCCGGGAAGCGAGCCGGTACAGGTACTGGCCCGCCAGCACATCCAGATAGCCCGCCCAGTCGTGCCGGCACTTGGCCTCGTACAGCCGCTGCTCCACCACGCTGGGAGCCTCCGCCCACGCGGGCGCCGCCGCGCCGGCTCCCGCTGCTCCCGAGCCGACTCCCGTTGCCTCCGCGGCCTCTTCGGCCGCCCCCCGCTTCCACATCTGTCGCCCTCGCACTCAGTTGTCGCCGTCGCCCGCGTTCTGTTCGCCGTCCCACCCTGCCCGACGGCTCAGCGGGGCGGTCGAACGGCCGGCATCACCACGTTGGCGAACACCAGCAGGCTCCCGCGCAGATGGTCTCTCCCCTTCCACGCCTTCCAAGGTGGTGGCGCGCGCCTGGTTTCCGGATGCACACCATGCGGAGCGGGCGACGGCATGGGCACGCGCGGACCGCTGCGGGCATGGGTGGGTGACCTCCGGCGACTCGCTGAACGCGGAGCGGGGCGCTCACTTGCTCCGAGAACGACCGAAAGTGACCATCGGGTCAACACTCGGTCAGATGATCAGGGTAGCGCCGCGCGGGCGGAAGTGCATGTGCCAAGGGCGTGGGGCGTGCATGCGACGGTGGCGTTCGCCGGTCGTAGATCGTTTCTTGTGGTGGACTGCGGTGAGGGAACGTGATCCACACGACGTACGCGGTTGCCCTCGTCAGCGGGGCATACGCCGTCCCAACTCCTGTGCCCTCGCCCGGAGGCCCGCTGACCAGGTTGTGCCTTCCGCAGGGGCGGACACGCCCGCCACGGTGGAGACCTGCACCTCGTCGAGCGGGGCTTCCGGGGGCGGCTCCGTGTCGCGTCCAGTCCACCTTGATCCCGGCACGTTCCGCCAGAACGAGCACTGTGGCAGTGAAGCCTTCGCAGAGCGCGTGCCGGATCGTGTGGTGCGTCTTTCGATGCTGTGCCAGAAGGGCGCTGACGAAGATCTCGAAGGTGTCGGGGCTGATCTGGCACTCGTCGTTCACCATCGGCCCGATGCCCGACGGGAGTTCCAGTTCCGCTTCGAAGACGCCTACCTGGCGTTGGAACATGCGAGAGACTCCGTTGGACGGATTCCACAGTGTCTCGTCGCCGATGTCGAAGTACTGACTCATCTCGACGCCCTTCATCTGGTCATGACAGGTCAGCGTATCCAGTCGGATCATCATCGTTGTCAGCGTTTCGTCTTGGACAGACGTTGATGACAGATGGGAGCTGTGGTCATACCGACGGAGGACGGGAAGCGTTCGGGCACGCGCTCGGTGCGGCGGTGGAGCCGACAGCAGTCGACCACGGCGGTCCTCTCCACCGCCCATCGAGGCGGATCGAGCGCTGTGAGAAATCGATTGCAGGCGGGCCGACGCGGTGCTGGATTCCGAACTTATTCTTCCGCTGGCGCCGGGATGGTCGACGACCTTGGCGAGTGTCTGGAGCTCCCCGCGGCTGATCGTGCAGCCACGTTCAGTGAGCACTTGGCCGACAGGGGCCCTTGACCTTCGGTCGCTGACGATCGCTGCACGAGATACGTCCCCCCAATCACCCGTGCTCAATGATCGAGAACCCGGATCCTCACCGCCTATTGGGTGGGAGTTCGGCAGAGTCCAATCGGTCGATATGTCAGAGCTTTGTCGACCACTTCTTCAGTCGTCAGCTTCGGATTGTGATAGAAGGTCAGATCCGCGGCCCGCGGGTGCGAAGTGTTGGACTGCAGTTCCTCGACGAGAGGATCCTATTCCTCCTCGGTGGGATCTGCAGCGATGAGTTCCGATGCGATTTGGGACAATTCTCCGCGCCGGTTTTCCCGGCATGGCGCGTGCCGTCCTTCTCCGCTCTGGCAGTCCTTGGGTCTAGTCATTTCTGAAATGGTAGTTTCTGGGAGGATTTCCCTGTGGTGTTGCGGACTGCGATGGCTGTTGTTCAGATCATGCATGCCCCGCTCTTTCCTGAGGCTCTCGAGTGACGGAATCCTCGGGCAACCTCACCCGGTGGGGACGGGGAGCCAGCTGTTCCCGGGCAGAAGTACTGGCCGTAGGCGGAGAGGGGGGCGAGGGGGCCCGTGGTCTTCTGTGGCCAGGTTGCCTCATGCTGCTTGCCGTGCGGCTACCTGGAGTGTGATGCGGTAGTTCCTGTCTGGCCAAGAGGTGGTGCAGTCGACGTGGTCGTACATGAGGAGCGGTCAGTGGTCGGTGGAGCCGGTCGCCCTCCAGGGCTGTCTTGTCCTCAAGGGACCGGTGGGAAACGCCTGAAGTGAGACGGAGCGCGGTTGTCCTTGTTGTCTTCATGCCAATTGCAGTGAGTTGCAAGAACATACGCCCCCTCATCATTGAGAAGGAATGCCTTGGTGGCCCCGGATGCTTCCTTCCCTGTGTGCTCCAAGCTTTCCGCGGGAGAAAGTTCTGTGATTCTGAGGGTATCGAAAGATCGCGGCATGCTGATGAAGTCCGTGTTGTCGAAGTGGATATCGATGCGGGTGTCGAAATCCCTGAGCATCACGCTGCGGAGGAGTAGCCGTGAGTGGCTGACCGTGTAAGCCCAGATAGCGAATTTTCGGTCCCATTCTGCAATGATGCGCAAAGTCATCCTCCGAGGAAGGAAGGGAAGGGAATTGATACCCTGCTGCCGTTCTTGTAAAAAGTGAGTGAATCCCAGGTTCTGTTCTCTCTCCTTACCGCCTCGCCTATCAAGCGCATTTCTCTCTCTGTTGTATACCAGTCTTCACCGCCGCCTCTTTCGTAAGCGGCCCTGAAAAGTTCCTCAGGTGGGGCGTCGAGACTTCCGCTACTTCCGCGGAATCCGTCCATGAGGATGTGCAGCCGTGTCTCGGGTTGCCAATTCGCCGTGTAGCGAACCATGGCCAGCGCATCATCCATCGTCATGCCGCTGAAATGCGTGTAGCCTCTTTCTTCTGCCCACCGGACATAGTTCCCTTCCAGCTCGGTTCCCAGGACAACATTGTCCGGGCAGGGCTTCAGCCCAACGTAGTCAATCCAGATGTGCGGGTTGACCACATACGCCACAGGGTTCGGTGCCGGTGCCAACCCCAGGGGGTCCGGGGAGAGGTAGCGGGCGGTTTCCGGGTCGTAGTGGCGGAAGTAGTTGTAGTGGAGGCCGGATTCCGGGTCGAAGTACTGGCCGGGGAAGCGGAGCGGGGTGTACGTGGTGGCGTCGGTGTTCCAGGTGGTGGTGCCCCAGAGGGTGGAGCGGGTGTGCCAGGCCGTGATGCCGGACTCGGTGAGGAGTGCGGTGGGAGTGCCGATCAGGTCGGTGACGATGGCGAAGAAGCGGGAGTCTATTTCCCGTTGAGAGGTCTCGTCGGTGATGCGTTCCGTCTGGGAGATGGGGTGGAGGCCCTGGTGGTTCCAGGTGAGGGTCACCGGGTGCGGTGCCTCGCCCGTCGTGGTCTGTTCCACGAGGGTGGGGCCGTCCCAGGTGAAGTCCACCCGCTCGGTGTCGGAGCTCTTCGCGGTGCGGCGGCCCAACGGGTCGTAGGTGTAGTTCCACACCGCCCCGTCCGGGGTGGTGACCCGCGTCAGGCGGTCCTCCGCGTCCCACTCGTAGCGCCAGGTGTCCGGCCGCCGGGAGAGGTTCTTCTTCTGGCGGCACACGACGCGGCCCCCGGCGTCGTGCTCGTAGCGCAGGCGGCCCGCCGTGTGGATGCGGGTGCCGGTGTAGGTGCGGGAGCCGCGAGCTTCCGGGCTCGCGTGTGCGGCGGGCCAGTCGGCGACTGTCTGGTTGCCCGCCTCGTCGTAGGCGTAGGTCTCCGTCCAGTCCTGTGCGGTCACCTGCGTGACGCGTCCCGCCGGGTCGAGTGTGAAGCGGCTGGTGCCCTCGCGGGAGTCGTCCACCGCGATCAGGTGGCCGTCCGGGCGGTAGGTGTAGGAGCGGTGCCAGTTCGCGTCGGGGGCCTGGCCGTGAACCGACTGGCCGGTGAGGCGGCTCGCCGGGTCCCAGGTCCAGGACAGGGACAGCGACTCGCCGAGATCCCGTTGCCGCTCGCGGCCCGCCGTGTCGTAGGAGGACGCCAGAGTATGGCCGTCGGCCGTCACCGTTGTGCGGTTGCCCGCCGCGTCGTACCCGTAGCGGGTCACCGAGCCGGTGGGGGTGGTGCGGCGCACCGGGCGGCCCAGCGCGTCGTACGCGTACGTGAGCGCACGGCCGCCCACGACCTCGGTCTTGAGGCGGCCCGCCCGGTCGTACTGGCGCAGCAGCTCCGCGTCCGGGTTGCGGGCCTCGACCAGGCGCCCTGCCGGGTCGTACACGTATGTCGTCACCGATCCCGCCGCGTCCTTGGCCGTCGTCCGGCCGAGCAGGTCGCGTTCGTAGGTGATGGTGTCACCGAGGGGCGTGGTGCGCGCGGTCAACCGGCCCGCTGCGTCGAGTGTGTAGCGCTGGGTACGTTCGTCGAAGTCGGTCTCCGCGATCAGACGGTCGGCTCCGTCGTACTCGTAGGTCCAGGTCAGCCCCTGGGGGTTGGTCACCTCGCGGAGCCGCAGCCGGGTGTCGTGGGTGAAGGTGTGGCGCACGCCGTCGGGGCCGGTGCGGGCGGTGAGCAGGTCGAAGTGGGTGTACTCGTAGCGCGTCTCGCCGCCCGCCGTGTCCACGTGGCGGAGGCAATTGCCCTCGCCGTCCCACTCCCAGCGTTCCGTCGCACCATCGGGTGAGGTGCGGCGGGCGAGGTGGCCTTCGACCGTCCAGGACAGGTGGGTGGTGTCGCCGAGTGGGTTGATGACGGCCGTGGGGCGGCCGAACGCGTCGCGCCGGTACGTCGTCACGGCACCGGCCGGGTCGGTGATCTCGGTCGGCAGGCCCGCCGCGTCGCAGCGCACCCGCATCACCTGCCCTAGCGCGTCCGTCACGGAGGTGAGACGGCCCGACCCGTCGTACGTATAGCCGGTCGACGCTCCTGCGGGGTCGATGGTGAGCGTCCGGTTGCCGCGTTCGTCGTACTCGTGCCGCCACACCGCGCCGTCCGGCTCGGTGATTTCGACGGGCAGCCCGAGAGCGTTGTAAGAGATTGCTGTGGCGCTGCCGTCCGGGTGCACTGCCCGCACGACGCGGCCCTCGCCGTCCCGCTCCAGCCGGGTGGTGCGCCCCAGTGCGTCGGTGCGGGAGAGCACACGGTGGCGCGTGTCGCGCTCGATGCGGTTGGTGGCTCCCGTGGGGTCGGTGACGGCGACGACCTGGTCGCGGGCGTTGATCAGGTGGTAGGTGGTCTGGCCGAGGGAAGTGGTGACTTTGGTGACGCGGTGGCCCGTCTTCGGATCGGCCGGGCTGTAGTCGAAGGTCGCGTGCATGTGGCCTTCGGTGCCGGACTGCCACACGCAGCGGTCGTGCTCGTCGTAGGCGTACTCGTAGTGCGAGTCGTTGGTGTCGGTCCAGGAGATGATGCGGCCGGCGTCGTCGTAGCCGAAGCGCATCGGACGGCCGGTGGAGCCGGTCACCTCGGTGAGGTTGCCGTGCCGGTCGTAGCCGATCCGGACGATCTGCTGGTCGGTGCCATCTTGTGCTCCACCGGCCAGGAGGAGCCCTGTGACGCGGCCCAGCTCCGCGTCACTCTCCACGCGCACGTGGTAGCCGCCCGAGTGTACGAGCGCGAGCGGAGTGCCGTCCTCGTCGTACTCGAACGTGAGCCGGTTTCCGTTCCGGTCGGACATCTCGGCGAGCAGGGCCACGCCTTCGCGGTCGGCAAGGTCGGCCGGGGGCGTGAAACACCTCGCCAGGCCCGATTCCGGGTCGGTCAGGACGTAATCGCCATCAGCGCGCAGCCGCAAGGGCCACTGCGGGCCTCTGCCGGGAAGGACCGGTTCACCGCCCGGCTCCGGGTGCGGGTAGGCGACCAGCAGGCTGCTCTCCCCGTGGAAGACGATGCCCTCGGCGTCGACTTCCAGCCGCTGGTCGAGCGTGCTTGACCAGGCCGGACCGAACCACCGCCCGGCGCGGTAGGAGGACTCGAACTGGCGGCGGAAGGCGAGGGGCAGGATGCCGGGCAGCGCCAGGTCGGTCTGCGGCAGCAGCATGCGGCCGGTGGCGAAGTCGACCGGGTCCTCGCCGCAGGGCCGGCTGCCGTCGGGGCGAGTGTGGTTGTCCGGCTCCTGCCTCAGGGACGTGCGCCCCGGACGCTCGGCGGCATGCTCCGCCTTCCGTGCCAGACGTGAGCCCTTGGCCGCCGCGCCCGCGGCTTTGCCGCCGCCTCCGGTGAGGGCGTCGAAGGCCAGACCGCCGAAGAATGCCTCCGGATCGTCGAGGAAGCCCCGGTAGGCCTGTTTGAGGGCGACGTCCGGGTGGGTGGCCAGGGTCTTCATCCCGGCCATCGTGCTGTTGAGATTGGTCTGGTAGTCGTCGGGGTTGAGGATGTTGTGCGGGTTGATCGGGCTCATGCCCTTGGCGAAGTTGAGCGCTTCGGAGCCCGTGTTCAGAAAGCCGCCGATACGGTGCTCCACCGCCAGCAGACCGCCCTTGACTCCGCTGCGCGCCTGCGCCATGTACGAGGGCTTGGCCGGAGCCGCATCCCGAGCCGCCTCCATCAGCTTGTTGGCGGCCCGCGCCGCCTCGTCCCGCTGGCGGCGGGCCTCCTTCAGCTTCTCGCGGGCCTCCTGCATCTTGGCCTCGCCCGGGTCCTTTGCCGGGGGCTTGTCGGGGAGCGAGCCGGGCACGCGGTCGTCCTCCGGCGTCTCGTTGTACGCCTCGACCGCGTCGTTGTAGAAGGTGACCTTCGTGGTGTGCTGCCGAGAGGCCTTCCTGCCCTCGTTGTAGAGCTTGATGGCATCCTTGGCCTCGCCCTGTGCCCAGCGCACGGTGCCGGCGAAGTCGTTGAAAGCGCCCTTGGCCTTCTCGCAGGCGTCGGCAGCCTTGAACCACCGGCGCGGCTGAACGTCCACCGTCCGCCGGAAGGCGTCGGCCGCCTCTCCCTTCAAATGCTCGGAGTCCAGACCCTGCAGGGCGTGGCCCACCCGGTTGAACGCCTTGTGGAAGTCCCGCAGGTGGTCGGCCGTGGACTCCAACGTGGAGGGCGAGCCGTGGACGAGCTTGTTCGCCTCCTCCGTCTCGCCCAGTTCCCGTTCCTGGACATCACCGCCGGTCTTGTTGGTGACAAAGTCACCCGCGTCGCGGACGAACCTGGCTCCGGGCTTCCAGCCCAGTTGGTCCAGCTTGTCGGCGAGCAGGTCCGAGCCCCTGCCGACGACTTCGCCGCCCTTCTCGACGGCACCCTCGATCTTGTCCTCGACGGGGTCGGGGGTGAAGTCGTGGTAGGCGTCCTTGGCAGCGTCGGTTGCCTTGTCGACGAGATCTCCCAGGCCCATCAGCCGGCGTCTCCGTCGCCGCCCTGACCGGGCTGCCCCTCGCCCTGACCGGGCTTGCCGTCGACCTGGCCGGTAGCCATGTCCACGAACCCGGCCCCGTCCACCCCCTTCTCGGAGGCATACGGATTACCCAGCGGATTCAGCGCGTTGACGCCGCCCTTGATGGCCCTGGACCGGTAGTGGTCCTCCTCCCAGGACATCCCCGCCGCCAGCCCCAGCCGTTCGGCGATGCCGTCCGCATCCGCCATCAGGCCTCGCACCCCCCACTCCCACCGCTCGCAGAATCCCTCGAACGACTGGCACAGGGCGTCGTCACCGACCTCCATCTTGGTCAGCGACATCTCCTCGAAACCACTGCCTTGCGCCGCATCCACATCCGTGCCGATCTCACGGAGTTCCTCCAGCGCACCTTTGATGCCTTTGGTCAGCCCGTCGACCGTCTCCTTCGGGACCTGCAACCGGCCCCTGTGCGCCAACTCGTCCTTGAGCCTGTCGCCGGGCAGCAGCGGCCGGCCGTCGTCACCCATAGCGTCCCCCCGGACCTGTCTCCGATCGAAAGAACACCGTATCCGAAAGCGACAGTTCGAACGCGTGCTGTAATGGGCAGTCGTCGGGACCTGCACGGGTACGGTCGGGGCCACGGTGCAGTGCTGGGCAGTGGCTCGGCCATTCCTGCTTCCCCGATCGACGGCTTCGTCTTCCGCACCCGTCGATGCGCCGCGGGTGAACCCGGAAGGGGCTCAGAACAGCAAGCGGAAAGCCGGTACCACCACGTAGACGAAGACCAGCAGGCTTCCCACCGCTGCCGCGATCACCCGTCCCCGCGTGATCCTTCCCCTGCCCGCGCCCGCCGAGCGGGGTGGTGCCCAACCGGCCCCGGGGTGGGCCCCGTACGGATTGGGCGGTGCGGTGGGGAGTCGCGGGGGCCGCTGGGCCATCGGGCGGTGACCTCCGGGGCTGGTGGGTCGGGAGGGACGCTTGCTGCTGCGCTCGTCCGACCGACGGTGTGCACTCGGGTGTGCCCCCGGTCGCCGGACCCGTCGGGTCGTCGGGTGCGTCGGCTGGGTCTGATCACCAGGTCACCAGGTCACCAGGCCGTCATGTGGTCGGATCTTCAGGATAGCGGTCTGCCCGGGCCGTTCGTGCTTCGGCCGCCGCGTCACGAGGACGTTCCCGGACGCGTCGCCGACGGCTGTCGCGGTCGGCTGTCCGGGCGCCCGCCCGGGCTCCCGGTACGGTCAGGCCGGGGTGTTCCGGGCGCGGAGGCGGCGGAGCATCCGCGGGTCGGTGAAGCCGACCTCGTGCGCGGCGGTGTCGGTGGTGGCGCCGTGGGCGAGGAGGTGTTCGGCGCGTTCGAGCCGGAGGGTCTGCTGGTAGCGCAGTGGGGTCAGGCCGCCGGTGGCGCGGGTGAACAGGCGGGTCAGGGTGCGGGCGCTGACCCCGGCGTCGGCGGCCAGCCGGTCCAGGGTGAGGGGCTCGGCGAACCGGGTGTCGATGAGGTCCTGGACGCGGTGCACGGTGTCGTCGAGGTGCGAGCGGTACCGCAGGACGGCGCCGGCCTGCGGCTCGTCGCCGTTGCGGCGGGTGTGGACGACCATGCTCCGTGCCACCTGCGCGGCGAGCGCGGGGCCGTGCCGTACGGACAGCAGGTGCAGGGAGAGGTCGATGCCGCTGGCGATGCCGGCGGAGGTGACGACCCGGTCGTCCGTGGTGAACAGGACGTCGCGGACCACCGTGGTCCGCGGGTAGCGCCGGGCCAGCTCGTCCTGGAGTTCGTGGTGTGTGGTGCAGCGCCGGCCGTCCAGCAGCCCCGCCTCGCCCAGTGCCTGTGCCCCCGAGCAGACGCTGGCCACTGTGCCGCCGCCGGCGTGGTGCGCGGCGATGCGGGCGAGCGTCCCGTCGCCGAAGGGGTGCGGACCGCGGCGCGGGGAGTGCCAGCCCGGCACCACGAGCAGATCGTCTCGTCCCAGGTCCGGGGGCCACGTGGTCTCGGCGCCCAGCGGCAGGCCCTGGGCGCTGTGGATCAGCTCGCGCTCGCCGACGTAGTCGAGCCGGTAGGGCCTGCCGAGCCCCGCCGCGGTGCTGAAGACCTGGGCGGGGCCGGCGAGGTCGAGCAGATGGACGCCCGGGGCGAGGAGGAGGACGACGCGGGTCACGCGGGCGATGGTGCCAGGTGTGCGGGCTTCCCCTCGGCGGGCCCGGCCGCCGCTGCGCCGTCCGGTCCGCCGTCCGGTCCGCCGTCCGGTCCGGCGGCGAGTCCGGCCTCCCGCTCGGCTTCCAGTTCGGCGACGGTGGTGATCCGTGCGAAGCGGTCGCGCAGTACTGCGACCGTCCGTTCGACGACGGCCTCCGCGCTCAGTCCGCCGACGGGGTTGGTGGTGGTGGCGTCCACGGGGAACGACACCCGGTAGCCGAGGTCGCTCGCGACCCGGGCGGTGGTCTCCACGCACTGTTCGGTGCGGATGCCGCAGACGACGAGCTCGGTGACGCCCGCGCCGGTCAGCAACTGCTGCAGCGGCGTGGTGGTGAACGCGTTGTGCGAGGTCTTGCGCAGCACGGGTTCGTCGGCGGACGGCTGGTCGAGTTCGGGCATCAGCCGCACCTGGCCCTGCTCGGGGTCGAAGACGTTGCCGCTGCCGGGTTCGGTGTGCAGTACCCAGATCACCCGGTCCCCGGTGGCGCGGGCGAGCCGGACGAGCCTGTTCACCGGTTCGGGGATGCCTTGGTCGGCGAGGGTGGCCCAGGTGTCGGTGCGGGCCCGGAAGGACTCCTGGACGTCGATGACGATCAGCGCTCTGTTCATGCCGACAGTCTTGTCGGCGGCGGAGCGCCGGTGACAGGCACGATCGGGGCCGGTGGCGGAACGATCCGGTCACCTTCGGGCCGCGGGCGCCTTCCCGTGTCCGGTTCTCCGCTTGCCACTCCGCCTCCACCTCCCCCTGGGATTCCCGCCTTTGCTGGTTCGGACCTATTGCCCCCCGCGTATGCCCGCCCGTAGCCTCTCGCGCAGTTGTGCAGAGCGAAACGCACGTTGCACATGTTGCAACCCGCATCCTTGGGGGTCTCGTCATGACGGTCGGCAAGGGCAGACAGCACAGGAACGGGCGACGCCTGCTCGCCCCATTCATGGCACTCGGGCTGGCGGCCGCGGCGCTCGCCGGATGCGCACCCGGCACCTCCGGCGGCGAGGGCGGCGGCGACGAGAAGAGCGGCACGGTCCGCGTCTGGCTCTTCCGCGAGGTCGGCAACAAGCCCAAGGAGAAGGTCGTCCGGAAGGTCATCGACCGGTTCGAGGAGCAGCACGAGGGCGTGCGGGTCGCCGTGCAGTACATCCCCGTCGACAGCCGGGCCGAGAAGATCAAAGGCGCCTTCAACGACCCCGACTCGGCGCCGGACGTCATCGAGTACGGCAACACCGACACCGCCGGATACGTGGCCGACGGCGGACTGGCCGACATCAGCGCCGAGTTCGCGAAGTGGGACGCCGCCGACGATCTCGACCCGACCGCCGAGAAGTCCGTCACCGTGGCGGGCAAGCAGTACGGCGCGCCGCTCTTCGTCGGGGTGCGCGCCCTCTACTACCGCACCGACGTCTTCGAGGACCTGGGCCTGAAGCCGCCCCG
This sequence comes from Streptomyces sp. AA1529, assembly GCF_000280905.1. Lineage (GTDB taxonomy): Bacteria > Actinomycetota > Actinomycetes > Streptomycetales > Streptomycetaceae > Streptomyces. The sequence continues at coordinate 6,667 of NZ_ALAP01000066.1, read as the reverse complement.
CACACTGGACGAACTGACCCGCACGGCGAAGAGGATCCACGCGGAGCGCGAGGACATGTACGGCATCGCCGTGGGCGGCGCCTACACCTACGGCGCCATGCCCTTCATCTGGGCGCACGGCGGCGCGCTGGCGAAGGACGACGGCGAGGGGAAGTTCCGGGCCGCCGTCGACAGCCCCGAGGCGCGCAAGGGCATCGCCGCCTACACCGCCCTCTTCGGCGACGGCAACTGCCCCGCGGCCAAGTGCGCCGCCATGGGCGGCAACGACACGGTGGAGGCGTTCGCGGGCGGCAAGGCCGCCATGGCCATCGGCGGCGACTTCAACCGGCAGGCCATGGAGGACGGCGCGGCCGCCGGCAAGTACGCCGTCGTGCCGCTGCCCGGCACCGAGCAGGGCAGCGTCGCGCCCGCCTTCGCCGGCGGCAACAACCTCGGTGTCCTCAAGAGCACCCGGCACCGCAGCCTGGCCGTCGAGCTGATGGAGCAACTGGCGGGCAAGCGGACCCAGGAGCGGCTGTTCGACGCCATGGGCTTCCTGCCCACCTTCGCCGACATCCGCAAGAAGGCCGCCGCGCGGGAGCCGTTCGTCGAGCCGTTCGTGGCGACCCTGGAGGCCGGTACCGAGTTCGTGCCGGTCAGCCCGGCATGGGGCAGGATCGACGCCTCGCAGATCCTGCCCGGGATGTTCCAGCGGATCGTCAGCGGCAAGCAGGACGTGGCCGAAGCCGCCGCCGACGCGGCCGGGAAGATGGACGAGGCGTTCCACCGGTGAGCGTCCGGGACCGCGGGCCCGCCCGGGTCCTCGCCCGGGACCGCGCGCCCGCCCGTGCCCGGCCGCTCCGGCACGCCGGCTGGACGCCCTGGCTCTATCTCGCGCCCGCGCTCGTGGTGCTGGCCGGGCTGCTCGTCTACCCGGTCTACCAGCTCGGGTTGATCTCCGTACTGGAGTACACCCAGGCGCAGGTCAGCGGCGGCGAGCCGACCAGCTTCCAGGGGCTGGCGAACTACGCCGAACTGCTGGGCGACGCGCAGTTCTGGGATGTGCTGCTGGCGACGGTGGTGTTCGCGGGCTGCTGCGTGCTGGGCACCGTGGCGGTCGGCTGCGGGCTGGCCGTGCTGCTCACCCGGATCCGGGCGCTGCCCCGGCTGCTGCTGATGCTCGCGGCCCTCGGTGCCTGGGCCACCCCCGCGATCACCGGTTCCACCGTGTGGGTGTTCCTCTTCGACCCCGACTTCGGTCCCGTCAACCGGCTGCTGGGGCTGGGCGACCACTCCTGGACGTACGGGCGGTACAGCGCGTTCACGCTCGTCCTCCTGGAGGTGGTGTGGTGCTCGTTCCCGCTGGTGATGGTGGTGACGTACGCGGGTATCCGGGCCGTGCCCGGCGAGGTGCTGGAGGCCGCCGCACTGGACGGTGCCGGGGTGTGGCGGACCTGGCGCAGCGTGCTGGCGCCGATGCTGCGCCCGGTACTGATTGTGGTGACCATCCAGTCGGTCATCTGGGACTTCAAGGTCTTCACCCAGATCTATGTGATGACCGACGGAGGCGGTATCGCCGGGCAGAACCTGGTGCTGAACGTCTATGCCTACCAAAAGGCGTTCGCCTCGGCCGAGTACAGCCTCGGCTCGGCAATCGGCGTCGTCATGCTGTTGATTCTGCTCGCGGTCACGCTGGTCTATCTGAAGTTGCTCCGCAGGAACGGGGAGGAGATATGAGCACGAGACCGGGAGCACGCGCCCGGGCGCGGCGGCCGTGGCGTTACGCGGCCGACGGCGCCGCCGTGCTCATCGCCGCGGCGGTCGCATTCCCGCTGTACTGGATGGTGCTCTCCGCGTTCAAACCGGCCGGGGAGATCCGCTCCGACCGGCCCGTTCCCTGGACGCTCTCGCCGTCCCTCGACGCGTTCCGCCGCGTCTTCGCACAGGAGGATTTCGGCCGCTACTTCCTCAACAGCCTGCTGGTGGCGGGCACGGTGGTGGTCGCCTCGGCCCTGCTCGCCTTCCTCGCCGCCACCGCCGTCGCCCGTTTCCGGTTCCGGCTGCGCACCACGCTGCTCATCCTCATCCTCACCGCGCAGATGGTGCCGGTCGAAGCGCTGACGATTCCGCTGTTCTTCCTCATGCGGGACATCGGGGCACTCAACACCCTCCTCTCCCTGGTCCTTCCGCACCTGGCCTTCTCGCTGCCGTTCGCCATCTGGATGCTGCGCGGATTCGTGAAGGCCGTTCCCGAGGCCCTGGAGGAGCAGGCGTTCATCGACGGAGCCAGCCGGACGCGCTTTCTGTGGCAGATACTCTTCCCGCTGGTCCTGCCCGGACTGGTCGCCACGAGCGTCTTCTCCTTCATCTCCACCTGGAACGACTTCCTGTTCGCCAAGTCGTTCATCATCAGCGCCACGGAGAACTCGACCCTGCCGATGGCGCTGCTCGTCTTCTTCGACACCGAAACTCCCGACTGGGGCGGTGTGATGGCCGCCTCCACGGTGATGACCGTGCCCGTGCTCGTCTTTTTCGTCTGCGTGCACCGCCGCCTGGTCTCCGGGCTCGGCGGGGCCGTGAAATAAGGAGGACCGAACATGTCGGCCACCGGCTGGGCGGGGCTCGTCCCGCGTGCGCGCGAGGTGCGGCAGGACGACGGACCGCCCTTCGTGTGGGGGAGCGGTACCGCGCTCGTCGCCGGCCCGGGGGCGCGTGGCGCCGCCCGCTGGCTGCGCGGCCTCGCCGCGCTGCCCTGGTGCGAGGGCGCCGGGACGCCGGAAGCCCCCGGGACGCAGGAGCACCCCGAGCACCCCGAGAATACTGTCGAGTTGCGCATCGATCCCGGACGCGCCCCCGAGTCCTACCTGCTGCACGTCACCGCCGACCGGGTGCTCGTGGCGGGCGGGGACGCCGCAGGGGTGTTCCGCGGGGTGCAGACACTGCGCCAGCTGCTGCCGCCCGCGGCGTTCCGCCGGGCCGCGACCGCCGGCTCCTGGGAGGTGCCGGCCGGCGCCGCCGAGGACGCCCCGCGGTTCGGCTGGCGCGGGCTGCTGCTCGACACGGCCCGGCACTTCGTGCCCAAGGACGGCGTACTGCGCACTCTCGATCTGCTCGCGCTGCACAAGCTGAACGTCCTGCACCTCCATCTGACCGACGACCAGGGGTGGCGGATGGAGATCCGCCGCCACCCGCGGCTGACCGAGGTCGGTGGCTGGCGCTCCCGCACCCGCGTCGGCCACCGCGCCTCGCCGCTGTGGGACGAACGCCCGCACGGCGGCCACTACACCCAGGACGACCTGCGCGAGATCGTCGCGTACGCGGCGGAGCGGCACATCACCGTCGTGCCCGAGATCGAACTGCCCGGGCACTCGCAGGCCGCCATCGCGGCGTACCCGGAACTCGGCTCGGCGGACGGCGGCGCGCAGGTGTGGACCGACTGGGGCGTCAGCCCGCACCTGCTGGCTCCCACGGACGAGGTGCTGCGCTTCTACGAAGAGGTGCTGGAGGAGGTGCTGGAGGTCTTCCCGTCCCCGTTCGTGCACATCGGCGGTGACGAGACGCCCAAGGACCAGTGGCGGGAGTCGGCCGTCGCACAGGAGCGCATCGCCCGCGAGGGGCTGCGCGACGAGGACGCCCTCCAGGCGTGGATGGTGCGGCACTTCGACCGCTGGCTCGCCGCCCGCGGTCGCCGGATGACCGGCTGGGACGAGATCCTCCAGGGCGGCACGCTGCGGGACGGGCTCACCCCGGGAGCGGTCGTCTCCTCCTGGCGGGGGTACGAGGGGGGCGTCGCCGCGGCGCGCGCCGGCCACGATGTGGTGATGTGCCCCGAGCACGAGCTGTACCTCGACCGGAGGCAGGCGCCGGGCGAGGACGAGCCCGTGCCGCTGGGGTACGTGTCCACACTGCGCGACGTGTACGAGATGCAGCCGGTGCCCGCCGAGCTGGAGCGGGAGGGGCACGCGGAGCGGGTGCTGGGGGTGCAGGCCAACATGTGGACCGAGTGCGCCGAAAGCGTCCAGCGGCTGGACTACCAGATGTTCCCGCGGCTGGCCGCCGTCGCCGAGCTGGCCTGGTCCGGACCGGGCCACGCCTGGGACGATTTCGCGGCGCGCCTGGCGGAGGCGCACCTCGCCCGCCTCGACGCCTGCGGGGTCGACTACCGTCCCGCCGCCGGGCCCCGGCCCTGGCAGCGGCGGCCCGGGATTCCGGGGCGCCCCCTGGAGTGAACAGGCGGCCCGCGGCTCCCCGTTCGCCGGTTTCGCCGAATGCGCCGGTTTCCCCGGATTCCTCGGATTCCCGGATATCGCCGATTTCCCGGATGTCCCCGCCGGCACCGTCATTCCACGGCCGACACGGGTCAAACGGTGCGAAAGTGCCCATCCCCGGCCCTCGTGCCAGGCGCGGGCCGAGATGTGCCAGAGTTGCCTCGTCCGGGCTGTGAGCACGTACCGTACGGCAGTGCAGCCGGGAGCCCGGTATGTCGGGGAAGGGGCAGCAAGGTGAGCACGCACGTACGGCATGCACCAGACGGCGAACGAGCCGCGCAGGCTGTGCCCCCTGCCGTCATGCTGCCCGCCACCCTGGAGGAGGCCGTCTCGGCGCTCTCCGCCGTACCCGCCGCCGTACCGGTCGCCGGGGGCACCGACCTGATGGCCGACGTCAACTCCGGCCACCTCCGCCCCGCCGCACTGGTCGGACTCGGCCGGATCAGCGAGATCCGCGGCTGGTCCTACCAGGACGGGCACGCCGTGCTCGGCGCCGGACTCACCCACGCACGCATGGGCCGCCCCGACTTCGCCGCCCTCATCCCCGCCCTCGCCGCCGCGGCCCGGGCCGCCGGACCCCCGCAGATCCGGAACGCGGGGACGCTCGGCGGCAACATCGTCAGCGCCTCGCCCACCGGGGACGCGCTGCCCGTGCTGGCCGCGCTGGAGGCCACCCTCTCCATCGCGGGCCCGGAGGGCGCACACCGCGAACTCCCGGTCAGCCATCTGCTCGCCGGAATGGACATCCTGCGGCCCAGCGAGGTCGTCGGCTATGTGAAGGTCCCGCTGCTGCACGCCCCGCAGACCTTCCTCAAGGCCACCAGCCGGACCGGGCCCAGCCGCGCACTGGCCTCCGTCGCCGTCGTCCTCGACCCGATGCGGCGCGGAGTGCGGTGCGCGGTCGGCGCCGTCGCACCGATGCCGCTGCGGCCGCTGGAGGCCGAGCAGTGGATCGCCACCCTCATCGACTGGGACGGCGACCGCTCGCTGGCCCCCGAGGCGCTGACCGCCTTCGGCGAATACGTCGCGATGGCCTGCATCCCCGACCCGCTTCCGGCGGGCCCCGAGGACAACCCGGGGCCCGCCCCCCAGCTTCCGCCCGCGGCGCTGCACTTGCGGCGTACCGTGGCGACACTGGCCCGCCGGGGACTCGGGAGGGCTCTCGCATGAGCGGCACACCACAGGCACCACAGGGCAACGGGAACGGACACCGGAACGGGGGCGCGGGACCGCACGCGGGTGCGGAGCCGCACGGACATGTGAACGCGCACACGGACACGGACGAGTACGGCAACGGCGCGGGCGGCGCCGCACAGTACGGCGGCGATCCCTGGGCCGCGCAGGGCGCCGCACCCGACCCGTACGGCCGGCAGCCGGAGCCCGACCCGTACGCGCCGCAGGCGGAGCACGGGCAGCACGTGCCCAGGAGTTGGGGCGGCGGCGAGTACGACGCGGACGCCACCGCCTTCGTGCAGCTGCCCAGCGGCGGCTTCGGCGAGCTCGCCGAAGCCGCACCGCTGGCCGCGCCCGGCACCGGGCAGGGCGGCTACACCCCGCCGCCCATCGACCCCTCGCAGCACCCGCCGCCCATCGACCCCTCGCAGCACCCGGCGGACGGCACAGCCCCGGACCCCGGCGCCGATCCGGCCGCCGGGCAGCACTGGGTGCTGCCGTTCGCACCCGGGAGCGAGCCGGGCGCCCCGGGCCCCGGACCGCAGGACCCCGGCGCCGACGCCCGGGCCGCGCAGTACGCCGCGGCACCCGAACCCGGCCACGGCACACTCGGCGGGCCCGGCCCCCACCCGCAGGAGGCGCCGCACCCGCCCGCGGCCGACGGCTCGGCCGGGCTCGGCCAGGGCGCTGCAGCGGCGCTCGCCGGCTCGCACGAGGCCCGTACCGGCCGCCGTCCCCTCGGCCCCGGTGTGGCACCCGCCGCGGCGCCGGACGGCAACCCCGAGCCGGCCGCGCCCGGTTACCCGGATCCCGGTGCGCCCGCGCCGGGCCCGCACGTTCCCGCGGCCTCCGCTTCCGCGGCCCCGGAGGCGCCCGCGCCCGCCTGGACGCCCTCCTCGCCGACATCGGCCCCCCACTGGGACTCCGCGGCGCCCGCCGCCGGGCACGCGCCGCACCCGGACGTCCCCCCCGCACCGCCGCCCGCACCCGAACCGGGCGGCGCCGACCGCCCCTTCCCGGGCGCGCCGGACGCCCCCGCGTACCGGTTCCCCAGCGCCCCCACCGCGGACGGACCCGCCGGTGCACCCGACGCCGAGCCGCGGCACCCCGGAGACCCGGACGCCGCGTCACCCGCCCCGCCGGAACACCCGCGGCAGCCCGGGGCGCAGCACGGGACGGGCGGACAGCCCGCCGCCGACCCCGGGATCGTCGCCGCCGAACCCCCCGCGCCGCCCGCAGTCGCCGGA
>NZ_ALAP01000065.1 GCF_000280905.1 Streptomyces sp. AA1529 | reverse complement strand
TGGCATGGGCCTGCTGACCATCGGAGCGTTCGCGAAGGCGTCCCGGCTGTCGCCGAAGGCACTGCGGCTCTACGACGAGCTCGGCCTGCTGACCCCCGCTCGCGTCGACCCGGTGACCGGCTACCGCCACTACGCGCCCGAGCAACTGGACCGGGCCCGGCTCGTCGCCTGGCTCCGGCGGCTGGGGATGCCCCTGGCCCGCATCCAGCGGGTCTGCGCACTGGACGCCGGCTCCGCGGCCCGGGAGGTCCGCGCCTTCTGGGCGCAGGTCGAAGCCGACACCGCGGCACGGCGCGATCTGGCCACCTTCCTCATCGACAGCCTCGCCAGGAAGGACCCCGCCATGACTCCGACCACCCGCCCCCTGGAAATCCGCTACGCCGCACTCTCCGATCCGGGACTGGTCCGCGAGGGCAACCAGGACACCGCCTATGCCGGATCCCGGCTGCTGGCCGTCGCCGACGGCTTCGGCGCAGCGGGAGCCCCCGCGAGCTCCGCCGCCGTCGACGCGCTGAAGTACCTGGAGACCGACAGCATCCCGGCCGGGGACCTCCTCAACGCCCTGGAGGACGCCGTCGACCGTGCCCGGCAGGCCGTGTGCGGCACGGCCGGCGCCGGCGCCCGGCCCGACGAGGAGGCGGGCACGACACTCACCGCGATGCTGTGGACCGGCTCGCAACTGGGGCTCGTGCACATCGGCGACTCCCGCGTCCACCTCCTGCGCGGCGGGGAGCTGTTCCAGATCACGCACGACCACACCGTGGTGCAGTCGATGGTCGACGAGGGACGGCTCAGTCCGGAGGAGGCAGCCTCCCACCCGCAACGGTCGCTGCTGCTGCGAGCGCTGGGCCGAGGAGCCGACGACGTCCTTCCCGACCTGCGGCTGCACGACGTCCGGGCGGGAGACCGGTATCTGCTCTGTTCGGACGGGCTGTCAGCCGTCGTTCCGGAAGCGGACGTCGGCCGAGTGCTCGCCCGGAGCCCGCGGCCCGAGGAGGCGGTCCGGGAACTCGTCGCTCTCGCCAACGAGGCCGGCGGCCCCGACAACGTGAGCTGCGTGGTCGCCGACGTCCTGGCACAGCGGCAGCAGTCGTGAGCGGCATGCACGTCGAAGGGCAGCACCGGATCCGCCGGCATGAGCTGCGGCGGGAGGCGGACGCGTACCGACTCGCCCGGCAGGCCCGCCGAACGGCAGCCCCTTCCGCCGTCGCGGGCGAGGCGTTTCGGGTCACGGCTCCGCGGCCCTGCCGCGCCCCGCCTCCGGCCGAACGCGCGGACGGGCACGGCGGCGGCTGGATACGGCTCCTCCGCCCGCTCGGGAGGAACCTTCGAAGTCCCGGCAGAAGCCGCGGGCTGCTGCGCGACTGAGCCTTTGCCCCTCCGGGTGGCGGCACCCTAGAGTCTCTGGGATGCAGCGCGGGACGGGACTGACCCTGGCCGGGACCGCCGTCGCCCTGGCCTGGGGCGAGTGGTTGAACCGGCGCTGGTCCCGCGCTCTCGTGCCCGACGGAGGGGCCGCTGCCGCGACTGTGGTCGTGCTGGGCTACCGGAACCCGCGGGCCGGGGCCAACGTCGTCAACCGCTGGCGGGTGCGTGCGGGGATCCGCTCCCTCGGCGCCGGTCCCGAGAGCGGGACCGGCCTGATCTTCAGCGGGGGTCCGGTCGGCAGCGGCGTGCCGGAGGCCCGGCTGATGGCCGCCTACGCGCGGTCGGTGCTCGGCTTCGAAGGCAGGGTGCTCCTTGAGGAACGGAGCGCCACCACGTGGGAGAACATCGCCAACGTGCTCCCGCTGCTGGAGAACGCCGACCGCATCAGGATCGTCTCCCAGCCCGCACACGCGCTCAAGGCCCGCGCGTATCTGCGGCGGCAGCGCCCCGACCTCGCCGAGCGGCTCGTGCGCGCCGACGATTACCGCCCCGGCGAGTGGCTGGTCGTCAAACCACTGCTCGCGCTGTACGGATTGTGGACCCTCCGCGGGCTCACGGCCGACGAGCGGCGGCAACCGCGTCGGGCCGCTGCCTGACCGGCACTTCCGCCGCGGCGCCGGCCGCGCCCCATTCCGGCCGGCGGGGAGAGGGCCGCGCGGCGGATCCCGACAGCGGCTGCGGCGCACGGGGAGGTGCTGTCGGCCGCCCCTGGCGTCGGCACCCGTGGCGATACCATGCGGGACCGTGGCTATAGGTAACCCTGGAGGAGCAGCGTACGGCGGCCCCCCGCCGCGGAACATCCCGGCGAAGGAGCTGCGGCCCCGCCGCCTCTGGTACGTGGTCGCCGCGGTGCTGGCGCTCGTGCTGGCCGCCAGCGGTACCGCCGTCGTCGTGCTGACGGTGCGGGACACGGTGAACTCGATCGACACCGACCACAGTTTCCCCAGCGGCGGTTCGCGGACCTTCCGGTTCACCGCGGGCGAGACCAAGGCGATCTACGCCTCCGTTTCCGGGCGGGGCCGGGTCGACTGCCGGATTCCGCAGCTGCGGTCCGGGTCCATGGAACAGCCGGACAGCACGTTCCGGATCACCCGCGGGTCCCGCACCTGGGAGCGCGTCTTCGAGGTGAAGCCGGGCAGCAGCGGCGACTACACCCTCACGTGCACCTCGGATCGGCAGACCGAGTTCGCTCTGGGGGACGAGCCCCGCGTGGGAACCGCGGTGGGCTCCGTCCTCGCCGCGATCGGGCTGTTCCTCGCCGCGGTCGCCTCGGCCGTGACCATCAGCGTCGTCACCGCGGTCCGCCGGGGACGCCACCGCCGCCGGCTCACCATGCCGGGCCCGCAGCCGTACCCGGGCCACCCGGGTCCGCCTCCGTTCGACCCGCACCCGGGCCCGCCTCCCCCGCCCGGCCCGCAGTCCTGAGCGGATTCACCCCGCGTCCCGGAGACGTCCGAGGCCCACCAACTCGTCGCCGTACTCGATCCGTTCCGTCCAGGCGTCCGGCCAGGCGTCCGGCCAGGCATCCGCGCCCGGATACGCGCCGGCGAAGGCGCCGGTCAAGCAGGCGAGTGAGTCGGAGTCACCGGAGGTGCAGGCGGCCCGTCGCACGGCGGTGAGCGGTTCCCCGGGGAAGAGCAGGAAGCACAGCGGCCCTGCCCCGCCCTGTCGGCCCGCCCGGCGGACCTCTCAGCCCACCCGGCGGGCGAGCACCGCTCCCGGCCAGTCCCCGTGCAGGAATCGCTCGGCCAAGGTGAATCCGTTGCGTTCGTAGAAGGCGACGAGTTCGCCGCCCCCGCCCGCCCAGCAGTCGACCCGCAGCAACCGCACTCCGGCCCGCAGGGTCTCTCCGGCGGCATGGTCCAGCAGCGCGGCGCCGATGCCCCGGCCGGCGTGCCGTCGGTCGGAGACCAGCAGCCGGACGTACCGCTCTGGTTCTCCGGCCGGTCCGACGGGCAGTTGCGGGCTGGGGCCGGAGTCGAGTACCAGCGCCCCGGCGGGTGCGCCGTCCAACTCGGCGATCCAGGGGCTGTTCCCGCTCAGGTACCCCTCCACCCGCGCCACTCCGCCGGGCTTGCGGGAGTACGGAGTCGTGCCCCACTGCTGGGTGTTGCCGCGGGCGTTCATCCAGGCCACCGCGGCGTCGAGCAGGTCCAGGACAGCCGGGGCGTCGGCCGGGTCTCCGGGCCTGATGCGTATGCCGGGGGCGATGTCGTCCACGGCGGGAGCATAGCCGCTCCGGCCGCAGGGTCCGCCGGGCGCGCTCAGCGCCGGGTCCGTTCCGCGGACCCGCGGGTGATGCCGGCGGAGACGCGGAGGACGGCCGCGCGGGAGTCGCGGGGTGCCCGTTCGTGCAGCGCCGCCCAGCACCGGGCGGCGACGTCCCTGGCCCGGGCGCCGGGCCCGGGCCGCAGTTCGGGCGGCGGCAGAGGGCCGGGCCCCAAGCTCGTGCTCACCGCGCTCCTCGCCCCTCGCCGGCTGTTCGCGGAAGGGGTCCTGGCCGACCAGCGGCGGTTCCCGGCGGCTTCCGGCCCGGCGCGGTCCGGCAGCCCGCGCGGCAGCAGAGGGGCTGAGTCTGCGGTGACGGCCGGGCCCCTGCCGACTCGGCCGATCTCACCCTTCCCCAGACTAAACAGATCTGTATAGTGAGGCGAGTAAACCGATCTGTTTAGTCGAACAGTGGGGTGAGGTGTGAACTTCCTGCTAGCCGTCGCCTTCGTGGTCTGCTGGAGCTCCGGGTTCATCGGGGCGAAGCTGGGGGCGGGCAGCGCGCCCGCGGTGACGATCCTGATGTGGCGGTTCCTGCCGCTCGCGCTCGCCCTTCTGGCCGCCACCGCAGCACGGGCCTCCTGGCGGGGTGTCCCGCCGCGGGTCCTCCTCCGCCAGGCACTGATCGGCACGCTCTCCCAGAGCGGCTATCTGCTCACCGTCTTCTGGGCGATCCAACTGGGCGTCTCCAGTGGCACCACCGCCCTGATCGACGGTGTGCAGCCCCTGGTCGCCGGAGCACTGGCGGGGCCGCTGCTGCGCCAGTACGTCTCCCGCCGGCAGTGGCTGGGGCTGGGGCTGGGACTCGCCGGGGTCGTGATCGTCACCACCGCCGACGCCGCCACGGCCGCCGAGGTGGCCTGGTGGGCCTATCTCATACCGTTCCTCGGCATGCTGTCGCTGGTGGCGGCCACCTTCCTGGAGGGCCGCTCCCGTACGGACATCTCCCCCGAGGTGCCGCTGGCCGTGCACTGCGCCACCAGCGCGGTCATCTTCACCGCCCTGGCCCTGGCAGCGGGCTCGGCGACGCCACCTGCCGAACCCGCCTTCTGGAAGGCGGTCGCCTGGCTGGTCGTGCTCTCCACCTTCGGCGGCTACGGCCTGTACTGGCTCATCCTGCGCCGCTCCGGCGTCACGAAGGTCAACACGCTGATGTTCCTCATGGCCCCGGTCACCGCGGTCTGGGGCGCGATCATGTTCGGCGAGCACTTCGGTGTGCGGACCGCCCTCGGTCTGGCCGTCTGCCTCGCGGCCGTCGTCGTCGTCCACCGCGGCCGACGGGCCGCGCCCCCGGCACCGGTCCGCGCCCGGAGCGACGCTCCGGCGCCGACACCGAACGGGCAACCCACGGCTTCCCTCTGAGACCTCCCCTCCGACGGCAAGGAGAACCCCATGCGCACGGCACTGCACCGACTCCTGCTCCTCGCACGCGACATCGCCACCGGGATCGACACCGGCCACGCGATCCGGCACGGACTGCCGCTTCCCGACCGGGCCGGCCGCGGCGGCCCGGGCCGCACCGGGGACGCCGCCGCGCCGCTCGCCCCACAGCCGGCCCGGCGGACTCCGCCGCACCGGCACGGCGTCCGCTGACCTGCCGTCGGGGACAGCGCACCCCTCCCCCTCGGGGGCGCATGCGGAGCGAGTGCCCCCGAGGACCCGCACTCCTCGGCGGTCCGGACCGCCGACGCACGGCGAGCGGCGAGCGGCGAGCGGCGCCCCGATGTGTCAGGCCGTCGAGGTGACCGCGTCGATGACGGCCGCGACCCCGGGCGAGGGCCTGCCGGGCAGCCGCGCCAGGAGGATCCGGCGGACCTCGGCGGGCGCTCCCTCCACCCGCAGCGGACTCACGCCCTGCGGCAGCAGCGGCGACATGCGGGAGGGCACCGTCGTCACGCCGAAACCGCCGCCGACCAGCTGCAGTTTCGTCAGCCAGTCGCCCGTGGTGTGGACGATACGCGGCCGCCCGGGCAACCCGGGCCAGACGCCGAGCAGGGGCTCCTCGCCCGACGACGGGGTGGCGATCCAGGGAGCGTCGAGCAGCTCGTCCACGTGCACCGCGGTGCGGCCGGCGAACGAGCCGGTCCCCGGCACACCCACGAGCAGTTCGGTCTCCTCGACCGGTTCGATGTGCAGCCTGGGGGACTCGCCGTCCGAGGGCCGGTGCGGCGGGCGCGAGGTCAGCAGGGCGACATCGACCGAGCCCGCCCGCAGAGCCCGGATCAGCCCGGGCGTGGTGCCCTCGCGGGTCGTCACCGCCAGGTGGGATCCGGTCGCCGCGAGCCGCGAGAGCACTTCCGGCAGGATCACCGCCCCGGCCGCGGGGAAGACCCCCAGCCGCACCAGTTCGGTCCGTGCGGCGGGCCCGGCCAGTTCGTGCTCGGCCGCCGCGACGGAATCGAGGATCGTGCGCGCGTGCCGCAGCAGGGTCAACCCGGCGGGTGTGAGCCGCACCCCGTCGGGGCGGCGCTCGAACAACGTGGCGCCCGCGCTCCGTTCGAGGGCGGCGGCCTGCCGGGACACCGCCGACTGGGTGTAGCCGAGCAGGGAGGCAGCCGCGGTGAAGCTCCCGGACTCGGCGACCTGCCGCAGCACCCGGAGGGCCGTACTGGAGATGTCCATGCGTACAACGCATATCACACATGCGACATCGTCGCTTTGCGCATACCTCCTGGCCACCTAGCCTCGGACATCCGATCACCAGACACGTTCCAGGAGGCGGACAGATGCGAGCGGCAACCCTGACGGCGTTCGGTGCCCCGCTCACCGTGCAGGAGGTACCCGACCCCCGGGCGGGCGGCGGCGAGGTGCTGGTCGAGGTGTGCGCAGCCGGTGTCCCGCCCTACGCCGCCGAGGTGTTCAGCGGCGGGCGGAAGTACCCGCTCGAACCCCCGGTCGTCCCGGGCACGGGCGGTGTGGGCCGGGTCGTCACCCTCGGTCCGGACGCGACCCGGCTGCGCGTCGGGGACCTGGTGTGGTGCGACTGCACGGTCCGCTCCCGCGACGACGCGCTGACGCCCGACATCGCGCTGCAGGGGTGGAGTTCCCGCGGCGAGGGCGGCGCCGGACTCGCCCGGTACCTGCACGACGGGGCGTTCGCCGAACGCATGCGGCTCCCCACGGAGAACGTCTTCCCGCTGCCGCCGGAGGCGGAGGAGGATCCGGCACGCTGGGCCTCCCTCGGCATCTACGCCATCCCCTACGGAGGGCTGCGGGCAGGCGGGCTCGAAGCCGGCGAGACCCTGCTCGTCAGCGGAGCCACCGGCAACCTCGGCAGCGCGGCCGCGGCCGCGGCACTCGCCATGGGCGCCGGCCGCGTGATCGCCCCGGGCCGCGACCGGGCAGTGCTCGGCCTGCTCGCCGAGCGGTTCGGTGCGCGGGTCCGCCCGGTCGAGCTGACCGGGGACCGGGCCGCCGACACCGCTGCGCCGTCGGCGGCGGCCGCGGGCCCGATCGACATGGCGATCGACCTGCTCCCGCCCGCCGCACCGGCGGCGGCGACCCGGGCCGCGGCCATGACCGTCCGCGAGTACGGGCGCATCGTCCTCATGGGCGGCGTCGGCATGCTCGGCGGCGCGGATCTCGCCCTCCCCTACCCGTGGCTCATGCGCAACTCGGTCACCGTGCGCGGGCAGTGGATGTACCCGCGCTCGACGCTTCCCGGCCTGATCCGCATCCTCGCCTCCGGCACGCTCGGCCTCGGCGCCGAACGCCTCCGCACCTTCCCCCTCGACGCCGTCAACGAGGCCGTCTCGTACGCCGCCGCGCACGGCGGACCGTTCGACCGCACCGTCCTCACCCCGGCGGCCGGTTGAGCAGCGTGCACCCGTCGGGCCGGCGCCGGCCGACCGCGACGGTGCCCGGCGCACGGCCGGCCGAGGCCGCCGAACGGTCCGCGCGGGACGCGGAAATACATCGGACGGGTGCGCGTCCCATGTATTGCGCAACCTTGACAGCGGCTGATATTTCTCAGGGTGCGCACGGGAAAGGCACGAAACCTTCACGCGATTTCGGCTCGTGAACCGGGGGAACGTTCCATGGCGCACCACGGCAGAGGCTGCTTACTCCACCCTCCCGCACCTTCCGCATCTCCCTCGCCGGATCGGCGCACGCCCACGGCGCGTTGAGCCCGGACACCGCCCGCCCCGGATGGCGGGCGACTGCTCCGGGCGCCGCGGCGGACGGGGACTTCCGCCGCTTCTGGTGGGCCAACACCGCGGACGCGCTCGGCACCCAGACCTCCGGTCTGGCTCTTCCGCTGCTGCTGCTGGCCCTCGGCACCTCACCCGCCGTCGTCGGCACGGTGGCCGGTGTGTCCGCCGGCTGCGGCATCCTCGCGGCGCCGTTCGCCGCCGTCCTCGCCGACCACGGCGCGCGCAAGAGGGTGCTGGTCTCCGCCGCCCTGGTCTCGGCCGGGGCGATGACCTGGGTCGCCGTCGGCGCCCTGGCCGGCGATCCACCGCTGTGGCAGCTCTGCGCCGCGGTGGTCGTGGAGCGGACCGCGACCTCCTGCCAGGAGGCGGCGTCGGCCGGCACGGTGGCGGTTCTCGTGCCGCCCGACCGCTACCCCCGGGCCGTCTCCCGGCTGCAGGCCGGTGAGCAGGCCGGGCTCGTGGTGGGACCGGCCCTCGGCGGCGCCCTCTTCCAGCTCGGCCGCTGGCTGCCGTTCCTCGCCGACGCCCTCTCCTATCTGGCCTCCGCGCTCTGCGTGGCGGCGATGCGCGCCGACCTGCGCCCGCGCCGGGACGGCCCGGCCGAGTCCGGCTCCCCCACCGTGTCCGGGGCCGGGCTCGCCGCGGCCGGCCGGAGCTTCCTGCGGGAACTCGGAGCGGGAGCGGGGTTCGTGCGCCGGGAGCCGTTCCTGCGCTTCGTCGTGCTCTGGTCGACCGCGATGAGCCTGCTGCTGGCAGCCCTCTCCTACGGCACGATCTTCACCCTGCGGGACTCGGGTGCGGGCGGCGGGCCGGTCGGTGCGGTGCTCGCGGTGGCCGGCGCCGCCGGGCTGGCCGGCGCGCTGCTCGCGCCCCGGCTGGCCCGCGCGCTGCCGGGTGCCCGTCTGGTGATCATCGTGTCCTGGCTGATGGTGGCTCCCACCCTCGGACTCGCGCTGACCACCCGGATCTGGGCGTACGCGCTGCTGTTCGGCGCGATCTCGCTGCTGCTCCCGGCCGCGGCCGTCGTCCTGCAGTCCCGCGCGCTCGAGGTGACCCCGCAGCAGCTGCAGTCCCGCACCGGGACGGTGCTCGCGACCGCCACCGGACTGGCGGCCGCCGCGGGGCCACTGGCCGCGGGCGGACTCGCCGGAACCGGGGGCACCGGCCGCACCGCGCTGTGCTGCTGCGCGGCCCTGGTCCTGCTCTCCCTGTGGTGCACGGCGCGTGCCCCCGCGGTACTGCGGAAGGAGACCGTATGACGCGCGGCGGAACGGAAGCCGACGTACCCGGACCCGGCACCCGGTCCGGCGGCACGCGTGCGGCCGGCACCGGGTCCGGCGCGGCGGAGAAGGAACGCGGCTACCGCGTCTACCGCCCCGTCATCCCGGAGGTCTGCCCGGCGGACCCGGACCGGATGGTCCTGACCGCCGACGCCGGGGGACGCTGCGAGGTGTTCGCGCACGACGCCGCCACCGGACGCACCCGCCAGGTCACCGACCGGCCGCACGGGACCCTGCACGGCGCCCTGGACCGGGACGGGGCCGTGTGGTGGTTCGACGAGGACCTGGAGGGACGCGGCGTCTGGCAGGTCCAGGACTTCGACGGTGGCCCGGACACGGCGGGCCTGCCGCCGGCGCCCGCGGGCACCCCGCGCGGGCTGGCGATGAACGCCGCAGGGCAGGTCGCCGCGGGCGTCGGCAGCCCCGCCGGGCTGACCGTGTGGCTCGGACGCCGGGGCGGCCCGGCCCGCGAGGTCCACCGGGCCGCGGGCCCGTGGCGGCTGGCCGGGCTCTCCCCCGACGGCGCACTGCTGGCCGTGGCCGGACCGCCGCACGACGTCGGCGCGGTGACCCTGCTGACCCCCGACGGACGCACCGTCGCCAGGTTCGGGGGCGGCGACCTGCCGCACCTGGCCGCCGGCGGCCGAGGCGCCGCCGCGCCCACGCCCCAGGAGACGGGGACGAAGAAGGAGGCGCGGGCAACAGCCGCGGCCCGGGTCTGGGCGCGCGGCTTCGCGCCGGCGACGGAACCGGCCGAACTCCTGCTGGTCACCGAGCACTCCGACCGGTACCGGCTCGCCACCTGGGACGCCCGGCACGGACTCCGCGAACACGCCTGGTGCGCCTTCGACACCGAGATCGACGCCGTCTGGTACCCCGACGCACGCAAGGTCCTGGTCCGGCAGGACCGGCACGGACGCAGCCTGCTGCACACCGCCGACCTGGACCGGCGCACCCTGCGCACGACGGCCACCCCGCCCGGCAGCATCCCGGACGCCGCCCCGCGCCACGGCGGAGGAATCCACTACGTATGGACGGACAGCGCCACCCCGCCGCGGCTGTGCACCACGGCGGCGGGCCCGGCCCGGGCACATCCGCCGGTGCTCGGCACCCTGCCGGAGCGGGTGCCCGGCGTGCACAGCGAGCTGTGGACACCCGGCCCCGACGGCCCGGTGCACACCCTGCTCAGTCTCCCGGAGCGCAGTGGTCCGGAGCCTCCGCCCCTGGTGTTCCTGCTGCACGGCGGCCCCGCCGACCACGACCGGGACGCCTACGACGGCACCGTGCACTCGCTGGTGGCCTCCGGACTCGGTGCGGCCCGGGTGAACTACCGCGGCTCCACCGGCTACGGGCCGCGCTGGCGGGCCGCCTTCGGCGCCGGGGTCGGTCTCACGCAGGTCGACGACCTGGTGGCGGTACGGGCCGATCTGCTGGCCCGCGGCCTGGCCCGGGAGGGCGCCGTCGGCCTCTGGGGCACCTCGTGGGGCGGAGCGCTGGCACTGCTGGCCCTCGGGGTGCGGCCCGGGCTGTGGCAGGCGGGCGTCGCCGTCAAGCCCATCGCGGATTTCGCCGCGGCGCACCGCACCGGTCTGCCCGCCCTGCGCGCCCTGGACGAGCGGCTGTTCGGCGGCACGCCGCAGGAGGTGCCGGAGCGCTACGCGCGAAGCTCCCCGGTCACTCACGCGGCCCGCGTCACCGCACCCGTCCTGGTGGTCGCCGCCGCCCGGGACGCCAAGTGCCCGCCGCAGCAGATCGCCGACTACCTGGCGGCGCTGCGCGCCGCGGGAGCACCGCACGAGTCGCTGTGGCTGGAGTCCGGCCACGACGGCTACCGCGGCGCCGACCATGTCGCCACGCTGCGCCGTGCCCTGGAGTTCCTGCACCTCCACCTGGGCGCGCGCACGACCTCCGCAGCTCCCCGCTCCGACCGGCGCGGGGCCCAGCAGGCCGGTGCCCCGGACCCCTCCGGCGCCGTCCGCCGACACTCCGAAGGGAGGCGATGACCATGCAGAAGGACGTCATCCACAACAACCCGCTCGAGGACGACGAGGAGAACCGCAAGCCCGGCGTCAGCATCACGATCACGGTTCCGATCCGCAACGCGGAGGAGACCGAGGAGATCTGACCCGGCGTCCCGGTCCGGTGCCCTGGGCGCCGGACCGGGATCCACCCCGGCAGCCGCGGGGCCGGTCCCCGGGCCGCCCTGCCGCCGTTCCCCACCGTCACCGCCCGGTCCCGCCCGACTGCGGCCGTTCCGAGGAGTCCGCCCATGCGCGTGCTGCTGGTCAACATGCCCTGGTCCCCCATCGACGTGCCCTCGCTCGCGCTGGGCATCCTCAAACGCAGCGCGGTCGAGAACCGGCCCGCCACCAGCGCGGAGGTGTACCACGCCAACCTCGAGTACACCGACTGGATCACCGAGCGCACCGAGTTCGGCAAAGGCGACTACGAGTACTACGCGCTCTCCTCCTACTTCCTCGGCTGCGGCGACTGGGTGTTCTCCTCGGCGCTCTACGACGATCCGGAGTGGCGCACCGAGGAGTTCACCGCTGCGCTGCGCGGCAAGCTGTCCGCCTCCCGGATGCGCATGAGCCACGAGCTGCACCGCCTCGCACCGGAGTTCGTGGAGCGCACCGCCCGCGAGATCGTGGCGCGGGAGCCCGACGTGGTGGGATTCTGCTCGACGTTCCAGCAGAACACCGCGGCGCTGGCGGCCGCCAAGTACGTCAAGCGGCTCGCACCGCACATCACGACGGTGCTGGGCGGTGCCAACTGCGACGCCGAACAGGGGCACGCGGCCCACCGCAATTTCCCGTTCGTCGACTACGTGGTGCGCGGCGAGGGGGAGGCCGCCTTCCCACGGCTGCTCGCCGCTCTCGACGATTCGGGGAGCCCCCGTGCGATACCGGGCCTGTGCTGGCGGGACGCCGAGGGCACCTCGGTGGCCAATCCGATGGCCACCTCGCCGCTTCCGCCCGCCGCGATCACCTCGCCGGACTACTCCGGGTACTTCGAGCGGCTCGCCGCCTCCGCGGCCCGGCACTGGGTGGAGCCCAAACTGGTGGTGGAGGGCGCCCGGGGCTGCTGGTGGGGCGAGAAGCACCACTGCACGTTCTGCGGGCTCAACGGCACCTTCATGGAGTTCCGCAGCAAGGCACCGGAGCGGTTCTACGACGAGATCATGGAACTCGCCCGCAAGCACCGGGTGCTGGACATGTACGTCGTCGACAACATCCTGGACATGGGGTACGTGCGCACGGTGCTGCCCCGCATCGTGGACAGCGGATACGATCTGCGGCTGCACATAGAGATCAAGGCGAACATGCGCCGCTCCCAGCTCCAGACGCTCGCCGACGCGGGGATGATCTACGTCCAGCCGGGCATCGAGAGCCTCAACAGCCGGGTGCTGGACCTGATGGACAAGGGGGTGAGCGGCTGCCAGAACGTGCGGATGCTGCGCGACGGCGCCGAGACCGGCCTGGCCGTCTCCTGGAACTACCTGCACGGCTTTCCGCACGAACGCGACGAGGACTACACCCCGGTGATCGAACAGCTCCCGGCGCTGGAGCATCTGATGCCGCCGGTCGACCTCTCGGCCCGTATCGCCATCGAGCGCTTCAGCCCCTACTTCAACCGTCCCGAGCTGGGCTACGAAAAACTGCGCCCGGACGTGCACTACCGCTTCACCTACGACCTGCCGGAGTCCGAACTCTACGATCTTGCCTACGTGTTCGAGGCACCGGAGCGCGGGATCGGCGAGGAGACAGCGGGCCGGCTCAACGACGGCATCAAGGCGTGGCACGAGGCGTACCCGGCCAGCAGGCTCACCCACACCGACCTCGGCGACCGGATCGTGCTGGTCAGCCGCCGCCGGAAGTTCGACTGGCGGGTGCGGGAGCTGACAGCGCCGGTGGAGCTGGCCGCCTTCCGGCTGCTGGACCAGCCGCACCACCCCGCCGCACTCGCACGGAAGGTCGCCGGTCAGCTCGCGTCGGAGGGCGCGGAGGGCCCGCCGCAGGAGGGCGCCGCCGACGAGCCGGCGATACGGGAGCTACTGGAGCGCTGGCTCGAGTGGGGCGTGGTGTTCACCGACGCAGGGCAGTACGTGCAGCTCGCCCCGGCCGCCGTCAACGAGGACCTGCTGCGGCTGGAGTTCATGCGCAGCACTGCGGCCGCCACCGAACCGGCGGCCGCGCAGGATCCGGGAGAGCGCCCCGCCCTCCCGGTCCCCTGACGCGGGCCCGCCCGGCCGCATCCGCACCCTCATCCGCACGCACCCGGTACCGAGGAGCTCCATGGACACCGTCACCGCCTGGCGCGACTACGAACTCGAGGCCGCCGGTCTGACCGGCATGTCACTGGGCGAGGTGGAGGCGGCCGGTCCGCCCTCCGAGGCCGCGGCACGGCTGTGGCGCTCCGGGGCCCGGCGGGTCCGGCTGACCGGCACCACCGACCTGCGCCCCGCCGCGAACTCGGACGCCGCGGACGCGGCCCGCACGGTACGCAGGCTGTGCCTGGTACGGGAGTTGACGGCGCACGCCGTGTACGTCGAATGGGAGCTGCGCCTCGCGTCCGGACCCGACGTGTGGCGGCCGCTCAACCACCTCCAGCCGCCGCTCGTCCTCTCCGGTCCGCCCGACCCGGAACAGACGCTGCGCACCTGGCGCGAGGAGCACTACCTGTGCAAGTGCCTCTGGCGGCAGGGGCCGGGATTCGTGCAGATCAGGGACCGGCGGTGGGGCGAACTCCACCGCTTCACCGTGGACGAACCCGACTACCAGGAGGCCATCGCGCTGCTGGCGGACGGGGCGCCCGCCGCGGCGGTGCCGGCGGCGATCCTCGAGGACTTCAGGTCCGAGCAGCTGGTGGGGGATGTCGGTGAGATGGTCTGGTGGCTGCCCTACCGGGTGCGGCGCTGGATCCAGGAGGCGATGGCCATCTGAACGCTCCCGTGCGGGCGCCCGCCGCACGGCGCCGCCGAGGACATCCGCGGCGGGCTGCCGGGGCGCGTCCGGCGGCGGGGGCCGGATCGGACGCGCTCCGGCGCGGGGCACTGCGGGAGGTCAGCTGCCGAAGGGGATGTCCTGCGGGGTGGCCATCCGGCGGGTGCCGGGGTGCGCGCGCACATAGTCCCTGATGTAGGACAGCGCGGTGCGCACGCCGCTGTCGTCCGTTCCGCAGCCGTCCGGACCGCTGACGCCGTCGGGGTAGCACGACATGCGGTTGCCGTAGATCAGCGCGTCCACCGCGGCACCCGGGCCGGAGGAGTCCAGCAGCGTGGCCGTGCGCTCCCGGTCGCCGGTTCCCACGGTCCAGCCGACGGTGCGGGCGAGTTCACCGCGGTCCCGGGCCGCGCCGCCGGCCCGCAGCTCCTCCTGGATGCTGCCGAAGTCCAGCGCCATGCTGAACAGCCCCTTGTCCATGATGCGCTGGTTGCTCGACACGGCCGCTCCGTGCTCGGCGAAGCCGTCCCGCACCTCGGCGTAGTCGCCGCTGTAGCTGATGGCCTCCTTGGCGTTCAGGTCGCCGACGGCGTCCTGCCAGCCGGCGCCGCCCTCGCTTCCGTAGAACCCGTAGAGCACCCGGATGCCCCGGCTCTCCAGTTTGCTGCGGGCCAGGTCCCGCAGCGCGGCCACGGAGCAGTGGCGCCACTCGGGATCGCCGCTCTCGCACCAGTCGGGGTTCTTGATGTCCAGCCAGACGAACGAGACCTGGCGCCCTGCCCGGTGCTCCTGCGCCACCTGGTCGAACATGGCGGCCATGGAGTCGCCGTAGCTGGTGAGGGTGCCGTCGTGGTCCGCCCACCAGCCGTCCCGCCAGGCGGTGGCGTCGATCTCCAGCGCGTTGGCCCCCTGCCGGAGGGACGCTGTCACCCCGCCCGTGGTGAGGACCCGGTGGGCGATGGCCCAGGTGGGACGCTGCTGTGCAGCGGCGGACGATGTGCCCTGGGAGGCGGGCTCCTGGGCGGGAGCGTTCCCGGCCCCCACGAGGATTGCTCCGGCGGCCAGAGCGAGCGGGAGCAGTATTCCGCGGAGCCGACGCGCGACGGCCATGAAGTCCGGTCCTTCCTTCTGCTGCGGACCGCCCGGGCCGCGGGCGTTTCGGCGCGCTGTCTGCCGGGGCGGACGACGCGGGCCCAGCGCCCGCGCCCGGAAGAGCGTACGCCATATTACCTGCGGGTAACCAATGAGCGCGTTCCGTCGCCGGTGCCGGTGCCCGCCACCCGCGGATGGTCCGACTCAGCGCCCTCCCGGGCACGGATGGGCCGGTACCGGGTGCGGCGCGGGCAGCCCGGGGGCACAACCGCGGGGCGCGGCCGGCTTCTGCGAGACTGGGCGGGTGTGTGTGAGACCCGCACGGAGGACGGACCTCCCCGACCTGTTGAGGCTGGCGGCGGAAGTGGAGCACTGGTTCGGGCCGATGGTCCGGGAGCCCGGCTTCCACCGCGCGCTGGAGGAGCACATCCACCGGTCCACGGCGCTGCTGTCCGTTTCCGCGCAGGCGGACGTCCTCGGCGGCCTGCTGTTCGCCCCGACGCACCCGGAGTACCACGTCGACTGGCTGGTCGTCTCGGAGGCGGCTCGCGGGACGGGCGTGGGCCGCGAGCTGGTGGCGGAGGCCGTGCGCCGGTTCGTGCGGGGCCCGGGCAGCATCGACGTGGTGACGTTCGGTGCCGACCATCCGGGCGCCGTCGCCAGTGGGGCCCGGATCTTCTACGAGCGGCTCGGCTTCACCCCCGCCGAGGTGGCCGAACCCGGGCCGGAGGGCGGTTCGCGGCAGGTCTTCCGACGCGCGGTCGGCTGACGCGCCCCCGGCCGCCGCGCGTGCGGAGCGGTCACGCACAGCGCTTCCGGCCCCCGCGCAGCCCGGCCCGCCCGGCCCCGGTGCCGGGCTCCGCTCAGCGCCCCCGGAAGGGTCCTGACACCTCGTAGGTGATCCCGTCGGACGAACGGCCTCCGACACCGCGCCGGCTGGAGAAGTACCACCGCTTCCCGTCGGGGGAGAACGCCGGACCGGTGATCTCGGACCCGCCCTGGCCCTCGACGCGGAGGAAGGGCGCCGCTGTCCGGCGGGACGGCGGCCCGGGTCGCCGCCCCGCCACTTCCGGCCGGGGCGGGCCGGGTCCGGGAGGGTCCGGGGGTCAGCGTCCGGTCGAGCCGTCGATCAGTTCGCGGAGGATGTCCGCGTGGCCGGCGTGGCGGCCGGTCTCCTCGATCAGATGGGTGAGCGCCCAGCGCAGACTGGGTGCCGGGCTGCCCGGGCGGGGCCGGGGAACCGGAGCGCTCAGGTCGGGGCACTCGTCGAGGACGGCGTTCGCCCGTACCGTCACGGCCCGGTAGCGGGCGACCACGTCTGCCACGCTGTCCTGCGGCGAAGCGCGGAAGGTCGACTGCCAGTCGGCCACCCGGTCGCCGAGAAACGTCGCGCTCTCGACGAGGACGAGGTGGTTGAGCAGGCCGAGCAGATTCGTCCCGGAAGGTACCTGCGCTGTCCGGACCTGAGGTTCGGGCGCGCCCTCGACCTTCGCGGCGACCGCGTCGCGGAGGTGGTCGAGGAATCCGCGCAGCACCTCGGCCTCTGCGGGTCCGGTGCGGGGCGGTGGGGTGTCGCGGCGGCGGGAGCCGGTGGGCATGGGTGATCTCCTTCGTGCGGCGCCGGTTCAGGCGGTGCGGCGGATGAGCAGGAGGTGGTCGGTGACCTGGGCGGTCCGTCCGCCGGGGCCGGTGGCCGTCCGGTGCAGCACTTCGGCCCGCTCCAGTGGCCAGAGCTCCGGATCCAGGCCGATGCCGGCGGCGACCTCGCGCGGGGCCGGGTAGTGCAGGCCGGGGTCCTGGTTCCACGACCACGGAGCGGTGGAGCCGTGGTCGACGATCAGCAGCTGTCCACCGGGGCGCAGCGCGTGCGCTGCCGCGCGCAGGACGGCGTCCCGGTCCAGGCCGAGAGGGGTGTGCAGGTAGTGGGCGCAGATCAGGTCGAACCGGCCGGGTGGGAGGGGGTCGCCCAGATCGTGCCGCTCGGCGGTGATCCGGTCGGCGAGACCCTGCGCGTGGGCGAGACCGGCGAGCCGGCGGACGGCCACAGCCGAGATGTCGAGCGCGGTCACCCGCCACCCCTGGCGGGCGAGCCACAGCGCGTCACCGCCGTCCCCGCAGCCGAGGTCCAGCACGTCGCCGGGCGCCAGGCCGGTGACCGTCTCGGTGAGACGCACGTTCGGGCTGGGGTCGGTGGGGACGGCACGGGCCTCGTAGACGCCGTCCCAGAACTCGACCGCTTGGGTGTTCATGGAGCCTCCTTCTGTCGGTACGCAGGCAAGGTTCGCGCCGCTCAGCGCGATCGGCACGGAAACTTGCCGGTCTGGCAAGATGGCCCCGTGGATCCCGCGCAGGAGGACGTGCTCGACGCCGTGGGGCCGCGGCTGCGCGCGCTGCGCCGGCGGCGCGGCCTGACTCTCGCCGAGCTCGCGGCGGCGACCGGAGTCTCGGAGAGCACGTTGTCGCGACTGGAGAGCGGACGGCGCCGGGCGACCCTGGAGCTGCTGCTTCCGCTGACCCGCGCCTACGACGTACCGCTGGACGATCTGGTCGGCGCGCCTCGCACGGGCGACCCCCGCATCCATCTGAAGCCGGTCCACCGGTTCGGGATGGTCCTCGTACCGCTGTCCAGGCGGCCGGGTGGCACGCACGCGTTCAAGATGATCATTCCCGCCCGGGCTGAGCCCCTCGAGCCCACTCCGCAGACGCACGAGGGTTTCGAGTGGCTGTATGTGCTCGACGGCCGGCTCCGGCTGCTGCTGGGCGAACGCGACCTGACGCTGGCGCCGGGCGAGGCGGCGGAGTTCGACACGGCCCGGCCCCACTGGCTCGGCAGCGCCGACGGCGGCACGGTCGAACTGCTCATTCTGTTCGACCTGCAGGGGCTGCGTGCCCACACACGAGCGGACGCCCCTCGGCCCGCCCGGAGCGAACGCGAGCGGTGAGCCGGGTGGATCGGCCGTGCCGCCGGTTTGCGTCGGCCGTGCCGCCGCCCGCCCGGGCGGTGCGGCGCGACGGGGGCGACGCGGCCTGCTGCCAAGCCGGCCGGGACCGCGGCCGGAGCAGGCCGACCGCCCTGTGTCCGGAATGCCCGGTCGCCCTGGCGGAGCCGGCCGGCCACGGGGACTCCGAGCCGCCCCGAGCGGAAATTGCCTGCCGCGGAGGCGGCAGGTGGCGGAGACTCGCCGTATGACTGACATCGGGGCGTTCCGGGAGGCGGTGACCGCCTGGGCGGCCGGTGGTGCCGGTGACACCGCCCGCGAGCTGGCCGCGCGGCTGTCCGTGCGGACCGCGGTCCTCCTGGAAGGAGCCAGCGACCTGGCGGCGGTCGACGCGCTGGCCGCGGGGCGTGGCCGGGACCTGGCCGCCGAGGGAGTCTGCGTCCTGCCGATGGGCGGTGCGATGAGCGTGGGCCGCTTCACCTCCGTTCTCGGGCCGCCCGGCCTGGGCCTGCGGCTGACCGGGCTGTGCGACGAGGCCGAGCGGCGCCACTACGCGCGCGGGTGGGAGCGCGCGGGTGCGGCACCGCAGGAGTTCTTCGTCTGCGCCGCGGATCTGGAGGACGAGCTCATCCGCGCGCTGGGCACGGCCCGGGTCGCGGAACTCGTCCGGGCAGAGGGCGACGAGCGCGCCCTGCGGACCTTCCTGCGCCAGCCTGCGCAGCAGGGCCGCACTCCGCAGCAGCAGTTGCGGCGCTTCCTCGGCACCAGGAAGGGCCGCAAGATCCATTACGGCCGCGTCCTCGTCGAGGCACTCGCCCCCGACCGGGTGCCGGCTCCGCTCGAGGACCTGCTGGCCGGGCTGTGACCAAGGCTTCGGGCAACGCGGGCACCGGTAGGGTCCCGGCGTATGAACAGCATTGAACTGGGCGATCTCACGGCCGATTTCGCCCACCTGATCAGGCGTGTCGAGCAGAGCGGCGCGCGCGTGGAGGTGACCGAGGGCGGGGCGCCGAGAGGTGTGCTGCTGCCGTCGGCCGAGCTGGCGGAGCTGGAGCACTTCGGGCAGCGGGTCCGCGGTGGACCGCGGCCGTGGTCCGGCACGATCCGCCCGACTCCCGCCGGTCCGCAGCGGCAGGGGCCGTACGTGCGGTACCCGCACAGCGACGCGGTGAGGATGACGTTCGCGCGGGATCACCTGGTGGTGGCCGAGCTGCGCTCCGTGGAGGAGCTCGCGTGGCTGGAGGAGAAGGCACGCACCGGCCGCCAGGGTTCCATGGGCCCGAAGCAGGCCGCGGCTTTCGAGGAGTTCCTCGCCCGCCGGCGCCCGACTGGGGACGGCATCGCATGGATCGCCGGCTCATGGCGGGAGCAGGAGCCCTTCACCGTGCTGGAGTTCCTCGAGGGTCCGACGCCCGAGGCGGTCGCGCTCGGCTACGGGGCCGATGCCCAGGATGTCGCCGACGGGCTGCTGCTGCACCAGGTGCGGGAGCGGAGCGACCGCGAAGGCGGCGACGACTTCCTCGACGTACTGGCCTTCGGCGAGGCGGACGGGTGGACATGGCTGGGCCACCACGACTTCGGCGGGGCCCTCTCCCCCGTTCTCGACCCGCCGGCCTCGCAGCGGATCACGCTGACCGCGACCATGGCGAAGGGCCTCTACCAGTTCGACTACGCCAGGGACGGGGTGCACCAGAATCCGTTCCCGCTGGAGCCCGCCGAGGACGGGCGGCACGACATGTACGAGCTCATCTGGTACACGCCGGGCAGGACGCCCTTCGCACCCGACGCGCCGCTGGGCTTCCTCAACCCGCACATCCGACGGGCCGAGGAGCAGACCGATTACACAGACGGAATGTCCCTGTTCTTCGCCGGGTTGGAGCGGGCCTTCGGCCTCTCCCTCCCCCGGGAGGCCCTCGTGTCCGGACAGGTGCGCTGCGCCCGCCCCGCCCGGGCCCGCGGCTGAGGCCGGGCGGCGGCTCACCGGCCGGCCGTACCGCTCGCGGGCCGGCAGCGAGCGTGTCGCGCCGGCCTCCGCGTACGGCCGGAGCACGCCTCTCGGCACGGAGCGTCGCCGCGCGCGACCGTCGCCGCGCCGTACCGGCGGCCTCCGCGACGCACTCGATCCCGCATCTTGACTTGGTACAGACCAATGCAGTTGAGTTTTCCTCACCCCCTACATGCGAGGAGAGCACAGTGTCGAAGCGACGCGTCATGGCACTGCTGACCGCACTGACGGTCGGATGCGCCTTGTGGTTTGTCATGCCCACGACTTCCCAGGCCGCCCCGGCCCGCAAGAGTGCGGCAGCGGAGTTCGTCGTCAGCGAAGCACAGTTCAACCAGATGTTCCCGAACCGGAACTCCTTCTACACCTACAGCGGCCTCACCGCCGCCCTGGACGCCTACCCGGGGTTCGCCAACACCGGCAGCGACACGGTCAAGCGGCAGGAGGCCGCGGCGTTCCTGGCCAACGTCAGCCACGAGACCGGCGGCCTCGTCCACATCGTCGAGCAGAACGAGAGCAACTACCCCCACTACTGCGACGCGGGGCAGCCGTACGGCTGCCCCGCCGGGCAGGCCGCCTACTACGGCCGCGGCCCCATCCAGCTCAGCTGGAACTTCAACTACAAGGCCGCGGGCGACGCGCTGGGGATCGACCTGCTCAACGACCCCTATCAGGTGGAGCGGGACGCGGCGGTCTCCTGGAAGACCGCTCTGTGGTACTGGAACACCCAGTCCGGTCCCGGGAACATGACACCGCACCGCGCCATGGTCGACGGCGCGGGCTTCGGCGAGACGATCCGGGCGATCAACGGGAGCCTGGAGTGCGACGGCGGGAACCCCGGCCAGGTCCAGAGCCGGATCGACAAGTACCGGCAGTTCACCGGGGTCCTGGGAGTTCCCGCGGGTGACAACCTGAGCTGCTGACTCCCGCGTGCTCCGCCGTCCGGGCGGAGGACGGCAGACACAGCGCGAGGCATGGACGGAGCCCGGGTCGGCCACAGCCGGCCCGGGCTGCTCCGGCGCGGCCCCGGGAACGGCTCGGACACGCCGCCGGCCCCCGGCCTCCGGACGATCTCAGGGCAGCGGACGTCCGCGCGCGCTGATCCACAGCGCGTACCACTCCTCGTGTGTGAGGCGCGGCGTCTGCCCCGCCGCGTCCTTGCACGCACGGATGCGTTCGGGACTGGTGGTTCCCACGACGGGGGCTATCCGGGCCGGGTGGCGTTGCAGCCACCACAGCAGAACCGTCTCGGGAGTCGTCCCCTTGCCAGCCGCCAGGTCCGTCAGCAGCGCAGCGGTGCGGTGCTGCTCCGGTGTCTCCTGCCGCCCGGTGTACCGGCCCTGGGCCAGGGCGCCCCACGCCTGGAGGCGTATGCCGTTGCTGCGGCAGTACTCCACGGTCCCCAGCGGGAATCCGTTTCCCGCGGCCGCCGGGGTGTTGACGAGGACGCCCGCCTCGAGCCAGTCCCGCCGCTCCAGACTCATCTCCAACTGGTCGACCGCCAGCGGCAGCTCCAGGTGCCCCTGCAGCGCGGCGATCTGGCCGGCGCTCATGTTGGACACCCCGAAGCGGCGGACCAGCCCCTCGCGGTGCAGCGCGGTCAACGCCTCGGCCACGTCCGCCGGGTCCGCGAGGGGATCGGGGCGGTGCAGCAGAAGGACGTCGAGAACGTCGGTACGCAGCCGGGTGAGGCTCTCCTCGACCCGGTGGCGGATCTGTGCACCGCGCAGGTCGTAGTGGCCGGGGCGGTCCCCGTCGGGCAGCCGTATGCCGCACTTCGTCTGCAGCACGATGCGCTCGCGCAACCCCGCCGCACGGCCGAGAACTTCGCCGAAGACGGCCTCGGCCCTGCCGCCGCGGTAGATGTCGGCATGGTCGAAAACGGTGATCCCGGCGTCGAGGGCTGCCTCGACAGCGGCTTCGGCGGCCCCGATCTCCGCCACGCCGCCGGCCTCCGCCTCCCCGGTGCCGCCGAGGCCCATACAGCCGTACAGCAGGGCGTGGTCGTCTTCAGCTGTCGTCACCCACGCAACGTACCAGCCGAACTCCCGGCCGAACCGGGCTCGTGTCCGTGCGGAAGCGCACCGAGCAGCAGCCGCTCTCCGGGTTCCGGCACCGACGAGCCGACCGCGCCCGGCACCCGCCGGGTGAAAGCGGTCCCGGTCGGTCGCGCCGCGGCGGGTGCGCAGCGGCGGGACTCCGGGCGCACCGGCACCGACTGCGGCTCCCCCGCGCGCGCGAAGCGGCACGAAGGGGCGGCCGCCCGTCCTCTGCCGAGCCCTGCACCCTCTGCGGCAGCCGCGGTCTACCGAGCGGCGGCACGCGGCGGCCGTGCCGTCGGATCGAGCAGCCCGGTGACCAGGCGGGTGGTGAGACGGTGCCAGAAGCCCGGCCGGCGGAGCATCGCGTGGTCCCCGCCGGGCACCGGAATCATGCGGGCCTCCGCTCCCCCGGCGCGGGCCCGCCGTACGAACTCCTCCGAAGCACGCGGATCCGTCGTCCGGTCGCGGTCGCCGTGCACCAAGGCGACGCGCGAGCCGGCGAGGTGCGCCACCGGCTCCCCCGGGGGGCACCAGGGTGCGAGGCCGACAACGCCCCGCACACTCGGATGTCCTGCCACCCGCAGTGCGGCCCGGCCGCCCATCGAGTGCCCGAGCAGCACGACGGGAACCTCACCCACCCGGTCCGCCAGCTCCGAGAGGGCCTGCCGGGCGTCCCGCGCCGCGTCCTGACGGTCACCGTTCCAGCCCCGGTGGCGATAGCGGACCGTGCCGAGCACCACACCCTGCCCGGCGGTCGCCCGTCCGATCATCCGCACGAAGGGCCGCATCCGGGCGCCGGGCAGGTTCCACGGCGGCGGGGCTTCCAACCCGTCGGCGCGGCCTCCGTGCAGGACCAGGACCGCGGCCTGCGGTACGGCAGCCGGCATGGCCAGCGACACTGCGGAAGCGGGGTCTTGCACCGGGCACTCCTCGAACTGGGCGGGCAGCCAGGTTCGCAGGACGGGCCGATCCGGTCCACCGGCGGCCGGTTCCTGCCGGGCCGGGCACCGCCGCCAACGCGGTTCGCCCGTCTGCGGGCTCGTCTTCCACTTCGGAGCCGGAGCGTCCGCGGATGGGTGGGCCCGCGCGGCCAGGGGCCCGCCGGCCACTGGCGGGTGCTCCGGGACCCCGAAGGCAACGAGTTCTGCGCGGCGTAGGCCGAAGCCGAGCCGCTGCGCCGCCCCGCGACGAGGGCATGTACGGATCTGCCCGCACCGACCCGGTCGGGCCCGGCCGGCGGTCCGCTCGCCCCGCGACCGGGCAACGCCCGGGTCCCGCCGCGGGTCGGGGCCTCCGCGGCCGGCCGGACGGAGCGCCTCCCGCCGCCGGTCTCGGGGCAGGCCTCAGGGCTACGGCAGGGTGACGGCTGCCGGACGCCGGCCGGGGCCGGTCGGGTGTGTGCCCGTCACTCCGGTCACCAGCGAGTACAGCGAGGTCGTGGCGGTGATGAAGAGGCGGTTGCGTTTGGCGCCGCCCCAGGCGATGTTGGCGACCGGCTCCGGTACGTCGAGCCGGCCGATCAGCGTGCCGTCCGGGTCGTAGCAGTGCACACCGTCGTTCATCGCCGCCGCCCACAGCCGGCCGTCGGCGTCGAAGCGGAGGTTGTCGAAACGGGCCTCGGGCCGCTCCGCGGCATCCGCGAACACCGCACCCTCGCCCAGCGTTCCGTCCTCGCGCACCGGGAAGACCCGGATGCATCCGGCGCGGGTGTCGGAGACGAACAACTGCCGTTCGTCCGCCGAGAACACCAGGCCGTTGGGGGCTCCGAATCCGTCCGCCGCCACCGTCACCCGCCCGGTCGCGGGGTCGATCCGGTAGACGTTGTTCGCGCCGATCTCGCTCTCCGCCCGGTGCCCCTCGTAGTCGCTGGTGATGCCGAAGTCCGGGTCGGAGAACCAGATCGCGCCGTCCGAGGTCACCGCTGCGTCGTTGGGGCTGTTGAGCCGCTTGCCCTGCCAGCGGTCGGCCAGCACCGTGCGGGTGCCGTCGTGCTCGGTCCGTGTCACCCGGCGGTTCCCCTGCTCGCAGGTGATCAGGCGGCCCTGCCGGTCGAGGGTGTTGCCGTTGGTGTGGCCGGCCTCGCGGCGGAAGACGCTGACGGCGCCGCTCTCCTCGTCCCAGCGGAGCATCCTGTCGTTCGGGATGTCACTCCAGAGCAGTTGCCGCCAGGCGGGCAGGTACACCGGGCCTTCGGCCCAGCGGCACCCGGTGTGCAGCACCTCCAGTCTCTCGTCACCGACCGTGCAGCGCCCGGAGCGGAAGCGGTCGTCGAAGCACTCGTGGAGCGGGAGCCGTCGTTCGGCAGTCATGGAAACACCCTCTCGCGTCCGAATCTCATTCAATACTCGCCGACATCAGCAGTATGATGTATTGCTAGCACAGGATTTTGTCGAACGGGAGAGTTGTGGATCATATCGACCGCGCCCTGCTGACCCGGCTCCAGCAGGACGCCACGGAGTCCTATGCCGCCCTCGGCGAGGCGGTCGGCCTGTCCCCCGGCGCCACCCACGAACGGGTGCGGAAGCTGCGCGAACGCGGCGTGATCCGGCGGACCACCGTCGAGGTGGATCCGGCCGCGGTGGGTGGAGACGTACTGGCCTACGTCATGCTCGACTCCACGGCCTGGATGGGCGACTCCGCACCCGCTCTTGCCGCGCTGCCCGAGATCCAGGAGGCCCATGTCATCGCCGGCAGCGCCTCGGTGCTGGTGAAGGTGCGCACCTCGACCACCGGGCAACTGCAGGACGTACTGCGGCGGCTGTACGCGATCGAGGGGGTCAGCGGGACCCAGGCCACCGTCGTCCTGGAGACGTTCTTCGAGCGGCCGGTCCCGGTGAAGGACGCGTGAGCCCTCCGCGCGGCGTCTCCGGCTCCCGCGTCCCGACGTGCCGGGGGCCGCGGACGCCGGGCGAGGCGGCGGGGGCCCGTAGTCTGTCGGGGCGTTCGCGGTCCGCGCGGCGCACCTCACCCGCCGCGACAGCGGCGGCATGCCCAGGGGTCGGGAGGTCGGCACCGTGCAGGAGTCCGCATCCAGCCGCCAGGAGACGCACGGGCAGGGCGGTTCGCCGCGGCGCGACGAGCCGGTGCGCGCGGTGCGGAGCGGTCCGGCGGGGCGCACCGGCCATCTCGTCACCGGGTACACCGAGGCCCGGCAGGCGCTCGGCGACCCGCGGCTGTCGAAGGACACCGCCGCCTTCTTCGCGAACGCGCCCGCACGGCGCCGCCTGCACCCCGCCGTGACCCGGAGCATGCTGGCCAGCGATCCCCCGCGGCACAGCCGGCTGCGGAAGCTGGTCACCGGCGCCTTCACCACCGGCGCCGTCGCGGCGCTGCGCCCGTTCGTCGAACAGGTCACCGCGGCGCTGCTGCGGCGGTGGCACTCCCCCGGGCCGGTCGACGCGGTCGAGGAGTTGGCCATGCCGCTGCCCGTCGCGGTCATCTGCGAGCTGCTGGGAGTGCCCGCGAGCGACCGGGCGGACGTGCGGCGCTGGTCCGCCGACCTGTTCGCGGCAGGCCGGCCCGAGGTGATCGACGCGGCCTCGCACACGCTGGCCGACTACATGGCAGGACTCGTCGCCGAGAAGCGGATCCGGAGCGGGGACGGACTCCTGGACCGGCTGATCGCGGCCCGGGACGGCGCGGACCGGCTGAGCGAGGAGGAACTGGTGTCCCTCGGCGTGCTGCTGCTCGTCGCCGGGCACGAGACGACCACCCACTTCATCGGCAGTTCGCTCCTCGCCCTGCTGCAGCACCCCGCCGAACTCGCACTGCTGCGCCGTGCCCCGCACCGGGTACGTGACGTGCTCGACGAACTGCTGCGGCACAGCTCCCCCGTGAGCACGGCCACCTTCCGGTTCACGACACAGCCCAGCACACTCGGCGGCACCGACCTGCCGCCGGGGTGCCCGGTGCAGGTGGCGATCGGTACCGCCAACCGGGACCCCGGCCGCTATCCCTCGCCCGACCGGCTGGACCTCGCCCGGGACGCCTCCGGGCATCTCGCCTTCGGTCACGGAATCCACCGGTGCCTGGGGGCGCCGCTCGCCCGGCTGGAGGGGGAGGTCGCGCTGCGGATGGTGCTGACCCGGTTCCCGGACATCCGGCCGGCCGTGGACCCGGCGGAGCTGGAGTGGCGCCCGACCCGGCTGGTCCGCGGCCTGGCCGCACTGCCGGTCCTGGTGTGACGGCGGCTCACCGGGCGGGCACCGAAGGGCGTGGGCCCGGGCCTCGCGCGGCGCCGGAGGCGGGGCTCAGCCGTTCCAGGTCCAAGAGGTGCACCGGCGCGGCCGGTGCGGCGCGGCGCAGGTCGTAGCAGCGTGCCGGTTCCAGGGTGAACGTAAGCGGGCGCTCGCGGCCGGGCAGCACGCTGACGTCGACCGCGTCGGCGAGGCGCAGCCCTGTTCGCCTTGCCCCGCCAGTATTTCGATGCTCAGAGCGTGCAGATGCGCGTTCGTCGGTCCGAATACGGTCCACTGGACGTCGGCTTCACCCACCGTGCCGCCGAGCGGGACCGCGCGGTGAACAGCACCCGCCAACGCCGCCACAAACTCACCGGCGAGCAGCACCAGGCGCGGGCCGTGCTCGGGTGGACCGGGTCACCGGCTGACATACGCGCCGGACTTCACCGACATCAGCGTGATACTCCACCGGCAGGAGGCAACGACATGAACGGCACGGAGCACGCGCCGAGCGCGAATGCGTACGGACAGGAGTTGGCGCGCATCAGCTGGCACCAGAGCCACCCCAGCACAGCGCGGTGTGCGATCTTCCAGGCCTTGGCCGTCGTCAGCAGCCGGCTGCTGCACATCGCGGACACCACCGCCGCCACCCAACGGGGACAGGCCACAGCCCACGCCGCAGCCCTCGCCCGCTTCCGACGGCCGACCCCACCTCCCTCCCCCACCGAGTAGGCGCCGACGCAGGAAGCGTTCACGCCGCACTGCCGCCGCCGCAGTCCGTCGGCGTGGGCGGTCGTGTCCGCGCTCGCGGACGAGGGAGCGGTGGAGGGCGAAGCAGGCAATGCGCAGAGCTGCGGGACGTCCGGCGGTTCCGCGCGCTTCGGCGGGTCACCGGCGGTGCAGGGCCCGGTGTCACTCGCCGGACGGCGAGTGATCCACGTGAACTCGTCGGGTTTCACCGACCGGGGCGAGAACGTCCCGGATCGATGCCAGGTCCCGGTCGCCGAGCCCTGCGGCTCCGGCCCGGTCGTAGATTTCCTGGATCGTGCTGAGCAACGCGTCGGGCACTCCCACGGACGCCGAGGCGGCGCGGAGGTGCCTCAGGTCCTTGACGGCGGCGCGGACGGGACTCAGAGCCTCCTCGCTCCGTCCGGTCAGCTGAGCGGAGCGGTAGTGCAGGTAGGCACTGTCCGCGTGGGTGCCGGTGACAGCGCGGATGAACAGCGACGGGTCCAGTCCGAAGGCCTCGGCCAGCACCGCCGACTGCGCAGCCATCGCGTTCATCCCGAAGAGCCAGGCGTTGCACACCAGCTTCAGCAGGCTGGCCCTACCGGGGCGGTCGTCGACGTCCACGACGTGGGACGCGAGGGCTTCCAGTACGGGTGTCGCCGCGACCTTGTGCGGTCGCGTACCGGCCACCATCAGCGTGAGTTCCCCGCGTGCGGCCGGCCCCGGGTTGCCGAGGAAGGGGGCGTCGAGAATCGGCACGTCGAGACGAGAGGCCGTTTCGATCACTTCGGTGATCTCGCCCCCCACGGTCGCGCTCTGCACGACGACGGTGTCCGGCTCGAGGGCCGGAGCGATGTGCCGCAGGACGTCGAGTACCGCCTGAGTGTCGAAGACGGTCACCACGACGACTCGGGTGGAGCGCACCGCCTCGGCTGCGGTCGCGCAGATCAGAGCCCCGTCGTCGGCGAGCGGTCGGGCCCGTGACGTGGTCCGGTTCCAGACGCGGACCGGGAAGCCCGTTTGGAGCAGTCGCCTGGCCATGGCCGAGCCCGAGTCGCCGGTCCCGAGGATCGCTACCGGTTGGTTCATCTTCACTCCCGAGTCGAAGTTGTCGTATCAATTTGATGTATCAATTCATCGTGGACGTTTACCGTACGGCACGAGAGCGAAAGGGAAACCATGGGGTCGTTGCAGGGTGCAGATGCAGGGGATACGACGCAGCCGGCGCTGTCCGCGCACGAGAAGGAAGCCTGGAGATCATTCCTGCGCTTCAGCGGAGAGGTGATCTCTGCCGTCGAGCGCGACGTGTACGCTGCCACCGGCTTGTCGGGGGCGGACTTCCAGATCCTCGCCCGTCTTCATGAAGCCGAGGAACATCAGCTCACCCAGAAGGAGCTGGGCGTCCTCATGGGCTGGACTGCGACACGCCTGTCACATCAGATCGCCAGGATGGACAGACGCGACCTGGTCGACCGCGAAGCCGCCGGTCGCGGCCGCCTCATGATGCTCCACCTCACGGACACCGGATGGCGGGCCTATACCTCGGCCCTGCCGGTACACACACGTTCGGTACGCGAGAACTACTTCCGCCGGCGGCAGGAGGGCTCCTGAGCCGGTGAAGGCCCCGGCGTCGGCCCTGCACCTTCCCACCGATCCCGCTGTTCACCCGGGCCGCCGGAGCCTGCTCGCCGGACGCGGACGGAGCGGCGCAGTCCGCCGAGGTGTTCCCGCCGTCGTCGCACCCGGCGAGATCCAGGACCTGTTGCGCACCACCCCTCTCCTGCCGGTCGCCGAGGCCTGGACTCGGGCGTAACGTCATCGGCTGATCCGCCGTGCCGAGGACGAGGAGCTGGAACGGCGCTACACGTGCTGACGGCGCCGGTTCGCTGAGCGAGCGATGCGCGCTATGCGGTTGGAGCGGTGCCCAGGACGCGGACATCGCAATCGCCTTCGGGGCGCTCGGTGGTCACGGCGCACTCGGTCACCTCGGCGGCGCCCGGTCCCTCGGAAGCCCTGCCCACCAAGCGCTGTACGCCATCCGGTGAGCCTTCGAAGACGGCTGCCACGTCGCCGTTGTGAAGGTTGCCGACCCATCCGTTCACGCCCGCTCCGCGGGCCAGTTGGCAGCAGGTGTCGCGGTAGCACACGCTCTGGACGAGGCCGCGGAGGTGGACGTTTCGTCGGATCAGCACGGGGAGCCCTTCGAAGCAGGAACGGTGGTGGGGCAGGCCTGCAGGACGCACCCGGCGAGGCGGACAGGCCGGGTGGGCCGTACGGACCGTTCCTGTTCGGAGGCGGCTGGTCAGCCGGTCGATGGTGCGCGATGCGGGTTCGGTCCTGGCCTCTCGGCAGCCGGTTCCGGCCCAGTCGAGCGAGGAGTTCTCCGCGCTCGAGACCAGTCGCATGGCGATCCCCTTCCTGGCGGGGTGTCGTCGAGTCCCGTCCGCGGCACACCGGCCGGGACGGCCGGGAGGCAGCGGGCGCCTGCCACGGGTACCGAGGCCAGGGATGTGCCCGCGAGTGCGAGCACCGTGCGGGGTTCCTCCGACGCGGTGTACCACCGGACGGTGACATCTGCGGGCTCCACCCGATGCGGGGGGCGGTCGCCCGGGAGGTCACCGGTGGGCCGCTGGGAGAGTTGACCGACGACTCGTTACCACGGCGTGCCCGTATCCGGGACCTTGCTGATCCCCGGCGCCCGCCCTCGCTTCCGCAGCCGGACGAAGCCCACGCTCCCGGAACTCGCGTCCTTCTCAGGCGGGGTAGAAGTGCCAGCCCTGGCGCTGCGAGGGGTGCCCGCCCCACATGCGCTTGAGGTCGATCCAGTTGTCCCCCTCGCCCCGGGCGGTCAGCGCCAGATCCTCGTCACGGTAGGAGACGATGCCGAGATCCGG
The DNA here is from genome assembly GCF_000280905.1 of Streptomyces sp. AA1529. Taxonomy (GTDB): domain Bacteria; phylum Actinomycetota; class Actinomycetes; order Streptomycetales; family Streptomycetaceae; genus Streptomyces. The sequence goes on along the minus strand of NZ_ALAP01000065.1, from coordinate 17,470 downwards.
GTCCTGGGGGTCGGTGCCGTGGACAGGGTCCAGGAGCCACCACTGGTCCTTGTTCCGGGTGGAGCAGGCGCGCAGGTAGACGATGCTGTTCTCGCCGTTCTCGTTGGTGGCGCAGGCTCCCGCAGAGCTCTGCAGTTGGTAGACCGGGCGTCCGTCGGAGGTGGCGACGCGCTCGAATCGCCAGGTGGTCTTCCAGGCGGCCGGGGCGGTGCTGGGGTAGACCTGCAGGTAGGTGCCCGCCTTGCCCACGGTGTCGTCCGGAATCATGTAATTGCCGGTCACCTGGCTGACGGCGGTGAACTCCCCGGCGGGTACGGCCCGGCCCGTCGAGTCGGCGGCGGCGGGACCCGCAGCCAAGGCGGTGCCGGCGAGTGCGGTGACGGCGACGGCGGTCAGAAGGCGGCGAGCGGTACGGCGCAGCATGGCGACTCCAAGGAGCGTTGATCCACATACGGTGCGTTGCCGACCCTAGGAGCGGCGCGCGCCGCGGGACAGCGCACCAGGATTCTTCGTACCGGCCGTTCGAGTCGATCAGGCCAGGGTGTGCACCGTCGACGGTGCGGTTCCGGGCCGGCCCGGAACGCGCCGTGGCGCGGGCTGTGGTGGAACGCGTCGCCGCCGGTGCGGGGTGAGCGGCCCCCCCCCCGGGGGGGGAGCACGGCCTCGCGGCGGGCACGGTGAACCGCGGGCGGGCGGCTAATCCGCCGACGCGCCGCCGCGCTCCCACTGGGTGCGCAGCCGGCCGAGATGGGTGCGCATGCACGCCTGGGCACCGCCAGCGTCGCGGGCCAGTACCAGGTCGAGCAGGACCTCGTGCTCCTCGGCGGATTCGATGAGCTGGCCGCTCTCGGCGAGCCCGGCGAGGCCGTACAGGCGGGAGTGGCTGCGCAGTTGGGCCACGGTCTCCACCAGGCGGCGGTTCCCGGCGAGTTCGAGCAGGGCCAGATGGAAGCGGCGGTCGGCCTCCAGGAAGCCGACGAGGTCGCCGGCCCGGGCCGCCGCGACTATCTCCCGTGCGACAGGGCGCAGTTCCTCCAGCCGGGCGGAGTCGGCGGCGCGCGCCACCTCCCCGACGGTGGGCACCTCGATCAGCTCGCGGATCCCGACGTACTCGGCCAGATCGCGGCGCGACAGCTCGGTCACCCGGAAGCCCTTGTTGCGCACGGGCTCCACCATGCCCTCCCGCGTCAGGTCGAGCATGGCCTCGCGCACGGGTGTGGCCGAGACGCCGAACTGCGCGGCGAGCTGGGGCGCCGAGTACACCGTGCCGGGGCGCAGCCGGCCGGCGATCAGCGCGGCGCGCAGGGCCTGCGCGACGTGGTCGCGGATGCTGAGCCGGTCCGGCACGGCGGGCAGCTTCAGCGGGCGGTCTGCGGTCATGGGTGCGCTGCTCCTCGGCGTGCGGGGACGAGCGTGATCGTGCCGGTGATCGTGTCGAGTGTAGGGCGAGCGCCGCGCCGCCGGTCCGGCTCCGGGAATCCCGTCGCCGCAGGGTCCTTCCCTCATGACATGTGATGTGTGAAATTATACTGAGCCGATTCGACGTGCTCGCGTCAAATCAAGTCCACGCGGCCCCATCGGATCGGACCGGTGAACACCCCCACAGGAGGCCTCAGATGCTCTGGCGAGGACGCAGAACGCGCAACCCGTTACGCAGCCACCTGATACGTGCCGCCGGCGCCGGAACCCTCGCGCTCGCCCTGGCTGCGGGCGCCGGACAGCCCGGCGGCACCCCGGCCCGAGCCGCAGTGCCCGAAGACTCCGTCCAGGAGGCCGCCCCGGCCCGGGACGGCGGCCCCCGAGCGGTGAGCACCGGAGCGGAACCGGAGCACATCCAGGGCAGGCGGCTCGAAGTGGCGGACCGCGCCCCGCTCCCGGCGTCCCATGACGGACTCCGCACGGACTACGACAGCCCCGCACCCCGGTCCCCGCACGAGCGGCCCTCCGCCCGGTTCGCACCGCACAGCGGCCGAGCCGGCGCAGCCTGTTCCCCCGGAGACTTCGCGCGGACCGGGACGGCACTCGTCGAGCAGATCACCTCGGCCTCGACGGACTGCGTCAACTCCCTCTTCGGCCTGACCGGAAGCGACGCACACGGCGCCTTCCGCGAGGCGCAGATGGTGACCGCCGCGGACGCGCTGCGCAGCCGCTCCGCCTCCTATCCGGGGAACGGCAGCACCGGCATGCCGCAACTCGTGCTCTTCCTGCGGGCCGGCTACTACGTGCACTGGTACCACGAGCAGGACGTCGGCACCTACGGACCGGTGCTGAGGTCCGCGCTACGGGGCGGCCTGGACGCCTTCTTCGGCTCGGCGCACTCCCACGACGTCACGGACGCCAACGGCGAGACCCTCTCCGAGGCGGTCACCCTGATCGACAGTGCGGAGGAGAACGCGCACTACCTCCACGTCGTCAAGCGGATGCTGGCCGGCTACGACAGCTCCTACGACGACAAGTACTGGATGGTCAACGCGGTCAACAACGCCTACGGGGTGCTGTGGCGGGGCCACCGGATGCCCGACTTCGTCCGGGCCGTGCAGCTGGATCCGAGTGTCCTGTGGACCCTGCACGCCTTCGCCCTCGACCACCTCGGCCTGCTGAGCGGGGAACGCTATTTCCTCACCTACAACGCGGGGCGCGAACTGGGGCGGTTCCTCCAGCACGCGTCGCTGCGCGGAACCGTGCGCCCGCTGGTGAAGGACCTGCTGGAGGCCGGTGACATCACCGGCGACACCGCCGCGCTGTGGGTGGGTGTCGCGGAGACGGCGGACGCGTACGACAGGGACAGGTGCGCGTACTACGGCGTCTGCGACCTCAAGGGCAAGCTGGCCGAGGCCGTGCTCGAGGACAGGAAACCGTGCAGCGACAGCATCACCGTGGTCGCCCAGGACATGAGCGCCGAGGACTTCCGGGCCACGTGCGACAGCCTCGACGGGCAGGACGCATACTTCCACCGGATCGCCCGGGACAGCGGGCCGGTCGCGGACGACCGGAACAGCAGCATCGAGGTCGTCGTCTTCGACTCCAGCCGCGACTACCGGATCTACGCGGGCGCCCTCTACGGCATCGACACCGACAACGGGGGCATGTACCTGGAGGGCGACCCGTCTGCGGCCGGCAACCTGCCCCGCTTCATCGCCTACGAGGCCGAGTGGCTGCGGCCGGACTTCCGGATCTGGAACCTCAACCACGAGTACACGCACTATCTCGACGGCCGCTTCGACATGTACGGCGACTTCGCGGCCGGGACCGCCACTCCCACGGTCTGGTGGATCGAGGGCTTCGCGGAGTACGTGTCCTACTCCTACCGCCGGCTCCGCTACGACGAGGCGATCGACCGGGCGGGCAGCAAGACCTACCCGCTGAGCACGCTGTTCGACACCACCTATGCGAACACCGACACCGCCCGCACCTACCGCTGGGGGTACCTGGCCGTGCGGTACATGCTGGAGGAACACCCCGGCGCGGTGGACGCCGTGCTGGCCTCCTACCGGACGGGCGCCTGGGACACCGCCCGCAAGTACCTGAAGGAGACCATCGGTTCGCGTCACGACCAGGACTGGTACGTCTGGCTCGACGCCTGCGCGGCCGGCGCCTGCACGACCGGATAGCCGAGCCGCCGCCGGGGGCCCGGCACACTGCGCCGGGCCCCGGCACCGCCGGTCGGGCCGCACGGGCGGCCCGCCGCGGAAGCCGTGGTGGCCCCGCGTCACTTCCGGTCCGCGCTCCCGGTCCGCACCGCGCCCGCGCTGGCGCCGATCACCAGCGCGACGGCCAGACACTGCACGGCCGTCAGTTCCTGGCCCAGCACCAGGAACCCCGCCAGTGCCGCGATCCCGGGAGCCAGGCTCATCAGCACCGCGAAGGTCGCCGCAGGCAGCCGACGCAGCGCCAGCAACTCCAGGGTGTAGGGCACTCCCGAGGACAGCAGCGCCACCGCCAGCCCGAGCGCCAGCACTCCCGGCTCCAGCAGCACCCCGCCGGCCGACCCGATCCCCAGCGGCAGGCTGACGAGCGCGGCCACCGCCATCGCCACGGCCAGTCCGTCCAGCCGGGGGAAGCGGGCCCCGGTCCGGGAGTTGAAGACGATGTAGGCCGCCCACATGGCACCGGCGCCCAGCGCGAAGGCGATGCCGGCCGGGCTCAGCTCATCGAAACCGCTCCGGCCGAGCAGGAAGACGCCCACGAGTGCCAGCCCCGCCCACACCAGGCTCAACGCCCGGCGCGCGGTGACCACGGACAGCGCGAGCGGGCCGAGTACCTCCAAGGTCACCGCCGGACCCAGCGGAATCCGGTCGACCGCCTGGTAGAACAGGGTGTTCATACCGGCGAGCGCCAGCCCGAACGCGACCACCACGGCCCAGTCGGCTCGGCTGTGCCCGCGCAGCCGGGGGCGGCAGACCACCAGCAGCAGTACGGCCGCGAGCGTCACCCGCAGTGCCACCACCCCCAGGGCACCGGCACGCGGGAAGAGCAGAGCCGCGACAGCCGAACCGAACTGCACCGAGAACGCGCCGGCCAGCACCAGCCCGATGCCGCCGAGGCTGCCGACTCCGGCAGGCACGCGGGCGGATCCCGCCCCGCCCGCCGCGGCCGTGCCGGGCGCTGTCGCGGATCCGTCGCCCGCGGTCTCCACCCCGGAACCCGTATGTGTCATGCGGCTCACGCTACGCGCCGACCCCGACGCCGTGAAATGCAGAATGCTCTGCGGTTATGCTTCACAGGCATGACTATGGAGCTGCGCCATCTGCGGGCCTTCCTCGCCATCGCCGAGGAAGGCTGCATCACGCGTGCCGCCGCCAGGCTGCACACCGGACAGCCCGCGCTCTCCCGGACGCTGCGCCGGCTGGAGGACCATCTCGGCGTACGCCTGGTCGACCGCTCGACCCACCACCTCGCCCTCACCGCGGCGGGCCGCGTCTTCCGCGACCGCGCCGCCACCGCGCTGGCCGCGGCGGACGCGGCCTTCGACCCCCGTTCGCTGTCCGCGGCCCGACCGCTGCGCCTCGGACATCCGTGGGCCGCGCTCGGGAGCTGGACCGTCCCCCTGCTGCGCCGCTGGGACCAGGAGCACCCCGAGGTGCCGCTGGAACTGCGCCGGATCGACGACCGCACCGCGGGACTCACCCGGGGCAGGGTCGATGCCGCACTGCTGCGGGGCCGAGTCCCGCTGTCCGGCATGGTCACGGAGCTCCTGCTGGAGGAGGAGCGCGTGGCGGTGGTCCCCGAGGGCAGCGGCCTCGCGGAGCGCGACACGCTCACCCTGGCGGACCTCGCAACCTGGCCGATTGCGCTGAACACCGTCGCGGGCACCACCACCCTGGATCTGTGGCCCGCAGGCGCCCGGCCCGCGCGGACGCTGGAGGTGGCCAACACGGACGAGTGGCTGACCGTGATCGCCGCGGGCCGGGCCGTGGGCATCACGACCTCGGCGACCCCCGGACTGCACTCCCAGCCGGCGCTCGCCTACCGCCCGCTGACCGACGCGCCGCCGGTCCCGCTGGTGCTGGCCTGGCACCGCGACATACCGGCCCACCCGGCGATCCCCGCGCTGGTCGGCCTCGTCCGCGACGTGGTGGCGGGACGCTGACCCGTGCGGCTCCGGGCCGCGGCGTCCCGCGGACCGTGAATCCCCGGCCGGTACGACTGCTGTCCGCCGCGCCACCCGAGGAAGTGGCCGAGCTGTGGGAGCCGGGCGGGCCGCGCGGGGTGGCGGACCGGATCGCGCGGGAGTGGACGGCCCACCGGCCGGTAGGCGCTGCCGCTCCGCTCGGCGTACGAGGAGGCCGTGCACGGAGAGAACCGCACCGGACGGGGAGCGTGGCGCGCCCTCGTCCAGGCTCTGCCCCGGGCCTACGCCGACCTGCCGGCAGGCGACCCGGTCCGGGCCGGAGCCCCGGAGGCCGGGCGGCTGCTGCGCGGGATCCTGGAGCCGCTGCGGGACGCGTCCGGGCGGATACCGGCGGATGTCCTGTGGCGGCACGGCCTCTCCGCGCACCAGGCGGAGTGGCTGCGCGGAGGCGGCTGCGGGCGTGTCATGGAACGGATCACCGGCGGGGCCCTTCCGGAGGAAGGTACGAATCCGACCCGCGGGCATGCGTCCCGGAGCTGGTCGGGCGCGTGGCGCGGCACCTCGGCGTCCAGGAGGCTCCGGCCGCCTACTACCTCCAGGTGCCGGCGCTGGATGCCCCCGCCGACCGCCGGGTGCGCCGCTGGATGGGCTGGAGCCGGCAGGAACTGCGCGCCGCGGGCGCGGTGCTGGCCGAACGCGGCCTGCTCGTCGAGGACAAGCGGCCCCGCGCGGGCCGGACGGTGTTCCTGCCCGGCCCCTGGGCGCACGCGGCGGCTCCGCTGCCCCCGATGGAGCGGTGGAAGGCGCCGCTGCTGGGAGCGCGCCTGTCCGCCGACGGCGATACGGTGCAGGACACTCAGCTGCCCGAGCACACACCGCCGGACCTCTTCGCCCTCGCCTGGCGGCGGGTGACGGGCGGTCAGGCACCGGTCGGCTGATGCCCGCCGTGCCCACCGGGGCCGACCGCGGGCCGCGTGGCCGGTCCGCGACAGCGTGCCCGGGGGTCAGCTCCAGCTCGGCGTCGGCCCGAGCCGCGAGCGGAAGGGAACCGGCCGGCCGGAGTCCGCGTCGAGCAGGACGCGGTCGCCCAGGGGGCGTCGCAGGGTCACCGTCACCTGCTGGCGGACGGCCTGCTTGGTGCACAGGGCACCCGGATCCCGGTCCTCGCGCTCCTTGACGGAGGCGATCAGCACCACGCTGCCGGACGACTCGCGCACCTCCACTCGCGCACCGTCGTCGCAGACGCCGTGCAGGGCGGCCACGGTGACCGACCGCCCGTCGGGGGAGATCCGCACCAGATGCTCGAGGTGGCCGCGGGAGCCGGAGGTGTGCGCGACCGGCGAGCGCGGCAGCGCGGAGGGGACGGCGGCGGCCCGCACCAGCGGAGCGTCGTACCCCTTCAGGGTGAACAGCCAGGCGGGGACGGTCGCCCGTCCCCGGCCGGTGGCCACGCTCAGCTCTCCCGGCTTCGCCCCGGTCACCGTCAGATGGGGCTCGGTGGTGCTGCGCTCCAGCGCCTCGAACGCCTCGTGCGCGGAGATCAGCGGCCGGGTGAGCGACCGGCCGCCGTCCCGCACCACCCGGCCCTTCGTCCGCTCGGCCTCCGGCAGTTCTCCCCGGAGGACGAAGCTGCCGCTGCGGTACGCCTCTTCGTCGGCGCTGCCGTGCAGGCCGCCGCGCGGCGTGCGGACCACCTCGCCCATCGGGTGGTACCCGGCGCGCCACGCGGCGGCGGCGCGGGAGCCGTACCAGGCCGCGGCGACCTGCCGGGCGCGCTCGCCGCGCGCCCGGCCGCCGCCGTCGCCGGGGCCGTCCCCGGCCTGTTGCCGTCCGCAGCCGGCGCCCGCGCCCAGCGCGGCGGTGCTCAGCACCATCGCGGCGAGCAGACCGGCAGAGCGCGGCGAGCGGACCCGCATATGACCTCCCGGAGATGCCGATGGGTCGGACCGCCCCATGACGGCGACGGGTTCCCGGCACCGCTGTGACGGCAGTCGCCCTCCGGCGGTTCCGACGGCCGCCGGGGAGCGGGCTATGCGGCGCGGTTCCGGCGGGCGCGGTGGGTGCGGACGAGGTCGGCGTAGCGGCGGCCGCTGGTCTTGACGGTCCGCCGCTGGGTGGCGTAGTCGACGTGGACGAGGCCGAAGCGCTGCGCGTACCCGTAGGCCCATTCGAAGTTGTCCAGCAGCGACCAGGCGAAGTACCCCCGCAGCGGCACCCCTTGGTGTACGGCGCGGGCGCATGCGGTCAGGTGCTCTTCCAGGTAGCGGGTGCGCTCGGGGTCGTGGACCTGTCCGTCGGGGCCGACGGTGTCCGGATAGGCGGCGCCGTTCTCGGTGACGTAGAGGCAGCGTGCCCCGTAGTCGTCCGCCATCCGGCGCAGGGTGTTCGTGAGTCCCTCGGCGTGCACCTCCCAGCCCATGCCGGTCACCCGGGCCCCGGCGGGCAGTTCGGCGGACCGGGCGCGGGGGAAGGGACCCGCGGGGTCGTCGCGGAGCACGTTGCGGAAGTAGTAGTTGAGTCCGAGCCAGTCCAGCGGCTCGGCGACGGTCTCCGCGTCGCCGGGGCGCTGCGGCGGCTCGGTCCCGTACAGCTCGACCATGTCCTGCGGGTAGCCGCGGCCGTGCAGCGGGTCCATCCACCAGCGGTTGACGTGCCCGTCGGCGCGCCGTGCGGCCTCGGCGTCCGCCGCGCTGCCGGTGGCGGGTTCGCAGTGGGTGAGGTTGTTGACGATGCCCACCCGCGCGCCGGGGACCGCCGCGCGCAGCGCCTGGACGGCGAGTCCGTGTCCCAGGTGGAGGTGGAAGGAGGCCCGCACGGCGTCGGCGATGTCGGTGCGGCCGGGCGCCATCCGGCCTTCGTAGTGGCCGATCCAGGCCGAGCACAGCGGCTCGTTGAGGGTGCACCAGTGCTGGATGCGGTCTCCGAGCCGGTCGGCGACGACGGCCGTGTACTCGGCGAACCGCTCGGCGGTCTCCCGGACCGGCCAGCCGCCCCGGTCCTGGAGCGCCTGGGGCAGATCCCAGTGGTAGAGCGTGGGGAAGGGCGTGATGCCCGCCTCCAGCAGGGTGTCGGTGAGCCGGTCGTAGAAGGCCAGGCCCGGCTCGTTGACGGTGCCGCCGCCGTCCGGCAGGACGCGGGGCCAGGCGATGGAGAACCGGTAGGCGTCCAGGCCCAGTTCGCCCAGCAGGCCGAGGTCCTCGCGCCAGCGGTGGTAGTGGTCGCAGGCCACGTCCCCGGTGTCGCCGCCGTCGACCGTGCCCGGGGTGTGACTGAAGGTGTCCCAGATGGAGGGTTTGCGGCCGTCCTCGTCGACGGCGCCCTCCACCTGGTAGGCGGCGGTGGCGGCGCCCCACAGGAAGTCGTCGGGGAGGGCGTCGAGGTGCGCTGCGGGATGCGTCTCGGGCACAGAGGTCCTTTCAGGGGTGCGCCGGGCCGGGGTGCCGGGGCCGGGCGGTGTGGTCGGTCACTTGACGGCGCCGGCGGTCAGTCCGGCGACGAGGTAGCGCTGCAGGAGGAGGAATCCGGCGACGACGGGCACGCTGACGACCAGCGAGGCGGCCATGACCTGGTTCCAGTAGACCTCGGTCTGGGTGGCGTATCCCTGCAGTCCGATGGAGAGCGTGCGGGTCGCGTCGTTGGTCATCACGGAGGCGAACAGCACCTCTCCCCAGGCGGTCATGAACGAGTAGACGGTGACGGCGATGATGCCGGGCACGGCAGCGGGGATGAGGACGCGGAAGAGCGCTCCCAGCGGCCCGCAGCCGTCCACCAGGGCGGCCTCGTCCAGGTCCCGGGGGATGGAGGCGAAGTAGCCGGCCAGCATCCAGATGGACAGCGGCAGGGTGAAGGTCATGTAGGTGAGGATCAGCGCGCCCCGGGAGCCATACAGGGCCAGCCCGGTGGCGTTGCCGACGTTCACGAACAGCAGGAAGAGCGGGAGCAGGAACAGGATGCCGGGGAACATCTGGGTGGAGAGCACCGTGACGGTGAAGACCTGCCGGCCGCGGAACCGGTAGCGGCTGACGGCGTAGGCAGCGAAGACGGCGACCACCACGGAACAGGCTGTCGCGGCGGCGGAGACGATCAGCGAGTTGAGGAAGTAGCGGGCCAGCGGCACGGTGCGCCAGATGTCCCGGTACGGCTCCAGCGTCAGCTCGGACGGAATCCAGCGGAAGGCGCCGGAGACCTCTTCGAGGGGCTTGAGCGAGCTGCTGACCATGACGTACAGCGGGGTCGCGGTGAAGACCGCCAGCAGGGTCAGCACGATGCGGCGGGTCCACACGAAGGACCTCGGCAGCGCCGTCGGGCTGCGGCGCCGGGCAGCGGCGCCGGGGGCCCGGTGCGCGGTGGCCGTGTCAGACATCGGCGGATCCCCTCCCCCGGTTGGTCAGCAGCAGGTAGCCGGCCGTCACCAGCAGCAGGAACAGCAGGAGCAGCACGGACATCGCCGAGCCGGCGCCGAAGTCCCAGGTGACGAAGGACGACTGGTAGATGTGCAGCGAGACCAGGTCGGCGGACTGCGGAGCGGACTTGCCGAACAGCACGAACGGCACGTTGAAGTCGTTGAACGTCCACAGGAACAGCACCAGCACCAGCACCTGGTTGACGGGCCGCAGCGCGGGCAGGGTGATGTGCCGGATCTGCCGCCACATTCCGGCGCCGTCGAGGGCGGACGCCTCGTACAGGTCGGCGGAGACGTTCTGCAGCGCCGCCGTGAGCAGCAGGAAGGCGAACGGCCAGGTGCGCCAGACCGCCACGAGCAGCAGCGCGACGAAGCTGTTGTCGCCGACCAGCCAGAACGGCTTGCCGTCGGTGAGCCCGAGCTGGTCGTGCAGGACGTGGTTGAGCAGTCCGTTGTCGTGCTGGAGCAGGAAGGACCAGGTGATGACGGCCGCGTACACGGGGAGCGCGTACGGGGTGAGGAAGAGTGCGCGCAGCAGGCCCCGGCCCCGGAAGGTGTCCTGCATCAGGATGGCCGCGGTGACGCCCAGCAGCCAGGAGAGGCCGACGGCCAGGACGGTGAAGCCGCAGGTGACGGCGAAGGAGCGCAGCAGCGCCTCGCCGACCGGCGCGTCGAAGTCCACGGCGACCCGGAAGTTGTCCAGGCCTGCCCAGGGCGCTGCGCTCCAGTCGCTGATGTACTCCTGGGTCAGATCCTTGAAGGCCATCACGATGCCGGTGGCCATCGGCACCAGGTGGATGAGCAGTTCGAGCGCCAGCGCCGGGAGCAGCAGCAGATAGGGCAGTCCCGCGCTGCGGACCCGGTCGCGCAGCGGGGAGCGGGCCGCCGGGCGCGGTGCCCGGGCCGGGGCCGGGTGTCCGGGCTCTGCCCGCGGGTGTCCGGGCTCTGCCGACGGATGCTCCGCAGGCCGGGCCGGAGCCGGGTCCGCGGCCGCCTGGGTGGGGCCGCGGCCGGTGTCGCCCGCGGGCGGCGCCGGGGTGCGGGGAGCGGGATCCGCGCTCACGGCCGGGTCACTTCCCCATCTGCTGCTGGGCCTTGGTGAGGGCCTCGCGCACCGTCTTCTCGGTGACCGGCCGGCCCGCGGCGGCGTCCGCGAAGAGCCGCTTGACCGCCGTGCCCACCAGGGTCTCGAACTTCGACTCGTCCGGGACCTGGGGCAGCGGTGCGGCGCTGGAGGAGAGCACGGAGCGCAGCACGGCCTCGTCCTTGTCCCGCGGCTTCGCCTGCTGGGCCTTGAGCACCGGTGAGACGGAGCCGTAGGCGTCGGTGAGGATGCGCTGCTCCTTCGTGGAGGTCATGAAGGACACGAACTTCATGGCGCCGTCGAGGTTGTCGGTGTGGTTGAAGACGCCGATGTTGATCCCCGCGACCATGGAGTTGACCTTGGTCCTGCCGCCGGAGGCCGTGGCGTCCTGCTTGTTCCGGAAGGGGACCGGTGCGATGCCGTACTCGTCCGGCTTCATCCCGTGCGCCAGCAGCGAGGTGCGGGCCGCCTGCCACAGCAGCATTCCGGCCTTGCCGGTGGCGAAGTCCTTCACCGACTGGTTCTGCGCGTATTCGGCGTTGCCCTTCGCCGCGATGCCGTCCTCGGCCAGGAAGTCCACGTACTGCTTGACGGCTTTGACGTTGCCGGGCTTGTCGAAGGTGGGGCGGCCGCTCTCGTCGAAGAAGTCGGCACCGTGCTGCTTGCCGAAGACGAAGGCGTGGTGGGCGTTCTCCACGGGGTTGCCGCCCTCGACGGCGAGGCCGTGGCGGCCCTCGCCGGTGAGCTTCTTCCCGTCGGCGACGAGTTCGTCCCAGGTGACCGGCGGGCCGTCGATCCCCGCCTGCCGGAACATCTTCTTGTTCCAGTAGAGCGCGTAGGTCAGCGAGTACAGCGGCACCGCGGCGGGGGGCTTGCCCTCGGCGCCCGTCGCGGCCAGTGCCGCCTTGCTGAACCGGTCGGCACCGCCGACATCGGCCATGCGCGCGTCGTCGAACGGGAGCAGTGCCTTGCTCTTCTGCAGCGAGGAGGACCACGTGTTGCCGATGTTGAGGACGTCCGGTCCCTGGCCGGAGGAGGCCGCTGCCAGGATCCGGTCCAGGAGGTTGGCCCAGGGCACGACCTCCAGCTTGACCTTGATTCCGGTCCGCTTCTCGAACTTCTTCAGCTCCGGGGCCAGGACCTTCTTGTCGGCTTCGATGCTCGAACCCTGGTTGGTGGCCCAGTAGGTGAGTTCGCCGGGGTTGTCGTTGCTGCCCCCGCTGTTGGTGGCCGACCCGCCTCCGCAGCCGGAGGCGGCCGCGGTCAGGGCGGTGACGAGCGCGGCTGCTGCCGCGGTACGGGATCTGCGCATGGCGGAGAGTCCTCCGGGAGGTGAGGAGGCGAGCGTTGAACGTCTGAAGGCGGCTCGCGCTTTTCTTGGGTCGTGAGTTAAGTAGTGGAAGAAGGGGTCGTCAAGACGTCGCGCACGGGTAGATTGCGCGGGGAAGGGAGTCACATGCGCCAGGAGAACCGGCGGACGGTACGAGATCTGCGCCGCACCAACCGCTCCAGAACGCTGCGCCATCTGTACTTCGAAGGGCCCCTGAGCCGACAGGAGTTGGTGCCGGTCACCGGCCTGAGCTCCGCGTCGGTCAGCAACGTCACCGCCGAACTGCTCGGCGAGGGACTGCTGGAGGAGGCGGGTTCCGCCGAGTCCGAGGGCGGCCGGCCGCGCACCCTGCTGCGGGTGGCCCCCGGGGCCGGGACGCTGATCGGCGTGGATGTGGGAGAGACCCGGGTACGCGTTGAGCTCTTCGACCTCGCGCTGGACGAACACGCCCGTGCCGAATACCCCTTGCAGGACGGCGGCCACCAGGCCGCGCACGTGGTGCGGCTGATCGCGGCCGGTCTCGCCGCGGTACGGGAGAGCGTCGCGGGCTCGATGCCGCCGCAGCCCCTGGGACCGACCCTCGGCGTGGGTGTCGGCGTGCCCGGCATCGTCGACCGCGGCGCGGCGGGCGGCGCCGTGGTGCACGGGCAGACCGTGGGCTGGGACGCGGTTCCGCTGGAGGAGTTGCTGCGCACCGAGGCGGAACTGCCCGACGAGGTACCGCTGCTGGTGTCGAACGGCGCCAAGACCCTCGGCCAGGCAGAGATGTGGTTCGGCGCCGGGCGGGGCGCGCGGGACGCGGTCGTGGCCCTCCTCGGCTCGGGCGTGGGCGCGGGCGTCATCACCGAGGGCGGCGCCCACGGCCCCGGCTTCCGCGGAGCCGCCGAATGGGGACACACCACGCTCCGCGCGGACGGCCGCGTCTGCCGCTGCGGAGCGGCAGGATGCCTGGAGGCCTATGTGGGAGCGGCCGCCGTGCTGGAGCGCTGGCGCGAGGCCGGGGGCAGCCCGCAGGGCGACCAGGAGGCGGGGCTGGCGCAACTGCTGGCGGCGGGCGACAGCGCGGCCGAGGCGGTGCTGGCCGAGACCGCCGAGCATCTGGGCGCGGGGATCGCCAACCTCGTCAATCTCTTCAGCCCGGAACGCATCGTGCTGGCCGGCTGGGCGGGCCTCCTGCTGGGCGCCCGGCTGCTGCCCGCGGTGCGCGAGGCGGCACGGGCGCGCGCGCTGGCCCACCCAGCGGGGCGCACGGCGATCGAACTGGGCAGGCTGGGACCGGACGCCGTCACGGTGGGGGCGGCGACCCTGCCGCTGGCCCGCTTCCTGGAGACCGGAGGGCGCCCGGCCGGCACCCCCGCGCACCGCTCTCCGCGCCCCGGCTCCGGCGCGGCACGAACCGGCTGAGGTACCGGCCGGGGCACCGCACCCCGGTGGGCGGTGCGGCGCGGGCCCGCGCCCGACCGTCGCGATCCGGGCCCCCGCGGCGGCGGGGACCCGGATCTCTCAGCGCGTCGTCACGCCTTGACCTGCATGCTCTCCCGGGCGGGGTTGCCCTGCTGCGCGGCCTTCGGGTCCTTCTCGTGCCGCTTGGCGTGCACCCCCTCCTCGATGCGGGCGCCGACCCCGGCGTCGATGTTGCGCCAGTACTGGAACGCCCGCCGCAGCACGGGCTCACTGACGCCGTTGAGCAGGTGTCCCACCACGTTGTCCACCAGACGGTCCCGGGCGGCGTCGTCCATGACCTCGCGCACCAGGGTGCCCGCCTGGCCCCAGTCGTCGTCCTCGGGATGCGAGACATACGCCGCCCGGGTGATCTCGCCGTCGGCGTACCAGCCGGGCGGGGTGCCGTACCGGTCGGTGTCGGCCGCCGGCCCGCCCTTGGAGTTGGGCGCGTACACCGGGTCGGTGGTCAGCCGGTAGGCCATCGCCCCGTCCTTGGAGTAGGTGTGCGCGGGGACGACCGGGGCGTTGACGGGAAGCTGCTGGTAGTTGCCGCCGATGCGGTGGCGGTGCGCGTCCGCGTAGGAGAACAGCCGGGCCAGCAGCATGCGGTCCGGGCTCGGGCCGATGCCGGGCACCAGGTTGTTGGGCTGGAAGGCGGCCTGCTCGATCTGGGCGTGGTTGTCGGTCGGGTTGCGGTCCAGCGTCATCCGGCCGACCTCGATCAGCGGGTAGTCGCCGTGCGGCCACACCTTGGTCAGGTCGAAGGGGTTGAACCGGTAGTCCGCGGCGTCCTGGTAGGGCATCACCTGCACGTACATGGTCCAGCTCGGGTACTGACCGTCGCGGATGTGTTCGAACAGGTCGCGGGTGTGGTAGTCGGTGTCGGCTGCGGCCATCTGATCTCCCTCGTGCTGAGTGAAGAACTCGATGCCCTGGTCGGTCTTGAACTGGTACTTGACCCAGAACCGCTCCCCCGAGGCGTTGATCCACATGTAGGTGTGCGAGGTGTAGCCGTTCATGTGGCGCCAGCTGCGGGGGATCCCGCGGTCGCCCATCAGCCAGGTGACCTGGTGGGCGGACTCGGGAGAGAGGGTCCAGAAGTCCCACTGCATGTCGTGGTCGCGCAGATTGTTGTCGGCGCGGCGCTTCTGCGACCGGATGAAGTGCTGAAACTTCATCGGGTCCTTGACGAAGAAGACCGGCGTGTTGTTGCCGACCATGTCGTAGTTGCCCTCGCTGGTGTAGAACTTCACCGCGAAGCCGCGCGGGTCCCGCCAGGTGTCGGGGCTGCCCCGCTCGCCGGCCACGGTCGAGAACCGCGTCACCAGTTCGGTCCTGGCACCGGGCTGGAAGAGGGCCGCCTTGGTGTAGGCGGTGACGTCTCCGGTCACCTCGAAGTGCCCGAACGCGCCGCTGCCCTTGGCGTGCGGCTGGCGCTCGGGGATCCGTTCCCGGTTGAACTGCGCCATCTGCTCGATCAGGTAGGCGTCCTGGAGCAGGACCGGCCCCCCGGGCCCGACGGTGAGGGAATGCTCGTCGCTTTCGACAGGGATGCCGGCATCCGTCGTCGTCGGCATGCGGTCCGCTTCCGCCATCGCTTCTGACTCCTTCTCGTCGCGGGCGCCCGCCGTCGCGCGGGCGCTGGTTTCACCACTGGAACGCAGCGAGGCCACCGGCCCCGGCAGCGGCGCGCCGGTGGACGGTGTTGCCGCGCCCCGGAACCCCGCTCGCGGCGGACCGGCTGCCGGGCCGGTCCGCCGGCCCGGCAGGTCCCCGTCTCCACCGGTGGAGCGGGAGGATGCGCTTCGGCCGGTGCGGCAGCGCTCCGGGGCGAGTCCGGCACCAGGACGGTGCCTCGCCCGCCGCCGGGTGCGGACGGTGCCGGTGCTCCGCCGGGCGCGGCCCGGCGGCCCGCTGTCGTCCGCCGTGCCGCAGCCGGGCCGGGGCGGTGCCCGAGCGGTTCCGTGCGCCGTGCCGTACCGAAGTCATGTCATTTGACTGGGTGGCCCTTTTCGAGCCCGGCAAACGCGGTGCTTCGCCGGATCACCCGGTCAGCAGGGCCCGTGGGCGCGGAATTCGCTCCACCGCCCGAGCGGTGCCTCCGCCTTGTCCGGCGGCGGAGGGCGGCCCGCGGGCGCACCGTCCCCGGAAGGACGGTCCGTGCGGGCGCGGAGAGTCGCGTCGCGGGCTCCGGGCGCCGCCGGCGGTCGGGACATGCTCCCGCGGGGGGCCGGACCGGATTCGGGGTGCGACAAGGATGATCGGGACCATGCTGCTCGAATTGCTGTCCGTCGGCGCCCTGGCCGTGGTGCTGGTGTGCGCCGTCGGCCGCCCCTACGGCCGGTCGGAGGTGACGTTCGCGGCGCCCGCGGCCGTGCTGGTGATCGCCGTCGGCGCGATTCCGCTCGCGGACGTGGCCGAGGAAGCCGCCCGGCTCGGACCGGTGATCGGCTTCCTGGCCGCGGTGCTCGTCCTCGCGAAACTCTGCGACGACGAGGGGCTCTTCCACGCCTGCGGCACCTGGATGGCCCGCTGGGCACGGGGACGGCCGCGCCGGCTGCTGGGGGCCGTCTTCGCGCTGGCCTCGGTGGTGACCGCGGCTCTCAGCCTGGACGCCACCGTAGTGCTGCTGACGCCGGTGGTGTTCGCCACCGCGGCCCGCATGGGGGCCAGGCCACGACCGCACCTGTACGCGAGCGCGCATCTGTCGAACACCGCCTCGCTCCTGCTGCCGGTGTCCAATCTGACGAACCTGCTCGCGTTCACCGCGACGGGCCTGGGCTTCACCCGCTTCGCCCTGCTGATGCTGCTGCCGTGGCTGGCCGCCGTCGCCGTCGAGTACGCCGTCTTCCGCCGCTTCTTCGCCGCGGATCTCGATGCTCCCCCGGGACCCGCCGAGAGCGCCGAGCCACCGGAGCTGCCGTTGTTCGCGCTGCTGACGGTGGCCGCGACGCTGGCCGGGTTCGGCGCGGCCTCCGCGCTCGGTGTCGACCCGGTGTGGGCCGCGACGGCCGGCGCGGCCGTGCTCGCCGTCCGGGCGCTGGCCCGCCGCCGCACCACCCCGGCGGAGATCGCAGGTGCGGCCGCCGTGCCGTTCCTCGCCTTCGTGCTCGCGCTGGGTGTGGTCGTACGGGCCGTGGTCGACAACGGTCTCGGCGACGCGCTCGACACGGTGCTGCCCACCGGTACGGCGCTGCCCGCGCTGCTCGGCACCGCTGCCGTCGCGGCGGTGCTCGCCAACCTGATCAACAATCTGCCCGCCGCGCTCGTCCTCGTCCCGCTGGCGGCGCCCTCCGGTCCCGGTGCGGTGCTGGCCGTCCTGCTGGGCGTCAACATCGGCCCGAACCTGACCTATGCGGGCTCGCTCGCGACGCTGCTGTGGCGGCGGATCGCCCACCAGTACGAACACCGCGTCGAGCTGTCGGTCTTCACCCGCCTCGGACTGCTCACGGTGCCGTCCGCCCTGCTGGCCGCCACGCTGGCCCTGTGGGTCTCGCTCGCCGTCTTCGGCGGCTGAGCCGGACCGGGGCCCGGCGATGTGGTTCGACGCGCCACCTCATCCGCGAGGCGCAGCCGGGGGCGGGCCGGCCGGCACCTCCGGCAGGCCCTCGCGCGGAGGCGCCGGCAGATCCGGGGAGG
>NZ_ALAP01000064.1 GCF_000280905.1 Streptomyces sp. AA1529 | reverse complement strand
CCCGCGCGCCCGCACCGCCCGCTCGGCGGCCGCGGGACACAGGGGCGGGCTCAGGCGTCCTGCGGATCCTGCTCCGCGAGGATCTCGCGGACCCTCGCCGCGGGCAGCGTCGACCGCAGGGCCAGCCAGACCACCAGGCCGCTGAGGACGAAGGTGGCGGCGGCTCCGAGGCCGAGGCCCAGCACGCCGAGGTTGCCCGCGCCCTCCGCCTTCTTCGGGAAGTCGCCGAGGTAGCTGACGAGAGCCAGTCCGGCGAACCACACCAGCACCCACCAGCCGTACCGGAAGTCGAGAGCGGGCGTGCGCTGCTTGGTGGTGGCGTGGTGCACCGCCATCAGGACGTAGCCCAGTCCGATGGCCAGGAACAGCTTCCAGTTGGTGTCCCAGCCGGTCCAGTAGACGATCAGATTGGTGGACCACAGGGCGACGAAGGACACCACCGGTCCCAGCTTGCCCAGACTGAACGGACGGGTCTGCTCGGGCAGCTGCTTGCGCATCGCCAGCAGCACCAGGGGCCCGCAGCCGAAGGAGAGCACGGTGCTGTTGGTCACGAACTCCACCAGCTGGCTCCAGCCGGGGAACGGCAGGAAGAAGAAGCAGCCCACGGCGAACGCGAGAATCAGACTGACCCAGGGCACGCCGGTGGCGTTCACCTTCGCCAGCCCGGCCGGAGCGTTGCCGTTGCGCCCCATGGCGTAGGAGATGCGGGCGGTGACTCCGGCATAGATCAGCCCGGTGTCACCGGGGGAGATGATGGCGTCCGCATAGAGCAGTCCCGCCAGCCAGACGGCACCGAGAATGCCGGCGATGGCGGCGAGCGGTCCGAAGGTGGCCAGGACGTCGCCGTGCGAGCTGAAATGGGCGCCGACCGCCTGCCAGCCTTCGGCCTTGATGGCGCTGGTGGGCACCGCGCCGATGAAAGCGATCTGCAGCAGGACGTAGATGATCCCGCACAGGACGACGGAACCGATCATGGTGAGCGGGACGTTCCGTTTCGGGTTGTCCGTCTCGCCCGCGAGCTCGACTCCCTGGCGGAATCCGAAGAAGGAGAAGGCGATGCCGGCGCTCGCCACTGCCGAGAAGACGCCCTGTGCCCCGTAGGGGGCGAAGCCGCCCACGTCTCCGCCCATGCTGAAGTGGTCGGTGGTGAAGCCCATGGCGAAGAACACCGCTATCACCAGCAGAATGATGGCGAGCTTCCACCACACCAGTACGTTGTTTATTCGCGCGAACCAACGGACTCCGAAAAAGTTGACGGCCACGAAAATCGCCATCAGCAGCACGGAGACGCCCGTTCCGGCGGGGGTCAGGACGGCCTCGTTGTTCTCGTCGAGCCGCTGGAGCCAGGAGAGCCAGTTCGTGGAGTACTGGACGACTGCCAGCACCTCCACCGGCGCCACCGCGGCGGCCGCGATCCAGGTGACCCAGCCCATCGAGAAGCTGGTGAAGGAGCCGAACGAGTAGTGTGGGTAGCGGGCCACCCCTCCCGAGTGCGGGAACATCGTGCCCAGTTCGGAATAGGTCATGCCGATGAAAATGAACATCACGGCACCGAGGGCCCAGGAGAGTACAGCGGCGGGGCCGGCCATCTGAGCGGCGTCGAGTGCGCCGAAGAGCCATCCGGAACCGATGATGGAGCCGACCGCGGTGAACAGCAGGCCGACGGTGCCGAATTCACGTTTCAGTCGACTGTCGTCCCCGGCGGATACTGATGCGTCCGGGGGCTTGTTGTCAATGGCCATTCAGGAACCTCCTCTGCTTTCTCGGATGTCGCGATTTTCCGCATCTGGGAATTTCGCGCACCATACTCGGGCGGGCCGCCGGCGTAGGCCGTCCGGGGGTCCAGTAGAAGCGATGATTGAATCCATGGCTTTAAAGAAACGACAAAGATGTACAGTGAACCGAGGTTGCGCCGTCCCACGGGACTCCCGGACGCGATCCGACGCGGCTCCCCCGAGGGGCGCCGATGCCGGGTCGCGGGCCGGCCGGCCGCGCCGGTGTCGAGGACCCGGCCCTGGGGCGGGCGACCGTGCCGCCCGGCTGTCGCGAGAAGGACGTCACCCGGCCGCAACCGGGGCGAGCTGCCCCGGCCGGTGACGGCGGCAGCCGTCGCGCTCGCCGCGAAGGGAGCAGGCGCACGGAAGAGAGGTGCCGCGACATGCTCGCGGTCAGGGGTGTCGGAGCGGCCGACCCACGAGCAGGGCGGGAACGGGTGCGATGAGGCAGGCGGAAGGGCCGGGATTCGACCGGCGGCTGCTGGCGCCGATGCTGTTGGGCTCGGTCCTCAACCCGGTCAACTCGACGATCATCTCCGTCGCGCTCGTGCCCATCGGAGCGGCGCTGGGCGCGCCTCCCTCGCAGACCGCGTGGCTGGTCTCCGCCCTCTACCTGGCCACCGCGCTCGGGCAGCCGGTCGTGGGACGGCTCATCGACCTCTTCGGCCCGCGCAGGCTCTTCCTCCTCAGCACCGCACTGGTCGGCGTCGCCGGAGTGGTCGGCACCGCGGCACCGAACCTGGGGGTGCTGATCGGTGCCCGGGTCCTCCTCGGGTTCGGCACCTGTGCGGGCTACCCCTCCGCGATGGCCCTGGTGCGCAGCGAGGCTGAGCGCACCGGCCGGGACAGCCCGCGCGGGGTGCTGACAGCACTGGCGGTCGCCAATCAGACCGTCGCCGTCGTGGGCCCGCTGCTGGGCGGTCTGCTGATCGCGGCGGGCGGCTGGCGTGCCACCTTCGCGCTGAACGTGCCGCTGTCCGTCGCGGCGGTGCTGCTGGGCCTGCGCCGGCTGCCGCGGACGACGGGAGCGGACCGGGTCCGCCCCGCTCGGACCGGGCCCCGGCCGGGGACGGGCGAGCCCGGATCGGACGGGCACCCGTCCGGGCTCGGGGAGAACGGCCCCGCGGAGCACGAGCCCGCGGCGGACAGCGGCACCCCGCCCCGCGAGGGCCCGGCCGCCCGGCTGGATCTGCCCGGCATGGCCCTGTTCGCCGCGACGCTCACCTCGCTGCTGCTGTTCCTGATGAACCTGCATCTGCGCGACTGGTATCTGCTGGTGATCACCGGCACCGCGGGGACCGCGTTCGCCGTACGGGAGTTGCGCACCGCCGCTCCCTTCATCGACCTGCGGGTGCTCGGCGGGAACACCGCGCTGCTGGCCACGTTCGGGCGGGCGCTGCTGGCCTACACGGTCTCCTACTCCTTTCTCTACGGCTTCAGCCAGTGGACGGAAGAGGGCTACGGACTGACGCCCTTCCACGCCGGGCTGGTGCAGATGCCGATGTTCCTGCTGGCGATCGGCGTGGCCGTCGTCGCGGGGCGGCGTGCGGGGGTCCGGGGAAAGCTGGTGGTCGGCGCACTGGGGCAGCTCGCCGCCAGCGCGGTGCTGCTGACGCTCACCGGGCGGAGCGCGCTGTGGACGCTGGTGCTGGTCGCCCTGATCTTCGGTGTCCCGCAGGGGCTGAACAACCTCGCGTTGCAGAACTCCGTCTACTTCCAGGCCGATCCCGAGCGCATCGCCTCGTCGGCCGGGCTGTTGCGCACCTTCGCCTACATCGGTTCGATGGTCGCCTCCGCCGCGGCCGCCGCATCCTTCGGACAGCACGCCGACACCGCGGGCATGCACCGGCTCGGCTGGGTGATGCTCGGTGCCGGTGCCCTTTATCTCCTGCTGACCGCACTCGACCGTTCGCTGGGCCGGGTGGCGGCAGCGGACGCCCGGGCGGCCGCGGAGTAGCCCGCCGGGCGGCGAACGGCCCGGCCGCACAACGGCATCCCACCGCGTCCCACGGCATCCCACGGCATCCCACCGCATTCGACCCGAGAGGCCTCCGCATGTCCGGCACCGCACTGCTCGTCATGGACTTCCAGCACAACACCCTCGCCCGGATGCCCGAGGGCTGTCTGCCACGAGCGGTGCACGCCCTGGAAGCGGCCCGCACCGCCGGTGTCCGGGTCCTCCACATCGCGCTCGGACTGCGCCCCGGACACCTCGATGTGCATCCGCGCAACAAGACCTTCGGCGCCCTGCCGTCCCACCTCTTCACGCCCGACGACCCCGGTGCCGCCATCCATCCCGACGCCGCTCCCGCCGACGGGGAGATCGTCGTCCACAAGAACCGCGTCAGCGCGTTCTCCGGGAACAACCTCCGGCAGCTGCTGGCCGCCCAGGACATCGGCCGTCTCGTCCTGGCCGGCATCTCCACCGGCGGAGTGGTCCTCTCCACCGCGTTGCAGGCCGTCGACCTCGACTACCGGGTCACCGTCCTGTCCGACGCCTGCGCCGACTCCGACCCCGCGCTGCACGACACGCTGCTCGGTTCGGTCCTCGCCCGGCGTTGCGAGGTCACCACCGTCGACGCCTGGCGGGCGACTCTCGACGGTCCTGCCGTCTGAGCGCGCGGCGCCGCCGCTCCTCGGGCACGGCCGGGCGTGCGCCTGTGCGCAGGGCCGGTCCGGGGTGCGCCGGCGGTCTCACCGGCCGCCGGGGCGGCCTTCGGGGCGCCGGTAGCGGGCGCTCATGGCGTGGAAGACCCGCTTCGGCTCCCAGCGGGTCTCGTCGAGCATGCGGACGGCGCCGTAGGAGGCGAGGTCGCGGTCGCCGGGCTTGTCGTAGTTGGCGAAGGAGAACCACAGCGCGGTGTCCACCCCCTCCTCCTCGAAGATGTCGAGCAGTTCGCCGAGATACCGCACCTGCTCGTCCTCGTCCCGGACGGCTCCCGGCGGCGGCTGCCAGGCCATGCCCCCGAGGTCGCCGGCGCCGCGGTAGGCGCAGGTGCCGTACTCGGTGACGGCCACCGGTTTGCCGTGGGAGTGGAGTGCGCGCAGCCGGTCGCGGAAGGTCCCGGCGTTCTGCGCGGTGCGGTAGGCGTCGACGCCGACCAGGTCGAAGGGAGTCCAGTCGACGGGCTCCCAGGCGCCGGAGGCGTAGCCGACCCGTCCGCCGAAGTGCGTCCGGACCGCTGCCGCGGCCCGTGCGAGGAAGGCGTCGAGGCGTTCGGGCACCGGCCCCAGCGAGGCCCACCACTGCATGTCGGCGGTGGCCATGGCGTGCAGCCGGTCCAGATGGGTGTCGCCGGGCAGGAAGCCGTGGGCGAAGGCGCTGAGCTCGCAGCCGGCGACCAGCACCACGTCCGCGCCGCCCCGGCGCAGCTCCTCGGCCCGCCGGGCGCAGTCGGTGAGCAGCTCCAGGATCTCCGCGGGGCCGAGGTCCACGGGGAACGGCGAGAACCACACCTCCAGCCCGGCGTCGGCGGCGTACCGGGCGGCGGTGCTCAGCCGCTCGGGGTCGCGGCCCGAGATGCGCACGGCGTCGCAGTGCAGCTCGGTGGCGATGACGGCCAGTTCGCGGCGGACCTGGTCGGGGTCGAAGTTCTCGCGGGTGAGCCGGGTGCCGGGGAAGGTGCCCGTGTCGTAGTTGATGCCGCGTGCGCGCACCTCAGCGCCCCTCTGCTCGGTCGAGTCCGTGTTCCAGCAGGTCGAAGGCGAGTTCCACGTCCTGGGCCAGGGCGCGGCCGGCATCCGCTGCGGAGGCGCCGGCCAGCAGGGACTGGAAGTACCTCTCCTGGAGGGTGAGCAGCGACGCCGCGATCTGCGCCGCCATCAGTGCCGCCGCCGCGGGACCGTGCTCCTCGGCCAGGACCCGTGCCAGCGCCGTGCGCTGCTGATAGAGCAGGCCGTTCGCCGCCTCGTGCAGCGCGGGGCTGCGGTGGATGACGCGGACCCGGGCCAGCACCTCCGCCAGTTCGGCCTGCGGCAACTGCGCGGCGGCGAGGTCCCGGTGGTGTGCGCGCAGTGCCTCCAGGGGGGTTCGGCCGGGCGGGCGCCGGGCCACGATCCCGGCGAGATCGTCGTCGCCGACTCCGTGCAGGACGAGCGCTTCCTTGGTGGGGAAGTAGGCGAAGAGCGTCGCCTTGGCCACTTCGGCGGCCGCGGCGATCTCGTTGACGGTCACGGCGTCGAAGCCGCGCTCGGTGAACAGCCGCAGCGCCGCCGCGGCGATCCGCTGCCTGGTGTGTTCCTTCTTGCGTGCGCGTAGCCCGGTCACCGGGTCAGCCTAATCATACCGGGTTCAAAATCAAACCCAGTATGGATTTGTGGACGGGTGCACCCCGGCTTCCGGCTCGAAGGCGTCCCGGTCCCCGCTCCGGCCCGAAGCGCCCCCGGACCCGGCGGAAAGCACCGGCGGAAAGCAGTCCCCGGGCCCGGCCGGCGGCGGGTCTCCGGTGAACCGTCCGCCGCGCGCATCCGTCGTGCGTACGCAGACGAATTGTCCCGAGAGGTGACCCGAGAGGCGTGTTGTGCGCGCGAGACCACTGACATCACTGCGATCACTTCGATCGTTCAAACCCCTTCTACTCGCTCTGCTGCTGGTCGTCGCCGGTGTGTCGGCCGTCACCGCGGCCGAGCTCCGCGGGCCTGCCGAAAGCAGGGACCGCATCACCGGAGCGTCGGCCTCCGGTTCGGAACACACCGTCACCCTGCGGAACCGGACAGCGGAACGCGTCTGGGTCGGAGCCGGGGTCAACGCCGACGGCTCCCAGCCGCTCACCGGACTGCCGGTGCTGGACCCCGGGCAGTCCGCCACCGTCACCATTCCCGAGCACTCCCCGGCCGGGCACTGGCGCGGCAAGTTCTTCGCCCGCCAGGGCTGCGGCGGGGAGGAGGGCAGCACCTTCCACTGCGCCGTGGGCGACTGCGGGCCCTACGCCGACCACTGCACCACAGGTGAACAGCCCACCAGCCTGGCCGAGTTCAACTTCGCCCCGGCCGACTCCGCGGCACCCTGGTACAACGTCAGCTATGTCAACGCCGTCTCGGCGGCGGTCACCATCACCCCCGACGGGGTGCCCCCGCCCGAGAACGGCGGGGAGTGCGCCGTGGTGGGCTGCCCCACCGACCTGCTGTCCCACTGCCCGCCCGAGAACCTGACCAAGGACGGGAAGACCGGCAAGCCGCTGGTGTGCGTCAACCCGAACCGCGACGCGAAGACCGCGTACAGCGAGGCGCTCACCAAGCAGTGCCCCACCGCCTACGCGTGGTCCAAGCACGACGCCGAGAGCGGCAACCAGGTCGTACGCCAGTGCAGCCACTGCAAGGGCCTGACCGTCACCTTCCACGGCCGGGGCGGCACGGGGAAGCCCCGCAACGCCCCCCGGCGCCCGGGCGACGAGGACCAGCCGCGGCACGGCGACGACGCCGGCCCCGCGGACGGCAAGGGCGTGGCGCTCAACCCCGTCGGCGGCGCCGCCCAGGCGCTCAAGGACTCCGGCGCCCACTGGTACCACAACTGGGCCTCCTCCAGCGCGGGGGTCGACAAGCCCGAGGGTGCCGAGTTCGTCCCGACGATCTGGGGCCCCGGATCGGTCACCGACGCCGAGCTGGACAACGCCGCGAAGGAGGGCAGGAACCTGCTGGCCTTCAACGAGCCGGACTCGGCCTCGCAGGCCAACATGACACCCGAGCAGGCTCTGGATCTGTGGCCGCGGCTGCAGAAGACCGGCCTGCGGATGGGTGCCCCGGCCGTCGCCACCGGAGCCGACAAGGCGGGCGGCTGGCTGGACCGGTTCATGAAGGGCGCCGACGAGCGCGGACTGCGCGTCGACTTCATCCCCGTGCACTGGTACGGCTCCGACTTCGGGCCCGCCGCGGCCGATCAGCTCGCCGACTACGTCAAGCGTGTCCACGACCGGTACCAGAAGCCCGTCTGGGTGACCGAGTACGCGCTCATCGACTTCACCCAGGGCGCTCCCCGCTACCCGGACCAACAGCAGCAGACCGCCTTCATCAAGTCCTCCACCGAGAAGCTGGAGAGCCTCGACTTCGTGAAGCGGTACGCCTGGTTCGCGCTCAACACCGAGACCAGCCCGACCGGTCTCTACGACGGTCCCACCCCGAACGCCGGCGGACGGGCCTTCCGCTCCGCGCGCTGACCCGCCACCGGAGGTGACCTCCCCTTGTCGGCCCGCCGTGTCCGCAGGGCACGGCGGGCCGACGGCTGCCGGGCCCCGGTGCCCGTTGCATTCGCCGGACCGGTCCGGTTCCGCTGTGCGGTGCGACAATGGCGGGGTGGAACTCCGTCAGGCCGCTCGCGCGGCGGGCATCGGTGTGGTCGCCGCCAGCGAGCACGTGGGGCCTCCCCGCCTGCACCGGGCCCTGCCTGCGCTGCGCGGACGGCTCGTCGTCAGCCTGGGCGCCCCGATGGAGGTGCGGTACGACGGGCAGGTCCGGCAGCTGCAGGCGGTGGTCGCCGGACTGATGCGGCCCGGCGCCGCCACCCCGGAACTCGTGCTGCGGCCGCACCAGCCGACCGTGTACGTCGACCTGGCACCCTCGGCCCTGCACCGGCTGACGTCGGTGCCGCCCCGCGAGCTGGACGCGGGCGGCGTCGGGGCCGATGTGCTGCTCCCGTGGGCGCACCGGCTGGGCGAGGAACTCGCGGCCCGGCCCGCCGACCGGCGGGAGGCCTTCGTGCGGGAGCACCTCCTCCGGTGTCTGGACCGGTCCGACCGGCTCGGGACGTGCCGGGAAGCGCACGCGGCACTGCGGATCATCGGCGCCTGCGAGGGGCGGATCTCCGTCGAGGAACTGGCCCGGCAGGTCCACCTCGGTCCGCGCCGCCTGCGGCAGGTGATGCACGAGGCGCTCGGCATCGGCCCGAAGTTCGCCTCCCGCGTGGCGCGGCTGGCCGCGGCCCTCGACCGGGCCCGCGCCGGGGCCGACTCCTGGGCCCGGGTCGCCGCCGAGAGCGGCCACCACGACCAGAGCCACCTCGTCCGCGACTTCAAGGACCTCATGCGGACGACTCCGACCGGGTGGCTCGCGGAAGAGGGCCGGAATCTACAAGGCCGCCGCCTCACCGCTCCGTGATCATCGAGCCATGACCGACGAACTGATGCCCAAGCTGCTCGTGTCCGACGCGGACGCGGCGATCGACTTCTGCACCGAGGCCCTGGGTGCCGTCCTCACCACCCGGGTGGCGGGCGACGACGGCGTCGTGCACCACGCCGAACTCACCGTGGGCGCCACGACCCTCGCGCTGGCGCAGAGCGTCCCGGACTGGGGATGGCACGATCCCGCTTCGCTCGGCGGCTCACCCGTCCTCCTCACGGTCCAGGTGTCCGATCCGGACGCCACGGCGGACCGCATGGTGCGGCTGGGAGGTGAGCTGGTGATCCCCGTCGAGAACCGCCCCTACGGCAAGCGGCAGGGCCGGGTGCGCGACCCCTTCGGCCATCTGTGGGTGATCAGCGGCGCCCTGCGGTAACCGCGCAGCCGCGGCGGCCCGCAGCCGCGGCGGCCCGCAGCCGCCGCGGTCAGCAGCCCCGCCGCCGCGCGCCCCGCTGCCCGCCTCCCGGGACGGGGAGGCGGGCAGCAGGGCGGGGCCCGGCGTCAGACCCGCGCGGAGTCTGCCGGACGTGGCGCCGGTTCCGCCGCCGACCCGTCCGCTGCCGGTCCCGGCTCCGCCGCAGCCGCGGGACCGCCCTCGCTGAGGCCGAAGCGGTCGTGGAACCTGCGCAGGAATCCGGGGGCGTACCAGGCCGAGCGGCCCAGCAGGCGCATCGCGGCGGGGACGAGGACGCCGCGTACGGCGACGGCGTCGATGAGGATGGCCAGGCCGCTGCCCAGGCCGAACAGCTTCATGAAGCTGATCTCGGCGGCTCCGAACGCGAAGAAGCTCACCGCCAGCAGGCAGGCCGCGGCGCTGACGATGCGCCCGGTGTGTCCGAGGCCGTTGGCCACGGCGGACTCGTTGTCCTCGCCGCGCTCGTGGAGCTCCTTGATCCGGCTGGTGACGAACACCTCGTAGTCCATCGAGAGGCCGAAGGCGATGCAGAACATCAGCACGGTCATCGACGTCTCCATCGGCTGCGGGGTGAAGCCGAGCAGCCCGGAGAGATGGCCGTCCTGGAAGATCCAGGTCATGACGCCGACGGTCGCCCCCAGGCTGATCATGTTGAGGGCCAGGGCGCGCAGCGGCTGCACGATGCTGCCGGTGAACAGGAAGAGCAGCAGGAAGGTGGTGACGGCGACCAGACCCACGGCGAGCGGGAGCCTGCCGGCGATGGAGGCGTTGGAGTCGACCAGTTCGGCGTCGGTGCCGCCCACCAGCGGGTGCGTCCCCGGCGGCGGCGAGGCCGTGCGGACCTCCTCGACCAGGTCCCGGGCCGCCTGCGACTTCGGGGTCAGCGAGCTGACCACGTCGAGCTGCTGCGCGGCGGGACGGCTCAGCGCCGGGTTGCCGGGGCCGGTCGCCGCGGCCTGCCCGTCGGTGTGGACCCCTGTGCTTGCCTCCACCCGGACGACTCCGTCCAGTCCGGAGAGGGCGGCCGCGTACGACGCGAGCGCGGGCTCGTCCACGGCGCGGTCGATGACGACGTGCAGGGCGGCGGCGTCGTTGCCCTCGAAGTTCTCCCGGAGCGAGGCCGAGACCTGGCGGCTCTCGGCGTTCTCGGGCAGCACGCGTTCGTCCGGGGTGCCGAAGGTGATGCCCAGCAGCGGGCTCGCCGCGGCGAGCAGCACCGCGAGGACGGGCAGCGCGGTGAGCGCGGGGCGCCGCATGACGGTGCGGGCCAGCCGGCCCCAGCCGGTCGCGGCGGATCCGGCGCGCCCCGGCTTCGCCCACGGCATCCGCCCGCTGTCGACGCGGCGCCCCAGCACGTTCAGCAGGGCCGGCATCACGAACAGGCTCGCCAGGGCCGCGATGACGACGACACCGACTCCGGAGTAGCCGAACGAGCGGAGGAAGTACTGCGGGAAGACCATCAGCGCCGCGAGCGCGGCCGCCACGGTCGCGGCGGAGAAGGCGACCGTGCGCCCCGCGGTGCTCATCGTCGTGCGGACGGCGTCCTCCACGCTCGCCCCCGCCGCGAGCTGTTCGCGGAACCGGCTGATCATCAGCAGGGCGTAGTCGACGCCGAGTCCCAGGCCGAGGGCCGTGGTCAGGTTGATCGCGAAGACGGAGACGTCCGTGACGCTGCCGACGAGGAAGAGCTGCGCGAACACGCCCACGATGGCGATGAGCGCGATCAGCAGCGGCAGCAGCGCGGAGACCACGGTGCCGAAGACGACCAGGAGCAGCACCAGGACGAGGGGTACGGCGACGGACTCGGCCAGTACGAGGTCCTCCTCGGTCTGCGGCCCCATCTCGTGGCTGACCCCGGCGCTGCCGCCCGCCTCGACCGTGAGGGTGTCCTGGTACGTTCCGCCGTAGGTGTCGAGGACGCGTTCGGTGTTCTCCTGCTGTTCCGCGTCGTGCCCCTTCACCCGGGCGAGTACGAGGGCTTCGCGGCCGTCGTCGGACCGGAGGGCGGCACTGCCGGTGTCCCAGTACGAGACCACCTTCCCCAGCTCCTGTGCCGCCTTGAGGTCGGAGACCAGGGACCGGCCGGTCCGCTCGGCCGCCGGGTCGTCGACGCGGCCGTCGGCGGCACGGACCAGCAGGACCAGGTTCGTCTCGCCGCCGAACTCCCGCTCGATGATGTCGCGGGCCCGGGAGGACTGGGAGGCGGGGTCGTCGAAGCCGCCCGTGAGCAACTTGCCGAACGCGCCCGCGCCCAGGGCGCCCATGAGGGCGACGACCACGGCGGCGACGGTCAATACCAGCCTCGACCGGCGGATCGCCAGCTCGGCCATGCGCTCGAACACGCGGAATCTCCTTCTTGCGTCCGTACAGGGAAGCGACGGGGAACAGCCGGGTCGGCGTGCCCGTGCGGGGCGCGCGACCTCGCCGGGGCGGCGTGGAGCCGGTCTCTTCGTCGCCGGGCACGACGCTAGTGAGGAGATGATGAATTTGGCAGTGTGAGTTTTTCTTAACAGGGCGCAGGGCGCAGGGCGCAGGGAGGCAGGGCGCGCCGAGGGCTCAGACGGTGGAGGGCGGGGTCGCGGGGCGCCGAAGGGAGGCGGGTGGCCGAACCCGGGTGCCACCGCTGTCGCCGACCCGGTGCGGGCGCTCCCGGACGAGCGCCGGCCGCGGTGCGACCGCGCCTCCGCGGCCGGGATCCGGCAGGGCCGCACGGGGGGCGCGACGGGGTGCAGCCGCGGCTCAGTCCGCCGCGCGCAGAGCTTCCGCGATCTCCTCGTCCGCCACGGCCATGGCGGCCTCGGCCCGGGTGTACCAGATCTCGCGCCGCGCCGCGGAGAGACCCGACCACGGGTGCCGCTCGGCGCTGTACCCCAGAGTGCGGTACAGCGCTGTCGCATAGCGTTCGCGCCGGTCGGTCTCGCTCATGTGGTCGCTTCCTCGGGGGAGTGGGCGGGTTTCGGGACCATCGGGACACGGCGGAGCCCGGCCGTCCGGTCCGGGCGCGAGTCTGGCACGCCGGTGCCCCGGACACCGAGCCCGGCGGCGGCCGGTCCCGCCCGGCCGCCTGCCCGCGGTCCCGGCCCGCGCCGCCGGGTGCCCCGGTCGGTGCGCGGAACGGCGCGCGTCCGTTCCGCGCATCCGCTGTGGGCTATCGTCCCGTATCAACGATCTCAGTCGGTATGCCCCGTTGTCGGAGTGCGGTGCCGCCGGGCGCCGCTCTGCCGCTCCCGGCCGGGCCGCGGGGTGCGGCGGCGGGCGCGGGAGGCGCGATGGACGGTGTGCGCAGCGGCTTCGCCGCGATGGACGACGGGGTGCGGCTGCACTACCTGGAGGCGGGCAGCGGTCCGGATCTGCTCCTGGTGCCGGGCTGGTCCCAGACCGCGGCGCAATGGCGCCACCAGATCGCCGACTTCGCCCGCACACACCATGTCGTCGCCGTCGACCACCGCGGCCACGGCCGCTCGGACAAGCCGGACCACGGCTACCGGATCGCCCGGCTGACGGCGGACATCCACCAGCTCATGCGCACCCTGGAGCTGGACGACGTCGTTTGGGTGGCCCACTCCATGGGGTGCGCGCTGGCCTGGTCCTACTGGGAACTGTTCGGCGGCGCCGGTCTGGCACGCCTGGTGCTGTTCGACGAGCCCGCCGTGCTGATCCGCCGACCGCACTGGCCCGAGGAGCTGGCGCCCCGCCTCGGCGCGCTGTACGGACTCGAGCAGATCACCGGCGTCGTCGCACAGCTCCAGGACCCGCAGGCCGACGCCGAGGCGTTGACCGCCGGGTTCCTGGACGCGATGTGGACCCCGGCCGCGACGGACGAGGACCGCCGCTGGGTCCTCGCGCAGAACCTGCTCCTCCCTCGGGAGTACGCGGGCCGGCTGCTGCTGGACAACGTCATGCAGGACTGGCGTGACGTCCTGCCCCGGATCACCGTACCGACGCTGGCCATGGGCGGGGCGCAGAGTGTGATCCCGGCCGCGGCGGCGCGCGCGGTCGCCGCCGCCGTACCCGGTGCCGCCCTGCGCATCCTCGACCGGCGCGGCAGCCACTTCGCGTTCTGGGAGAACCCCGCGGCCTTCAACCGGGAGGTCCGGACCTTCCTGGAGACCGCCGCGGGCTGACCGGTGCCGCTACCGCGTCCCCGCAACCGCGTCCCCGCTACCGCGCCCCCGCCCGGTGCGGTCCGAGGGCGCCCGCGGCCGCGTCCCGGGCGGCTTCGAGCCGTGCCTGGTGCGCCACGGCGGCTGCGAACGCGCTGCCTCCCTCGCCGGGGATCTGGTTGCGCATCCGCACCACCGAGACCCCGGCGGCGACCGCCGTCGCCGGGTCGGCGATCTCCAGCCACAGCGCCTGGGCGTGGTCCGCGACCGCTTCGGCCTGCTCGTAGGCGCCCCGGTAGTGCCAGCGTTCCGCGACGTCCCGGTACAGCAGCACGCCGCCGACGGCGTCCCCGGCCCGGCCGGTGATCCGCGCCCGCGCCTCCC
>NZ_ALAP01000063.1 GCF_000280905.1 Streptomyces sp. AA1529 | reverse complement strand
ACGTTACGGCTACGTTACGACCTCGCGGGCACCGCCCCGTACCCGGTCGGCTCCTGCGCCGCCAGCGCCTCCGGAAGCGGCCGGGCGTGCACCACGACGAGTCCGGAGACCGCCCGGGTCAGCGCGACGTACAGCCGCCGCAGCCCCGTCCGCTCGTCCGGCTCCCCGGCCACGACCGCGGCCGGCTCGTCCAGCACCACGTAGTCGTACTCCAGGCCCTTGGCCAGCGTGGCCGGTACGAGCGTCAACCGGGCCGCCGCGCTGGTCTCCGCACCGGGCGACAGCCAGCCGAGTTCCGCCGCGCGCAGTGCCGCGCGCAGTGCCGGGAGCCGGGCCTCCGCGGCGATCAGCCCGACCGACCCCTCCCGTTCCAGCGCCTCCCGGCACGCGTCCACCACCATCCGGTCGGCCGCGCCCGGTTGGTCCGCGCCGCCGGGGACGGGCCGCACGGCGAAGTCCCCCGGCGACTCGCGCACGGAGGTCGCGGGCCGCAGCCCCGGTGCGATGCCGGGCAGCAGCCGCGACGCGTACGCGATCACCTCGCGCGGCACCCGGAACCCCTCGGTCAACTCCTCCACCGCGGCGCCCGGTTTACCCAAGTGCTCCAAAGCGGCCTCCCAGCTCTCGGTCGCCCACGGCGTGGTGCCCTGCGCCAGGTCGCCCAGCACCGTCGCCGACCCGGTCGAGCAGCGCCGGCCCACCGCGCGGTACTGCATCGCGGAGAGGTCCTGGGCCTCGTCCAGCACCACATGCCCCAGCGAGGGCGTCCGCTGCACGGCGTCCGCGGCCTCGTCCACCAGTACCGCGTCCGCCGCCGACCAGCGGGCGCTCCGGACACCGCGCGGCGCCTTCTCCCACCGGATCGCCCGCTGCTCCTCGGCGGTCAGCAGCCCCTCCGCCTGCTCGGCGAGGAACTCCGCGTCGGACAGCAGCCGCAGCACGATCCTGGCCGGATCGACGGGCGGCCACACCTGGCGCACCACCGCCTTCACGGCGGCGTTCCGCGCCACCGCGTCCTGCACCCGGTCGTCGGGCGCCTCCCCGGACCGCTCCATCCGCACCAGCACGGCGTGCGCGATCCGCTGCGGCAGCGCCTCCCGGCCCGCCCCGTACCGCAGGCCGCGCCCCAGCAACTCCTCGACCAGCTCCGCGATCTCGTGCGCGGGAATCCGCCAGCGCCGCGAGCCGCGCACCACCACGCACGGCTCCGCCGGAAGCGGACGCACCCCCGCGCGCACCGCCCGGCGCACGACCCCGGCCATCCGCGCGTCGCCCTTGATCCGGGCGGCCTCCGCATCGTCGACCGCCCGCACGGGGACGTCGGGCCGCGCCACCAGCGCCTCCACCGTCGTCTGCCGCACGGCCACTTCGCCCAGCGCGGGCAGAACCTGCTCGATGTAGCGCAGGAAGGAGTCGTTCGGGCCGATCACCAGCGTGCCGGTGCGGGCCAGTTGCTCGCGGTGCGCGTACAGCAGATAGGCGACGCGGTGCAGACCGACCGCCGTCTTGCCCGTCCCCGGGGCGCCCTGCACGCACACCGTCCCGTCGATCCCGGCCCGGACGATCTCGTCCTGCTCGGGCTGGATCGTCGCGACGATGTCCCGCATGGGCCCCACCCGGGGGCGCTCGATCTCGGCCTGGAGCAGCGCGCTGGTCCGTCGCGCCCCCGGCGTGCCCTGCTCCGGCACGTCCGGCTGCGGTCCGGCGGTGCTCGGCGGCGCGGCGAGCCGCTCGTCCTCGTAGGCGGTCAGCTCACCGCCCGTGTACCCGAAGCGGCGCCGCAGCGCCACGCCCTGCGGGTCGGTGGGGGAGGCGCGGTAGAAGGGCTGCGAGACCGGGGCCCGCCAGTCGATGACCATGGGGTCGCCGTCCGTGTCGTGCACATGCCGCCGGCCGATGTGGAAGGCCTGCCCGTCCGTGTGGTCCAGCCGGCCGAAGAACAGCGGCGTGTGCGCGAGATCGGCCAGCGCCGCGATCCGGGCCTCGATCCCCGCGGCGAGCGCCTCGGCGTTCACCCAGTTCGCGGTCACGTCGCGGATGTCGAGCGCCTCGGCGTCGGCCCGCATGGCACGCAGCGCGGCACGCGAGGCCGCCAGATGGGCCCGCTCACGTGCGAGCGGGCCGCCGGACGCGGGACCACCGCCGGGCGGCCGGTCGCCGGGCCCGGTCCCGGCAACGGCATCGGGTACGTCGCCGGCATCGGGTACGTCGCCGGGTCCGGGCCCGGGTGCGGATCTGTCGTTCATCGGGCGGCCTCCGAGAAGCACGGGCGCCCGCGAACCGCACGCCGGGCAGCACGTGGCCGGCCCCCGCGGCCCGACGGGCGCGCGTCCCGGACGGGACCGGAGGAGGCAGGACGCACGGGCTCGGCACGCGGGCACGGGCGTACGGACGGACAGGTCTGCGCGGCACCGCCCGCGGATCCGCGGACACGGATCCGGGTACGGGTCCACGCGTGAGCCCGACCGGTTTCCGTGCGGCGGGCGCCTCGTGCCGAGAAGGGCGCCGAGGGGGCAGACCGGGGATTGTAGCCACCGGCCGACGAGCGGGCGATCCTTTTTCCGGGTCCGGGTCCGGGTCCGGGTCCGGGACCCGGCAGCGGGCACCCGGGAGCGGACGGTTCCGCGTGCTGTCCGGCGGCGGCGCGGGCGGAGCCGTTTCGGTCTCCGGGCGGTGACTCGATTAGGGTCGACGCCCGGCGGCAATCAACGGCGATCCGGGACGGCCCGTCCTCCCGGTGGCGAGGAGGCGGCACGGGTGACTGGCAGCGGCGCCCCGCGTACCGGGCCCGCGCACGCCGCGAACCCGCCCCCGGGACCCGCCGCCGCAGGCGTGCGCTCCGCCGCGCCACCCGAGGCCGTGCGGCCCGCCCCGCGCGCCGTCCGCCACCCACCCCGCCGCGCCGTACGGGCCCGTCCCCTCGCGGCATGCGCCCGGCTGCGTGCCGGATGTGCCCGTCCCGCCTCTCCGCGTGCCGCGGCCGTACTGCCGCCGCCCGCCCGCGCACCGGCCGGCGCCGCCCGCCCGGACCGTACCCGTGCCGCCGCGCCGCCCGGACCGTACCCGTCCGGCCCCCCGGTGCCGGGCGCGGCGGCGCCGGACCGCTCCGGACCGCTGACACCGCGCTCCCGCCGGGCAAGAATCAGCAGGGGCGGCCGGACCGAGCCGCCGACCGTCCGCCCGGCAGAGCCCCACGCCGGTACGGACCGGGGACGACGACCCCGCAGGAGCAGCCCCCGGAGACCGGAGGACCGACGGGTGGCAGGGGCAGCACGGGTACGACGGACAGCCCTCCGGCCGGTCCCGCCGACAGGCACCCCGCCGACAGGCGCCGGGACGGCCGCCGACCAGAGTGTGAAGAGGCCCGAGGAGGCCGGTGTGCGAAGCACCATGCAGGACATCCCGCTGACCGTGAACCGACTCCTCGTGCACGGCGCGTTCGCGCACGGGACCGCCCGGGTGACCACCTGGACGGGGACCACGGGTGGTGCCGAGCCCGACCGCCGCACGTTCCTCGACACGGGCGTCCGCGCCGTCCAGCTCGCCGCCGCCCTGCACGACGACTTCGGGGTCGCGCCCGGGGACACCGTCGCCACGCTGATGGCCAACACCGCCGACCATCTGGAGGCGTATCTGGCCGTGCCCTCGATGGGCGCCGTCCTGCACACCCTCGACCCGTGGCTGCCCGCCGACCAGCTCGTCGCCGCCGCGGTGCGCGGCGACGCACGGGTGCTGATCACCGACCCGACGGGGCTCGCGCCGCTGGCCTCCGTGCTGCCCCGGCTCGGCCACCTGCGGCACGTGATCGTCGCCGGCGGCAGCGACTCCGCGGCCGTCGTCAGCGGCGGCACCGCCTACGGCGCCGAGGTCCACGACTACGAGGAGCTGATCACCGACCGGCGCAGCCACTACGACTGGCCCGCGATCGACGAGCGCGACGCGGCGGTGCTCTGCCACGCCGTGTCCGGGGACGGCACCGCACCGCGCGGCGTCGCCTACAGCCACCGCGCCCTCTATCTGCACGCCCTCCAGGCGCAGACCCCGCAGGCGTACGGCATCGGCGAGGACGATCTGGTGCTGCCCGTCGTGCCGATGTCCCGGATGCTGGCCTGGGGGCTCCCCTACGCCGCGTTCGCCGGCGGCGCCTCGCTGCTGCTGCCCGGCACCTACGACCAGCCCGCGCCGCTCGCCGAGATGGCCGAGCGGGAGCGGCCCACGCTCGCGGTCGCCGACCCGGCCGTGTGGGACGGCATGCTGGAGGAGCTGGCCGCCCACCCCCGGGACCTGTCCTCGCTGCGGGAGGCCGTGGTGGTGGGCGGCCCCGGCGCGGAGCCCGGCGGGCCGCTGCTGGCGCAGGAGCTGCGCTGGCGGCACGGCATCAGCGCGGCGGCGGCCTGGGGGGCGCCCGAGACGCTCTCCCCGGCGTGCGTGGCCCGGCCCGCCGCCGGTCACTACCGCTTCCCCGCCTCGGTGGAGTACGGCGTCACCGGGCCCGACCGGATGCCGCTGCCCTGGGACGGGCAGTCCGAGGGCGAACTGCTGCTGCGCGGCCCGTGGATCACCGCCTGCTATGTCGAGGACGCGGCGCCGCTGCACGAGGGCTGGCTGCGCACCGGCGAGACGGCGGCGATCACCCCGGACGGCCGGGTCGCGATGAAGTCCCCCGAGGGGCCCTCGCCGGACGGCCGCTGACGCCGCGGGCCCCGCTGACGCCGCGGGCCCCGCTGACGCCGCGGGCCCCGCCGCCGCTGCGGGGCCCGCTCGTGCGGTGCCCCGCCGGTGCCGGGACCGGCGGCAGGGGGTCTCCGCCCGGCCTCCGCCCGGCCTCCGCGGGGACTCCTACACTCCGTCCGGCTTCTCGGCGCCGCCCGCGCTCCCGCCGCTGCCCGCGCTCCCGCCGCCCTCCGGGCCCGGGGCCAGCAGGTCGACCGAGTCCACGATCCGGTAGGCGTACCCCTGCTCGGCGAGGAAGCGCTGGCGGTGGGCGGCGAAGTCCTGGTCGATGGTGTCGCGGGCGACCACCGAGTAGAAGCGGGCCTCGTGCCCGTCCGCCTTCGGCCGCAGTACCCGGCCCAGCCGCTGGGCCTCCTCCTGCCGGGAGCCGAAGGTCCCCGAGACCTGTATGGCCACGGTCGCCTCGGGCAGATCGATGGAGAAGTTGGCGACCTTCGAGACGACCAGGCAGGTCAGCTCGCCCGCGCGGAACGCGTCGAAGAGCTTCTCGCGCTGCGCGTTGGTGGTGTCGCCCTTGATGACCGGTGCTCCGATGTGCTCGCCCAACTCGTCGAGCTGGTCGATGTACTGGCCGATGACCAGCGTCTGCTCGCCCGCGTGCCGCCGCACCAGCGCCTCGGTCACCCGCCGCTTGGAGTCGGTGGTCGCGCAGAAGCGGTACTTCTCCTCCGGCTCCGCCGTCGCGTAGGCCAGCCGTTCGGAGTCGGTGAGGCTGACGCGGACCTCGACGCAGTCGGCGGGGGCGATGTAGCCCTGGTTCTCGATCTCCTTCCAGGGCGCGTCGAACCGCTTGGGGCCGATGAGCGAGAACACGTCGGACTCGCGCCCGTCCTCCCGCACCAGCGTCGCCGTCAGCCCGAGCCGGCGGCGGGCCTGGAGGTCGGCGGTGAACTTGAAGACCGGCGCCGGCAGCAGGTGCACCTCGTCGTAGACGACCAGGCCCCAGTCCCGGGAGTCGAACAGCTCCAGATGCGGGTAGACGCCCTTCCGCTTCGTGGTGATCACCTGGTAGGTGGCGATGGTGACGGGGCGGATCTCCTTCCGCGTCCCGCTGTACTCGCCGATCTCGTCCTCGGTCAGCGAGGTGCGCCGCACCAGCTCGTGCTTCCACTGGCGGGCCGAGACCGTGTTGGTGACCAGGATCAGCGTCGTCGCCTGCGCCTTGGCCATCGCCCCGGCGCCCACCAGGGTCTTACCGGCACCGCACGGCAGCACGACGACCCCGGAGCCGCCGTGCCAGAAGCCCTCGACGGCCTGCTGCTGGTAGGGGCGCAGCGACCAGCCGTCCTCCGCCAGCTCGATGCGGTGCGCCTCGCCGTCCACGTACCCGGCCAGGTCCTCGGCGGGCCAGCCCAGCTTCAGCAGCACCTGCTTGATCTGCCCGCGCTCGGACGGGTGCACGGCCACCGAGTCCGGGTCGATCCGCTCGCCCACCAGCGGCTGGATCTTCTTCGAGCGCAGCACCTCCTCCAGCACCGGCCGGTCGGTGCTCGTCAGCACCAGGCCGTGCGTGGGGTGCTTGCTGAGCGAGAGCCTGCCGTACCGGGCCATCGTCTCGGCGATGTCCACCAGCAGCGCGTGCGGCACCGGGTAGCGCGCGTACTCCACCAGCGCGTCCACCACCTGCTCGGCGTCGTGCCCGGCGGCCCGCGCGTTCCACAGCCCCAGCGGCGTCACCCGGTAGGTGTGCATGTGCTCCGGAGCCCGCTCCAGCTCCGCGAACGGCGCGATGGCCCTCCGGCACGCCTCGGCCAGCTCGTGATCGACTTCGAGCAGTAGTGTCTTGTCACTCTGCACGATCAGGGGGCCACCGTTCACGCGTCACCCTTTCGACGTTCCGGTTCTGCGGGCCAAACGTCCAGTGTGCCTCAGCCCGGCGGCGGACCGTCCCGTCGTGCGGCGCAGCTCACCCGCCGAGCACCGGACGCCCGGGCCCCTGCTCCCGGCTCCGGCGGCGGTCAGCCCTCCGCCACCTCCGCGACACCGGTGATGCGGTGCAAGGGGTAGGTGCGGACCTCCTCCGCCGTGTGGTCGTAGCCGGTGACGAAGCCGCCCTCGACCTTCACCGGGGCGATGACGCGCTGCGAGGCGGCGCCGTCGGCGTTGACGTAGCCGATCCACACCGGGGTGCCGGAGAGGGTGGCGGACTGCATCGTGGCGAGCGTCTCGGCCATGACGGTGCGCGGCGGGCCGCCCTCGGGCGGTGCGGCGGCGGGGGCCTTCGGCTTGTGGGTCAGGGTGGCGGCGTGGTCGCCGGCCCGGATGGCGCGGACGGCGGCCGCCAGCAGCGACCCGTCGGGCGGGGGCGGGCCCTCCGGCACCGGTTCGGGTGCGGTGCGGGGTGGTGCGCGGTGCGCGTCCGGGCGCGCCAGCAGTACATCGCCCTCGGCGGACTCGGCCGCGGGCGCGTACCCGGCCTCCCGCAGCCTCGCCAGGAGCTGGTCCGGCGGCGCGGGCGAGGCCAGCACCGTGGGGGCGAGCCGGCGCAGCCGCAGCGGTGCCGAGCGGCGGTCGGCGAGGAGCTCGCTGAGCAGGGCGTCGTCGTCGCAGCGTACGTACGAGGAGGCGGCCCCCACCCGGACCTGTCCGTGTCGGCGGGCCACGTCGTCGACCAGGTAGGTCAGCGGCTGTGGCACCGGCGTACTGGAGTGCTCGGCGAGGAAGGAGTGCAGGTCGGCGGCGGTGCGTCCGGTGTCCAGGGCGCGGCGCACCGAACCGGGCGTGAAGCGGTAGACCGTGGCCCCGCCCTTGGACTCCACGTCCGCCAGCACGGCCAGGAACGCCGCGAGCTCGCGCTCCAGCGGCCCGGGTGCCACGGCGGTCAGGTCCGCCTGCAGCAGGACCTGGGTCAGGGGTTCGGGGAGGTGCGGGGTGAGCTGCGCGGCGACGGCCCGCACGGCCTCGCCGGTGGCGCCGGGTGTTCGGTGCGCCGCCCCGCCGTCCTGCTCCGCGACCAGCAGGGGGCGTACGTAGGAGGCGAGGGCGCCCCGGCCGGTCACCCCCAGGGTCTCCGCCTCGTCCAGGGCCCAGTCGAGCAGCCGGGACCGCAACCGGCGTCCGCCGTCGCCCTCGCCCGCTCCGGCCGCCGCTGCCGAAGGCTGCCCCGGCGGCTGCCCCGCGGGCCGGCCCGCGCGGGCAGCCGCCCGGTTGCCGAGCAGGGGGCGCTCCCAGCGCAGCCGGTCGCGCAGCGTGTCCCGGTCCGGGGCGGAGCCGGGCGCCAGTTCGGCGAGCCGGGCGAGGGCGCGCTGCCGCACCTCGGGGGCCGGGCCGCGGTCCAGTCCGGGACCCAGCGGCGCCAGGTTCCGGCCCCGCGGATCCCGCTCGCCCACCAGCCCGGCCGTGCGGGTCGCCGCGTACCAGGCCGCGGCGAGCGCCGCCCACCGTTCGGCGGGCGCGGCGCGGAGCCAGTCGTCGTAGGCGGGGGTCGGCGCGTACACCTCGTCGGCCTCGCCGTCCGAGGCGACCAGCCCGGCCACGTACGCCAGCTCGATCCAGCCCGCGGCGGCCGGTTCGGACACATCCAGCGCGGCGGCGGTGCGCTTCAGGTCGCGGACGCCCAGTCCGCCCGCGCGCAGCACCGGCGGCGGCTCCGCCTCCCAGAGCCCCAGCAGCTCCTCGACGGTCGCCACCGCGGCCATCGCCTGCCCGGCCGCCGTGGCGTCCACGGTCGCCGGCTCGTACGTCCGCGCCACCTCGACCTGCGGCGCGGTCGGCTCCAGCGCCCGGTGCGCCCGGCCGCCGCGCAGGTGCAGGGCGACCTCCCGGGGCAGCACGACACTGCCGGGCGCGCCGGAGCCGCCGCCCGGCTCGGCGCCGGTGGGTACCAGCAGGGCGCGGTCCAGCAGCCAGCGGACCGCCGGTGGCGGTGCCTCCAGGTCGACCGTGCCGTAGGGCGGCCCCCACTCCAGCTTCCGCAGCACCGCCTCGGCCCCCTCGGGGGCCCCGGCGAGCAGCTCCGCCATCCGGTCGGGATCGTCGAACAGCGCCGTCAGCGCGGCCAGTGCGCTGACCGGGTCGTGGGTGGCCGCCAGCCCGGCCGCGGTCAGCATCTCCTGCAGCCGGGAGGGCGCGGGCTTGGCCGGTCCGGCGGCCGCCACCGCCTCCGCGAGCGTGGGTCCCAGGCCGGTGGGCGAGGGCGAGGTGAGCAGTTCCCGCGCGGTGCGCACGAGTCGCGGCCGGTCCGGAGGGCCCCACACCAGGGCGCGGGCCCGCAGCTCGTCGAGCGCCGGGCGCAGCCGTGCGGCCGCCTCCGCGCCGGGGAGCAGCCGTGCCAGCGCCGCCTCGGCCGCGGCCGGGCCCTCCTGGGGTGCCGCCCCGGGCGGCGGGGGAGCGCCGGGGGCGACCGCCAGCGCTTCGGCCGTCTGCAGCGTGAACCGGTCCAGGTGTTCCAGCGCCCGGACGACGGAGGCGCGGGTGCCCGCCCGGGTGGCGAGCTGGGTGAGGTCGCCGGGAACGGGGGAGAGGAGGTCGGGACGGGCATGCAGCAGCGCGGCGAGCGCGCTGTCGTCCCGCGCGCGGAGGTCCTCCGCGAGGGTGCGGGGCCCGGACGCCGACGTCCCCGGCGGTGCGTCCGGCCGTGCGGAAGAGCCCCCGTTGTGCTCACTGCTCATCCTCCCCACGGTAGCGGCACGCGGCTCCGCCGGGCCGGGTGCCGCTTCGGCCGGGCGGGCTGACGGGTGCCCCGGGGCCGCGTCCCCGGGGCGGAGCGGGACGTTCCGCCGAACGGCGGGTGCCGCACCGGCCGGTACTCCCTTCCGGGCGGGTTCGCGCGGTACCGTCGGTGCGGAGGGCCTGAACAGGCTTGAAGGGCTAGTGGGCTGCGGGGACTTGGTGGGGATCGAGAGCGATCAGCTTGTCTTCGACTATCTGAGCCGGGTCGGGGACCTGGCGCACAGTACGCGGATGACGGCTGCCGAACGGGCCAAGCTCGTCGGCGGGTTGCGCGGCGAGATCGACCGGGCGCGGGCCGCCGAGGGCGGCGCGGTGACCAAGGCCGCCGTGCGGAAGATCCTGGACCGGTTCGGCCGCCCCGAGGACGTGGTGGCCTCCGCGAACGGCGGTGAGGGCCCCCGGCCCGCGGCGCCGACGCCGTCCGAGGCGGCGGCGGGCGGTGGGAGCGGCGCGGGCCCGCAGGTGCCGCGGACCTCCGGAGCGGAGCCGTCGGTGCCCTCGCTGCCCGCCCAGCGCACCGGCGGCGGAACCCCCACCGCCGCGTTCGGCGCCTCCTCGCCGCACCTCGCGAGCCTCGACGAACTGGGCCCGGAGGATTCCGACCCCGACTGGTGGCGGGTGGACCCCAGCCCCTTCGGCACCGGTCCCGGCGGCACCAACGCCGTGGCGGCGGGGGAGCCGGTGCCCGGTTTCGTCGGCGGGATCGAACTGCCGGAGGTCCTCAAGCCCCCGCCGGGGGACGCCCCGGAGGCGCCGGGCGCGCCCGGACCGGCCGGGCAGGTCCCGGCGGCCCCGCAGGGGGCTCCGCCCGCCGAGCCGGCTCCGGCGACCGCTCCCGGGCTGGGCGTGGCCGTGCTGCTGGGGCGGCGGCTGCGCGGCAAGGGCGGCCCGGTGCGGGGCGGCGTGGTCGAGTGGGCCGCCGTGGTGCTGCTGGTGGCGGGTGCCGTGCTCGGTTCCCTGATCCCGCTGGCCCTGGGTTGGCTGGCGGCCTGGTGGTCGCCCAAGCTGAGCAGCAACGAGGGCAAGTGGGCTGCTCTGGGCATGCCGGGTCTGGTGGTGGCCGGTACGGGGGTGTGGCTCTGGGGCCGGGCGGACGGCCGGTGGGGCGAGCCGCTCGCCGAGGGCAGCGAGGCCCTGAGCGGAGCGATCGGTGACGCCTTTCCGGTGCTGCTGCGCCTGGCGGCGGTGGCCAGTGCCCTCTATCTGGTGTGGCGCGCCCGGCGGTCGGCGCCGGAGTGAGAGCCCCGCGGCCGGGCGAGTCGTCCGGCGGGCGGGATCCGCGTTCCGGACGCCGGACGGCAGCGGGTCGGGGAGTGTGCGTGCGCCGCGGGACGCGCTCAGCGGCGGCGGCCGACGAGGGAGGCCATTCCGAAGGTGCCGCCTCCGGCGGCGGCGAGCCCGAGCAGCGCGATACCGCCCTTGAGGCCCTTCCACCAGAACTCGGCCGGGGCGCCGGGGTCGTTCTCCATCATCGACTCGAACACCTCGCTGCCGCCCGCGTTGAGGATCACGAACACGAAGCCGTTGGTGGTGCCCAGGAAGACCGCGAGCATGGCGAACAGCGCCGGGACGACGTACGCGGCGGGGTTGGGCCCGCCCA
This sequence comes from Streptomyces sp. AA1529, assembly GCF_000280905.1. Lineage (GTDB taxonomy): Bacteria > Actinomycetota > Actinomycetes > Streptomycetales > Streptomycetaceae > Streptomyces. The sequence continues at coordinate 53,712 of NZ_ALAP01000063.1, read as the reverse complement.
CCTTGCCGGCCACGCCGCCCACGAGCAGGGCGAGCCCCAGCGCGAAGACCACGTACATGATCCGCAGGCCGACCTTCGAGAGGTCCTCGTAGCTGGCGAGGAGCAGCACGGCGAACACCGTCGCTCCGGCGCCGGAGATGAGCCAGCCGAACAGGAACGCCTTGACCCCGCTGCCGCGGCGCTGCGGCGGGAAGCCGGGCGGGCCGGGGTGGTACGGATAGCCGGGCTGCATGGGCTGCATGGGCTGCATCGGCTGCATGGACGGCGGCGCGGGCGGCATCGGCTGCATGGGCTGCTGCGGCGGCCAGGGCTGACTCATCTCGTTCCCCCGTGTGTGAAGCGTCGGCCGAGTGCGTGAAGCGCCGGCCGAGCTGAGCTCTGGTGGCCCAAAATACCCAAGGCGCCCGGGCGCGGAAGGCCCCCGGTGGCAGCGGAGTCCGAGGCGTACCCCGTCGGTTACTCTTCCGCCCCAGTGCACCGAGACTGTCATGAACTCGCAACGGCCATGACGGTGGCACGGTGTTCCAGTACAAGCTTGGACAGGGCTGTCCAGTCCACGCGCTCACGCACACCGGGGGATCACATGCGTACACGCCGCGCCATCGGCGCCGCCAGTCTCGTCCTTGCCAGTACGGCCGTCCTCGCGGGCTGCGCCGACGACCCGAAGGACAAGGCGTTCGGCGGCCTGGGGGACCTGGACGACATGCCCTCGGCGCCGTCCGCGCCGTCGTTCCCCTCGCCCTCCGGCAGCCCGGGGCTCAGCTCGGGCGGCTACAGCGGGGGCTCCGGCAGCGGGTCCGACTCCGGCGGCCTGACCGGCGGCAGCAGTCCCACGCCGACCGTGTCCGCGCCGCCGACCTACAATCCGAGCGCCGTCGGCGAAGTCGACGGCGAGAGCTGCGACTACTCCCGGTCGAGCGGCCGGATCAGCTACCAGGTGAAGATCCAGAACGCCTCGGCCGACCAGGCGTTCCGCTACAGCTTCACGGTGCGGTTCAAGGTCGGTTCCTCGCCCAGCTCAACGATCGCCACCCGCACCGTCGGCACCAGCTTCAAGACCGTGACGGTGCGCGGCGGTGCCGACCGCACGGTCTCGGTGCACGCCTCGTACTCCAACAACCAGCGGTTCGTCTACTCCTGCCAGGTCTCCACGGCCAGCAAGTCCCCGACGTCGTCCTGAGCCGCCGGCTCCGAGTCGCGGCCCAAGCACGCGGACCGGTACGGAGCCGGGCACAATGAGCGGTATGGATACGCCCGTCCCGCCACCCGCCCCGGCGCCGCCGCGCACCGGGACCGGCCCCACCGTGGGCTTCGATCTCGACATGACGCTGATCGACTCCCGCCCCGGTATCCACGCCACCTGGCGGCGGCTGGCGGCCGAGACGGGCGTACGCATCGACGCGGATCTGGTCGTCACCCGGCTCGGCCCGCCGCTCGCCCAGGAGCTGGCGTACTGGTTCCCCGAGGAGGAGATCCCGGCGATGGCGGCGCGCTACCGCGCCCTCTACCCGGACCACGCCATCGCGCCGACCACCGCGCTGCCGGGCGCCCGCGCGGCGCTGGACGCCGTACGGGCCGCGGGCGGGCGCACGCTGGTCGTCACCGCCAAGCACCGCCCCAGCGCCGCGCTGCATCTGGACCACCTCGGCCTCGTCCCCGACGTGCTGGTCGGCGAGCTGTGGGCGGAGGGCAAGGCGGAGGCGCTGACCGCGCACGGGGCCGCCGCCTATGTGGGCGACCACGTGGGCGATGTGCGGGGCGCGCGGACGGCGGGCGCGCGGTCCGTGGCGGTCGCGACCGGGCCCTGCCCCGAGGCCGAGCTGGCCGCGGCGGGCGCCGACGTGGTGCTGCCCGACCTGACGGCCTTCCCGTCCTGGCTCGCCGCCTTCACCCGCGGGGAGGCGCCCGGCGGGCGCCCGCCGCACCCCTCGGGCGCCGGGCAGCTGAGCTGACGCCGCCCGGCGTGCTGCCGCCGCCCGGCGGAGTGCCGAGGTCAGCGGCGCCGTGCGGCATGGCTGCGCGGCGTCAGACGTGCCGTGCGGCCCGGCGCCGCTGCGCGACCGCGGTGCGTACCACCCCGGCACCCGCCAGCAGGAAACCGAGTCCCATCAGCATGCAGACGAAGTAGGCGGGCGCCGGGAACGGGTCGGTGCCCAGGAACAGCGGGGCGACCGTGACCAGCGTGGCCACCGCGCCGACCAGGAAGACGATGCCGCCGATACGCACGAGAAGATCACCGGCGGTCGGAGTTTCAGTGTTCACCCACACAGGGTAGGTCCGGGAGCGAGTGCCCACCCAGCGGGCACTCGGGCCGCCCGGAGCCTTCCCGGCCGGGAGCCACCCGACGGCACCCCGCCTCCGGTGGCACCTTGCCACGGTGCCCCGGGCCATTAACCTTGGTGGCGGCGGGTCCTACGGCCCGCCCGACTGCTGTTCCGGGGGATCGGGGGTCGGGTACGGGGAAGATCTCGGGGCGCGGACACCGCCTCGACGCAGCAGGACCAGCCAGTTTCCAGCAGCCGCAGCCCGGTGCATCCGGACGAGTACGAGGACGAGGACAGACGTGCCTACCGGCAAGGTCAAGTGGTTCAACAGCGAGAAGGGCTTCGGCTTTCTCTCCCGCGACGACGGCGGTGACGTCTTCGTGCACTCGTCGGTGCTCCCGGACGGCGTCGAGGCGCTCAAACCGGGTCAGCGGGTGGAGTTCGGCGTCGTCGCCGGACAGCGCGGCGACCAGGCGCTCTCCGTGACCCTGCTGGACCCCGCACCCTCCGTGGCGGCGGCGCAGCGCCGCAAGCCGGACGAGCTGGCCTCCATCGTGCAGGACCTGACGACGCTGCTGGACGGCGTCTCGCAGTCGCTGGAGCGCGGCCGCTACCCCGACAAGCAGCACGGCCGGAAGATCGCGGGCATGCTGCGCGCGGTCGCCGACCAGCTCGACGTCTGACCCGGACGGTCCCGGGTGCGGACCCGCCGGGTGCCGCGCCCGGTCCGCGCCCGGCCGGCTGCGGCCTCGCGGCGCGGCTCCGCCGGAAATCCGCCCGCCGGAACCCCGCCCGCCGGAAATCCGCCCGCCGGAACCGCCTCGCCGAACCGCTTCACGGGAAGGCCAGTGCCTCCGGTGCCACCACCGGTACGAGCCCTTCGGCCGCTGCCCGTTCGAGCAGCCCGCGCACGGCGGCATGGCCGTCCGGGCCCAGTTCCGCGGTGAACTCGTTGACGTACAGGCCGATGTGCTGCTCGGCCACCGCCGGGTCCATCTCCTGCGCGTGCTCCAGCACATACGGCCGGGAGGCGGCCGGGTCCTGCCAGGCCGCCCGCACCGAGGCGCTGATCGTCGCGGCCAGCGCGCGCAGTGTCGGCGCGCCCAGCGACCGCTTCGCGATGATCGCGCCCAGCGGGATCGGCAGTCCGGTCGTGGCCTCCCAGTGCTCGCCCAGGTCGGCGAGGCTGTGCAGCCCGTAGTCCTGGTAGGTGAACCGGGCTTCGTGGATGACCAGGCCCGCGTCCACCTTGCCGTCCCGCACCGCGGGCATGATCTCGTGGAACGGCAGCACCACGATCTCGCCCACGCCGCCCGGCACCTCGGCCGCGGCCCACAGCCGGAAGAGCAGATACGCCGTCGACCGCTCGCTCGGCACCGCCACCCGCCTGCCGCTCAGCGCCGCGGCGCCCGCCGCGCCCCCGTCGCCCGCCGCGCCGCCGTCCGCGGCTGCGGGCCGGGTGAGCACGAGCGGCCCGCAGCCCCGGCCCAGCGCCCCGCCGCAGGGCAGCAGCGCGTACTCCTCCAGAACCCAGGGCAGGACCGCGTAGGAGACCTTCAGCGCGTCCAGCTCGCCCCGCTCGGCCATGCCGTTGGTGACGTCGATGTCCGCGAACGTCACCTCGGGCGGCACCGCGTCCGGCACCCGCCCGTGCACCCAGGCGTCGAAGACGAAGGTGTCGTTGGGGCAGGGCGAGAAGGCGAGGGAGAGCGGCGCTGCTATGGCGTTCGTGTCCATGGGGGAAGCCCTTCTGTGCGGTGCCGGGCGCCGGCCCGGACCGGTTCCGGGGGGTCCTGCGGCGCGGTTCCGGGAGTCCTGCGGTGCGGTTCCGGGGGCCTGCGGGTCCTGCGGTGCTGGTGAGTGCTAGGTGACCAGCTTGCCGAAGGCGGCGGTGAGCGCCGCCAGTGCGTCCGGGATGCGCCAGGCCGCCCGGTCCCGGGGGCCGACGGCATTGGAGACGGTACGGAGTTCGAGCACCGGCAGCACGGTGCCGCGAGCCGCCGCGTGCGCCGCCGCGGCCTGCGCGACGCCGAAGCCCTCCATCGCTTCCGCTGCCGCATCCGGATGCCGGGCCAGCAGCTCCTCGGCGCGCTCCCGGGTGCCGGTGACCGTGGAGACGCTGAGCACCGCGCCGATGCGGGCGCCGGTCGCCTCGGCCGCTGCCCGCACCGGGTGCGGGGGCGGGGTGTGTTCGGCGGTGCCGAACCCCAGCTCCGCCACCGAGGCGAAGCCGTCCGGGGTCCGGGCGCCCAGGTCGGCGGCGACGATGCGGTCGGCGAGCACGGTGTCACCGACCTGCACGCCGTTCTCCGCGAAGCCGCCGCCGATGCCGGTGGACACCACCAGGTCGTAGGGGTGCGCCCGTTCGGCGGCGGTCACCAGCGCGGTCGCGGTCGCCGCCGCGGCCGCGGCCGGGCCCACCCCGCCGGCCAGCACGTCGAGCTGCGGGGCGCCGCCGGTGGCGGCGAGGACGGCCTCCCGCTCCGCCGGGACCGCCGCGACCACCAGCACTCGCCGGTACGCCGACAACGCCGACAGCACTGCACCGCCTCCTGGTCGGATGGATCGCCGTGAGCCGTGCCCCGGAGCGGCGCCGGTGGCCTTCCGGGGCGGTCGCGCGGGGACGGCCGCCTACTCGCCCGCCGTGTTCTTCAGGGTGAAGTGCCAGACGCCCTTGAAGTCGCCGCCGGAGGTCTGCACCAGGGTCAGGTTGATGCTCTTCTTCGGGCCGGAGGGCTTCTCGCCCGGCTGCTGGGACCGGGACTGGAAGAACACCTCGCCCACGAAGGAGTAGTAGGTCTTCTTCAGCGTCTCGGAGAGCATCGGGTCGCCGTCGGCGAAGATCTGCCAGCCCGCGTCAGCCGTCTCCGGGGGAACGCCGATGCGGACCTTCTCGGCCGCGTCGACGGAGATCGTCTTGCTGGGTGCCTTGCTCAGGCACTTGCGCAGCTCGTCCTTCGGGATGGTCTTCCCGTCGTTGTAGCAGGAGGCCTCGGTGGAGACCGAGTCACCGCCGACCGTCGCGGTGGCCATCGGGCGCGGCTGCTCGCACCCGCTGAGGGCGAGAAGGCCGAGCGAGGCGGCACCGAGGGCGGCGGCGGTGCGCACACCCCGCGGCGACTGTGACGACATGCGGCCCTGCCGCGCGAGCTTGCTCATGCGGGCAGGCTATCGGGCCCGCACCGCTGTGCGACGTGGGGGTACGGCGTGCCGCGCGTCGTGCGGGCGGCGTACCTGTCCGGCCGCCGGGCGCCTTCCGGACGGGGCGGGACGGCTGCCGGCCCGGTGCGGGCCCGGCGCCCCTCCGGAGCGAGCCGCGTGCGTCAGGCGACCCGGGGGCGGGCCGCTCCGCGCCGGGCCGCGCCCAGCAGCCCGCGGACGGCGGTGAGCACCCCGGTGGCGACCACGGCGGCCGCGACCGTCATCCCCAGCCATCCGACCAGCGGCAGCGCCATGGCCACGGCGCCGCCGGCGACCCAGGACATCTGCATCAGCGTCTCGGAGCGGGCGAAGGCCGAGGTGCGCACCTCCTCGGGGACGTCGCGCTGGATGAGCGCGTCCAGCGACAGCTTGCCGAGGGCCTGCACGATCCCGGCGGTGGCGGCGAGGACCGTGACCGTGACGGTGCCGTACAGCGCGGCGGCGGTGACCGCTGCCGCGAGGGCACAGAACAGTACGCAGGTGATGATCACCTCGGGTCCGCGGGCCCGCAGCCAGGCGCCGATGGCGGTGCCCAGCGCGTTGCCGCCGCCCGCCGCGACACCGGCCAGACCGAGCGAGACGGCGGCTCCGAGTCCGTCGAAGGGGTGCTCGCGGAGCAGGAAGGCGAGGAAGAAGGTGAGGAACCCCGAGAGGGCGCGCAGCGCGGAGTTCGCGAACAGCGCGCTGAGCACCGAGGCGCCGACGGTGCGCAGCCCCGGACGCGACCGCTGCTCCGCGCCGGACCGGTCCCGAGCCGACCCCTCCGGACCGGGTCGCTCCCGGCCGGGCCGTTCCCCGGCGGACTGCTCCGGGCCGGGCGGCAGCGGTGCCGCGGACCGGTGCCCCGGCGGCAGGCCGCCGGGCACGGGCAGTACCGCGGCCGCGGGGGCCAGCCGCGCCGGGCGTTCGCCCTTGGCGGAGTCGACCTTGGGGGCGAGCGAGAAGGACAGCAACGTCCCCGCGAGGAACACCGCGCAGGCGGCGTACAGCGGCCATTTCTCACCCAGCAGATGCAGCCCGGCGCCGGCCGGTGCCGCCAGACCGGTGGCGAGCAACCCCGCCAGCGTCACCCGGGAGTTGGCCTTGACCAGGGAGATCCGCGGGGGGAGCAGCCGCGGCACCACGGCGGAGCGGATGACCCCGTACGCCTTGGAGGAGACCAGCACCCCCAGCGCCGCCGGATAGAGCTCCAGCCCGCCGGTCGCCACGGCGCCCGCCATGGTCAGCGCCAGCAGCGCCCTGGCCAGCATCGCCGCCGCCATCGCGGCGCGCCGGCCGTGCGGGACGCGGTCCAGCAGCGGGCCGATCACCGGTGCGAGGAGCGCGAACGGCGCCATCGTCACCGCCAGGTACAGCGCCACGCGTCCGCGGGCCTCGCCGGTGGGGACCGAGAAGAAGACGGTGGAGGCGAGCGCCACGGTGATGAGCATGTCGCCCGCGGAGTTGACGGCGTGCAGTTCGATCAGTTTGCCGAGCCCGGACTCGCCCGCGCCCTCCGCGTGCGTGGCGCGCCGGACGCGGCGGGCCAGCGCCGCCGGGGGGCGGCGCAGCGCGCGCGCCGCCCGTCCCATGGCGCTGGGTTCGCCGCGTGTGCGGGGTTTGCCGGGCTTGTCGACAGGCACGCACGTCAGTGTGCCCCGAAACACGCCGTTCAGTTCCCTCCTTCGCACCGCTTCTCCCGTTCTTCCCGGCCGCCTCCCGGCCCCCCTGCGGTCCGATTCCGGGCCGCCCCCGGCTGCTGCGGCCGCCCCCGGCGGGTGCGGGGAAGGCTGGCTGCGGATTCTTCGGGTGACCCCGTGGGGTAGCGTGGGTGAACGGTGCGCACCGTAGGGCCTTTGAGCGCGGGCGCGGACGTCGCAGCGGCCATCCGGTGCCGCTCCGTCCCCGATCCCGCCCCTCCACTCGTGGCCGTACGGGCAGCGCACGCCGACAACGGCGCGACGGCGTAGGAGAGACGATTCTTGTGAGTGCTGCATGAGTGCCGCGACGCGGAGTACGAGCCGTGGCGCGCGGAGCCGGCGCGCCCCCGACAGACTGTGTGCCGAGGCCGTCGAGCAGGCCAGGGCCGCGGCCGAGGAAGCGGCGGCGCCCGGTTCGGTCGGGCCGTGGCTGGAGGCCGTCGCCGACCCGGGCGCGGACCGGGTGGTCACCCACCTCTTCGAGGCGCAGGAACCCGGCTACCGGGGCTGGCGCTGGGCGGTGACCGTGGCGCGGGCCTCCCGTGCCAAGAACGTCACCGTCGACGAGTCCGTCCTGATGCCGGGCCCGGACGCGCTGCTGGCCCCCGAGTGGGTGCCCTGGAGCGAGCGGCTGCGCCCCGGTGACCTGGGCCCCGGCGACCTGCTGCCCACCGACGCCGAGGATCTGCGGCTGGAGCCGGGCTACTCGGGTGCGGACGAGCCGCCGCCCGACTCGCCCGTCTCCGACGAGCAGCCCGAAGCGCGGGGCCCCTTCCGGGCCACCATCGGCGGGGTCGCCGAGGAGATCGGCATGGAGCGCCCGCGGGTGCTCTCCCGGTACGGGCTGCATGCGGCGGCCGACCGCTGGGAGGAGTCCTACGGCCCCAAGTCGCCGATGGCGCAGGCGGCCCCGGCCAACTGCATGAGCTGCGGTTTCCTGGTGCCGTTGGCGGGTTCGCTGCGGCAGGCGTTCGGAGTCTGCGCCAACGAGTACAGCCCCGCCGACGGCCACGTCGTCTCCCTGGCCTTCGGCTGCGGCGGCCACTCGGAGGCGGCCGTCATGCCCCGCACCCCGCAGCCGCCGCCCCCCGTCGTCGACGAGACCGTGAGCGACCCCTTCGGCCTGGGGCGGGAGTCGGAACCGTCCTCGCAAGAGTCCGCGCCCGCCCGGCGCGAGCAGGGCTGAGGCAGGCCTCCCGCCGCTCCGCCGTACGCGGGGCCTGCTCCCGGGCCGGCGGCCGGCCGGCCCGGGAGCAGGCCCCGGACGGTGCCGGACCACCCCGTCGCGGCCGGCCGGCAGCAGGCCGGCGGCCGGTCTCCCGCAGCTTCGCGGCCGCGGGCCGAGCCCTGGCGCGGAGCGGGGCCCGGGCCCGCGTGCCGTAACCTTCCCTCTCGCCGCTGGAGGCGGCGGGTCCGCCCGCCCCTCCGCGAACGGGGGAGCGGGACAAGCGCGACAAAGGGGCGGGATGCGAGTGCCGAGGAGGCCGGTGGCGTGAGGGACACGTTCGGAACCGAAGGGTTGCGCCGGAGCGTGCTGGACGCGTGGACGGCGTCCGCGGCCCGGTTCCGGGAGGACGCCAACGCCGAGCAGGACCTGGCGCTGGGCGGCTACCGGGACCGGCTGGTCGTGGAACTGGCGCAGAACGCCGCGGACGCCGCGGCCCGCGCCGGTGCGGACGGCCGGCTCCGGCTGGTCCTGGCGGACGGCACGCTGACCGCCGCCAACACCGGGCAGCCGCTGGACGCCGCGGGCGTCGAATCGCTCTCGACGCTGCGCGCCTCCGCCAAGCGGGACGGTGCCGACGAGGGCGCGGTGGGCCGCTTCGGCGTCGGTTTCTCCGCCGTACTCGCGGTCAGCGACGAACCCGCGGTGGTCACCCGCGCCGCAGCCGCGCCGGACGCCGCCGAAGGCGTGCGCTGGTCGCTGGCCGAGGCCCGCGAGCTGACCCGGCAGGCAGCCGCCGCCGAACCCGGGCTCGCGGCCGAACTCGACCGGCGCGAGGGACATGTACCACTGCTGCGGCTGCCGCTCCCCGCGCCGTACGACGCCTCCGTCGTCCCGGCGGGCTACGACACCGCCGTGCTGCTCCCGCTGCGGGACGAGGCGGCCGAGTCGCTGGCCCGGCGGCTGCTGGCCGCCGTGGACGACGCGCTGCTGCTGGCGCTGCCCGGGCTCGCCGAAGTCGTCATCGAGACCGGCGACGGCCCGGTCCGCACCCTGACCCGGCATCAGGAAGGTCCCTACGTCCGGATCGAGGACTCCGCCGCGGGCGCCACCCGGTGGCGGCTGGCGGGCGACAGCGGCCTGGCCGGGCCCGAGCTGCTGGCCGACCGGCCGGTGGAGGAGCGGGCCCGGCCCGGCTGGACGGTGACCTGGGCGGTGCCGGTGGACGCCGAGGGCGCGCCCCGCAAGCCGCGTACCGCCGCGTGCCTGCACGCGCCGACCCCCACCGACGAGCCGCTGGGCTTCCCGGCGCTGCTGCTGGCCTCCTTCCCGCTGGAGCCCACCCGGCGCCATGTGGCGCCCGGTCCGCTGACCCGCTTTCTGCTGGCCCGCGCCGCCGACGCCTACGCCGCGCTGCTGCGCGACTGGCGGCCGGTGGCCACCAGCACCGTGGACCTGGTGCCCGGGCCGCTGGGCGCGGGCGAGCTGGACGGTGAGCTGCGCGCGCTGGTGCTGGAGCGGCTGCCGGAGGTTTCGTTCCTGGCGAGCGCCGTCTCCCGCGGCGTCGGCGAGGACTCCGGGGAGGGGCTGGAGGAGGCTCCCGGCCCGGACGAGCCGTATGCGCTGCGTCCCCGCGACGCCGAGATCGTCGAGGGCGCGGGCGCGGCGACGGTCGAGGTGCTGGCCGAACTGTTCCCCGGACTGCTGCCCGCCGGGCTCGAACGCCGCACCGAGCTGCGGGTGCTGGAGGTCCCGCGCGTCCCGCTGGGCGAGGCCGTGGACCGGCTCACCGGTGTCGAGCGGGAGCCGGACTGGTGGTGGCGGCTCTACAGCTCGCTCGCGGGTGTCGACCCCGAGCGGCTGACGGGGCTGCCGGTGCCGCTGGCCGACGGCCGCACCGCGGTCGGGCCGCGGCATGTGCTGCTGCCGCAGCCGGACGGCGCCGTGCCCCCCGAGCGGCTGGCCCGGCTCGGGCTGAAGGCCGCGCACCCGGACGCCGTGCACCCGCTGCTGGAGAAGCTGGGCGCCACGCCCGCCACTCCGCGTGCCGTGCTGACGACCCCGCAGGTGCGGGCCGCCGTCGCCGGCTCGCTGGAGGCGGAGGAGGCGTGGGACGACGGAGTGGAAGCCGCCGGTCCCGACCCCGAGGAACTCGCCGAGACCGTCCTCGGCCTGGTCCGCGACGCACATCTCGCGCCCGGCGACGAGCCGTGGCTGGGCGCGCTCGCGCTGCCCGACGAGGACGGCGAGCCCGCGCCCGCCGCCGAGCTGGTCTACCCCGGCTCCGCTTTCGCGCGGGTGCTGCGCGCGGGCGAACTGGCCGGGTGCGACGCGCAGCTGGCCGAACGCTGGGGCGAGCAGCCGCTGACGGCGGTCGGGGTCCAGGCGGACTTCGCGCTGGTGCGGGCCGAGGACGTGGTGCTCGACCCGGACGGCTTCGAACCGCGTGAGGGCGACTACCCGGAGCCGGACGACCCCGGGCTGCTGGACGCCGTGGACGTGTGGTGCGAGGACGTACTGGACCAGGTGGCGGCGGACGGCGGGGACGCCGCGTCGGCGGTGCCGCCGGTCGCGGTCGAGTTCCTCGCGGTGCGCGACCTGGACCTGGTGGACGACGCGCACTGGCCCGAGGCCCTGGCGATGCTGGCCCGGCCGCCGCTGCGGGACGCGCTGACCGCCCCGGTGCGGGTGCGGCTGGGCGACGGCACGGTCACCGACGTCCGCCCGTACACCGCCTGGTGGCTGCGCGGCCACCCGGTCCTGGACGGCCGCCGACCGGCCGGGCTGCGCGCTGCCGGGGGCGATCCACTGCTGCGCGGCCTGTACGAGGAGGCCGACCCCGGGGAGGTCACCGACGAGCGGGTGCTGCGCGCGCTCGGCGTCCGTACGACGGCCGCCGCTCTGCTCGCGGAGCCGGGCGGCCCGGCGGAGCTGCTGCGCGGGCTGGCCGACCCGGACCGCCCCGTCGACCCGGCCCAACTCCACGGGCTGCACACTCTGCTGGCCGCCGCGGGCCTGGACCCCGCCGAGGTCACGCTGCCGGAGGAGCTGCGTGCGGTGCGCGCGGGCGGCACCGTCGTCGTGGACGCCGCCGAGGCGCTGGTCGCGGACGCGCCCGACGCCCTTCCCCTGGTGGGGGAGCGGCCGCTGCTGCCGGTGGCGCCGCGGTACGCCGCGGAGCTGGCCGCGCTGCTGGAGGTGCGCCCGGCGGGGGAGGCGGCCGCCGGGCTGGTGCCCGAGGAGGCGGGGACCGAGCGCGAGGTGCCCGCCGCCGTACGGGAGCTGCTGCCCGGCGTCCCGGCGTACTACCGGGAGCACGAGGAGCTGCGGATCGCGGGTGTCGAACTGGACTGGCGCCGCACCCCCGACGGCACCCTGCACGCCGCCACCCTGGAGGGGCTGGCCTCCGCGCTGGCCTGGGCGGCCGGGGCCTGGCCGCGCCGGTTCGAGGTCACCGCCCTGCTGGAGGACCCCGAGCGGGCGGCGGAACTGGCGGCGGCCCGCTGGTTCGACTGAGCACCGCGCCGGCTGCCGGACGGGCCGCGGGCCCCCGGCAGCCGCGGCCGTGGTGCGGTGCGCCCCTCCAACGGGTGCGCCCGGCCGACTGAGACGGGGTCCGGGGTGCGGTTCGCGGGGTAACGATGTGCTCGCTTCCGCACCCGATCCAAGGAGAGCCCATGCCCGTCTGCGAGGTCTGCGACAACGACTACCCGCACACGTTCGAAGTCCGTGCGGCGGGGCAGGTGCACGTCTTCGACTGCCTGGAGTGCGCGGCGCACAAGATGGCGCCCGTGTGCGAGAACTGCGGCTGCCGCATCCTGGGCCACGGCATGGAGTCGGAGGGGCACTACTACTGCTGTGCGCACTGCGCCCGTGCGCAGGGGCGCACCGAGCTGGCCGACAGCGCGCCGTGAGCCCGGTGGCGTGCCGCGCCCGCCCGGCCTGAACCCGCGGGCGCGGCGCGGGCGCCCGTCCCGAATCCGGGGCCGCGGCGTGGGACGGCCCGGGGCGTCCGCGCCGGGCCGGGGCGGGAGGGCCGCGGGGGCCGGGGGAGAGCTGCGGGAGAACCTACGGCCCTGCTTCCGCCCCTCGGCGGAGGCGAGGGCCGAGGTCGCGGTCCCGCTCGCGCCCGGGGACGACGGACGCCGAGGTCTTGGCCGCAGCTGAAGCGTACGACCGGAACGCGTCGACTTCGCCTATGCGGCGGGGTTCGTGGCCAGGAGTCGGGCGAGCCAGTCGGTGCGGGTCCGGCGGGCTGTGGCCGAGAGGTGTGCCTGCGGGTACAGGGCGTCGAATCCGTGGAAGCCGCCTGCCCAGACGTGGAGTTCGGCCTGGCCGCCCGCCGCCCAGATGCGGGTGGCGTAGTCGGCGTCCTCGTCCCGGAAGACTTCGGCGGAGCCGGTGTCGATGTAGGTGGTCGGCAGGCCCGCGAGGTCGTCGGCCACTGCTGGTGAGACGTGTGCGGGTACCTCGTCCCCGGTGCGGTCGCCGAGGAGGCAGCGCCATCCGAATCCGTTCATCTCGCGGGTCCAGACGCCGGGCCCGTTCGAGTACTGGAGACTGGAGGTGGTGGCGTTGCGGTGGTCGAGCATGGGGCCGATCAGGACTTGGGCGGCGATCGCCGGGGTGCCGAGGTCCCGGGCCAGCAGGGTGACGCCGGCGGCGAGTCCGCCGCCCGCGCTGGCGCCTGCGACGATGATCCGGGCGGGGTCGATGCCCAGTTCTTCGGAGTGTTCGGCGATCCAGAGCAGTCCCCGGTAGCAGTCGTCGACCGGGATGGTGCCGGTGGCCTCGGGCGCGAGCCGGTAGTCGACGGAGACCACGACGGCGCCGAACTCGTCGAGCCACTCCAGCGGGATGTCGAGCTGTGAGAAGCGGTCGCCCATGACCATCCCGCCGCCGTGCATCCAGTAGAAGCAGGGCGCGGCGGTGGTGCGAGCGGTGTTCGCGGGGCTGAAGACGGACATCGGGATCGGGGTGCCGTCCGGGCTCGCGGCGGTGACCTCGCGCCGGTCGATCGCGCGGCCTTCGAGCAGCGGCTCGACGGGCGCCGAGGAGCAGGGGCGTATCCGCGCCAGCAGTTCCGGGCCGAGCTGGGACATCAGCGGCGTGCCGGCCAGGAGTTCCCGCAGTTCGGGGTCGAGGGCGGGGCGCGTTGCGGTCATGGTCGTCGCCTTTCGTGGGTGGTGTGGCGGAGCGGTGGGCCCGGGGCCGCCTCGGCGGGCACCGGAGCGGCAGAGGCCGCGGTGCGGGGGCGGTCAGCAGGCGGCTTTGCCGCGGTCGGCCGTTCCGGGCCGGGCGGTCCGGGCGGCGGTGAAGCCGTATGTGGCAATCATGGCGTCTCTCGTCCGCGTCGATGGAGTGAACTGTTTCCATTCAAACGCTGTGACCTGCGAAAATGTTAGACCGATGCTCGCTGGTACTTGCACGATCCTCGTGAGGACGGGAGTCGCAGCCCAGGGCGGTGCTGCAATGGAGGCATGCACCTCGAAGAGCTCCGCACCTTGCTGGCCCGACATGTCCGGCCCGACTGGACCACCGCCATCGACGGCGTCCTCATCTCCAAGGTCGACCGGCCGGATCCGCCGGCGCCCTCGATGTCCGGCACGGTGCTCGCGGTCATCGCCCAGGGCGCCAAACGCCTCGCGCTGGGCGACCGGGTCTACACGTACGGCGCCGGGCAGTACCTGGTCGCATCGGTCGACCTGCCTGTCACGGGGCAGTTCCTCCAGGCCGACCCCGAGCGGCCGGCGCTGGGTTTCGGCCTCGTCCTGGAACCGTCCGCCATCGCCGAGCTGCTGCTGGAGGCCGGGCACGGGGACGCCCCCCGCCGCGGCGGGGGCGCGCCGTCGGGGATCGCCGTCAGCGACGCCCCGGCCGCACTGCTGGACGCGGTGGTCCGGTTGCTGCGTCTGCTCGACGAGCCCCGTGACCGGGCCGTGCTGGCCCCGCTGGTCAAGCGCGAGATCCTTTGGCGGCTGATCACCGGCGAGCAGGGGGCGACGGTGCGCCAGCTCGGCTTGGCCGACAGCAGCCTCAGCCACGTCTCGCGGGCCGTGCGCTGGATCCGTGAGCACTACGCGCAGCCCTTCCGCGTCGAGGACGTGGCGCGGCAGTCCGGCATGAGCGTCTCCGCCTTCTACCGCAACTTCCAAGCGGTGACCGCGATGAGTCCCATCCGGTTCCAGAAGCAGATCCGGCTCCAGGAGGCCCGGCTGCTGCTCGCCACCCGTCCCGGGGACGTCACCGGGGTCGGCCTCCGCGTCGGCTACGACAGCCTGTCCCAGTTCAGCCGGGAGTACCGCCGCCAGTTCGGCGCGCCCCCCAGTCAGGACGCCGTCCGCCTGCGTCAGGCCGGGCAGGTGCCGACCGGTGTCATGCCGTGAGCCGGACAGAGCGAATGGGAGGATCGTGCAAGAAGTGGCGAGGATAATTCTACTGTCTTCGCAGGTCAAAGCGGTTCAATGGAACTACTGGTTCTCCGGTGAGGCAGGAAAATGCCTGTCCGTCCGGGTGGATCCCATCGCAGAAGGGGCAGACCATGAAGACCGTTCTGATCACCGGTACCTCCTCCGGCTACGGCCGGGAGACCGCCCGCCACTTCCACGCGCAGGGATGGAACGTCATCGCCACGATGCGGACACCGCGTCCGGAAGTCCTCCCCGAGTCGGACCGGCTCCGCGTCGTCGGGCTCGACGTCACCGAGCCCGAAAGCATCACCGCCGCGTTCGAGGCGGCGGGCCCCGTCGATGTCCTGGTCAACAACGCGGGGGTGCCGTCGATCGGCGTGTTCGAAGGCACCCCCATGGCCCGAGTGCGGGAAGTCCTCGAAACCAACACATTCGGCGTGCTGGCGACGACGCAGGCGGTGCTGCCCCAGTTCCGCGAGCGGGGCTCCGGCGTGGTGGTCAACGTGACCTCCAGCGTGGTGCTGGGCCACATGCCGCTCTCGGCCGTCTACAAGGCCAGCAAAATGGCCATCGAGGGGTTCACCGCCTCCCTCGCGCTCGAACTCGCGCCCTTCGGCGTGCAGGCCAAGACGGTCCAGCCGGGTGCCTGCCTGACGACGAACTTCGCGGCCAACGCGACGAAGGGCGCCTCGCTGGACGAGTTGGTCCCGGCGCCCTACGTACCATGGGCGGAGAAGGCCATGGGCGACTTCACGGGCCAGGATCTCTTCACCAAGGAGAGCGACGTCGCCGAGACGGTGTGGCGAGCCGTGCACGACACGACCGGCCAGCTGCGATTCCCCGCCGGCCCCGACGCGGTTTCGCTCTCCCAGGCGAAGTGACCGGCCGACGGGCAAGGCCACGCCGCACTGAGATCAGGAGCCGGCCCCGAATCGACACGGGCATGCCACTGGTATCCGTCTGAACACTGGTCAGACGCTCTCCCGGCACCGGATTTCGTCCCGATGCTCCTCAGCCGGGGAGCGCCGCGGCCACCCGGCGCCACGCCACCTCCAGGAGGAGGCCCGCCACCCCGGCCACCGCCACCGCCGTCCAGGGCACCGCCGCGCCGACCAGGTTCAGTGCGAAGAAGTGCTGGAGGGGTGGTGCGGCCAGGACGGTCAGGAAGGCCGCCCCCATCGTCAGCACGAGCGCCACCCGCCACCAGGTCCAGGGCCGCGCCACGATGGCCAGCACCCACATGGCGACCAGGAACAGCGTCAGGGTCGCCGCGCTGGTCTCGGCGGTGAGCGAGCCGGGCCCGCTGTAGTGGTGCCGTGCCAGCAGATAGGTGCCGAAGGTGGCCGCGCTCGCGATGAGTCCGGACGGCAGCGCGTAGTGCAGCACGCGCCGCACGAAGTGCGGTCTGGCCCGCTCCCGGTTGGGCGCCAGCGCCAGGAAGAAGGCGGGGATGCCGATGGTGAGCGAGGACAGCAGGGTCAGATGGCGGGGCAGGAACGGGTAGGGGACCTGCCAGCTGACGACCAGCAGCGCCAGCAGGACCGAGTAGACGGTCTTGGTGAGGAACAGGGTGGCGACCCGCTCGATGTTGCCGATGACCCGGCGGCCCTCGGCGACCACCGACGGCAGGGTGGCGAAGCTGTCGTCCAGCAGCACGATCTGGGCGACGGCCTTGGTCGCCTCCGAGCCCGAGCCCATGCACACGCCGATGTCGGCGTCCTTGAGCGCGAGTACGTCGTTGACGCCGTCCCCGGTCATCGCCACGGTGTGCCCGGCCGCCTGGAGGTCGCCGACCATCTCCTGCTTCTGCTGCGGGCTGACGCGGCCGAAGACGGTGCCGTCGGCCACCTGCCGGGCCCGCTCGGGCCGGTCCGCGGGCAGCGCGCGGGCGTCGAGGGGGAGTTCGGCTCCGGGCAGGCCCAGCTTCGCGGCGACGGCGCCCACCGAGACCGCGTTGTCGCCGGAGATCACCTTGGTGGCCACGTGCTGCTGGGCGAAGTAGCCGAGGGTCTCGGTGGCGTCCGGGCGCAGCCGCTGTTCGAGGACGACGAGCGCGGCGGGCCGGGCTTCGGGCGGCCCCCCGTCCGCCGCCTCCAGCCCGCCGGGCGCCCTCGGGCCGTTCCGGCGCTCCGCGCCTTCCGGGCCTTCTGAGCCGTTCGGTGGTGCGGGCCCGTCCGGCCCGTACAGCCCGTCCGGTTGGTCGGCTGCCCGGGCCAGCAGCAGCACCCGCAGGCCCTCGCGGTCCAGCCGGGCCGCCTCGGCGAGTGCCCCGTCGCCGTCCGCGAGCAGTACGTCGGGTGCCCCCAGCAGCCAGGTGCTGTGCTCCCCGCCGGGCTCGGCGAAGGCGGCGCCGCTGTACTTGCGTGCCGAGGAGAAGGGCAGGGTGGCGGTGGTCCGCCAGCTTCCGGCGCCCTCCGGCGGCGGCGGATACGCCTCGACGATCGCCCGGAGGCTGGCGTTCGGATGCGGTTCGGCGCCGCCGAGGGCCCGCAGCACCTGGGCGATCCGTGCCGGGTCGGTCCCGTCCAGCGGCCGCACGTCCGCGACGTCCATGCCGCCCTCGGTGAGGGTGCCGGTCTTGTCCAGGCAGACGACGCTCACCCGCGCCAGGCCCTCGATGGCGGGCAGCTCCTGGACCAGGCAGTGCTTGCGGCCCAGCCGGACGACGCCGATGGCGAAGGCCACGGAGGTCAGCAGCACCAGCCCCTCGGGGACCATCGGCACGATGCCGGCCACCATGCGGCGGACGGCTTCCGCGGGGTCGCTGTGCTCGACCACGAGCTGACTGAGGATCAGTCCGATGGCGGCCGGGACCATCATCCAGGTGATGTACTTCAGCAGGGTGCTGATGCCGCCGCGCAGTTCGGAGCGGACGAGGGTGAAGCGGCTGGCCTCCTCGGCGAGCCGGGCCGCGTACGCCGCGCCTCCCACCCGGGTCGCGGTGAAGGCGCCGCTGCCCGCCACCACGAAACTGCCGGACATCACCGGGTCGCCGGGGTGTTTGAGCACCGGGTCGGCCTCCCCGGTGAGCAGCGACTCGTCCACCTCCAGGCCGTCCGCCTCCGCGAGCTCGCCGTCGACCACGCACTTGTCGCCGGTCCGCAGCTCCACCAGGTCGCCGAGGACGATCCGCTCGGTGGGGACCTCGGTGCTGCGGCCGTCGCGCCGCACGCGGGGCCGGGTCTCACCGAGGACGGCCAGACTCTCCAGGGTCCGCTTGGCCCGCAGTTCCTGGACGATGCCGATGCCGGTGTTGGCGATGATCACGAAGCCGAAGAGGCTGTCCTGGATCGGCCCCACGGCCAGGATGATCAGGAAGAGCACGCCGATGATCGCGTTGAACCGGGTGAAGACGTTGGCGCGCACGATGTCGGCCGCCGACCTGCTGTTGCGCGGCGGGACGTCGTTGACCTCCCCGCGCGCGGTCCGTTCCGCCACCTCGGCGCCGGTGAGCCCCTGCGCACGGACCCGGGCGCTCACCCGGCGGCCGGCCCGGCGGGGCGCACCTCGACACCCGGATCACCCATCCCGCCTCCCTGTCCGTCGCGGTGGCACGTCTCGGCCCGCTGCCGGGGACCGGTCCACTCGCGGTGACCGGTCAGCGCACGGGCCCGTGGCCGAGGCTAGGCACCCGGCCCTGCCGAACGGGGGACGGACACAGCGGGTCAGCCGTCCTGGGTCTCCTGGGACGCTGCTTGGCGGATGGCCTTCTCGCGGGCCCGGACGTACCAGATCCCCACACAGCCCAGGGCGGCACCCGCGGCGCAGGTCCACAGCCACCAGGTGCGGTCGTGGTCGGCGAACCAGCCGTAGAAGGGGAGCTGCACCAGGAACAGGGCGAGCCACAGCAGCGTGCCGGTGACGACGGTGGCGGTGACGTTGCCCTCCAGCGGCTCGGGCGCCTCGCGCTCGCCGCTGGTCCACCTGTCCATGAGGCTCATCGCCCTGGCTCCCTCGTCTGTCGCCTGTTCCCCGGCTCCAGCCTAGCGAGGGGGTGCGGGGAGGCCGCAGCCGGAGTTGGCGATCAACCCGTTCGGTTGTTCATACTGAACCGGGCTGCTTGTGGCCGGATCTTTTCGTCGGATTGTCCAATCTGATTCCAAGGCCGCAGTCCGCCCGCCCGCCCGCACGCACCAGCACGTATCCGAGGTCACGCATGTCCGCTTCGGCCAGCCCGGTCGATTCCGGGGACTCCCCGCAGGGAACCCCGCCCGCCGCCCCGTCCGCACTGGACCGCTTCTTCCAGATCTCGCAGCGCGGCTCGACCGTCAGCCGTGAGCTCCGGGGCGGACTTGCCACCTTCTTCGCGATGGCCTACATCATCGTGCTGAACCCGATCATCCTCGGGGCCGGCGAGGACAAGTTCCACCAGCACCTCGACAACGGCCAGCTCGTGACGGCCACCGCGCTGATGGCCGGGCTCACCACTCTCCTCATGGGCGTCATCGGCAATGTGCCCATCGCGCTCGCCGCCGGCCTGGGCATCAACGCCGTCGTGGCGCTCCAGCTCGCCCCCAAGATGAGCTGGCCCGACGCCATGGGCATGGTGGTGCTCGCCGGGATCGTGCTGATGATCCTGGTGGCCTCCGGGCTCCGGCAGCGGGTGATGGACGCCATCCCGAACGGGCTGCGCCGCGCCATCGCCATCGGGATCGGCCTGTTCATCTCGCTGATCGGCCTGGTCGACTCCGGCTTCGTCTCGCGCAACCCGGACAAGGCCGACACCACCGTTCCGCTCGGTCTCGGGACGGGCGGCCAGCTCCAGGGCTGGCCCGTGCTGGTGTTCGTGCTGGGCCTGGTGCTGATGTACGTGCTGCTGGTGCGCAAGACGCGGGGCGCCATCCTCATCGGCATCGTGACCATGGCCGTCGTCGCCATCGTGATCAACGCCGTGGCCGACATCCCGGACGCCGCCTGGGGCCTGTCGGTGCCGAAGCTGCCGGACTCGGTGGTGGGCAGCCCGGACTTCGGGCTGATCGGCGAGATCAGCCTGTTCGGCGGCTTCCATGAGGTCGGGTGGCTGACCGGCTGCCTCTTCGTCTTCACGGTGCTGCTGTCGGGCTTCTTCGACGCGATGGGCACCATCATCGGCGTGGGCGAGGAGAGCGGACTGGCCGACGACCGCGCGCACGGACAGCTTCCGCGGATGGGACGCATCCTGTTCATGGACGGTGTCGGGGTGGCCGCCGGCGGAGTCGGCTCCTGCTCGGCCAACACCTGCTTCGTGGAGTCCACCGCCGGGGTCGGCGAGGGCGCGCGCACCGGCCTGGCCAACGTGCTGACGGGCGGGCTCTTCCTGCTGGCCCTGATCTTCACCCCGCTCGCGAAGGTGGTGCCCTCCCAGGCGGCGACCCCCGCGCTGCTGGTCGTGGGCTTTCTGATCATGGCGTCCAATGTGCGGGAGATCGAGTGGGCCGACTCCACCGTCGCCATCCCGGCCTTCCTCACCATCGTCTCGATGCCGTTCACCTACAGCATCACCAACGGCATCGGCATGGGCGTGATCGCCTTCATCGTGCTGCGGGCCGCCGCCGGGCGCGCGCGGGAGACGCCGTGGCTGCTGAACGTGGTGGGGCTGTGCTTCCTGGTCTACTTCCTGCTGAATCCGATCGAGCAGCTGCTCGGCGTCTCGTAGGGTCCGGCGCCCTTCCGGGGCGGCAGGTCCGCTGGTCGGAGGTCCGCGGGCGGGGTGTTCGCGGGCCGGGCGATCGGCGTGGGCGGAGGGCTCAGGCGAGGCCTCTGCTGCCCTGCGGCGAGGGGCCGTAGAACTGCTCGGTCCGTTCGACGGACGCCTTGAAGCGCTCGTCGAAGTCGTCGCGGACGAGCGTGCGGACCACATAGTCCTGGACGCTCATCCCGCGCTTCGCGGCATGATCGTTCAGCCGCTCGAAGAGGGCGGCCTCTATCCGCAGGCTGAGAACCTGGGAGTCGGACTGCTCGTGAGGGTCGCCGGCGCACGGCGAAGTCAGGCTGCTCATACGACAACGGTCGCGAACCGACCCGGCCCGCTGTCCGGCGAACGTGTGTGGACTCACTCGTACGTGTGAGCCACTGCGGGTAAACCCCTTGGTCTTTAGGGCGAGTAATGAGTTAAGCTAAGGACCATGTCGGAACAGCTCCCCGCGCCGCGCTACGCGGACGGGCCCGCACCGGGCGCGGTCGATCAGCTCGCCGGGCCGGACCGGCCCGTGCCGCCCGACGAGGGCGACCAGGACCTCGCCGAGCTCGACAAGGAAGCCGTCAACGCCCTCCGCGCCGCGGTGATGCGGCTCTCCAGGCGGCTCAAGCACCAGCGCGTGGACGAGTCGCTGAGCCCCACGGAGATGTCCGTGCTCGGCACCCTCGCCCGCTGCGGCTCCGCCACCCCCAGCGAACTGGCCCGCAAGGAACATGTGCAGCCGCCGTCGATGACCCGCATCGTCGCGATGCTGGAGGCCAAGGGCCTGGTCCGGCTGGACGCGCACCCCGAGGACCGGCGGCAGAAGGTGGTCACCCAGACCGAGCAGGCCGAATCCATGCTCGCCGCCGCCCGCGCCAAACGGAACGCCTGGCTGACCGAGCTCGTCCAGGAACTGGACGAGGAGGACCGGGCGACGCTGCGCGCCGCCGCGCCGGTGCTGGAGAAGCTGGCACATCTGTAAGGAGCACGACCCAGAACAGGAGGCGACGCCGCTTTGAGTACGGGCCACGGAGCAGACTCCGCACCCGCACCATCCGCAGCCGACCACACCACCCCGCAGCAGCCCCGCCACGCCCGCGGCCCGGACCCCGCCCGCGGCCCGGACCCCGCGCCCGCCGCATCCGCGCCCTCGCCCGGCGTGCCGGCCTCCACCGCGGCGCCCGGCGTGCCCGCGCCCGGCGCCCCCGTGAAGCCCTCGATGTTCAGCTCGCTGCGGATCCGCAACTACCGCCTCTTCGCGATGGGCCAGGTCGTCTCCAACACCGGCACCTGGATGCAGCGCATCGCCCAGGACTGGCTGGTGCACAGCCTCACCGGCTCCTCCACCGCCGTCGGCATCACCACGGCCCTGCAGTTCCTGCCCATGCTGCTGTTCGGGCTGTACGGCGGCGTCATCGCCGACCGCTGCTCCAAGCGCCGGCTGCTGTTCGTCACCCAGGCCACGATGGGCGTCATCGGCCTGGTGCTGGCAGCGCTCACACTCAGCGGAAACGTGCAGGTCATGCACGTCTACGTGCTCGCCTTCGCGCTCGGTCTGGTCACCGTCGTGGACAACCCCACCCGGCAGACCTTCGTCTCGGAGATGGTCGGCCCCACCCAGATACGCAACGCCGTCTCGCTCAACTCCGCGAACTTCCAGAGCGCCCGGCTCGTCGGCCCGGCCGTCGCGGGAGTGCTGATCTCCGCGGTCGGCGGCGGCTGGGCGTTCCTGATCAACGGCCTGTCCTTCGGCGCCCCGCTGCTCGGGCTGCTGCTGATGCGCGGCGCCGAACTCCACACCGGCAAGCGGGTGCAGCGCGGCAAGGGCCAGTTGCGGGAGGGCCTGCGCTACGTGGGCGGCCACCCGGAACTGCTGTGGCCGATCGTGCTGGTCGGCTTCATCGGGACCTTCGGATTCAACTTCCCCATCTGGCTCACCGCCTTCACCAGCGATGTGTTCGACGCGGGGGCCGGCACCTACGGCATCCTCAACTTCCTGATGGCGGTCGGCTCGGTGGCCGGAGCACTGCTGGCCGCCCGGCGCGGGCAGTCGCGGATGCGGCTGATGGCCGGTGCCGCGCTGGCCTTCGGCGTACTGGAACTCGCCGCCGCGCTGTCACCCTCGTACTGGCTGTTCGCCGCACTCATGGCACCGATCGGGCTCGCCGGGCTGACCTTCAACGTCACCGCGAACTCCAGCGTCCAGCTCGCCTCCGACCCGGCGATGCGCGGCCGGGTGATGAGCCTGTTCATGATGGTGTTCGTGGGCGGCACCCCCATCGGCGGCCCGATCATGGGCTGGATCACCGACACCTGGGGCCCCCGCACCGGCTTCCTCGCGGGCGGCCTCATCTCGGCCGCGGCGGCGGTCGGGGTCGCCCTCGTCCTGGGCCGCCTCGCCGGGCTGCGCCCGGCGGTCAGCCTCCGCAAGGGCCGCCGCTACGTCCGCTTCGTCCCCCGCGAGAACCCCGGGACCCGCGAGCCCGACGACACCCCCGGGACCCGCGAGACCCGCGAAGCGGTCACCGAGCCGGCGTGACCGGGGCGCGGCCGTGGCAGGCTGCTCGCCCATGAGACTGTTCGCCGCACTGTGGCCCCCGCCGGCCGCGGTGGAAGAGCTGGACCGGGAGGTGGCCGCCCTCCGGGAGCTCCCCGACGCGGTCGCGCTGCGCTGGACGCGGCCCGCGAACCGGCACATCACGCTGAGCTTCTACGGGGAGGCGGACGAGCGGGCACGAGCCGACCTCGCCGCCCGGCTGGGCCGGGCGGCGCACCGGGCGGGCGGACCCGTCCCGATGCGGCTGGCCGGCGGCGGCCGCTTCGGCGGCCACACCCTGTGGACCGGGATCCGGCAGGAGTCACCGGAGCGCGACGCGCTCCGGAGGCTGGCCGCGGCCACCACCGCAGCGGGCCGCCGCGCGGGCCTGCTGCCCGCCGACGCGCCGCCCTCCTTCCGCCCGCACCTCACCCTGGCCCGCGCCAGGGGCCGCGGGCCGGGCGTCGACCTGCGCCCCTTCGTGGCCGGGCTGGAGCCGTTCCGCGGCTCCGGCTGGTGGGCCGGGGAGCTGCTGCTGATCCGCAGCGTGCCCCCGACCGGCGGAGTCCCGGGTGAGCAGCCGTACTACGAGCCGCTGGCCCGGTGGCCGCTGGGCGGCGGCCCGGGGCGGTGACGGAGCCGCTTCCCGCAGCGCCGCCGGCCCCGGTTACCGTTGTCGCCGTGAACGCTAAGACCAGAATGCGCATCGTGACGGGTGTGCTGGTGGTGCTCTTCCTCGTCGTCGTCCTGGCCTCGGCCCTGGGCGGTCGCTGATCCCCGGCCGCGGGCAGGGCTACCAGGCGAAGGCCTCCGGGGAGGGGCCCGGCCCGGGGAAGATCTCGTCCAGCGCCCCGAGCAGCTCGTCGCCCAGCCGCAGCTCGACGGCGCGGAGTGCGGAGTCGAGCTGCCCGGCCGTGCGGGGCCCGACGATGGGTCCGGTGACGCCCGGCCGGGACAGCAGCCAGGCGAGCGCGACCTCGCCGGGTTCCAGCCCGTGCTCGGCGACGAGGTTCTCGTACGCCTCCAGCTGTGCCCGGACCGCCGGGTCGGCGAGCGTGCTGGCCGCGCGCCCGGAGGCGGTGCGGCCGCTGCCGCCGCCCTCCCGTTCCTTGCGCAGCGCGCCGCCCAGCAGCCCGCCGTGCAGCGGGGACCAGGGGATGACGCCGAGTCCGTAGTCCTGAGCGGCCGGGATGACCTCCATCTCGGCGCGCCGCTCGGCGAGGTTGTAGAGGCACTGCTCGCTGACCAGCCCGAGGGAGCCGCGCCGGGCCGCGGTCTCGTTGGCCTGGGCGAGGTGCCAGCCCGCGTGGTTGCTGGAGCCCACGTAGAGCACCTTGCCCTGCTGCACCAGGACGTCCATGGCCTGCCAGATCTCGTCCCACGGCGTCGCCCGGTCGACGTGGTGGAACTGGTACAGGTCGATGTGGTCGGTGCCCAGGCGGCGCAGGCTGGCCTCCACCGAGCGGCGGATGTTCAGTGCGGAGAGCTTGTCGTGGTTGGGCCAGGGCGCCTCGCCGTCGGGCGCCATGTTGGCGTAGCCCTTGGTGGCCAGCACGGTCTTGTCGCGGCGGCCGCCGCCCTTGGCGAACCAGCTCCCGACGATCTCCTCGGTGCGGCCCTTGTTCTCGCCCCAGCCGTAGACGTTCGCGGTGTCGAAAAGGTTGACGCCCGCCGCCAGGGCGGCGTCCATGATCGCGTGGCTGTCGGGCTCGTTCGTCTGCGGTCCGAAGTTCATGGTGCCGAGAACGAGCCTGCTGACCTTCAGGCCGGTGCGTCCGAGCTGCGTGTACTCCATGCCGACACGCTAGCCACCTGGAGCGCACTCGAAGCAAGGCGTACACGGCCGACTAGCCGCGTCCGGCCCCCTCTTCCGCCCCGTCGCCGGTACGGAAGACGCCCTCGACCGCCGCGAGGTAGGCGGTCTCGGCGCTGGTGCGGGCCAGGTTCGCGTCGACGGGGCGGCGGAGCATCAGCAGCCGGTAGTAGAACGGCCCGCCGAGCGCGGCGATCACCTCGAAGCCGTCCGTGTCGGGTGCGACCTCGCCGCGTTCCGCGGCCCGGTCCACCAGGGAGGCGACGTGCCGGACGCGGCCCCCGAAGACGGTCTTCAGCACCTCGGCGGCGCCGGGATCGCGGGTCGCGGCCGTCACGATGGCCTCGACCAGCCGCTGGTTGCGCGGGTCGGTGTAGAAGTCGGCGAGGGAGCGTGCCAGGGCGTGCAGGTCCTGGCGCAGGCTGCCGGTGTCGGGCACCGGGATCGTTCCGCCGCTGCGGCTCAGCAGGTCGCTGATGACGCCCTCGACCGTCCGCCAGCGCCGCCGGATCGTGGCGGCGTGCACTCCTGAGCGCTGGGCGATCCGCTCGACGGTGAGCGAGGCGAGGTCCTGGGTGCCCAGCTCGTCCCAGGCCGCGGCGAGTACCGCTGCCCGGGTGCGTGCTGTGCGCCCGCCGGGGCGGGTGGCACCGTGCGCCCTCGGCTGCTCCGGCGGCCGGCCGGATTCCTGCGGTTCTGGGGGAGTCATGGCTCCGCGTTGCGTCGAGGCTGGGATTCCGATTACTGTTCCGAACACTTAGTGCGCGCTCGCGTGCATTAGTCGGGGGATGCCGCGAGCGCCCCGTGTAATGGTCCAAACCATCGCACTCGGGGTGTTCGCGGCACACAAGGAGCCAGTCTGGCCCAGAGGCCCCCCTGATGGCGCACTGCGTGTCGGCCTGTGGCAGGTTCCGACGCGAAAGTTACGGCTCCTGGCTGGATATTGCCGCACTTGACCGTACTTGACGGATCTTGACGTATGTGTACGGGTGTCGCCGTACTCTCACGCGCGGTGCGCGCACCGCGCGGTTCGCGGTCGTGCGCTCCCTTCGCCCCCTGCCCCCCGGCCGCCCGGCCGCTCCGACTGCTCCGTCCGGCCCGGCCGTGCCTCATGCCGCTCCGGCGCGGTAGCGGCCTCCCACACCCCACGCCTGGTGCAGCGCCTCGGCGAAGGCGGCGGCCATCCGGTGCTCGCCCGCGGCCGAGGGGTGGGTGCCGTCGTAGGTGTCCCGCCGCGGGCACCAGTCCTGCGGTGCCGAGGCCAGCAGCAGCGGCGACCGCGGCTCCGACCGCTCCGCCACCGCCTTGGCCAGCAGCGTGTTGAAGTGCGCGCAGGCGGCGGCGAATCCGGCGTCGGTCACCGCACGGATGTTGGGCAGGACCGGCAGCAGCACCGCGCGGAGCGCGGGGTCGGCGGCCCGCGCCCGGGCCAGGAACAGTTCGACGTTCTCCAGCGTCTGCGCCGGATCCGTGTAGAACCCGAGGTCTATCAGCCCGAGCGAGACCAGCAGCGTGTCCGCGCCATGGGCCGCGACCGCCTCCTCCACGACCGGCGCCATGTGCACCCACCCCGCACCCCACTCCGCGAGATGGGCCCGCGCGTGCGGCGGGAACCGCGGATCGGCGTAGCCGTCGCCGCCGCCGTGCAGTGCCGTACGCGGGCCGACGATCGACCAGCCGCCGTCGGGCACGGTGCGGGTGAGGTGCTGCCACATCCGGTAGCGCCAGGTGTGGGCGCCGGGCGCGCCGATCGTCATGGAGTCGCCGACGAAGAGAACGCGCATCCGCATATCCTCCGGGATGCCGACTCGCCCCGCACCGTGATGCTGGACACTGGGTGCCATGTCTGTGCGTATGCGTGGGGTCGGGGTCGGGGCGGCGGTCGCCGTGGTGTTGGGCGCGATGACGGCGTCCCCGGGCGTCGCCGCCGCCGCGGACGGCCCGGAGGGTTTCACCATCCGCGACTCCCGCATCACCGAGTCCAGCGGCCTCGCGGCCAGCCGCGCCCACAAGGGCGTCTACTGGACGCACAACGACTCCGACGACGGCCCGTACGTGTACGCGGTCGACAGCTCCACCGGCAAGACCGTCTGCCGCGTGACGCTCAGCGGTATCGAGCCCCGCGACGTCGAGGCGATCTCCCTCGGCCCGGACGGCGACCTCTACGTCGGCGACATCGGCGACAACCTGGACGGCACCTGGCCCGAGGTGTGGATCTACCGCTTCCCCGAACCGAAGGAACTGCGCGGGGAGGTGACGGTGACCCCCACCCGCTACACCGTCCGCTACGACGGCGGCCCGCGGAACGCGGAGTCGCTGATGGTCCATCCCAAGACGGGGCGCGTCTACATCGCGAGCAAGAGCGCGAAGGGCAAGGGCGGCGTCTACGCCGGACCCGAGAAGCTCGACCCGAACGGCGTGAACACCTTCTCGCGGGTGGCGAAAATCGACTTCGAGGCGACGGACGGCGCCTTCTCCCCGGACGGCACCCGGCTGGTGCTGCGCGGCTACTTCAGCGCCTACGGCTACACCTGGCGGAACGGCAGGCCGGAGAAGATCGGTTCCGTTCCGGTGCCGTTGCAGCGCCAGGGCGAGTCGGTCACCTTCGCGAACGACGGACGGACGCTGATGTACGGCTCCGAGGGCACGAACAGCGGTGTCCAGCCCGCACGTCTGGAGGGCGAGGCGGTGCCGCCCGCCGCGCGCGAGGAGGACTCCGCGGACTCCGCGTCCGACGGGAAGGGCGGCGGCGAGGACTCCTCGGCGGACGACGACCGCAACCTGGCGCTGGGTGCCGGGACCTTCGTCGCGGCCCTGGTCGTCTGGTTCGGCCTGCGCCGCCTCTTCGGCCGCCGCCGCGACTGACCGCCTCCGGCGCCGTCGGCCGCGGTGCGGTGCGCGGTCGGCATCCTGTCCGTGTGCGCCAGGGTCCGGTTCTCGGTCCGGGGCCGGCGGCCAGGCCGGTGGTCAGGTGCCGCGCTGCTCCAGCAGGTGCTGGAGGCCGTCCAGGAGGGCGCGGACGGCGAAGCGGGTACTGTCGGCCGGGTCGGCGGAGAAGGCGTCGTCGGGGAGGGCGGCCATGTGGGAGAGGTCGCCCTCTTCCATGCCGCGCACGATGTAGGGCTCTTGGGTGCGCCAGAACTCCTCGTCGGTGACGCCCGATTGCTGGGCTGCCTGCTGGTACAGGACGAGGGAGCGGGCGGCGCCCATGACGAGATTGTCGAGGGCGATCAGGATGGTCATCTTCTCCTGGCCGGTGAAGGGGAGGTCCTCCAGCGCTCCCAGGGCGAAGTCGAGGTTGGCCATGGAGTGCGGGCCCAGGACCGGGCGGGCCTGGTTGACCTGGAGCAGCCAGGTGTGGGTGGTGTAGAGCTCCCACGATGCCTCGGTGATCAGTTCCAGCGTCTCGCGCCAGTTCTTGCCGCGCCACTGCTCGAGGTCGCCCGGCGGTAGGGCGACCTGGTCGCACATCAGGGCGATGAGTTCGTCCTTGCCCGGCACGTAGCGGTACAGGGACATGGTGCCGACGCCCAGTTCGGTGGCGACGCGACGCATGGAGAGGGCGGTCAGGCCCTCGCGGTCGGCGAGGCCGACGGCGGCGGTCACGATCTGCGCGAGGGTCAGCCCGGGCTTGGGGCCGCGCGCGGGGCGGTGCCGTCCCGTCCGCCCCCACAGCAGGTCGAGGCTGCGGACGAGCCGGGTGAGTCCGTCGGGGCCGGGGTCCGCGGAGTCCGTGCGCGGGTGGTTGCTCGTCATGGTCGGGCCATCGTAGGAAATCCCCTTGCCGACATCTGCGTAGGTTGTACGCTGTTTTATCTGAGTACGGCGTACCCAGATCCAAAGGAGGGGATGTATGTCCGCACCACCACCGGACCAGTACTCCGTCGTGGCCGAGGGACTCCGCAAGACGTACGGCGGCAAAGCCGACGGACACGCGCTCGACGGCCTCGATCTGGCCGTGCCGCGCGGCACCGTCTTCGGACTGCTGGGACCCAACGGGGCCGGCAAGACCACCGCCGTACGCGCCCTGTCCACCCTCGTCCGGCTCGACGGCGGCCGCGCCACCGTCGGCGGGTACGACGTGCGCCGCGACCCCCGTGCCGTGCGCCGCAGGATCGGTCTCACCGGGCAGCACGCCGCCGTCGACCAGATCATCACCGCGCGGCAGAACCTGGAGATGTTCGGCCGCCTCTTCCACCTCGGTGCGGCACACGCCCGGCGCCGGGCAGCCGAACTGCTCGACCGGTTCGGGCTCACCGAGGCGGCGGACAAGCAGCCGCAGGGCTTCAGCGGCGGTATGCGCCGCCGCCTCGACCTGGCCTCCAGCATGATCCTGGCCCCGGAGGTGCTCTTCCTGGACGAGCCGACCACCGGGCTCGACCCGCGCGGGCGCAGCGAGGTGTGGGAGGCGGTGCGCGGCCTGACCCAGCAGGGCACCACCGTCGTCCTGACGACCCACTACCTGGACGAGGCCGACAAGCTCTCCGACCGGATCGCCGTCATCGACCGCGGCCGCAACGTCACCGAGGACACCCCGGCCGGACTCAAGCGGGCCATCGGTGGCGACCGCATCGAGGTCGTCGCCGCCGAGGCCCGGGATCTGCCCGTCGTGACCGCCGCCGTCGCCCGCGTCGCGCTGCGAGGTGCCGAGCCGGAGAGCGACACCGCCGAACTACGCGTCCACGCGCCCGTCTCGGCGGGGGTCCCCGCGCTCACCGAGGTGGTGCGTGGCCTTCAGGACGAGGGCGTGGTGGTGGCCGACATCGGCCTGCGCCGGCCCACGCTGGACGAGGTCTTCCTCGCCCTGACCGGCAGATCCGGCGGCGAGCAGCGGGAGAGCGCGGAACACCTGGAGGCCGCCGTATGAGTGTCGTCGCGCCGCCCGCGGAGCGGCAGAACGCCGGGCAGCGGCTGTACTGGGCGGTGGCCGACTGCTGGACGATCGTCCGCCGCGACCTGACCCACCTGGCGAAGCAGCCGTCCATCATCGCCTGGCAGCTCGGCTTCCCCCTCGTCTCCGTGCTGCTGTTCGTCTATGTCTTCGGCAGTGCGATGGATGTCGGCGAGGGAGTGGACTACAAGGACTACGCCATGCCGGGGATGTTCGCCATGACCATGGCGTTCGGCTTCATGAACACGGCGATGACCGTCGTCGTGGACAAGGAGCGCGGTGTCACCGACCGCTTCCGCTCCATGCCGATGGCGCCCTCCGCCGTGGTGACCGGGCGCGGGGCCTCCGATGTCCTGCACGCGGCGCTCGACCTGGCCGTGATGGCGGCGATCGCGCTGGTCATCGGCTGGCGTTCGGACGGCGGGCTGCTCAGTACGCTCTGGGCGTTCGCGCTGCTGCTCCTGCTGCGCTTCTCCCTGATCTGGATCGGTGTGCTGCTCGGCCTGCTCGCCAGGAACCAGGAGTCGGCGGGCAACCTGTTCGCCGTCGCCTTCCCCTTCGGCATGGTCTCCAGCGTCTTCACCCCGCCCTCCGCCATGCCGGACTGGCTGGGCACGGTCGCCATGTGGAACCCCGTCTCGGCCACCGCGAACGCCGTCCGCGAGCTGTACGGCAACCCGCTGCCCAGCGGAGGAAGCTGGATCGAGGAGCACGCGGAGCTGATGGCGGTGGTGTGGCCGCTGGCGCTGACGGCCGTCTTCCTGCCACTGGCCGTCTGCAGGTTCCAGCGCCTCGGCAGCTGACGGGCAGCACCCGGCGGACGGAACCTGGCAGGTGAACGGCCCACCCCGGCGGGTGGCCGACGCCCGGCAGCCGCGCGGCTACTCGCCGACCAGCCGCAGCTCGTAGTGGACCGGCCGGTCGAACATCAGCCGGTAGCCGAGCGGCACCAGGAAGCCCTGGGTGAGCGGGTGTCTGCGGGCGAGCTGGGCCGCGGCGTGCCGCGCCTCGCTGTCCCGCAGCTCCCGCACCCGGGCCTTCATCGGCGCCCCGGCGGGGGTGCCGGTCAGGGTGGCGGCGGCCAGCTCCACTTCCGGGTAGCGCTCGATGTGCTCCCGCTGCCGGGCCCTGGCGTGCGTGCGCACATACGCACGGTCCCCCTCGACGGCGATCTGCGCGCCGTGCCCGAAGGGCGTGCCTTCCCTCTCGTAGGTCGTCAGCCGTACCCGCCGTTCCCGGGCGAACAGCTGAAAACCGGTGCTGGGAGTGCTCATGCGGCATCCCGTACCCGATCGCGGGCGCGGGGATGCCCCGCGGCCGCATGCGAACGCCGGACGGGCTACCGCGTAGCCCGTCCGGCGCTCCGGAGCCCGGAGGTCGTCAGAGGCGCTCGATCACCCAGTCGACGCACGCGGTCAGCGCCTCCACGTCCGCCGGCTCCACCGCCGGGAACATGGCCACGCGCAGCTGGTTGCGCCCCAGCTTCCGGTAGGGCTCGGTGTCCACGATGCCGTTGGCCCGCAGCACCTTGGCCACCTCGGCGGCGTCCACGCCGTCCGCGAAGTCGATGGTGCCCACGACCTGGGAGCGCTGGTCCGGGTCGGTGACGAAGGGCGTCGCGTAGGACGCCTTCTCCGCCCAGTTGTAGAGCCGGGCCGAGGAGTCGGCGGTGCGGGAGACGGCCCACTCCAGGCCGCCCTGCCCGTTGAGCCAGTCCAACTGCTCACCGAGCAGGAAGAGCGTGGCCAGCGCCGGGGTGTTGTACGTCTGGTTCTTGCGCGAGTTGTCGATCGCCGTCTGCAGGTCGAAGAAGGCCGGGATGTGCCGGTCCGAGGCCGCGAGCCGCTCCGCGCGGGCGATCGCGGCGGGCGAGAAGACCGCGATCCACAGCCCGCCGTCGGCCGCGAAGGACTTCTGCGGCGCGAAGTAGTAGACGTCCGTCTCGGTGATGTCGACCGGCAGGCCCCCGGCGCCGGAGGTGGCGTCCACCAGCACCAGCGCGCCGTCGTCGGCGCCCGGCACCCGGCGCAGCGGCATCGCCACGCCCGTGGAGGTCTCGTTGTGGGTCAGCGCGTAGGAGTCCACGCCCTGCTCGCCGCGGGCCTCCGGGTGGGTGCCCGGGTCGCTCTGGATGACGCTGGGCTCGCCCAGCCAGGGCGCCTGCGCGGCGGCCTTCGCGAACTTGGAGGAGAACTCGCCGAACGACAGGTGCTGGGACCTGTTCTCGATCAGGCCGTGGGTCGCCACGTCCCAGAAGGCGGTGGAGCCGCCGTTGCCGAGTACGACCTCGTACCCGTCCGGCAGCGAGAAGAGGTTCCGTACGCCGTCACGTACCTGTCCGACCAGGTTTTTGACGGGTGCCTGCCGGTGTGAGGTGCCCATGAGCGAGGTACCGGTCGCAGCCAGGGCGCTGAGCGCCTCCGGACGCACCTTGCTGGGGCCCGAGCCGAAACGGCCGTCGGCGGGCTTGAGGTCAGCGGGAATCTGGAGATCAGCCACGAGGGTCAGCCTAGTGCCGCCGTCCAGACCGCCTCGGCAGCCGTCCAGCGCCTGAGACGGGCGGGGGATCCGCCCAGGGCCGGTACGGACCGGGCTCGGGCCCATAAGCTGGGTGTATGACAGCAGGTCACAGACCCGGTCCCGACGATGTGCGCCGCCTCGCGCTCGCGCTGCCCGAGAGCAAGGAGGTCGAGGCGTGGTCCATGCCGACCTTCCGGGTGGCGGGGAAGATGTTCCTGACCATGCCCGACGACGAGTCCTCCTTCGCGGTGCGCTGCCCCAAGCTGGAGCGCGGCGAGCTGATCGCGGCCGAGCCGGAGAAGTTCTGGGTGCCGCCGCACGAGGCGGGCTCGAACTGGGTGCGGGCCCGGCTGGCGGCCCTGGAGGACATGGCGGAGCTGCGGGACATCGTCGTCGACTCCTGGCGGCAGGCCGCGCCGCCCCGGTTGCTGGAGACGTTCACCGCACCCGACCCGTACGAGGGATGAGCCGCGACCCGTACGAGGGAAGAGCCCACCGCACCGGGCGGGGGGCGAGTCCCGTACGGCGCGGTACCCACTGTCTCCCGGCCGCTCTTCAATGGCCGGGGTGGACAGCTCCGCAGCCGCCTCTCGGCCAGATCGGCAGGCTGACAAAAACCGGTCTTTCCCCAGGTGGGGCCCGTTTCGGCGAGGAGGCGGCAGCGTGACGCGGACCACAGACACGAAAGATCCCGCAAGGGCAGCGCGGGGCGGGCTCCAACGTGCACGCTGTGCCCATGGGAGACGCACGTAGGGCAGACGCACAGGAGCTGGAGCGGGCGCTGCGCGCCGCGGTGCGCGGTGGTGAGGTGGAGTTCGGCGCCCAGGACAGAGCACTCATGACGATGGACGCCTCCAACTACCGGCGGGTGCCGCTGGGCGTGGTGGCGCCGAAGGACGACGACGACGTGGCGGCCGTGCTGGCCGTCTGCCGCGAGCAGGGCGTGCCCGTGGTGGCGCGCGGCGCGGGCACCTCCATCGCCGGGCAGGCGACCGGACTCGGCGTCGTGCTGGACTTCACCCGGCACCAACGCACCATCGAGCACCTCGATCCGGAGGCCCGCACCGCTGTCGTGCGCCCCGGCGTCATCCTGGACGACCTGCGCGGGGCCGCCGGAGCCCACGGGCTCACCTTCGGACCCGACCCCTCGACGCACGCGCGCTGCACGCTCGGCGGGATGATCGGCAACAACTCGTGCGGCTCCCACTCGGTCGCCTGGGGCACCACCGCCGACAACGTGCACGAGCTGGAGGTCCTCACCTACGGCGGCGAGCGGGCCCGGCTCGCGCGGGGCGGCTCCGGGGTACCCGAGCGGCTGCGCGCCGGAGCGTCCTCCCTGGTCCAGGGCGAACTGGCCCGGCTGCGCACCGGGTTCCCCGAGCTGCCGCGCCGGATCTCCGGCTACGCGCTCGACGAGCTGCTGCCCGAGAAGGGCGAGGACTGGGCGCGCGCCTTCACCGGCAGCGAGGGCACCCTGGGCGTGCTCACCCGGGCCACCGTCAAGCTGGTGCCGACCCCCGGCGCACGGGTGCTGGCGGTGCTCGGCTACGCGGACGAGTCCGCGGCGGCCGAGGCCGCCGCCGGGCTGCTGCCCTACGGTCCGCTGACCGTCGAGGGGATGGCCAACGACCTGGTGGGCGACGCGGCGCGGGCCTCGCTTCCCAGGGGCGGCGCCTGGCTGTTCGTGGAGGTCGGCGGCGACGACGCGGCGCAGGCCAGGGCCAACGCCGAACAGCTGTGCCGTGCGGCGCGCGAGGGCACCACCGACCACACGCTGGTCACCGAACCGGCCGGGCAGCGTGCGCTGTGGCGGGTGCGCGAGGACGCCTCGGGCACCGCGACCCGGATGCCGGACGGGGCGGAGGCGTGGCCCGGCTGGGAGGACTGCGCCGTCCCCCCGGCCCGGCTCGGCGCGTATCTGCGGGACTTCCGCAAGCTGCTGGGCGAGTACGGGCTGCGCGGACTGCCCTACGGGCACTTCGGGGACGGCTGCATCCATGTGCGGATCGACTTCGACCTGCTGGGCGAGGCGGGCATCGCGAAGTTCCGGGACTTCTCCACCGCGCTCGCCGACGTCGTGGTGGCGCACGGCGGCTCGCTCTCCGGCGAGCACGGCGACGGTCTGGCCCGCGCCGAGCTGCTGACTCGGATGTACGGCGAGGAGATGGTCGGGCTCTTCGGCCGGTTCAAGGACCTGTGGGACCCGGCGGCCGGCCTCAACCCGGGTGTGCTCGTCCGGCCGGATCCGCTGGACGCCAACCTGCGGTTCGCGCCGCTGCCGCGCAAGCCCGTCGACGTCGAGTTCGGCTATCCGCACGACGGCGGTGACTTCTCCGCCGCCGTCCGCCGCTGCGTGGGCGTCGCCAAGTGCCGGAACGAGTCGGCCGGGGCGAGCGTGATGTGCCCGTCCTTCCGCGCCACCGGCGAGGAGAAGCACTCCACCCGCGGACGGGCCCGGCTGCTGCACGAGATGCTCGCCGGGGAGGTCGTCACCGACGGCTGGCAGTCCGAGGAGGTGCACGACGCGCTCGACCTGTGCCTGTCGTGCAAGGGCTGCCGCAGCGACTGCCCGGTGGGCGTCGACATGGCCACCTACAAGGCCGAGTTCATGCACCACTACTACGAGGGCGACGCCGCGTCCGGCACTCCGGGCAAGCGCCGGCCGATGGCGCACTACTCGATGGGCTGGCTGCCGCGCTGGCTGCGGCTGGCCGCCGCCACCCGCACCGTGCCGCTGCTGAACGCGGGCGCCAAGGTGCCGCCGCTGGCCGCCCTCGCCAAGCGGCTGGGCGGGCTGGCGCCGGAGCGGGACATCCCGGCGCTGCCCCGCACGCCCTTCACCCACTGGTGGCGCAAGCAGCCCGACCGTGCCGCCGACGGCGGCAAGCCGGTCGTGCTGTGGCCGGACACCTTCACCAACTACCTCTCCCCCGAGGCCGGCTCGGCCGCCGTGCAGGTCTTCCGGGACGCCGGGCTGCGCCCGGTGGTGCCGCCGAAGCAGGTGTGCTGCGGCCTCACCTACGTCTCCACGGGCCAGCTCGACCGGGCCCGCGCGGTGATGCGGCGCACCCTGGACGTCATGGAACCGGCCCTGGACGCGGGCCTGCCGGTGGCCGTCCTGGAGCCGCCGTGCGCGGCGGCGCTGCAGACGGACGTCCCCGAGCTGCTGGGCGACGACCCCCGCGCGAAGCGGCTGGCGGAAGCCGTCCGCACGTTCGCGCAGACCCTGGAGGAGCAGGCACCGGACTGGGAGCCGCCCCGGATCGACCGGCCGGTCGCCGGGCAGACCCACTGCCACCAGCACGCCGTCATCGGCGACGCCGCCGAGCGGCGGCTGCGGGACCGGGCGGGTCTGGC
This sequence comes from Streptomyces sp. AA1529, assembly GCF_000280905.1. Classification (GTDB taxonomy): domain Bacteria; phylum Actinomycetota; class Actinomycetes; order Streptomycetales; family Streptomycetaceae; genus Streptomyces. The sequence goes on along the minus strand of NZ_ALAP01000063.1, from coordinate 18,217 downwards.
CGGCGACCTCAGCGGCGGCTGCTGCGGCCTGGCCGGCAACTTCGGCTTCGAGAAGGGCCACTACGAGGTGTCCGCGGCCTGTGCCGAGGACCAGCTCCTCCCGGCCCTGCGCGCCGCGGAGCCGGGCACCGAGATCCTCGCCGACGGCTACTCCTGCCGCACCCAGATGGACCAGCTGGGCGGCTTCCGCAGCCGGCACCTGGCGGAGGTGCTGGCCGAGGGCCTGACCGCGGGCCCGGCCGCCGCCGCGGCGGACGCGTCCGCGGAGCGGGCCGCCGGGGAGTGACGTACCGGCGGGTCCGGGGGTGGCTGCCCCGGACCCGCCGGACCGTGCGAGCCCGCGGGCTCAGGCGTTCACCACGAAGTCGAACGAGCCCGCCAGTCCGCCGCCCTCGGTCCGGACGTCCATCAGCAGCCGGGCATCGAAGATCGTGTCCGTGCCGTTGCGCGGCTCACCGGGGAAGTAGAGCTGGGTGGTGAGCACGGGCCGGTAGGGCGCCTGCACCTTGAGGTGCAGATGCCGGGTGCGCCCCGGGTACAGGCCGGGCCGCAGGGTGGTCAGCCGGAAGGCGCCCTGTGCGTCGGTGTACTGGTGGCCCCGGAACCGGTACCCCCTGTTGTCGTAGGCGCCGTTCGGGTCCGCCTGCCACCAGTCGAGCAGCACGTGCGCCAGCGGGGCGCAGTTCCGTCCGAAGACATAGCCGCTGACGACCAGCGGCGTTCCCGGGGTGCCCGGCGGCACGAGCGAGTCCCGCTCGGGGGAGTAGGGCTTGAAGTACGGGCCCTCGGTCTGCGGGGGCGTCGGGTCGTCGCCGTCGTCGCACGAGGGGGTCGGGGTCAGCTGTTCCGCGGTCCCGCGCCGGTCGCGCGCGAGCGCCGGGGTGCCGCCTGCGGCGCCGCCCACGAGTACCGCCGCGGGCCCGGCCGCCATCGCGGCCCGCAGCACGCTCTTGCGGCTCACTCCGCGGCGGCGGCCGGGTGCGGGCTGGTCGTCGTCCGTGTGGGACATGGTCGGTTCCTCGCTCTCCTGGATGGGGGGAAGTGCGGGGGACGGACGCGTCCGGCCGGGTTCGGCCGAGTGGGGACGACGCTACGGGCGGCGTGCGCGGGGGTCGATGGACGGAGCTACCGGAGTGTGGTGTTTTCGTCGCCGTCCGGTCTCCCGTGGCTCTCGCGGCGGAACTCGCCCGGGCTGGCGCCGGTCTCGCGGCGGAAGAAGCGGCAGAAGTAGGCGGGGTCGGCGAAGCCCACCTCGTGCGCCACCTGGCGCACCGTCATGGCCGTTCCGGCCAGCAGCCGCTTGGCCTCCAACACGTGGGCGTGCCGGATGAGCTCTCCGGGCGTCCGCCCGGTGCCCGCACGGACGGCGGTGTTCAGATAGCCCACGGAGACGCCGAGTTCAGCGGCGCAGGCCGCGACCGTGCGGGCCGCGGCGGCCTCCGGGCGCTCCAGCAGCCGGACGAACTGCCCGGCGACGGCCGCGGGCCGGGAGCAGGCGGCTTCGCCGTCCGGTGCGCCTCCGGGGTGCTCCTGGGCCGGTAGGCGGTCGGCCTGGACGAGCAGGATGTGCAGGTACGCCTGGAGGACGGTGCGCATGCCGGGCTGCGCCTGGCCGTACTCGGTGCGCATCCCGGCCAGCAGTTCCGCCGCGCGGGCTGCCGCGGGCGGGGACAGCGGCAGGGAGGGGTGCGCACCGAGCCGGCGCAACAGGGTGCGGTCGCCGGGGTGGGCGAGCAGGAACGCCTCGTCGAACAGGACGACGCAGCCCTGCACCTGTTCGTGCTGCTGCCAGTGGTGCGACTGGCCGGGCGTGATGAAGCACAGGTGCGGTGGACGCAGGGTCCACCGCCGCAGGTCGATGACGTGGGTGCCGCTGCCGCCGGTGACGTAGGCGATCTCGTGGAAGGTGTGCCGGTGCGGGTAGGCGGCGCGGGAGAGCGGGCCGATCGAGTCGAAGGTGCCGATGGCGAAGGGGAGTCGGCGCGGCGCGGGGACGTCCAGGCGGTGCAGCGGCATGGTGCGGTGCGCGCGTCGGGAGCTGTCGGTGGCCACCACGGTCCGCCCTCTCTTCCGGTCTGCCGGATGTCTCGGCGCGGCGTCGCGCCGTGCGGTCGTCTGCCGCGGATGTCCGCCCGAGGGCTACCCGAGGGGATCGGCGGGGCACCCGGAAAAAGTCATGCAAGCACGCTTGCTTGTTTTTGAGCCGGCTGTCAGTCTCGGTGCCACGGACGGCGATCGGGCGCGTCCGCGGGGCGGTGCGACCCCCGGCGACCGCACCGTGGAGGGGAGGGCGGGGCTGTGGCCTCAGCGGCGGACGTGCTCGGCGAGGTGCTGGCGGATCTGCGCGCCGAGAGCGCGGAGGCGGACCGGCTGGTCGCGGACCTGCCCCCGGAACGCTGGACGGCGGCGACACCGGCCGCCGGCTGGACGGTCGCCCACCAGATCGCCCACCTGGCCTGGACGGACGAGCAGGCGCTGCTCGCCGCCACCGACCCGGCGGCCTTCCGCCGCCGGGTGGAGGAGATGGCGGCCCGCCCCGACGCGGCGGCCACCTTCATCGACGACACCGCGGCCGAGGGCGCCCGGCGGCCGCCCGCCGAGATCCTGGCCCGCTGGCGGACCGGACGCACCGCGCTGGCCGAAGCGCTGGCCGCGGTGCCGACCGCGCAGCCGCCCCGGGCGCGGCTGCCCTGGTTCGGGACGTCGATGAGCGCGGCGAGCATGGCGACCGCGCGACTCATGGAGACCTGGGCGCACGGCACCGACGTCGCCGACGCGCTCGGCGCCGCACGTGAGCCGACCGCCCGGCTGCGGCACATCGTCCGTATCGGGGTGCGCGCCCGCGACTTCGGCTACGCCGCGCACGGACTCCGGCCGCCCGCCGAGCCGTTCCGCGTGGAGGTGACCGGACCCGGCGGCCAGGTGTGGGCCCACGGCCCCGAGGACGCGGCGCAGCGGGTGACCGGCAGCGCCCTGGAGTTCTGCCTGCTGGCCACCCAGCGGGTGCACCGCGACGACACCGCTCTGCGGGCCGAGGGCGCCGAGGCGGAACGCTGGCTGGGCATCGCGCAGGCGTTCGCGGGGCCGCCCGGCGCCGGCCGGGCGGCAGGCGGCCGCGCGGTACGGGAGGGACGGGAGGGAGAGGCATGACGGCACCGGAGCCCGCCCCGCGCGAGCCGCTGCGGATCGGGAACGCCTCCGGCTTCTACGGCGACCGCGCCGACGCGCTCACCGAGATGCTGACCGGCGGCCCGCTGGACGTCCTCACCGGCGACTACCTCGCCGAGCTGACCATGCTGATCCTGGGCCGCGCCCGGCTCAAGGACCCCGCGCGCGGCTACGCCAGGACGTTCCTGCGGCAGCTGGAGACGGGACTGGGCCTGGCCCGGGACCGCGGCGTCACCCTCGTCACCAACGCGGGCGGCCTCAACCCGGCGGCCCTCGCCGACGCGGTACGGGAGTTGAGCGAACGCGTCGGCGTGCCCGCGCGGGTCGCCCACGTGGAGGGCGACGACCTGCTCGCCGCACGCGACTGGGGCGAGGGCGTGCTGACGGCCAACGCCTACCTGGGCGGTGCCGGGATCAGCGCCTGCCTGCGGGCCGGTGCCGATGTCGTCGTCACCGGGCGGGTGGCCGACGCCTCGCTGGTCAGCGGCTGCGCCGCGGCGCACTTCGGCTGGGCCGACGACGACTGGGACCGGCTCGCCGGCGCCGTCGTCGCCGGGCACGTGCTGGAGTGCGGGACGCAGGCGACCGGCGGCAACTACGCCTTCTTCGTACGGGACGGGATCGACGTGCGCCACCCCGGATTCCCGCTCGCGGAACTCGCGGAGGACGGCTCCGCGGTGCTCACCAAGCACCCCGGGACCGGCGGCGCGGTCACCGTCGGCACCGTCACGGCGCAACTCCTCTACGAGACCGCGGGGCCGCGCTATCCGGGCCCCGACGTGACCGCCCGCCTGGACTCCGTGCGGCTCGTCCAGGCGGGCACCGACCGGGTGCGGATCGAGGGCGTCCGCGGCGAGCCCCGCCCGGAGAGCCTGAAGGTCGGCCTCACCCGGCTGGGCGGCTACCGCAACGAGGTCACCTTCGTGCTGACCGGGCTCGACGTGCCCGCCAAGGCGGATCTGGTGCGGGAGCAGCTGGAGGCCGCCCTCTCCCGCCCCGGGGTGCGGCGCCCGGCCCAGGTGGACTGGAGCCTCGCCCGCACCGACCGGGCCGACGCCGCGGCCGAGGAGGAGGCCAGCGCGCTGCTGCGGCTGGTGGTGCGGGACCCGGAGGAGAGCGCGGTCGGCCGCGCCGTCTCCGGCCCGGCGATCGAACTGGCGCTCGCGAGCTACCCCGGCTTCCATGTGACGGCCCCGCCCGCGCGCGGGGCACCGTACGGCGTGTTCGAGGCGGCGTACACGGACGCGGGGTCGGTGCCGCACGTGGCGGTGCTGCCGGACGGCACGCGGCTGGACGTCTCCTTCCCCGCCGCCCGGCGGCAGCCGCCCGCATCGCCGGACGACGGGGGGCAGTCCGGGCCGCCGGACGACGCGTCGCAGCCCGCGCCCTCGACCTCGACCTCGACCGAAGATCCCTCGTCCGAAGTGCCTCCGCCCGGCGCCCCGGCCACCCGCCGGGCCCCGCTCGGCCTGGTCGCCGGGGCCCGCAGCGGCGACAAGGGCGGGAGCGCCAACATCGGGGTGTGGGCGTACGGCGCGGACCCGGACCTCTACGCGTGGCTGCGGGAGTCCCTGACCACCGACCGGCTGCGCGTGCTCCTGCCCGAGGTGCGGGAGCTGTCCGTCACCCGGCACGAGTTCCGCAACCTCGCAGCGCTCAACTTCGTGATCGACGGCATCCTCGGCGACGGCGTGGCCGCGCAGCACCGGTTCGACCCGCAGGCCAAGGCGCTCGGCGAATGGCTGCGCGCCCGCCACCTCGACATCCCGGAGGTGTTCCTCCCATGAGCCCAGCGACGAGCCCCGGCCCGGTCGGCACCGCACCCGGCACCGCGTCCGCGCCGGGTCCCGCGTCCGGCCCCGCCCCCGGGCCCCCTTCCGGCACCGGCCCCGGCACCGGCATCGGCACCGGGCCCGCGGGACCGCCCGGCCCGGCGGCCCTCCGCAGCGCCCTGGACACCGCGGCGCCGGAGTACGCCGACAACCGCGCCGCGATGCTCGGCAAACTGGCCGAACTCGACACCGAGCAGGCCGCGGCGCTCGCCGGCGGCGGTGAGAAGTATCTGACCCGGCACCGCGAACGCGGCAAGCTCCCGGCCCGCGAGCGGATCGAACTGCTCCTCGACCCGGACACCCCGTTCCTGGAGCTGTCGCCGCTCGCCGCGTGGGGCAGCGACTACACCACCGGCGCCTCGCTGGTGGCCGGGATCGGCGTCGTCGAGGGCGTCGAGTGCCTGATCACCGCGAACGACCCCACCGTCCGGGGCGGCGCCAGCAACCCGTGGACGATGAAGAAGGCGCTGCGGGCCAACGAGATCGCCTACGCCAACCGGCTGCCCTGCATCAGCCTGGTGGAGAGCGGCGGCGCCGATCTGCCCAGCCAGAAGGAGATCTTCATCCCCGGGGGCGCGCTCTTCCGGGACCTCACCCGGCTCTCGGAGGCGGGCATCCCCACCATCGCCGTGGTGTTCGGCAACTCGACGGCGGGCGGCGCCTACATCCCCGGCATGTCGGACCACGTCATCATGGTCAAGGACCGTGCCAAGGTGTTCCTCGGCGGGCCGCCGCTGGTGAAGATGGCCACCGGCGAGGAGGCCGACGACGAGGAGCTGGGCGGCGCCGACATGCACGCCCGCACCTCCGGGCTGGCCGACCACTACGCGCTCGACGAACCCGACGCGCTGCGCCGCGCCCGCCGCGTCGTCGCCCGGCTCAACTGGCGCAAGGCGCACCCCGACCCGGACCCGGCCACCGTGCGCGAGCCGCTGTACGACCCCGAGGAGCTGCTGGGGGTGGTGCCCGGCGAGCTGAAGGTGCCGTTCGACCCGCGCGAGGTGATCGCCCGGATCGTGGACGGCTCGGAATTCGACGCGTTCAAACCGCTGTACGGGACGAGCCTGGTGACCGGCTGGGCCCGGCTGCACGGCTACCCGGTCGGCATCCTCGCCAACGCGCAGGGCGTGCTCTTCAGCGAGGAGTCGCAGAAGGCCACCCAGTTCATCCAGTTGGCCAACCAGCGCGACATCCCGCTGCTGTTCCTGCACAACACCACCGGCTACATGGTCGGCACGGAGTACGAGCAGGGCGGCATCGTCAAACACGGCTCGATGATGATCAACGCCGTCTCCAACTCGAAGGTGCCGCACCTGTCGGTGCTGCTGGGCGCCAGCTACGGCGCCGGCCACTACGGGATGTGCGGCCGCGCCTACGACCCCCGCTTCCTGTTCGCCTGGCCCAGCGCCAAGTCCGCGGTCATGGGCCCGCAGCAGCTCGCGGGCGTGCTCTCGATCGTGATGCGCGAGTCGGCCGCGGCCAAGGGCAAGGAGTTCGACGAGGAGGCGGACGCCGGACTGCGGGCCATGGTCGAGCAGCAGATCGAGAGCGAGTCGCTGCCGATGTTCCTCTCGGGCCGCCTCTACGACGACGGCGTCATCGACCCGCGCGACACCCGCACCGTCCTCGGCGTCTGCCTGTCCGCCATCCACACCGCGCCGGTGGCCGGGGCCCGCGGCGGCTTCGGCATCTTCCGGATGTGAGCCGCGCACCGTCGCAGAGGGAGCAGCGAATGATCCAGTCCGTCCTCGTCGCCAACCGCGGGGAGATCGCCCGGCGCGTCTTCCGCACCTGCCGCGAACTGGGCATCGCCACCGTCGCCGTGCACTCCGACGCGGACGCCGGGGCCCCGCACGTCCGCGAGGCCGACGCCGCCGTGCCGCTGCCCGGCAGCGCCCCCGGCGACACCTATCTGCGCGGCGACCTCGTGGTGCGGGCCGCCCTCGCCGCGGGCGCCGACGCCGTCCACCCCGGCTACGGCTTCCTCTCCGAGAACGCCGGCTTCGCCCGCGCCGTCCAGGACGCCGGACTGGTGTGGATCGGGCCGCCGCCCGCCGCGATCGAGGCCATGGCCTCCAAGACCGCCGCCAAGAAACTGCTGGCCGGCTCCGGGGTGCCGCTGCCGCCGTCGCTGGAGCCGGACCGGGTGCGGGAGGCCGACCTGCCGGTGCTCGTCAAGGCCGCGGCGGGCGGCGGCGGCCGCGGCATGCGGGTGGTGCGCGACCGTGCCGCACTGGCCGGCGAACTCGCCGCGGCCCGCGCCGAGGCGGCCGCCGCCTTCGGGGACGGCGACGTCTTCGTCGAGCCCTATCTGGAGCGCGGCCGGCACGTCGAGGTGCAGGTGCTCGCCGACGGCCACGGCACCGTCTGGGCGTTGGGCACCCGGGACTGCTCGCTCCAGCGGCGCCACCAGAAGGTCGTGGAGGAGGCACCCGCACCCGGACTGGACGACGCGCTGCGCCGGACCCTGGAGGAGGCGGCCGTCGCCGTCGCCCGCACCGTCGACTACACGGGCGCGGGCACCGTCGAGTTCCTCGTCTCCGACCGCGGCGAGCCCTCCTTCCTGGAGATGAACACCCGCCTCCAGGTCGAGCACCCGGTCACCGAGGCCGTGTTCGGCCTCGACCTGGTCGCCCAGCAGATCCGGATCGCCGAGGGCGCGGCCCTCCCCGCCGAGGGCCCGCCCGCCGCGCACGGCCACGCGGTCGAGGCCCGGCTGTACGCGGAGGACCCGGCCCGCGACTGGGCGCCGCAGACCGGACGGCTGTGGCGGCTGGCGATACCGGGCAGCGCGGCCGGACAGGTACGTGTCGACTCCGGCGTCGAGGACGGCGACCTGATCGGCATCCACTACGACCCGATGCTCGCCAAGGTCGTCGCCTGGGCGCCGACCCGCGAGGCCGCCGTACGGAAACTCGCCCGCGCCCTGGAGCAGGCGGCCGTGCACGGGCCGGTCACCAACCGGGACCTGCTGGTGCGGTCGCTGCGCCACCCCGACTTCGCCGACGTCGCCGCGGGCCGTCTCGACACCGGCTTCTACGCACGCCACCTCGCCGAACTCACCGCGCCCGAACCCGCGGACACGCCAGACGGCGCCGGACACGCGGTACTGGCCGCCGCGCTGGCCGAGGCCGTCCGGGACGCGCCCGGCAGGCCGCGGCTCGCCGCCCGGGTCGGCGGCTGGCGCAATCTGCCCTCGGCCCCGGCGAGCCGCCGCTACCTCGACGGCGACGGCACCGAGCACGAGGTGCGGTACGTGTGGGGCCGCGGCGGCGTCGCACCGGAGCCCGCCGCGCACCCCGGGGTGCGGGCCGTCGCCGTCCGCGCGGACCACGTCGTCCTGGAGACGGACGGGGTGCGGCGCGGATTCGACGTCGCGGTGCACGGCGACCGCGTCTTCGCCGGACGCCACGCCTTCACCGCCCGGCCGCGGCTCGCCGAGCCCGCCGCCGACACCGCGCCCGGCTCGCTGCTCGCGCAACTGCCCGGCACCGTCGTCCGGGTGGCCGAGGGGATCGCCGAGGGCGCCGAGGTCGCCGCCGGCCAGCCGCTGCTGTGGCTGGAGGCGATGAAGATGGAGCACCGCGTGGTGGCCCCCGCCGACGGGACGGTCACCGAACTGCGGGTCGCGGTCGGCCGGCAGGTCGAGGTGGGCGCCGTGCTCGCCGTCGTCACCCCACCAGCAGCCGCCACCCCATGAGCCGCCGCCATCCCGACGAGCCGTCACCATCCCGACCAGCCGACCTCACCCATGACAGGGCTCTGGCCCGCGGCCCGCGTGGCCGGGGCGGAGCCGCAACCGCGCCAGCAACCTCAGGGAGTCGCACATGACCGGTCCGGTCGAAACCGAGGAGCACACCGCACTGCGCGCATCGGTCGCCGCACTCGGCAAGCGCTACGGCCGCGACTACTTCGCGCAGGTCGTCGCGGACGGCAAGCACACCGACGAGCTGTGGGCGGAGGCGGCGAAGCTCGGCTATCTGGGAGTCAACCTCCCCGAGGAGTACGGAGGCGGCGGCAGCGGCATCCAGGAGCTGTCCATCGTGCTGGAGGAACTCGGCGCCGCGGGCTGCCCGCTGCTGATGCTGGTGGTCTCCCCGGCGATCTGCGGCACGGTGATATCCCGCTTCGGCACCCAGGAGCAGCAGCGCACCTGGCTGCCCGGACTGGCCGACGGCACCCGGAAGATGGCCTTCGGCATCACCGAGCCGGACGCCGGCTCCAACTCGCACCGCATCACGACCACGGCCCGCCGCGACCCGGCCACCGGCGACTGGCTGCTGACCGGCCGGAAGGTCTTCATCTCCGGCGTCGACATCGCCGACGCCACCCTGATCGTCGGCCGCACCGAGGACGCCAGGACGGGGAAGCTCAAGCCCTGCCTGTTCGTCGTCCCCCGCGACACCCCCGGCTTCACCTACAACATGATCGACATGGCGGTCGACGCACCGGAGAAGCAGTTCGAACTGGTGCTGGACGACGTGCGCCTCCCGGCCGACGCGCTGGTCGGCGACGAGGACGCCGGGCTGCTCCAGCTCTTCGCCGGACTCAACCCCGAACGCATCATGACGGCCGCCTTCGCCCTGGGCATGGCCCGCTGGTCGATCGAGCGGGCACTGGAGTACGCCCGCACCCGGCAGGTGTGGAAGGAGCCGATCGGCGCCCACCAGGCCATCGCCCACCCGCTGGCCCAGGCGCACATCGAAGTGGAGTGCGCACGGCTGATGATGCAGAAGGCGGCCCGGCTCTACGACGCGGGCGACGACACCGGCGCGGGCGAGGCCGCGAACATGGCCAAATACGCCGCGGGAGAGGCATGTGTGCGGGCCGTGGACCAGGCGGTGCACACCCTCGGCGGCAACGGGCTCACCCGCGAGTACGGGCTCGCCGCGATGATCGCCGCGTCCCGGGTGGCGCGGATCGCCCCGGTCAGCAGGGAGATGATCCTCAACTACGTCTCCCACCAGACCCTCGGCCTGCCGAAGTCCTACTGATGGCCGCGCCCGACAGCACGCTGGGGACCGGCACCGCAGACGGCGTCCGCACCCTCACCCTCGACTCCCCGCACAACCGCAACGCGCTCTCCACCCGCCTGGTGGCCGAACTGTACGCGGAACTGGAGCGCGCCGAGGCCGACCCCGGCGTCCGCGCCGTGCTGCTCGCCCACACCGGCAACACCTTCTGCGCCGGTGCCGACCTGAGCGAGGCGCGCGCACACGACGGCCCGACGGACGCGCCGCTGGAGCTGGCCCGCCTGCTGCGCACCGTGGTGGCCTTCCCCAAGCCCGTCGTCGCCCGGGTCAGCGGCCACGTCCGCGCGGGCGGCACCGGGCTGCTGGCGGCCTGCGACATCTCCGTCGCCGGTCCGGGGGCGACGTTCGCCTTCACGGAGGCCCGGATCGGGGTGGCCCCGGCGGTGATCTCCATGCCGGTGCTGCCGCGCACCGACCCGCGCGCGATGTCCCGCTACTACCTCACCGGCGAACGGTTCGGCCCGGCCGAGGCCGCCCGGATCGGCCTGATCACGCTGGCCGCCGACGACCCGGACGAGGCACTGGCGCCCGTCCTGGACGGACTGCGGCAGGGCTCCCCGCAGGGCCTCGCGGAGTCGAAGCGGCTGGTCACCAGGGAGGTGCTGGCCGCCTTCGACCGGGACACCGGTACGCTCGCCGAACTGTCGGCGCGACTGTTCGCGTCGGACGAGGCCCGCGAGGGCATGACGGCCTTTCTCGAACGACGGGAGCCCGAATGGGCAGTGCGGCAGGCGCCCGTGCGGTGAACACACGGGCCGGGCGCGAACGGACGACGACCGGCGGCGCGGGCGATGCGCGCGGCGCCGCCGGGATCGCGGGCGCCGACGGGAGCGCGGCGCCGGCTGAGCAGGGCCGGACCGGACCTGAGCAGGGCCGGACCGGGGGTGCGGCGCCGGCCCGGCAGGACCGTACCGCCCGGGGCGCGGCGCCCAAGCAGGACCGCAGCCGCGCCACCCGGCAGCGCCTGCTGGAGTCCGCCGTGACCTGCCTGGCCGAACACGGCTGGTCGGGCAGCACGGTCAGCGTCGTCGCCGAGCACGCGGGCGTCTCCCGCGGCGCGGCCCAGCACCACTTCCCCACCCGCGAGGACCTCTTCACCGCCGCCGTCGAATACGTCGCCGAGGAACGCTCCCGCGCCTTGCGGGAGCTGCCCGCCCCGGCCGGCGCGCGTGCCGTCGTCGAGGCGCTGGTCGCCCTCTACACCGGGCCGCTCTTCCGCGCCGCGCTGCACCTGTGGGTCGCCGCCTCCAACGAGCCCCAGCTCGGCCCCCGCGTGACGGACCTGGAAGCCCGGATGGGACGCGAGACCCACCGCATGGCCGTCGACCTGCTCGGCGTGGACGAGCGCCGCCCCGGCGTCCGCGAGACCGTCCAGGGCCTCCTCGACATGGCCCGCGGCCTCGGCCTCGCCAACCTGCTCACCGACGACAGCGCCCGCCGCGAGCGCGTCGTGGCCCAGTGGGCCCGCCTGCTGGAGGACAGCCTGCGGGACTGAGCCTCGGGGCACCTGGTCCGGCGCCCCTGTCCGCGGCCTCGTGTTCGTCATCACCGTTGCGGCCCGAGGCGCCTCGCCCCCCTTCGGCCGGCTCGCCTGCCTCGGTGGCACGACTGGCAGTGCGCCAGACGGCATCATCTGCTCGGTCGTCTGCCAGGGCGTTGAGGGCGTCTCGTGGGCTGACCCGTACCTGTCGCGGGTGGGCGACCGCAGCGCACCTGGGCCGTCACCTCGCCCTCCGCTACTTCTCGCATCCCACCAGTTCCACGGCGCGGTCCGCAGTGCGCTCGGCGAGCCTGAGGAGATCTTTCTCGTGGTCGCTGCCCGATGGGGTCGTAACGGTCAGGCTCAGGCCCTCGTTTGCCCCCATCGCCGCCTTTCGTCCAGGACAGGGCAGGAAGAGCGCTGCTGCGTGCGTGTCGGAGAAGCCGCCGCCGTACCGGTCCACGCGGTGCCGATCGGGAGACCACTCGATTTCGTTGCGCGTGATGTATTTTTCCCAGTCATCTCGGTCCCCTGCTGTTTCTTTCACCAGAAACCTCACCGCTACCTGGTCGTCGGCGCGCACCTCACACCGCAACTTGGCGGATTTCTCATCCACAATCTTCTCAGATGTCACTGCATAGGAGGAGGCATCCGGGACGATGCGGCGCAACTCGGCGATATTGCTTGTCCCCGTGACCGAGGAACAGTCCGCTTCTGCGGATCCGAAGGACTTGCCCGGACTGTCGTTGTCATGGGAGATCAATGCTGCGGAAAGGGTGATCACTGCGATCAGGAGTACAGCTACGGCAACAATCAGCCAGATCACCGGTTGCCTGCGGTCAACACTGAATCCCATTATTTCCCCGACGTCTTCAAGGTCTTCACCTGGTCGCCACTGGTGAGCTCGGTGGCCATCGTCTGCCCCGAGCTCAGCGCCTCATTGAACCCGGCGTTCGAACCGTTACGCACCCATGTATCCCACTGGCCTGGACCGAACTCCTCGCCACCGTAGCTGTTGTAAAGCTTATTGGTTGAGGTGATGTCGTCTGCTTTGGCGTGCGACCAGTAGTCCGAGGTCAATTGAGCCTTTTCTGCCCCCTCGTTGTGGTCGTTGGCCATGTTCCACTCACTCGGCCCGACGAAGAGACCGGAGCCTGTCAAGCCTGAGATGACCGCGCTTGCGACAGGTTTGACCCCGCCCTGTGCCAACAGCACATTGGTGGCTGTGGCACCCGCACCGTAGCCCCATGTCCCTACACGTGCCTGCGCCTTCTCGTATGCGGCGTCGTGCGCGAGCCCCTCTGCCACGACGGCTTCTTGCCGGCCAAGCGTCAACGCGCCTGTGACGTATCCTGACTGCTGGCTGACCCGCTCCACAACATCCTGTGCCCGGTCCTTGACGTCTGTCTCGGATCCTTCGAACCGTTCATACTGCGGAAGTTGTGCCTGTATTTCGGGGTCCAGATTGTGTTTCAGGACTGCGTCACCGTAGAGTTTTTGCCCGGCGAGGACTTCCTGGTAGCCCTCCGGGCTCTGCCCGAGAGATATCAAGAATCTAGCCAAATCCGACTCTCCCTCTCCAGATTTTCCGAACACCGCAGGTTCCCCGGCAATAGGGAAAAGTCGCTCGAGCACGTTATGTCGCCGAGTCTCCGGTAGATCATCCATTTCTGGTTTCGGCGGTTCACCGCTCTCCAGGCCCCGGTATATGTCGGGCATATATTCACGGCTCATCCGCCCCAAGCTGTCGCCCATTTCCAGGTTCCCGGTGAGACGGGATGGCTCGTCCGAGACGGCCTTGACGACTTCCTCCATGATTCGTGCCTGGGCGGAGGTGTGGACCAGCGAGTCGGGTTCCGCTCCTGCGACGTGGCCGGTCGCCCCAGCCTCAAGAGCTTCGGCCATCGCATCGCGCCCTGGCTTCCCGCCTGCAGATCCGGGAAGCGAGCCCCATTCGCGGTCCTTGAAAAGGTAGTCGAAGTGGGACTGTTCCCCCTCGTTGTCTTCTTCCGGATGACCGAAGAAGTCCGTCGAGGCTTCGGGGTTGTGTGACAGGGCCTTCATGAGGCCAGTCATCGGATCCACCCCGGCATCCTCGTCGTTGCCCGGCCCGAAACGCATCTCATCCTGCTGGGCGTAGGAAGGCAGCCGGTCCCACGGCAGCACATCTTCCCGTGTCCGACCGCCTGGCCCAGGGTCTTTCACATCGCTTGTATGCTTTTTCTCGTAGTCGACGAGCGCATCGCCATAGTTGTTGAGAAAATCTCCGTCGTACTTTCCGTGCCGCATCAGGTTACTCATGGCCTGGAACCCATAGATCGGCTTATGGGAAGCTGTCCCTGAGACCGGCTCATCTCCCACCTGAATCGCCTGTTTCTTCCACGCCGCCATGTCGCTGGACTCGGATCGGGAGGCCGTTGCCAACGTCGTTCCCAGTCCGGTCTCGAGTCGACCCAGCAACTTCTTCCGCACTTCCAGCATTTTCTTGTGCTCGCTGAAATTCCTCTGACCGCTCCCCGCTCCGTCGGACTCCCATTTGTCGAGATCCATGGCTTTGGCAAAGAAAGCAAGGGACTTCTTCGGCCCCATCTCGGTGGCGACTCTTTCCGCGAAGACAGGATCCTTCCCGCTACGTTGCAGCCAGTCGTCGAGACGGTTCAACTGGGTGTTGCTGAGTTCGCTGGGGTCCTTTTTGGCTAGCTTGAGTACGGCATCCGCATCTCTGACCGCCTGACGTGTCTTTTCGAAATCGGTGACGCGCGAAGCGAGGAAGTTGTATTTGTCCTTCGCTTCGTGGCGTAGTGATTCTGCAGCGCCCTTATCCGTTATTTTTGCGGCTTTAAGGACCTTATGTATTTCTTCGGCGGCGGCGTCGATCTGCTTCTGGGTGGGCTTGGGATCGGCGTCTTTCCGTGGTTCCACGGTACCGTTCTGCGTGATGTGAACTCCTTTGTCCGCGTTCGCGACCACCTCATTGAGGTCTTCCTTGTGTTTCTTCATCTTGGTGTGCAGCCCGTCCAGAATCGTGTGCACGCTCCGGGCTGTTGCAAGCACGTCATGGAACTCGTCAGCCGTTTTGGTGACGAATTTCTTTGTCACGTCTGCATTTTCCCCCACCCAGTCTGCCTTCTGCGCCCTTCTCGTGAGTCCTGTGCTGCTTGTGCCTTGCGCTTTCCCGTCTTCACCAATCAGTTCGACCAGGTCATCGACCATTTTCTTCCAGTCGGCAACTGCCTTCTTCAGGGTCCCTAGTCGAAGATCGTGAAGCTGGCGAAAGGTGACCATGTCTCCCCTATTGCGATTCCGGTGGATGGGCCCGAACTGCCGTTATTTTATGTAGTCGTATATACGGGAAACCGTCATAGGCTTTCCTGCTGCGTTCTGCATGGTCGTCTCGATGTCCTGCTCGTCCTTTGCGTGTTTCGCCTTGGAGTAGTCCAGGTGATTGGAGATGTGTGCGCACGCCTCCTTTATCGTCCCCAGCTTGGTGTTCCAGGCGTCGTGCAGGGTCGTCAGGGCAGAACCCGATTCCAGTCCGTCATTGAACAACTGGACTGCTGCGTCGAACGTGTTTTGTCGAGCCTGGTCCCCTGTGGTCGACAACTTAGAGTGCAGGGTGTAGGCCATGTTGCCGAGTGCGCCCAACTCGTCGTCGTGAACAACCAGGTCTTTCTGTCTACCGTTAGCACCGTCGGGTGGCAGCGCATGGTCTAGCTGCATCCCTACTCCGCCGCCTTCGACGGCAGTGACTTCCGGAGTGCTCGAACCGTCAGTGTGAGCTTGCATTCTCCCCCTCCTGCAACCGGTTGCGCCGAAGCAATTACAGGCCCCTACCCAGCCAGTTGGGTGACCATAACCTCCGAGTTCTTGGTCACGCCCGTGCGACTGGTCCCACGTCCACCCAGATCCGAACTGAGCTGACAGAGTCCGGCGAATCAGCCCCAATCAGTCCCTCAGCATTCCCGTCACCGGGCGCGGGCCCTCGGAGACACGGTGCGCCTTCCCGACGCATGGGCGTACGTCGACGCCGGCCGACCGTTCCTCTTCCTTCCCCTGGCAGGTCGGTGGGCATGTCGTTCAGCGATGGAGCCAGCGCGTTGCGGGATCGAGTGGTGGACAGATCGGGGCGTTGGCCATGGCTGGGCCATGTCGGTCGGCCGCAGCCTGCTCTCTCCGCAACCCCGGCCGTGAACGTCAGGCCGTGTACTCGCGTTGTCGGAGGGCAGGAGAACCCGGCACCCCGCGAAGGAGGGCCCCGATGCACCGTCTGCCCCCGTCGGATCCGTGTACGCCGCATCCGGGGAGCCCCGGAATGCCGCGCCGCCGCCTGCTGCTCGGCGCGTCCGCCGCAGCGCTGCTGGCGGCCGGATGCAGCGCGGAGGGCGACGGGGACGGCGGACACCAGGGCGGCGGCTCCGCGCAGCGCCCGGCAGCGGCGCCCAGCGGCATCCTGGGCGCCAACTTCAACGAGGACCCCGGGGAGGTCAGCTTCGCCCGGCTGCGGGGCGTCTCCGCGAGCTGGGTGCGGGGCTTCCTGCCGATGCCGCAGGCCGACCGGGGCCCGGTCCGCGAACAGCGCGCGGTGGCCGCCCTGCTGGCCGCGCACGAGCAGCACTACGGCACCGTGCTGTCGCTGAAGTTCCCCTACCGGCAGCGGGCGCTGCCCGCTCCGGGAAGCCGGGCGATGGAGGCCGAGCTGGCCCGGGTGGAGAAGGCGGCCCGCGCGGTGCTGGGAAAGGTCGACATCCTGGTGATCGGCAACGAGCCGTTCCTGGAGAGCCGACGCGCCGACCGCGAAGGCCCGGCCCTCAACACCTTCTACGAGCACGTGGCCGAGCACGTCGTCACCTACCGCAGGAAGCACTTCCCCGACGGCTGCCGCACCCGCCTGTACATGGGCGCCCTCAACCACCTCGACAACCCCGCCGAGCGAACACCGGCCACCCGCCGCTGGCTCGACTTCGTCCACGGCGCTCCGGAGATCGAGGGCGTCGACATCCACCCGCACGTGACCTCCCTCGACGCCGCCCAGCAGTACCTGGACTATGTGGTCCCCCACCTGCGCTCCGACCAGAAGTTCCTCGCGACCGAGTTCTCCCTCGTCCGCCACTGGCGGGCCCACCTGCGGGACCGCATCCCGCCCCGCTTCGCCCGCCGCTACGACATCGCTCCGGACACCCGGGTCTGGCAGCTCCTGAAGACCGCGGTGGACACCCCGTTCCCCCAGGAGAAATGGGACGCCTTCCTGTCCCTCAGCCCCTGGTTCCACAAGAACCGGCACTACGTGCGGGACCAGGTCCAGCGGTTCCGCGACACCGGGAAGCTCGCCGTGGCCACCTACGGAGTCGCCCAGGCGGACGCCATGGTCCGCGACATCGGCCCCGACAAGCAGCCCTGGCTCCTCAACAGCGTGTACGCCACCCGCACCGTCCGCGCCCACGAGGACGGCGCAACCGGCCACACCACGGCCTGGTTCGACGACTTCGCGGCGCTGCAACGCCCCCGCGACCGCCGCCCGGTCCGCACCAGCCGGACGTCGACCTGAGCCTTCGGGTCCGCCCCCGGCACGAGGCGCCGCCGCTGTTCCTGTGGGCAGGGTCAGTTCCGCTTGTAGGACATGCGAAGTACTCGTATACGGCGGTGGCGGTGATCTCTTGGACTCGGCAATGATGCTCTGGCGAGGGCCAGTTCGCGTGACGTGAGGGGAGCTTCGTGCCGGATCCGATGTGGGGCAGTCCGCTGGACGATCGGGACCCGACGACGGTGGGTCCGTATACGGTGCTGCGGGTACTGGGACAGGGCGGAATGGGCCGTGTCTACCTGGCTCGCGGCCTGGGCACGCGGTTGTACGCGGTCAAGGTGATTCGCCCGCATCTTGCGGACGAAGACGGATTCCGGGCGCGTTTCATCCGGGAGGCATCAGCGGCTCGGGTGGTGAGTGCAGCCTTCACCGCGCCAGTGGTCGAGGTGTCTCCGCCGGACGCGGAACTGCTCTGGATGGCCGTCGCATTCGTTGCCGCGCCGCCGCTCGACACTCTCATCGAGCGAGCCGGGATACTGCCGCCGGGAGGCGTGTGGTGGGTCGCGGCCGGCATCGCGGAGGCCCTGTTGTCATTCCACGGTGCAGAGTTGGTACACCGGGACCTGAAACCGGCGAACGTGCTGGTGACCACCGACGGGCCGCGAGTGATCGATTTCGGGATCGTCAAGGCACTGGATGCGGTGAGTACAACATCGACTCACGTGATGGGCACATCGGGGTACATGGC
The DNA here is from genome assembly GCF_000280905.1 of Streptomyces sp. AA1529. Taxonomy (GTDB): domain Bacteria; phylum Actinomycetota; class Actinomycetes; order Streptomycetales; family Streptomycetaceae; genus Streptomyces. Next base: position 435 of record NZ_ALAP01000063.1, on the reverse strand, counting down.
CCCGGAACACATCCGGGGAGCCGCCGGGCCCGCCAGTGACGTGTTCGCTCTGGGTGCGGTGATGGTCTTCGCGGCGACGGGGCACGCACCGTTCGAAGGGCCCAGCGCCGGAGATGTCCTGGCACAGACGCTGTATCGGCCGCCGAATCTGAGCGGCCTGCCCGGCGAGTTGGCTGACATGGTCGGACGGTGTCTGGCCAAAGAGACGGAGGCGCGGCCGAGTCTGAGTCAGATCTTTGAGGAGTTCGGGCACCATCGGGACCGGACGTTCACCCCCCACGCTGCCGCGAGCTGGCTCCCCGCCACGGCACTCGCAGTGATCGAGGACTTCGGGAGCCCGTCATCCATGACCCCGACCGCTCCGTTCCAGCCTCCGGCGACGACGCGCCCCATTGCAGCGGACCTGCAAGAACGTGCTCGTGCAGCACAGGCACT
>NZ_ALAP01000062.1 GCF_000280905.1 Streptomyces sp. AA1529 | reverse complement strand
CAGGTGGCGTCCAGGGCCGCCGGCCCGCCGGGCCGCCCGGCGTCCGGGTCCCCGCCCGGCTCCTCCGGGTCGGCCACCGGGCCCTCCCGGACCGGGAGTTCGGCGGCCAGCGCCGCCGCCGCCCGCACCAGCGGCAGCGCCAGCAGCGCACCGGTGCCGCCGCCCAGCTCGACGCCCTGCTCCAGCAGCGGGTCCGCGGCCAGCCGGTCCAGGGCCTTGGCCTGTGCCGGTTCGCTGCCCGCCTGGCCGGCCAGCCACCAGTCCGGGGCCCGGAAGGCCACCCGCTGGCCGACCAGCGCGCAGGCCGCGGAGACGACACCGTCGAGGACCACCGGGGTGTGCCGGACCGCGGACTGCAGCAGGAAGCCCGTCATCGCCGTCAGGTCGGCGCCGCCGACCGCCGCCAGCAGCCGGAGCTGGTCGCCCAGCACCGGCCGGGCCCGGCGCAGCCCGTCCCGGACAGCGGCGCACTTGCGCATCCAGGTCAGATCGTCGATCCCGCCCCCGCCGCGCCCGGTCACCACCGAAGCGTCGGTGCCGCACAGCGCGGCGATCAGCGTCGCGGCCGCGGTGGTGCCGCCGACGCTCAGGTCGCCGAGCACCACCAGGTCGGTCCCGGCGTCGGCTTCCTCGTCGGCGAGCACCATCCCCGTGCGGAACGCCTCCTCGGCCTCCTCGGGGGTCAGCGCGTCCTCGGTGTCCAAGCGGCCCGACGAGCGGCGCACCCGGTGCCGGGTCACCTCGGCGGGCAGCGTCCCGGGGTCGCAGTCCAGCGCCATGTCGACCACCCGCACCGGCACCTCGAACTGCCGCGCGAGGATGCCCGCGGGGGAGGTGCCGTCCAGCAGTGCGCGGACCAGTTCGGCGGCGCTGCCCGGCTGCCGGCTGGAGACGCCGAGTTCGGCGACGCCGTGGTCCCCGGCGAAGACCATCAGGCGCGGGCGGGCGACCGGCCGCACCGGTACCCGGGCCTGCGCGGAGCCGAGCCATTCGCCCACGTCCTCCAGCCGTCCCAGGGCCCGCGGGGGCAGCCCGGTCAGCGCCCGCCGTTCCTCGGCCTCCTGGCGCAGGCCGCCGTGCGGCCGTTCGATGAGGTCGGAGAAGTCGTCCAGATCCAGGCTGCGCTCGCTCATGCTCGCCGAGCGTACGGCAGTGGCACCGCCGCTTCAGCAGCCCCCGTACGGCAGTTCGGGGGAGAGCGGTGGACTGGAGGGCGGGGCGGGCCCCGCCCTCTCACCGCAGCGGCAGCGCCACTCCGGCGACCGTCAGCAGCACATGCTCGCACTCCTCACCGAACCGCGCGTTCAGCCTGCCCAGTTCGTCGCGGAACCGGCGTCCGGCCGAGGTCGCCGGCACCACCCCGGACCCCACCTCGTTGCTGACCGCCACCAGCAGCCGCGGCGTGCGGCGTACCGCCTCCAGCAGCGCCCCCACCCGCGCGGACAGTTCGGCGGCGCCGCCCCGCGCCCAGCGGGCGTCGTCCCACGCCCCCACCTCGTCCATGGCGTGGGTCAGCCACAGCGCCAGGCAGTCGATCAGCAGCGGCGGTCCTTCCCGTTCCAGCAGCGGCACCAGATCGCAGGTCTCCTCGGTGCGCCACGAGGCGGGGCGCCGCTCGCGGTGCTCGGACACCCGCGCCGCCCACTCCGGGTCGCCGTCGCGGCTGCCGCTCGTCGCCACGTACACCACCCCGGGGAACGCCGCCAGCCGCCGCTCGGCCTCCACCGACTTGCCCGACCGGGCCCCGCCCAGCACCAGCGTCCGGCGCGGGACCTGCGGGCCGTCCGCTCCGCCGTGCCACGCGCCGACGGTGAGCGACGTACCGTCCGGCACCGTCCGGGCCCCGGCGGCGGCCAGCCGCCGGTGCAGCTCCGCACCCGGCGGCACCGCGTGCCCCAGGTGGACGGCGACGACATCGGTGCCCGCGCCGACCAGGCCCGCCTCCCGCAGCCCGGCCAGCGCGTCGGGCCGCCCGGCGACGTCCATCAGCACGGTGTCGCAGGGGCCGCCGTACCCGGCGCCGCCGCCCACCCCGGCGGGTGCGGCGCCGGGCGGCAGGTGGAGCAGCCGCTCCCCGTCGGGGCCGGTGACCAGGTAGCCGGTGCCGGGCGAGTCCAGCGCCAGGGCCCGCACCCGGTGCCCGCTGATCAGCGCCAGTTCCTGGCGGTCCGGCAGCCGGACGGGGGCCGGCAGCCCGGCGGGCACCTCCGGGGCCGGACCGTCGTGCGGATGGGTCAGCAGCACCTGCCGCACCCCGCTGAGCGACCGCCCGGCCCGTGCCGCGGCGAGCGCGGGCCCCGGGGTCAGATCCAGCAGCAGGGTGCTGTCCACCAGCACCGCCGTCGCCGCCCGTGCCTCGCTGCCGGTGGCGGCGGCGCAGCGGGCGCAGGGGCAGTCGGGCAGCGGGAGGCCGGCGGGACCGCCGGTGCCGAGCAGAGTGAGTTCCACTCTCCGATCGTCTCGTGACCTGCCGTCGCGCGCGCACGGGGGACTACGCTTCCGGGAGCAACCGGCGATCTTACGGAGGCACTGATGGCGTGGACGTGGCGGTTCGAGAAGGCCGACGGCACGGAGAGCGAACCGGCCGTGGAGCCGGAGGAGTTCCCCACCCAGTCGGACGCCGAGTCCTGGATCGGCGAGGTGTGGCGGGACCTGCTGGAGGGCGGCACCGAACAGGTCACCCTCCAGGAGGACGGCAGCACCGTCTACGGGCCGATGAGTCTGCGTTCGGCCTCGGAGGCGGACACCGGGGACGCCGCCGCCGGCTGACGGGGCGGCGCCCCGCGCACCACGTCGCCCGTCCGGCGCCCGGCGGGGATGCCGTGCGGCGGTCCGGCCGGCGACCGGTCCCGCCGGTGTCCGACAGCCGCTACCCTCGGTGCGCATGGACGTACGAGGTGCGGTTTACGTGGTGCTGCGGGGCCCGGCCGAAAAGGTGGAGCGGACATTGGCGACGCTGAAGAAGGCCGGGATCTTCGCCGAACGGTCGGTGCGCGGCCCCGACGCGGTCGAGGCCTTCTTCCACGGGGGTGACGAGCGCCCCAGTCCCCGTTTCATGGACGTGTGCGCGGCCCACGTGGCCAAGGCGGCCATCGGCACCGACTTCACGGTCGAGGAGACGGGCACCATCAGCAGCGCCGCGGCCGCCCGGCAGCTCGCCTACAACCGGCGGACGGGGGAGTGGCTGGGCGCCTTCATCGACACCCAGGCGCCGGAGCAGGCCCGGTCCGAGACGCTCGCCCACCTCGCCCGGGAGCAGGGCATCGAGCAGGCCGACATCGAACTGCGCGATCCGCCCGAGTTCCGGCCCGCCGTCGGCTGACCGGCGGCCGTCTCCAGGAGCCGTCTCCGGGAGAGCGGAGCGGGGCTGCGCACGCCGGGGCCCGCGGGCCCCGGCACGGTCCGGACGGCCCCGGCACGGCCGGGCACGATCGGCCCCGCACCAGGCGGCCCCGGCCCTCGGGCGCCGGGCGCCCCGGACCCGGGCCTCGGACCTCGGACCTCGGACCTCGGACCTCGGACAAGCCTCAGCCCCGCACCCCGAACAGGTGCAGCGACTCGGCCACGCCCCGGTAGGGGTCCATGCGGCAGGCCCGCTCCTCGGCCTCCAGGGCCTCGGCGGGACCGGCCGGGTCGCCCGGTGCGAGCACCCCCACGCCGTACCAGCGATCCAGGGGCACGCCGATCCGGGCGAGGAACGAGGTCAGGGCCTCCAGCCGCAGAAAGCGGTCGCTCTCGCCGGGGTCGGCCTCCAGTGCCGCCCGCGCGGCCGTCCAGTCCCCGGCCAGGCCGGGCCGCAGCGCCCGGGCCGCCACGTTGGGCAGGACGAGCGAGAGCAGCCCGCCGGTGTCGAGCACCCGGGCGAGCCCGGCCAGCGTGCTGTCCGGGTCCCGGGACCGGCCCAGGACGTCGTGGCCGAGCACCAGGTCGAAGGTGCCGGGCAGGAAGTGCGCCCCGGTGTCCTGGCCGCCGCCGGCCCGGGTGCGGAAGCGGGCGCGTATCCCCTCGGGCTCCTCCGCGAGCGCCGCGTCCAGTGCCGCGAGCCGCGCCGGATCCGACTCCAGCCCGGTGACCTGGTGACCGGCCCGCGCCAGCCGCAGCGCCTGCGCGCCGTCGCCCAGCCCGGCGTCCAGTACCCGGAGCCGGCGCCCCACCTCGAAGTGCGCGGCTATCCGCTCCTCGAGCTGCCGGGCGACCAGCTCCTGCCTGATCAGGGCTTCTCGCCGCGCGCGACCTGCGGCTTGGGCAGGCGCATGCGGCGCATCTGAAGGGTCCGCATCAGCGCGTAGGCGATGGCGCCCCGGCGGTTCTCGTCCGGGTAGCGCTCGCGGATCCGCTTCTTGAGCCGCACCGTGGTGCCGATGGAGTCGATGACGATCAGCACGATCACCACGAGCCACAGCAGCAGCGAGATGTTCTTGAGCTGCAGCGAGGGCAGCATGCTCAGGACGAGGATGATCACGGCCAGCGGCAGGAAGAACTCCGCCACGCTGAACCGGGAGTCCACGAAATCGCGCGCCAGGCGCCGCACCGGACCCTTGTCGCGGGCCGGCAGATGGCGCTCGTTCCCGCTGGCCAGCGCCTCGCGCTGTTTGGCCAGCTCGGCCCGGCGGGCCTCCCGCTGCCGCTTGGCCGCGTCCTTGCGGCTCTGCGGCCCGGCGGCCATCGGGCGGCGCGGACCGCGCGCCTCGCTGCGCTTGGGAGTGGGGCGACCCTTGGGGGCTTGCGGGTCGCGGGGCTGGTGGGGCTCGGCCGCCATCACCTGGGATGAGCCGGCCTGCCCTGTTTTCGAACGGCTACGGAACACACCTCAAGAGTACGGTGTGCCGCGGAGTGCGCCCCAGCCCCCAGGGGTAGGGACCGGAATCACCGGTCCCTGTCGCGGACGGGCGCCTACTCCCTGCGCCGGAGAGCGCGGGAGGCTGATCGTCCTCACGGAGGAGCGTTTCCGCACTCGAACGGTGCGGTAATGGAAGACAGCCCCGTACCCTGGGGTCTGTAGGTTGCCGAGGGTTTGAGTCCGTTACGAAGGGGGCGCGCGAGGCCCATGAGCGGTGTCATGAAGCGTATGGGGATGATCTTCCGCGCGAAGGCCAACAAGGCCCTGGACCGGGCCGAGGACCCGCGTGAGACGCTCGACTACTCGTATCAGAAGCAGCTCGAACTGCTGCAGAAGGTGCGCCGCGGCGTCGCGGACGTCGCCACCTCCAGAAAGCGCCTGGAGCTGCAGATGACGCAGTTGCAGGGGCAGTCCTCCAAGCTGGAGGAGCAGGGCAAGAAGGCGCTCGCGCTGGGCCGCGAGGACCTGGCCAGGGAGGCGCTCTCGCGCCGGTCCGCTCTCCAGCAGCAGGTCACCGACCTGGAGGGGCAGCACCAGACGCTGCAGGGCGAGGAGGAGAAGCTCACCCTGGCGGCGCAGCGGCTGCAGGCCAAGGTGGACGCCTTCCGCACCAAGAAGGAGACTATCAAGGCCACCTACACCGCCGCCCAGGCGCAGACCCGGATCGGCGAGGCGTTCTCCGGCATCTCCGAGGAGATGGGCGACGTCGGTATGGCCATCCAGCGGGCCGAGGACAAGACGGCCCAGCTCCAGGCCCGCTCCGGCGCCATCGACGAGCTGCTGGCCTCCGGGGCGCTGGACGACCCCTCCGGCATGGCCAGGGACGACATCAGCGCCGAGCTCGACCGCCTCTCGGGCGGCAGCGACGTGGAGCTGGAGCTGCAGCGGATGAAGGCGGAGCTGGCCGGCGGCAGCGGCAGCGGCGGTCAGCAGGCCATCGAGGGGGGCCAGGACCAGGAGGGCCAGGCCAACGGCCGGCAGCAGGACGCGCCCAGGTTCAACAAGGAGTGAACCGGGCCTCAGCGGCACCCCCGCGCAGCCTGAGGAGGAGAACGGCATGATCGTACGGATCATGGGCGAGGGCCAGGTCGGACTGGACGACAGCCACTTCGCCGAACTGAACCGGCTCGACGACGAGCTGCTCGAGGAGATGGAGAGCGGGGACGAGGCCGGCTTCCGCCGCACGCTCCACGCGCTGCTCGACGCCGTCCGCCGGCTGGGCAGCCCGCTGCCCGACGACGCGCTCGAACCCTCCGAGCTGATCCTGCCCGCGCCCGAGGCCGACCTGGACGAGGTGCGCAAGATGCTCGGCGACGACGGACTCATCCCCGGCTAGCCCGCGCCCGGCGCCGCACGGGCCGGGCGCCTCCCGTCCAGTTCCTCCGTCCCGACGACCCCGACGCCCCCGACGACCCGCACGCAGACCACGACGGCACACACACCAGGAGAGCCGGGCATACGGTGCCTGCTGTAACCCTCCGCGACATCCGCGAGCGACTCCGCGCGCATCCCCACGCGGTCGACGCCCTCATCGCTGTCGGGACCTTCTGCTGCATCCTTCTCGGCGCCTCGACCGAGCCGCACGGCCCCGACGGCCAGCCGCGGTTCGCGGAGCGCGAGATCAGCGGGCAGACGGTGCTGCTGGCGGCGCTCTCCTGCGGGGTGCTGGCGCTGCGCCGCCGGGCTCCGATGCCGGTGTTGGCGCTGACCGGGGCGATATCGGTCCTCGCGCTCGCCGCGGGCGAGGGGCCCACCGGCGGTTCGGCGCCCGAGGCGCCGCTCGTCTCGGCCGCCGTCATCGCGCTCTACACCGTCAGCAACACCACCGACCGCCGTACCAGCTGGCAGGTCGGAGCGGTCAGCGTCGGTGTGCTCACCGGCGCGAGCATGCTCTTCGGAGCCCGGCCGTGGTACGCGCAGGAGAATCTCGGCATCTTCGCCTGGACCGCGCTGGCCGCCGCCGTCGGCGAGGCCGTGCGCAACCGGCGTGCCTTCGTCGACGCCATCCAGGAGCGGGCCGAGCGCGCCGAGCGTACCCGTGAGGAGGAGGCCAGGCGGCGGGTCGCCGAGGAGCGGATGCGCATCGCCCGCGAGCTGCACGACGTGGTCGCCCACCACATCGCCCTGGTCAACGTCCAGGCCGGGGTGGCCTCGCACGTCATGGACCGGCGTCCGGACCAGGCCAAGCAGGCGCTGTCCCATGTGCGGGACGCCAGCCGGCACGCCCTGGCCGAACTCCAGACCACCGTGGGGCTGCTGCGCCAGTCCGGGGAGAGCACCGCGCCCACCGAGCCCGCGCCCGGGCTGGAGGTGCTGGACGACCTCGTGGACGGCTTCCGCAACGCCGGGATGTCCGTCGCCGTGGAGGCGCCGCCGCCCGCCGGGGGGCCGCCGCTCTCCTCGGCGGTCGACCTGACCGCCTACCGGGTCGTCCAGGAGGCCCTGACCAACGTGCACAAGCACGCGGGCAGCGGCGCCCACGCCGAGGTGCGGATACAGCGGGACGCGGAGGCGCTGGAGATCGTCGTCGTCGACGACGGGGCGGGCGCCACGCACACCGTCCCCGACGAAGCGGCGGATCCCGAGGACGGGGACGAGCCGGGGCGGGCCGCGGGCGGCACCGGCGGGCACGGCCTCGTCGGCATGCGGGAGCGGGCCGCCGCACTGCACGGGGTCTGCGAGACCGGGCCGCTGCCCGGCGGCGGATTCCGGGTCCACGTACGGTTGCCGCTGGAGACGACGGCGCCCCGGAAGGAGACTCCCGCATGATCCGTGTCGTACTCGCCGACGACCAGGCATTGCTGCGCAGCGCCTTCCGGGTACTGGTGGACTCCGAGCCCGACATGGAAGTGGTGGGCGAGGCGGCCGACGGCACCGAGGCGGTGGCGCTGGTGCGCGAGCGGGGCGCGGACGTGGTGCTGATGGACATCCGGATGCCTGGCACCGACGGGCTGGCCGCCACCCGCGCCATCAGTGCCGACCCGGCGCTGGCCGAGGTCAGGGTCGTCATCCTGACCACGTTCGAGGTGGACGAGTACGTGGTCGCGGCGCTGCGCGCGGGGGCGTCGGGGTTCCTGGGCAAGGGCGCCGAGCCGGGGGAGCTGCTCTCCGCGGTGCGGACGGCGGCCAAGGGGGACGCGCTGCTCTCGCCGGTGGCGACCAAGGGGCTGATAGCCAGGTTCCTGGCGCAGGGCGGCGCCGCGGAGGGGGACGATCCGGCGGCCGGGGGGCGCGCGGCCCGGCTCGATGCGCTGACCGCCCGCGAGCGTGAGGTGCTGGCGCAGGTGGCAGGGGGGCTGTCCAACGACGAGATCGGCACCCGGCTCGACGTCAGCCCGCTCACCGTCAAGACCCATGTCAACCGGGCCATGGCCAAGCTCGGCGCCCGGGACCGGGCGCAGTTGGTGGTGGCCGCGTACGAGAGCGGACTGGTGCGGCCGGCCGTCCCGGAGTGACCGGCCGTCCCGGCGCGCGGCGCCGCCGCCCCGTACCACCCGCGGCGGGGCGGTAGGGGGCGGGGCCGCGGCGCTCCGGGGTCAGACCAGGTGGCCCTGGACCTCGGTGGCGGCGTCGTGTCCGTACGCCTTGGTGAAGCGCTCCATGAAGTGGACGCGCTTGAGCTCGTACTCCTGGGTGCCGACCGTCTCGATGACGAGGGTGGCGAGCATGCAGCCCACCTGTGCGGCGCGCTCCAGGCCGACGCCCCAGACCAGCGCGGAGAGGAATCCGGCGCGGAAGGCGTCGCCGACGCCCGTGGGGTCGGCCTTCTGCTTCTCCTCGGCGCAGCCGACCAGGATCGGCTCCTCGCCCGCGCGGTCGATGCGGGCGCCGTTCTTGCCGAGGGTGGTCACGCGGGTGCCCACGCGCTGGAGGACCTCCTCGTCGCTCCAGCCCGTCTTGGTCTCGATCAGCTCCTTCTCGTACTCGTTGGAGAAGAGGTAGGTGGCGCCGTCGGTCAGTGCCCGGATGCCGTCGCCGTCCATCCGCGCGATCTGCTGCGAGTAGTCGGCGGCGAAGGGGATGCCGCGGGCACGGCACTCCTCGGTGTGCCGCATCATGCCCTCGGGGTCGTCCGCCCCGATGAGGACGAGGTCGAGTTGGCCCGCCCGGTCGGCGACGTGCTTGAGCTCGATGTTCCGGGCCTCGGTCATGGCGCCGGTGTAGAACGAGCCGATCTGGTTGTTGTCCGCGTCGGTGGTGCAGACGAATCGTGCGGTGTGCGCGACCTCGGAGATGTGCACGGACTCGGTGTCCACACCGTGTCGTTCGAGCCAGGCGCGGTATTCCTCGAAGTCCTCTCCCGCCGCACCGACGAGGATCGGCTGGACACCGAGTTGGCCCATGCCGAAGGCGATGTTGGCGCCGACACCGCCTCGGCGGATGTTGAGGCCGTCGACGAGGAAGGAGAGCGAGACCGTGTGCAACTGGTCGGCGACCAGTTGGTCGGAGAAGCGCCCCGGGAAGGTCATCAGGTGGTCGTTTGCGATGGAGCCGCAGACTGCGATACGCACGACGAATTCTGCTCCTGAGAGACATCGGGTACCCCCGTACGCCCAGCGCACGAGGGGAAGGCCAGCGCCACGCTACCCGCTGGGCCCGCCGAGCCGAACAGGACACAACTACCTCATAGTAGGGTCTTCCGGGCAGGTCATCGGATCCGTAGCGTGATCCTCATGCCGAAAACAGCGCTTTTCCCGCCCGGATACGCCGAGCACGAGTCGATGGAGCAACTCCTCGGCGACTGCGCGCGGATGGCCCCGCACTGGACGGTTCCGCCCGCGGGTGCGCGGGAGCGGCACCGCGCGCCGCTGCCCGTGCTGCACGGCGTGCGGGTTCCGGTACGCTCCGCACGCCTCCTGGAGGGGATGTCCGAGTACGGCGACTGAGGCGGCCGGGCCGCTCGCCGAGCGCCCTCCTGGAACCGCCGGCTCCCGCGCCCCGTCCCACCCACGTCCCCCCTCGCATGAGGGAGCGCGCCTCTCCTCGCCCGCGGGGAGGGGTGTGCGGGAGGACCTCGCGACGAGGGAGGACCCATGGACGCGGAGCCAAAGGAGTTTTCGGTGCGTACAGACCAGTCCCCCGAGACCGAGGACCGGCCGGCCCCCCGGAGCAGGCGGCGGCGGCTCTCCGTCGCGGCCGTGGCGACCGCGGTGCTGCTGGCGGGCGGGGGCGGCGCGTACTGGGCGTCCTCCGCTTCCGGCGGCTCGGACTCCGGGAGTGCCGCAGCAGGCGGGGACGGCGGCCCTCCGAAGCTGGCGCTGGACGGCACGGCCGTGTCCGACCAGGACAGCGGCGAGGGCATCGCGCCGGGCGAGCCGATGGGACCGCGCGGCTACCGGGCCGAGGGCGAGCTGCCGGACGGTCCCGAGTCCGCCGCCGTCCGCAAGCCCGGACACCGGGTGAGCCGCGCCGAGGCGGCCCGGCTCGCGACGGCCTTCGGGATCGAGGGCGGCGTCGAGGCCGGGGCGGGCCGCTGGCAGGCGGGCGGCGACAGCAAGGGGAAGGACCCCCGGCTGACCGTCGAGCGGGGAGCCGGCGGCGGCGCGTGGACGTATCAGAACGGCGGAACGGTGCCGCTGGACGCCGATCCCGACCCCGCGCCCGGCGGCGAGCCGCTCTCCGCCGCCGAGGCGAAGAAGGCCGTGCGCCCCGCACTGCGCGCGCTCGGGCTCCAGGACGCCTCGCTGGACGCCGGGTCGCCGGTCGGCGGCACCCGTACCGTGACCGCCTCGCCCGAGGTGGCAGGTCTGCCCACGCACGGCTGGGACAGCACCTTCGTGGTGGACGACAAGGGGGCGGTCACCCGGGCGCAGGGGAACTGGAACAAGACCCGCAAGGGCGAGGCCTACCCGGTGGACAGCGCCACCGCCACGCTCGACCGGCTGAACAAGGCCGAGCAGGCGCGCGGCGGCCACCGCGAGGGGGCCCAGGGGAACGAGCCGACCAGGATCGGCGGCGCGTCGTTCGGGCTCGCGCTGGAGCGCTCGCACGGCGAGCCGCTGCTGGTGCCGGCGTGGATCTACCAGGTCAAGCGGTCGGGCGGGGGAGACCTGGAGGTCACCCATCCGGCGGTGTCGCCCGAGTACCTCGAGCCGTCGAGGACCGCGGGCCACCCTCCGGTGCCGGACGGCAGCACGGGACCGGGGAAGAAGTCCTCGCAGGCGGTCGAGTCGTACGAGGTGCACGGCCGCACGCTGGAGCTGAGCTTCTGGGGCGGGGTGTGCGACACCTACCGGGCCGAGGCGAAGGAGTCGGGGTCCGCGGTGCGGGTCTCCGTCGAGGCCGATGAGAAGAAGTCCGGCGAGGGCGACGGGAACGGCGCCGGCAAGGACGGCAAGGACGGCAAGGACGGTAAGAAGGTCTGCGTCGAGATCGCCAAACGGCAGACGGTCGAGGTGGAGCTCGACGAGAAGCTGGGCGACCGCAAGGTGCTGGACGCGCGGAACGGCGAGAAGCTGCCGAGGAAGTGAGCGCGGCGCTGCCCGTCCGGAACCGGCGAGGGCGGCGGACTCCTGGTCGGGGGGAGTCCGCCGCCCTCGCCATGGCCGTGACCGGCCGGCGCCGCCCGGTGTCCGCCGTCGGCGGCCGCCCCGGGCCGGTGGCTCAGTTGAACGAGTCGCCGCAGGCGCAGGAGCCGGTGGCGTTCGGGTTGTCGATCGTGAAGCCCTGCTTCTCGATGGTGTCGACGAAGTCGATGGAGGCACCGCCGAGGTAGGGGGCGCTCATCCGGTCGGTGACGACCTTGACGCCACCGAAGTCCTTGACCACGTCGCCGTCGAGCGAGCGCTCGTCGAAGAAGAGCTGGTACCGCAGGCCGGAGCAGCCACCCGGCTGGACGGCGACGCGCAACGCCAGATCGTCGCGGCCCTCCTGCTCCAGCAGGCTCTTGACCTTCGCGGCGGCGGCGTCGGACAGGATGATGCCCTCGCTTACAGCGGTCTCGTCCGAAACGGACATCTGCTTCTCTCCCGGGTTGTACGGACTGCACTCTTACCGTCGGGCTAACCGGCGGCATCCCGGATTCATTCCAGGAGTGGTCACTTCATGCTCGCACACCGCCCGAGCACGTGGGAATGCGTCACATCGACGCGATGGGCATCGTCAAACTGACGTGAAGCGGCTATGATAGATAGCGTCACTTAGACGAGAATCCGTTGGGAGGCCGCACCGGGAGGCCGCGCGGGGAAGCGTGTCCCGCGCCTGACCGGTACGGCTCCGTGTGGCGCCTCCGACGCTACTGAGCTACAGAAAGGGCTGGTCCTGTTGAGTGCCGCCCAGCCGCTGGACGTGCAGCCGACCCCGCTCGCGCTGCTGCTGCTCGGCCGTGAGGCCGACCCCAGGAGCGAGCGCGGGGTCGAGTGCCCCGGCGACCTTCCCGCTCCCTCCGACCCGGACCTGGTGGCCCGGGCGCGCGCCGCGAAGGAGAAGCTCGGCGACCGTGTCTTCGTGCTCGGCCACCACTACCAGCGCGACGAGGTCATCGAGTTCGCCGATGTGACCGGTGACTCCTTCAAGCTGGCGCGGGAAGCGGCGGCCCGGCCCGAGGCCGAGTACATCGTCTTCTGCGGCGTGCACTTCATGGCCGAGTCGGCCGACATCCTCACCTCGGCGCAGCAGCGGGTGGTCCTGCCCGATCTGGCGGCCGGCTGCTCCATGGCGGACATGGCCACGGCCGAGCAGGTCGCCGAGTGCTGGGACGTGCTGACCGAGGCCGGGATCGCCGGGACGACCGTCCCGGTCTCGTACATGAACTCCTCGGCGGACATCAAGGCGTTCACCGGGCGGCACGGCGGCACCATCTGCACCTCCTCCAACGCCAAGCGGGCGCTGGAGTGGGCCTTCGGCCAGGGCGAGAAGGTGCTGTTCCTGCCCGACCAGCACCTCGGTCGCAACACCGCGGTCCGCGACATGGGCATGACGCTGGACGACTGCGTGGTCTACAACCCGCACAAGCCGAACGGCGGGCTGACCCCGCAGCAGCTCCGGGACGCCCGGATGATCCTGTGGCGCGGCCACTGCTCCGTGCACGGCCGCTTCTCGCTGGACTCGGTGCGCGAGGTGCGCGAGCGCATCCCCGGCGTCAACGTCCTGGTGCACCCGGAGTGCAAGCACGAGGTCGTCGGCGCGGCCGATCAGGTCGGCTCCACCGAGTACATCATCAAGGCCCTGGAGGCGGCTCCCGCCGGATCCAAGTGGGCCATCGGCACCGAGCTGAACCTCGTCCGGCGGCTGGCGAATCGTTTCGCCGCCGAGGACAAGGAGATCGTCTTCCTGGACCGCACCGTCTGCTTCTGCTCCACCATGAACCGCATCGACCTGCCGCACCTGGTGTGGGCCCTGGAGTCGCTGGCGGACGGCACCGTCGTCAACCGGATCGAGGTCGACGCGGAGACGGAGAAGTTCGCCAAGCTCGCCCTGGAGCGGATGCTCGCCCTGCCGTAGCGGCCGGGCCGTGGCACCGCCCCGGCCCCCGTGTGCGGGTCCCCGCCGCTGCGCTGCCGGCCCCGGCCGGCACCGCAGCGGCGCTCGCCCGGCCGCGGCGGGCTGCCGTAGCGTGCTCCGATGCTGCTGCGACCTGTCAGGGACACCGAAGACGACGCGGAGACGGTACGGACGCTGGCCGAGGCGGCGTTCGGGGCCTCGCGCGAGCTCACGGGCGACACCCCGAATCCGCGCCCCGCGGACCGCGCGGCGCTCAAGCGCGCGCAGATCCAGCACATCGTCCGGCACGACCCCGCGGGCTGCTGGATCGCCGAGGACGCCGACGGCCGGCCCGTCGGCGCCGCCCAGTCCCACATCCGCGAGGGCACCTGGGGCCTCGCCCTGCTGGTCGTGCTCCCCGGGGCGCAGGGCGGCGGCGTCGGCCGGGCCCTGCTGCGGCGCACCCTGGAATACGGCCGCGGCTGCCTGCGCGGCATCATCTGCTGCTCGCGCCACCCGGCCGCCGCGCGCGTCTACCGGCAGGCCGGATTCGCGCTGCACCCCACCATCCGGATGCGGGGCACCGTCGACCGGGCGGGACTGGGCAGCGCCGAGGGCGCCGCGGTCGAGGGCGGCCCCCGCGACCGCGATCTGCTCGACTCCGTCGACCGGCGGCTGCGCGGCGGGGCGCACGGTCCCGACCACGAATTCCTGATGCGGCACCACCGGCTGGTCGTCGCCGACGACCTGGCCGGCAGCGGCTACTGCTATCTCACCGCCGACGGGAGCAGAGTCGCCCTGCTGGGCGCCACCTCCCGGCGGATCGCCACCCGGGTGCTCACCGCGGCACTGCACGGAGTACCGGAAGGGACCGCGGTGGAGGTGCAGGACGTCACCGCCGAGCAGCAGTGGGCGGTCGACGTGGGTCTCCGCGCCGGCCTGGAGCTCCGCTCCGAGGGGTTCGTCTGCTTCCGCGGCCTGCGGCCCCCCGCGCCGTACATCCCCTCGGGGGCGTTTCTGTGACGGGGGCGCACTCCGCCACCGGTGCGCTCACCCGGTGCCGCCCGCTCTCCGCACCCGGTACTCCGTGCCCTCGGCCCCCTCGAAGGTGTGTCCGGTCATCTCGCACCAGGCCGGGATGTCGAGCCGGGCGGCCTCGTCGTCGGCCAGTACCCGCACCAGGCCACCCGCCGGAACCCGTCCCACGGCCTTGGCCAGCTCGATCACCGGCAGCGGGCACAGCGTCCCGCGCGCGTCGACGATGATCTCCCCGGCTCGTTCGGGGGGCGCCGCCCCCGCCGTGTCGCCGTCCGCGGCCGCCTCGCCGTCCGCGCCGGTGGCCCCGGCCGGCTCCGCGGCGTCCCCGGCCGCCGCGGGTGCGGCCGCTGCCCCCAGCCGGGCCCGTACCTCCGCGACGGCCCCCGGCAGTACCTGGAGGAACCGGTCCACCTCGCTCTCCGGCGTCCCCGGCGGGAGCGAGACGCGCACATTGCCCTCCGAGAGCACGCCCATGGCCCGCAGCACATGGCTCGGCGTCAGGGTGCCGGAGGTGCAGGAGGAGCCGCTGGAGACCGAGAAGCCGGCGGCGTCCAGCGCGTGCAGCAGCGCCTCGCCGTCCACGTACAGACAGGAGAAGGTCACCAGGTGCGGCAGCCGGCGCACCGGATCGCCGACGACCTCGGTGTCCGGGACCAGTCCGGGCACCCGGGCCCGGATCCGGTCCACCAGGGTCCGCAGCCGGGCGCCCTCGGCCTCGGCCTCGGCCCGTACGGCGCGCAGTGACGCGGCCGCCGCGACCACGGCGGGGATGTTCCCGAAGCCGGGGGCGGCTCCGGACTCCCGTTCGTCCACCGGCCCGGGCGGCGCGAACCGCACGCCCTTGCGCACGGCGAGCAGCCCCACCCCGGGCGGCCCTCCCCACTTGTGGGCGCTGCCGGTCAGCAGCGACCAGGGGCCCTCCACCGGCCCCCAGGGGAGTGACTGGGCCGCGTCCACCAGCAGCGGCACGCCCGCCGCGGCGCAGATCTCGGCCACCCGGGCCACCGGTTGCACGGTGCCGGCCTCGTGGTTGGCCGACTGCAGACAGGCCAGCGCGCAGTCGTCGCCGAGCGCCTGTGCCCACTCCTGTGCGTCGATCCGTCCGGTGCGGTCGACCTCCACCCGGTGCACCAGGCCGCCCGCCCGCTCGTGGGCCTCGCCCGCGTGCAGTACGGCAGAGTGTTCGACCGCGGAGACGACCAGTCGCCGCCCGGCGCGCCGCCGCGCCGTGAGTGCCCCGCCGATCCCGGTGTGCAGGGCCTGGGTACCCGAAGAGGTGAAGCGCAGTTCGTCCGGACGGCAGTCCAGCGCCTCGGCTGCCGTCTCGCGGGCCGCGTCCAGCAGCATCCGGGCGCGTCGGCCCTCGCGGTGCGGGCGTACCGGGTCGGCCCACCCCTCGTCCACCGCCGCCAGCAGCGCCTGCCGCGCGACCGGGTGGAGGGGGAGCGAGGACGCGGCATCGAAATAGGACACACTTGTACGCTACCGCCGCACCCGTCCCCGGCGTACCCGGTGCCGTTCCCGGCCGGGAAGGGGCCTGTACAGCCTCAGTTCGGGGGCGGCGCGGATGCGTCCCGGCCCATCGGGGTGGCACGCGGCGCGTTACACCCCCTCCCCGCGCGACCCCAAATGGCGTCGGCTAGGGTTTGGTCCGCATAAACATCCAAACCCCTGCCCGCGCCTGGGCCGGCGCCCGACCACGTAAGAGGGCCGCCCGACCGACGCGGGCGAGACTCTCGGGAAGGCGCTACGTGAGTCCCAACGGCTCCGACCTCCCCCACGAGCGCCCTTCGGGCGCCGTGGGAGGCACCCCCACGTCGCGGCGCCCGATGCGGCGGAAGCTGCAGCAGGCGTCGGCAGCGGGCCTGGTCCTGGCAACCGCGACCGGTTGCACATCCAAGGACTTCCCCCGTCTCGGCATGCCCACCCCGGTAACGGACGAGGCGCCGCGGATCCTCTCCCTGTGGCAGGGCTCCTGGGCGGCCGCGCTCGCCGTGGGCGTGCTGGTGTGGGGCCTGATCCTGTGGAGCGTCATCTTCCACCGGCGCTCCAGGTCCAAGGTCGAGATCCCGCCGCAGACCCGGTACAACATGCCCATCGAGGCCTTGTACACCGTGGTCCCGATCATCATCATCGCGGTGCTGTTCTACTTCACGGCCCGGGACGAGACCAAGCTTCTGGCGACCTCGAAGAAGCCCACCCACGTGATCAACGTCGTTGGTTACCAGTGGAGCTGGGGCTTCAACTACATCGAGGACGTGGACGGCGACCCCAGGACGGACGTCGACACGGACAAGGCGCTGGACAAGGAACTGAGCGCCATCCCGGACCGGATGACCAAGGGCTTCCCGAAGGGCGCCGAGGGTGTCTACACGGCGGGCACTCCGGCCGATGTGAATCCGCAGACCAAGAACCCGGGGCCCACCCTGTGGCTGCCCAAGGGCGAGAAGGTCCAGTTCATCCTGACCTCCCGGGACGTCATCCACTCCTTCTGGGCCATCCCGTTCCTGATGAAGCAGGACGTCATCCCGGGCCACGTCAACCGCTTCGAGGTGACCCCGAACAAGGAAGGCACCTACCGGGGCAAGTGTGCCGAGCTGTGCGGCGTCGACCACTCCCGGATGCTCTTCAACGTGAAGATCGTCTCCCCGGAGCGCTACCAGAAGCACCTGGAGGACCTGGCGAAGAAGGGCCAGACCGGCTACATCCCGGCGGGTACCGCCACCACGGGCGGCGCCAAGAATGCGGAGACGAATAACCCGTGAGCATCCTCAACGAACCCCAGGGTGCCGCCGCCGCGACAGCTCCGGCGACAGCCTCCGGACGGCCCAAGCGGCCAGGCCAGATCGTTGTCGACTGGATGACGACGACGGACCACAAGAAGATCGGCAGCCTGTACCTGATCACGTCGTTCGTCTTCTTCTGCGTCGGCGGCGTCATGGCGCTCCTCATGCGCGCCGAGCTCGCCCGTCCGGGCACGCAGATCATGTCGAACGAGCAGTTCAACCAGGCGTTCACCATGCATGGCACGGTCATGCTGCTGATGTTCGCCACCCCGCTGTTCGCCGGCTTCGCGAACTGGATCATGCCGCTGCAGATCGGCTCGCCCGATGTGGCCTTCCCGCGGCTGAACATGTTCGCCTACTGGCTCTATCTCTTCGGCTCGCTGATCGCGGTGGGCGGCTTCCTCACCCCGCAGGGCGCGGCCGACTTCGGGTGGTTCGCCTATTCGCCGCTGTCGGACGCGGTCCGCTCGCCGAGCGTCGGCGCCGACATGTGGATCATGGGTCTGGCTCTCTCCGGCTTCGGCACCATTCTCGGCTCGGTCAACTTCATCACCACGATCATCTGCATGCGTGCACCCGGCATGACGATGTTCCGCATGCCGATCTTCACCTGGAACGTGCTGCTGACCGGTGTGCTGGTGCTGCTGGCCTTCCCGGTGCTGGCCGCCGCGCTGTTCGCCCTGGAGGCGGACCGCAAATTCGGGGCGCACGTCTTCGACGCCGCCAACGGCGGAGCGCTGTTGTGGCAACACCTCTTCTGGTTCTTCGGCCATCCTGAGGTGTACATCATCGCGCTGCCGTTCTTCGGCATCGTCTCCGAGGTCATCCCGGTCTTCAGCCGCAAGCCGATGTTCGGCTACATCGGCCTGATCGGTGCCACCATCGCCATCGCCGGCCTCTCGGTGACGGTCTGGGCGCACCACATGTACGTGACAGGCGGCGTGCTGTTGCCGTTCTTCTCGTTCATGACGTTCCTGATCGCGGTGCCGACAGGTGTGAAGTTCTTCAACTGGATCGGCACGATGTGGAAGGGCTCGCTGTCCTTCGAGACGCCGATGCTGTGGACCATCGGCTTCCTGATCACCTTCACCTTCGGTGGTCTCACCGGCGTCATCCTGGCCTCGCCGCCGATGGACTTCCACGTCTCGGACTCGTACTTCGTCGTGGCGCACTTCCACTACGTCGTCTTCGGCACCGTGGTCTTCGCGATGTTCGCCGGCTTCCACTTCTGGTGGCCGAAGTTCACCGGCAAGATGCTGGACGAGCGGCTCGGGAAGATCACCTTCTGGACGCTGTTCATCGGCTTCCACGGCACCTTCCTGGTGCAGCACTGGCTGGGCGCCGAGGGCATGCCGCGGCGGTACGCGGACTACCTCGCGGCCGACGGCTTCACCGCGCTGAACACCATCTCCACCATCAGCTCGTTCCTGCTCGGCATGTCCATGCTGCCGTTCTTCTACAACGTGTGGAAGACGCACAAGTACGGCGAGAAGGTCGAGGTCGACGACCCCTGGGGTTACGGCCGCTCCCTCGAATGGGCGACGAGCTGCCCGCCCCCGCGGCACAACTTCCTCACGCTGCCGCGTATCCGCTCCGAATCCCCGGCCTTCGACCTGCACCACCCGGAGATCTCCGCGCTCGACGAGCTGGAGAACGTGGGCAGGGAAGACAAGGCGCTCGCCGGCAGCAAGGAGGCCGGGAAGTGAAGATCCAGGGCAAGATGTTCCTGTGGCTGTCGGTCTTCCTGCTGGCAGTCGCCATCACCTACGGGCTCTGGTCGAAGGAGCCGGTGGGCACCACCGGCCTCTTCCTGGCCTTCGGCCTGTCGATCATGATCGGCTACTACCTGGCGTTCACCGCGCGCCGGGTGGACACCGGGGCGCAGGACAACAAAGAGGCGGATGTCGCCGACGACGCCGGCGAGCTGGGCTTCTTCAGCCCGTGGAGCTGGCAGCCGCTGGCCCTGGGCCTCGGCGGCGCCTTCGCCTTCCTGGGCGTGGCCATCGGCTGGTGGCTGGTCTACGTCTCGGCACCGCTGCTGCTGATCGGCCTGTTCGGCTGGGTGTTCGAGTACTACCACGGCGAGAGCCGCACCCAGTAGCCGCTGAGCCGGCCGCGGAGCGGTCCGGCGGAACAGCGTCACAACCGAAGAGCAAGGACCGGCCCCCCGACACTCCGGGGGGCCGACCCGTTTGTACGCACTCAGCGAGCCCGAAATGACGATTCTTCATATTTTGGGCACATGAGCCACAGCCATAACACCGCGATAGCCGAGGGGGTCCTCACCCCCCGCACCGTCTCCCGCAAGCACAAGCGCCGGGTGGTCCGCAGCTGCGCCCTGCTGCTGGCGCCCCTCTCCGTGGGGCTCGCCGCCTGCAGCGGGGGCAGCGACGGGAGTTCGCTCGCCTCCGCCCCCTACGACGCCACGGACGCCGTCGCCGTCAACGCCGACGCCGACAGCAAGGACGTCGACCCGGACAAGGCGCTGGAGGTCACCGCCCAGCACGGCGACACCCTCACCGACATCTTCGCCAGCGACGCCTCGGGCCATGTGGTCCAGGGCGAGCTGTCCGAGGACGGCAAGCACTGGCGCAGCACCGGGCCACTTGCCGCCGATGCCCGCTACACCCTCAAGGTCAGCACCGAGAACGACGAGGGCGCCCCAGGGCGGCGCACAGTGCACTTCCGGACCAAGGCGGCCTCCAAGCACCTGAGCGTCAAGCTGGGCCCGGACAACGGCACCTACGGCGTCGGGCAGCCGCTCACGGCGAAGCTGGGCCGGGCCATCAAGAAGCCCGCGCAGCGGGAGCTGGTGGAGCGTGCACTGAAGGTGAAGTCCACCCCCCATGTGGACGGCTCCTGGCACTGGGTGAACAGCAAGGAGCTGCACTACCGGCCCCGCTCCTACTGGCCCGCGCACGCCTCCATCACACTCCGCTCCTCACTCGAAGGGCTGAAGGTGCGCAACGGTCTCTACGGCGGGAGGACCGACCCCGTCCGGATGCGGACCGGGGACCGAATAGAAGCGATCACCGATGCCTCGTCCCTGGTCATGAAGGTCAAGAAGAACGGGAAGACCATCCGCACCATCCCCGTGACCACCGGGAAGTCGGGCTACGAGACCCGCAACGGCATCAAGGTGATCCTCACCAAGGAGCCCTACGTCCGGATGACCAGCGCCAGCATCGGCGCCGGGGACTTCTACGACCTGGGGGTCCACTGGGCCACCCGGCTCACCAACAGCGGCGAGTACGTGCACGGCGCCCCCTGGTCGGTCGCCTCCCAGGGCGTGTCCAACACCAGCCACGGCTGCACCGGGATGAGCAGCTCGAACGCGAAGTGGTTCTTCGACCACGTCCGGCAGGGCGACATCGTCCAGCACGTCAACACGGCCGGCGACCGGATGGCGCCCTTCGGCAACGGCTTCGGCGACTGGAACCTGGGCTGGAAGAAGTGGCGCGCGGGCAGTGCCGTCAGCACCAAGCCCGTCGGCAGCGGCCCCGCGGACGCCGCGCGGCTGCGTCCTTCGGTGTGACCCACCCCGCAGGGGAACGGAACGACGCGCCCGTGCATCCCTCGAACGAGGGGTGCACGGGCGCGTCACTTGCCGAAGGGGCCCTGCCGGGGCTCAGGCGCGGGCCAGGTCGCTCCTGGCGGCGCGGTCCCGCAGCAGCCCGGCCAGCGCGTCGGCCAGCGCGAGTGGGTCCACCGGGTGCGAGACCGCCGCCTCGGCCCGGCTCCAGGTCGCCAGCCAGGCGTCCTGCGGCCTGCCGATCAGCAGCAGCACCGGGGGACAGTCGAAGATCTCGTCCTTGATCTGCCGGCACACGCCCATGCCGCCCGCCGGGGCGGTCTCGCCGTCCAGCACGCAGGCGTCCACGTGCAGCTCCTCCAGGGTGGAGAGCACGGCCGGCAGGGTGGCGCACTCCACATAACGGATCTCGGGCACATCGGTTGCGGGCCTGCGGCCTGCTGCGAGCCGCACCTGCTCGCGGGTGGTGGCGTTGTCGCTGTAGACCAGCACCGTGGCGGTCGGCTGCATCGTTCCTCCGCGTCCGTATCGGGTGAACCGCTGACGCACCGGGCGGCTTCGGGCACATTCCGCGGTGGCGCCGCTCGGATGCTACTCCCTCCGACGCACCGTCAACACCGGTCGGCGCGCACCGGTGCCCGGGAACCGGGGCCGCCACCGGGATCGTCGTCCCTGGTTACAGCCCGGCCGCCGGGTACGGACACACCGAACGGCACCCCCGAAGTGAGGCCGGGATAAGCGACCGACATAATGTCGGTCGTGGCGACAGCAACAGCAGTAGAAACCGGGCACGCACACCCGTCGGTCAACCGGCCGAACCTCACCAGCGTCGGAACCATCATCTGGCTGAGTTCCGAGCTGATGTTCTTCGCGGCCCTCTTCGCGATGTACTTCACCCTTCGGTCGGTGACCGGCGCCGAGTACTGGAAGGAGCATGCCTCCGAGCTGAATCTTCCCTTCGCGGCGACGAACACCACGATCCTCGTGCTCTCCTCGCTCACCTGCCAGCTCGGCGTCTTCGCCGCCGAGCGCGGTGACGTGAAGAAGCTCCGCGCGTGGTTCGTCGTCACCTTCATCATGGGTGCGATCTTTATCGGCGGCCAGGTCTTCGAATACACGGAGCTGGTCAAGGAGGGCACCTCACTCTCCTCGAGTCCGTACGGATCGGTGTTCTACCTGACCACCGGGTTCCACGGCATGCACGTGACAGGTGGTCTGATCGCCTTCCTGTTCGTCCTGGGGCGCACCTATGCGGCCAGGCGGTTCACTCACCACCAGGCCACCGCCGCCATCGTCGTGTCCTACTACTGGCACTTCGTCGATGTCGTCTGGATCGGCCTCTTCGCCACGATCTACCTGATCCGGTAACGGGCCGGGGCGCGGTCCCGCCGCGCGCACCGTGCCGCGCAGGCGGACCACGGAACAGACGGACAGACACAGCATCGACGAGAAGATCCTGACACCGGGGTAATCCGTGAAAAAGCTCTCCGCACGACGGCGCCATCCGCTGGCGGCGCTCGTCGTTCTACTCTTCGCGCTGGCGGCCACCGGGGGGCTGTACACCGCGTTCGCTCCCGCGGGCGAGGCCAAGGCCGAGCAGGAGTCGACCCAGTCCCTCGCCATCGAGGAGGGCAAGAAGCTCTACGCCACCGGGTGCTCCAGCTGCCACGGGACCGGCGGCCAGGGGACCAGTGACGGTCCCAGCCTGGTCGGTGTCGGGGCCGCGGCGGTGGACTTCCAGGTCGGCACCGGCCGGATGCCGGCCCAGCAGCCCGGCGCCCAGGTGCCCAAGAAGAAGAGGATCTACGACCAGGACGAGATCAACCAGCTCGCCGCGTACGTCGCCTCGCTGGGTTCGGGCCCGAGTCAGCCCACCAAGGAGATGTACGACCCGGCCGGCGCCGACATCGCCAGGGGCGGGGAACTCTTCCGCACCAACTGTTCGCAGTGCCACAACTTCACCGGTGAGGGCGGCGCACTCACCCACGGCAAGTACGCCCCCGACCTCGGCGACGTCGACCCCAAGCACCTCTACGAGGCCATGCAGACGGGCCCCCAGAACATGCCGTCCTTCACCGACGGCGCCCTTCCCGAGAAGGACAAGCGGGACATCGTCGCGTATGTGAAGGAGGTCAACAGCGGCAAGTCGGAGAGCCCCGGTGGGTTCAAGCTCGGTGGGTTCGGCCCGGTCGCCGAGGGCATGTTCGCCTGGGTCTTCGGTCTCGGCGTGCTGATCGCCGTCGCTGTCTGGGTCGCCGCTCGGACCGCAAAGGCCAAGAAGTCATGAGTAGCGAGACTGGACCGGACGAGAACGTGTCAGACGAGAACCTGCCCGCTGAGCAGGAAACGGCCCACGGTGCGGAAGTCGCCGCGGGCGACCCCTTCGTGGATCCTGGACTGCCGCCGCACGAGCACCGCATCCAGGACATCGACGAGCGGGCGGCCAAGCGCTCCGAGCGCACCGTCGCCTTCCTCTTCACCCTGTCGATGCTCGCCACGGTGGGCTTCATCGCCTCCTTCGTGGCCTTCCCGATCGACAAGATCATCTATGTCTGGCCGCTCGGGCACATCAGCGCGCTGAACCTCTCCCTCGGCCTCACCCTCGGTGTCGCCCTGTTCTGCATCGGCGCCGGAGCGGTCCACTGGGCCCGCACGCTGATGTCGGACGAGGAGATGGTCGACGAGCGGCACGCCGTCGCCGCGCCCCCCGAGGTCCGCGAGAAGGTCTTCGCCGACTTCAAGCAGGGCGCCAAGGAGTCCGCGCTCGGCCGCCGGAAACTGATCCGGAACACGATGTTCGGTGCCGTGGCCCTGGTGCCGCTCTCCGGCGTCGTCCTGCTCCGCGACCTGGGCCCGCTGCCCGGGGACAAGCTGCGGCACACGGCCTGGAAGAAGGGCAAGCTGCTCGTCAACGAGAACACGAACGAGCCGCTGCGTCCGGAGGACATCGCCGTCGGCTCGCTCACCTTCGCCAAGCCCGAGGGCCTGGAGGAGGACGACGAGGAGTTCCAGAAGGAGATCGCCAAGGCCGCGCTGATGATCATTCGGCTGGAGCCGAGCGACATCAAGGACAAGCGCGAGCTGGACTGGTCGCACGAGGGCATCGTGGCCTTCTCGAAGATCTGCACCCACGTGGGCTGCCCGGTCAGCCTCTACGAGCAGCAGACCCACCACGTCCTGTGCCCGTGCCACCAGTCGACCTTCGACCTGTCCGACGGTGCGCGCGTGCTGTTCGGTCCGGCCGGCCACCCGCTGCCGCAGCTCGACATCAGCGTCAACAAGGACGGCTACCTCGAAGCGCAGGGCGACTTCGCGGAGCCCGTCGGTCCGGCCTTCTGGGAGCGCGGATGAGTACTGCAACCGAGACCCCGGGCAGCGCGGCTGCCGAGGGCAAGAAGAAGGCACCCGCAGGTGAGCGGGTCGCCGACTGGGCCGACGGACGGCTGGGGATCTACAGCCTCGCCAAGGCCAACATGCGCAAGATCTTCCCGGACCACTGGTCCTTCATGCTGGGTGAGGTCGCGCTCTACAGCTTCATCATCATCATCCTGACCGGTGTCTACCTGACGCTGTTCTTCCACCCGTCGATGAACGAGGTGGAGTACCACGGCGCGTACACGCCGATGCAGGGCGTCCGGATGTCCGAGGCGTTCGCCTCGACCATGGACATCAGCTTCGACGTGCGCGGTGGTCTGCTGGTGCGGCAGATCCACCACTGGGCGGCGCTGATCTTCCTGGCGGCGATGTTCGTGCACATGATGCGCGTCTTCTTCACCGGGGCGTTCCGCAAGCCGCGCGAGGTCAACTGGGTCTTCGGGTTCCTGCTCTTCGTGCTGGGCATGTTCACCGGCTTCACCGGCTACTCGCTCCCGGACGACCTGCTCTCCGGCACCGGTGTGCGGTTCATGGAAGGTGCGATCCTCGGGACACCGATTGTCGGCACCTACGTGTCGATGTTCCTCTTCGGCGGGGAGTTCCCGGGGCACGACTTCGTGGCCAGGTTCTACTCGGCCCACATCCTGCTGCTGCCGGGCATCATGCTCGGACTGCTGGTGGCGCACCTGATCCTGGTCTTCTACCACAAGCACACCCAGTTCGCGGGTCCCGGCCGGAAGAACTCCAACGTGGTCGGCATGCCGCTGCTGCCGGTCTACATGGCCAAGGCGGGAGGCTTCTTCTTCCTGGTCTTCGGCGTGATCTCGGCCATCGCGGCGCTCTTCACGATCAACCCGATCTGGGTGCTGGGCCCCTACCGGCCGGACCAGGTCTCCACCAACGCGCAGCCCGACTGGTACATGGGCTTCTCCGAGGGCCTGATCCGGGTGATGCCCGGCTGGGAGATCAACCTGTGGGGCCACACGCTGGTACCCGGTGTGGCCATCCCACTGATGATCGTCTTCCCGCTGGTCCTCGTCGCGATCGCGGTCTACCCGTTCATCGAGGCGTGGGTCACCGGCGACAAGCGCGAGCACCACATCGCCGACCGGCCGCGCAACGCGCCGACCCGGACCGGCTTCGGGGCGGCGTGGATCGCCTGGTACTTCGTGCTCCTGGTCGGCGGCGGCAACGACCTGTGGGCGACGCACTTCAACCTGTCGATCAACGCGATCACCTGGTTCGTCCGCGTCGGGTTCTTCGTGGTGCCGGTCCTGGTCTTCTGGGTCACCCGGCGGATCTGCCTGGGCCTGCAGCGCAAGGACCGGGAGAAGGTCCTGCACGGCAGGGAGACCGGCACGATCAAGCGGCTGCCGCACGGCGAGTTCGTCGAGATCCACGAGCCGCTCTCCCAGGAGCAGCTGCACTCGCTCACCGCGCACGACCAGTACCGGCCGCTGGAGGTCGGCCCCGGCACCGACGAGAACGGCGTCGAGCGGAAGATCTCCCGCGGGCGGAAGCTGCGCGCCAAGCTCTCGAAGGGCTACTTCGGGGAGTCGGGACAGATCCCCAAGCCCACCCGCGAGGAGTACCGCGAGGTCGAGAGCGGGCACGGGCACCACTGACCGGTTCGCGCAACCGGACACGCCACACCGGAGGGTCCACGGGTACGCCCGTGGGCCCCTTCCGGCGTTCCGGGCACCGCCTGCGCGGCTCCTGCCCGCAGGTCGGACGGATGACCGGGCGAGCCCCCGGAATCGGTAGGGTGACCCGCACACACGCGTCGGTTCTATCGCCAGGAAGTGGTCCCCATGAGCGCTGCTGTCCCCGCCGGAGGCGACACCGCGGCGGCGCGCACCTGGCCCGATGTGCTGAGTGCCCTGCTGGCGGGCGAGGACCTGAGCGCCGACGCCACGGCCTGGGCGATGGACCGGATCATGCGGGGCGAGGCGAGCGACGTGCAGATCGCGGGCTTCGCCGTGGCGCTGCGGGCCAAGGGCGAGACGGTCGAGGAGATCTCGGGCCTGGTGCGGGCGATGTATGCGCACGCCCGCACGATCGAGGTGCCCGGCCGCACCGTCGACATCGTCGGCACCGGCGGCGACCGGGCGAAGACCGTCAACATCTCCACCATGTCGGCGATCGTCGTCGCCGGCACCGGCGCCAGGGTCGTCAAGCACGGCAACCGTGCCTCGAGCAGCGCCAGCGGCGCCTCGGACGTGCTGGAGAAGCTCGGCGTCAACCTGGAGCTGCCGCCCGACCGGGTCGCCGGGATGGCGGACGAGGCGGGGATCACGTTCTGCTTCGCGGTCAGGTTCCACCCCGCGCTGCGGCACGTGGCCGTGGCCCGCAAGGAGCTGGGGGTCGCCACCCCCTTCAACTTCCTCGGCCCGCTCACCAACCCCGCCCGGGTCGGCGCCCAGGCGACGGGGGTCGCCGACGCGCGGATGGCGCCGATCGTGGCCGGGGTGCTGGCGGCCCGCGGCTCCTCGGCACTGGTCTTCCGGGGGGACGACGGACTGGACGAGCTGACGACGACGGCGACCTCCACCGTGTGGACCGTCCGCGACGGCACCGTGCGGGAGGAGACCTTCGACCCCCGGGACGTGGGCGTCGAACTGGTGCCGGTGGAGGCGCTGCGGGGCGCGGACGCGGCCTACAACGCCGATGTCGCGCGCCGGCTGCTGGAGGGGGAGCGTGGTCCCGTGCGGGACGCCGTGCTGCTCAATTCCGCCGCCGCGCTGGCGGCGCTGGACCCGACCGACGCCCCGCTGAGCGAGCAGATCGCCGCGGGGATGGCCCGCGCCGCCGAGTCGCTCGACTCGGGCGCGGCGCGTGCGGTGCTGGAGCGGTGGGTGGCGGCCAGCAACCGCGCCTAGGACGGCCCGGGAGACGGCCGCCCGCCGCCGGCCCCGGCGGCGGGCGGGCGCGGTCCGGCCCGGTTTCCGGCCCGGGCCGCGCACACCGCGAGCGGCCACCCGCCGCTCAGGCGGATCCCTGCCGCACGGCCTCCTCCAGCGCGTTCAGGTCCAGCTTCCGCATCCGGAGCATGGCGCGGGTGGCCGGTTCGGACACCTTCGGGTCCGGGGAGCCGACCAGTTCCAGCAGCCGGCGCGGCACGATCTGCCAGGAGAGGCCGTACTTGTCCTTGAGCCAGCCGCACGGTCCCTCCTGCCCTCCCTCGGCGGTCAGCTTGGCCCACAGGTCGTCCACCTCGTCCTGTGTCTCGCAGTCCACCTGCAGCGAGACCGCCTCGGTGAAGGAGAACTGCGGGCCGCCGTTGAGCGCCACGAACTGCTGCCCGGCCAGCTCGAAGACGACCGTCATGACCGAGCCCGTCTCGCCGGGGGCGGCGTCGTTGTAGTGGGTCACCTCCACGACGCGGGAGCCGGCGAAGAGGGAGACGTAGAACCGCGCCGCCTCCTCGGCCTGCCCGTCGTACCACAGGAACGTCTTGATCTTCTGCGGCTGCATCATGGTGTTGCCTCCTGAGCGATCGGTGCGGCCGGCCGGGGTACCGGGCCGGCCGCCGGGGTGTCCTCGCAGGAGAGACCGGCCGCGGCGCCGGAATTCATCGGCCCCGCGGCGAGATGTCCTCACACCGTCCCCGCGGGCCGAGTGAGCACTCCCTTTCGTGTGCGTTACGGGGCCGCCCGGAGGCGGTAACGGCCCGCTCCTAGCATCGGTGTTCCTTCCAGCGGACAGGAGACGATGTGCGAGCACGGTGGATCACCCGATGGGAGCCGGAGGACCCGGGCTTCTGGGCGAGCGAGGGACGGCGCACGGCGCGGCGCAACCTGTGGCTGTCCGTGTTCGCCGAGCACATCGGGTTCGCGGTCTGGAGCCTGTGGT
>NZ_ALAP01000061.1 GCF_000280905.1 Streptomyces sp. AA1529 | reverse complement strand
CTTCTTTCCAAGCCTACCACCGTGATTTCGATGGTCCGAACCGCTCCGCATCGAGGCGCAACAGCCAACGGGTCGAAATCGAGGAGGATTTGGAAGTGCTGCCGACACCTGGGTGCTCGGCAGGGAGACGACAGTACAGCCGGCTTCATGGCAGAGGCAAATCGGTGCTGCCCGGGGACGCGTGCGCAACCGGCCGGGAGCAGTGGCGCACCGGTCCACGACAGGCTGCTGACAAGGCACGACAGGGGGTGACGGGGCGGCCGTGCCTCTTGCGGAATCGGTTGTTCCTATGACTTACGCTTCTGAACGGTACGCCGTCCTGAACAGGTAGCGACGGCGACTGATCGAGTCTCCGCCCTTGGGAGGTCCCCCAATGACCACCGTGTCGTCCCCGCTGACCGGACGCGCCATCAGACTGGCCGCCGTGCCGGATCCGGTGTTCTCCGGAGCGATGGTGGGCCCCGGTACCGCTGTCGACCCCGTACGCGAACGGACGGAGGCCGTGGCACCGGTAGACGGAATCGTCGTCTCGCTGCATCCGCACGCGTTCGTGGTGGTGGACTCCGAGGGCCACGGGGTGCTCACGCACCTGGGGATCGACACCGTGCAGCTCAACGGGGAGGGCTTCGAGTTGCTGGCCGCCAAGGGGGACACGGTCACCCGCGGTCAGCCGGTGGTGCGCTGGGACCCGGCGGCCGTGGAGGAGAAGGGCAAGTCGCCCGTCTCCCCGGTCATCGCGCTCGAGGCCACCGCGGAGGCGCTCGGGGACGTACTGGAGGACGGGGACGTCGAGCGCGGGCAGACGCTCTTCGGCTGGAGCTGACGTACGCGCCCGGCCCCTTCTGTCGTGTCGTACCTCCACGCGTCGTCGGAAGTCCCTTCCCCGCGCGTGCGCGGGCCGGGTGGAAACCACTGCGGCGGTCTGAGGCCGCCGCCGAGCGGAGACGGGTGAGATGGACACAACGCTTCGAGGCGTGGGCGTGAGTCACGGGGTGGCGATCGGCGAGGCACGGCACATGGGCACGGCCGTGCTGGAGCCCCCGGCCAAGCAGATCGCCGCCGATGAGGCGCCGCGTGAACAGCAGCGCGCGCGGCAGGCCGTGGAGGCCGTCGCCGCCGATCTGGTCGCCCGGGGTCATCTCGCCGGCGGTGAGGCGCAGGCCGTGCTGGAAGCGCAGGCCATGATGGCGCAGGACCCCGAGCTGATGTCCGACGTGGAGCGGCGGATCACCGTCGGGAGCACGGCCGAGCGGGCGGTGTACGACGCGTTCGCCGCCTATCGCGCCCTGCTCGCGCAGGCGGGCGACTACCTGGCCGGGCGGGTGGCGGACCTGGACGACGTGCGGAACCGTATCGTCGCCCGGCTGCTGGGCGTTCCCATGCCGGGAGTGCCGGACAGCGACCGTCCCTACGTGCTGATCGCGCGGGACCTGGCGCCCGCCGACACGGCGCTGCTGGACACCTCGCTGGTGCTGGGCTTCGTCACCGAGGAGGGCGGCCCGACCAGCCACAGCGCGATTCTGGCGCGGGCGCTCGGCGTGCCCGCCGTGGTGGCGCTGCCCGGCGCGGGTGAGCTGGCCGAGGGCACGGTCGTCGCGGTGGACGGCAGCACCGGCGAGGTCGCGGTGAATCCGACCGCGGAGGAGCGGGAGGAGTTGGCGCGGGCCGCCGAGGACCGGAGGGCCGCCGTGGAGGCCGCCACCGGCCCGGGGGCCACCTCGGACGGTCACAAGGTGCCGCTGCTGGCGAACGTGGGCGGGCCCGGTGACGTGCCCGCCGCTGTGGAGGCCGGGGCCGAGGGCGTCGGCCTGTTCCGTACGGAGTTCCTGTTCCTGGACGACAGCGAGCAGGCACCCGGCGAGGACAAGCAGGTCGAGGCGTACCGGCAGGTGCTGGAGGCGTTCCCGGAGGGGCGCGTCGTGGTGCGGGTGCTGGACGCGGGTGCCGACAAGCCGCTGAGCTTCCTGACGCCGGCCGACGAGCCGAACCCCGCTCTGGGGGTGCGCGGGCTGCGCACGCTGCTCGACCATCCGGAGATCCTGCGGGGTCAGCTGCGGGCTCTCGCGAAGGCGGCCGAGGGGCTGCCGGTCTACCTGGAAGTCATGGCGCCGATGGTGGCGGACCGGACGGACGCGCGGGCGTTCGCCGACGCCTGCCGGGAGGCGGGACTGAGCGCGAAGTTCGGCGCCATGGTCGAGATTCCCTCCGCCGCGCTGCGGGCCCGTTCGGTGCTGCAGGAGGTGGAGTTCCTCTCCCTGGGCACCAACGATCTGGCGCAGTACACGTTCGCGGCCGACCGGCAGGTCGGTGCGGTCTCGCGGCTGCAGGACCCCTGGCAGCCCGCGCTGCTGGACCTGGTGGCCGTCTCGGCCGAGGCGGCGAAGGCGGAGGGCAAGAGCTGCGGCGTCTGCGGCGAGGCCGCTTCGGACCCGCTGCTGGCGTGCGTGCTGACCGGGCTCGGGGTGACCAGTCTGTCGATGGGCGCGTCGGCGATCCCGTTCGTGCGGGCACAGCTCGCCAAGCACACGCTGGCGCAGTGCGAGCGTGCGGCCGCTGCCGCGCGGGCCGCGGACAGCGGTCCGGACGCGCGGGCCGCGGCGCAGGCGGTGCTCTCCGGGGAGTGACCCGGGCGGCCGCCCGCGGAACGGGCGGCCGCAAAAGAAGGAGTGTGAGGGCCGTCCCGCTGCTGCGGGGCGGCCCTCACCGTGCGCGGACGGCCTTTCTCGTGGCCGGTCTGCTGCGGTGGTCCGGGCGCGTCCGGTCAGGCGGTGCGCTCGCGGCCGAGCTGCTCGTAGAAGCGGAGGAGTCCGGCGTCGTCGACCGAGCCGGGGTTGACGGCCTTCTCCATGGCGGTGCCCTGGAGGAGTCGTTTGACGGGGACCTCCAGGCGCTTGCCCGTCAGGGTGTGCGGTACGGCGGGGATCTCGATGATCTCGTCGGGCACGTGGCGGGGCGAGAGGCTCTGCCGGATGGTCTGCTTGACGCGGTCGCGCAGTGCGTCGTCGAGTGCGGCGCCCTCCGCGAGGTGGACGAAGAGCGGCATCCAGTAGCCGCCGTCGGCCTGTTCGACACCGATGACGAGGGACTCGCGGATCTCGGGGAGGCGTTCGACGGCCTCGTAGATGTCCGCCGAGCCCATCCGGACGCCCTGGCGGTTGAGGGTGGAGTCGGAGCGGCCGTGGATGACGACCGTGTTGCGGCTGGTGAGGGTGATCCAGTCGCCGTGGCGCCAGACTCCGGGGTACATGTCGAAGTAGCTGTCGTGGTAGCGCACGCCGTCGGGGTCGTTCCAGAACCGGACGGGCATGGAGGGCATGGGCTGGGTGACGACCAGTTCGCCGACCTCGTCCACCAGCGGCCTGCCCTGCGGGTCCCAGGCGGCCAGATCGGTGGCGAGGGAGGGTGCCTGCAGCTCTCCGGTGTGGACGGGGAGCGTGGGGACCGCGCCGGCGAAGCAGCTGCACACGTCGGTGCCGCCGCTGACCGAGGCGATCCACATGTCGGCGGCGACCTCGTCGTGGATCCAGCGGAAGCCGTCGGGCGGGAGCGGCGATCCGGTGGTGGCCACGCACTTGACCCGGGAGAGGTCGAAGTCCCGGCCCGGGTGCACGTCCGCCTTGCGGCAGGCCATGATGTAGGCGGCCGAGGTGCCGTAGATGGTCGTACCGGTGCGCTCGGCGACGCGCCACTGGGCCGCCGTGTCGGGGTAGCCGGGGCTGCCGTCGTAGGTGACGACCGTGGCGCCGGTGAGGAGCCCGGAGACCAGCAGGTTCCACATCATCCAGCCGGTGGAGGTGAACCAGAAGAAGCGGTCGCCGGGGCCCATGTCGTTGTGCAGGGTGAGCTGTTTGAGGTGTTCGAGCAGGATGCCGCCCTGGGACTGGACGATGGCCTTGGGCAGTCCCGTGGTGCCGGAGGAGTAGAGGACCCACAGCGGATGGTCGAAGGGCACCTGTTCGTAGTGGGGTTCGGCGTCGAGGGAGGTGACGTCCGCCCACTCCAGTGCCCCCTCGGGAGCCGGGGTGCCCAGCAGCGGCACGTGGACGACCGCGCGCAGGGTGGGCAGTTCGGAGCGGAGTTCGGCGACCGTCGCACGGCGGTCGTGCTCCTTGCCGCCGTAGCGGTAGCCGTCGACGGTGATCAGCACGACGGGCTCGACCTGCTGGAAGCGGTCCAGGACGCTGCGCGCGCCGAAGTCGGGGGCGCAGGAGGTCCAGACGCCGCCGACCGCGGCGGTGGCCAGCAGCGCGACCGCCGCCTCGGGAATGTTGGGCAGATATCCGCTGATCCGGTCGCCGGGACGGACGCCCAGTCGGCGCAGTTCCTGGGCCAGCGAGGCGACCTGGGAACGCAGTTGCGCCCAGCTCACCGGAGTGGGCTCGTGTGTTTCGTCGACGTGCAGCAGCGCCGGCCCGGCGGCGCGCCCGGGGTCCTCCGCCGGGCGCAGCGCGTGCTCGGCGTAGTTGAGCGTGGCGCCGGGGAACCAGTCGGCTCCGGGCATGGCGGCGTCGGCGAGGACGGTCTCGTACGGGGTGCTGAAGCGGACGCCGGACCACTCGGCGAAGGCGCCCCAGAAGGTGGTCAGGTGCTCGGTCGACCAGCGGTGCAGCGCGGCGTACGAGGCGACGGGGTCGCTCGGATCGGGCTCCGGGGCGCCGTGGTGCCGGGCCGCCCACTCCTGGAAGCGGGTGAGGCGGGCCGAGGAGAAGGCACCGGGGTCGGGCCGCCAGAGCGCCTCGGGCTGCGAGGTCCGGGCGGTCCTGTCGCTGTGTGCTGCGGTCATGGCGTGGCGGCTCCCTGACGTCCTGTACGCGTCGTCGCGTCCCTTCGCGCGGGACGATGCCATGTGGTCATCCGTTGTGCCAGGGCGGGTGTCACACAGTGCGGCTGTGTGCGGTGTGGGGAGCACACGGCGCGCAGGGTGACCACCGGGTGAACGGCCACCGAACAGCCCTGACGTGGGCGGTTGCCGGTGGCAGGCTGAGCAGCATGGACGGGCGGGGCCTGGGGCGGTCGGTGCGGGTGGTCGGTGCGGAGCAGGGGGCGCGGGCGCTGCGTGCGGCGTGGCGCAGGCGGCGGGCCGACGCGGCGGCGCTGCCGCGGCAGCGCGCGGAGCGGGCACGCACCCCGGGCGAGGCCGCGGGGGCGGAGGCGGGGCCGGGCGGCGGCCGGGTGCGCTTCGCCCGGTCGGCGCTGGAGGTGCGGGTGACGGCGGGCGGTGCGGTGTTCCTCGGCTGGGACGGCGCGGAGCCGGAACCGTCGTACGCGCTGGCGGGTCCCTGCCCGGAGGCCGACCCGCGGGCGCGGCTGGAGCCGGACAAGGACGGCGGCTGGCGGGTGGTCTCCGAGCGGATGCTGGTGACCGTCTCGCGCCGCGGGGCGGTGGAGGTGCGCACGCCGGGCGGCGCACTGCTGCGCCGGGACCATCCGCCCCGCTGGTGGGAGTCGGAGGAGGCGGCAGCGGGCGGTCCGCGCTGGATGCAGCGCTCGGAGCTGCCCGCGGACGCGCGCTTCTTCGGGTTGGGCGGCAGGAGCGCGGGCCCGCGGCTGCGGGAGGGCGCCTACCGGCTGTGGAACGGCGGCGCCGACACCCGCGACCGGGGCGCGGGTCCGGTGCCGGTCGCCATGCCGGTGCTGGTGAGTGTGGCCGACGCGGGCACCCTGCTGGTCTTCCACGACAACTCCTGGGACGGCTGGGTGGCGGTACGGGAGGGCGCCGAGGGGCGGGGGTCGGGCCACGACCGGCCGGCGCGCTGCGAGGTGCGGATGAGCGGGGGCCCGATGCGGTACTGGGTGGTGGCCGGTGCCCCCTCCCGGGTGCTGCACGGCTGGGCGGCGCTGACCGGGGCGCCCGCCGTGCCGCCCCGCTGGGCGCTGGGCCACCAGCATGTGCATCGGGGCCGGGCCGGGGAGCGCGAGCTGCGGCGGCTCGCGGACGGCCACCGCGCGCACGGGCTGCCGCTGAGCGCGCTGCAGTTGGATTCCGGCGCCGGGTGGGGTGGGCGCACCGCGGGCCCGGACCGCTCGGTGGACAGGGCGGCGGACGAGGCGGGCGCGGACGCCTCCGCGGGCCCGGGTTCCCGGAGGAACCCGGGCCGCTCGGCGGACGGGGACGCGGCGGCGGGCCGGTCGGAGGCGGCGGCGCGGCTGCGGGAGGACGGAGTGGAGCTGGTGTCGGTGGTGCGGCCGGGGGTGGTGGCCGAGCCGGGCTGCCCGGTCTTCGACAGCGGCACCGCGGCGGACGTGTTCGTCCGGGACGCGGCGGGCCGCACCGTGCTGGGCGGGGCGCGCCGGGGGGATGCGGCCTTCCCCGACTTCACGGACCGGCGGGCGCGCAAGTGGTGGGGCGCGCTGTTCGCGGAGCGGGTCGAGCAGGGCTTCACCGCGGTCTGGCACGCCGGTGACGAGCCCGCGTCGCTGTGCGCCTTCGGCGAGGCGACGCTGCCCCGCTCGGCCCGGCACGCGCTGGAGGGCCGGGGCGGCGACCACCGGGAGGCGCACAACGTCTACGCGCTGGCGATGGCGATGGCGGGCTGCGCCGGGATGCGGGAGCTGCGTCCCCAGGAGCGTCCGTTCGTGCTCGCGGGCTCGGGGTGGGCGGGGAGCCAGCGCTACGGCGGTATCGGCACCGCCGCGCCGGAGGCCGGGTGGGAGGGGCTGCGGACCACGCTGTCGCTGGTGCTGGGTCTGGGGCTGTGCGGGGTGCCTTTCGCGGGGCCGGACGTCGTCTCGCCGGCCGGCCGGCCCTCCCCCGAGCTGTATCTGCGCCGGCTCCAGCTGGCCGCCTGGCTGCCGCTGCTGCGTACCCGGACGACGGGGCGCGCGGCCGGTGCGTCGTGGGAGGCCGCGGCGCCCTGGGGGGTCGGTGCGGAGTTGCTGGGGCAGGTGCGCGCGGCGCTGGCGGAGCGGGAGCGGCTGCTGCCGTATCTGATGACGCTGGCTCAGCTGGCGCACCGTACGGGCACCCCCTATGTGCGGCCGGTCTGGTGGCAGCATCCCCGGGACCGGGCGCTGCGCGACTGCGAGGACGCGTTCCTGCTGGGGGACGCGCTGCTGATCGCACCGGTGCTGGAGCCGGGTGTGCGGTCGCGTGCGGTGCGGTTGCCGCCGGGCCGGTGGTACGACACCCGTACCGGGCGCGGGCACCGCGGACCGGCGACGGTGCGCCTGCCGGCGCCGTTGGCGGGGCTTCCGGTGCTGGCACGGGCGGGATCGGCGATTCCGGTGCAGGGTGCCGGTGGGCGCACGGAGCTGGAGGTGTGGCCGCCGGTTCCGGGGCGTACCGG
Organism: Streptomyces sp. AA1529; assembly: GCF_000280905.1. Taxonomy (GTDB): domain Bacteria; phylum Actinomycetota; class Actinomycetes; order Streptomycetales; family Streptomycetaceae; genus Streptomyces. The sequence continues at coordinate 12,239 of NZ_ALAP01000061.1, read as the reverse complement.
TGGCGGACTGCTGATCCCCGATCCGGGTGCCGGAGGGGGGCGTCCGGCCGCCGAGAGGTTCACGGTGCGCCGCGGGCAGGACGGGGGCGTCCTGGTGGAGGGGGAGGACGGTGCGGCGGTGGGGTACCCCGTGCGGCTGGGCCGGCCGGCCGGCTCGCCGGCCGGGTGAGCCCGGGCCGGTGAACCGGCCGGCCGGCGCCCCGGCCCGGCGGGCCCGCCCCCGGGCCCGGGGCTCGTGGGCTCAGGGCTTGCGTCCGACTCCTCCGTAGCAGGCGATCCGGGGCGGCTCGCCGAACGGCAGTGCCTCGGGACGCCAGTGCGGGAGGGAGACGATGCCCGGTTCCAGCACTTCCAGCCCCTCGAAGAAGCCCGCCATCTGCTCGGGGGTGCGCGGCGTGTAGGGCACGGCTCCGCTGCCCGCGTTGAAGCGGCGGATGGCCTCGACGTAGGCGGGGTCGGTGGTGCTGCCGTCGTTGTAGCCCAGATAGCTGCCGGGCGGCAGCGCGTCCAGCAGTTCGCGGGTGACGGCCCGTGCCTCGGCCTCGTCCTGGACCAGGCCCAGGACGCCCATCAGCATCAGGCCGACGGGCCGGTCGAGGTCGAGGGTCTCGGCGGCGGCCGCGAGGATGCCGGCGGGGTCGCGCACGTCGGCGTGCAGGTAGCTGGTGGCGCCCTCGCGGGTGCTGGTGAGCAGGGCCTGGGCGTGCGCGAGGACGAGGGGGTCGTTGTCGACGTAGACGATCCGGGACTCCGGTGCCACCCGCTGGGCGATCTCGTGGGTGTTGTCGACGGTGGGCAGGCCGGTGCCTATGTCGAGGAACTGGCGGATGCCCGCCTCTCCGGCGAGGTGGCGTACGACGCGGCCGATGAAGGCCCGCGAGTGCCGGGTGATGTCGACCATCCCGGGGAAGACCTCGCAGACCTTGTCGCCTGCGGCACGGTCGACGGCGTAGTGGTCCTTGCCGCCCAGCAGGTAGTTCCAGATGCGCGCGGAGTGCGGCACCGTGGTGTCGATCTGCGTCGCGGGCCGTTGTGCCTGCGTCCGTTCGGTCATGGTGGGCTCCCCTGCTCGGCTGTGCTGCGGCTGCTGCGGGTCCGGTGTCCGGCTGCCGCTTCAACCTAGCGCCAAAGGTACGGCCACCGGAGCCGTCCGGACGCTTTCGGCCGGGCGGCTCCGGTGGCGGCGGTCTCAGTGGTGCGGGTGGTGCGGGGTCAGCGAGCGGCGGGAGACGGGGAAGTCGAAGTAGGTGTCCGGGAAGGTCTCCGGCTCATGGGTGAAGTGCCACCACTCCTCCGGCAGGTTGGTGAAGCCCTCGTGCTCCAGGGTGCGCTTGAGCAGCAGCCGGTTGGCGCGCTGCTTTCCGGTGACGCGGGGGTCGTCGGTGTGCGCCAGGGTGTCGAAGCAGTCGAAGCCGGTGCCGGTGTCGACGGAGTTGTCGGGGAACCGTTCCTCCTGGGGCGCGTAGCACGGCACGAGGGGTTCGCCGGGGTGGTAGGGGCGGGTGGGCCGGGCGGGCAGTTCGGCGACGGTGAGGTCGACGGTGCTGCCGCGGCTGTGTCCGGACTTCTCCGCGATGTAGCCGTCCTCGAAGAGCCTGTTCTTGGCCACGCGCGGGTAGAACTCGCGCTTCATGCGCTGGTCGTCCAGGTCCTTGGCCCAGCGCACGAAGTGGTCCACGGCCCGCTGCGGGCGGTAGCAGTCGTAGACCTTGAGCGTGTGGCCGCGCCGCAGCAGGGAGCGCTGGGCTCGGGCGAGGGCACGGCCGGTGTCCCGGGTGACCAGGCACATCGGCCGGCGGTAGCCGTCGATGCGCTCGCCGACGAAATTGTGCCGGGTGAAGTAGCGGATGTCCTGGCGGATGGTCGGTGCCACGTCGTGCAATGCGACGAACTCTTCGGGTGCCCTGGGCTCGTGGCGGTGCCCGGATGCGGCCTGAGCTGCGGGGACGGGGGCGGCCGCGAGGAAGAGGAGCGCGGCGGCTGCGGCGAGGTGGGCCCGAGGTGCGGTGCGGTTGCGTCTCATGCCCCTCTCCTCTACCAGGGAACGCAGAGATGCGGAACGGTGGCTCGGGACCACCCCCGTCGGTCCCGTGCCACCGTTCCTGATTCGTCTGGACGCCCGGCCCCCGGATGCGGTTCACGTGACGGGTGGGACGTGCGGGGACGTGAGGATCTGGTGACACCCTGGTGACAGTCGCGACAGGAGCGTCGCAGACAGGGTGCGTCGAGGCGGTCGTGCGCCCGGCCTTGACTGCCCCTCAGCCGCGCTGAAAACTGCCGTCACGCTCATCGCGGGCACCGTCGTCAGCCGGGTGGAGCCGCCGATCGGCGGGGCCTGCGGGCTCCGCTCGGCGGGGCTGCGGCGTACCGCTCCGCAAGGCCGCATTCTGATCGTGACGTCCGAACGCACCTATCGAGGGGTCGTCAAAACATGACGGACAAGTACGTCGCTGCCATCGACCAGGGCACCACCTCCAGCCGCTGCATCGTCTTCGACCAGCGGGGCGGAATCGTCGCCGTCGACCAGCAGGAGCACCGCCAGATCTTCCCGAAGCCCGGCTGGGTGGAGCACGACGCCGACGAGATCTGGACGAAGGTCCAGTCCGTGGTCGGGGGCGCGTTGGAGCGGGCCGGACTGCGCGCCGACCAGCTCAGCGCCATCGGCATCACCAACCAACGTGAGACGACGGTGCTGTGGGACCGCGCGACGGGCCGGCCGGTGCACAACGCCATCGTCTGGCAGGACACCCGGACCGCCGGGCTCTGCACCGAGCTGGGCGGCGAGGTGGGCCAGGACCGCTTCCGGGATCGCACGGGGCTGCCACTGGCCAGCTACTTCGCCGGGCCGAAGGTCGCCTGGCTGCTGGACAACGTACCCGGGCTGCGGCAGCGCGCCGTCGACGGGGAGATCGCGTTCGGCACCATGGACTCCTGGCTGATCTGGAATCTGACCGGTGGTGTGGACGGCGGACGGCACGTCACCGATGTCACCAACGCCTCCCGCACCATGCTGATGAACCTGGAGTCCCTGGAGTGGGACGCCTCGGTGCTGGAGGCGATGGATGTGCCCGCCGCCGTGCTGCCGGAGATCAGGTCCTCCTCGGAGGTGTACGGCACGGCCGTCGGGCAGCTGGCCGGGGTGCCGGTGGCCTCGGCGCTCGGCGACCAGCAGGCGGCCGTCTTCGGACAGACCTGCTACGGCGTGGGCGAGGCCAAGAACACCTACGGCACCGGTTCCTTCCTGCTGCTGAACACCGGCAGCCGGCCGGTGCCCAGCAAGCACGGGCTGCTGACCACGATGGGCTACCGGCTGGGCGACGAGGCGCCGGTCTACTGCCTGGAGGGCTCCATCGCGATCACCGGTGCACTGGTGCAGTGGTTCCGCGACCAGCTCGGCATCATCGACGACGCGGCGGAGATCGAGACGCTGGCCGCCAGTGTCGAGGACAACGGCGGGGCCTACATCGTGCCCGCGTTCTCGGGCCTGTTCGCGCCGTACTGGCGTTCGGACGCACGCGGTGTCATCGCGGGGCTGACCCGGTACGTGACCAAGGCGCACCTGGCACGGGCCGTGCTGGAGGCCACGAGCTGGCAGACCCGCGAGGTGGTCGACGCGATGTACCAGGACAGCGGTGTGGAGATCACCTCGCTGAAGGTGGACGGCGGGATGACCGCCAACAGCCTGCTGATGCAGCACCAGGCGGATGTGCTGGGCGTACCGGTGATCCGGCCGGTGATCGCCGAGACCACCTGCCTGGGCGCGGCGTACGCCGCGGGGCTGGCGACCGGCGTGTGGTCCGGTCTGGAGGAGCTGCGCGCCCACTGGAAGCGGGACGCCGAGTGGACTCCCTCGATGGGCGAGGAGGAGCGCGAGAAGGAGTACGCGAACTGGCACAAGGCCGTGGAGCGGAGCTTCGGCTGGGAGCAGTCCGGCTGAGACCCGACCGGGCGGGGCCGCTGCGGTCCCCGCCCGGCGGTCCGGTGCGGCGGCCCCCGGGACGGGACGCGAGGGCCCGCGGAGTCGGCACGCGCGGTCCGGGAGGACGGTGTGCGGGGTCCGACGGAGGCCGCCGGGCCGGCAACCGGACCGCGCAGCGGACACCGGGCCGGCCGGCGGAGCTGCGCCCTCAGGCGCCGGCCGTCGTCCGGGTGGCGATGTGCCGGGCGTGCTGGACCACCGAGACGAGCACGTCCCGCGCGGATTCGCGCTGCCGCGCGTCGCACAGCAGCACCGGTATTTCGCCGTCCAGGTCGAGGGCCTCGCGGACGTGCTCGACGGGGTACCGCTCGGCGTCGTCGAAGCAGTTGACCGCCACCGTGAAGGGGATGCCGCGGCGCTCGAAGTAGTCGACGGCCGCGAAGCTGTTCTCCAGCCGCCGGGTGTCGGCGAGCACCACGGCACCCAGCGCACCGCTCGCCAGCTCGTCCCACAGGAACCAGAACCGGTCCTGCCCAGGAGTGCCGAACAGGTAGAGCACCAGTTCTTCGTTGATGGTGATCCGGCCGAAGTCCATGGCCACGGTCGTGGTGGTCTTCGCCTCCACACCGCGGGTGCTGTCCACGGGACGGCTGGCCTCGGTCAGCAGTTCCTCGGTGCGCAGCGGTTTGATCTCGCTGACCGCCCCCACCAGTGTGGTCTTGCCGACGCCGAACCCGCCGGCCACCAGGATCTTCAGTGTGACCGGTTCGGCGGGGGCCTTGTCGCCGCGCCGCTCAGAGCGCCCGAAGACCATTGATCACCTCTCTGAGGATGCTCTCGTCCGGCAGTTCCGCCGGAGGAACGGGGCGGGTGACGCGTACCAGTGCGGCCTCCAGCAGATCGCCGAGCAGCACGCGCACCACCCCCACGGGAAGGTCGAGCTCCGCCGCCACTTCCGCCACCGACAGCGGCGAGCGGCGGCAGAGCACGACGATGTCCTGGTGCTCGGGGACGAAGGAGTGGTCGGAGAGGAGCGTGTCCTCGGCCGCGGACAGTGCACCCGGCTCCGCCCCGTCCGCGTCGTCGACGATGACGAGGGCGATGAGGTCGAACTGCTTGTCCGTGCCGCCGCTGCGGGTGCGGCCGCGGGTCATCGCGTACGGCCGCACCACGGGTCCCGCCGCGTCATCGAACCAGTGGTCCGCCATGGCCGGCCCGCCTCCTCCCGCTCCTCGTCCCGTCGCCTGTCATCCTCGCCGCGCCGTCACCCGGCTCCGGGCGCGCCGCTGTCGCCCGGGGTGCTGCGCGGTGCGGTGCCCAGATGCGCTCCGACGCGCTTGACGAGGAGCGTCATCTCGTAGGCGACCTGGCCGACGTCGGCGTCCTGGTCGGCCAGGACGGCGAGGCAGCTCCCGTCCCCGGCGGCCGTCACGAAGAGGAACGCTTCTTCCAGTTCGACCACGGTCTGCCGTACGCCGCCGACGCCGAAGTGGTGACCCACCCCCTTGGCGAGGCTGTGGAACCCGGAGGCGACAGCCGCCAGGTGTTCGCTGTCCTCGCGGGACAGCCCCTCCGAGGCGCCTCTGGCGAGGCCGTCCCCGGAGAGCACGAGCGCCTTGCGGATACTGGCGACGCGCTGGACCAGCTCGTCGAGGAGCCAGTTGAGTTCACCGCTCCCAGCCTGGTGCGATGCGGTGTCTGGTGCGGTCATCGACCGTCCCTTCCCGGTGTTGTTCCTGGTGCTGACTCCCCCGTCTCGTGCGGCGGTTCGCTCTCGCGTCTGCCGCGTTCCCAGCCGCGCTGGAGGGATGCCATCTTGCTGCGCACTTCGTCGGCGTCGCGGTCGGCGACCTCCGGCGGGCTGGATTCCGGGGATTCCGTCCGCGGCTGCGGCATACGGGTGTTGACCGTCGGTGCGTCCCCTTTGAGCTGCGGTGCGAGGCTGGCCTGGCGCACCCGGCGGGGCAGCCCGCCGGGGCGTTCGGGCTCGGCGCCCGCTCCCCCGGACGGCGTACCCGCCGCGCCGGTGCCGTCCTCGCGTCCGGAGGTGCCACCGGCGCCGGGGCCGGCCGCCTCCTCCGGGCTGTGCGGCCCGAGGGCGGTGCCGTCGGGCCCGGTGGCCGCCCCCGGACGCGCGGCACTCCCCTGCTCGCCCGCGGAGTCCGTGCGGGAGCCGGCGTCGGACGCCTCCGCCGAGGACGCCTGTCCGGAGGGCGCCCGGTCCTCCGCCGTGCGCGAAGGGGCGCGGGGCTTCTTGCGCCGCGGCAGCGGCGCGGGGCCGCCGCCCGCGGAGCGCTCGGCCGGGGGCTGCCGGTCCGGGTCGACGGTGCGCCCGTTGTCGGAGACCAGGACCGGGGCACCCGGCCGGCGCCGGGGCAGGGGTTTGGGGCCGCCGTCCGCGGCGTCGCCCCCGCCGGTGCGGGAGTCCGCGTCGCCACCGGAGGCCGGGGCACCCTCGGAACCCCCGCGGGAGTCCGCGCGGGAGACGGGCGCGGCCTCGTCCCGCGCCTGCTGGTGCTGCTCCCCCGCCGGGGCGGCCGCGGGGGCTTCCGGGCCGCGGGGCAGCTTGCGCGGCCCGCTCTCCCGGCCCGACCGGCTGCCGTCCTCCAGCGGGGCCTCCAGCTCGACGGGGCCGTCCAGCGGCCGGGCGGTTCCCGCACCGGCCCCCACGGCAGCGCGGTCACCGCGCGACTCGTCGTCGCGGCCGGGGGTCTCGGTGAGGACCGCACCGGGGATGAGGACGACCGCGGTGGTTCCGCCGTAGGGCGAGGGCTGCAGCGAGACCCGGACGCCCTGGCGCTGGGCCAGCCGCGAGACCACGAACAGTCCCAGCCGGTCGGTGTCGGACAGCTCGAACTCAGGAGTCTCGGCGAGCCGCAGATTGGCGTCCAGCATCGCCTCGGCCGTCATGCCCAGGCCCCGGTCGTGGATCTCCAGGGTGAAGCCGTTCGCGACGCGCTCCCCCAGCACCTGCACGGCGGTGTGCGGCGGGGAGAAGACGGTGGCGTTCTCCAGCAGTTCGGCGACCAGGTGGGTCAGGTCGGCGACCGCGCTGCCGTCCACGGCGAGCCGGGGCAGCCTGCGCACCTCGATCCGCTCGTAGTCCTCGACCTCGGCCACGGCGGCCCGTACCACGTCCATCAGCTGGACGGGCTTGCGCCACTGCCGCGACGGCGTCGCACCGGAGAGGATGACCAGGCCCTCGGCGTGCCGGCGCATCCTGGTCGTCATGTGATCGAGTTTGAAGAGGTCGGCGAGTTCGTCGGCGTCCTCGGTACGGCGCTCCATGGTGTCGAGCAGGGTGAGCTGGCGGTGCAGCAGCACCTGGTTGCGGCGGGCGAGGTTGACGAAGACCTCGGAGACGCCGCGCCGCATGTCGGCCTGTTTGACGGCGGCTTCGACGGCCGCGCGCTGGAGGGTGTCGAGTGCCTGGCCCACCTGGCCGATCTCGTCCTGCGGGTACTCCAGGCGGGGGGACTCGTTCTCGACGTCCACCCGTTCGCCGGCGGCCAGCCGGCGCATCACGCTCGGCAGCCGCTCACCGGCGGCCTCGCCGGCCTCCTTGCGCAGCGTGTTCAGGTCGCGGACCAGGCCGCGGCCGACGCGGATGGAGATGACGAGCGAGGCGAGCACCGCGAGGAAGCCCAGCACCCCGGCGGCCGCCGCCTGGACGAGCACCCGCGTGGCGACCGGGTCGACGCGCTCGTGGTAGCGCTGGTCGGTCTGCTTCGCCAGCTTCCGGAGGTCGTGCATGACGGTGTTCATGGCGAACCGCCAGCGCTCCTCGCTGACCGGCCCCTCGGTGGTGCGCGGTCCGGCGGCGATGACAGCGTCCTCGTAGCTGCGCAGGGTGCGGCCGTCGCTGCTGTTCCAGTAGTTCTCGAACAACTGCCGGTCCTCGGCGGGCAGCGTGGGGAGGTTGCTCTCGTAGGCGATGTTGCGCTCGGCGACCCGGTCGGAGAGCGCCCGCTGGTCGCCGCGGGTGAACTGCCCGGCCGCGTACGCGGCGGCCATCAGCGCGTCCTCCCGGGAGAGGTACTCACGCGCGCGGTTCACCCCGACCAGGGCCCGGCCCTGCTTCTCCAGGTCGATGTCGTCCACCGCGCTGAGCGAGTTGACCAGCGCGTAGGCGGGGTCGATCAGTTCGTTGTAGGCCTGGAAGGCACCGCCGCGGGTGACGGTGTCCTGCTCCACCCGGGTCCGCAGCGTCCGCAGCCCGTCCAGGGCCTCCAGGAAGTCGTCCAACCGGGCCTCGGAGTCGGGGCCGAGCTCGGCGCGCAGGCCGCTGTCCTTTGCGTTCCGGCGCACCGCCGCGACCTCGCGGTCCGTGGTGCGCTGGAGGTCGTGCAGCGCCGACAGCTCCTTGTCGTCGCGGGGGGCGGCCACATGGACCATGATCTGGCGGCGCTCCTGCTGGAGGGCGCGGACGGCGTCCTCGGAGGGCTCACCGATCTTGTGGGTCACCTCGTCGAGGCGCAGCAGGCTGTTCGCCTCGGTGGCGGTGATGTAGGTCGCGAAGCCCCAGATGGACAGCAGGGAGACCAGCGGCACCAGCAGCAGCACCACGATCTTCCGGCGGATGGACTTCCCGCGAAAGCGCATGGCCTCCCCTACGTCTTCCCCAGCGCACGGGGGGTGTGTACCGACAGCAAACGGCCTGAGCTTACTACCGGGGCGCCGGCAACTCGTACGCGTGCGGGAGCGTTCGACCAGGCAGTCCAGGGTGCCTCATCCTGAGTTGTCCGTCGATGCCCCTCTGGACCATCGAAGTGTGTGGCACAGGCCACGTCCACGGAAGCGTGGGAGGATCAGGGGGTGGTGAAGGGGGAGTGAAAGAGATGTATGCGAAGCCCCGCCTGCCGGATCCGGTCCGGACGGCGGCGGTGCGGGCGGTGATCGTCGCGGCGCTGACGCTGGTGCAGCTCATGGTCGCGTTCTTCTGCTCGATGGCCGCCGTCTGGCTGGCGTTCCCGATGGTGCTGTCGACCATCGGCAGCACGGTCGTGGCCACCTGGGCGGTCCTCGACGTGTGGATCACCCGGCAGGTGTGGGTGCAGCGGCACGGGGTGCTCTCCGAGCCCAGCAGCGCCGCCAGACGGCGGGCGCTGGCCGACCGCCACCGCTCGGCGGGCACCGTGGCGGAGCGGGGCGGCACCGGAACTCCGGGCGTCGCCCCCGGAGTCAGCCGTGCGGGGAGTGTGCCGCATCCGACGCGTCACCCGGCTGCTGAGGCGCGGGCACGTCCGGCCGGGCATCGGGCTCCTGCGGCCGGGCGTGCGGCTCGTCCTGACCGCCGGACGGATCCTGGCCGGGCCGGCGGAACATCCGTGTCGCGGTGATCTCCCCGTGCACCGCGGCCTCGTCCTCCTCGGCCTCCGGCCGGGGCACACCGGGGCGCATGTGCTCCTCCACGCTGATGTACTTCAGCCCGGCACGCAGGTCCGCGTCGTTGCGCAGCCGGATCACCAGCGGGAACTCCGCCAGCGCCGTGGTGTCGAACAGCCCGGTGGTGTACAGGAGCTGGACCCCCAGCGCGTCGGCGACCGCCCGCTGGAGCTCCAGCAGATAGGTGGCGTTGGCCCGTCCGATGGGGTTGTCCAGGAAAAGGGTGCCGGCGTGCCGGTGCTTGTCGTGCCCCCGGTCGTTGCTGCGCAGCGCCGCCATCGTGCAGTACAGGGCGATGGCGGCGGTCAGCAGCTGCCCGCCCGAGAAGACGTCGCCCATCTGCCCGACCGGAACGCGCTCGGCCCGCAGCACGGCGTCCGGCTTGAGGATCTCCACCGCGACACCGCGCGGCTGGAGCGCCGCGTGCACGCCGCGCAGCAGCAGCGTCATGCCGTCCCGGCGCAGATCCGAGTTCTTGCGGACCGCCGCACGGGTGGCCTCGTCGATGACCTCGCCCAGCCGTTCGGTCAGGGTGGCCTGATCGGGATCGTCGAAGCGGATGCGCAGGAACTCCTGGCCGGACCACTCCCCCAGCCCCTCCGGCAGCCGCGAGAGCCGCTGCGCCGAGCGCAGCGTGGTCAGTGACGACTCGACCAGACCGCGCAGCCGGTCCACGATGCTGTCGCGGTTGCGCTCCAGCTGGGCCAGTTCGTCGGTGAGGACCCGCAGCCGGGGCGCGAACGCCGTCGCCCAGGCGGCCGCGTGGTCGGGCAGCGCGGAGGCCGGGAGTTCGCGCACCTGCTGCCGGGCCGGGGTGCGGACCTGCTCGAAGCGGCTGGAGTTGGCGTGCCGCACCAGCGTCTCGCAGGCCTCGCGCACGGACTGCTCGGCCGTGCTGAGGTCGGCGGCGCAGCCGCGCAGCGACCTTCTGGCCTCGGCTGCCGCCTGCCGGGCCTCGGCCGGACCGCCCGCGTACGGCTCGGGGGGCTCCTCGCCGTCACCGCCGGGGACGGGCGCGGCCGGATCGCGCAGCAGGTCGCGGAGGACGGCCGCGGTCTCCTCGAAGCCGCCGGCGGCGTCCTCCGCCGCGGAGTGGTCCCGCTGGAGCGCGGTGTGCGCGGCACGGGCGGCGTCCAGTTCGTCGCCCCGGGCGGCGAGTTCGGCGTTGGCGGTCCGCAGCAGGGTCTGGGCCTGCGCGGCGTCGGCGGGCACCAGTTCGTCCGGCAGTTCGGTGTGGCGCTCGCCCTCGCTGGGCGAGAGCCGCTCGGCCTCGCCGCGGAACCTGCCCAGTTGCTCGCTGATGTCGGAGCCGCGCGCCTCCAGCCGCTGCACGAGCGCTTCGGCCCGGGCCGCCGCGGCCTGCCGGGAGGGGCCGTCGGCGCCGTCCGGGCCTTCGAGCAGCTGCGCCGCGCGGGTGCGCACCTTGTTGCTGAGCCGGTCCAGGGCGGCCTTGGCCGCGGACTCGTCGCCCTCCGCGCGGGCCTGTTCGGCGCGCAGGTCGGCGCCGACGCCCACCTTCTCGTAGAGCTGGGAGGCGGAGCGGTAGGCGGCGCGCAGGTCCGGCAGGGAAGCCGTGCGCGCGGGCGCCGGGGTCCCGCCGTCCGCCTCCGCGTCCGGCTGCGCCGGATCGTCGGGCACACCGGCGATCTCGGCCCGTTCGGCACGCAGGGTGCGCGCCGTCCGGCGCGCGTCGTCCGCGGCGCGCTGCGCCTCGCGGCGATCCTCGTCGGCCGCGCGCGCCCGCTCCAGGCACTGTTCGGCACGCTCCCGGGCGGCGGCCACCTCGTCGGTCAGCTCACGCAACCGGGCCTGCCAGCCGGCGCGCTCCCGCAGCCGGAAGGCGAGCCCCGCGAGCGCGTCGGCGGCACGGCGCGCACGCTGGGCCGCCTCCTGGCGCTCGTCGCGGACCCGGGCGGTCTCGGCGGCCTGTTCGTCGGCCTCCGCGCGGTCCTCGCGGACCTGGGCGAGGTGCTGCTGGGCGGTTTCGGCGGCCCCGCGGGCCCGGGCCGCGGCTTCGGCCAGCTCGACGAGGCGGCCTTCGGGACAGCTCCCGCGCCAGGAGACGAGCCGGGCCGCGAGCGCCCGGTCGGCGGAGAGCCGCGCGGCGAGGCCGCGGATCTCCTCGTCCCGGGTGGCGGCGCGCTCCCGCAGCCGGCCGCGCTCGCCGTCGGCCGCGTCCTCGTCGTGCATCGCCGGGTTGGGCGGCACGAGGAACACCTGCCCGGCGGCGGAACCCTCCTCGCCGCCGTCCGGTGCGGGCGCGGGGGCCAGCAGCGCGGCGGAGGTGCCGACGGCCACCGCGGAGCGGGGCAGCAGCACCGCGCCGGCCAGCACTTCGCGGGCGCGCACGTGGCTCTCGGGGTCGGTGATGATGACGCCGTCGACCAGTTCCGGCCGGGCGGCGAGCACCGCGGCGTGATCGGCCGGGTCGACGGCCTGGGCGAGGTAGCGCCAGCCGGGCAGCGCGGGGACGCCGTGCTCGCCCAGGTACTCGACGGTGGCCGTCACATCGGGTCCGGGCGGCAGGAGTCCGCCGTCGCCGAGCGCGCCGAGCATCCTGGAGTCGTCCGCGGCCGCGGTCCGCAGCTCGAACAGCTGCCGCTCGGCCGCGGCCACGCCCTCGTCCAGCAGTTCCTGGAGCGTCCGGGCGCTGCGGTCCAGCTCCTCCGCCGAGAGCGGCCCCTGGGCCGCCGGGGTGCCGTGGTCGGGCACCGCGCGGGGAGCGGGCCGTGCGCCCCGCCCCGCTCCGTCCTGCGGGGCACGGCCCTGGCCGGGTACCGCACCGGTGCTCCGGCCGGCCGCCGGGCCGGTGTCCGCGGCGGACGCCTGCGCGTCGGGGGCGCTGCCCACATCCCGCTGGCCCGGTACGGAGGGGCGGGAGGGCGCGGCGGTCCCGGTGCTCTCCGCGGCCGCCGGGCGGTCGGGCAGTCCGAGG
>NZ_ALAP01000060.1 GCF_000280905.1 Streptomyces sp. AA1529 | reverse complement strand
GGCGCTGCCGACGGCGAAGTACTGGGTGACCAAGCGGTGCGTGCCGCTGACGGGCGAGGCGCTGGAGTGCCTGGGCGGGAACGGCTATGTGGAGGAGTCGCCGATGCCGCGGCTGCTGCGCGAGGCGCCGCTCAACTCGCTGTGGGAGGGCTCGGGGAACGTGCAGGCGCTGGACGTGCTGCGCGCGCTGCAGCGCTCGCCGCAGTCGCTGGACGCGTTCCTGACCGAGATCGGGCGGGCGCACGGCGCGGACCACCGGCTGGACGCCGCCGTGAAGGACGTGTTCGCGCAGTTGGCGGACCTGGAGGGGATCGAGGCGCGGGCCCGGCGGCTGGTGGAGCGGATGGCGCTGGTGCTGCAGGGCTCGCTGCTGGTGCGGTTCGCGCCGACGGCGGTCTCGGACGCGTTCTGCGCCTCGCGGCTGGGGGGCGACTGGGGTGCGGCCTTCGGCACGCTGCCCTCGGGCGCGGATCTGGCGGCGCTGGTGGAGCGGGCGCTGCCGCAGGTGTAGCCGCTCAGTTCCGGGGTGCGGTGCCCGCCGGGGGTGCCGCGCCCAGCATCCGGTCCAGGGCCCGGCGGGTGCGGGCCGGCGCGGTGGCGTCGGCGAAGAGCTGGAGTTCCTGGTTGAGTCCCATGTAGAGCCCGTGCAGTTCGAAGGCGAGCTGCTCGGGGTCCTCGCCGCGGCCGAGTTCTCCCACCTCGACGGCGATCCGCAGGTCGTTCACGAGGAGTCGCCGCCCGCGCAGCATGAACCGGGCGACGGTGTCGTGGACGGGGCCGCCGCGGGTGTCGAACTCGACGGAGGCGGCGGTGAACAGGCAGCCGCCGGGGAAGGCCGTGCGTTCCTGTTCCAGGTAGCGGATCCACGCCTCGCAGAAGGCGCGCAGCCGGACCAGGCCGGGCCGCAGGTCGGCGACGGGTTCCCAGACCAGCCGGGTGAAGAGCCCGGAGGCGCCGTGCAGCGCGGCCAGTTGCAGCGCCTGTTTGGTGCCGAAATGGCCGAGCACGCCCGCCTTGCTCATGCCGAGGTCGGTGGCGAGCCGTCCGATCGTCAGCCCTTCCAGCCCCTCGACGGAGCCGATGGCGACGCTGCGCTCGATGATCCGCTCCCGCGTGCGGCGGGCCTCGGCGGCGGACTTGCGTGGGCTCATGTCTCCATCGTATCCGGCCTCCCCCATTTAACTTCCGATCGATCGGTTGCTATATTTCCGGCGCCGGACCCGCATCGAGGGCCTCCGGCGCCGGACGCCCTCCGCGCGCAGCCGCCGGGGTGCGTCCCGGCTCCCTCCGCCGCAACGAGGAGAACAGCACCGTGCCGGGAACCCGCATCGCCGCACTGGGCCACCACCAGCCCGACCGCGTCCTGACCAACGACGACCTGGCGAGCCTGGTCGACACCAGCGACGCCTGGATCCGGCGGCGCACCGGGATCGCCACCCGGCGCATCGCAGCCGAGGGCGAGACGGTCGCCGACCTGGCCGCCCCGGCCGCGGGCAAGGCGCTGGCCGCCGCCGGACTCGCCCCCGAGGACATCGGCCTGGTGGTCCTGGCCACCTGCTCGGCGCGGGACCGCTGCCCCAGCAACGCGGCCCAGGTCGCCCGCGCCCTGCAGATCCCCTCCGCGGTCGCCTACGACCTCGACAACGGCTGCGCCGGCTTCTGCACCGCGCTCGCCTCCGCGAGCCACTCGGTGCGCGCGGGCGCCGCCCGGCACGCGCTGGTGATCGGTGCGGAGAAGATGTCCGACGTCACCGACTGGACGGACCGCAGCACCTGCGTGCTGCTGGGGGACGGCGCGGGCGCGGCGGTCGTCAGCGCCGTCCCGGACGGCGACGCGGTGGCGGAATCCGGACCGGAGGGCATCGGGCCCGTCGAGTGGGGCTCGGACCCGACGCGGGGCGACCTGGTGCGGCTGCTGGACGACTGGCAGCCGCACTTCGCCCAGGAGGGGCAGGCGGTCTTCCGCTGGGTCACCACCGAACTCCCCGCCGTGGCCCGCCGCGCCTGCGAACGGGCCGGGCTGGCACCCGGCGATCTGGCGGGGGTGGTCACCCACCAGGCCAACCTGCGGTTGATCGAGGCCCTGCTGGAGCGACTGGACCTGTCCCCGGACGCGGTGGTCGCCCAGGACGTGGTCGAGTCCGGCAACACCTCCGCCGCCTCCGTGCCGCTGGCGCTGGCCAAGCTGGTGGAGCGGCGGGAGCTCGCACCAGGCGCCCCGGTGCTGCTGTTCGGCTTCGGCGGCGGCCTGTCCTGGGCGAGCCAGGTGGTGCGCTGCCCCTGACGGCGCCTCCGGCGGCGACTGGCAGGATCGGCCCCATGGACGTCGGAACCCCGGCCCTCCCACGCTCGCCCTGAATCGGTTGCCAGAAGAATCGGACCCCACTACTTTGCTGCCGTCGTCAACGGAACGAGAGCAGGAAGCGGGGCGGGGGACGAACAGCTCGTGCGGACTGACCCCCGCAACGTGGCCCATGACGGGACGATCTGACGGAATCTCGGAAGGCAGGAACAGGTCGTATGACGTCAAGTCTGTCGGCCGCGCGGCCAAGCCGCAGCGGCATGGCACTCGTGTCCGTTCTTCTCGGCGCGATCACGTTGGCGGGGTGCGGCTCCCAGCAGCCGGACATGAAGGAACGGGCCGACCTTTGTGACAAGTACTGCGAGCCGCTCTCGAAGGCGGTCGACGACAAGAGGTGCGACGGAGACGACCTCACGTCCGCCCCCTGCGCCGGATGGGTATCCGCAACGCAGTCGGAGCTCGACGCGCTCGCAGAGGCGACCAAAGCAAAGGACCTCTCCGATCGGGAGAGTGAGTCCTTGTCCAAGGCGCTCGGGCACCTGCGGGATTTCGAGAGCAACGGCTGCGTGGCCATGGGTTCGGCAGCAGGTGGTGGCACCATCCCCCTCGACTGCGTGTCCACGGTTCCGCAGGCGAAGGCTGAGATCGTCGGCCTGGTGACCGAGTTGCAGAAAGACGCGTCGACGGCCTGAGAGCGGCGCCGGCGGCAAGCCGGAGCCCGGCGAGAGCCTGCGCGCCGCGCTGGACCGCGAACTGCGTGAGGAGCTGGGCGTCGCGCCGTCGTCCGCCACCCCGCTCACCGAGGTACGGGCGACGGCGGCGCTGGAGGGCGTGCCGATGCGGCTGGTGGTCTTCCGGGCCGATCTGGCCGGACGGCCGGCGCCTGCCGCCGAGATCGCCGCGCTCCGCTGGACCGGCGCGACGGTCGATCCGGGGCTCGGCCTGGCCCCGGCCGTCCGGCACCACGTCCTGCCGCTGGTGGTGTGAGTCAGTCCGCCGCCAGGTCGGCCGCCCAGGGCGGGTTCGCGCCGCGCACCGAGACGACCGCTGCGGCCACCCGGACGCCGAACTCCAGCGCCTCGGTGACCTGCTGCCCGGTGAGGCCGTCCAGTCTGCCGCCGAGTGCCCCGGCCGCCCGCAGTGCGTGCAGGAAGCCCGCCATGAAGGAGTCGCCCGCACCGACCGTGTCCACGACGGGGGTGGGCGGGGTCGGGACGCGGACCCGGGTACCGTCCAGCGAGGCCAGCACGCCCGCGGCGCCGAGGGTGACCACGACCAGCGGCACACCGTCCGCGTGGAAGGCGTCGGCGCCCTCTTCCGGGGTGGCGCCCGGCCGCAGGTGGGCCAGGTCGTCGTCGGACAGCCGCAGGATGTCGGCCGCCGCGCACCAGCGGGGCAGCGCCGCACGGTAGTCGGCGGGCTCGACGAGCAGCGGCCGGACGTTGGGGTCGACCGAGACGGTGGCCCGCTCGCGTATGTCCGTCAGCAGGCGCTCGACAGCCGCCGCGCCGGGCTGCCGGACCAGGGCGAGCGAGCCGGTGTGCAGGCAGCCGACGGGATCGGCGGTGGCGGCGGCGAGTTCGGCGTCGGTCCACTGCCAGTCGGCCGTCCGCTGCGCGTGGAAGGAGTAGTCGGCGCTGCCGTCCTCGGCCAGATCCGCCACGGCCAGGGTGCTGGGCTCGGGCGCGGCGCGTACCGCGGAACCCAGGTCGACGCCGGACTCCGCCAGCCGGGAGGCGAACAGCCGCCCGAAGACGTCGTGCGAGAGCCGCCCCAGGAAGCGGGTCGGGGTGCCCAGCCGGGCCAGCGCCACGGCCGTGTTGGCGGGCCCGCCGCCGGGGAAGACGTCCAGCGCGAGCGGCGCCGGGGCGGCGTCCCCGGAGCTGCGCGGCTCGGTCACGAACGCGTCGGCGACGCACTCGCCCAGCACGGCGATGGGAAGTTCAGCGGTCATCTCGGCCCTTCCGGTCTCACAACTCGGCGCCTCTCCGGCCCTGTCGGCACCACCGTACGGTCACCGGGTCCGGCGGGAGCGGCCCGGCAGGGTCCGCAGCTCCGGCACCCCCAGCAGCCGTCCCAGCACGAGGTAGCCGGCGGCCAGCGCGAGGATGCCGGCCGCCAGGGACAGCGCCGCGGGCAGCGTGCCCCCGCCGAGGGTGCGCCGCACCGCGTCCGCCGCCACCCAGGCGAGCCCCGCGGCCACGGCCGACGCGAGGGCCACCTTCCGGTACGTCCGCGCCAGTCCCCCCGAGCCGTCGAGCGGGCCGGACAGCCTGCGGCGCAGCAGCCGGAGCGTGAGCAGCAGTCCGGCGGCGTAGGCCAGTGCGTACCCGGCGGCCATGCCGGTCACCGCCCAGCGGGGCGGCAGCAGCAGATGGCAGCCGGTGGCCAGGGCGATGTTCACGGCCGCGATGAACGCGGCCGTCCGGAACGGGGTGCGGGTGTCCTCGAAGGCGTAGAAGCCGCGCAGCAGCAGATACTGCGCCGAGAAGGGGATCAGGCCGAGTCCGAACGCCTGGAGCATCTGCCCCAGGGGGCGAGCCGATTCGGCGTCCGCGGCACCGTGTGCGAACAGCAGCGCGGCGATCTGCGGGCCGAGCGCGAGGAAGAGGAAGGCGGTGGGGACGATGACGGCGCCGGTGAGCCGGAGTCCGCGGGCCAGATCGGCGCGCAGGTCCGCGTGCCGTCCCTCGGTCACCGCGCGGCTCATCCGGGGCAACAGCGCCGTCACCAGCGAGACGGTCACGATGGACTGCGGCAGCATCCAGATCGTCTGCGCGTAGGTGTAGGCCGAGTATCCGGCGCCCGCGTCGGGGAGCGCCTGGTCGGCGGTGTTGGCGTAGTTGGTGACGACGGTGAGCGCGACCTGGTTGGCCAGCACGAACAGCAGCGTCCACTTGGCGGCGTGCGCGCTGCGGCCCAGCCCGGTGCCGCGCCAGTCGAAGCGTGGCCGGAAGCGGAATCCGGCGGCGCGCACGAACGGGACCAGCGCGAGGGCCTGCAGGGCGATGCCACCGGTGGTGCCCAGGCCCAGCAGCCGCACCTGGGTGCCGGTGATGTCCGCGACCCGGTCGGGGACGGTCATCATGCCCAGGTAGACGCCGAACATCGTGATGAGGACGACGTTGTTCAGGATCGGGGTCCACATCATCGCGCCGAACTTCTCGCGCGCGTTGAGGACCTGGCCGAGGATCGCGAACAGCCCGTAGAAGAAGATCTGCGGCAGCAGGAAGCGGGCGAAGACGACGGTCAGCTCGAAGGCCTCGTGCTGCGCGGGGGTGTCCCGCATGAAGAGGCCCACGATCTGCGGCGCCGCCCAGACGGCGAGTGCCGTGCCGAGCGCCAGCACGGTGACCACGAGGGTCACCAGCCGCTGCTCGTACGCGCTGCCGCCGTCGGCGTGCGTGGCCCGGGCCCGCACGAGCTGCGGCACCAGTACGGCGTTGAGGGCGCCGCCGATCAGCAGGGTGTAGAGGCTGGTGGGCACGGTGTTGGCGGTGTTGTACGTGCTGGCCAGCAGCCCGGTGCCGAGCGCCGCCGCCTGCAGCACCTGTCGGATGAGTCCGGTGGCCCGCGAGACGACGGTGCCCGCCGCCATCAGCAGCGACGAGCGGGCGAGTCCCGTCCGGCCGGGGGCTGTCGGGGACCCGGGCGCTGTCCGCGCAGCGGCCACCGGCCGCGTTCCGTCTGCCATCCGGACAATCTAAGGGCAGTTGATCACCTTCCGTGAATCATCGCTGGAGGGCATGGGCGGATCCCCGCTCCCGCCTCAGGGACGGGCCGCGCGCTGCATGTGCCCGTGCAACGGTGCCGGGCGGCCGGCGGTCGAACGGGGGCCGGGCGGTCGGCGGCACCCGGCGAGCGAGGGCCGGATGTGACAGAGAACCGTCATTGCGGACATCGGGACCCGCGCCGAGGATGGGGGCATGTCCACTTCTCACCGCGTCGTCATCGCGGTCTTCCCGGATGTCGACCTGCTCGACGTCACCGGCCCGGCCGAGGTCTTCGCGCTGGCCAACCGGGAGAGCGGGGGCCGGGCGGACTACCGGGTCCGGCTGGCCGGACCGGACGCCGAGCCGGTCGCCACCTCCGCCGGGGTGCGGCTGCTGGCCGATCTGACCTTCGCCGAGGTGGGAGCCTCGGTGGACACCCTCCTGGTGCCCGGCGCCGTGGACCTGCACCCGGACGGCCCGGTGGCCCGGGTGGAGGAGCGCGTCGTGGAGTGGGTCAGGGACACCGCGCCGTACGCGCGGCGGATCGCCTCGGTGTGTGTGGGAGCCCATGTGCTCGCGGCGGCGGGACTGCTCGACGGACGGCGGGCGACCACGCACTGGTCGACCGCGGCGCAGCTCGCCGCCGAGCACCCCCGGGTGCGCGTGGACGCCGACCCGATCTTCGTCCGCTCCGGCCGGGTGTGGACCGGTGCGGGCATCAGCACCTGTATGGATCTGGCGCTCGCGCTGGTGGCCGAGGACCACGGCGAGGACCTGGCACTCGCCGTGGCCCGGCAGCTGGTCGTCTACCTCCGTCGGCAGGGCGGCCAGAGCCAGTTCAGCGTGCCGTTGAGTGTTCCGGCCGCCGCCCGGCGGGAGCTCGACGAGCTGCGCGTGTTCATCGCCGAACACCTCGCGGAGGACCTGTCCGCGCCGGTGCTGGCAGGTCGGATGTGCCTGAGCGAACGGCACTTCGCGAGGGTCTTCCGGCAGGAGACGGGCAGCAGCCCGGCGGCCTATGTGGAGGCGGCACGGGTCGAGGCGGCGCGCAGGCTGCTGGAGACGACCGACCGGTCCCCGGCGCAGATCACGGCGGACACCGGGCTGGGTTCGGTGGAGACACTGCACCGCGCCTTCCGCAAGCAGCTCAACACCACTCCGGCCGCCTACCGCCGCCGCTTCCGCACCACGAGCTGACCGCTCGCTCCCGACCACCGCACCACGCGACCACCTCACCACGGACCGCGGATCCCCGAGCACAGCACCCGAGCAGTCGCCGCGCACACGCGCCGCGTCGGCTCCGCCGTGCGCTCCTCCTACCCGAAAGGAACCTTTCCCCATGAACACGTCCACGACTCTGCGTGACGTCATCGGTCTCGACAACACGCTGCCCCGGCTCGGCGACGCCACCGTCCTCATGATCGACTTCCAGCAGACGTACCGCACCGGTGTCATGGCCCTGGAGGGCGCCGAGCCCGCGCTGGCCGCGGGAGCCCGCCTGCTGGCCGCCGCCCGCGAGGCCGGTGCGCCGGTCGTGCACATCGTCAACGACGGCGGCGAGGGCTCGCCCTACGACATCCGTGCCGACATCGGTGCCGTCAGCCCGGAGGTGGCACCCGCCGGGGACGAGCCCGTCGTGGTCAAGCGGTTCCCCGACGCGTTCCGGGACACCGGTCTGCGACAGACCCTGCGCGAGTCGGGCACGGGTGACGACCTGGTGCTGGCGGGGTTCATGACCCACATGTGCGTCACCTTCACCGCACAGGGCGCCTTCAACCTCGGCTACCGGCCCGCTGTCGTCGCCGAGGCGACCGCGACCCGCCCGCTGACCGCACCCGACGGCAGCACCCTGCCCGCCGCCGTGTTGCAGACGGCGAGCCTGACCACCGTCGCCGACCTCTTCGGCACGGTGGCCCCCACGGTGGAGCACCTGGTGCGGTGACCTTCCCGGCCGGTCGCCGGGCAGCCGGCCGCGGTGTCCGCGGTCAGCCGGTCGCGCCCGCGCGGCCGGCCCCGGCGGGCAGCCGGTCGGTGCGGGTGTGCCGGTAGGCGTGGACGGGTTCGCCCGTGCCCGGGTCGAGGGTGTAGGCGTCCAGCACGACCTGCTGCGCGTTGATGGTGAGCAGCATGAAGCCGAGGGTGTCGTAGGCCTCCCAGAACGCCTTGTTGCTCGGCTCGTCGGCCCGGCCCTTGGTCTTGGCCGCGGCGCCGCAGACGATCTGCTGGGTGCCCTGGTACCGCTCCGCGGTGTCCAGGATCTGCAGGGTGTGGTCGTGCCCGCCGAGCAGGAACTCCGCCTTCCCGGCCACGACGTCCTCGTACAGCTCCTTGACGTGCTTGCCGCTGAGGTAGTCGCCGCAGGAGATGCCCTCGTACTCCCCGGCGTTGCGGTGCGTGCCGTTGTTGCGCAGCGGATGGTGCGCGAAGACGAACTTCCAGCGGGCCCGGGAGGCGGCCAGCGACTGCTGGAGCCAGGCGCGCTGTTCGCGCGCGAAGGGACCGTTCCAGTAGTACTCGGGGTCGGTCTGCAATACGTAGGAGGCCAGCGGTGTGGTGTCGATCGCGAAGAACTCCGCCACCGGCTCGTCGGCGCCGCCGGGCACGGCGACCGAGTAGTAGCGGCCGGGCATGTACCAGCGGGCCGAGTGCGCGTGGTAGGCCACCTCGTGGTCGCCGCGCGAGGGCCACCCGCCGCTGCCGGGGATGATGCCGCTGGTGTCGTGGTTGCCGAGCACCATCAGCCAGGGCACGTCGATTCCGGCGTTGGGGCGTTCGAACTTGGACTGGAACTCGTCGTCGGTGTCGCTCTCGGGGCCGTTCTCGTAGATGTTGTCGCCGAGTCCGATCGCCAGGTCCACGCCGCGGCGGGCACACACCGTGCGGGCGGCGTCGGCGACCTGCCACTGGCCGTCCTCGCCGGTGCCCGCGTCGCCGGTGAGCAGCACGGTCAGCTCGGCCTTGTCGGGTATCGGCAGCTTGTCGACCCCGGCGGCGAGCGCCTGCGGCACCGAGGCGCCGCCCAGTACGGCGGCCGCCCCCACCCCGCCGGCTCCCGCGAGCACCGTCCGCCTGCTGACGCCGGTGCCGGTCCCCTGAGTTCCCATGCGTCTCTCCTCGTGTGTGTCTGGCACAGACACCACCCCCTGCGGGTGAAGGTGACATGTACACGGCGCAGCTAAGACTGGGCGCGGCGAGAAACACTGTCAACTCGTCGGTAACCACGAATTCCCCGGTCGGAGCCGAGGTGGACGGCCAGCAGCAGACCGGTGGCGGCCAGGAGCGCCAGCACGGTCAGCGCCGGTCCCATCGCCGTCAGGAACCCGGCGCCCGCCCCGGACCGCCGCGCGGGCGTCCAGAAGGACAGCAGCGTCGTCGCCAGCGCCACTCCCGCCGCCGGCCCGACATTCATCGCCGTCTGCTTCACCCCGCCCGCCACCCCGGCCTGTTCGGCCGGAGCCCGCCCCACGACCACGGACGTGGCCGTCACCAGCACCGCGGCGAACCCCGCGCCCAGCGCGAAGAACGCGACGCCGATCCCGCCCGCCCCGGCGTCCGCACCCAGCCGGGACAGCAACAGCACACCGGCCGCCAGCGACGCGGCGCCCGCCCCCGCCGTACGGCGCGGCCCGCAGCGCCGCAGCAGCACGGCGCACAGCGGCGCGCCGAACACCATCGTGGCGGCGAGCGGCAGCGTGCGCAGTCCGCAGACGAAGGGGTCGAGACCGAGGACGTCCTGGAGGAAGAAGGTCCCCACGAACAGCGTCCCGAACAGCGCCGCCGAGGAGACCACCAGCAGCGCCAGCGCGGGGGCGATGCCGGGCGCACGCAGCAGTCCGGCAGGCACCAGGGGGTGCGCTGCGCGGCGTTCGTGCCGGACGAAGGCGACCGCCGCGACCGCACCACCGACGGCCAGGCAGGCGTTGACCGCCGTCCAGCCGTCCCGGGCGGTGACGACCAGCGTGTGCACCGCACCCAGCAGCGCGCCGCCCAACAGGCAGGCGCCCGGAAGGTCGAGGGCCTCGCGCGGCGAAGGTTCGGGCCGGCCCCGGCGACCGGCCAGCAGCACCAGCGGACCCACCACCGCCGCGGGGACGTTGAGCAGGAACACCGCACGCCAGCCCGGTCCCGCGACGAGCAGCCCGCCGAGCACCGGCCCGCACGCGGCGGCGAGCCCGATCACGCTGGTGCGGACCGCGATCGGCGTCGCCAGCCGTTCGGGCGGGAACACGGCCCGCAGCATGCCGAGCGTGGCGGGTTGCAGCAGTGCACCGAAGACGCCCTGGACGACCCGCAGCGCGACGACGCAGCCGATGCTCCCGCACAGCCCGATCCCCGCCGAGGCCGCCCCGAAGCCGAGCATCCCCAGCGCGAACAGGCGCTGATGCCCGTACCGGTCGCCGAGCCGCCCGGCGAAGACCAGCAGACTCGCGACGGCGATCAGATACCCGGTGCTCGTCCACTGCACCTGCGCGAACGTGGCGCCCAGCTCCTGCTGCAGCCGGGGCTGGGCGACGGTGAGGACCGTGCCGTCCAGCGCCACCACGGCCGCCCCCGTGACGCTGCCGAGGAAGGTCAGTGCCCGCGCCCGGCGCTCCGGCGGCGCGCTCACCCGCCCACCGGGCCCAGATGGGCGTCCAGGGCCGCCTCCAGCACCTCGTCCTGGCCCGCCGCAGTGGCGAGCGGGAGGCTGCGCCAGGCGCCCAGTTGGGCGATCCCGTGCAGGTTCGCCCAGAGCGCTCCGGCCCGGGCCCGCGGGTCGGCCCCCGCACCGTCCCCGCTCTCCCGGCCCGCGCGCACGACGAGGTCCACCAGCACCTCGAAGAGCGGCAGGCTCACCTCCCGCAGTCCCAGCTCCCCGCTCTCCAGCAGGTCGTGACGGAACATCAGCTCGTACATGCCGCGGTGGTCCCGGGCGAAGGCCAGATAGCCGCGGGCCAGCGCGGCGAGCTGGGCGCGCGGGCCCTCCTGCGTCCGGTCGGCCGAGACCTCCCCCACCACGGCCGCCAGTCGGCCGAACCCCTCCCGCGCGATGGCCGACAGCAGCGCGAGATGCGTCGGGAAGTACCGGCGGGGCGCCCCGTGGGAGACCCCCGCATGCCGGGCGATCTCCCGGAGCGAGACCCCCCGGGCCCCCTCAGCGGCGACCAGTTCGACTCCTGCGCGGACGAGTCGCCCGCGCAGCCCGGCGTCCGTGTTCGGTTCATCCATGGACAGTGTCTACCAGGTATTAGTAGACACTGTCTACGCTCCCCGTCGGTCCTCGTTCTCGCAGGCCAGCTCGCACCAGACCGTCTTCGCGTAGGCGCCCTGCTCCACGCCCCAGCGCAGCGCGAGCGAGTCGACCAGCGCGACCCCTCTGCCGGACTCGGCCTCCGGCGCGGCGGCCAGCAGCAGCGGGAGCGGCCGCGGGTCCGGGTCGGTCACCGCGAGCCGCACCCGCTCACCGCCGCACCATGTGACCCGCACGGTCACCGGGACCCCCTCCCCCACGTGCACGACCACATTGGTGAGCAGTTCACCGACGCAGAGCGCCATCGCGTCCGCCGCTCTGCGGGCACCCCACTGCGTGCAGTGCCCGGCCACCTGGTGCCGTACCGCGCCGACATCCGCGGCCCGCGCCAGCAGCGCGAGCGAGAGCGCGGGACGCTGCGGCGCCTCGGCGATCCGCCAGGTCTGGGTCCTCACCCTCCCGCCTGCCTCTCCCCCGCCGCGGTACGCAGCACCGCCGCGAGAGCGCGGGCGGTCTCGACGTTGCAGTTGCCGAGCGAGACGAGCGGGCGGGGCTGCCGTCCGGCATATGTCACGGGATCGACGCCGAGGGACGGCAGCGTGAGCCCGTGCGCGCGCAGCGCCGCGCCCAGTTCCGCAATGCATTCCTCACCTTCGTCGCCGTATTTCGATCGCCCGTACGCACACTCGTTCATGTGTCGCACCTTCCTTGAGCAGTGTGTGACTGACACCCCACACAATGGCCGGAAGGCGGGTAACGTTGCGGCCGATCGGGCTTCCGCAAGCGAACTGCCCATCAGCTACGACCAATTGCGGACCCCCCGGGAATGGCTCCCCAGCGAGCGAAAACAGCCAGCACTCTCTCGGCGGTGAACCGTGCCAGGACCCAAGGACATCGACGGCTCGGCGGGCGTGCCCACCTTCTACGGCAAGGAACTGCGCTGGAAGCGCGAGCAGGCCGGACTGACCCAACCCCAACTGGTGGAGGGCAGCTTCTACGGCCACAGCCACCTGAGCGAGATCGAACGCGGCGAGCGGCGCATGCCGCCGGACCTCGCCGCGCACGTGGACAAGGTACTCAAGACCGACGGCTTCTTCAGCCGCCGCTGCGAGGATGTGCGGAACGCCCGGCGCAGGGGGCACGCCTGGTATTACGAGAAAGCCCTCGAGGCCGAGAAGAGGGCAGACACCATCGAAGTGTGGGGCCCGAACATCCTCCCAGGCCTCCTCCAGACTCAGGCCTATGCCGCATCCGTGGTCCGAGCGACGCATCCCATGGAAACCCCCGACGAAGTTGCCATCAAGGTGAATGCCCGGCTGGCTCGAACCGAACTCTTCGAAACGGATCACAAGAGGCCGCTGTACTGGGTGATCCTGCATGAAGCACTGCTGCGGCTGCCGATCCTCCCGGCGCCGCAGATGGCAGATCAGCTCGAACACATCGCAGCGTTGGCACGACAGCCGCGCATCGTCCCACAGATCCTGCCGTGGAACTCTGGTCCGCATCCCTTCATGATGGGCCCGGCCATGATCATGACCTTCCCCGATGCCCCACCAATGGTCTATACGGAGTCGCTCCACAGCGGAGACACCATCGACGAACCGGCTCTCGTGAAGGAGTACCGGAGGTCTTACGATCTGCTCAGGGCCGCCGCGCTACCGCCGGAGGCGTCCCTGGCCATGATCCAAACAGCGGCAGAGGGCTTCCGAGATGGCGAACACCGAGATTGACTTGCAGCAGGCTGTTTGGCGCAAGAGTTCATACAGCAACGGGAGCGGCGGCGAGTGCGTCGAGGTGGCTGTCGAAACCGTTGACGCTTCCGTCCCGGTCCGGGACACCAAGACAGCACCTCACGGCCCCGTACTCACTTTCCCCACCGCCCAGTGGGCGCACTTCATCAGCACCCTCCACGAGGGGAACGTCAACGCCTGATCTTCCCGCAGCCAGAGGAGCGCCGAGATGACCGGGCAGCCTCACCCCAACTCCACGCAGTGGCACAAGAGTAGCTACAGCAACGGCGACGGAGGCGAGTGCGTCGAGGTCGCCCTCCCGGCGCACGGTGGTCTCGTCACGGTGCGGGACACCAAGGCAGGGCCGGGAGGCCACGTGCTGACGTTTCCCGCGTCGCAGTGGGGGCGTTTCGTGGCGAGGGCCCGCAGTTCGGCGGGTCACGTGGATGTTCTGAGGGAGATCGAGCCGTTCTCCGACTGACCTGGGCAGTTCGCCGAGCCGGTGGCGCTGGTACGCCGCCGCGACGGCGAGGTCCAGCGCCGCCGTCGGTGGGCGACCGCTCCGGTGGGCCGGGGACCGGTAGGGGCAACGGACCGGCACGCACCGCTGCCGGACGTCCGCCGGTCCACCCGGCCCCGCGCCGTCCTCAGCAGGTGATGCGGCGCTCGGCGCTCTCGTAGATGCCGAGGTTGGAGTCGACGGCCACGACCGTCTTGTAGGTGTAGGTGCCGGAGCCCGTGCAGGTCCACCACGCGATCGGCGAGCCGCTGTAGAGCGGGGTCCAGTCCACCTCCTGCCAGCCGTACCAGCGGTGGCGCTGGAGAGAGATCGTGGCGTCTTCGCAGCTGCTGCGGGCCTTGCTGGCCCCGCCGATGACCTCGCTGATGCCCTTGTAGGGCGCCTTGATGTGGTAGCAGCTCCGGTCCCAGTCCGAGGCGGCGGCCGGCGTGGTCGGCATCAGCAGGGTGGCGGCGAAGGCCAGGGCGACAGCGGCGGACGCCTTTCCGGCGAGCCCGAGAGATCTCATGGCAGAAGCTCCTGTCTGCGGTGTGCAGGTAACCGACGGAGGAACTTTGTCATCGGGGCCGGACAGGATCAATACTCACACCAGTACCTGATGCCCCATCAACCTCACCTGCAACAGCCTGTGTTCGCTGTCAGAGTGGCGGCGCATCCGCCCGAGCACCCCTCGCCGTTGCACACTGTGGCATGGAGTTCTTCTGCTACCACCGCGATCGTCCCAGCTCGACCACGCTGCGGTACCAGTTGCTGGAAGAGCACTGGTCCTACATGGACCGCTACGCAGAGGGCCTGATCGCACGTGGCCCGACCCTCGCCGCCGACGGCGAGACGCCCACCGGCAGCGTCCACGTCGTCGACCTGCCGGACCCGGCGGCGGCCCGCGCGTTCGCGTTCGAGGAGCCCAACCAGCAGGCCGGCATCTATCGGGATGTGCTGCTCTTCCGTTGGCGCAATCTGCTCGGACGCACGATGTGGGAGTTTCCCGGTGGCCGTACGGGCGGCAACCGGTATCTGGTGCTCGGCCTGGGCCCGGCCCGAGGCGAGCACGGCGCACAGCCCGCCGGCCCCACCGTCCCGCCAGGTGAGGACGAGTTGATCGCATTCGGCCCGCTGCTGTCGGACGACGGCACCGCCTGGCTCGGTACGGCGGCCCTGGTCCGGGCGCCGGACCCGGACGCGGCCCGGGCCGCCCTGGCCGACGAGCAGTACGCAGACATCCAGGCCCATGACTGGGAGTTCGGCGGAAGGCGCTGAGGAACGGGCGGCGGGCGGATGTCCCGTAACCGCGGGGCGTCCCGGTGTGTTGGTTCGGGAAGGGTGGCCCGGTCACTGCCGATCGGGTGCCTCACGGAGGGTGTGACATGTCGGAGAGGGAACCGGAAGTCGTGCTGGGGCCGTTCTCGGCACCTGGCGCGCGGGCGACGCCGTGGGCGTCGGCGTTGGAGTTGCTCGGCGGGGCGGAGGTGTTCTGGCTCTCCACGGTGCGGCCGGACGGGCGACCGCATGTGACCCCGCTGTTGGCAGTCTGGAGCCTGGGCGGCCTGTGCTTCACCACCGGGGGTGAGGAGCGCAAGGCGCGGAACCTCGACCACAATCCCCGCTGCGCGCTGACCACCGGCACGAATACGTTGACGGGTGTGGACATCGTGATCGAGGGCGTCGCATCCGTCGTCGAGAAGCGCGCCGAGCGGGAACAGGCGGTCGCGGACTTCGAGTGGAAGTACGACACCCATCTGACCAGCACCGAGGGGACCTGGTACGGGCTGGGCGAGGCTGTGGTCGGTGGCGACGTCAGGCTGTACCGGGTGGCGCCGACTGCCGGTTTCGCCTTCGGCAAGCTGCCGACGTCCAGCCAGACGCGCTACAGCTGGCCGAGCCGGTGACGCGGATGCCCGCACTGCAGCCGAAGGTCCAGGGCGTCCTCGACGAACTCGTCGCCTCGGGAGCCGAAACGGGTCTCCAGGCCGCCGTCCACCAGCACGGTGTGCTGGTCGTCGACGCCGTCGCCGGTGTCGCCGACGACCGCACCGGGCGCAGGGTGACCCCGGAGACCCTGTTCTTCAGCTTCTCCGCGGGCAAGGTCATGACGTCGCTGATCGCCCACCTGCTCGTCGGGACCGGTGCCGTCGGATACGACACACCGGTGGTCGAGCTGTGGCCGGAATTCGGTGCATACGGCAAGGAATCCGCGACGCTCCGACATGTGCTGACGCACTCGGTCGGCGTGCCGGCGATGCCTCGTGATATCGGCCCCGCCGACCTGACCGACTGGTCACGGGTCTGCACCGCGCTCGCCGACGCCGAACCGCGGTGGCGTCCCGGGGCGGAGACGGGGTACCACGCGTTCACGTTCGGCTTCCTCGTCGGCGAAATCGCCCGCCGGGCCACCGGGAAGCCGATGCGGCAGCTCCTGCGGGAGTGGATCGCCGTGCCCCTGGGCCTCGACAGTGACCTGTACTTCGGTGTGCCGGCGACCGAGCTGGACCGGCTGGCGCGGCTCGAAGACGGCGTACCGCCCTCCGCCGCCTCCTCTGACGACGCCGCTGTTCTCACGCCCTGGGAAATGCGACCGGCCGCGGACCTGGGCAACGACCGGGAGATCCTGCAAGCGGACATCCCGTCGCTGGGCACGTTCACCGCGCGGGGAGTCGCCGCCATGAACGCCGCTCTCCTCGCCGGTCGGCTCATCGACACCCGGCAGCTCCGGGAGGTGACGGCAGTGGCCTTCGAGGGCACCGACCAGGTCTTCGGCAACCCCGCGCGGCTGGCCCTGGGGTATCCGCTCGGCCGCCTCGGCGCCCGGCCGGGTGAGACACCCACCGCGTTCGGTTGGGTCGGTGGTGGTGGCAGCTACGTCTGGGCCGACGCCACCACCGGCACGTCCTTCGCCATGACCAAGAGCCGTCTCACTCCCCACTTCGACAGCGCACAGCGGCTCGCGGACCTGACCGCGGCCGAACTCGGCCCGCCCGCTTGAGCAGCGCCGCGGGAGAGCGTGCACTGCGGGTCCCGGGCCATGGGTGCGGCGAGATCCCGGTCGGACAGCACCCGGCGGCCTGCTGCTGTCTCCGGCAGGCCGGGACGGCCGGTGGTACGGGCGGATCGGCGGGCCCGGTTCGCGGCCGGACCGGCGGTGCTGTCGGAGCGTCCGCGCACGCGACGGCGGTCGGTGGCCCGCTTGTTGAGCATCTGTCACACCCATGGGTTCACGGGTGTGACAGATGTACATAGTCCGTTGGACGCGTGCCGTTCTACCGTCGGTGTGCGCGAGATCTCACGCCGGGTGACCCTCGGCTTTCTCGGTCGGCCGCCCGGTCTGCGACGGACGGAGGGAGGTTCCGTCCGCGCTGTCTGTAGCCTCATGCGCACGCCGGTACACCCCGGCGTCGTCGGGCGACGTCCGAAGGCAGCGGCGCCGACCGGGCGGCCAAGCGCCGCACTCCCCGGTTCAGGGGACTGCGCGGCGGAGAGTCCGCGCCCCCGCCCCGAGACCGCGAGCGCGTCGTGCGCGAGCGCGTCGTGCCGGGGCCCGGGAGAACCGGAGGGAAATGGTCCGGTCAGAGCCGTGCCGCGAACTGTGGAAAATGGGCACGGAACTCACGAGTAGTCACCGGAAGCAGAAAGCGAACACGCCCGAATCACCCACTTCCTCCCGGCCCGAGAGCCTTGTCGGGGGGCGAACCGGATGGAAATCGGGCGCCGCCGCCCGCCCGAAGTGAATTGCCCACCCGAGTCGTGTGCAGCATGATGCTTGGTGCAGAGCCCACCAGCGGAAAGCCGAGCACGCGCAGAACGCAGAAGCCGTACAACATTCAAGAGAATCCTCTGACCAAGGTGTTCTCCTGTTGCACGCGGTGAGGCGCCGGCACAGTGCGGCAATACCGGGGGCACCACATGTGCCCATTCCGTACCTGGACCGGACCCTGACGGGTGCGCCGTCGACAGCGCCCCGTGTCCCCGACGTTCCGCGCCGCTGCGATCGGCCTTTCCAGAAAGGAAGGCAACATGCCCATCACGAGGGAATCCCGCGCCGCACGCTGGGCGCAGGAGAACGCCGGGGAGTGGTGCGGGCACCGCGTCCCGGAGGCCGACGAGGCCGTGCCGGTGCTGACCACGCCCATCTTCGCGACCTTCGCGGTCGCCGGTGCGGCCGGGGCCGGCCTGGGCGCCGCCCGGGTCGTGGGCGGGATCACCGGCCACATCGTGGGCGCCGTCCCGCCCCCCGGCAGCAACGAGGTCTCCGGCTACCTGGAGGCCGGACGTCCGGTGAAGGAACTGCTCGCCAACCACCCGGCGATCTGATTCCGGCGGGGCCGGTGCCCGGGCACCGGCCCCGTTCCCCGACATCCTGGAGATGGATGACTTTCGAGATGTCAGACGAACTGGACTCAGTTTTCCGCAAGGTCGAGTTCATGACCTCGCTGGGCGCCACCATCGGCTCCCTGGAGCAATTGTCCGACCCCGAGATACTCGCCGACGACCATCTGCTCGGCTGGAACGTCACCAGACTGCGGGGGCCGAAACTGTGGCGCGATCACAGTGCGCCGGCCGAGAGGATACTGGCCTATCCGCAGATTCTTTCGGTGTTCGGCGCCCGCGCGCTCTCCGGAACGGTCCTGCTGCTTCCCGGAATCAGCCGCTCCCAGCGCGGTGTGCTCTGCGGCTTCATGAGCGCGAGCAGCTACGCGAGCCAGACCAGAATGGTCTACGGATTCGACGGTTCGGATCACTTCGCGTTTCTGAACTACGCCTGCTCGGCCCTGGAGAAACTCTACTCGCACGACCCGCGCGCCCGCGAGGAGATCGCGCTCTTCCTCGCCCTCCAGAGCTCCTTGTCCTATCTGGTGGCCGGGGCCTCCAAACTCATGTCGCCCTCCTGGCGGGACGGCAGCGCCATTCCGGGGATCTTCCGCACCTCCACCTACGGGGACGCCGGGTTCCACGACGCCGTGCGCGACCGCCCCTGGCTGGCCAAGGCCGTCGCCTGGGGGACCATCGCCGGGGAACTGGCCTTCCCGCTGGCCCTGGTGGCCCCCGCGCCCGTCGCGCGGGGCCTGATGGCAGCGGGAGCCGGATTCCACCTGGGCAACGCCCGCTTCATGGGGCTGAACCGCTTCCTCTGGTCGTACTGCGCCACCTACCCGGCCGTCGAGCACGTCGGACGCGAGGTGCGCGCCGCACGGGCCGCACGGCGCGCCTCCGGCCCGTCGCTGCCGGCCGGACGGACGTGGACCGGCCCCGGCCCCGCGCAGCCCGCTGCGGGAGGCGCCGCCGCCCTGCACCGGGCGGCCGGGTGGCTGACCCGCCCGGAGGTCGCCAAGAGCGCCACGGCCGCGGGCGCCGGCCTGCTGGCCCTCGCGGGCGCCGGCGCACTGCACCGCAGGAACCGCCGCCGCCGAACCGTCCGCGCGTGTGTCCCCCGGGCGCCTGGTGCGCCTCTCCGCGCGCTCCGTGCACGTACTGGACCGTACGCGCGGCGACGGACCCACCGTGGTGTTCGAGAACGGCATGGCCTGCCCGTCGACGGAATGGGGCTGGGTGCTGCGGCAGCTCCCCGAGCACGTCCCGTACGTGGCCTACGACCGGCCGGGCACCGGATGGTCACCGTCCACGGGCGGGCCGCGCGACGCCGCGCGGAGCGCCGCGGATCTGCGCGAACTGCTCCACGCGGTGTCCGCACGCCCACCGTTCCTCCTGGTCGGCCACTCGGTGGGCGGCCTGCTGATCCGCAGCTTCGCCGCGCGCCACCCGGACGAGACGCACGGGCTGGTGTTCGTCGACTCCTCACACCCCCAGCAGCTCGAACGTTCCCCGCGGCAACGCCGCACCACGCCCGTCGTCCGCCAGCAGATGACCACCACATGGCTGCGCACCGCGCTCACGCCGGTGCGCGGCAGGCAGAGCCGCGACAGCCCCTTCGACACGCTGCCCGAGCACCTCGTGGGGCCGACGAGGACCTGCCTGGAGGACCCCGGGATGTGGCTGGCGGCCCGCCGTGAGATCGGCCGGTGGCTGGGTTCCTGGGCCACGGACGCCGGACGGCTGACGGAGGCCGGGACCCGGCCGGTGTCGGTGCTGACGGCCGGCCGCACCTCCCGCACCGACCCCGTGCACCTGGACCTCCAGCGGGACCTGGCGGGGCTGTCGCCCGTCTCCCGGCACCGCCTGGTGGAGGACGCGACGCACGAGTCCCTGGTGATGTCCGCCGAGCACGCGGGCGAGATCGTCCAGGCCCTGGCCTGGGCTCGGGAGAAGGAGGGCGTACATGTCCGCGACTGACACGGTCGCCCGCGGCGCCGGGCCCGCGGCCCGCTGGGCGCTGCGCGGACTGCTGACGGGCTGGTTCTCGCTCACCGTCGCACAGCAGTTCAAGAAGCGCCCCCGGAGGCTGACGGCGGTCGACCCGGTGAACGTCCTCCTCCCGGTGTCCACGTTCTTCGCCCCGCACCCGGGTATCGACGACACCCATCTGCTGCTGCGCGAGCAACTCGCGGACGGCACGGTCACCGACTGGGCGGAGGAGGGCGTCGTCGAGGCGCGCACACTCCGCCAGATGCTCTGGCACCCCGTGCGGCGCAAGGAGAAGGTGCTCTTCGACGTCGCGGCCGAACTGAGCCGGATCGTCCGCACGGAGCGGCGGATCGAACATCTGCAGCTCGCCCTGCCGTACCTGAGCCTGCTCAACTTCGTCACGCACCGGTGTCCGCACCCGCCGGACGCGCGGAAGGTGCAGTTCATGCTGGTGACGTCCGCGGGCCGGGAGCAGACCGAGGCGCCGCGGGCCGTCTTCACCTCGGCCTTCCACGAACTGGAGCACGACCACCGGTCCGACGGCCACCCGGCCCCGTCTCCCCGAGGAACCGCATGACCTCCACCACTCCGGACGGCCCCGGGAACGCGGGAAACGCCGGGAAAACCGGAATTGCCGGAAGAGCCGAGACCGGCGAGACCGCCGACGATTCGGTGGACAGTACCCGGATGTCCCTCGTGATGGGTTTCGCGCTGGCCCAGGTGACCGGGACGATGGCGCGGCTCGGCGTACCGGACCGCCTGGCCGGCCGGCCCGCGACGGCGACGGAGCTGGCACGGGAGTGCGGAGCCGACCCGGGCCGGCTGGCCAGGCTGCTGCGCGCCGCCGCGGCGCTCGGACTGCTGTCCGTCTCCGACGGCGTCCACCACCTGACGCCGCTGGGCGAGGAGTTCCGCGCGGGACGGCCCTCGCGCACCATCGTCGAGCTGTACGGCGATCCGGCCGTCTGGGAGGCGTTCGGCGCCCTGGAGGATGCCGTACGCGGCGGAGCACCGGCCTTCGACCAGGTGCACGGCACGTCCTTCTTCCTGGCCTGCGAGGAGGATGCCCGCCTCGGTGACCGTTTCACCGCGGGCATGGCCCTCTCCACCTCGGTGATGATCCCGGCGATCGTCGACCACTGCGACGTCGGTGGATTCCGCCACGTCGTGGACGTGGGAGGCGGGGACGGTGCGCTGCTCGCCGCGCTCCTCCACGCGCATCCGGCGCTGGAGGGCACCCTGTACGAGCGCCCGACGGCGCTCCGCGCGGCGGAGCACACCCTGACCGGGGCCGGAGTGGCCGGCCGCTGCGCGCTGGTGGAGGGCGACTTCTTCACCTCCGTGCCCGCGGGCGGGGACCTCTACGTCCTGAAGAACGTTCTGCACGACTGGGACGACGAGGACTGCGTCCGGGTGCTGCGCCACTGCTCCGACGCTGTGGCGGGGTCCGGCGGCAGCGTGCTGGTGCCCACGCTCCTCATGCCCACAGCGGAGGAGATCGGGTCCGCGCGGGACGCGCTGATGGTGGCGATGAGCGATGTCGAGATGATGGTGCTCACACCCGGCCGGGAGCGGACCCTGGCCGAACACGAGGAGCTCTTCGCCCGCAGCGGGCTGCGGCTGACGTCCGTCGTCGCACTCCCGGGGCTCGCGCATCACGCGGTGCTGTTCGCGGCCCCGGAGCCGGGCGCCGACGGGTAGCGGACGCCGGTGGCGCCGCCGGGCTGCCCTCCGCCTGTCGCCCGCGGGGCCGCGCCGCTCACGTCAGGGCGGGCCGCTGCCGCCTTCGCGGTCGCGTTCGCGTGCGGCGATGCGGGCCAGCTTGGTGAGCATCATGCCGTTGCGGACCGCGACGACATAGTCGACGGGAAGCCCGTGCATCCGCGTACCCGGACCGCGCAGCGGATGCCATTCCAGGACGACGAGGGTGTGCTCGCCCCAGGGGATCAGCTCGATGGCGATGCGGGCGGCACCGAAGGGTTCGGCCCTGGCCTCCAGTTCCAGGCGGCGCTCGGGTTCGCAGATGCGGACGACGCAGGTGTCGTCGAGGGTCAGGGAACCGGCGCCGACGCGGACGCGGAGCCGGGCGCCGACCCGGGGCCAGTGCGGGTCCGCGGCGAGGACGCGCTGGGTTCCGGTGACCCACTCGCCGTACCGGTGCCCGTCGGACAGCAGGCTCCAGACCTCGGGCGGTGTGCTCATGATCAGGCGGCGGTTCCGTGACACTCCGACCAGGCTCCTCAGAACGGCTTCGCCGCGGGCGGTGCGGTTCCCCGGCCACCGCCGTCGGTCAGGTCCGGCATGGGCTCCCTCCTCGCAGGAGCAGCGGTTCCGGTGCACCGCGCAGTGCCCGGTGCACCGCGCGGTGTCGTGCCACTCCGCAGTGCCACGGGAGCCGCCGACCGGGCGGCCGGGACACCTACCGATGACCTTGTGCGCTGCCGTGGGAACAGTCGCGTCGAATGTGGCATCCGGGTGTCGTGCGGTGGGCCGCCCGTGTGGTCCACCGCCCGCGGCGGCCGCTCCGGGAGACACGGCGGTTCCGCCACGTGGGCACGGTGCAGCAGGTCCGGGAAACCGGGCGCGGCCGGCAGCGGTACGGAGCCGATGCGGTGCACCGGGATGCCGGGTGTCCAGGAGTTCAGCACCACCGCTCCGCGCGGCGCCCGCCGGGGTGATCTCACACTCGTGCTGAGGCCTCCGCGGCGCGGGCGCCGCGGAGGCCTGTTGCCGCCGACGTGTTGTCAGCAGGACGAGCGGGGCCGGGGAGTCACGGGGCGAGTCCCCGGCCGCCTGTCAGGTGAACCGCCACTCGTGGTCGTCCTTCGGGTAGCAGTTGGCGACGCCCAGGCGCGCGGCGTCCTTACCGGCTCCGAAGGTCTTGCCCCACACGTCCAGGCACATGTTGCGGCTCTTGTAGTTGCGGATCCAGTACTTGCCGTTGCCCCGCCCCTGCAGCCACCACCGCTGGTTGTCGTCGGCATTCTTGACGCACTTGTACTGCACGACGCCGGTCGCCCCGGGGACCGCACCCTCTCCCGGCAGGTCCAGGCAGAGGTCGTCCTTGACGTTCTTGATCACATAGAGATTGCGGCCACCGGGCCCCTTGCCCTTCTGCTTGACCACGAAGTCCCAGACCTGGTTGTCGGAACTGCGGTCCCGGGCGCAGGGGAACTGCATGAGCTTGCCGCCGGACTTGCCCTTGCCGAAACCCGAGATGTCGGCGCACTGCCCGGTCATGACGTTCCGGATCTGCTTCTTCTTGAACAGCCCCGGGCCGTGGGCCCGATAGAGCGAGCTGGTCTTCTTCTCGTCCTTGTCGGAGTCCTCGTCGGAGTCCTTCTCGTCCTTCTTCTCGTCGGACGCCGACTCGGCGTCGGTGTCCGACCCGGACGCCTCATCCTCGTCCTTGTCCTCCTTCTTCTCCTCCTTGTCCTTCTTGTCCTTCTCCGCCTTTGGTGACGGCGACCGGCCCTGGTAGGAACCGGGGGCGTCCTCGTCGGCGTCCCCCGGGAGGGTCACACCGGAATCGGCCGCCGCGTTCTTCTTCTCGTCGTCATCGTCGTTCGCGCCGAGAGCCATCAACGGCACGGCTATCAGCAGCACACCGCCGATGGCGGCCGCGGCCCGCAGCGCCTTGGTGGGCTTGCCGGAGGGCGGATCCCCGGCGGCGTCCGTCGCGGTGCTCGCGGACGGCGGGTTGCCGCCGGAGGTGGCCACGGCGGTGAGGCCGGTGGCGCCCCCGCTCGGAGGCCCGGAAGCGGCGGAGGCCGCGGACCCCTCGGTGGTCGTCGCCGTCGGGGCCCGGACCGCCGCGGGATCCGCGGCGGTCTCCGACGAGCTGTCCGAAGCCGAAGAAGCGGGGTCCGCGGCCGGGTTCGCCTCGCCGCCGTTCTCCGGGCCGTTCCCCGATTCCCGCTCCGGCTCCGGCGACGCGGAGCCCTCGGGCCCGGCGGCTCCGGAGGCCGCGTCCGGTCCGGGCGACGTTTCGGCTTCCGGAGCGTCCGGCTCACCGGCGGCGGGTCCGGACGAGGACACCGGCCGGGACTCCGGAGCACCGGACGACGTGTCCGAGGCCGGTGCGAAGGACTCCGGCGGCTCGGGAGGCGCCGCCGGGTCCCCTCCCGTGGTGGCAGCGCCGACCGGCCGGCTCGGCTCCTCCCCCTTCGCGCGCAACTCGTCCGGCTCGGGGGTGCCGGCGGCTCCGGGCAGTGGCACGGCACGCCGCACCACCGGTTCCCTGGAGCCGGGTGGCTCTTTGTCGGACATCGTTGTCTCCCTTTCACGCTGATCGGATCGGTCGATGGTCATCAGGAGCCGTCGTACGCGTCCCCGTTCCGTCCCAGCGCCCCGGCGCACAACCCCGGCCACTGGAAGGGCCCCGGGGCCAGCGGATGCCGGCGCAGCGCCTGGTCCAGCCGCTCCAGCGCGGCCCGGTCCTGGTCGTCGAGTTCGGTGCTCTGCCGGAGGCTTCCGGCAGAGCCGGGAGCCGAGGAGACCGGCACTTCGCGCAGCAGCACCAGCGGGGCGCCCTGCTGGGCGCGCACCTCCAGCACCCGCAGCAGGGAGCCGGGGGCGAAGACCACCTCGTCACGCCTGCGGGAACCGGCCCGGCCCCCGGTCAGCTCGCGCACCCGGCGCCCGGTGGCCGACCAGATCGCGTACTGCGGTCCCCCCGGGCGCGGAGCGCCGGTCCCCAGCGGCAGGGCACCGACCGGGCCGGGGTCCCGCAGCAGGTTCCCGGGCACGAGCCCCGCGTCGGCGGTGTCGGTGCCGCGGAAGGCGAGCCCCCGGTGCGAGGGGAGCCGCCGCAGTGCGGAGGCGACGCACGCCGCATAGGACAGCATCCGCTGATCCCCCGCCCGCAGGCCCCGGTCCAGTTCCTCGTGGGACAGCGGGCCTTCGGTGGAGTTGAGGTAGGCGTGCAGCGCGATCAGGTCGTCGACCACGTCCTCCTGCTGCGGCCCGCGCAGCGCGGGCATCCGGGTCAGCGCTCGGGTGACCGCGGAGGCGTGCCGCTCCCACGAGGCCTCCGCCAGGCGCCGGACGGCGGCCCGTTCCCCGGGGGTGCTGGCGTGCCCGGGCAGGAAGGGAACCGGCGGGAGCGGGCCCGCGGGAGCGGGTGCGGGGCCGTCACCGCTGTCCGAGGAGGCCGCGCTGTCCGAGGAGGCGGCGCTGTCCGAGGAGGCTGGGGTGTCCGAGGAGGCGGGGGCGCGCTGTGCGGAGGGCGCGGGCTCCGCGGGGTCCTCGCGGTACTCGGGGTTCGCGGGGTTCGCGGATTCCTCGGTCGGCGAGGCTCCTTCGGGCCCCGCCTGCGTCGAGACCGGTGCGGGCGTGGGGACCGCCGCGGGCTCCGCGGGGTCCTCGGCCTTCCCGGCCTCCGGGGACTCCGCGGACGGCAGGGTGACCCCTTCCCGTCCCTCGGGCGCCGAGCTCTCCGGCGCGGGGGCCGGGTGCCCGTGGACCGGTGGCGGGGGCGGGGGCCCGGGACGGGCCGGGGCATCGGGCGCGGCCTCGGGCCGGACGCCCGCCGGGCGGGCACCCGGGGCACTGCGGCCCGCCGTGACGGGGTCGGCCTCGCGGGAGTCCTGTGACTTCCGCGAGGGGCGGACGGCCGCGCCCGGACCGCTGTCCTCGGCGGCCGGGGGTCCCGCCGGTTCGGGCTGCCGGCTCGGTTCCGGACGCACCACGGATCCGGCCGCGGGCGCGGTCGAGTCGTCCGGGGCCCCGGGCGGGGACGCCGGGCCGGGGCCGGGCGCGGTCGTCGGCGGGGCGGCGGGCATGGGCGGGAACGGCGCGACGGGCGACGCGCCGCCGGAGGAGGGCGCGCTGCCGGAGACCGGCTCCGCGCCGGCCGGGCGTGCGGACCGCTCCGGTACCTCGGCGGCGGCGAGCTGCTCCGGCACCTCTGCGGCGGCCTCCCGCGGCGCGGAGGCAGCACTCCGTTCGGCGTCGGAAGGACGCGGGGCGGGTGCCGAGGTGGTGCGCACCCCCGCCCGGAAGCCGGGCGGAGGGGGGAACTCCGGTGCCTCCTCCCCCGACGGGTTCGCCGCCGGGCGGGCGGCCGCCGTCGACGAGGCGGCGGGCGCGGGACGGTCCGGGGGCGTCTGCGGCATCGGCGGCTGCGGCCGGCCTCCCGGCTGCACGGCCTCGGGCTTCGCGGCGCGCGCGGCGGACCGCGCGGATCCGTTCGCCGGCCCGTTCGCGGATGCGGCCCCGCGGCCGGCCGCAGGGGCGGGCTTCGAGGGCTGGAGACGTATGGACCTCAAGCCGTGTTCGGCGGCTGTCCGGCGCAGTTCACGGCCGCCGTCCTGGCTCGTTCCGTGCACCAGCAGCCGCGCCCGGCCGCGGACATCCGGGTCGAGTCCGGCGAGCAGCGTGGCCAGTGCGGCGGGCAGGGTTCCTTCGAGGACCTGGCCGGGGCGGCCCACCTCGATCGACGGGCCGTCCGCCTCGGTGGGCCTGGTGGCCGCCGGGGGCTGTGCCTCCGTGATGTCGGAGACGTACACACCCGCCCGGGAGACGGTGGCCCGCCAGCGGTCGGAGAGGCGGACGACGCCGTGTTCGGCCAGGGCCCGGTCCACGGTGGTCCGGTTCGCGACGAACTGGCTCCAGCGCAGCGGGCGCGGCATCCGCGGCGGTGCGTTCGGCTCGGCGGGAAGGCACATCACCGCGTCCAGGAACGCCTGCCAGCGAGGTGCCCCGTCCGCTCCGACCAGCACCGAGCGCAGGCTCGCCGGGCCGCCGGTGTTCCCGGGGGCCAGTAGCGGCATCCCAGTGTAGACGACGAGTTCGGTACCCAGCGCGTCGGAGACCGCCTGAGCGGTGGGCAGGATGTCGCGGGGACCGCCCGGGGCCAGCCGCACCTGCCGGCGCACCGGCTCGGGCAGGGCCGCGAGGAGTTCCAGGACGCTGTCCGCCGGGACCTCGCCGGCGTCCGAGGCGCCGAGCAGCACGGTGGGTCCGTGCGGGTCGGCGGGCACCGCGTAGCACAGGTCGCCGAGTCGGGGCGGGGCGGCGTCCGCCGGGCGGGCGAGCACGCCGGCGGGGATGCGGTCGACGGCGCATCCGCCCGCGATCCGGGCGGGCAGCGCGTCCACGGACTGCTGCCAGGCCGGGGCGGGTTGCCGGGCACCGACGAGCCGGGGCTCGGCGCGGGGCGGGAAGCGCCACCAGTTGCCGCGTTCCACGCCGCTCCCGGCGTCCTGGCCGGCACCCGGGTGCCGGGCGGGGACGAACAGTCCGCCGCCGGGCACCACGAGGGAGAGCCCGTCGGGGGCGATGACGTCGAGATCCCAGGAGTCCGCGATCCGGCGGCCGAGTGCGGGCGCGCCGGGCCGGTCGTCCCCGGCGGCCGTCATGACGAGACGCACCGCGCGGACTCCGTCCGCGCGCAGTTCGTCGAGCAGCGCACCGAGCCGGGTCCACAGCTCGGCCGAACGCGCCGCGTCGGCCCCGGTCATGACCGTCACCGTCGAGCGGTCGGCGGAGAAGGCACGGGCGAGATCGGAGATGTCGGTGTCGCCGAGGGAGTCGTCCGAGAGCGTGCGCAGCAGCCGCAGCCCGTCGTACTCCTCCACGAGCAGCCGTTCCCCGGAGCCGGGTGCCTGCTCGGCGG
Source organism: Streptomyces sp. AA1529 (assembly GCF_000280905.1). Lineage (GTDB taxonomy): Bacteria > Actinomycetota > Actinomycetes > Streptomycetales > Streptomycetaceae > Streptomyces. The sequence goes on along the minus strand of NZ_ALAP01000060.1, from coordinate 23,464 downwards.
AGGCCGGTGGCGACCCGGCGGTCTCCGGTGCCGGTACGGCGGGCCGAGAGGACTCGGGCCGGTCCTTGCGTCGACCGAGCCACCGCCTCCGACCGCTGTCGCTCCGGTTCACGCCTCATCTCCTCGATCGGGGGACGACCGGCGGGTCGCGGTCCCGGCCGTCCGGCCCGGACCCGTCGGCGACGCACCGTGAACCGGGTCGCCGGTCCGGCCGTTGTCACCTGTTGGAGTGCACATGTTCTGAAGTTCCGTGGGGGCACAGTAGGGAATCGAGTTGAACGGGAGGCCTGCGGGACCGGAACAGTGCGGACGGATGTCGGCGCGCCGACCGGTGTGGAGAGTCCCCGCGATGAGCATCCCCTGACCATGTGATGCGTCCGCCGCCGGGAAAGTTCACACACCGAGGGGACGATCCGAAATCCCCCTCGCGGGGCCGCGCCGTCGGGTGCGGCCCCGGCCGGGGTTGCTACTCCTCGGTCTTGTCGGTCTTGCGCTTCTTGCCCCGGGCCGGCTTGCTGCCCGGTTCGGTCTCCGCAGCGGCCTCCGCCGCCGGCTCCCCGCTCGTCCCGGAGGCCGGCTCCGCCCGCGACCGCGTGTCGCCCTCGGGCAGCGGGAGATCGACGATGCCGTCCGCCGCCGTGTCCGAACCGTCGGGGCCACCGCCGTTCACGGAACCGTCCACCTGGGCGGACTCCGTGGCGACCGCGCCGGGACCGGCCGTCTGCGCCCAGTCGGCACTTCCGGAATCGGGTCCGTCGGCGGACTGTGCCGCCTCCTGCGTCCCGTCCTCGGAGTCCGTCGCGGCAGCCGTCAGCACATCGTCGAGACCGTCCGTGGTCATCACCATGCTGACCGGGCCGGAGCTGTTGATGCAGAGGCTGTGCCCCTCGGGAATGCGGTCCTGGAAGTCCGGTATCCGCACCGTCTCGAAGCTCAACCGCCCGGCGAGGTGCAGATACTTCGGCGAACTGTAGACCAGCACCACCGGGGTGCCGTCCGGGGCGGCGGCACGCACCGGGTCGCCGTCCGCCGTCGTCAGTACCGCCACCTCCGCTTTGGCCAGGGCCTTGGTGACGTCGTCCGCGGGGCCGTACCCCGTGGTCGCGAGCTGGATCGCGGCGTCCACCTCGTCGGCGGGCTCGGGCCAGCCCATCGCGGACGGGGAGGGCCGGTAGTCCTCGTTGTCCTGCCACTCGACGATCTCGCCCTCGGCGTCGGAGCGCCACTGGCCCACCACGGCCCACTCCGGGGGCGGACCCTCCTCGGACCAGGTCGGGTCGATCAGGTACAGCCAGTGGTCGGGCGCGAGCTTCGCGGCCTCGACGAACTCCTCGGGAGGAGTCGGGTCGATCGTGTCGGTGGCGACTCCACCGTCCGGGTCCGTCGCCGCGGGGTCGGTGGCGGCGCGGGCTTCGCCGCTGGTCTCACTCATCTTGTCCTCACTCACTGGTCTTCCCGGCCGTGCGTTCAGGTCTCGTCGCGTTGCTGCTCGTTCCGGCCCTGTCCCCGATTGTCCTCGCCGCCCTCCCCGAAGTGCGGGTTGGGGAGGAAGTCACCGACCGGCTCACCGTTCTCGAGCAGTTGCGCACCCCGGATGAAGCGGCGGTCGACACCTCCGGGGAAGAGCACTTCGAATCGGTCGGGGAAGGGGGACGCGAGACCCAGGGTGGCGTTCACGTCGACTCCGCCCGGCGCCTGGAGGAAGACGCGCCAGCCGCTCCCCGCGGCGGGGCCGGTGTTCGGATCCGCTGTCGTACCGACCCACGCCGAGGCGGCGCCGCCACCGGCGACGACATGCTCGATCGGGTGAAGCAACTCGTCTCCCTCCGGCAGCAGTCCCTGCTCGAAGACCTCTTGCGGCGGCTGAGAACTGAAGGTGTGCAGCGGCCCCTCGTGAACGCGCCACTGGACATCGAGGAGCTGGAGGTCCGGCCCGCCGAGGAGGTGCTGCACTGCCGCGACGGTGACCGGGGGTACCGGTGGCGTCGCGCTCACGGGGCCGGAGGCAGGCCATGCAGCAGGCACCGGCACAACACCGGGATCGTCCGCGGTCCCCTCGACGTCCTGTGCCAGAAGAATCGTCCGCAGCCTGGAGGAGGCGACCAGACCGCGTCCTGCCAGGTACCAGTCCCAGGCAGGGCCTTCACTGTACAGGCGCCCGTCCGCATCCGTCACCTGGCCGGCCGACGGCCCCGCCGGGTTGTACTCACCACGCAGCCCCAGCCCGGGCAGTTCGGCCACGAACATGTGCAGGTCCGGATCGGAGTGCCCCTGCCCCACACCGTGCTCCGCTCCGTGGAGGTGGCCAGCGGGGACGGGAAGTGCTCCCGGGTGGCGGCGAAGCTCTCGTCGAACCAGCCGTCGACCGAGTACGGCACCTCACGCCCGGGGTGCGCGGCCCGCCCGGTGGAGGGTGTCCCGGCCGCCCGTGCGCCGGACGAGGCGGCGGGCCGGGTGCGGTGCCAGCGGCCCGGGGCACCGGTCGACCGGTCCGGGAGCGCGGTCAGCCAGCTCGGCTCGGACGGGTCGCCCTCGGAGAGGAGGAGCGCCCCGCTGTAGCCGATCGCGGTCCGGTTCTCCCGCTCGGAGTAAGCCTGTTGCTCGGCGGTCCGGGACTCCGCGGCCGGACCGCCGGCCAGCAGCGCGACCCACCGGTCCGGGCCGGCCTCGCGCAGCTCCGGGTCGGCGGCCAGCAGCGCGAACAGTTCCGCTTCGGAGACCCGTACGGTGCCGCCCGGCAGCCGCAGGACGGTGCCGGCGCCCGCCTCGTCCGCGTCGGTGCTCACGAAGTACGGGAGGGGGCCGCCGTCTGCGGCCCACGGGGTGAACTCCAGCTCGGTGGTGTTCCCGTCGGGGCCGGGCCGGACCGTGTACATCCGCAGCGGCTCCAGCCCGCCGGGCGTAGGTGTGCTCCCGTAGTTGCGGCCCTGGTGGTTGCCCTCGGAGTCCACGATCCGGGTGGCCGCCGAGAACGCGCCGAGTGCGGTCAGGTGCAGGAGCGCGAGCACCGCGGGGTCGGCCGGGTCCTGCCCGGTGGCGACGGCCTGTTCCTCCAGCCGCGTCAGTTCGGCCTGCTGCTCGGCGTCCCACACGGTGTCCGGGTCCAGATGCAGCGCGGCACGGCCCGGTTCCTCGCGGGCGCGGACGTCCTCCTCCGGGGGTGTCACCACGATGTCCGGTACCGATTCCTCGCCCGACGGCGTCGGCGCGGTCCAGGACTCGGACTCGTGCTCCGGCCCGGACCGGTGCTCCGCCTCGCGGGCGTGCGCCCGGTCGGACTCCGTCCGCGACTCCGACCGGGACCCCGAGCGGGACTCCAGATCCAGATCCAGCTCCGAGACACCGGAGTAGTCGGACGGGTCCAACGGCACGGACGGCACCGGGGGCAGCGGCGACGCCGGGTGTTCCGGCTCGGGCGGGTCGACCGACACGTTCGCCGGCTCCGTCCCCGGCAGGGAGAAGGGCAGATGGACCGGCCCCTCGGGGGTGCGCAGCACCAGGGTGACCGGCCGGAGGGCGAGAGCGGCGGCGTGGGCCGCGGCGCCCATGAGGTTCGAGAAGGCTTCGGGGAGCCGGGCACCGGCGGCTTCCCGTGCATGGGCGAGCGTGCCGCCGTCCAGCAGGGCGGTACGCGCACCGAGCAGTGCGTAGCGGGCGGCCGTCGGGACGTCACCGGGGTCCAGCCAGACCTGCGGGGCCGCGTCGTCCTCGGTGAACGCTCCGGCGAGCAGGGCGCCGAAGTCCTCGGAGGAGACGGCGCTCCAGTCGCGGGGGCCGCTCTCGGCCACGACGGACAGCGCGTCGTAGACGTTCGCGGAGGGCCGGACCGGTGTGAGGCCGTTGCCGAGGACGTCCTCCAGGGTGGCCCGGACCACGGCGTTGCCCGTCACCCAGCGGGTGCCCTCGGGCCCGGAGACCTCCAGCGCGGTGTGCACGGTCAGGGTGTAGCCGAGTACCCCGCTGTCGTCCTGCTCCTCGTCCTCGTTCTGCGACAGGCCGGTGCCGTACTTGAGGATCTCGCGGCGGTAGCTGGAGACGCCGGTCGACTTCCCCGTGGTGATGTTCTCCCCCGCCACGGGGACCGCCCCGCCGAGGGTGTCGGTGTTCCCCTCCGTCAGTCCGCCGCTCAACGGCACGTTCGCCGACGGCGAGTACGTCTGGCTGCCCGAGGACGAGGCGCTGCGGATGTTGACGCGGATTCCCATCAGGACGAGGGTCCGGCTGGAACTCTCGGTCTGCGGCCGGTAGAGGTCCAGCCGGACCGAGGAGGAGCTGCCCGACGGCCGCTTGCCGGTGAAACGGGACGCCTGCGCTGCGGTGAGTGCCACCTTGCCGGAGCCGACGAGGTTCCCGATGCGGAGCATCGTGGACTCCTGGGACTCGGAGGTCTTCGGCAGCCCCCCGTCGCGCAGGGCGGGGTCGACGGCGCGGAGCGCGTCGGCGAGTTGGTCCACCGCGTCGAAGTCACCGACGATGAGCGTCTGCTCGGGTGTCCAGCGGGCGCCGGCGCCCAGCGGCTCCGGCGCCGGTGCCGTTTCCTCCGCCGAACCGGTCGCCGTGTCGGCGGGCGTACCGGTGGCCGTCTCGGCGGCCAGGTCGGTGGCCGGCTCCGGGAGGGACCGGGCCTGGCGGGGGTCGCTCTCGTGCAGCTGGGGGGTCAGCAACTCGGGCGCGGTGGACCAGTCCACGGTGCCGTCCGGGCGCTCGTACGGCGTTTCGTGCGCGGGAAAGCGCAGATGGACGGTGAAGGGCGTGCTGGAGACGGGGGTACCGGGCTGGGGCTCCTCCTGCGACGTGGTGGCCTCGGCGGGCTCGGTGGACCCGGCCGGGTCCGGCTCGGCGGTGTCGCGCTCCGCGGCGGGGGCCTCGCCCACCGGGGCGGCGCGATTCCCCTCGGCCCGCTCGCCGGACGCGGTCAGCGTATCGAGGGGAATCGCCTCGTCTGTCGCGCCCGTCGCAGTGACCGGAGGGGGCAGTGTCCCGTCCTCCGCCGCGGCGTCCGGAGTACGGCCGAGGACGGCCGCCAGCGCGCTCGGCAGTTCAGTCATGCCGTCGGCCATGCGGCTCAGCAGCCGGCGCAGCCCGAGGGTCTCGCCCGCCGACAGCCCGCCCTCGACCAGCAGCTCGGTCAGCTCCTTCAGCGAGACGACCTGGTTGACGAGGAAGCCGGGCAGCGTGTCCGGCAGCAGTTCGGCGGAGGCGGTCGCCCGGAACTCGTACGCCACGTCGAACTGCGCGGCCGGAGCGTAGGTCCGCACCCACTGCTGGCGGGTGGGCGAGAGGGTCAGGGAGGTGGAGCGGGAGCTGTTCGAGGCGAAGGACGCCGAGACTCCGGCGCTGCCCGCGTTGTCCGTTCCGACCACGACGGGGAACCCGGCCGACGGGCTGAGGCTCAGGCTGAAGGTGCCGGACCGGGCGGCCGTGCGCGTCACCGAGCTGGGCGTCGAGGAGTAGATGTTCTCCAGACCGGACTTCGGCCGCAGCGCGCCGCGCACCTCGCCCAGGTCGCGATCGGGCGCCGGGCGGGCGTTGACCGACAGCGTCACCCGGTACAGGCCGCCCCAGACACCGGGAGCGGACTCCCCACGGCCTCGTCCCCGGTACACGAAGGTGATCGGCTTCAGCCACCTGTCGGCGCCCGCGCCGACCAGTGCCCGGGTGCCGATGGCCGAACCGGTCTGCGTGATGCGGGAGTCCAGACCGTAGACGTAGCTGCCGCTGCCCGGGGTGAGCGAACCGGGCGCCACCCGCTCGGCCTCGGCACGCAGCGCCTCGACGAACGCGTCCAGCGGACCGTCCGGCAGGGTTTCGGGCACGGTGGCGGGACCGAGGGCCCGGCCGCCCGAGCGGACGAAGAAGGGCGGGAGGCGCCGGTCGAGGGTCGGTTCGTGCGGAGTGAGCCCGGCCAGCTCCGCCAGCCGCGGGTCCTCCCGGACGCCGGTCTCCGAGACCCAGAAGACGAGGGCGCCCGGCACATGTGTCGCGAGGGTCCGGACGGTCTGCGGGCCGACCCCGAGGGCGTTGGCGAGCGCGTTGACGTGCCCCACGGAAAGGGAGGACAGGTAGGTGAAATCGGCGCGGAAGGCATGGTGCGGTTCCCTGGCCTCGACATTCATCCGGTCGCTGAAGACGGAGTCGGTGTCGCTCACGCTCCACGAGACGGCGAAGCTCTGGCTTCCGCTGCCGGTGACGCTGCCCGACACGTCCCCGTCCGCGCGGGTGACCGAGCCGCTGAAGCCGAGCTGCGCGGTGCGCTTGCCGCCGCGGCCCCGCCAGGCCGCGTCGGTGGCGGTGACGTCGCTCTCCATCCAGTTCCCGGACCCGGTGAAACCCTCCTCCGGCGGGGTGCCGACGCCCAGGTACTGCACGTCGTGCAGGTAGCCGCGCACCTCCCCCTGTACTTCGGTGCCCATCAAGGAGCCGGCCGATCCCGCGTGGTAGCTGTAGCCCCCGCGCGCGATCTGGACCGCCAGGGCGAGGAGGGACGTGCTCGACAGGGCGGCCCGGGCGGATTCCTGGGCAGGGTTCTCGGGGTAGGCCAGGGACTGGCCGAATGTGACGTCCTTCAGCCATTGCGCCGGCTGGGTGACGAATCCCGGCAGCAGCGTCCCGACCTGGCTGCCGTGCTCGGCGGTCCAGTTCAGGATCCTGGCCAGCGCCCCGGGGGCCGGAGCGTCCGCGGTGTCGTCCCCGGGGCTGCGGCCCGTGAGGAGCTGCTGGAAGGCCGAGATCAGCTCGGCGCTGCCGATGGCCGAGTTCACGTGCGCGTGCGCCGGGAGCAGTTGCGCCCCTTCCGGCCGCCGGCCCTCCTCGTCCGGCTGCATCCGGGCCAGCCGGTGGTCCTCGTCGGTGGCGGGACGGATGGTGGCCGCGGGGAGCAGGGCGGGCCGCTCCGCGAGAGTGCGGGCCAGTGGGAAGGTGGCGGCGAAGTTCCCGTCGCTCGGGTCGGAGACCCACACCGGATCGGTGCCCCCTCCGAAGAACAGCTCGGCGTCGTAGGTGACCGGGATGTCGTACTGGGCCAGGCCGGTCTGGGTGTAGAGGAGCTTGTCCAGGGCGTATCCGGAGGCGGAGCCGGCGGTTTCGGTGTGCTGCCCGCCGGCCGAGAGGCTGTAGGGGATGCCGCCCTTCATCGTCGTGTCACCGGAGACCGGTCCGTGTGCCTCTCCCGCGAACGCGCCGGTCAGCGTGTGCGAGGAGGTGAAGGACTCGCCGCCGGCGGTCGCCAGGCCGGTGGCGTTGAGCGAGGACCAGCCCGGGAAGTTGCGGCGGTGCCGGGGGGAGGTCCCCTCCTGCGGCTTCATCCGCAGGACCGCGCACGCACGCCAGTTGTCGTATTCGTGCGGCAGGTCGAAGTACATGTGGTGGCCCGCGCCCACCATGTCGCGCGAGGCGCAGCGCAACCCGACCTGCGAGCGGGCGAGGGACAGCTCACGCTGGTTGGCGGCCCACGCCTGGAGGGTCTTCTTGCGGCTCACCTCGTCCATCCAGTTCAGCGAGGTGCGCTCCACCGGGGGCAGCAGCCCGAAGGACCGCACCTTGTTCTCGATCGCCTCGAACTGGGCCTCGGTACCGGTGAGTTCGAGGGGGGTCACGGACACCCCGAGAGCGCGGAGCCCGAGCACGTCCGGTGGCAGGTGCCGCTCCTGACCCGGCGGGACGGGGACGCCCTCGACCTCGGCCCTGCTCGGTACCCGCAGGAGGTGGCTCGCGGGGCGGCTGAAGGTGAACGGTTCGGAGCGGCCCCCCTCGGCGGAGACGAACACCGCCTCGAACTCGATGTCCGCCTCGACCAGGAGCTGCGGGTTCTCGGTGGCGATGCCGAACCAGTTGTACGCCGTCCCGCCCGAGTCGAAGCCGTGGTCGCGCTGGTACTGGTAGGCGCCGGAGAAGGTCGGGCCGCCGCCGACCCCCGAGCCGTCGGGATCCGCGAAGGCCGGGGCGAAGGAGAAGCCCGGCTGCACGGCGTTGGACACCGTGTAGGAGTTCTTGGCTCCCGCCGTGTAGAGCAGGCTGTTCTCCAGCACCACGTTCTTCGACCTGACCAGCACATCCGGGTTCAGCCACCTCAGCCGCGCCCTGACCTCCAGGAAGCCCATCGTGTCCCCGGCGCGGTCCCGCAGCACCGGTGAGGGGTAGGCACCCGCCAGCATCAGCGGCAGTCCGGAGCGCTGGTTGTTCTCCGAGAGGAACTCGCCCAGGTCATCGGCCGACTCGGAGGAGAGCCTGCGCAGGTGCGGACGCAGCTCGTCGGAGGCGACGATCTCGTCGTGCAGCGCGGCGGGGTCCTGGATGGTGTCCATGCGGATGGGCAGGAAGCCGGCGGAGAGGGTCCGCGGCTCGGCCGGCAGCTCCTCGTCCGACGCGAAGAGCGTGCCGTATGGAGCCGGCTCCGGGGGACGCGTGAGGTAGTCGGGGAACCACGCGGCGACCCGGCCGGGAGCGGTCGCGGGCGGGATGTCGCCCCAGCCGTCGTCCTGGGACGTGTCGTCGGTCGCGGCTTCGGACGCGCTGTCGGACGCCTCGTCGGACACGGTCTCGGACGCGGCATCGGACGCGGCCTCGGGCGCGGATGCGTCCGCGGACGTGGAGGTGCGCCCGGACCCGGTCGGGTCGGCCGCGGAGGACTCCTCCGTCCCGGTCCCGGTCCCGGTCTCCTCGCCGGGCGCCGGCCCGATCGCGCGGGGCGGAGCCGGGGCGTCGAGTGCTTCGACCTTGATCTGCGAGACCATGCCGTAGTCGTAGAGGGACGAGGGCTCCATGCCGAAGGCCAGCGCCGACATCGCCATGTATTCCTTCGCGACCGTCGCCGAGATGCCTTCCTGGTTGTGCAGCAGCGTCAGCTTCGGGGTGATGCCCAGGGATGCCAGCGACGCCAGCACGGGATTCCCCGTGCGGTCCATCGCCCACGTACGGCCGTAGGAGAGCGGGAAGGTCCGCACGGTCTGCCGTCCGCCGTTGCTGCTGGAGGTGACGGTGGTCTTGTTCCGCTCCTCGACCTGGATCGTGCGCCCCTCGGGCACCTCGGACGCCATCGTCGGCGCGAGCCGGGCCTCCCCCAGCTCCAGCCGCCAGGACACCTGGTAGCGGCGGCCCCGATAGGTCACCGTCCGCACCATGCCCTTGGTGCTCAGCACATACGGCAGCGACTCCAGGACGGGACTCTGCGCGTACGCGGTCGCCACCTCGCCCAGCAGCGCCGCGCTGCCCCGCTGGTCCTGCGCCTCCAGATCCTCGGTGGCCGTCCCCACGTCCGCCCGGTGCCGGGCGCGTACGGCGGTGCCGATTCCGGCGTGCAGCCACTCCAGCGTCTCGTCCGGGAACGGCATGACGTGCACCGATCCCAGGAGTCCGCGGTGGCCGTGGCCGAAGTTCGCGACGAAGGTGGAGAACCCGTCGGAATCGGAGCCGGTTTCGGAGAGCGTGTCCGCCTCGGAGGACGCATCCGTGTCGTCTCCGTCTTCCGACCCGGACTCCGCCGCCGATTCGGCGGCCGGCCGGGACTCGGGGACCGGCTCGGAGCCGGAGTCCGACTCGAACCCGGAGGCGGGCTCGTAGTCCGGGGCCGAGCCCGGCTCGGAGCCGGAGTCCGGCTCGGAGACGGCACGCTCGTAGTCGGAACCGGAGTCCGACTCGAACCCGGCAACCGGCTCGGAGACGGGCTCCGGCGGCTCGGGGGCCGGCTCGAAGTCCGACTCGGAGTCGGAGCCGATCTCGGAGTCCGCCTCCGAGTCGGCCTCGAAGCCGGAGTCGCTGTCGTCCTCGGGAACGGTGACCGGTCCGCGGCCGGGCGCCCGGTCCCGGCCGGGGCCCTGTCCGGTTCGCCCGCCGGTGGGTGGCGGCGTGCCGACGGTCTCGGGGTCGGTGTCCCGCTGCTCGTTCCCGGCCGGATCGGAGGCCACCAGCGCGTCGTGCACCCAGGCCGACGACCGCGACTCGTCCCCGGACGGCGCGGCGGGCTCCGGCTCGCTCACCGTGCCATCGGACGTGTCCCACTCCGAGTCCGCCGGGGCAGTGCTCCGCGGGACGCGCGTCGCCGCCGGGACCCGTGCCTGCGCCGGGAGTTCCGGCAGGGGCGCGATCGCCGGCGGCCCGGCAGCGGTGGCCGGGTCCGGCAGCGGCGCCGCGTCCGGCAGCGGGTCCGGTACCGGGCTCGGCGCGTACACCGGCTCGGCCGGGTCGCGCGGCGCGCTCCGCGTCCAGGTGAGCGGGGTGTCCGGGTCTCCCTCCGACGGGCGGAGGGTGAGCACCGAGCTGCCGTCCCGGCCGCTGGGCCGCAGACCGGTCGCGGCGGGCGTCGACCAGACGCCGCGGCCCAGCAGTTGCGCCAGGTCGTCGGCCAGGCCCGGCGCGTACCGGTCCAGCTCCGGAACGTCCAGCACGAGGTCGACCGCCAGGTCCAGGGCCTGCAGGGCGGGGTCGGCGGCCAGCAGGTGCGGGAGCTCGCTGTGCGGGGCGCGGTGCGTCGTCCCGTCCGGCAGGGTCAGCAGGAAGTAGCGCCTGTCGGCCCGGTCCAGCGTGCCCCGGACCAGGCTGGGCGTCGGCCGGCTCACCTCCTCCTCTCGCGGGGAGAGCCAGGGGGCCTGCTGCGGTGCGCCGTTCACCTCGACCGTCGTCAGGTCCACCACCGGCAGCACCGGCAGGCCCGTGAAGTCCCGTGCGGTGCCGGTCTCGTCGCCGCTGCCGAGTGTGCCCGCCGTGGTGGCCTCACCCAGCAGTCCGGCCTGCTGGAGGTGGTGGGCGGCGGCCACGTCCGGGTCCATCACGGCCCCGAGCGGATCGGCGGCGGCGCGGCCCTCGGCGAAGGCCCGGGTGAGCACCCGGCGGAGCTCCTCCTCGCGGGCCGCGTCCACGGTCTCGTCCGGGCCCAGGTGCAGCACCTTGCGGGCGACAGCCGCCACCTCGGCACCGGCCAGCGCGTCGTACGTCTTCACCCGCGCCCAGAACATCCAGGAGCGCAGGTCCTCCCCGGTGAAGGGGGATTCCGGCGCCTGCGCGGTCAGCGTGTCGGCGCCCGTCTCGCGCAGCCACCGGAGGGCCTGCTCCACGGCGGGCATGGACACGAAGGCGCTCAGCGGGACGTCGGGGCGGGCCCGCGTGGCATCCGCCAGCACCGCGCGGTAGCCGGCCTGGTCGACGCCCTGCCGCCCGGCGGGGTGCGCCGCAACCGTCCGCTGGAGGGCGTCCAGCGTGAACGGGCCCCACGCCCCGAGTGCCGGGTCGTTGCGCCACATGCCCTCCAGGGCCGCGGCGCCGCGCAGCAGTTGGTGGAAGTCCGCCGCGTCCTCCACGTCGCGGCCGAAGGTGATCTTCAGTGCGCGCACCAGCTCCAGGGTGCGCTCCCGGACCGCCTCGGACGACGGCCGGGGACCGCTGTGCAGCCCGGCGATCCGCGCCAGTCTGCCCAGCTCCGACGAGGTCGGCTCGGGCCGGAAGTACTGCCACCGGGTGCGCCGCCCGCGCGCGTCGGTGTAGAGCGCGTGCCGCTGCCGGCCCGCGCCGTCCCGGACGACGGCGTGGATGTGGTCCGGGGCCCGCACCGGCAGCCGTCCGCCGTTGGCGGCCCGCTGGCCCGCGGAGATGTGCCGGAGCGGGTTGACGACGAACGGCATCCCGGCGGCCTCGCCCCGGCCGGTACGGCCACGGGCTCCGTCGAGGTCGAGCGGGGCCCCGCCCCAGCAGGACACCAGACTGATCCACCGGGCGCGGCTGCGGCGCAGGAGCCGCGCGGCCCAGCTCTCGATCCCGCCCTCGTCGAGCATGCCGTACGTGCCGTCCGGCCGTGCCTGGGCCACCCGCCCCGGCAGGGAGTGCCCGAACAGGTGCTCGGCCTGGTACTCCGAGCCCTGCAGCGCCGGCCCCCGGAGCGGAATCTCCTCCGACATCTCGCCCGTGGCCGGGTTGTAGTGCACGAACCCGGTCTGCCGGGCCAGATCGCGGCTGAACTCCTCCCGGGCACCCGCCAGGTCCGCCGGGGAGAAGAAGCTCGTGCCGGTCCGCCGGTGGCTGCGCCTGCCGACCGCGGGACGCAGATACGTCTCCCGGTCCCAGTCCGGACCCGCCTCGGCGGGCGCGGGCTGCTCGGTGGGCTCGACGGCCAGCCAGTCGCCTTCCGGCCGCCCCTCCTGGTGGACCACCCGGATCACGTCGGAGCCGGGGCGGAAGTCCACTGTGCCGCTGTGCACCCACACCGTGCGGCCGACGAGGTTCGCGAACAACTCGATCCGCTCGAGGTCGGCCTGCCCCGTCATCCGGGTGGGCCACACGATCGGGACGCGGTGTCCCAGCCCCTCACGTTCCATGTCCGCACGCACGACGGCGGCGGTCTCCTCGATGCTCTGCTCGCGCAGTGCGCCGTCCGGCCACCGCAGCCCGACCAGACCGTCCCGCAGCGCGGCCGAGACGGGATAGCTCCGCCCACCGGACCAGGGGGCCGTCTGGTGCGCGTCGCCTCCCGTCAGGGAGCCGTCCGCCGACGCGCGCAGGATGTCGAACTCGGTGACCGCCTGCTCTCCCCCGTTCAGCCCGGGGATGCGTTCCCCTCGGTGGGTGAAGTACCGCGTCCGGCCCGCTGCGGCCAGTCCGAGCCGCTCCAGGACACCGGGCTGCCCGAGGTGGAAGGCGGCCAGCGCACCCGTCGAATCCGCCTGGCCGGCCGTCCGCGCCTGCCCGACCAGGGTGTACAGCGCGCCGAGCACCGAGTGGTCCACCTCGGCGTCGCCGGCCAGATGCAGCACCTGCCGGGCCTGTTCCTCGCGCGACATCCGGGGCCTGCCGAACCGCTCGGCCGCACCCTCGGCCAACGCGTCCAGCACGTGCCGCGCGTCCGCGACCGACGGTCCGGACACGTCGATCACCGTGTGCCGCGCGGCTTCGCCGGTACGCGACGGCCCCTCGGCGCCTCGCCGTCCGCCGTACCGGGCCCGCACCGGGACGTCCGCTGCCCGCAACGGCCGCTGCCCGGCCGGGAGACCCGCCTGGAGCCCGGCCAGCTCCCGCTCCAGAGCCCGCCGGAAGACGGCGGCCACCTCCCTCGCCCGCGCCGTGCCGATCCGCTCGGCTCCCCACGCCGTGCCGGGCAACCCGTCACTGTGGCCGACGATGTCGACCTCCTGAGGGGAGACCCCCAGTTCGCGGTGCGCCACAGCGACCCGCGCCACGCGGCGGGCCGACTGCTCGATGGACGACCACTCCTTGCGCGACAGGTGGGTGGAGGAGCGCCAGAACGGCACGAACGTGGCCGAGGAGCGGGCGGGCGGCGCGGAGACCGTGCCCGTGCCGCGCGCCGGCACGGTGGCCGGGGCGGCCGGGGTGCTCCCGACCGGTGCGGTGACCGGGGCCGCGAGCACCGGCCCGGCGGACGCCGGGACCGGCGCGGCGCTCGACAGCGGTGCCGGCTCGGCGCGCAGCGCGGACTTGAGGGGCGGGGCGGAGGGGCGCCGCCGCGCGGGGTCCGCGGAGGAGTCCGGGACGGCCGCGGCCGCGTCGTCCGTGTCCGACGATGCGTCCGGGTTCTCCGGGGCGAGGACCTGCGCGTCGAGGACGTCCGGGGCCGCGACACCGGGGCCCGGCACCGCACGGACGGCCGCACGTCCTGCGGAAGAGGGCACCGGCTGCGGGGCGGAGCCGGACGACGTGGCCGCCGGAAGGGCGGGAATCCGCGGCTGCGTCTTCTGCCAGGCGTCCACGGTCGGCGCGGGCGAGCCGGCGGGGCCGTCCGTCAACTCCAGGACGGATGGGCCGCCGGAATCGGCCTCGGTCAGTTTCACCGGCAGGCTCGTCCACCACACGTCCCGGCCCAGCCGGTCGGCCAGCCGCTGCGCGAGTGCGGGGGCGAGTCGTCCCAGTTCCGGGAGAGCCAGCACGACCGGGACGTGTGCCGCGCGGTTCATCAGGGAGCGGTCGGCGGCCACCAGCTCGATGAAGACGTCGAGCGTGACGCGCCGCTTCTCCCCGGCGATCTGCACCGCGATGCGGTCGGGATCACCGGGGTCGGGGTCGGCCACCACGAGGTGGGGGCTGGGCGGCTGGGGGCCCTCGGCCCACTTGGCGGGCTCCCGGCCGGCCGGGGTCCGGATCTCGGACAATTCCACGTGCCTGTGCTGTCGTTCCGGGCCGTAGTTCCGCCCGGAGCCCCAGCCGTCATCCAGCAGGACGACCTGGCGGGTGTCGTCGGCCGTCGCGCCGGCCAGCTCCAGTTCGTGCGCGGCGACCACCGCGGGGTCGGTGGCGTCCCGTCCGGCGGCGAAAGCCCGGGTGTAGGCGGTCCACAGCGGCGCGTGCGAGTACGTCGGTGGCAACTGCAAGGGATAGCCGAGGACTTTTCTGAGCAGGCCGGGCACGTCCACCCCGGGCGCGCGCAGCGTCTCCTCGGCCTTGACCCGGGCCCAGAACAGTCGCGAACGGTCCGCTTCCGTCACCTCGTCCGGCTGAATGTCCAGCGCGACGGCCGCCTGCGCGTCGAAGTCCGTGCTCTTCCGCCACGCCAGGGCGTGGTCGACCGCCGGCGGCGCCGAGACGAAGTGTGCGAGCGTCGCGCCGGGTCCGGCGAACGCGGCCTCGGACAGAACCCTTCGGTAGGCCTCCCGATCCGCGCCGGGCCCGCCGTCGGGGCGCTCCGCGACCACCCGGTCGAACATGTCCATCGTGAACAGGCCCAGCCCGGTGAACCGGTCGTCGGCCTCCCACATGTCGTCCAGTGCCGCGAATCCGCGCAGCAGACCGAGGTAGGCGTCTCTCGGCTCCGTCCGCTCGACGTCCTGGCCGAAGGTCAGCCGCAGGGCCCGCACCGCACGCAGTGTCCGCAGCCGTTCCCATGCCCGCTCATCCTCCGTGTCGGCGTGCCGTCCCACCGCGTCGGCCAACAGGTCAAGTTCGTCGCCCTCGGGCTCCGGCAGGAAGAACTGCCACTCGCCGGGCCGGCCCCAGGCATCCGAATCGAGGACTCGGACGTACCTGCCGTTCCGTTTCGTCACTCCCTGGGAGCGGGTGGCGGCGCGCACGCCCTTGCGGGCCGCGTTCGCGATGCGCTGGCCCTGCGGCTCCTCCGCGAGCGGATCGGGGACGAAGGGCTTCTCGACATGGGTGGTGAGGTTGCTGATCCACGGCACGGACGCGTCCAGGTACGCACCGACCGAGCACCCCCCGATCGAGATCCAGCTACCGGTCACGCTCTTGCGGCGGTACCAGGCACGCAGTTCCGCGGATCCGGCGAGCACGAACCCCCGGCCGTCGAGTGTCATCAGCTGCTGCCCCTCGGGGCCGGCGTGCGTGTCCTCGTGGGTGGCGTCGCTCTCGTCGCCGAGCCCCGGCAGCGGCAGCTCGTCGGAGTACTCCCCGGTGACGGGGTTGCGATGGACGAACGTCGTGATCTGGTCCAGATACCGTTGCTGGTCCTCGAACCCGTTCCACACCATGTCGAAGGTGTCGTGCGAGGAGCGGCCGATCTGCAGACCGGTGGTCCTGCTGATCACGGCGTGGGACCGTACGTGACGGAACCAGCCCAGCGCGTCGCCGTCCCGCGGATCCCATGCCGTACCGGGCAGGCTCTTCACCCAGTCGCCCTGCCGCCGGCCCCATGCGTGCCACGTGTCGACGGTGAACTCACCGTGGGTGTTCTTGCCGAGCAGCACCTTCGCGGTGTGGGCCCACACCGTCCGTCCGGTCCGCTCGGCCAGCAGCCTGGGCAGGTCCAGCAGCAGGGCACCGGCGTCCGGGACGGCGAGCACGATCGGGCTGTCGGGCGGCAGGGCACGCAGCGCCGGGTCGGCCGCGATCAGCTCGACGAATTCCTCGTAACCGACGGTCAGCTCGGAGCCGTCCGGAAGGCTCACCACGACGTGCTGGGGTCCGCCCACTCCCGCCACCACGTAGGGCCTCGAAGCCGGGCTGTCGTCCCAGGGGACCGTCGGCTCCTGGCTCGTGTTGCGCGCGGGAGCCGGGGACACCGCGCCCGTGGGGGATGCCGCCCCCGTGGGCGACGCCGGGACCGTGGGCGAGGCCGTGCCGGCAGGCGAAGCCGGGACCGTGGGCGACGCCGTACCGGCGGGTGACGCCGCGCCCGCAGGCGACGCCGTACCGGCGGGTGACGCCGCCCCCGCAGGCGAGGTGGCGCCCGAGGCGGGTACCGACCCCACCGGCGAAGCCGTACCCGACGGAACCGCCAGCTCCCAGTGGGTGAACCGGATGGCCGTGTTCAGCTCGATGCTCTCTATCGGAGTCCAGTTCAGGCCGGGAATCCGAACCCCGCCCATGGTGAAGTGCTGCTTCCGGCGCGGGTCCAGGACGCCGCGCTCTTCCAGGTCGAAGGCCGCCAGTTGGGCGAATCCGTGGGTCCTGCCCGCCTTCAGGGCGCGGCCGACCAGGGCCAGCAACCGCTGGCGGAGCGCGGCGTCGACGACCGCGTCCTGCTCCAGATGCAGCACCTGCCGGGCGAGATGGTTGAGGTCCAGCGGCGCCCCGTCCCAGCGCCGGTCGCGCCGGTGCATCCTGTTGAGGAGCTCCACCGCCTCCGCCTCGGGGGGCAGCAGCACTTCGAAGGTGGCCTGCCGGTCCCTCGCCGCGTGCAGATCGACCCGCGACGGCAGCGTCCGGTCCCAGACGTCGTCCGGGACGCTTATCCCGCCCCGGGAGGTGATGATGAAGTCGTCGGCCCTGAGCGGACGGACCCCGGCCGGCAGCCCGCGCTGGAGGTCCCACAGTTCGGTCTGCAGACGGCGCCGGAACTCCTCGACGGCCCGGTCCGCCCGCCGCTCACCGGATCGTTGTGCGGCCGCTCGCCATCGCCTGTCCGAACCGCTGCGGACGGCGTCGGCACCGTACGCCGTGACGTCGATGCCCGGCAGCGCCACCCCGAGCTGGTGATTGCGCAGCCCGACCCTGGCCATGTGCTGCGCGAACCTCCCGATACCGGCCCCCCCGTCGGCGAACTGCTCGCCGGCGGGTGCGAACGGCGCCATCATGGCGGCCGGTACCGGCCGTGGCGGCGGGAGGATCGAGACTCCCGGGAGCGGCGGTGCCACCGTCGGTGCCAGGACGGGCGACGCCGGGGCCGACATCGACGCGACGGGCGGCGCCGTGGGCGCCGGCACCGGCGACACCGGGGCGGAGGAACTGGCAGCGGCCGCCCCCAGTCCCGGCATCGGCTGCCCTTGCGAGGAGCGGGTCAGCTCCCGTGCCCGACGTCGGCCGAGCGCCTCCTCCCGGCCGTGGTCCCCCCGCCGGCGGCCGGCGGCCGGGGACCCCTCGCCCGGGCCGACGGAGGAACCGTCCACCGAGGTCGCGAGGGTGTCCGCCGCCGAGGCGACGGAAGAGCCGTCGTCCGAGAGCACGGCCTCGTCCTCGGATTCCGCTTCCGATTCCGGGTCGAAGACGTCCCGCGCGTACAGCTCGTCTGCGGTCACCCCGCCCAGGGCCGCGCGCACCCCGGCGCGTGCCGGGTCCGACGGCACGGACGGCGCGGTCGGCGAAGCGGACGAGGGACCCCGCGAGGTCTCGGGAGCGGACGACGCCGCCGAGCGCGGCACGGACGACGGCGCCCCCTGAGGGCCGCGGCGGCGCGGCAGCGTCCGCCGCCAGCCGCCGTCCGGGAGCACGGACGACCCGAGCGGGCCGGGGCGCACCGTGAGCACCGGCAGTCCGTTGTCACCCGTCTCCGACAGGTCCACCGGCTCTCGCGTCCACCACACCGTCCGGGCGAGCCGGTCCGCGAACCGCCTCGCCGTCCTCGCGGCATCGGCGTCCAGCCCGGTCAGCGCGAGCACGATCGGGGCATCGGCCTCGGCCTTCATCAGCTCGCGGTCCGTCGCCAGCAGTTCGAGGAAGACGCCGAGTGATACCTCGTGGTCCACGTTGCCCAGCCGGACGCGGAAGATGCCCGGACGGCCCGGGTCGGTGACCGCCCGGACCAGGACCGGCTTCGGGGAGGTCGTCACGTTGTCCTGTGGGGAGATCCACTTCGTGTCGCGGAGTCCGTTCGGTGTGTGGATCTGGGACAGGTCGACCCTGGCAGGCTTCGGCTCGGGCCCGAAGTCACGTCCCAGCCCGTCGTACAGATCGGAGGAGAAGTCCTCGACGCGACGTCCGGCCCGCCGGTTGTCCTCGCTCTCCTTCTTCAGCATGTCCAGCGTCTCGGCGGTGTTGGCCGTCCGCAGTTCGGTGTCCGTGCCGTGGGCCCCCAGCCGCGTCAGCCGGTAGGCGGCGACCACATCGGGGTCGGACCCGTTCCAGCCGGCAGCGTACGTGGCGGTGAAGGCGCCCCGCATGTTCGCGCGCAGCGTCTCGTCCGGCGCGACGGACGGGTCGGTGCCGAGCACCTTCGGGATCAGCGCGTCGACGTCCTGCGCTCCGAGCCGCTCCAGCGTCTCCTCGGCCTCGACCCGCGCCCAGAAGAGCCGCGACAGCGCCGCGGGACCCACCTGGTCCTCGGTCCGCCGCAGCACGTCGGCGGCCTCGGCTCGCGGATGCACACCCGGTTGCCGCGTCCAGGCGACCGCCCGGTCCACCGCGGCCGGGAGCCCCGGTACGAAGTCCCGCAACGACGTGCCCGGCGGCTGCGCCCGGGCCGCCGACAGCAGCGCACGGTAGGCCGCCGCGTCCGGATCGGCACCGCCCTCCGGCCTGGCGGCCACCACCCGGTGGAACATGTCCATCGTGAACCGGCCCACGTCGGCGAACCGGTCATCGGCGCGCCACATGTCGTCCAGCGCCGCGAACCCGCGCAGCAGCTCCGTATAGCCGCCGTGGTCGGCCGCCTCAGCCTCGACGTTCCAGCCGAACACCAGGCGCAGTGCCCGCACCCCGCGCAGCACCCGTGCCCGTGTCTCCGCGGGCGCCTCACCCCTGCCGTCGTGCCAGCCGACCGTCTCGGCCAGCCTGTCCAGTTCGGCGCCCTTGGGCTCCGGCAGGAAGATGACGATCCGGCTCTTGCGGCCCCACGCGTCGGTGTGCAGCACCCGGACCCAGCGGCCGTCGATCTCCTCGAGCGCCCCGGATCCGGTGCCGGCGCGTACCGGCATCTCCAGCTCGTTCGCGATCCGTTGCCCATAGGGGACCTGGGTGAGCGGATCCGCGACGAACGGCTCCTCGGCGGTGTTGGCGTCCCGCACGGCCGGTACGGAGACATCCCGGTACTCACCCGTCTGGCATCCCTGGATGTCCAGCCAGCGGCGGGGCCGTTCCGTCACACTCTTGCGCCGGTGCCACCGGGGCCAGCTCTCGCGCTTGAACAGATTCCTGGTGAGGCCGTCGCGCAGGGCGAGGATCAGCCCGCGCGGATCGCCGTGGGTGTCCTCGAAGAACGCGTCGTCCAGGCTGCCGGGCGCCTCCATGGTGAACGGCTCGGAGTACGTCTGCGTCACGGGGTCGTAGTGCACGGCCTCCGTGATCGTGTCGAGGTGCCGGCTCGACTCCTCGAAGCTGTGGTCGACGAGGTTGCGCACGTTGAAGGAGCGTCGCCCGATCTGCAGACCCGTCCGCAGGCTGATGATGGCCTGGGTCAGCGCCTGGCGGAACTCGGCCAGCGGATCGCCCTCGCGCGGGTCGAGTCCCAGGCCGGGGCGGCTGGGCACCCAGTCGCCCGTCGGCCTGCCCCGGTGGCGGACGACGACGACCGCGGACGCGCCCTCCGCCTCGGTCAGCCGGGCCTCGCCGCTGTGCGCGTGCACCGTCATCCCGGTCCGGTCCGCCAGCCGCCGCGGTCCGTGGTGCAGCAGCCCGTCACCGGCGTGGGGGACGGCCAGCACGATCTCGGTACCCGGCGGCAGCCTCCGGGCCCGCACGTCGAGTGCCACCAGCTCGGTGAGCTCCTCGAAGTCGATGAGCAGTTCCCGGTCGTCGTCCAGCCGGACCGCGAACTTTCCGTCCCGCATGTCGGCCGCCACGACATAGGGCCGCGGGTGCTGCCGCCACGGTGTCCTCGTCTTCCAGTGTTCCGCGTAGCCGGGCGTCCCGTCCCGGTCGCGCAGCCGGAGCCGGCTGGTGTCCAGGTGGGCGACCTGCTGCTCGCTCCAGTTCAGGCCGGGGAGCCGCTGCGTCGAGGTGGCGTTGCGGAAGTGGCGCCTGCGGTCGGGGGCCAGGACGCCCAGGCCGCGCTCCAGGTGCAGGGCGGCCAGCCCCGCCATGCCCGTCACCTGGTTCGCCCGCCCCGCGGTCCAGCACAGTTCGTACAGCTCGGCGCGCTGTTCCGCGCTCACGGCCGCATCGTCGGCCAGGTGCAGAATCCGCCGCGCCGCCTTGTCCAGGTCGAGCGGTGCGCCGTCCAGCCGCCGGTCGGTCCGGCGCAGCTCGTCCAGCATCTCGACGGCCGCCGCGTCCCGGTCGTGCTGGAACTCGATCGTCACCTGCCGTTCGATGTCCTCGGTCCCGGCCATGTCCGCCAGCTCGGTCAGCACCGGGTCGCCCTGGTGCACGCGGGCCCGCCCGGTGGCCACCAGCAGGAAATCGGCCGCCTTCAGCCGCAGCTCATGCGGCACACCGGACTGCCGGCTCGTCAGCTGCTCGTCGAGCAGCTGCAGGAACTCCTCCTGGGCGGCCTCCGCGCGCTCGGTCCCGAGCCGCTGCGCGCCGCGGAACGGGTTGCGGCCGGTGTCACGTGGCGCGTCGGCCCCGTACCCGGTGACGACGATCTCCGGCAGGGAGACCCGCAGCGCGTGGTTGCGCAGCCCGGTCATGGCCACCTGGGCCGCCAACTGCCGGTTGGCCGGGGAGCCCTGGGGAGTGGCCGAGCCCGCGACGATCGGCATGACCACTGCCTTCGGCAGCGGCCGCACCGGCCTGGCGCCGACCGGCTCGGTGTGCGGCGCGGGAGCAGGGGCGGGAATCGGCGCACCGCCGGTCATCTCCAGGCCCTGCATCGGTTCGCCGGTGCCGGACCGGGTCATGGCCGCCTTGCGGGCGGTCGCTCGCACGTCGGGACCGGGCTCGGACGAGGCCGACGAGGAGCGGGAGGGCCCCGAGAAGACGGAGGAATCCGAGGACTCCGGGGCCTTGGACACGGTGGAAGCGGCGTCGGACGACGTGGTCACCGTGCGTCCGCGAGCCGTGAGGCCCGGCGAGACGTCCGCCGTCCTGGCCAGGGTGATGACCCGGGTGGCGGCCATGCTTCCCGGCCCGGAGGCGGCCGGTGCGGCGGGCGCCGTCGGGGCCGGGCGCCGCGGCAGCGCGGCGGCGGGCTCGCCCGGCAGCGGCGCGTGTTCGGGCACCGGGTCCGGCACCGGGCGCGGGGCCTCCACCGGCTCCGCCGGGTCGACGGGCACGTTCTCCGTCCAGGCCGGGCCGGAGGCGGTGCCGGAAGCACCGGACGGGTGCCGCGTGCCGAGCAGCGAGCTGCCGTCCCCGCCGCTTCTGGAGAGGCCGGTCGGCAGCGCGGTCGACCACACGTGCCGGCCGAGGTGCTGCGCGATCCGGCTCGCCAGCCCGGGCACCAGTCGGTCCAGTTCGGGGATGTCCAGCACCAGGTCGGTGCGCAGTTCCTTCGCGCGCAGCACGAGGTCCGCGGCGAGGAGCTCGACGAACTCGCCGTGCGTCACCCGCAGGGTCATGCCGCTGTATTCGAGGAGGAGGTGCCGTGTGTCGGCCGGGTCGACCACGGCACGCACCAGGTAGGGCGGCGGCGTGTCGTTGCCGTCCGGGTCCTTGCCGATCCACGGGGCCGGCTCCTGGGTGCCGTCCCCGCTCTCGACCCGTGTCAGGTCCACACTCGGCGCCTCGTCGCGGAAGTCGCGCCCTTCCCCGGACGTGCCGTCGGTGTACCGGGTGGAGGGAAGCGCCGTCCCCTCCTCGACGACCCCGCCCTCGTCGAGGTGGTAGGCGGCGGCCACGTCCGGGTCCGCGGCGTCGCGGCCACGCGCGAACGCCCGGGTGAGCAGGGAGCGCATCTTCCCGACCTGCGCGTCGTCCGCGGTCTCGCCCTGGGCGCCCAGGTGCAGCACCCTGCTGCTGCGGGCCTCCAACTCCTCCTGGCCGAGCCCCTGCAGCGCGTCGTGTGTCTTGACCGCCGCCCAGAACAGCCGGGAGACCTCCCGCGCGCCGGTGTCAGCCGGGCGGAGGACCGTCCTGGTCGCCGACTCGTAGGAGCCCCACTCCCGCGTCAGCCAGGCGGCGGCCTCCGTCACCGTCGGCAGCGGCGCGAACGCGGTCAGCGCGGTGTCCGGAGCGGCTTCCCGGGCGGCCTTCAGCACGGCGCGGTAGCCGGCCCGGTCCACGCCCTGCCGGCCCTGCGGGTGAGCCGCGACGGTCCGCCGGAAGGCGTCCAGGGTGAAGCCACCCGCGGCACCGAACTCCGTCTCCCACATCCGCTCCAGCGCCGCGACGCCCGCCAGCAGGTCCGGGAACCCGTCCGTGTCCTCCACGTCCCGGCCGAACGTCAGCTTCAGCGCCCGCAGCTGGACCAGGACCTGCTCGCGCACCTCGGCGGTCGCCTCGCCGGTTCCGGTGTGCAACCCCAGCTCCCGGGCCCATGGGTCCAGTCGGGTACCACTCGGCTCGGGGCGGAAGATCTGCCAGCGCCGGCGGCGGCCGCGAGCATCGGTGGACAGACCGTGGGACCACTCGCCGCCTCGGTTGAGAGCAACGTAGAGGCCTTCGGCACCGCGCACATAGCGTTGCATGCCGTTGGCCGTCCGCTGTGCCGCGGAGAGGTCGCGGAGCGGATCCACGACGAACGGCACTGGGCCGGACGCCCCGTGTCCCCGGCTGCCGCCGGGAGCGCTGACGTCGGGGGCGACAGCCGCCCAACAGCGCATCATGCCGTGCCAGCGTCCCTTGAACAGCTCGGCGAAGCGGGCGGCCAGGCTCTCGATCCGCTGCCCGTCGACCTCGACGGAGCCGCCCCGCCACAGGGACTGCAGGAGCACGCCGGGGCTGCCGTGCCCCTCTTGATGGTCGGCGTCCTCCTCGGAGAGGCCCGCCGGGGTGGGCAGCGGCTCCTCGGCGAGCCGGGAGCCGGTCGCGGGGTTGAAGTGCCAGAACGTCTTCTGCTGATCGAGCAGGGGGAGGAACTCGTCCAACCCCGGGTCGTGCAACTCGGAATCGAACGATGCGGCTGCGAGGGGCCGCCCCGTCTTCGAGCTGGTGATGACCTGGTTGCGCTGCTCCCAGTACCAGTCCTCGGCCGGCGGTGTGTCGCCCGGGGCCGGAGCCATGGCGGGCTCCACCCCGATCCATTCGCCCACGAACTGACCGGCACGCACGATCATCCGCAGCCTGCCGCTGTCGTAGGAGAAGGTCATCGTCCCGCTGTGTGCCCACACCTGGTGGCCGGTCTCGCCCGCGAGCATCCGCAGCAGCAGCAGGTCATGAGCGGTCGCGAACGGGGTGACCACCACCAGCGGGACGCTCTTGTCGAGCTTCTCCCGCGCCACGTCCGCCGCCACGACCGCGACGGCCTCCTCGATGCTCAACTCCCGGACCGACCGGTCCGGCAGCCGCATCGCGACCGTGCCGAGCCGCCCGTCGGCCACCAAGT
>NZ_ALAP01000059.1 GCF_000280905.1 Streptomyces sp. AA1529 | reverse complement strand
AACGGCGAGAGGTTCCCGGCGTCGTAGGCGGTGAAGGCGATGGCGCAGAAGAGCACCAGGATGCCGACCTTGATCACGGCCATCGCGGCCGTGGCCCGGGCGCTCTCCCGTACGCCGCGCACCAGCAGCACGGCGGCGAGCAGCATCACGACCACCGCGGGCACGTTGACGACGCCGCCGTGCCCCGGGGCGTCGGCGAGGGCGGCCGGGATGCGCACCCCCACGGTGTTCTCCAGCAGTTCGTTGAGGTACTGCCCCCAGCCGATCGCGACGGCGGAGACCGAGACGCCGTACTCCAGCAGCAGGCACCAGCCCACCAGGAACGCCGCACGCTCCCCGAGTGCGGCGTAGGCGTAGGAGTAGGAGCTGCCCGAGACCGGGATGGCGCTGCCCAGCTCGGCGAAGGAGAAGGCGGTGAAGACGCAGGTCAGTGCGGCCAGGACGAACGAGACGAGGACGGCGGGACCGGCCTCGGCGACGGTGTCGGACAGGCCGACGAAGATGCCGGTGCCGACGATCGCGCCGACGCCGAAGCACACGAGCTGGAACGGGCCGAGGGTGCGCTTGAGGCCGTGCCCCTCCGGATCGGCGCCGGACTCGGCGACCAGCTGATCGGGGGACTTCAGGCGCAGGCCGGTGCGGGGCATGGGACTTCCAGGGTGGTGCGGGGGTGTGCGGGGGGTGGGCGCACACGCGGGACGTGCGCAGGGATGCCTGGCACGGGGACACAAGGGAAGGGTCCGGGCGGGTGCCCGGACCCTTCGAGGTGCCCTCCATCGTAAGTGCCGCGGCTGCATGATCTCGCGGATAACCGTATGACTATGCGCACAGCTGTACGGGTGGCGGGCGCCCGGCCGGCTTCGGTGTGCTCGGCCGGCCGGGTGTCCGGCCGGCCTCAGCCCAGCGTGGCCACCAGCACGGCCTTGATCGTGTGCAGCCGGTTCTCGGCCTGGTCGAAGACGACCGAGTACGGCGACTCGAACACCTCGTCGGTGACCTCCAGCGAGGTCAGCCCGTGCTGCTCGTGGATCTCCCGCGCCACCGCCGTGCCCAGGTCGTGGAAGGCCGGCAGGCAGTGCAGGAAGCGCACCTCGGGGTTCCCGGTGGCCCGCAGGACGTCCATGGTCACCGCGTACGGCTTCAGGAGTGCGATCCGCTCGGCCCACGCCTGCTGCGGCTCGCCCATGGAGACCCAGACGTCGGTGGCGAGGAAGTCGGCTCCGGCGACGCCCTCGGCCACGTCCTCGGTCAGGGTGATCCGCGCGCCGGTGCGCCCGGCCACTTCGCGGGCCCGGGCGACCACCGGTTCCTCGGGCCACAGCGGGCGCGGGGCCGCGATACGTACGTCCATCCCCAGCAGCGCCCCGGTGACCAGGTAGGAGTTGCCCATGTTGTTGCGCGCGTCGCCCAGGTACGCGTACGCGAGCTCCGCCGGCGGCCGGCCGGGCGCGCCCGGTGCGTGCTCGGTCATGGTGAGCACGTCGGCGAGCATCTGGGTGGGGTGCCACGCGTCGGTGAGCCCGTTGAAGACCGGCACCCCCGCGTGCGCGGCCAGCTCCTCGACCTTCTCCTGGCCGCTGCCGCGGTACTGGATCCCGTCGAACATCCGCCCGAGCACGCGTGCGGTGTCCTTTATGGACTCCTTCACGCCCAGGTGTGAGCCGGCCGGGTCCAGGTAGGTGGTGTGCGCTCCCTGGTCGGCGGCGGCGACCTCGAAGGCGCAGCGCGTGCGGGTGGAGGCCTTCTCGAAGAGCAGCGCGATGTTCCGGCCCCGCAGCCGCGGCTGCTCGGTGCCCTCCCGCTTCGCCGCCTTCAGCTCGGCGGCCAGGGAGACCAGGCCGCCGAACTCCTCCGGCGTGAAGTCCAGCTCCTTGAGGAAGTGGCGGCCGGTGAGGTCTGCTGCCATGGGGGCTCCTAGGTGCGCGCGTGCAATGCTGTCCGCAATTATATACGGCACACCGAATTCCTATACGACCGGGTCGCGCTCCACCGGGCAGCTCATACAGCGCGGCCCGCCGCGCCCCCGCCCCAGCTCGCCACCGGGGATCTCCACCACCTCGACACCCTGCCGCCGCAGGTGCGTGTTGGTCGTCACGTTCCGGTCGTAGGCCACCACGACACCCGGCTCGACGGCCAGCACGTTGCAGCCGTCGTCCCACTGCTCCCGCTCGGCGGAGCGCACGTCCTGCGTCGCGGTCAGCACCCGGATCCGGTCCAGCCCCAGCGCCGCCGCGACGGCCCGGTGCATGTGCTCCGGTGCGTGGTCGGAGACCTTCAGCTCCTGGGCGCCGGACCCCGGCTCGATCGTGTACGAGCGCAGCATGCCCAGCCCCTCGTACTGGGTGAAGGTCTCCCCGTCGACCATCGTCAGCACCGTGTCCAGATGCATGAAGGCCCGTCGCTTGGGCATGTCCAGCGCGACGATCGACCGGGCCGAGCCCTGCGCGAACAGCCCGTGCGCCAGCGTCTCCACGGCCTGCGGGGTGGTCCGCTCACTCATCCCGACCAGCACCGCGCCGTTGCCCAGCACCAGCACGTCGCCGCCCTCGATGGTGGCCGGGTACGCCGACTGGCCACCCGCCCAGGTGTGGAAACCGCCGCCGGAACCGCCGTCCGCGGCAGCCGCGAACAGCGGATGGTGCCGGTAGACGGCCTCGAAGTGGACGGTCTCGCGCTGCCGCGCCGGCCAGCGCATCGCGTTGATGCACACCCCGTCGTACACCCACGCCGAGGTGTCCCGGGTGAAGATGTGGTTGGGCAGCGGGGCCAGCAGGAAGTCGTCCTCGTCCATCACATGGAAGCGCACCGACGCCGGCTCGGCACAGCGCTCCAGATACTCCCGCTTGGTCATGCCCCCGATCAGCGCCTCGGCCAGCTCGGCCGTCGGCAGCCGGTCGAAGGAGTCCCGCAGATGGTCGGTGGCCAGCAGCCCGTACTCCTTCTCGTCGAAGACCCGGTCCAGGACCAGCGCGCGGGCGGCGGGGACATCGAGCGCCTCCGCCAGCAGATCCCCGAACAGATGCACCTCGACGCCGAGTTCGCGCAGCGTACCGGCGAACGCGTCGTGCTCCTCCAGCGCCCGGCGCACCCACAGCACGTCGTCGAAGAGGAGCTCGTCCTTGTTGGTGGGGGTGAGCCGCTTGAGTTCGAGCCCCGGCCGGTGCACGATGACGCGGCGCAGCCGCCCGGTCTCGGAGTCGACATGGAATCCCATGCGCTCATCCTGACGGAGCGCCCCGCGCACCGCGAGGAGCCGGCAGGCCCCGCCGCCGCACGTGCCCCGCCCGATTCAGCCGTCCTGCCGCAGCATCCGCCCCACCGCGGCGATGTCCCGCGGCCCCACCCGGCAGCAGCCGCCGACCAGCCGGGCCCCGCGCGCCACCCACCCCGGAACCCGCCGCGCCGCGAACGACGGCGACCCCGTCCAGCGGGCCCGTGCCGCGTCCCAGCCCTCGCCGCTGTTCGGATAGGCGACCAGCGGCACCCCCGGGCACGCGCGCGCGGCCGCCTCCAGCGCCGCGTCCACCTCCTCGGACGCACAGCAGTTCACGCCCACCGCGAGCACCTGCGGATTGCCGGCGGCGGGCCCGAACGCCTCGGCCAGCGGCTGCCCCGCACGGGTGCGCCCGCCCGCCACCGTGCAGCTCAGCCACACCGGCAGCCCGCAGTCCGCCGCGGCCCGCAGCAGGGCCTCGGCCTCCACCGCGTCGGGCACCGTCTCCAGTGCGAGGACGTCCGGCTCCGCCGCAGCCAGCGCCTCGATCCGCGGCCGGTGGAAGTCGGCCAGCTCCGCGACGCCCAGTCCGTACCGGCCCCGGTACTCGCTGCCGTCCGCGAGCACCGCGCCGTAGGGGCCGACCGAGGCCGCGACCCACACCTGCTCGCCGGTCGCGCCCCGCGCCGCCGCCCGCGCCAGCTCCACGCTGCGCCGGAACAGTGCCGCGGCCTGCGCCGCATCCCGGCCGCGGCGCCCGAAGCCCTCGAACGACGCCTGGTAGCTGGCGGTGATCAGCACCCGCGCCCCGGCCCGGACGTACGCCGCGTGCGCGGCCTCGACCTCCCCGGGCGCCTCGGCCAGCAGGCGGGCCGACCACAGCTCGTCGCCGAGGTCGTTGCCCTGGGCCGCCAACTGGTCGGCGAGCCCGCCGTCCAGCAGTACGGTGCCCCGGTCGAGCGCCCGGGCGAGCGGGGACGCGGGGTGCGGGGTCACGACAGCTTGGCCTGCACCTGGTCCGCGATCAGTGCCAGGTGGTCCAGGTCGCCCAGGTCGAGGATCTGGAGGTAGACGCGGGAGCTGCCCAGCTCGCCGAACCGGCCGATCCGGTCCACGACCTCCTCCGGCGTGCCCGCCAGTCCGTTCTCCTTCAGCTCGGACACCTCGCGGCCGATGGCCGCCGCGCGGCGGGCCACCTCCGCGTCGTCCCTGCCCACACAGGCCACCAGCGCGTTGGAGTACACCAGGTCCGCGGCGTCGCGGCCGCGCTCCCGGGCGGCGGCCCGCACCCGGTCGAACTGCCGCTCGGTGTCCGCGAGGGAGCCGAAGGGCACGTTGAACTCGTCCGCGTAGCGCGCGGCCAGCCGCGGCGTGCGCGTGGCCCCGAAGCCGCCCACCAGGACCGGGATGTGCTCCTGGCGCGGCTTGGGCAGCGCGGGGGAGTCGGTGAGCTGGTAGTGGGTGCCCTGGTGGCTGAACGTCTCACCCACCGGGGTCTCCCACAGCCCGGTGATGATCGCGAGCTGCTCCTCCAGCCGGCCGAACTTCTCCTTGGGGAAGGGAATGCCGTAGGCGGTGTGCTCCGCCTCGAACCACCCCGCGCCGAGGCCGAAGTCGACGCGGCCGCCGGACATGGCGTCCACCTGGGCCACCTGGATGGCCAGCGGCCCCGGCAGCCGGAAGGTCCCGGCGGTCATGAGCGTGCCCAGCCGGATGCGGCTGGTCTCCCGGGCGAGCCCGGCCAGGGTGATCCAGGCGTCGGTGGGTCCGGGCAGTCCGTCGGAGTCGCCCATGGCCAGATAGTGGTCGGAGCGGTAGAACGCGTCGAAGCCGAGGTCTTCGGTGGCCTTCGCGACCTTCAGCAGCGTGTCGTAGTCGGCCCCCTGCTGGGGCTCGGTGAAGATTCGCAGTCGCATGCCCCTATATTGCCTGGTCGCACGGCGTCGCGGAGCGCGGGCACCGGCTCGGGCCGGTGCGCCCGCCCCGGTCGTGCCGGACCTGCTTCAGCCGTCCCGGGCCTCGCCCCCGCCGGTCCCACCGGTCCCGGCGCCCTCCGCGGCCCGACCGGAGCCGGTCCCCAGAAGGCGGAGCAGGCTGGTGCGGAGGACCTCGCGGGCCCGGTCCGGGGACAGCCGTCCGGCCTCCGCCTGCTCGCTCGCGGTGTGCGCGAGGGCGATGACGGCGGAGACCAGCCAGTCCGCCGGAAGCCCGTCGTCGAACTCGCCGTCGTGCCGGCCGCGCCGGACGACCCGCTCCAGCAACTCGGCGACGGCCACGTGCCGCTCCGCGTCCTCCCGCGCGTCCGTCGGCAGCGCCGCCGCGGCCCGGACGAGCCCCGGGTGTTCGGCGGTGCACCGCTCGGCCGCGTCCAGCAGCCGCAGCAGCGCTTCGGCTGCCGGGCCGGAGTCCGGTTCGGCGGCGGCCATGGCGGCGGCGGTCCGCTCGGTGAGCCGGTCCAGCGTCGCGGCCAGCAGCCGCTCCCGGGAGGGGAAGTGCGCGTAGACGGTCTGCCGCGTCACGCCCGCCGCGGTGGCGACGGCCTCGACGCTGGCGTCCGGGCGTTCGTTCAGCAGCCGGATCGCCGCGTCCAGGATCGACGCCCTGCTGCGGCGGGCGTCGGCACGGCGGTTGCGGGAGCGGTCCTGAGAGGGGGACGGAGACGACGGAGAAGGAGACATCTCTTACACCTTGTCAAAGATGCCGCCGAACAGCTACGGTGCAATTCATACAACGTGTAAGAGTTCTAGGAGTTGGAGGTCGCATGAGCCCGTTCGGCACCACCGAACCCCGGCGCTTCATCGCCGATTTCGTCACGGGGTTCCACGCCGCACTCGTCGGCGGCGACGGCGGCGACTGTGGCGACGAGGAGGCGGCGGCGATCGTCGACCGCTTCCACACGCCCGACGTCGAGCAGATCGCCGACGGCCACCGGATGGACCGCGCGAAACTGGTCGCCCACACCCGCCCCACCCGCAAACGGCGGCCGAAGCTCGAGATGACCGTCCACGAGGCGCTGACGGCCGGGGACCGGCTCGCCGCGCGGTACACGATGCAGGTGCGAGACGGGAAGCGGGAGTTCGCGATCGAGGTCTGCTTCTTCGGCCGGTTCACCCCCGACGGGCGGCTGCGCCGGGCCAGGATGCTCACCCGCCACGTCCCGGAGGGGACCCGGCATCTCCCGGACGCACCGGAGGCCGCCGCGTGAGCGCGCCGGGTGCCCGCGGCCGCAGCTACACGGTGCTGGGGATGGCCTGCGGCCACTGCGCCGAGGCCGTCACCGCGGAGCTGGGCCGGCTCCCGGGGGTCGCCGAGGTGCTGGTCGACGTCGAGCGCGACACCGTCACCCTCCTCGGCACCGCGCTTCCCGGCCTCGCGGCCGTCCGCGAGGCGGTGGACGAGGCCGGGTACGAACTCGTCGCCGGCTGCGGGGAGTAGAGCCGCGGTCGCCGTGCGGTCAGGCCAGGCTGCCGCGTTCCCGCATGGCCAGGGTGCGGAGGATCGCGGCGATCCGGTCGCCCGACTCGTCGGCCGCGTCGATGGCCTCCATGCACTGCCAGTACAGCGTCTCCTCCTCCGCCGTGACCGCGACGCCGACCAGGGCGACCCCCGCCTCGCCCAGGAGCGCGCCCAGGTCGTCCAGTGTGCGCCGGGGGTCGTCGATCTCCGAGAGCTGGGCCGCGCGCACCGCTCCGGCCCGCATCGCCTGGTTCCTGGAGCCGTTGGCCCTGCCGCCCACCTCGCTCAGGCCCAGCGCCTCGGACCGGACCGCCGGGGGGCCGCTGACCGCGAGATGGCTGCCGACCGCCGCCGCGAGTGCCTGCGCCTGCCATGCCTCGGCGAGAGTGTCGGACACGTCCGCGCTGAGCGCGAGGGCCTGGCGTGTGGCGGCGATGAGCCGGCCTGCGTCCATCTGCCTACCCCTCACTGGTCGTCACCCAGCGTGACTGAATTGGGCCAGCTCCGCCAGGAGGTTTCGGAATATCGTGGATAAAAGGCTCGTGCCTCGAAGTTCTTCACTCCATAGAGTGACCGGTTCCGGGCTTCGGGAAACGCGATTCGTTCCTCTCGATCTTCGCTTCCAGCGCCGCGAGGGGGTCGACCCCCACCACGTGGCAGAACTGGAGCAGATACGCGAGGACATCCGCGACCTCGTCCTCGACCCGCGCGGCGCCCTCCGCGTCCGCCATCACCCGTGCCGACTGCTCCGGGGTCAACCACTGGAAGATCTCCACCAGTTCGGCAGCCTCCACGCTCAGCGCCGCCGCCAGGTTCTTGGGGGTGTGGTATTGCCCCCAGTCCCGTGCCTCGGCGAACCGGGCGAGTCGTCGTTGGAGTTCCGCGACCGTGCGGGGAGTCTCCCGGTGGCCACCGGCCCCTTCAGCGGCGCCGGTGTGTGCCTCGTCTGCGTCGTCGTGCTCTGCGTTCACCCTCCAAGGTCTACCAGCAGCGGCCCGCCGGTCGACGCCGCCTCCCGGGCCAGTGCGCCGCCGGCGGTACTCGTGGCCAGCAGCCGTACATGGCCGCGCTCGGCCATCCGCCGGGCGAGCGCCAGGAGTCCGGCCGCCTGCCGCCCGTCCAGCTCCCGGTCCGCGCCGTCCGCCAGCACCGTGAGCGCCTGCCGCGCCGCCGGTACCTCGTGCACCGTGTCCACCGACAGCACCCCGGGTCCGGTCAGCAGGACGAGCGCCAGCGCGGTGAACCGCAACTCGCCCTCGCCCAGCCACTCCAGGGGCGTGCCCGGCCCGCCGTCGTCCCGCACCAGGACGCCTCGCACCAGCTCCGACTCCTGCCCGCGGCCGGGCCCGGCCGGTTCCGCGCGCAGCTCGGCGACCGGCCCGGCGCAGCCCTCCCGCACCGCGGTCAGCAGGGCCGCGTGCCGGGTGCCGCACTCCGATCCGGTGCGGCGCAGGACGTCCGCGAGGTTGCGGCAGTCGCCGCGCAGCCTCCCGTCCCGGGCCGTCACCGGCTGCCGCATCCGCGCGGGCACCGGTGCACAGGCGAAGACCGAGCGCAGCGCGACCACGACCTGCTCGACCGCCTCCAGCAGCACTTGTTCCTCGGGTGTCGTCCCGGCGACCCGCAGCGGCAGCAGCGGCAGGGTCAGCCGGTCGTCGGGCATCCGCAGGGTCCGGGACGGGCCCGCCGCCGGGCAGGTGGCCGCGACCGCGCGCCGGGCCGGGTCCCGCAGTGCCGTGGACAGCAGCGTCTCGCCGGAGTGCGCGGACAACCGTTCGCCCACGACGCGCAGTTCGGGTTCCGCCTGGACGGCGACGTCAAAGCGGAGCACTCCGGCCGGGCCCGCCACGGTGCAGCCGAGCCGGAAGCCGCGCCGTCCCTGTCGGTCGGGCCTGGCGGTCCGCGGTACGTAGGGCGAGTGCCCCGCGGGCGGGGCGGACGGTGTGCCGAATACCTCGTCCAGCGTGCTGCCCTGGCCGAGCCGGGCCAGCGCCTCGTACGCCTCCAGGACGGTGGACTTGCCGCTGCCGCTGGGCCCCGTCAGCACGGTGACCGGCCCCAGCGGGACGGTGCGGGTGCGCAGCGCGCGGAAGGCGGACAGGTGCAGGGCGCTGACGGCAGGTGCCCGTGCGGCCCCTTCCGGCCCGACGGCGGTGCCGTCGGCGGAGGCGCGGGGGAACTTCGCGGTGTCGCCGGGCCCGCCGGGGTGGCCGGGGCCGTCCGCGGGGCCGTCGATGCCGTCCGCACGGCCGTCCAGGGTCGCGGCAGCTGCGCCGCCGTGCTGTGCCGCTCGCATGTCGGGGACCGTATGCACGCCCCTGTGAGACGAACCGTTCCCGCACCTCTGCGGTCCCCCGATCGGATGACAGGTGAGGGCGGAGCGTGCTGCGGCGGCGATGGGGTCCTGACCCGTACTGTCTATCGCGCACTCGTGACGACAGTCATATCCCAGTGATACGTTCGACGCGGTGGCCGGCCCGACCGACCTGGCGGGAGGCCGACGGTTTGCCGACGGAGCGACGGAGGCCGCGGAATGAGCCCGTTCACCGGATCTGCGCAGCGCACCGAGGAATGGCGGCATCTGCGGGTCGCCGAGGAGAAGGGCGTCACCACCGTGACGCTCGACCGGCCGGAGAAACTGAACGCGCTCACCTTCGAGGCGTACGCCGACCTCCGCGACCTGCTCGCCGAACTGTCGCACCGCGACCGCACCCGGGCCCTGGTGCTCGCGGGCGAGGGGCGCGGGTTCTGCTCGGGCGGCGATGTGGACGAGATCATCGGCGCCACCCTGCGGATGGACACCGCCCGGCTGCTGGAGTTCAACCGGATGACCGGCCAGGTCGTCCGCGCCCTGCGGGAGGCGCCGTTCCCCGTGGTGGCGGCCGTGCAGGGGGTGGCGGCGGGCGCGGGCGCGGTGCTCGCACTCGCGGCGGACTTCCGGGTGGCCGACCCCACCGCGCGGTTCGCCTTCCTCTTCACCCGCGTCGGCCTCTCCGGCGGGGACATGGGCGCTGCTTACCTGCTGCCCCGGGTGGTCGGGCTCGGCCACGCCACCCGCATCCTGATGCTGGGGGAGCCGGTGCGGGCACCGGAGGCGGAACGGATCGGCCTGCTCAGCCAGTTGGCCGAGGAGGGCGCGGCCGGATCGGCCGCGGACGCACTGGCCCGGCGGCTCGCGGACGGTCCCGCGCTCGCCCACGCACAGACCAAGGCGCTGCTCACCGCCGAGCTGGACCTCCCGCTGTCCGGCGCCGTCGAACTCGACGCCGCCACCCAGGCGCTGCTGATGCACGGCGAGGACTACCAGGAGTTCCACGCGGCCTTCACCGAGAAGCGCCCGCCGTCCTGGCGGGGCAGGTGAGCAGGCCGTGACCGCGGTGCACCCGGCGCCGTCCCCGGGGCACCGGGCGCTGCGCGTGGCCGTCATCGGCGGCGGCCCCGGCGGACTGTACGCCGCGCTGCTGCTCAAACGGCTCGACCCGGCGCGCGAGGTGACGGTCTACGAACGCGACGCCCCGGGCGAGACCTTCGGCTTCGGGGTCGTCCTCTCCGACGAGACCGTCGGCGGGATCGAGAACGCCGACCCGGACGCCTTCGCCGCCCTGGGCGAACACCTGGTGCGGTGGGACGCGATCGAGGTCGTGCACCGCGGCCGGACCCTCTCCTCCGGCGGTCACGGATTCGCGGCGCTCGGCCGCCGCACGCTCCTGTCGGTGCTGCACGAGCGGTGCCGCGGGCTCGGGGTGGTGCTGCGCTTCCGCACCCAGGCGCCCCCGGCCGCCGAACTGGCCCGCGACCACGACCTGGTCGTCGCCGCCGACGGGGTGCACAGCGCCACCCGTGCCGCGCACGCCGACGTCTTCCGGCCCGCGCTGACCACCCACCGCTGCCGGTACATCTGGCTGGCCGCGGACTTCGCGCCGGACGCCTTCCGCTTCGAGATCGCCGAGACCCCGTACGGCATCCTCCAACTGCACGCCTACCCCTACGCGCCGGACCGTTCGACCGCCGT
This sequence comes from Streptomyces sp. AA1529, assembly GCF_000280905.1. GTDB lineage: Bacteria > Actinomycetota > Actinomycetes > Streptomycetales > Streptomycetaceae > Streptomyces. The sequence goes on along the minus strand of NZ_ALAP01000059.1, from coordinate 39,598 downwards.
GGTCGAGGCCCGCGAGGAGGTGTGGCGGGCGGCGGGGCTGGACCGGCTGGACGAGCGTGCCGCGGCCGAGCGATGCGCCGCGCTGTTCCCCGCGACACTGCGCGGGCGCACGCTGCACGGCAACCGCTCGCGCTGGACCGCCTTCCGCACCGTCGTCAACGAGCGCTGGACACACGGGAACATCGTGCTGCTCGGCGACGCCGCGCACACGGCGCACTTCTCCATCGGCTCGGGCACCAAACTCGCCGTCGAGGACGCCCTGGCGCTCGCGGCCCGTCTGCGCGAGGAGCCCGACCTCCCCGCCGCGCTGGCCGCCTACGAAGCCGAGCGCAAGCCGGTCGTGCGGTCCACCCAGCGCGCCGCGCACGCCAGCCTGACCTGGTTCGAGGAGCTGACCGACCATGTCGCGCAGCCCCCGCACCGGTTCGCCTTCAACCTGCTGACCCGCAGCCGCCGCGTCACCCACGCCAACCTGAGGCTGCGCGACCCCGCGTTCGTCGCCGCGACGGAGCGGGAGGCGGGGATCCCGCCGGGCACCCCGCCCATGTTCACCCCCTTCGGGCTGCGCGGACTGGAGCTGCGCAACCGGGTGGTCGTCTCCCCGATGGACATGTACCGGTCCGAGCACGGCGTGCCCGGCGACTTCCACCTCGTCCACCTGGGTGCGCGGACCCTCGGCGGCGCCGGGCTGACCATGACCGAGATGGTGTGCGTCTCCGAGCCGGGCCGCATCACGCCGGGCTGCGCGGGGCTGTGGAACGACGAACAGGAGGCGGCCTGGCGGCGGATCGCCGCCTTCGTGCACCGCCAGTCCCCGACCGCCGCGCTCGGCCTGCAGCTCGGCCACTCCGGGCGCAAGGGCTCCACCAGGCGCATGTGGGAGGGCATCGACGAGCCGCTGCCCGAGGGCAACTGGCCGCTGGTCGCCGCCTCTCCGCTGCCCTACCGGCCCGGTGTCAGCCAGACCCCGCAGCAGCTGACCCCCGCCGGGATGGCCGCCGTCCGGGAGGAGTTCACCGCGGCGGCGCGACGCGGTGCCCGGGCCGGCTTCGACCTGCTGGAGCTGCACTGCGCACACGGCTATCTGCTCTCCGGCTTCCTCTCCCCGCTGACCAACCGGCGCACCGACGGTTACGGCGGCCCGCTGGCGGCGCGGCTGCGCTACCCGCTGGAGGTCTTCGACGCGGTGCGCGAGGTGTGGCCCGCCGAACGCCCCATGACGGTGCGGATATCCGCCACCGACTGGGCGCCGGGCGGGACCACGGGGGAGGACGCGGTCCGGATCGCGGCCGCCTTCGCCGAGCACGGCGCGGATGCCATCGACGTCTCGACCGGCCAGGTCGTGGCCGACGAGCGCCCCGCGCTGGGCCGCTCCTACCAGACCCCGTTCGCCGACCGCATCCGCAACCGGCTGGGCATCCCGGTCATCGCCGTGGGGGCCGTCTCCTCCTGGGACGACGTCAACTCCCTGCTCCTCGCCGGGCGCGCGGACCTGTGCGCGCTGGCCCGGCCGCACCTGTACGACCCGCACTGGACGCTGCACGCGGCGGCCGAGCAGGAGTACCAGGGGCCCGGCGCGCCGTGGCCCGAGCCGTACCGGGCGGGCAGCCGCAGGCCTCCCACCGGCCGCACCGATGCGCCGAAGCCCCGTCTGTCCCTGTAGTCCCTGCCGCTGCAAACTGCGCGGTATGTAGTAATCCCCAGGCCTCGCCGCCCCGTACGGGTCTAGGCTGAGCGGTCCGTTCGCGATCCCCCGCCTCCGGGGAAGGCGCCTTCGGGGCGCGGACGGGCGAGCCGGCGCGCACGCCCGCCGAAGCCGGAAAGGGGAGGAATGTGCCCGCTCTGAACCAGGCCGAACTGGTGCTGGTGCACGATCCGCTCGCCGGAGACCTCTTCTGGCAGCCCGTCGCCGGGGCGCTGCGCGTACGGGGCCGCACGGTGAGCGTTCCCTCCCTGACCGCGGTCTTCGACACCGCGGGGCCCTACTACCCGGAACTGCTCGACGCCGTGGCCCGCCGGCTGGCCGCCCCCTCGGCCCCCGCCGCCCCTGTCGTCCTGGCCGGGCACAGTGCCGCGGGTGCCCTGCTGCCCGCCCTCCGCGAACTGCTCACCCGCGGGCACCGCCCGCCGCGCACCGTGGCCGGCACGGTCTACGTGGACGCGCCGTGGCCGCTCCCGGGGCGGAGCGGGCTGGCGGCCCTCCCGCCGGAGCAGGCCGCGCGCCTGCGCGAACTGGCCGAGGACGGCGTGCTGCCGCCCTGGGACATCTGCTTCGCCGAGCAGGACCTGATCGACGCGATCCCCGACCCGGTGCTGCGCGACCGGTTCCGCGCGGGCCTCCCGCGGCTACCGCTCGCCTACTTCCAGGAGCCCGCCCCGGCAGCCGTCCCGGACCCGGACCCCGCCCGGACGGCCTACCTGCGGCTCAGCCCCCGCTACGAGGAGACCGCGATGCGGGTGGAGGCTCTCGGGCACCGGGTGCTGCGGCGCACCGCGCACCATCTGAGTCCGCTCACCGACCCCGAGGCCACCGCCGACGCGCTGGAGAAACTCGCCCTGCGCTTCGCTCTCCGCTCCGCCTGACGAGACCCCCGCACCGCCGTACGGTGGAAGTATGTACGCACGGAGGCGACGGCGGTACTTCACGCTGATGGCCATCTGCCTGGTGCTGTTCGTCAGCGCCTGGGCCTTCGTGCGGCTGTGGTCGGTGCCCGCCGCCGTCGCCATGTGTGCCGTCGCCATGATCCTCCCGCCGCTCGCCGCCATCGTCGGCAACCGGCGGGAGCCCGACGACCGGTGGTGGGACGAGCCGCCCGAGGACGACCTGCCACCGGACGACCGGTGGACCGGCGACGACGGCCCGCGGCGCGACGGCGGGGGCCGCTGAGCCGACGGCCCGGAGCCCCGGCCGCATCCCGCTGCGGCCCCGGCCGCTGCCCGACGGTCCCGTCGGCATTCCGGGCGGCCCGGCGCCTCAGCGGCCCGGCGTCTGCGCGTACACCTCGCGCACATACCCGTACCCCGCGTCGCGCAGCTTCGCGTGCAGCCCGGCGAACACCTTCGCCGACCGCTCGCCGGGCCAGCGCGCGGGCAGCAGCGCCGACGGCAGGCCCGGATCGGCGTACGGGAGCCGCCGCCAGGCGTCCAACGCGAGCAGGTAGTCCCGGTAGGCCGCCTCCGCGGGCACCCGGCTGCGCCGCTCCCAGCGGCGCAGTACCGGCTCGTGCACGGCGAGGAACGCGCGGTGGCCCTCCGCCATCGCCTCCAGGTCCCACCATCGGGCCACCGCTTCGGCCGTCGGCGCGAAACCGGTGTGGCTGCCCCGGAACAGGTCCACGTACGGCGCCAGCTCCAGCCGCTCCAGCGAGTGCCGGGTCTCCGCCTCCAGGTGCCCGGGCGCGATCCACACGCCGGGTGCGGCGGTGCCGAAGCCGAGGCGGGTGAGCCGGGAGCGCAGCACGTGCCGCCGGTCGCGTTCGCTCTCCGGGACGGAGAAGACGGCCAGCAGCCAACTGCCGTCCGGTTCGGGGCGGTGGTAGATGCGGTGGTCGCCGTCCGCGAGCAGCTGCGCGGCAGCGGGCGAGGGGCGGTATCCGGCCGCCCTGCTGCCGGGTCTGTCGGCGGCCAGCAGCCCGCGCCGCTTCAGCCGCGAGACCGCCGAGCGGACCGAGGGCGCGTCCACGCCGAGGGCGCCCAGCAGCCGGATCAGCGCGGCGACCGGTACGGCGCCCCCGCCTTCCGGCTCTCGGCCGTAGGCGCCGTAGAAGGAGAGCACGAGGGAGCCGGGCGAGGGCTTGCGGAGCGAGCCGCGCGGGGCGTGGGCTGCCTCGTCGAGCTGCGGGAACACGTTCTGGACCACGCCGTCACTCTAGGCCCGGCGGGTGCCGGGCCTCTCCGGCGGACCGGTGTCCCGCAGCCGGAAGCGCTGCAGTTTGCCGGTGGGGGTGCGCGGCAGCTCGGGGGTGAAGACGAACCGGCGCGGGCACTTGTAGGGGGCCAGCTCCGCGCGCACGTGCGTCGCCAGCCGCTCGGCCGTCCCGCTGTCCGGTGCGCCGGCGGCGAGCACGACGTGTGCGACGGCCAGTTGCCCGCGGTGCTCGTCCGGGCAGCCGACCACGGCGGCCTCGCTCACCTCCGGGTGGCGCAGCAGCACTTCCTCGACCTCGGGGCCCGATATGTTGTTGCCCGCGGAAATGATCATGTCGTCGGCGCGCGCCACGAACCGGAAGTAGCCCTCCGCGTCGCGTACATAGGTGTCCCCGGTGATGTTCCACCCCTCGCGCACGTAGGCACGCTGTCGCTCGTCGGCCAGGTAGCGGCAGCCGACCGGTCCGCGGACCGCCAGCAGTCCCGGGGTGCCGTCCGGCACCGGCACCAGCGCCCCCTGCGCGTCGCCCGTCACGATGCGGGCCTGGAACCCCGGGACCGGAACTCCCGTGCGGCCGGGCCGGATCGCGTCGTCGGCGGCGGAGAGGAAGATGTGCAGCAGTTCCGTCGCCCCGATCCCGTCGATGATCCGCAACCCCGTCCGCTCCCGCCACGCCTCCCAGGTCGCGGCGGGCAGATGCTCGCCCGCGGAGACGCAGCGGCGCAGCGACGACAGGTCGCAGGCGCCGGCGTCGCCGGGGTGCTCGGCCGCCAGCCGCGCCAGCATCGCCCGGTAGGCGGTCGGCGCCGTGAACAGCACCGAGACCCGGTGCGCCGCGATCGCCTCCGGGGTGCGGGCGGCGCCGCCCCACTGGTCCAGCAGCGACGAGGCGCCCACCCGCAGCGGGAAGACCACCAGCCCGCCCAGCCCGAAGGTGAAGCCCAGCGGAGGCGTTCCGGCGAACACGTCGTCGGCGTGCGGGCGCAGCACCCGCGCGGCGAAGGTGTCCGCGACGGCCAGGACGTCCCGGTGGAAGTGCGCGCAGCCCTTGGGGCGGCCGGTGGTCCCGGAGGTGAAGGCGATCAGCGCCACGTCGTCGGCCGCGGTGGGCACCGCCTCGAACCGGTCCGGCCGGGAGGCGGCCACCCGCAGTACGTCGTCGGGGCCACCGCCGCCGAACAGGCCGGTGCGCAGCCCGGGTACCTCCGCCTTGACCAGTTCGTCCGCCGACCGCACGTCGCACAGCGCGTGCGAGATCCGGGCCAGCCGGCAGACGGTCGCCAACTCGCCCGCCCGGTGGGCGGCCAGGACCGTCACCGCCACGGCGCCCGCCTTCATCACCGCCAGCCAGCAGGCGGCCAGCTCCGGGCTGGTCGGGCCGCGCAACAGCACCCGGTTGCCGGGCACCACGCCCAGGTCCCCGGTGAGGACGTGCGCGAGCCGGTCGACGGTGGCCCGCAGTTCGCCGTACGACCAGGTGCGCCGGGGCGGCGGCGGCCGGTCGGGTGCCGCGCCGGGAGCCGGGGGCAGACCGCCGGAGTGGAAGGCGGGCCGGTCGGCTCCCAGCCGCTCGATGGTCCCGTCCAGCAGCTCGGCACCGCAGTTGAGCCGCGCGGGATAGGCCGGGGCAGGGTCGTCCAGCAGCAGCACGGGCCACTGGTCGGGCGGCGGCAGATGGTCCCGGGCGAAGGTGTCGACGTGCGCGGACGGAGTCGGATCCATCACCGGGCTACCCCCTCGCGGGCGGTCCTCCGAACTCGGCCGGCAGCCCGCGGACCGCCGGCGGCGCCGGTCCGGCGCGTGGCGTCGAGCGTAACGTGTTGGTGACGGCAGTCAATGGTCCGCGATAGACAGGGAGTCGGCGACAGCACAGGAACCGGTCCGCGCGGAACCTCCGCAACGGGCCACGGCCGAGGGGAGCCGCCATGACCACCGCCTTCGCACTCACCCCGCAGCAGCGCGCCTGGTGCGCCCGCCTGCGCACGCTCGGAGAACAGCTCGCCCCGCTCGCCGCCCGGTGCGAGGACGGGCGCGTCGACCGCCCCCTGCTCCGCGAACTGGGCACACTGGGACTGCTCGCCCGCGCCGTTCCCGCGGCGCCTCCGTGGCGTCGCGGCAGCGCGCTCGACCTGTGCCTGCTGCGTGAGTCGCTGGCCTACTCCTGCCCGCAGGCCGAGACGGCCCTCGCCCTCCAGGGACTGGGCGCCGGGCCGGTTGCCGACGCCGGGACAGCCGAGCAGCGGGCCCGCTGGCTGCCCGCCGTCGCCGCGGGCCGGGCGGTCGCGGCCTTCGCGCTGAGCGAGCCCGGCGCGGGCAGTGACGCGGCAGCGCTGGCACTGCACGCGGAACCGGACGGCGGGGCCGGCGACGACGACCCGGCCGGCAGCCCGGACGGCTGGCGGCTGACCGGCACCAAGACCTGGATCTCCAACGCGCCCTGGGCCGACTTCTACACGGTCTTCGCCCGCACCGGCGAGGCCCCCGGAGCCCGCGGCGTGACCGCGTTCCTCGTCCCCGCCGACCGGCCCGGACTGCACGGCGAACCCCTGGACATGCTCGCCCCGCACGCCCTGGGCACCCTCACCTTCGACGCCGTCCCCGTCACCCGGGCCGACCTCCTCGGCGCGCCGGGCGCCGGATTCCGTGTCGCCATGCGCACCCTCAACCTGTTCCGGCCCAGCGTCGGCGCCTTCGCCATCGGCATGGCCCAGGCAGCGCTGGACGCCTCACTCGAACACGCCGACAGCCGCGCCGCGTTCGGCGGCACGCTGCGCGACCTCCAGTCCGTCTCGCACCGGCTGGCGGAGATGGCGACCCGCACCGAGGCCGCGCGGCTCCTGGTGTACGCCGCCGCCTGCGCCTATGACGGCAGCGACGGCGAGGGCGCGGACCTGGCGCGCCGCTCGGCCATGGCCAAGCTGCTGGCGACCGAGACCGCGCAGGACGTGGTGGACGCGGCCGTCCAGATCCACGGAGCCGCCGCACTCCAGCGGGGCCACCTGCTCGAACACCTCTACCGCGAGGTACGGGCGCCACGCATCTACGAGGGCGCCAGCGAGGTCCAGCGCTCCCTGATCGCCAAGGAGTTGTACCGGGAGCGCGCCGAGGCGCGGGGCGCGGCTTCGGGCCGGGCCGGTGCGGGGGAGGGGCCTGCCGTCGGTGTCGGGGAGGCCGTACGGGACGATCCGCCGGAGGCCGCCGCCGGCCGGGCAGCGGACCAGGCGGGGGAGGACCGGCTGTGAACCCCGACCCCACCGACGGGAGCGCCCCGCACCGGACCGACGGGGGCGCCCTGCAGCGGGTCAACCCCGCGCAGCTGGCTCCGCCGAGCGGCTTCTCGCACGCCGTGACGGCCACCGGTTCGCGGCTGGTCTTCCTGGCGGGCCAGACCGCACTGGACAGCGCGGGCCACGTCGCCGCGCGCACCCTCCCCGACCAGTTCCGCACCGCGCTGGGCAACCTGCTGTCCGCCCTGGCCGCATGCGGCGGGACTCCGGCGGACCTGGCCCGCGTCACCGTCTACACCACGGACGTTCCCGAATACCGTGCGCACGCCGCCGAACTGGGCCGGATCTGGCGGGAGCTGGCCGGACGCGACTATCCCGCGATGGCGGTCATCGGCGCGGTACGGCTGTGGGACGAGGAGGCCCGGATCGAACTGGACGGCTTCGCGGTGCTGCCCTGACCCCGGGAACGCGGGGTCGCGGGACGGCCGGGGCCCCGGGGGCGGCCGGGTCGTGGGCCTGCCCGGTCGTGGAACGGTGTCAGCCGCCGGGCCCGGTCCGCTCCCCGCCGTCCGGTCCGGCCTGCGGCCGGCCTCCGCCGCGCTGTCTGTGCCGGTGCGCGGCGACCCGGGTCCGGGTGGCGCACGGGCGGGAACAGTAGCGCCGCGGCGCACCGGGACCGCCGCCCAGATAGAGCCGCCGGCAGCCCGGTGCCGCGCACTCGCCCCAGGCGGTGCCGCCCTGCTCGCTCAGCAGCCGGGCGAGTGCCAGTGCCGCTGCCGCCGTGAACCAGTCCGCCCAGCTCGCGTCGTCGCCCCGGTCGACGTGCAGATGCCAGGCGTGGCCGTCGTGCCTGCTCAGCCGGGGGCGGGCCGCGCAGCGTTCCAGCAGCTCGTTGAGCGCCCCGGCCGCGCGGTCGGTGGCGGTCTCGGCCAGTACCCGTTCCGTCAGTTCCACCACCGCGTGGCGCAGTGCGCCCGCTTCGGCGTCCGTCAGGCTGCGCAGCTCCTCCTCCGACTCGCCGTGCCGCCGCAGAAGGGCCGTCATCGCCGCGCGGGGAAGCGCGGGATCCTCCCGTACGGCGTTCGCGAGGTCGATCAGCCGCTCGCCGGGCCGGAACCCGTCCTGCGGCTCGCCATGCTGCTTCATGTAACGCATTATACGATGGAGCCGTTACTCGACGGTCGGTCCGGCACACGGCGCCGGGCAGGCACCCGGGACCACCGGGACATGCCGCGCGGAGGGCCGTTCGCCCCGGGGGGAGGGCAGCAGCGTTGCTGAGGACGTATCTGGCCACGGCCTTCCTGGCGCGGTTCGCCGACGAAGGGGTGGGCGTCGCACTGGCCCTGCTGGCGGTCGAACGGACGGGCCGCCCGGCGCTGGGCGGGTTCGTACTCGCGGCCTGGCTGGCCCCGCACGCACTGGCCGCCCCAGTCGTCGGCGCGCTGGCCGAACGGACCCGCACCCCGCGCCTGCTGCACGGGTGCGCACTCGCCCTCCTCGGCACGGCGCTCGCCCTGCTGGCACTGACGACAGGGCGGACACCGCTGCCGCTCACCCTCGCCGTCGCCCTCGCCGGAGGCAGCGTCGGCCCGCTCGTCACCGGCGGCCTCTCCAGCCTCCTCGCCGAGACGCGCGCGCCCAGCGGAGCCGGCGAGGGCGGTGACGGCAGCCCGGGCCGTACGGCCTCCGGCAGGTGCGCGGACGGAGACCGTCCCGGCGGCGCCGCCGCCTCGGCCCAAGGCCGCGGCAGACGCCTCCGCGACCGCGGTTTCGCCTACGACGCGGCCACCTACAACGCCGCAGCCGTCACCGCACCGGCTGCCGTCGCCGGCACGGCCGCCGTGTCCTCCGCGGCCCTGGCCACGGTGCTGCTCGCGGTCTCGGCGGGCTGCGCCGCGCTGCTGTGCACGACGCTGCGGCTCCCCGCGGCCGGCCACCGGCCCCTACCGGCCGGCCGCTTTCGTCCCCGCGAACTCGGCACCGGATTCCGTGTCCTGCGGCGCACCCCCCAGCTCGCCACCCTCACCCTCGCGACCTGCGTGGCCTTTCTCGGTGCCGGTGCGCTCCCCGTCACCGCCGTGCTGCTCGCCCGGGCCCGGGGCGCGTCCGACGGCGGCGGACTGCTGATGACGGCGTTCGCCGTCGGCGGGCTCGCCGGGTCTCTCGCGGCGGCACGGTGGTCCGGTACGTCCGGACGGGTCCGCTCGGCGCGCCTCGGACTGCTGGTGACGGCCGCCGGGCTGGCGGGCGCCGCCCTCACCCCGTCCCTCCTGTGGACGGCCGCGCTGTTCCTGTGCGCGGGACTGGGCGAGGGTCCGCTGCTGTCCGCGACATTGCGCCTCCGCGCCGACCACGCCCCGGAGGGGACCCGTGCCCAGGTCTTCACCCTCGGCGCGGGGCTCAAGCTGACCGCGGGTGCTGCCGGGACCGCGCTGGTCGGTGCGCTCGCCGCGCTGCCGCCCCACTCCCTGCTCCTGCTGATCGCGGCGCTCCAACTGGCCGCCGCCGCGCTCCTGCGCGGCCTGCGACGCAGGCGGCCGGCGTCCCCGGCCCAGGAGCCGGAAGCCGGTACCCGGCATCAGCCGGGGCTCCGCGGACTCCCCCGGGGTCCGCGGAGCTCCGGCGGCTCATGGTGAATGCGAGCCGGGGCATGCTGCCTCGCACTCACACGATTTCGGTGCCGGGCTTCCTCGAAGGCTTGTGGCGCACGGCCTCGTGCGGGCTCGCGGCCGGCCCGGCGCTGCGCTCGGACGGATCACCGGGTGAGGAGACGGCTCCCGCTCCGCGGGGTACGGGCCTGGGGGATCGGAGGCGAGTCCGTGTGGTGCTCATGCGTGCAGTGCTCCGAATCTCGCCGGACCGTGGCGGCCCCTGTCTCCTGCGTCCCGAGCGCCGTGCGCTCGGCTCTCCCCGGTGTGCGTGCGGTGAGCCACCGGACAACCGGCGTCGGTAGTGTGCTTGCTGTGCACACCGAACCGTCCGTCGATTAATCTCAGTTAATCGCAGGGCAGAAACATGGCACACCCTGCATCGCAGTGTCAACTCGGATTAATCTCGTCATCAGGGAGGTCGTATGCCGACTGACGCCTTCAGTGAGCGTCTGAACAGGCTGTTCGAGATGGTCCACCCCCCTGACCGCGGCCCGTACACGAACCAGGAGGTCGCGGCGCTGCTCCGGGAGCGTGGCGGACCGACGCTCTCCCACGTCTATTTGTGGCAGTTGCGCACCGGACGGCGGGACAACCCGACCCGACGGCACCTCGAGGGGCTCGCAGAGTTCTTCGGCGTCCCGGTGGCCTACTTCTTCGACGAGGACACCGCCCTGAGGGTCTCCGAGGAACTGGCATTCGTCCGGCGCATCCGCGAGAGCGGCGTGCAGCGCGTGGCGGCCCGCGCGGCGGGGCTGTCGCCGCGGAGCATGGAACAGGTCCTCGCCACCATCGAGCACATACGTGAGCGCGAGGGTCTGGATCCGGACTCGGGTGCGGGAGGCACCGCCTGATGCGCCGCCGCAGCCTGCGGCGGGAATGCCGCCGCTTCGTGCGGGACCTCGGTCTCCCCCCGGCGCAGAGCATCCGCGACCTGTTGCCCGCGATCGAGTCCCGCTCGGGCCGTTCGATCCGGCTGGAGTCCGCCCCGCCGAACAGCGGAGGGGGCCTGTGCGGAATGTGGATACGCACGGTGCAGGGCATCGACTACATCTTCGTGAACGAGGAGACCAGCCGCGCGCACCAGGACCACATCATCGCGCACGAGGCCGCGCACATCCTGCGGAATCACCAGGGCAGCGGCACACTCGGCGAGGTCAATCCCGTGACGGACCGCCTCGCCCCCACTCTCGATCCGCAGGTGGTCAAGATGATGCTGGGGCGCAGTGACTACGAGCTCCACGACGAGCGGGAAGCCGAGCTGATCGCCTCACACCTGCAACGGCACATTCATCGCCGAGGCCCCGACATCAGCGCTGAGGACCCCATCGCCGAGACTCTGCTGCGTCACGGGAGATAGCAGTGCAACAGCTCCTTCACCCCATATGCCTCGCCTTGGCTGCCACCGGTCTGCTGTTGCTGCTCCGGTCGCCGCGACGCCTCGCCGAAGACCGCGCGCTTGCCGCACTGGCCGGTGTCTACGGGTTCTCGGCGCTCTCTTTCCTGGTGTCGCTCGAACCCGTCTGGAGGGTGCTCGACGAGACGACGGGACGACCCTCCACAGGCATCCTCGCGGCCTTCGGCTCGGTGGTGGCCCTGCTCGCCCTCCAGCCCGTCGTGCTCGCCCACTGGACGCTGCCGGGGGAGCGGGCACGGAGGCGTACCGTGTTCTGCCTGGCGGCAGGTGCGGTCGTCATCGCGGCACTGGGGGTGCTCTTCTTCCACCTCACGCCGACCGGCCGGTCGACCCCACAGGGGTTCACCATCAACTACGTGCACACCGGCACCTACCAGGCATATCTGACGCTCTACATCGCCGCCTACACGCTCGGTGAAACGGTTCTGGCGGTGGGCTGCTGGAGAGCGGCTCGGCACACCGGCGAGGTCTGGATCGCCCGTGGACTGCGCATCGTGGGAGTGGGCGCGATCGTGACCATCGGCTACAGCGCCGTACGCCTGGGCTATGTCGTCGCCGTGCTGTCCGGGCTCCCGCAGCCCTCGGCCGCTGCCGAGAAGTTCGCCTGGCTGTGCGCCGACGGCGGCACCACGCTCACCCTGATCGGCTTCTTCGTGCCGACGCTGGCTCTGCACGCCGTTCCGCACGCCCGTGCCTGGCTCCGGGCGCAGCGCGACCACCGGCGTCTCGCGCCGCTTTGGGAGGCGATGCACGAGGCCGTCCCCGGCGTGGCGTTGAACTCCCCCCGCACCCGCAACGGCTCACGGCTGCGCGTCCGGGCCATCACCTGGCATCTCTACCGCCGGGCTGTGGAGATCCGGGACGGCCAGTGGGCACTTCAGCCCTTCCTGGACGCCTCCGTGCGCCACACATCCGAGCAGCGCCGGAGCGCTGCCGGGCTCACCGGTGCCGACCTGGCATCCGCGGTCACCGCCGACCAGATCCGGGCGGCGCTGAGCGCCTCGAAGCGCGACGAGGCACCTCGGATCCCGGCGGAGTACGCGGACGCAAGCACCCGGGAGGACGTGCGTACGCCGGACGACGACGTCCAAGCGCTGCTGCGTATGGCTGCCCACTTCGAAACCGCACCCGCACGACAGGAAACCGCACCTTCATGGACCTGACCCACCGCACGGCCCTCGACCAGCTCCACGCCCTCACCACGGGAGAGGTCTCCAGCCGGGAACTCACGGCTGCCCATCTGGAGCGCATCGCACGTCACCCCGAACACAACGCGGTGACGACGCTGGACCGCGAAGGGGCTCTGCATGCGGCGGCCCGGGCGGACCGAAGGCGCGCCCAGGGCGGTTCCGAAGGGCCGCTGCTCGGACTGCCCGTCGTCGTCAAGGACTCGCTGGAGACCGAAGCCCTGCGCACCACGTGCGGCGCCGCCGAGCTGGAAGGGCACGTGCCGGACCGGGACGCGGACGCCGTGGCCCTCCTGCGGCGAGCAGGCGCGGTGATCCTCGGCAAGACCAACACCCCCTCGATGTGCCAGGACATCCAGACCACCAACCCGCTCTTCGGCACGACGCCGAATCCCCACGACCCGCAGCGGACGGCCGGAGGTTCCTCCGGAGGCTCGGCCGCGGCCGTGGCGGCCCGGCTGAGTCCGCTGGGCATCGGCAGCGACCTGGCCGGTTCCCTGCGACTGCCCGGCCACTACTGCGGCGTCCATGCGCTGCGCCCCAGCTACGGCGTGGTCCCCGCCAGGGGGCACATCCCCCGGGCCCCCGGTCGGCTGTCGACCTCGGACATGCTCAGCATCGGCCCCCTCGCACGGAGTTCGGCCGACCTCGAACTCGCTCTCGGCGTGCTGGCCGCCCCTTCCCCCGAGGACAGCGCGGGCTGGCAGCTCACCCTCCCCCCGGCACGGCACGGCAGTCTGCGCGACTTCAGAGTCGGCCTGTGGGCGGACGACTCCCACTGCACCGTGGACGCCGCCACCCGTGAGCTGCTCGACAGCACGGAGAAGCGGCTGCTGGACGCCGGGGCGAGCGTCGACGCCACCAGCCGGCCGGTGGACATGGCCCATTCCGACCGCCTCTTCCGCACTCTGATGTTCGCCGGTTCGTCGGCCGGCGCGTCCGCGGAGGCCTTCGACGGCGAGGTGCAGGCCGCCGGGAATCTGCCGCCCGGCGCGCAGTCCCCCGGCGCGGAGTTCCTGCGCGCCCGCACGCTGCGTCACCGGGACTGGCTGCTCGCGGACGACGAGCGCCGACGCGTGCGGCAGCAGTGGGCGGCATACTTCCGCGACGTCGACGTCCTCGTCACCCCCGCCGCTCCGACCGCCGCCGTTCCCAGCCAGACCGACGTCCCCGTCCCGGAGCGTCACCTCACCGTGGACGGCGAGCGCCGGGCGTACTGGGACCAGACGACCTGGCTGAACCTGGCCGGTCTGGCGCATCTGCCCGCGGCCAGCGTTCCGCTGGGCGTCACTCCCGACGGCCTCCCGCTCGGGGTCCAGCTCATCGGTCCGTATCTGGGCGACCTGACCGTCACCCGCCTCGCCGGTCTGCTGACGGGCACCGACTGACGGCAGTCCACAGGTCCCGCAGAAGTCCCGGGGAGATGCCGCCGCCCCCCCCGATCCTGGCCCGCTGAGCGGCAGGTCGGGCCGGGGCACGGCGGCATCCGTGCATCAGATGTCGCGGAACGTCTCGATCTGGGCGCCGACCTCGTTGAGGCGTTCGGCCAGGTCCTCGTAGCCGCGGTTGATGACGTAGACGTTGCGCAGGACGGAGGTGCCCTCGGCGGCCATCATCGCCAGCAGGACCACGACCGCGGGGCGCAGCGCCGGGGGGCACATCATCTCGGAGGCCCGCCAGCGGGTCGGGCCCTCGACCAGGACCCGGTGCGGGTCCAGGAGCTGGAGCCTGCCGCCGAGCCGGTTGAGGTCGGTGAGGTAGATGGCGCGGTTGTCGTAGACCCAGTCGTGGATGAGGGTCTTGCCCTGCGCGGAGGCGGTGATGGCCGCGAAGAAGGGGACGTTGTCGATGTTGAGGCCGGGGAACGGCATCGGGTGGATCTTGTCGATGGGCGCCTCCAGTTTGGAGGGCCGCACGGTCAGGTCGATCAGCCGGGTGCGCCCGTTGTCGGCCGGGTACTCCGCGCTGCGGTCGAAGTCGAGGCCCATCTCCTCCAGGACCGCGAGTTCGATCTCCATGAACTCGGCCGGCACCCGGCACACCGTCAGTTCCGACTCGGTGACGACGGCGGCGGCGACCAGGCTCATCGCCTCGACCGGGTCCTCGGAGGGCGAGTAGTCCACGTCCGTGTCGATGACCGGCACGCCGTGCACCGTCAGCGTCGTCGAGCCGACGCCCTCGACGCGGACGCCCAACTGCTCCAGGAAGAAGCACAGGTCCTGGACCATGTAGTTGGACGAGGCGTTGCGGATGACCGTGACGCCGTCGTGGCGGGCGGCGGCCAGCAGGGCGTTCTCGGTGACGGTGTCCCCGCGTTCGGTTAGCACGATCGGCCGCGCGGGGGCGACGCCCGTTTCCACCTCGGCGTGGTAGATGCCCTCCGTCGCGGTCACCGCCAGACCGAAGTGGCGCAGCGCGCTCATGTGCGGCTCGACGGTGCGGGTGCCCAGGTCGCAGCCGCCCGCGTAGGGGAGGCGGAAGCGGTCCATGCGGTGCAGCAGCGGGCCGAGGAACATGATGATGCTCCGGGTGCGGCGCGCGGCTTCGTGGTCGATGGAGTCCAGGTCCAGTTCGGCGGGCGGCACGATCTCCAGGTCGGCGCCGCCGTTGATCCACCGGGTGCGGACGCCGATCGAGGAGAGCACCTCCAGGATCCGGTAGACCTCCTCGATGCGGGCGACCCGACGCAGCACCGTACGGCCCGAGTTGAGCAGCGAGGCGCAGAGCAGCGCCACGCACGCGTTCTTGCTCGTCTTGACGTCGATGCTGCCGGACAGCCGCCGCCCGCCGACCACGCGCAGGTGCATCGGGCCGGAGTAGCCCAGGGACACGATCTCGCTGTCCAGAGCCTCGGAGATCCGGGCGATCATCTCAAGGCTGATGTTCTGGTTCCCGCGCTCGATCCGGTTGACGGCGCTCTGGCTGGTGCCGAGCGCTTCCGCCAGTTGCGACTGGGTCCAGCCTCGATGCTGGCGGGCATCGCGGATCAACTGCCCGATACGGGCGAGGTAGTCGTCGGTCATGGAGAAGAATCTATCTCAGATCTGAGATAGCGGCGCACCCGGGGGTGGTGTGGCGGCGGCGATTCGCCGGTAACCGCCTGAATGCCGCATCCGGGTTGCGGGCCGGCTCGGCCGGGTGCAGCGATGTCCGGGCCGGCCACTGGGTGGCTCCTCGTCCGTACGGTAGGGGCCGCACGGGCACGGGGCGCGGGCGGTACCCCCAATCGGGTGCCGGGTGCCGGGTGCCGGGTGCCGGGTGTGGCCGTCGTGCCGATGCCGGGCGCCGCGGCGGTCGCTCAGCTCTCGCCGCCCGCTCTGCGGACCAGCGCGTTCACCGCCCACAGCGCGATACCGAGCAGTACCAGGATGCCCGCCCTGACGTAGACGCCTGTGGTCCGGTCCGCGAGCGGGCTGGCCAGGACCAGCGCGGTCAGGGCGCCCAGCACGGGCAGCGGGGTCGGTACCCGGAAGTGCCGGTGCGCGACCCGGTCGCGGCGCAGCACGAGCACCGCCACGTTCACCACGGCGAAGACGCACAGCAGCAGGAAGGAGGTGGTGTCGCCCAGTCCGGCGATCTCCCCGGTCGACACCAGCCCGAGGGCGAGCAGGGTCACGAAGACGATGCCGACGACGGGCGTGCGGCGCCCGGGGAGGACTCTGCCCATCGCGCGCGGCAGGATGCGCTCGTTGGCCATGCCGTAGCACAGCCGCGAGGCCATCATCATGTTGATGAGAGCCGAGTTGGAGACGGCGAAGAGGGCGATCACGGCGAAGAGCTGCTGTGGGAAGTGCACGCCGCCCGCCTTGACCACCTCCAGCAGCGGTCCGCTGGACTCCTCCAGCGTCGCCGTCGGGACGAGCAGCGAGGAGACCACCGCGACGAGTACGTAGACGGTTCCGGTCACCGCCACGCCGATGAAGATGCCGCGGGGAAAGGTGCGCTGCGGATCCACCGTCTCCTCGGCCATGTTGACCGAGTCCTCGAACCCGACGAAGGCGAAGAAGCCCAGCGCGGTGGCGCCCAGCACCCCGGAGAACAGCGCGTACCCGGTGCCCCCGGTCTCCAGGTCGCCGAGCCGGGAGGGTTCGCCGGTCCCGGACAACGCGGCGGCGGCCCCGATGCCGAGGATGATGACGAGCCCGGTGAGCTCCACCAGGGTGAAGACCACGTTGGCCTTGACGGACTCCGAGACGCCGCGCAGGTTCAGTCCGGCCAGGGCCAGCACGAACAGGACTGCCACCAGCGTGGGCGGTACGGCCCCGCCCGTGAGCTCGTCCAGGTAGTCGCCGCTGAAGGCCAGCGCCGCCGCGCTGGCGGAGGAGAGCCCCGAGCACATCACCATGAAGGCGACGATGAACGTCAGGAACGGCACCCTGAACGCGCGCTGCGTGTAGAGCGCCGCCCCGGCCGCCTTCGGGTACTTGCCGACCAGTTCCACGTACGAGGCGGCTGTCAGCAGCGCCACCACGAATCCGATCGCGAACGGCAGCCACAGGGCTCCGCCGACCTTTCCGGCGACTTTGCCGGTGGTGGCGTAGATGCCGGTGCCCAGGATGTCCCCGATCACGAACAGGATGAGCAGCCTGGGGCCGATGGCGCGTTTCAGCGCTGGTCCAGACGGTTCCCCGGCGTCCCGGGGTGCGGGCTCGTGCGGGTTCGCGGTGGACACGGGGACACTGTGCGGCAGTCGTGACCGCGGGTCCAGGGAACGCGGCGCGCGTCCGGGTGCGCAGCCCCGAACGGCCCGTTTCCCGCAGGGCGCGAAAGGGCCCCTCGTGCGCGGGCGGGCGGGACCGCCTGCTCCCGCCGCGCCAGGAAGCTCCGCCCGGCGCCGGTTGCCTCCGCGCGGACCCTCCGTCCCGCACCCCGGCACCCCGGCCGGCTCGGCGGTCCGCGGTGCGGGGCGCCGCGCCGCGGGGCAGCACCGCCGACCGGGTGTCGGCGCGGCTCGCGGAGGGCACCCGGGGGCAGGCATGACCGGCGGCCGGTCGTGTACTAGAGTTATCTCGACATCGAGATAACTGGCGACGGCATACGTCGCGGTCGCTGTCGCAGGGCGAGGAGCTGTTCGGTAAGGATGGTAAGGCTTACCTAACTTCTTCTCCCGCTCACCATAGCGCACCGGCGGCCGATGCACTCAAGGCACTGAAGGAGACTGTCGTGTCGGCGAACAGCTTCGACGCCCGCAGCACGCTGCAGGTGGGCGACGAGTCCTACGAAATCTTCAAGCTGGACAAAGTAGAGGGCTCCGCCCGGCTGCCCTACAGCCTGAAGGTCCTGCTGGAGAACCTCCTCCGTACCGAGGACGGCGCGAACATCACCGCCGACCACATCCGCGCGCTCGGCGGCTGGGACCCCGAGGCGCAGCCCAGCCAGGAGATCCAGTTCACCCCGGCCCGGGTGATCATGCAGGACTTCACGGGCGTTCCCTGCGTCGTCGACCTGGCGACCATGCGCGAGGCCGTCAAGGAGCTGGGCGGCGACGCCGACCGGATCAACCCGCTCGCCCCGGCCGAGCTGGTCATCGACCACTCCGTCATCGCCGACACCTTCGGTACCTCCGACGCGTTCAAGAAGAACGTCGAGCTGGAGTACGGCCGCAACCGCGAGCGCTACCAGTTCCTGCGCTGGGGCCAGGGCGCCTTCGACGAGTTCAAGGTCGTCCCGCCCGGCACCGGCATCGTGCACCAGGTCAACATCGAGCACCTGGCCCGCACCGTCATGGTCCGGGACGGCAAGGCGTACCCCGACACGCTGGTCGGCACCGACTCGCACACCACCATGGTCAACGGCCTCGGCGTGCTGGGCTGGGGCGTCGGCGGCATCGAGGCGGAGGCCGCGATGCTGGGCCAGCCCGTCTCGATGCTCATCCCGCGGGTCGTCGGCTTCAAGCTCACCGGTGAACTGCCCACCGGCACCACCGCCACCGACCTCGTGCTCACCATCACCGAGATGCTGCGCGCGCACGGTGTCGTCGGCAAGTTCGTGGAGTTCTACGGTCAGGGCGTGGCCTCCGTGCCGCTCGCCAACCGCGCCACGATCGGCAACATGTCGCCGGAGTTCGGCTCCACCGCGGCGATCTTCCCGATCGACGAGGAGACCATCAACTACCTCAGGCTGACCGGCCGCAGCGCCGACCAGCTCGCCCTGGTCGAGTCGTATGCCAAGGCGCAGGGCCTGTGGCACGACCCGGCCCAGGAGCCCGAGTACAGCGAGTACCTGGAGCTCGACCTGGCCACGGTCGTCCCCTCCATCGCCGGCCCGAAGCGCCCGCAGGACCGCATCGCGCTCGCCGACGCCGCCCACAAGTTCGGCCAGGACGTGGTCAACTACGTCTCCGAGGCCGACACCGACGAGGCCGGCAAGGAGTCCTTCCCGGCCTCCGACGCACCGGCCGTCTCCAACGGTGTGCCGAGCAAGCCGGTCCAGGTCACCGGTCCCGACGGGGTCACCTACGAGATCGACCACGGCGCCGTCGCCGTCGCGGCCATCACCTCCTGCACCAACACCTCCAACCCGTACGTCATGGTCGGCGCCGCGCTGCTGGCCAAGAAGGCGGTGGAGAAGGGCCTCACCCGCAAGCCCTGGGTCAAGACCACCCTGGCCCCCGGCTCGCAGGTCGTCATGGACTACTACGACCGGGCGGGGCTCACCCCCTACCTGGACAAGCTCGGCTTCAACCTCGTCGGCTACGGCTGCACCACCTGCATCGGCAACTCCGGCCCGCTGCCGGACGAGGTCTCCCAGGCCGTCAACGACAACGACCTGGCCGTCGTCTCGGTGCTCTCCGGCAACCGCAACTTCGAGGGCCGGATCAACCCCGACGTCAAGATGAACTACCTGGCGTCCCCGCCGCTGGTGGTCGCCTACGCCCTGGCCGGGTCCATGAAGGTGGACATCACCCAGGACGCGCTGGGCACCGACCAGGACGGCAACCCCGTCTACCTGGCCGACCTGTGGCCCTCCGAACAGGAGGTCGAGGAGGTCGTCGCCTCCGCCATCGGCCAGGAGATGTTCACCAAGGACTACGCCGACGTCTTCGCCGGCGACGCCCAGTGGCAGGCCCTCCCCGTCCCCACCGGCAACACCTTCGAGTGGGACGCCGAGTCCACCTACGTCCGCAAGCCCCCGTACTTCGAGGGCATGGGGATGGAGCCCGCGCCGGTCACGGACATCTCCGGCGCCCGGGTGCTGGCCAAGCTGGGCGACTCGGTCACCACCGACCACATCTCCCCGGCCGGCGCCATCAAGGCCGACACCCCGGCCGGCCAGTACCTCACCGAGCACGGCGTCCAGCGCCGCGACTTCAACAGCTACGGCTCCCGCCGCGGCAACCACGAAGTCATGATCCGCGGTACGTTCGCCAACATCCGGCTCCGCAACCAGATCGCGCCCGGCACCGAGGGCGGCTTCACCCGGGACTTCACCCAGGACGGCTCCCCGGTCTCCTTCATCTACGACGCCTCGCAGAACTACCAGGCGCAGGGCACCCCGCTGGTCATCCTCGCGGGCAAGGAGTACGGCTCCGGCTCCTCCCGCGACTGGGCGGCCAAGGGCACCGCGCTGCTCGGCGTGCGGGCCGTCATCGCCGAGTCCTACGAGCGCATCCACCGCTCGAACCTGATCGGCATGGGCGTCCTGCCGCTGCAGTTCCCCACCGGCGGCTCGGCGCTCGACCTGGGGCTGACCGGTGAGGAGACCTTCTCCATCACCGGTATCACCGCCCTCGACGAGGGTGACGTCCCCGCCACGGTGAAGGTGACCACGGACACCGGCGTCGAGTTCGACGCCACCGTCCGCATCGACACCCCCGGCGAGGCCGACTACTACCGCAACGGCGGCATCCTGCAGTACGTCCTGCGGTCGCTCATCCGCGACTGACCGGACCGACCGCGCGACGGCGGGCCGCACCCTTCGAGGGTGCGGCCCGCCGTGCTGTGCGCCGCCGCATTTCCGGGCCGGGGCCGGGCCGTCCGTACTGTCGGCGGCGTCCACGGGTCGGCGGCGTGCTGCACGGGCGGCGCCCCGCGCAGGCGCCCCGCGCAATCGCGTCGGTCAGCGTCTGCCGAGGAGTTCGAGTTCGCCGAGGCGGCTGCCCTCGGTGGCCGGGAGCAGGCGGTAGCGGGTGTAGTGCGCGCTGCGGGGGAGGGTGAAGACGCGGGTCTGCTTGTCCCAGCGGAACGTCTCGTCCGCGCGCCGGTCCAGGGTGTGCCAGCGCTTGCCGTCCCGGGAACCCTGCAGCCGCCAGCCGCCGGGTGCCTCGGTGTGGTCGTCGGAGGTGAGGGTGTACGCCGTGACGCGGGCACCGCCGGCCACCGGGACGGTGCCGGACGCGGCGTCCGCGGCCGTGTCGGAGGTGTCGTCCAGCAGTGGGGAGTCACCCGGTTCGCTGACGTCGGCGACCGGTGTCGGCGCCCGGTCGCCGCGGGTGAGCGAGGTCGGTCCCGCGTCGCGGCCCGAGCCCCACTTCGACGGCTTCGGGCCCATGGCGAACTCCAGGGTGCCGCCGTCGGCCAGCAGTTCGTGCGGCAGCGCGGTGGAGTTCCAGCGTTTGCCGTCGACCTTCAGGCCCTGGACGTAGACGTTCTCGGCGCTGTTCTTCGGCGCCTCGATCACCAGGTCCCGGCCGTTTTCCAGGTGGACGGTGGCCTTGGTGAACAGCGGTGAGCCGACCGCGTACTCGGGGGAGCCCATGACCAGCGGGTAGAAGCCCAGCGCGCTGAAGACGTACCAGGCCGACATCTCGCCGTTGTCCTCGTCGCCGGGATAGCCCTGGCCGATCTCGCTGCCGACGTAGAGCCGGGAGAGCACCTCGCGGACCTTGGCCTGGGTCTTCCACGGCTGCCCGGCCGCGTCGTACAGGTAGGGGATGTGGTGCGAGGGCTGGTTGCTGTGCCCGTACATGCCCATCCGTACGTCGCGGGCCTCGGTCATCTCGTGGATCACGCCGCCGTAGCTGCCCGCGTACTTCCGCTCGGCCGTCTCCGGAGTGGCGAAGTAGCGGTCCAGCTTTTCGGCGAGGCCCGGGCGGCCGCCGTACAGGGCTGCCAGGCCGCGGGTGTCCTGGGGTGCGGTGAAGGCGAAGTTCCAGCCGTTCGTCTCGGTGTAGTCGTAGCCCCAGACGCGCGGATCGTACTCCTGCGGAGACAGTCGCCAGGAGCCGTCGGGTTCCCGGCCCTGGAAGAAGCCGGTCTTCTTGTCGAAGAGGTGGACATAGCCGCGGGCGCGCTGGGAGAAGTAGGCGGACTCCTCCCGGTAGCGTTTCTTGCCGGTCTTCTTGTAGAGGGCCTTGCCCATCCGGGCGATCCCGAAGTCGTTGAGGTAGCCCTCCAGGGCCCAGGACAGCCCCTCCTTGGTGTCGGTGCTCGTCCAGCCGAGGAAGGGGGAGGTGGCCATGCCCTTGCGGCCGACGCCGGGGTCGGGCGGGGCGACGGTGGCGTTCTTGACGGCGGCTTCGTAGGCGGCTTCCGCGTCGAAGTCGACGCCCTTGAGGTAGGCGTCGGCGAAGGCGACGTCGGAGGAGGTGCCGGTCATCAGGTCGGCGTAGCCGGGGGAGGACCAGCGGGAGATCCAGCCGCCGTCCTTGTACTGCTGCACGAACCCGTCGGCCATCTTCCCGGCCTGTTTCGGGGTGAGGAGGGAGTAGGCGGGCCAGGTGGTGCGGTAGGTGTCCCAGAAGCCGTTGTTGACGTACACCTCGCCGTCGACGATCTTCGAGCCGGTCCTGGTGGGGGTGTCCGGACCGGCGGCGGGGGAGAAGGGGCTGGCGTAGCGGGTCCGGCCGCCGACCCGTTCGTGACCCGCGTTGGGGTAGAGGTAGAGCCGGTAGAGGTTGGAGTAGAGCGTGGTGAGCTGGTCGGGGGTGGCGCCCTCGACCTCGATGACGCCCAGCAGATCGTCCCACCGTGCCCGGGCCCGCTTCCGCACCTGGGCGAAGGAGCGGTCGGCGGGGACCTCGGCGCGCAGATTGGCCTTCGCCTGCGCGACGCTGATCAGCGAGGTGGCTATCCGCATGGTGACGGTGCGGTCCGCTCCCGGCGCGAACCGCAGATAGCCGGCGGCGTCCTTGCTCCCGCCGTCCTTCAGCTTGCTGCCGCCGGTGGTGGGCGCGTCGAACTCGGCGTGCACGAACATCCGGGTCGCGCCGGTGGACAGCCCGCTGCGGACGTCGGACCAGCCGCTGACGGTGCCGCGGCGGGTGTCGAGGGTGAGGCCCGCGTGGTCGTCGACGTTGTCGAACAGGAGCGCGGCGGCGTCCCGCTTCGGGAAGGTGAAGCGCATCATCGCCGCGTGGTCGGTCGGGGTGACCTCGGCGCGCAGCCCGTTCTCGAAGGTGACGCCGTAGTAGTGCGGCCTGGCCGTCTCCTCCGAGTGCCGGAAGGGGAGTGCGCGGGCCGTACGGGAGGCGCTGGGGGTGCCCTTCGCGGTCGAGGGCATCACCTGGAACGTCTGCCGGTCGCCCATCCAGGGGCTCGGCTCGTGGCTGGCGCTGAAGGCCTGGAGCGCCGGCAGATTGTCCGCGTTGTTCTTCCGCGCGTACTCGTACAGCCAGCTCTTGGCGCCCGCGTCGGTCACCGGCGTCCAGAAGTTGAAGCCGTGGGGGAGCGCGGTGGCGGGGAAGGTGTTGCCGCGCGAGAAGGAGCCGCTGGAGAGGGTGCCGCGGGTGGTGCGGACGTGGTCGGACAGATGGGCCTTGGGGGCGGCCGGGCGCTGCGGGGCGAGCCGCAGGTCGTCGAGCCAGCCGGCGAAGGCGCGGGAGCCGGTCGCAGGTCCGGACGGCGCGTCGTAGCCGAGCAGGACGCGGTCGACGGTCCGGCCTTCGGCGACCCGGCCGATCCGGGCCTCGACGTTGTTCCACTGGTTGACGTGCAGCGTCCTGGCGGCGCCCTGCGCGGCCGGGGTGAGCCGGGTGCCGTGCCGGTCGGCGGCGCGCAGGTCGCCGAGGCGGCTGCCGTCGGTGAAGACGAGGTCGACGGCGACGTGCGTGGCGGCGTAGGAGCGGTCCTGGCCGGTCATCTCGGGGAAGAGCCGGTAGGAGAGCACGGTGTCGCGGGTGACGGTGACATCGACGTCGAAGATCTTGTTGTACGCGTATCCGCGGCCCGGTGCCGCGTGGTCGCCCGCGAAGCGCAGGGCGCGGGTGCCGGTGAAGCCGGCGCCGGTCTTGGCGGTGGGCGAGGACTCGGGTCCACCGCCGGTGCGGGTGGCCAGTCCGGGGCGGCCGTCGGCGCTGACTCCGTCGGCGCGGGGTCTGCCGTCCGGGCCGGTCTCGACGGTGTCGTTCCAGTCGGGCGGTGGCGTGTCCGCCTCGAACGAGGAGGCGAAGCGGGTGGCCCGCGGTCCGGTTCCCGGGTCCGGTGCCGCGACGGCCGTGGTGGCCTGTGCCGTGGCGGTGACGAGCAGCGCGAGGAGCACGGCGAGCGCCCGGCGGCGCGCGGCCGTCCGACGGGACAAGGCCCGCAGCAGGCCCCGCGGTTCGCGGCGGAGCCGGGGTGCGGGGCCGGATCCGGCGTCGGACCGGGTACGGGGTTGCGGGCTGCGGCGCACACGCACCTCTCAACAGGCGAACAGGCCGACAACGTTGTCAGATTGTGGATATCAGCGACAAGTAACGTACGTCTTCCCCTGAGTGTCAAGGGGAGTCGGGGATTCCGGAGGAACTCGGGGTAATCCGCCGGAAGGAGGGAATCGAAACAGGTCTCAACTCGGGAAAGATGGCGGACGGGAATGTTCTCGATCTTGCCCGGATGGCGAAGAGTGGACTATACCTGTCCGCACCTTGAGCGGTACCCGCGCACGGACGCCGCCCCAGCGCCGCACCATCCGCACGATCCGCACCACCCAGCTCCAACTGACCCGCGGTGTCGGGCCCTTCGCCGGTGGCGAGTTGACGGGAGACCGGTACACCGCCTGAGTCCTGAAGAAGGCGAGGACTTGAGCATGGGAACCAACAGCGTCAACCGTCGCGACATCGTCAAGGCCACCGCGGCCGGACTTCTCGCCGTGCCGGCCCTCGGTTCGCTGACGTCCTGCGCCACCGGTGGTGGTGAGGACACCAAGGCGGAAAAGGGCGAGAAGACGGACAAGAATCCGCTCGGCGTCAAGAAGGACGCCGGACTGCAGGTCTACGTCTTCAACGGCGGATACGACGACAAGTACGCGCGCTTCGTCAGCGACATGTACGAAAAGCGGTACACGAAGGCCGAGGTCGACCAGAAGCGGACCGAACGCATCGCCACCCAGGTCCAGCCGCGGATCATCAAGGGCGACCCGCCGGACGTGGTCAACAACTCCGGCGCCGAGATGATGTCGATCTCGAAACTGGTCAAGAACAAGCAGGTCAGCGATGTCACCGAACTGCTCGACGCGCCGAGCTGGGACGACCCGGACGTCAAGGTGCGCGACACCCTGGTGCCCGGTGTCGTGGAGATGGGGCAGTTCGGCGGCGACGCCTGCTACCAGCTCAACATCGCCCAGACCGTGTACGGCATCTGGTATTCGGACCGGATGCTCCGCGACACGCTGGAGGCCGAATACCCCAAGACGTGGGACGACATGCTGGCCCTCTGCAAGAAGGCCAAGAAGAAGGGGCTGCACGGCTGGACGTACCCGGCGGGCCACCCCCGCTACATGTTCTTCAGCATGTACGCCATGTTCGGCCAGGCGGGCGGGCGCAAGCAGCTGGACGCCTTCGACTATCTGGAGCCGAACGCCTGGAAGACCGACGCCGTCAAGCAGGTCTTCGAAGCGTATGAGGAACTGCTCGCCAAGAAGTACGTGCTGACCGGTTTCGACGGAAAGAACGCCCACATCGAGGCGCAGACCGCCTGGACGAAGGGCAAGGCCGTCTTCATCCCGGACGGCTCCTGGGTGGAGAACGAGGCGAAGGACACCACTCCCAAGGACTTCGAGATGCGGGTCGGCGCCACGCCCTCGCTCGACAAGGGTGACGCGATGCCCTTCGGCACCCTCTACGCGCCGCCCGGTGAGCCCTACATCGTCCCGGCCAAGGCCTCGAACCGGCGGGGCGGGCTGGAGTGGATGCGGATGATGTACAGCAAGAAGGCCGCGGTGAACCTCTTCCACGAGGTCTCCTCGATGCCCGTGGTCAAGGGCGCCATCGACGGGATGAAGCTGCCCCCGGGGGTGGAGAGCGCACAGCAGGCCGTCAAGGCCGCGGGCGACGACATCGTGATCGCCTTCTTCAAGGAGTGGTACGCCGACCTGTGGCGGGTGGACTTCGACGCCGTCGTGGGGAAGTTCATGAATGGCGAGACATCGGTGAAGGAGGCCATGAGCGCGATGCAGAAGGCTGCCGACCGCACCGCCAAGGACCCCGACGTCACGAGGATCAAGAAGTCCTGAGCGACCGGGCGGCGGGCACGGACCCGGGGAGAATCGGAGCGGCGTGAAGACTGAGACACGGCCGGCCACGGGCGGGCAGACGAGCGGCAAGCGGGCTGTCGGGCGGACCCGGGCGGGCGGGGGCGCGGCCTTCGCGCTGGCCGTCGTCCTGCCGCCCCGGTTCACCCCCGAGCGGGTGCGCAACGACCGCAGATACCGCACGCTGGACAAGTACCGCTTCATCGTGGGCTTTCTGGCCCTTCCGCTGGCCTTCTACGCGGTCTTCGTCATCTCCCCGTTCCTCCAGGCGATCTACTACTCGTTCACGGACTGGGCGGGCGGTGCCACGGCGAACTTCGTCGGCTTCGACAACTACGTGAAGATGTGGCACGACGAGCGGTTCTGGGCCTCCCTGCAGTCCAGTCTGCTGCTGCTGGTCGTCGTTCCGCTGGTCACCCTGGCGCTGGGCATCTTCTTCGCCTACATGATCACCGCGGGCGGACGGCACCGCAGAGGACAGGCGGTCTCGGGCGTGGCGGGCTCCTCGCTCTACAAGATCGTCTACTTCTTCCCGCAGGTGCTGTCCATCGCGCTGATCGCCGTGGTCTGGCAGCAGGTCTACAGCTCCCGCAGCGGCCTGCTCAACGGCCTGCTCGGCTCCGTGGGGCTGGAGGGACTCGAACAGCGCTGGCTCGGCGGTGACTACAAGCTCGCCCTCTTCTCGACCATGGCGGTGATCGCCTGGAGCTTCGTCGGCTTCTACGTGGTGCTCTTCTCGGCCGCCATGGGCGCCATCCCCAAGGACATCTACGAAGCCGCGCTGCTGGACGGCGCCGGGCGCGCCGCCACCTTCTTCCGGGTCACCCTGCCGCTGATCTGGGACACCGTGCGCACCGGCTGGATCTACATGGGCATCCAGGCCCTGGACGCCTTCGCGGTCGTGCTGATCATGGTGCCGCCGCACGCGCTGAAGGTGACCCCGGTCTACCTCTACGAGCGCTTCCGGGAGGGGCAGTTCGGCTACGCCACGGCCATCGGCGTGGTGCTCCTCGTCCTCAGCATGGTCTTCACACTGATCGTGATGCGGGTCGGGCGCCGTGACCAGATCGAGTACTGAGAAGCGGGGAAGCGAAGCGATGAGTGCCGAACCGATGTCCACCGACACCGTCACCGACCGGGCGGAGGAACCCGCCGCGTCCCCCTCCCCGCGCGCCGCCGGGGACGCGGCGCGCTCCGGCCCGGGGCGCGGCGGGAGCGGCGTGCTGAACGTCTTCTCGCACGCCTTCCTGATCGCCTGGGTGGTGATGGCGGCCGGGCCGCTGATCTGGGTGGCGCTGACGGCCTTCCGCCCCACCGCGGACTTCCTCAACGACCCGATGGGCCTGCCGACCTCGCTCCACTGGCAGAACTTCGTGCACGCCTGGACCGAGGCCAAGATCGGCCGGTACGCGTTCAACTCGGTGATCATCCTGGCGGGCTCGCTGACCGGCACCATGCTGCTGGGCTCGATGGCGGCCTATGTCATCGCCCGGTTCACCTTCCCCGGCAACCGGTTCGTCTTCCTGCTGTTCGCCGGCGGCATGATGTTCCCGGTGATCCTGGCGCTGATCCCGCTCTTCACGATCATGGACAACATGTCCCTGCTGGATACCCGCCCGGGCCTGATCATCGCCTACATCGCCTACTCGCTGCCCTTCACCACCTTCTTCCTCACCTCGTTCTTCCGGACCCTGCCCAGCGGGGTCCAGGAGGCGGCGATGATCGACGGGGCCTCGCACACCCGGACGTTCTTCCAGGTGATGATGCCCATGGCCAAGCCGGGCCTGGTGAGCATCGGGATCTTCAACTTCCTCGGTCAGTGGAACCAGTACCTGCTGCCGCTGCTGCTCAACAACGAGGACGAGAACAACTACGTGCTGCCCCAGGGACTCGCGGCGTTGACGGTGTCGCAGGGGTACGCGGGAGACTGGGGAGCCCTGTTCGCCGGGCTGACCATCGCCATGGTGCCGGTGCTGGTGGTCTATGCCGTCTTCCAGCGGCAGGTGCAGGCGGGCCTGACGGCCGGTGCCCTGAAGTAGGCAGGTCTAATCCTCCGTGGGGCGCAGTGATTTCAGGTTGGCCACGAAAGTGGCCTAGACCTGTGCGGCGGAATATGCCGTGAGTAGTCTCTGCGCCGTAGCGGCACGGGGGAACACCTCACCGAGCGGTCGGGGCCCTCCTCGACCGACGCTGCCCGGGAGGTCCGGGTCGCGCCCGGAGTGTGACGCATCACCTGCGAGCAAGTCGACACCGATGTCGAAGGGTTGAGCAACATGAACAAGAGAGCAGCGGCGGCCGGCGCCGCAGTGCTCGCCATGGCACTGAGCGTGACCGCCTGCGGCGGTGACAGCGGGGGCTCCGGGGACAAGAACACCATCAAACTGGTGGCCGCCGACTACGGCGACAAGAAGTCCAACGCCTCCAAGATCTACTGGGACAAGGTGGCCGAGGACTTCGAGAAGCAGAACAAGGACATCAAGGTCGACGTCCAGGTCATCAACTGGAACGACATCGACAAGCAGGTCAAGACGATGATCCAGAGCGGCAACGTGCCGGATCTGCTGCAGACCGGCGGCTACGCCGACAAGGTCGCCGACGACCTGCTCTACAAGGCGGACGACGTCCTCTCGCCCGCGACGCAGAAGAACCTCATCCCCTCCTTCGCCAAGGCCGGCGAGGTGGACGGCACCCAGTACGGCATCCCGTGGGTCTCCTCCTCGCGCGTGCTCTTCTACAACAAGGAGGTCTTCAAGAAAGCGGGCATCAAGAACCCGCCGAAGACCTGGGACGAGCTGGCCGACGCCGCGGAGAAGATAAAGAAGTCCAAGGCCGCCGACACCCCCTACGCGCTGCCCCTCGGCCCCGAGGAGGCCCAGGGCGAGATGATGATGTGGGAGCTGGGCAACGGCGGTGGCTACACCGACGGCAGCGGCAAGTACACCATCGACAGCGCCAAGAACGTCGAGACCTTCAACTGGCTGCAGGACAACCTGGTCAAGCCGGGGCTGACCTACTCCAACCCGGGCACCACCGACCGCAAGACCGCCTTCGCGGACTTCGCGGCCGGCAAGGCGGGCATGCTCAACGGCCACCCGAGCCTGGTCCAGATGGCCAAGCAGGGCAAGGTCGACTACGGCGTCACCACCATCCCCGGCAAGGACGGGCCGCTGAAGTCCACCCTCGGCGTCGCCGACTGGATGATGGCCTTCAAGGACGGCGGCAAGCAGAAGCAGATCAAGAAGTTCCTCGACTTCGTCTACTCGAAGAAGATGCTGAAGTTCGACGAGATGTACAACTTCCCGCCCGTCACCCAGGACGCGCTGGAGACGATGCAGTCCAACGGCAAGCACGAGGACCTGAAGCCCTTCTTCGACGAGCTGCAGAACGCGAAGTTCTACCCGCTGGGCGACCCGTCCTGGGACGTCGTCTCCGCCGAGATCAAGAAGAGCGGCGGCAAGGCGGCCAAGGAGGACCCGAAGAAGGTCCTCGGCGACCTGCAGAAGAAGGCGGAGGAGGCGGCGGCCGACAAGTAGGCCGCGGGCCGCATAACCCAGCACCTCCGTACCGCAAGGAGACCCCGTGTCAATGAAGGCCCCGCCGTCCCCGGCCCGCAGGAGCCGGGGGCGGGGAGGGCAGTCCGGCCGGCCGGTCCGCCGCACGAGCGGCGGGCTGGCCCGGCTGGGCCCGCTCCCCTGGATCGCCCCTGTCGTCCTGCTCATTCTCGCTGTCGTCGTCTGGCCCGTCATCGAGCTGATCAGGACCTCGTTCCTGAACATCAGCATCGCGGGGATCGTGCGGGGCTCGGCCGGCACCGACAAGTACAAGAAGCTCTTCGACGAGACCGACTTCGGGCACGTCCTGCTGTGGACCGTGCTGTGGACGGTCGTGGTCGTCGGCGTGACGATGCTGCTCTCGCTGTGCCTGGCGCAGCTGTTCAACCAGAACTTCCCGGGCCGCCGCGTCACCCGCTGGGCCCTCATCGCACCCTGGGCCGCCTCGGTGCTGATGACGGCGATCGGCTTCAAATGGATGCTCAACCGGACGGCCGGTGTCCTGAACACCGTCATGATCGATCTGGGCATCATCGACTCGTCCAAGGACTGGCTGGGATCGGCGGGTACCGCCTGGCCCTGGATGATGTTCGTGGCGGTCTTCGTCTCGCTGCCCTTCACCACCTACACCTTGCTGGCCGGGCTCCAGACGATCCCGGCCGACGTCTACGAGGCCGCGCGGATCGACGGCGCCGGCTCCTGGCAGACCTACAAGGGCATCACGCTGCCGCTGCTGCGCCCGGCTTTCCTCGTCGGCGTGGTCATCAACCTGATCAACGTCTTCAACTCGTTCCCGATCATCTGGGCGATGACGCAGGGCGGACCGGGCAGCGACACCGCGACGACCACGGTGTTCATGTACAAGCTGAAGGAGACGGACATCGCCGAGTCCGCGGCGATGTCGGTGGTCAACTTCGCGATGGTCGTCGTGCTCGTGCTGATCTTCCTGAAGGTCAGCCGGTGGAACGAGGAGGACTGATGGCGACCGCAACCCAGACCGCCGGAGCCGGCCCCGGCCGCGACCCCGAGTCCGCCGAGCGGGCTCCCGCCGCGCCGGCCAGGCCGGTGGCGCGGCCGCCGAAGCGCGTCTTCCGGCCCCGCACCCTGGTGATCACCGCCGTGGCCTGGCTGCTCGCGGCGCTGTTCCTCGCGCCGTATCTGGAGATGATCGTCACGGCCCTGCGGCCGGCGGACGAACTGCGGGACCGCACCTATCTGCCGGACACGCTGAACTGGTCGAACTTCATCGACGTCTGGAAGGAGTCCTCGCTCGGGGACAACCTCCAGGTGACGCTGCTGATCTCCGGCGGCGCCACGATCCTGGTGCTGCTCGTCTCGCTGCCGGCCGCGTACTACACGGCGCGGATGCGGTTCCGGGGACGCAAGTGGTTCCTGCTGCTGGTGCTGGTCACCCAGATGTTCCAGCCGACGGCGCTGCTGGTGGGGCTCTACCGGGAGTTCCACCAGCTGGAGATGCTCAACTCGATCTGGACGCTGATCCTCAGCAACGCCGCGTTCAACCTGGCCTTCGCCGTGTGGATCCTGACCGCCTACATCGGGTCGATCCCGCCGGAGCTGGAGGAGGCGGCGATGGTGGACGGCACCAGCCGCTTCGGGGCGATGATCAAGGTGACGCTGCCGCTGGCACTGCCGGGCGTGGTGACCGCGGTGATCTTCACCTTCATCACCTCCTGGAACGAGTTCGTGATGGGGCTGACGCTCTCCACCGAGCCGGACAAGCAGCCGCTGACCGTCGGGATCAACAACTTCATCGGCGCCTACACGGTGCAGTGGAACTACCTGTTCGCCGCGTCGGTGGTCGCGATCATCCCGGTGATCGTCCTGTTCGCCTTCATCGAGCGGCACGTGGTCTCCGGCCTGACCGCGGGCTCCGTGAAGTGACCGCCCGCCGCTCCCTCGCCGGCCACCGGCCGGCCGGGGAGCGGTCGCGCGCGGCTCCGTGGCGCGGACTGCGCCGAGCGCCGTACACGGGCAGAAAGCGGGCATAGACTTCTGCATGCCCGTGGCTGTTCCCGGGTCCCCGGCCGCCGCCGGGGACCCGGCGCTTTCTCCCCGCTCAGCTCCGTATGATGAGCCACAAATGAGCACCAGCTGTTCCCCGCCCGGTTCGCAGGGCTTGACGGGAAGAACCGCCGGGGCTCTGCTAAGGGTTCAGATGTTGGAGACAAGCGGGGAGTGAACAGTGGTGGAGACTCCGGGGTCGCAGTCCTCGCTGCACCGGGCCAATCTCGAGCGTGTCGTACGGGCGGTCCGGATGGCCGGTTCGCTCACCCAGGCGGAGATCGCCCGCGGCACGGGGTTGTCGGCGGCGACCGTCTCCAACATCGTCCGTGAGCTCAAGGACGCCGGGACGGTGGAGGTCACGCCCACCTCGTCGGGCGGACGCCGGGCCCGTGCCGTCTCGCTGAGCGCCGACGCCGGGATCGTCGTCGGGGTCGACTTCGGCCACTCCCACCTGCGGGTCGCCGTCGGCAACCTGGCGCACACCGTGCTGGCCGAGGACGCCGAGCCCATCGACGTGGACGCCTCGGCCGAGCAGGGCTTCGACCGTGCCGAGCGCCTGGTGCGGCGGCTGGTGGGGGAGAGCGGCATCAGCCCGGGCAAGGTCATCGGCATCGGGCTGGGCGTCCCGGGCCCCATCGACATCGAGACCGGTGTGCTCGGCTCCACCGCCATCCTCCCCGGCTGGGCGGGCACCAACCCGCGCGACGAGCTCGCCGCGCGGACCGGGGTGCCCGTCTACGTCGACAACGACGCCAACCTCGGCGCGCTCGGCGAACAGGTCTGGGGTGCCGGCCACGGCGCCCGCGACCTGGCCTACATCAAGGTCGCCAGCGGTGTCGGCGCCGGCCTGGTGATCAACGGCCAGATCTACCGCGGCCCGGGCGGCACAGCGGGCGAGATCGGGCACATCACGCTGGACGAGTCCGGCCCGGTCTGCCGCTGCGGCAACCGCGGCTGCCTGGAGACCTTCACCGCGGCCCGCTACGTGCTGCCGCTGCTGCACTCCAGCCACGGCACGGATCTGACCATGGCCCGGGTGGTGCGGCTGGCGGCGGAGGGCGATCCGGGCTGCCGCCGGGTCGTCGCGGACATCGGCCGCTACATCGGCAGCGGTGTCGCCAGCCTCTGCAACCTCCTCAACCCCTCGCGGGTCGTGCTCGGCGGCGACCTCGCGGAGGCGGGGGACCTGGTGCTGGGTCCGGTGCGGGACTCGGTCGCGCGTTACGCCATCCCCAGCGCGGCGCGCCGACTGAAGGTCCTTCCCGGCGAACTCGACAGCCGCGCGGAGGTGTTGGGCGCCCTCGCGCTGGTCCTCGACGAGATGGGCGACGCCACCCTGGTGGACGCCGCGTCGGCGGCTGCCTGAGGGGCGTCCCGTTCACCGGACAGCAACATCCTGGGTTTCTGTCTTCAACGGATGGCATCGTTGTCGTCTCGTTAAGTATTAGCTTATTGACCGCGGAGTTTCCTGCGAGTTGACTTCCGGACACCCCGGCCGCACCGCCGCGGCCCCGTCAGGGAGGTCTCTGAAATGCACGCAGCGCTGCGCGGCATCGCCCTCGGCACCATCACGCTCTCGCTCGCCCTCAGCACAGCCGCCTGCGGCAGTGCGGACCAGGC
The DNA here is from genome assembly GCF_000280905.1 of Streptomyces sp. AA1529. Taxonomy (GTDB): domain Bacteria; phylum Actinomycetota; class Actinomycetes; order Streptomycetales; family Streptomycetaceae; genus Streptomyces. The sequence goes on along the minus strand of NZ_ALAP01000059.1, from coordinate 6,669 downwards.
GGACGGCAAGGACAGCGACAAGTCCAAGAAGGGTCCGCTGACCATCGGGCTGCTGCTGCCCGAGAACCAGACGGCCCGCTACGAGCGGTTCGACAAGCCGCTGATGGTCAAGAAGATCAAGGAACTGGCGGGCAAGGACACCAAGGTCCTCTACGCCAACGCCAAGCAGGACGCCAACCTGCAGCAGCAGCAGGTCGAAACGATGATCACCAAGAAGGTCGACGCACTGATCGTCGACGCGGTGGACGCCAAGTCGATCTCCAGCTCGGTCAAGAAGGCCGACGACAGCGACATCCCCGTCGTGGCCTACGACCGGCTGGCCGAGGGCCCGATCAAGGCCTACACCTCGGTCGACAACCCCCGGGTCGGCAGAATCCAGGCCCAGTCCCTGCTCGACGAGCTGGGCGACAAGGCCGACAAGGGCAAGATCGTCATGATGAACGGCTCCGTCACCGACCCGAACGCCAAGATGTACAAGGACGGCGCCCACTCCGTCCTCGACGGCAAGGTGAAGATCGGCAAGGAGTACGACACCAAGGAGTGGAAGCCGGAGAACGCCAACGAGAACATGAAGGGCGCCATCTCCTCGCTCGGCAAGAAGAACATCGTCGGCGTCTACTCCGCCAACGACGGCATGGCGGGCGGCATCATCACCGCGCTGAAGCGCGCGGGCTTCGACAAGGACAAGCTGCCCCCGGTCACCGGCCAGGACGCCGAGCTCAACGCGGTGCAGCGGATCCTCGCGGGCTCGCAGTTCATGAGCGTCTACAAGCCCTACGTGCCCGAGACCTCGGCGGCCGCGGAGTTCGCCGTCGCGCTGGCCCGCGGCGAGTCCCTGGACAAGATCGCTTCCTCGAAGACCGACAGCCAGTCCGAGAAGGGCGTCCCGACGAAGATCGTCACGCCGCTTCCGCTGACCAAGGACGACATCAAGAAGTACGTCGGCAAGTCCGGATTCTTCACGGCCAAGGAGATCTGCACCGCCGACTTCAAGAAGGCGTGCACCGAGGCGGGCATCAAGTAACCCCTCAGGCGGCCGGCCCGCCCACCGCCGCGGCGGTGGGCCCGGGCACGGCCCCGGGGCAGAAGGAGTGATTCACGTGTCCGCTACGCCCGTGCTGGCGTTGCGCGGAGTCTCCAAGCGGTTCGGCGCCGTCCAGGCGCTCACGGACGTCGAGCTGGAGGTCCACCCCGGCGAGGTCGTCGCACTCGTCGGGGACAACGGTGCAGGAAAGTCCACCCTGGTCAAGGCCATCGCGGGCGTCGGCCCGGCCGACGAGGGCACGGTGGAATGGAACGGCGAACCCGTCCGGATCGACCGGCCGCACGACGCCCAGGAGCTGGGCATCGCGACCGTCTACCAGGACCTTGCGCTGTGCGACAACCTCGATGTCGTCGGGAACCTCTTCCTCGGCAACGAGATCAAGCCGCGCGGGATCCTGGACGAGGTGGAGATGGAGCGCCGCGCCCGCGAGCTGCTCTCCACCCTCTCCATCCGCATCCCCAGCGTCCGCGTCCCCGTCGCCTCGCTCTCCGGCGGGCAGCGGCAGACCGTCGCCATCGCCCGCTCCCTGCTGGGCGAGCCGCGCGTCGTCATCCTCGACGAACCCACGGCGGCGCTCGGTGTCGAGCAGACCGCGCAGGTCCTCGACCTGGTCGAACGGCTCCGGGAGCGGGACCTGGGGGTGCTGCTGATCAGCCACAACATGGCGGACGTCCGGGCCGTCAGCGACCGGGTCGCGGTGCTCCGCCTCGGCCGCAACAACGGGACGTACACGGTGAGCGAGACCACCCAGGAGGAGATCGTCTCCGCGATCACCGGGGCGACCGACAACGTCGTCACCCGCCGCGACGCCCGTACCGCCCAGAACGCGCGCCCGAAGGAGGTGCAGCAGTGACCACCGACACCCCCACGAACGGCACGCCGGCCGACGACGCGCCCGTGGACATGGCGAAGGCCCCGGAGGACGGGGCGAGCGGAGCGCCGGCCCCGGCGGCCGAGGTCTCCACCGTCGACCCCCGGCTGCTGGTGCGCCAGCAGGGCTTCAGCGGATATCTGGACGTCCTGCTGCGCCGGCTGCGGACCGGCGAGCTGGGCTCGGTCCCGGTCGTCATCGGCCTGCTGGTCATCGGTGTGGTCTTCCAGCTGCAGGACTCGGCGTTCCTGAGCGCGAACAACCTCAGCAACCTGTTCGTGCAGAGCGCGGGCACCGGGCTGATCGCCGTCGGGATCGTCTTCGTGCTGATCCTCGGCGAGATCGACCTGTCGGTCGGTTCGGTCAGCGGCATGGCCGCTGCGGTGCTGGCCGTCCTCAACATCAACCACGGGATGAACGAGGTCCTGGCGGTCCTGCTGGCCATCCTCACCGGGATGGCGGCCGGTGCCGTCCACGGCTTCTTCTTCGCCAGGATCGGCGTCCCGGCCTTCGTGGTCACCCTGGCGGGTCTGCTGGGCTGGAACGGCCTGATGCTCCAGATCCTGGGGCCGAGCGGAACGATCAACCTCGACGGCGACGGCGTGGTGGCGCATCTCACCAACTACTACTTCGCCGACAAGGCGGCGGCCATGGGCCTGGCCACCGTCTGCGTGCTGGCCTTCCTGGCCTTCTCGCTGCTGGACGCGCGGCGGCGCAAGGCGGCCGAGGTCCCCAGCCGCCCGCTGAGCGAGATCCTGCTGCGCACCGTGATCCTGGCGGTCCCGGCCTACGCGGCGGCGGCCGTCTTCAACTCCTACCGGGGGCTGCCGCTGGCCGTGGTGATCTTCCTGGGCATGGTCGTCCTCGGGGACTTCGTGCTGCGCCGTACGGGCTACGGCCGCAAGGTCTTCGCCGTCGGCGGGAGCAGCGAGGCGGCGGGCCGGGCCGGGATCAACGTGCCGCTGATCCGGATCACGGTCTACGCGATCGCGGGAACGATGGCGGCCGTCGGCGGACTGTTCCTCGCGTCACAGATCAATGCGGCCAACCAGTCCTCCGGCGCGGGCAGCCTGCTGATGAACTGCATCGCCGCAGCCGTCATCGGCGGCACCAGCCTCTTCGGCGGCCGCGGGAAGACCTGGTCGGCGCTGTTGGGCGCGCTGGTCATCCAGTCGATCAACTCGGGCATGGCGCTGCTGGGCACCGGCTCCGCGCTGCGCGACATGATCACCGGCGCGGTGCTGCTGGCCGCGGTGGTGATCGACTCGGTCTCCCGGCGGACGCAGAAGACCGCCGGGCGGGCCTGACCCGCCCGGGGCCGGAGGCCGCGGGAGGGACCCTCGGATGGGCGTCCGGCCTGCGGGTCCACTCGGCCCGACGGCGGATTCCGAGTCCGCCGCACAGTGGCCCGGCCTGCGGCCGGGCCACCAGGGGTACCCCGGGAGATCCTCCCGGGGTACCCCTCGCGCGTGACCGGCCCGGGGGCGCTCCGGAGCGGGTCCGGGACCGGCGCGGGCCGGTGGGGAGACCGGCGGGGGCTCGGCATTCGTGTGACTGAGTTGCCACCGTCCGGTGAACCCGTGCGGCGGCGGAACATTAGACTTTGGGAGCACCTCTTCCGGACCCGGTCCGGTGGTACCTCCGGGCCGCGGCCCGGAGGAGGAATCGGTACGGTCCGACAACGACGGCTCTCGACAGCGTTCGATCACGCTTGACGCAAGGAGGTACGGGTGGCGTTGCTGACCCGCATCAGGGGACCACGCGATCTGGACCGGCTCGCTCCGGAGCAGCTCGAGGAGCTGGCCGAGGAGATCCGCACCTTCCTGGTCGAAGCGGTCTCCAAGACCGGTGGCCATCTGGGTCCGAACCTGGGCGTGGTGGAGCTGACCATCGCCTTGCACCGGGTGTTCGACTCGCCGAGAGACCGGGTGCTGTTCGACACCGGGCACCAGTCGTATGTGCACAAGCTGCTGACCGGGCGGCAGGACTTCTCGAAGCTGCGGCTCAAGGGCGGCCTGTCGGGTTACCCCTCGCGCGCCGAGTCGGCGCACGACGTGATCGAGAACTCGCACGCCTCGACGGTGCTGGGCTGGGCGGACGGCCTGGCCAAGGCGAACGAGGTGCGGGGCGCCGACGACCATGTGGTCGCGGTCATCGGCGACGGCGCGCTGACCGGCGGAATGGCCTGGGAGGCGCTCAACAACATCGCCGCGGCCCAGGACCGGCCGCTGGTGATCGTGGTCAACGACAACGAGCGCTCCTACTCGCCCACCATCGGCGGACTCGCCGACCATCTGGCCACGCTGCGCACCACCGACGGCTACGAGCGCTTCCTCGCCCGCGGCAAGGACGTGCTCAACCGCACCCCGGTGGTGGGCAAGCCGCTGTACGAGACGCTGCACGGCGCGAAGAAGGGGCTGAAGGACTTCATCGCGCCGCAGGGGATGTTCGAGGACCTGGGGCTGAAGTACGTCGGCCCGATCGACGGGCACGACATCACGGCGGTGGAGTCGGCGCTGCAGCGCGCCAAGCGGTTCGGGGGCCCGGTGCTGGTGCACTGCCTCACCGAGAAGGGGCGCGGCTACCAGCCGGCCCGGCAGGACGAGGCCGACCAGTTCCACGCCGTCGGGGTCATCCACCCCGACACCGGGCTGCCGGTGAAGTCCTCGGGTGCCGACTGGACTTCCGTCTTCAGCGAGGAGATGGTCGCGCTCGGCCGGGAGCGCAAGGACGTCGTCGCCATCACGGCGGCCATGATGCGGCCGGTCGGACTGCACGCCTTCGCACAGGAGTTCCCCGAACGCGTGTACGACGTGGGGATCGCCGAGCAGCACGGCGCGGTCTCCGCCGCCGGGCTCGCGACCGGCGGACTCCACCCCGTCTTCGCCGTCTACGCCACCTTCCTCAACCGCGCCTTCGACCAGCTCCTGATGGACGTGGCACTGCACCGGTGCGGCGTGACCTTCGTGCTGGACCGCGCCGGGGTCACCGGTTCGGACGGCGCCTCGCACAACGGCATGTGGGACATGTCCATCCTCCAGTGCGTGCCCGGCCTGCGGCTGGCCGCGCCCCGCGACGCCGACCAGGTGCGCGCCCAGTTGCGCGAAGCCGTCGAGGTGGACGACGCGCCGACCGTGGTGCGCTACTCCAAGGGCGCCGTCGGCCCCGCCGTCCCCGCACTGCGCCGGATCGGCGGCATGGACGTGCTGCGGGAGCCCGCCGAGGACGCGGCCGGCGATGCGCTGATCGTGTCCGTCGGAGCGCTGGCGCCGATGTGCCTGGAGATCGCCGACCTGCTGGACAAGCAGGGCATCACCGCCACCGTGGTGGACCCGCGCTGGGTCAAGCCGGTCGACGAGGCGCTCCCCGCACTGGCGGACCGGCACCGGGTCGTCGTCACGGTGGAGGACAACAGCCGTGCGGGCGGCGTCGGCTCCGCCGTGGCGCAGGCGCTGCGGGACGCAGGAGTGGACGTGCCGCTGCGGGACTTCGGCATCCCCGAGCGCTTCCTGGACCACGGCTCCCGCAAGGAGATCATGGCGGAGATCGGGCTGACCGCGCCGGACATCGCCCGGCAGGTGACGGGACTCGTCGCCAAGCTGGAAGGGCGCTTCGACGCGGCGCGTGCCGAGGTGGCCAGCGACTGACCCGCGCACCGCGCACCGCGCCCCGCGGCTCGCCGGCCGCGGGGCTCCGCTCGGCGCTGTCCGGCGGATCCGGTGTGCCCCTCGGGGCCCGGCCGCTGTGGTCCGGGCCCCGAGGGGCGCCCGCACCCGGAATCGTCTCCCGCACCGGCCCGGTGCGGGACCGTGGGTGCAGCGCCCCGGCAACGGGCGGGACGGGCCGCGGCATCCGGGCGGCGGCCGGAGCCGCAGGGCCGCCCAGGACGAGCCGAGCCCAGGACGAGCCGAGCCCAGGACGAGCCGAGGACACCGCGGCAGGCGACGGGCGCGGGGCGGCCGGCGGGTGGGCCCCCGGCGGAGGGTCCGCCGGTCGGGGGGCGATTCCGGGGCCGGGGAGGCCGCGGCCCCGGCGGCTCGCTAGATTGAGCGGTATGCCGTTGTCCCCTGCCACGGAGCGCCCTACCACCGCCGCGCGCGCCAAGGAGGCGGTGGCGAACCGGACGCGGCTCCTCGCCGTCCTCGCCGTGCTCACGATCCTCACCCGCCTCCCGTCCTTCGCCCGCACGCCGTGGAACCCGGACGAGGGATATCTGGCCACACAGGCGCGTCAACTGGCCGACGGCGGCGTCCTCTACGACACGGTCGTGGACCGCAAGCCTCCGTTCGTGCCGCTGCTCTACCGGGGTGCCTTCGCGGTCTTCGGCGACGGTTCGCTGTGGCCGGTGCGGGTCGCGGCCGTCGTCGCGGTCGTGGTGGGTGCGGCCCTGGCCGCGTCCCTGGCGTCCGGCCGCTGGGGTGAGCGGGCCGGGTGGACGGCGGGGATCTGCTACGTCTTCCTGTCGGTGGGGCTCAAGCCGGAGGACACCCAGGCGGCGACGTTCGAGGTCTTCATGCTGCCGTGGACCGTCGCCGCGATCTGGTACGCCGAGCGCGCCCGGTGGCTCGGGGCCGGGCTGGCGGTCGCCGGAGCGGTGCTCTCGAAGCAGACCGGCGGTGCGGTGCTGCTGCCAGTCCTGGTGCTGCTGTGGCAGCACCGGGCCGGCTGGCCGGCGGTCGTCCGGGTGGCCGCCGGAGCGGCGCTCCCGGTGGTGATCGCTGCTCTCGCATTCGATCCGGGACGGTTCCTGTAC
>NZ_ALAP01000058.1 GCF_000280905.1 Streptomyces sp. AA1529 | reverse complement strand
CCGGCGTGGGCACGGTGAGCAGCTTGAGGCCGCCGACCCGCTCGGGCGCCCCGCACTCGTCGACGTGGATGTGCGCGGTGTCGGCGCAGATCACCGCACCCCAGCGGTCGGTCACCGCCTGCAGCGCGACGACGTTGGCACCGGTCCCGTTGAAGACCGGGAATGCCTCGGCGCGCTGCCCGAAGTGGCTGCGCACGACCGTCTGGAGGTGCTCGGTGTAGTCGTCGGCGCCGTAGGCCGACTGGTGCCCGCCGTTGGCCAGCGCCAGCGCCGCGAGGATCTCGGGGTGCGCGCCCGCGTAGTTGTCGCTGGCGAAACCGCGGATCTCCGGGTCGTGGCGGCGCTTGGCGTCGGTGCCCGGTGTCTCCCCGGGGCGGCCGGGTCGGTTCAGGGGTTGGGCGTCAGCCACAGGCGGGTTCCGTTCAGCTCTTCGGCGGGCTCGTTCCAGGTGTCGGCGACGGCCTTGGCGAGGTCCTCGACATCCGTGAAGCCCGCGAACTTCGCGTTCGGCCGGTCGGCCCGCATCTGGTCGTGCACCAGCGCCTTGACCACCAGGATGACAGCGGCCGCCGCCGGCCCGCTCTCGCCCCCCGCCTTGCGGAAGGAGTCGCCGAGCGCCAGTGTCCACGCCTCGGCCGCGGCCTTGGAGGCGGCGTAGGCGGCGTTGCCGGCGGTCGGCTTGCTGGCGCCCAGTGCGCTGATCAGCAGGAACCGGCCGTCACCCGCGCGCTTGAGCGCGCCCTCGAAGGCCAGGGAGGTGTGCTGGAGGGTGCGCACCAGCAGGTTGTGCAGGGTGTCCCAGTCGGACAGGTCGGTCTCGGCGAACGAGGCCGAGCCGCGCCAGCCCCCGACCAGGTGCACCAGGCCGTCGATCCGGCCGAACTCCTTCTCCGTCTTGTCCGCCCAGGCCCGGGTCTCCTCCAGGCTGAGCAGGTTGACGGTGTCGCCCGTCACGGTGGCTCCCCCGTGCGCGAAGCGCGCGGCGTCCACGGCCTGGGCGAGGCGCTCCGCGTCCGCGTCGCAGGCGACGACGGTGGCACCCTCCTCCGCGAGCCGCAGCAGTGTCGCCTGTCCGGCCGGACCGGCGGCCCCGGCGACCGCGACCACCCGGCCCTGGAGGCTGCCCTCGCCGTTCCCCTCGTACCCGCGCCGTGTCGTGCTGTCCGTCATCTCCGTCGCCTCCTCGTGCTGCTGCCCACCGCTGCGCCCCTGGGGCGGCCCGCTCACGCGGCGGCCCGGACGGGGCCGTGCGCGGTGATGCCCTCGGTCGATGCGATCACACCGCGGAGCTTCTTCGCGAGGGCTTCGTAGAACATGCTGAGCGGAAACTCGTCCGGCAGCACCTCGTCGACCAGCTTGCGCGGCGGAAGGGTCAGATCCAGCGCGTCGGGACCCTTGGCCCAGGTGGAGCCGGGGTGCGGGGCCAGGTAGCGGGAGACCAGCTCATACGCCTTGAACCAGTGGACGATCTTGGGCCGGTCGATACCGGCGCGGTAGAGCTCCTCGATCTCCTCGCGCAGCGCGACGGTGACCCGGCGGGCCAGGTCCCAGTCGATGGAGAGCTTGTTGTCCCGCCAGCGCAGCGCGTCGTGCTGGTGGAGGTAGGCGAACAGGAGCTGCCCGCCGAGGCCGTCGTAGTTGCGCTTGCGCGCTCCGGTGACCGGGAAGCGGAAGAGCCGCTCCAGGATGACCGCGTACTGCACGTCCCGGCCCTGCGGCAGACCGTCGCCCTCGAGCTTGACCGCCTCGTGGAAGGCGGTCAGGTCGCAGCGCAGCTCCTCCAGGCCGTACATCCAGAACGGCTGCCGCTGCTTGATCATGAACGGGTCGAACGGCAGGTCGCCGTGGCTGTGGGTGCGGTCGTGCACCATGTCCCACAGGACGAAGGTCTGCTGGCAGCGCTCCTGGTCGGCCAGCAGGCCGCGGGCGTCCTCGGGCAGCTCCAGGCTGGTGACCTCGCAGGCCGCCTCGACGACCCGGCGGAAGCGGGCCGCCTCGCGGTCGCAGAAGATACCGCCCCAGGTGAAGCGCTCGGGCGCCTCGCGGACGGCGATGGTCTCCGGGAAGAGCACCGCGGAGTGCGTGTCGTAGCCCGCGGTGAAGTCCTCGAAGGTGATCCCGCAGAAGAGCGGGTTGTCGTAGCGGGTGCGCTCCAGCTCGGCCAGCCAGTCGGGCCAGACCATGCGCAGGACGACCGCCTCCAGGTTCCGGTCCGGGTTGCCGTTCTGCGTGTACATGGGGAAGACGACCAGGTGCTGGAGGCCGTCGGCGCGGTCGGCCGCGGGCTGGAAGGCGAGCAGCGAGTCGAGGAAGTCGGGCACACCGAAGCCGTCGTCGGCCCAGCGGCGCAGGTCGGCCACGAGGGCGCGGTGGTAGTCGGCGTCGTGCGGCAGCAGCGGGGAGAGCTCCTGCACAGCGGCCACCACCCGGTCCAGCTCGGCCCGGATGTCCGCACGGGCGGGAGCATCCTCGGCGTCGAAGTCGATCGAGCCGTCCTTGGACTGCGCGGGGCGCACCGCCTCCACGGCAGCCTTGAGGACCGACCAGGCGGGGTGCGCGGCCACACTTTCGGCGGCTCCGCCCGGGGACGGCGAAACACCGCCCGGTGCGGGCGCGGGCGAAAGAATTTCCGTCATGTTGACCCCTCCACAGGAGAAACTCGCGTAGGAGAACCGTATCCGGACGGGCGTCCGCACTCAAGGGGAGGATGCAGGAGAATATCCTGCACGAACCCGGGGTAGGCCGTTGTTTTTTCGGCACAGCGCCGATGAAGCCGTCGCCTTTCCCAGTTCCCCTCGCTCTGCGCAGTATGCGGACCGGCGCCGGAGCAGGGCCTGCCCCGGCGGTGCCGCGGCGCCCCGCGGCGGGCCGCTAGGGTGGGCGGCCACTGCCGTCCCCGCCGAAAGCGAGCGCGCCGTGCCACTGCTGACCGTCGGACACCGCGGAGTGATGGGCGTCGAGCCCGAGAACACGCTGCGCTCCTTCGTCCGCGCCGAACGCGAGGGGCTCGACGTCCTCGAACTCGACCTGCACCTGAGCAGCGACGGCGAGCTGGTGGTGATGCACGACGCGGACGTGGACCGCACGACCGACGGCAGCGGGCCGATCGGCGGCCTCACCCTGGCCGAGCTGCGCCGGCTGGACGCGGGGCGGGGCGAGCGGGTGCCGGTCTTCGACGAGGTCGTGGACGCGGTGTCCAGCCCGCTGCAGGCCGAGATCAAGGACCGGGCCGCGGCACGGGTGCTCGCCGAGACGATCGGCAAGCGGGACCTGCACGACCGGGTGACCGTCATCTCCTTCCACGCCGACGCGCTGCGCGAGACCCGCGAGCACCTGCCGGCGATGCCGCTGGTCCTGGTGGCCGGGCGCTCCTCGCCGACGGCCCCGGAGCGCGCCCGGGAACTGGGCGCCGGGATGGTCTCGCTGGAGCTGCGGCACCTGGAGGCCGGCATCGTCGAGCGGGCGCATGCCGCCGGGATCCAGGTGATCAGCTGGACGGTGAACACCGAGGCGGAACTGGCCCGCGCCCGGGAGCTGGGGCTGGACGGCGTCGTCACCGATCTGCCCGCGATCGGGCAGGCGGCCCGGCGCCCGCTCGGCGGCGGAGCGCAAGGGAACCCGGCACCCGAGAGCGCCGCCTCCTGACCTCGCGGCCCGCCGCGTGCGGGATCACCCCAGCGGCTTGACCAGCAGCTCGAAGGCCAGGTCAGGGCGCTGCGGCAGACCGAAACGCTGGTCGCCGTAGGGGAAGGGGCTCAGCTCGCCGGTCCGGCGGTAGCCGCGCCGTTCGTACCAGGCGATCAGCTCCGCACGCTGCCGGATCACCTGCATCCGCATCCGCTCGGCGCCCCACTCGGCACGGACCGTGCGCTCCGCCTCGGCCAGGACCGCGCGGCCGACGCCGCCGCCCTGCAGCAGCGGACTGACGGCGAACATGCCGAAGTACGCCTCCGCACCACGGTGTTCCAGCTGGCAGCAGGCGACGAGAGCGCCGTCCCGCTCGACGGCCAGCAGAATGCTCTTCGGGTCGCGGACGACCGCGGCGACTCCCTCCGGGTCGGTGCGCTGCCCTTCGAGCAGATCGGCCTCGGTGGTCCAGCCCGCCCGGCTCGCCTCGCCCCGGTAGGCGGACTCCACGAGTGCGGTCAGTGCCGGGATGTCCGCCTCGGCGGCGCGCCGGAAGGTCAGGGGCAGCCCGCCCCGCTGTGCCGTGTCGCTCATGTCCGCCGACCCTATCCGGAGCACCGCGGAACTAGAGTGCGGGCATGGTGCATGTACTGAGCAGCCGGGTACTGCTGCGGCCCACCGATCCGGACACGTCACGGGCCTTCTACGGGCGGACGCTCGGTCTGGAGATCGCCCGCGAGTTCGGTACCGGACCGGAGCGGGGCACCGTCTACTTTCTGGGCGGCGGCTTCCTGGAGGTCTCCGGGCGCCGCTCGGAGACCCCCGGAGAGCCGCAGCCCGCCCTCCAGCTCTGGCTCCAGGTCGCCGACGTGGCCGCGGCGCACGAGGAGCTGCGCGCGGCGGGCGCGGAGATCCTGCGCCCGCCCGTCCAGGAGCCCTGGGGCCTGATCGAGATGTGGATCGCCGACCCGGACGGGCACCGGCTGGTCCTGGTGCAGATCCCGGCCGACCACCCGCTGCGCCACCGGCCCGGCATCTGACCCCTCAGACGCCGCGCCCCGGCCCGGCGGCGGGCAGCAGCCCGGCGAGCACCGCGACGCCCTCCGCGACGGCCGAGGGGGTGGCGGCGGCGTAACCGAGGACGAGGCCGGGGCGGCCGGGGCACTGGGTGTGCCAGGACAGCGGCTGGGTCTTGACGCCGTGCGCGAGGGCGCGGGAGGCGAGGGCGGTGTCGTCGACGCCGGGCGGGAAGGTCACCGTCAGATGCAGCCCCGCGGCGGCACCGTGCACACGAGCCTGCGGCAGCCGGGTGCGGAGCGCCGCGATCATCGCGTCGCGGCGGATCCGGTGGCGACGCCGGACGAGCCGCAGCTGGCGTTCCAGGGCTCCGGACTCCATCAGCCTGGCGAGTGCGAGCTGCGGCAGGACGGCGTTGCCGAGGTCGGCGAAGCGTTTGGCGTCGGTCAGCGCCGCACGGTGGCGGGCGGGCGCCAGCAGCCAGCCGACGCGGAGCGCGGGTGCCAGGAGTTTGGAGACACTGCCCAGGTAGCAGACCCGGTCCGGCGCCAGCGCAGCGAGCGCGGCCACCGGCGCCCGGTCGTAGCGGTGTTCGGCGTCGTAGTCGTCCTCGACGACCAGGCCGCCCTCGCCCGCCCAGCGGACCAGCTCGCGCCGCCGCTCGCCGCCGAGCACGACACCGGTGGGGAACTGATGAGCGGGCGTCAGCAGCACGGCGGACGCCCCGGAGGTGCGGAGCGCGTCGATACGTACACCGTCGCCGTCCACCGGTACGGGCGGGGTCCGCAGTCCCCAGCTGTGCAGATGCTGGCGCGCACCGAGGGAGCAGGGGTCCTCGACGGCGAGCCGGTCGACCCCGTCGGCCCGCAGCACCTGTGCCACCAGACCGAGAGCCTGCGCGGTACCGGCGACGATGATGATCTCCTCGGGCGCGGCCGTGACACCCCGGTTGACGCGCAGCCATCCGGCGACCGCGCGACGCAGCTCCGGGGCGCCGCGCGGGTCGCCGTACCCGAGGGCGCCGGAGGGCGCCTCGGCGAGCACCGCGCGCTCGGCGCGCAGCCAGGCGGTACGGGGGAACGCCGCGAGGTCGGGGAGCCCCGGCGACAGGTCGATGCGGGCCGGTGCGGCGCGGAAGGTGTCGAAGACATCGGTCCCCGGCGGGGTGTCGAACACCCCGGCGGCCGGGTGGGACCCGATGGCGGTCCCGCCCGGGGCCGCCGCGCCGAGGGTGCCGGCCGCGCCACGCGCGCCGTTCAGCGGGGTCGCGGCCACCACCGTGCCCGAGCGGCCGCGGCCCACCACGTGTCCGTCCTCGACCAGCCGACGATAGGACTCGGTCACCACCCCGCGCGAGACCCTCAGGTCGGCGGCCAGCACCCGGGTGGCGGGCAGCCTGCTGCCGGTCGGCAGCCGGCCGTCGGCGATGGCGCACCTGATCCGTCCGACCAGCCAGTCGGACAGACCGCCGCGGGGCGCCTCCTCCGCGGTGAGCTGGAGGAAGTCGGAGGCGGCCGGGGTGCGGGCAGCGTCCCGGGCGCCGGGCTCCGCGGTCCCTTTGGTCCTGTCGACCGGAGATCCTTTGGCTCTGTTCACCGGCCCATTGTGCCGCGAGGGTCGAGGCATGGAGTTTCTGCTGACCGCACTCGTCGTGGTACTGACCCCGGGCACGGGGGTGCTGTTCACCATCGCCGCCGGACTCGCGCACGGCAGACGGACCAGCCTGGTGGCGGCCCTGGGCTGCACGCTCGGCATCCTGCCGCAGGCACTGGCGACGCTCTGCGGTCTGGCCGCGCTGCTGCACACCAGTGCGGTGGCCTTCCAGATCCTCAAGTACGCGGGCGGGGCCTATCTGCTGTGGATGGCGTGGGGCACGCTGCGGGACACCAGCACCCTGGGAGCGCCGGGCGAACCGGGGAGCGCTCCGCGCTCGGCGTCCCGGGTGATCGGGTCGGCCGTTCTGCTCAACTGCCTCAACCCGAAGCTGACCTTGTTCTTCCTGGCATTCCTGCCGCAGTTCGTCCGGCTGGAGGACCCGCACGCGGTGTGGCGCATGGCCGAACTCAGCGGCGTCTTCATGCTGCTGACGCTGCTGGTCTTCGCGGGCTACGGGCTGGCGGCCGCGGCCATGCGCGACCACATCGTCTCCCGGCCCCGGGTGGTCCGGTGGCTGCGCCGCTCGTTCGCCGGGGCGTTCGCGGCGCTCGGCGCCCGTCTCGCCTTCTTCTGACCGTCCCGGCGACCGGTCTCCGTTCCACGGCCGGTGACCGCACGCGCCGCGGCCGGTGACCGCACCGCGACCGGCCCCGGCGCGGCTGCGGCCGGGTCGGGGCCCGCCTCGCATGCCCGCACCCGTCCGCCCCCCAGGGGCGGCATCGCGGCAACGGCGGGAGAGGACTGATGATGCGCGCCCTCCTGCACGGACGCGCTAGCGGATCGGCATGCCCGCGAGGGTGCGGGCGATGACCAGGCGCTGGATCTCGCTGGTGCCCTCGAAGATGGAGTAAATGGCCGCGTCCCGGTGCATCCGCTCGACCGGGTACTCGCGGGTGTAGCCGTTGCCCCCGAGGAGCTGGACGGCCTGCGCCGTGACCTTCTTGGCCGTCTCGCTGGCGAACAGTTTGGACATGGAGCCCTCGGCGGACTCGAACCGGCGGCCCGTCACCCCCATCCAGGAGGCGCGCCACACCAGGAGCCGGGCGGCGTCGATGCCGGTGCGCATGTCGGCGAGCTGGAAGGCGACGCCCTGGTTGTCGATGATCGGGCGGCCGAACTGCTCGCGCGTCCTGGCGTAGTCGAGCGCGACCTCGTAGGCGGCGCGGGCGGTGCCGACCGCCATGGCGCCGACCGCGGGGCGGGACGCCTCGAAGGTGGCCATGGCCGCGTTCTTGACCCGCTCGCCGCTGCCCTTCCTGGCCCGCTCGCGGGCGCGGGCGAGGCGCTCGTCGAGCTTCTCCTTGCCGCCGAGGAGGCAGTGGCCGGGCACCCGGACGCCGTCGAGGACGACTTCGGCGGTGTGCGAGGCGCGGATGCCGTGCTTCTTGAACTTCTGGCCCTGCGAGAGCCCGGGGGTGCCGGGCGGGACGATGAAGGAGGCGTGTCCCTTGGAGCCGAGCTCGGGGTCGACGCTGGCGACCACCACGTGGACATTGGCGATGCCGCCGTTGGTCGCCCAGGTCTTGGTGCCGTCGAGCACCCATTCGTCCGTGGCCTCGTCGTACCTGGCCCGGGTGCGCATGGCGGCCACGTCCGACCCCGCGTCCGGCTCGGACGAGCAGAAGGCGGCGACCTTCACGTCCGCGGCGTCGCCGTACATCTGCGGCACCCAGGTCCCGATCTGCTCCTCGGTGCCGTTGGCGAGCACTCCGACCGCGGCGAGGCCGGTGCCGACGATGGAGAGCGCGATGCCCGCGTCGCCCCAGAACAGCTCCTCCATCGCCATCGGGATGCCGAGGCCGGTGGGGTCGAAGTACTGCTGGGCGTAGAAGTCGAGCGAGTAGAGGCCGATCTTGGCCGCCTCCTGGATGATCGGCCAGGGGGTCTCCTCGCGTTCGTCCCACTCGGCGGCCGCGGGGCGCATCACGTCGGCGGCGAATCCGTGGAGCCAGTCGCGGACTTCCTTCTGGTCGTCGTTGAGATCCAGGGCGAACTCGGTCTCGGCCATCGTCGGGGTCCTCCGCCCGTAGAGGTTCGTTACCATCGGTAATCCGCAGTCTGTTACCCGTGAGTAGGACCTGTCAACTCCCGCTCACCACCGCATCCGTGCACGTGAGGGTGTTACGTTTCGGCGCGGCAGGAGCAGCGGACAGGGGCGGGGAGAAGCACCATGGGGACGACACCGACAGACCGGACCGACCGGTCCGACCGGGCCCCCCGGACGGAGAGCACCGGGCAGCGCCGCCGGGAGCTGCTGGAGGCCGCCGAGCGGGTCGTGCTCCGCGAGGGCCCCGGGGCCTCCATGAACGCGATCGCCGCCGAGGCGGGCATCACCAAGCCCATCCTCTACCGGCACTTCGGCGACAAGGGCGGCCTCTACCGCGCGCTCGCCTCCCGGCACACCGAAGCACTGCTCAGCTCGCTGCGGGCCGCGCTGGACGCGCCACGGGAGCGGCGCGAGCGCGTCGAGGCCACCCTGGACACCTATCTGGCCGCCATCGAGGCCCATCCGCAGGTCTACCGGTTCCTGATGCATCCGGCTGAGGGCAGCTCGTCCGGCGGCGAGCGGGGGTTCGACGTGGGCCAGCACTCGGCCCCGCTGCTGCGGCAACTGGGCGAGGAGCTGGGCGAGGTGATCGCCGAGCGGCTCGACCTGGGTCCGGGGAGCGAGGGGCTGGCCCGGGTGTGGGGACACGGCATCGTCGGCATGATGCACGCCGCCGGGGACTGGTGGCTGCGCGAGAAGCCCTGCGACCGGGCCCTGCTGGTGCGGCACCTGGCCGATCTGCTGTGGGGCAGGCTGGCCGCGGCGGGCGACCGGGTGGGAGGCGCCCGGTTCTGACAGCACGGCCGCCCCCGCTCCGGACGGTGCCGCCCCGGCTCCGGACGGTCGCCCGTCCGGTCCGCTCCGGGACCGAGCGGACCTGTGCGGCGGCCGTCAGCCGCGGCCCGATTCCTCCGGAGCCGGGCGCGACCACGGCGCCCTGCGCACCGCCCGAAGCGTACGGCGCCGGGCCGGTCCGGTGAGCCGCTCGGTGTAGACGCGGCCCTCCAGGTGGTCGCACTCGTGCTGGAGACAGCGCGCGAAGTAGCCGGTCCCCTCGATGCGCACCGGAGCCCCGGTCAGATCCTCGCCCTCGACGGCGGCCAGGTCGGCGCGCGGCGTGCGGGCCTCGAGACCGGGCAGCGAGAGGCAGCCCTCGGGGCCGCGCACGGTCACCCCCTCGGCACGCACCAGCCGCGGATTGACCACATGGCCCCGGTGGCGGCGGTCCTCGTCGTCGGGGCAGTCGTAGACGAACACCCGCAGCGGCACCCCGATCTGACAGGCGGCCAGCCCGACCCCGCGGGCCGCGTACATCGACGCGTACAGGTCCTCCACCAGCGCGGGCAGCGCCCGGCGGGCGTCCCCGTCCACCGCGCGGCCGGGGGCGTGCAGCACCGGGTCGCCGTAGGTGCGCAGCGGACGCACCGCGCCCGTGCTGCCGGGGATGGGGCCGCGTCGCATGCCCGCCAGCCTACGCCCGAGCCCGCGGTGCCGATCTTCCCAGGGTGGCGCGGTCAGGGGTGCGGCCGGATCTCGGTAGGCTTTCCTTCTACGCGAGGGGCAAGGAGGTTCACACACATGGCAGGCAACACGGAGCCGCTGTCGCCGCGGTCCCGGCTGGCCGTCACGGCGGGCAAGGCGGCCGCGGCGGTGTCGCGGGCTGCGGGCCGCGGCAGCGGGTCGGTGATCGGCGGCAAGGTGGCGCTCAGACTCGACCCCGACCTGCTGCAGCGGCTCGCCCAGCACCTGGACGTGATCCTGGTGTCCGCCACCAACGGCAAGACGACGACCACCCGGCTGATCGCCGAGGCGCTGCGCGCCAACGGCGAGGTGGTCTCCAACGCGCTGGGCGCCAACATGCCTGCCGGTATCACCTCGGCACTGGCCGGCGGCTCCAGCGCCCGCTACGGCGTCATCGAGGTGGACGAGAAGTATCTCTCCGGTGTGGCCAAGGACGTCACCCCCAAGGCCATGGCGCTGCTGAACCTCTCGCGTGACCAGCTCGACCGCGCCGGTGAGACCCGGATGCTCGCCGAGCGCTGGCGCGAGGGCCTCTCGGGGCAGCAGGCGGTGATCATCGCCAACGCGGACGATCCGCTGGTGGTCTGGGCCGCCTCCTCCTCACCCCATGTGGTGTGGGTCGCCGCGGGCCAGGAGTGGAAGGACGACGCCTGGTCCTGCCCGGCGTGCGGCGGGGTGATGCAGCGCCCCGGCGACGACTGGTTCTGCGCCGAGTGCGGATTCCGCCGCCCGACGCCGACCTGGGCGCTCTCCGGCGACCACGTCCTGGACCCGCACGGCGCGGCCTGGCCCATCCACCTCCAGCTCCCGGGCCGCGCCAACAAGGCGAACGCCGCCACCTCCGCGGCCGTGGCCGCCGCCTTCGGGGTGCACCCGCAGGTCGCGCTGGAGCGGATGTACGCCGTCAAGGCCGTCGCGGGACGGTATGACGTGGTCCAGTACCAGGGCCGGGACATGCGGCTGCTGCTGGCCAAGAACCCCGCGGGCTGGCTGGAGACCTTCTCGCTGATCGACCCGCCGCCCACCCCGGTGATCCTCTCGGTGAACGCGCGCAGCGCCGACGGCACCGACACCTCGTGGCTGTGGGACGTCGACTACGGGCGGCTGGCCGGGCACCCGATCTGCGTCATCGGCGACCGCAAGCTCGACCTCGCGGTCCGGCTGGAGGTCGCGGGGGTGGACTTCCAGGTGTGCGAGAGCCCCGAGGACGCGGTGCACCGCTGCCCGCCCGGGCGGATCGAGACGATCGCGAACTACACCGCGTTCCAGGACCTGCGGCGCGCCGTCGGCAACTGATCACCCGTATCTTGGGGATTCGGGTGCTCGCACGCCCGACCCATTCGACCCGCTCAAGGAGACTGGCGGCATGAGTGACACGAGTCTGCGTCTGGTATGGGTCTACCCGGACCTGCTGAGCACGTACGGCGACCAGGGCAACGCGCTCGTGGTGGAGCGGCGGGCCCGGCAGCGCGGGCTGGACGTCCAGCGGCTGGACGTCCGGTCCGACCAGCCGATCCCGACGTCCGGTGACATCTATCTGATCGGCGGCGGTGAGGACCGTCCGCAGCGGCTGGCGTCCGAGCGGCTGCTGCGGGACGGCGGGCTGAACCGGGCCGTGGACAACGGCGCCATCGTCTTCGCGGTGTGCGCCGGCTACCAGATCATGGGCCACGAGTTCGTCAACGACCTCGGGGAGCGCTCCGCGGGGCTCGGGCTGCTGGACGTGGTCAGCGGCCGCGGCGAGGCCGAGCGGTGCGTGGGCGACGTCCTGGGCGACGCCGACGAGCAGCTGCGCCTCCCGCAGCTCACCGGCTTCGAGAACCACCAGGGCGTCACGCACCTCGGCCCCGGCGTGCGCCCGCTCGCCCGGGTGCAGCTCGGCCACGGCAACGGGACCGGCGACGGGACGGAGGGCGCCTGGCGGGACACCGTCTTCGGGACGTACCTGCACGGCCCGGTGCTGGCCCGCAATCCGCAGATCGCCGACCTGCTGATCAAGCTGTCCCTCGACGTGAACGCGCTGCCACCGACCGACGACACCTGGTACGAGGCACTGCGCCAGGAGCGGATCGCCGCGGCGACACAGCCTGCCTGAGCCGCTTCCGGCGCCGTCCGGCCGGAAAGCGGTGCCGACCCGCCCGTGCGGGCCGCCCCCGTGCGGGCGGCCGGCACGGGCGGTTCTAGTCTGGTGCGGGCTTATCGGTCGGTTGCGGGAGAGTTCGGATGGATCACGGCGAGCACGGCATGACGATGGACCTGCCACCGTTCACGGTGGCGCGGGGTCTGGAGTTCACGGGTGAGCCCTTCTTCCTGATCGGCTGCCTGCTCGCGCTCGCGCTCTACGGCTGGGGTGTGCTGCGGCTGCGCCGCCGCGGCGACGCCTGGCCGGTGAGCCGCACGGTGGCCTTCGCGACGGGTGTGGCGACCGTGGCGCTGGTGATGTGCACGGGGCTCAACGACTACGGCATGGTGCTCTTCAGCGTGCACATGGTGCAGCACATGGTGATCAGCATGCTGTCGCCGATCCTGCTGCTACTGGGTGCGCCCGTCACGCTCGCGCTGCGCGCCCTGCCCTCGGCGGCCCGCAGCCAGGGGATGCGCCGGGGCCCCCGGGAGGTGCTGGTGGCCCTCCTGCACAGCCGCTACGTGCGGGTGATCTCCCATCCCGCGTTCACCATCCCGCTGTTCATCGCCAGCCTGTACGCGCTCTACTTCACCCCGCTGTTCGACCTGCTGATGGGCTCCATGGTCGGGCACATCGCGATGATGGTGCACTTCCTCGCCGTGGGGCTGGTCTTCTTCTGGCCGATCATGGGTGTCGACCCGGGCCCGCACCGGCCGGGGTACGTGATGCGGATGCTGGAGCTGTTCGCGGGGATGCCGTTCCACGCCTTCTTCGGGATCGCGCTGATGATGGCCTCCGAACCGATGACGGAGACCTACGCGGACCCGCCCGCCTCGCTGGGGGTCAGCGCCCTCGCGGACCAGAACGCGGCCGGTGGGATCGCGTGGGCGTTCAGCGAGATCCCCTCGGTGCTGGTGCTGATCGCGCTGGTCTTCCAGTGGTACGTCACCGAGCAGCGGCAGGCCCGCCGCCGGGACCGCCGGGCCGACCGGGACGGCGACAAGGAGCTGGCGGCCTACAACGCGTACCTCGCCGCGCTGCAGGCCAAGGGCTGACCGCGCGGGCTCCGGGTGCGCGGTGGCGCACAGGGCCCCGAACGGGTGACGATGGAGGTCGGCCGCGGCCCCTGTGCGTGCGCGCCGTGCATCCCGGGGCCGCCGGGAGGAGGACGGTTGTCATGGCTGGGTTGACGCGGATGCCGGTGTCCACGAAGGCGATGACCGTGTGCACGGTCGTGGGCCTGGTGGTGGTGACGGCCTACACCGCGGCGCTGGGGAGCAGCGGATGGCTGTGGTTCTGCTGGGTGGTGCTGGGACTGGTCACTCTGGGTGTGTTCGCGACCCGGGACTGAGCCGGGCTGCGGCGGGTGGGGAACGTGGCCGGGCCGAGGGCTGCCATGGCCGAGCCGGGCGCCCGCCGGCTGACCCGCAGCGGGACGGGCCGGAGGAGACCGCTCAGGGGCACAGCCCGTCCGGACGCGCGAGCCGGACCGTCTCGGTCCGGGAAGAGTGGAACGAGTGAAAGGTCGGGCCCGCACCCTGTCGGAGGGTACGGGCCCGGCCGCTGCCGCACGGGACCGGCTGTCCGTCGGCGCCCGGTGTCGCGGGCCGCGAGCAGCCGCCGGTCAGCCCCCGGCGCCGAACTCGGCCAGCAGCGCGTTGTCGAACGCCTTGAGGTCGTCCGGCTTGCGGCTGGTGATCAGCTTGTTGGCGCCGCCGTCGCAGACCTTGACCTGCTCGTCCACCCAGGTACCGCCCGCGTTGCGGATGTCGGTGCGCAGGCTGGGGAACGAGGTCAGGGTGCGCCCGCGCACCACGTCGGCCTCGATCAGGGTCCAGGGGGCGTGGCAGATCGCGGCCACGGGCAGCCCCGCGTCGAAGAATCCCCGCACGAACCCGACGGCGTTCTTGTCGGTGCGCAGCAGGTCGGGATTGGCGACGCCGCCGGGCAGCACGAGCCCGTCGAAGCGGGTCGGATCCGCCTGGGAGACGAGCTGGTCGACGGGGAAGGTGTCGGCCCGGTCCAGGTGGTTGAACGCCTGGACGGCCTCTCCCCGGGTGGAGAGCAGGACCGGCCTGCCACCCGCCTGCTCGACGGCCTCCCACGGGTCGGTCAGCTCGATCTGCTCGGCGCCCTCGGGCGCGACGAGAAAGGCCACTCGCACGTGCCTCACGTCCTTTCCGTCGTCTCTGTCGTCTCCGTCGTCCATGGCGTGCGCACCTGCGGGTCCCCCACCCGGCGGACACCTATGCCTCGGCGTCGGAATCCGCGCGGCCTGCGGTGGTGCGAGCCGGCCGCCCGGGACCGCCGGGCGGGACCGGAGGAGGAGCCGTCAGCCGGTCCGCCGCCGCCCGCCGCCGCGCGCTCCGGCCGCGTCGCCCGCCTCGGGGTCGTGCTGCTTCCCGGACGGCAGCACCGGGTGGCGTCCCAGGATGAAGACCCCGACGACCACCGCCAGCAGCCCGATCACCTCGCCGGCCAGCGCACCCGGCGTGAGCCGGATGGAGTCCCCCAGGAAGCCGATTCCGCAGGCGATCCCGGCCAGCGGCTCGGCCGCCGTGAGGGACGGCAGCGACATCCGCAGCGGACCGCCCTCGAAGGCGCTCTGCACGAGCACCAGCCCGATCACGGCCAGCGCGACGATGGCGTAGCCCTGCCAGCTCAGCAGTACACCGACCACCCCCGATGCGCTGTGGATGTCGCCGACGACCCGGGTCAGGGCGTCCTGCAGACCGTAGAGCGCCCCGGCGGCGGCAGCCAGCAGCGGCGGCTCCTTGAAGAGTTCGAGATGCCGCGCGATGAGCACCAGGACGAGCGCGATCCCGGCGAGGCTGCCGAACACCAGCCAGTGGCGCAGGGCACTGGCCTGGAACTCGGTGCCTTCCGGACGGCCGGCCACGATGAAGGCGGTCACTCCCCCGCTGAGCAGCACCACCCCGGCCCAGCCCGACCAGCCCAGCCGCTGGCTGCTCAGCCGCCGCGCGAACAGCATCGCGAAGAGCAGGTTCGTGGCCAGCAGCGGCTCGACCGTGGACAGATGCCCCTTCATCAGGGCGAACGCGCTGGTGAGCTGGCCGACCACCATGCTGCCGATGCCCAGCAGCCAGCGCGGAACCCGCACCAGGTCCAGGAGCAGCCGGAAGGAGAGCACATCGGCGGTGGGTGCGCGGGCGGCGGCGTCCTGTTGCAGCACGAAGCCGAGACCGAGGAAGCAGGCGGCGACCAGCCCGTAGACGTAGACAGCCACGGGACGCCCCTTTCCACCGACCGGACGGTACGCGTGCCGGTCGACCGCGTTCGCACGCGCGTCCGCCCCTTCGCCCGGGAACAGCGTCGCCGAGACTAGGCGCCCGCACTCGGCGACACCACGCCACCCGCCCCGGTGGCGGGCGGCACGCCCCCTAAGCATGAAAGTCCCAGGTCCGAATGGCGCTTCGGCACCCGCGGGACCGGCATCCCGCGGCGGCGGGCCATGACCGCCGCCGGGCGGCTCCGGCCGGCCGTCACCCCGCCGCCCGAACCGCCGGGTGGAGCCCGGCGGAGCCGGCTCCCGCTTGCCGAGCCCGGGCCGAGGGCGGCTGTAGCCCGGGCGGGGATGCTGGCGCCCGGAGCCTCGGACCGGAGGGAGCAGCGACCATGACGGGAGCCGGGAAGTGAGAGCGGAGCCCTTTCCCCGGGAGCGGCGGCACACCGCGTACTTCCTGCGGGGGATCCGTGCCTGCGCCCCGGTCTTCCTGGGGGCGGAGGTCGACATGACCGCCGTGCGGCACCACCGGCGAACGGCCGGGGAGCAGGGCGGCGGCCCCTCGACCGTCGCCTATGTGCTGTACGCGGCCGCGCGGGTGCTGGCC
Organism: Streptomyces sp. AA1529; assembly: GCF_000280905.1. Taxonomy (GTDB): domain Bacteria; phylum Actinomycetota; class Actinomycetes; order Streptomycetales; family Streptomycetaceae; genus Streptomyces. The sequence goes on along the minus strand of NZ_ALAP01000058.1, from coordinate 53,133 downwards.
GCGCATCCCGAGGCGAACGCCGCGCTCCGCGGCGGCCTGCGGCCCCGTATCGCCCACTACGACACGGTGGCCGCGAAGCTGGCGCTGGACAAGAGGACGGGCGGGCGCCGCGTGGTCCTCTCGGCGGTGCTGCCGGACGTGCATCTGATGGGCCTGCGGGACATCGCCCGCAGCACGGCTCGCTTCCGCGCCGGCGACCCGGACACGATGCCGGAGTTCGCCGGGGTGCGCATCCTGCGGCGGCTGCCGGCGCCGCTGGGGCGGCTCGCCTACCGGGCGGGCACGCGACCGCTGCGCCGCCGCCCCGCGACCACCGGCACGTTCTCCGTCACCTCGCTGGGACACCGGCCCCTCACCTGGTTCCACTCCGTCGGCGGCACCACCGTCACCCTCGGCCTGGGCGCGGTCGCCGACCGCCCGGTGGTGCGCGGTGGCGCGGTGACCGCGGCGCCGGTACTGCCGCTCTCCCTCACCTTCGACCACCGGGTGATCGACGGGGCCGAGGCGGCGGATGTGCTGGGCGACATCAAGCACGCACTGGAGAACTTCGGCCGGCCCGGCCGGGAGGGTGGTGGCTCCGCGGGAGGTGAAGCCGGCCCGGCGGGTCCCGGCCGACGGGATCCGTGAGGCGCCCGTCCGGACGGCGTCCGTGAGGCGCACGTCAGACGGGACGACCGGGCGGGTCCGCCCGGACCGGGTCGGAGGGGTCCGGCCGGCGGCAAAGTCCGGCCTGCCCGCGGCCTGTCCGCGGCGGATTTCGGGCACGGCCCGGGAGCGCCGTCGGCCCGGGCCCCGGACTGTTCGGTGCCGCCCGCCGGCGGCCGCAACTCCTCTCCCGTGCACTCCGGTTGGCCGCGCCCTCTAGGCTGGGAGGCGACGGCTTCCAGGCTGTCCATGACATCCACACCTTCCGACGGAGTGCGTATGACCACGGCGTCCGGCGACGCGACCGGCCACACCTCCTCCCGCGGTCCGCGCGCCGGCGGCACCGACCGCTGGCTGCGCCGCATGGCCGCCGCACCGAACGCCCGCGCCCGGCTGATCTGCTTCCCGCACGCCGGAGGTTCGGCCGGCTTCTTCTTCCCCCTCCTGCAGTCCCTGCCGGACACCGTCGAGGCGTACGCCGTGCAGTATCCGGGGCGCCAGGACCGGCTGGCCGAGCCGTGCCTCACCTCGGTGGACGAGCTGGTCGACGCCGTCTGCGAGGTGCTGCGGCAGGGGCCCGCGATGCCCCTGGTGCTGTTCGGACACAGCATGGGTGCGACCCTCGCCTTCGAGGTGGCGCGGCGCCGGGAGCGGTCGGGGGCCGGGTCGCCGCTGGGGCTGATCGTCTCCGGCCGCCGGGCGCCTTCCCTGCAGCGCACGGAGACCGTCCATCAGCGCGACGACGCGGGTCTCGTCGCCGAGATCCGCCGGCTGAGCGGCACGGACGACTCGCTGCTGGACGATCCGGAGATCCGCGGGATGTTCCTGCCCGCCCTCCGTGCCGACTACCGGGCGATCGAGACCTACCGCATGGCACCCGGACCCCCGCTGGGGTGTCCGCTGAGCGTCTTCGTCGGGGACGCCGATCCCCGCGTGTCCGTCGCGGAGGCGGAGGCGTGGCGCGAACAGGCGGGCGGTGAGATCTCTCTCCAGGTGTTCCCCGGCGGCCACTTCTACCTCAGCGACCGGCCGGAGGAGTTCTCCGGCCGGCTGACCGCCGAGCTGCACCGGCTCTGCGGGCCCGTCCCCGGGCCCCGCTGACTCGTCCCGGAGCGGAGGGCTCGGTGTGGGGCCCTGAGGGGTTGTGGGCTCCGAGGCACCGGCACGGCTTCGGTGCGGCTTCGGTGGTGAGGTGCCGTTCCGCGGCATCGGCGTCGACCGGACGCCTCGCTCCGCAGGCGCTACGATCGTCTCCGATCACACCAACTGATCGTCAGTCAGAAGAGTCGGTGGGGAGTCGGTATGAGTCCGATCGGACCCGGTCGCGGACGGTCAGCCGGCGGCTGCGCCCCGACTCCCCCGCAGACCGGTCCGGCCCGCGGAAGACCCCCCGCTGCGCCGGGCCGGCAGAGTCAGAGGTGACCCCTTGTTCTACTACGTACTGAAGTACGTGCTGCTGGGGCCGCTGCTGCGGCTCGTGTTCCGGCCCCGGATCGAGGGCCTGGAGAACGTGCCCGACGAGGGGCCCGCGATCGTGGCGGGGAATCATCTGTCCGTCTCCGACCACTTCGTGATGCCGGCGATCCTCCGCCGCCGGATCACGTTCCTGGCCAAGGCCGAGTACTTCACGGGGCCGGGGCTCAAGGGCCGGCTGACCGCCGCGTTCTTCCACAGCGTGGGCCAGATCCCGGTCGACCGGTCCGGAAAGGGCGCCGGGCAGGCGGCCATCGACGAGGGGCTGGGGGTGCTGGGCAAGGGCGAGTTGCTCGGCATCTATCCCGAGGGCACCCGCTCCCACGACGGACGGCTCTACAAGGGCCGGGTCGGAGTGGCGGCGATGGCGCTGGGCGCCGGGGTGAAGGTGATCCCGTGCGCCATGGTGGGCACCTTCGAACTCCAGCCGCCGGGTCGCAAGCTGCCCCGCATGGGGCGGGTGACCATCAGGTTCGGCGAACCGCTGGACTTCTCCCGGTTCGCCGGAATGGAGCAGGAGCGCACGGTCCTGCGGGCGGTGACCGACGAGATCATCCACGAGATCATGCAGCTGTCCGGCCAGGAGTACGTGGACATGTACGCCCCCGACGCGAAGGCCGCGCAGGCCGGCGAAGGGACCCGCGGCAAGCAGCCGGGGAGCGGCCGGCAGCGCTGAGCTCCGGCCCCGGCGCGGCGGCACGGCGACCGGGCGAGGTCGCAGCGACGCCGGTGCGGGCCGGGCCGGATCTCCGAGTCCGGCCCGGCCCGCACGCGGGATCAGGCTGTCGAACACGCCGTCAGCGGCGGACCGCCCCGGCGCCGGTGCCCGGATTCCTTCAGGGCACCATCGTGGGCACTGCCGCGGCCTCGGCCTTCGCCGCCGCCTTGGCGGGGGACTTGACCGGCTCCGGCGTCGCGTGCGGACCGCAGGTCACATCCTTGCGGTCGACGGTTCCCTTCAGGAGGTAGGCGTCGACGCGCTCGTTGATGCAGGAGTTCTTCAGGTTGGTGATGCCGTGCGAACCCGCGCCCTTCTCGGTGATCAGGCGGGAGCCCTTGAGCCGCTTGTGCAGCTCGACACCGCCCGGGTAGGGCGTGGCGGCGTCCCTGGTGGCCTGGACCATCAGCACCGGGTAGGAGGTCCTGGCCCGGATCTCCAGCGGCCGGTGCTGCTTGACCGGCCAGACGGCGCACGGGTAGTTCATCCAGGCGTTGGCCCAGGTGAGGAAGGGGTACTTCGCGTGCAGCCGGGTGTTGTCCCGGTCCCAGGTCCGCCACCGGCTGGGCCACTTGGCGTCGTTGCACTCGACGGCGTTGTAGACGGCATTGCCGTTCTCGCTCGCCTTGTTGCCCGCGACGTCCGACATGTCCGGCGCCCCGGCGTCGATCAGCGGCTGCTCGTCGCCGTTGCGGTAGGCCGACCACACCGAGGCCACCCGGGCCCAGGCGGAGTCGTAGTACGGCGCGCTCTGGAAGACGCCGAGCAGTTCGGCGGGGCCGACCTTCCCGCCGATGGGATGCTTCTCGGCGGTGGCGCGCAGCTCCCGCCACGCCGCCTCGACCTTCTGCGGCGTCGAGCCGATGCCGTAGACGTCGTCGTGCTCGGCCACCCACTTCTTCCAGTCGTTCCAGCGGGTCTGGAAGGCCACGTCCTGGTCGAGGTTGACGTCGTACCAGATCTTGCGCCGCGACGGGTTGACGATGCTGTCGGTGATCATCCGGCGGATGTGGCGGGGGAAGAGTTCGGCGTAGACGGCGCCCATGTAGGTGCCGTAGGAGACGCCGAGGTAGTTGAGCTTCTTGTCGCCGAGCGCGGCGCGGATCACGTCCAGGTCGCGGGCGGCGTTGGGCGTCGTGAGCTGCGGCAGCAGCTCACCGCTGCGCTCCTGGCAGCCGTCGGCGTACTCCTTGGCGAGCTTGCGCTGGGCCCGCTTGTCGGCCTCGCTGTCCGGGACCGGGTCCGCCTTGGGTGCCTTGACCCACTCCTGCGGGTCGGCGCAGGAGATGGGCGCCGAGTGCCCGACACCGCGCGGGTCGAAGCCCACGAAGTCGTAGGCGGTGGCGGCCTTCGCCCACAGCGGGTTCTTGTCCGGGATCCGGGCCGGGAAGTACAGCCCGGAGCCGCCGGGGCCGCCCGGGTTGTAGACGAGGGAGCCCTGCCGCTTCGCCTTGCCGCCGGTGCTGCGGGCCCGGTCGACGGCGAGCCGGATCTTCTTGCCGTTCGGCTTGGCGTAGTCGAGGGGAACGGTGACCCAGCCGCACTGGACGCCGTCCCTGATGCCCCAGTCGGCGGGGCAGTCCTTCCAGTCGACACCGGCGCGCGCGGCCCGGGCTGCGGCCTTCTTGACGCCGCGCGCCTCGGCGGCGCCCGAGTGCTTGACCGAGCGGGCCTGCGGGCCGCTGCTGCCCTCCGCCACGGCGGACGGCACGGATATGAGCCCGGCCGTGAGGGCTCCGGCGGCGATGGTGCCGGCGGCGGCTATGGCCGCCTTCCGTCTGTTCACGTGTTCCCCTCCGGGTACTGCCGACAGTGACGGCGGTGGTCGTTGACCACGACAGTGATGGGCGACCACGGTGGTGGTCCTCAGAGGGGATCCTTCATCCTCGTCGGCGGCAGGGGACAGGGCGCCGGATCGTTCTTTACCAAGAAGTGAACGTCAGTGCGGAATCGAGGACCCGGCGCAGCCGGAGCGCGTCCCGCGCGACCGCGGTCACCAGCAGGGCGGGCCCCGCCAGCGGGGTGACGACCGCCGACTCCCCCGGATTCCAGTCCAGAAGCCGCTGCTCGTCCGTCTTCTCCGTGCCCACCAGCAGGAGTTGGCCCACCGCCCGGTGTCCGCCCAGGACGGCGCCGCCGTCCCAGCCCGGAGCTCCCGGCCCCAGATCCAGCTCCTGGTCGAACAACGGGCGTGCGCCGTACCGCACGGTGAGACGGCTGCCGAGCCGTCCGGGCTCCTCCCCCGCTCGGCCCAGTACCTGTTCGTCCCGCACCACCAGCCGTCCGCCCCGCGCCACTTCGGCCCGCAGGTGCTGGCGCAGCTCGCTGCCGCGTACGGAGACCAACTGCTCGGGCAGCCAGTGGAGTCGGCCCCCCTCCCCCACCTGGAGCCGGACGTCGTAGCGGGCGGGCCCGGTCGTCCGGCCCGGCAGCGCCAGCATGGCGGCGCTGCCGTCCACCCGCAGCGCGGCGCCCGCCTCGGCCCGGACCTCCAGGGCCAGTCGGTCCCCGTTCAGCGGCGCGCTCATCGCACCGACCAGCGTGACCCGGGCGGCGGCCGGGTCGGCCGAGCGGGTGCGGCGCGGCGCGATGGGGCCGGCCCCGCCGAGCAGCGGCAGTGCGGTGCCGCCGCGTCCGTCGGGTGCCGCGGTGATCCGGGCGCGGGCGCTGACGCTTGCGGCGGATCCGGACCCGGCTGCGGACGCGGACGCGGCCACCGTCATGCCGAGCCCGCGGCGGACGCCGGTTCCGCCGCCGTCCAGGCCGCGCACTGCTCGCGCACCCAGTCCGCCAGCGGCAGCACACCGGGCTCGGTGCGCAGCGACTGGAAGAGCACGGGCAGCGCACCGCGCTGCCGCTCGGCGTCCCGGGCCATGCCCGCCAGATCGGAGCCGACGTACGGCGCGAGGTCGGTCTTGTTGACGACCAGCAGATCGGCGGTGGTGACACCGGGACCGCCCTTGCGGGGGATGTCGTCACCACCCGCGACGTCGATGACGAAGATCTGCACATCGACCAGTCCCCTGGAGAAGGTGGCGGTGAGATTGTCGCCCCCGGACTCGACGAGCACCAGGTCCAGCGGGCCGACCTCGTCCTCCAGGTCCTCGACGGCTTCCAGGTTGGCGGAGATGTCGTCCCGGATCGCCGTGTGCGGGCAGGCTCCGGTCTCCACCGCGGTGATCCGCTCCGGCGGCAGCACGGCCTCGCGGAGGAGGAAGGCGGCGTCCTCCCTGGTGTAGATGTCGTTGGTGACGACGGCCAGCGAGAACCGGTCGCGCAGCGCACGGCACAGCGCCGCGACGCTGGCGGTCTTGCCCGAGCCCACCGGTCCGCCGAGTCCCACGCGCAGGGCGCGGCGGCGGCCGTCGGGCAGGGGCGCCGAGGCGGTGTACCGCTCGGGACCGGGTGTGGCGTGGTCGAGATGCACGGGCTCCTCCTGGGCTCGGTGACCGGTCCGCGGTGACCGGGGGTCGGTGCTCGGCCGCCGACGGCCGCCGACGGCCGTCGGGCGGGCGGGGTCGGGCGGGGTCGGGGGGTCGGGGGGGTCGGGAGGGACGGGAGGGACGGGAAGCAGGCACGCAGGGGAGGTCGGGGTCAGGAGGCGAAGAGGCGGACCTGCCAGGCGGCGTGCTGCTCGGCGGTGATCTCCAGCAGCGGCGCGGAGGCCGCGGGCAGTTCCTCGACAGGTCCCCGGGCGGCGGCGCCGGCGCGCCGGGCCACCTCGTCCGCGGCGGGCGCGAGCCGGGCCAGGACCGCGGTCGCCTCCAGCGGGTCGAGGCTGAGCAGCCGGACCACCGCGGTCGCCGGGGAGCTGATGCTCTCGTATGCGGCGGCATGCGCCGCGTCCAGGGGCCCGAGCCCAGCCGAGCGGGCGGCGAGCCCGAGCACGACCGGCTGGTGCGCGCCCTTGGGGCGGGCGGCGGCCAGCGCGTCCAGGTCCGGCCCGGGCCAGGTCGCCCGGGCCGCACGCATCAGCTGGCGGCCCAGTCTGCGGGCGGTACGGCGCAGCGCCGGGGAAGGGGTGCGCGCGTCGGCCGCCTCGTCCAGCGCGAGCGGATCCTGCCCGGCTGCGGCGGCAGCGGCCAGCGCCGCGGCGGTCAGGCCGGTGGTGTGCAGCCGTCCGCGGCAGAACTCCGCCAGGTCGGCCGCGCTGCGCACCCGTCCGGCCCGCACGGCCGCCTCCGCCCCGCCGGAGTGTGCGTGCCCTCCGGCGGGGAATCTGCCGTCGGCGAGCACCAGCAATGCGGCAGCACCGCTCATCCCGCAGACCTCCACTCGTGCTCCGGGGACGCCGCTCGGCGCGGCTCCCTGCTGTCGGCTCCCCGGCGTTCCGGCGGCGCGGGGACGGGAATGAACGGGAATGAACGGGAATGACGTGCGCCCACGGCGCCGGTCCCGCCCCGCCGCCCGCCCGCGCCGGAGGCGGGCAGGCGGCGGGGCGGTACCGCGGGTCAGAACAGGAAGTAGCGCTGGGCCATGGGCAGGGAGGCGGCAGGAGCCGGTTCGACGGCGGTGCCGTCGATGGTGACGGTGAAGGTGTCCGGGTCGACGCGTACGTCCGGTCGGGCGTCGTTCTGCCGCATGTCGGCCTTGGTGACGGGACGGGTGTCGCGGACGGCGACGAACCGCTTCGCGAGGGGAAGCCGGTCCGGCAGCCCGTCGTCCAGGGCGGTCTGCGTCACGAAGTTCACGGAGTTCGCACCGGGGGCGCGTCCCGTCCCGCCGAACATCCGCCGGGGCAGCACCGGCTGCGGGGTGGGGATGGAGGCGTTGGCGTCACCCAGCTGCGCGGAGGCGATCTGCCCGCTCTTGAGGACGAGTTGCGGCTTGACCCCGAAGAAGGCCGGGTCCCACAGCACCAGGTCGGCGAGCTTGCCCGGCTCGACGGAGCCGATCTCCGCGTCCATGCCCTGCGCGACCGCGGGGTTGATCGTGTACTTGGCCACGTAGCGGCGGGCGCGCAGGTTGTCGGCGCGGGTGTCGCCCGCGAGGGCGCCGTACCGTTCCTTCATCACATGCGCCGTCTGCCAGGTGCGCAGCACCACTTCGCCGATGCGGCCCATCGCCTGCGCGTCGGAGGAGATGATCGAGATGGCGCCGAGGTCGTGGAGCGTGTCCTCGGCGGCGATGGTGCTGGGCCGGATGCGGGACTCGGCGAACGCGAGGTCCTCGGGCACGGCCGGGTTGAGGTGGTGGCAGACCATCAGCATGTCGAGGTGTTCCTCGATGGTGTTGACGGTGTGCGGCCGGGTCGGATTGGTGGAGGAGGGCAGCACGTTGGGCTGGGCGACGACGGTGATGATGTCCGGCGCGTGCCCGCCGCCCGCGCCCTCGGTGTGGTAGGCGTGGATGCCGCGTCCGCCGATCGCGGCGAGGGTGTCGCCGACGAACCCGGCCTCGTTGAGGGTGTCGGTGTGGATGGCGACCTGGGCGCCGGTCTCGTCGCAGACCGACAGGCAGGCGTCGATGGCGGCGGGGGTGGCGCCCCAGTCCTCATGGATCTTGAATCCGACCGCTCCGCCGCGGAGTTGGGCGAGCATGGCGGCGCGCGAGACGGTGTTGCCCTTGCCGAGCAGTCCGACGTTGACCGGCAGCCCGTCCATGCCCTCCAGGGTGCGGGCGGTGTGCCAGGCGCCCGGGGTGACGGTGGTGGCCTTGGAGCCCTCGGCCGGTCCGGTACCGCCGCCGACGAGCGTGGTGATTCCGGCGGCGAGCGCCTCGTCGGCGAGCTGCGGGCAGATGAAGTGGACGTGCGCGTCGATGGCACCGGCGGTGAGGATCTTGCCGTTGCCCGCGATGATCTCGGTTTCGGGGCCGATGACCAGGTCGGGGTGGACGCCGTCCATGGTGTCGGGGTTGCCGGCCTTGCCCAGGGCGGCGATCCGCCCGTCGCGGACACCGACGTCGGCCTTCACGACGCCCCAGTGGTCGAGGACGAGCGCACCGGTGATCACGGTGTCGGGAGCGCCCTCGGCCCGGGTGGTGAGGGCTTGGCCCATGGACTCGCGGATCACCTTGCCGCCGCCGAAGACCGCCTCGTCGCCCGCGCGTCCGGGGCCGCCGCACAGATCGTCCTCGATCTCGACGAGGAGCGAGGTGTCGGCGAGCCGTACGCGGTCGCCGGTGGTGGGGCCGAACAGGTCGGCGTAGGCGGCACGGGAGAGTTCACGCATCGAGGGGGCCTCCCGCGGTCGAGCGCAGTCCGGCGACGATCCGCCGGCCGCCGATGGGCACGAGGTCGACCTCGACGGGGATGCCGGGTTCGAAGCGGACGGCGGTGCCCGCGGCGATGCCGAGGCGCCTGCCCCAGGCGGCCTCCCGGTCGAATTCCAGCCCTGGGTTGGCCTCGGCGAAGTGGTAGTGGGAGCCGACCTGGACCGGCCGGTCGGCGGCGTTGAGCACGGTGAGCCGGGTGGTCTCGGCGCCCGCGTTGAGGGGTACCGGTTCGTCGGCGAACCGGATCTCTCCGGGGATCATGGTGTGGCGACTCCTCGCGCGGTCGAGAGCGGTCAGGAGCGCTCAGGAAACAGGGTCGTGCACGGTGACGAGCTTGGTGCCGTCCGGGAACGTCGCCTCGACCTGGACGTCGTGCAGCATCTCCGGGATGCCGTCCATGACGTCCTCGCGGGCGAGGACCGCGCGCCCGGTCTCCATGAGTTCGGCGACGCTCCGGCCGTCGCGGGCGCCCTCGAGCACGTGCGCCGTGATGAGCGCGACGGACTCGGGATGGTTCAGCCGCAGTCCGCGCTCCCTGCGTCGCCGGGCGACGTCGGCCGCGACGTGGATGAGCAGCCGCTCCTGTTCGTGCGGGGTCAATTGCATTGTCTCCACCTCACCGTCGTCACCGGGCCCGGGAACACCCTGGTCACTCGCGGCGACGACCACGCCCGGTAGGTGTATCACACATACGATTGTGTGCCGCCGACGGACCCGGAGCGTACGGCAGGGCCGTTTCGACGGCGTTAATCCACTTCGCCTCCGTCAACTTCCCGGCCACGGCTCGCCTCGGTCGCGCTCCCGCCCCGGCCCCTCGGCCGACGTGCCGACCTGCGGAGAGCGGAGCCGAGCCGACTCCGTCCGGACCGCGCGGGAGTCTCGCGACCGGCGCTTGCACCTGCCACTGGGCGAGCAGCACGACAGCGGATCCGCGGACGAGTCGGACCTACACCCTCCGGTTTCCACAACGCCCTGTCCGATATGCGCTCTTGACGGGGATGACACCTCCCCCTGAATCTCATGTCCACGTCACAACGCACCACTTCGTGTCGCCGCTCCGGGCGACACCCCGCCGACTCGGCGGTCCCCCACACCCCCACACATCGGAGCTCACAGTGATACGCGGACACCGCAGACCGCAGCACCGTGCCGCCCTCGCCACCGCGGCGAGCACCGCACTGGCACTCGCCCTGCTCGGCGCGGCCGACGGGACGGCACTGGCCACTCCCGACGGCGCCGGAGCACGCGCGGCCGAGGCGCCCGACATCGACGTCTCCGCCGTCCAGCAGGACCTCCGGGACCTCCAGTCGGTCGCCGAGGCCAACGGCGGCAACCGGGCCCACGGCAGCCCCGGCTACCGGGCCTCGCTGGACCACATACGCACGAAGCTGGACGCCGCCGGATTCCGGACCACCGTCCAGGAGTTCACCAGCGGCGGGGAGACCGGCTACAACCTGATCGCCGACTGGCCCGGGGGCGACACCTCGTCGACCCTGATGACCGGCGCCCATCTGGACTCGGTCCGCTCCGGTCCCGGCATCAACGACAACGGTTCGGGGTCCGCCGGGATACTGGAGACCGCGCTGGCCGTCTCCGCCGCGGACCTCGAACCCGCCAAGCACCTCCGGTTCGCCTGGTGGGGAGCGGAGGAGCGGGGGCTGGTCGGCTCGGGCCACTATGTCGACAGCCTCTCGGAGGGCGAACTCGGAAAGATCGACACCTATCTGAACTTCGACATGATCGGCTCACCCAACGCGGGCCACTTCGTCTACGAGGACGACGCCGCCGTCGAGTCGGTGTTCGCCGACTGGTTCAGCTCGAAGGGCATCGAGACGGAGGCGTCGGAGGAGACCGACGGGCGCAGCGACCACGCCTCGTTCAAGAACGCGGGTGTCACCGTCGGCGGCACCTTCACCGGCGCGGGTGAGCGCAAGACCCAGGCGCAGGCGGACAAGTGGGGCGGCACGGCGGGTCAGCCGTACGACCCGTGCTACCACTCGGCCTGCGACGACACCTCGAACGTCGACGAGAAGGCACTCGACCTGCACAGCGACGCGATCGCCCACGCCGTCTGGGAGCTCAGCTCCTGACCGGCGGAGTCCGGGAGCTCAGCTCCTGATCCCCTGCCCGTACGGGCTCAGCTCCCCTGGCCCGGCCGCCGGTCTCCGGCGGCCGGGCCGCGGTGCTCCGCGGCGATGCCGAACCGCCGCGCCTCCCCGGGCACCGCGCCGCCCGCCTCCCGGATCCCGGAGACGGTGCTGACGATCTCCTCCGGCGCCTGCTGATCCTGGTCGGCGGCCTCCAGGCGCTCCAGGTCCGCGGCCGGGACCAGCGCCGCGAGCGGCTTCCCGTGCCGGGTGACCACCACCCGCTCCTCGCCGTAGACGACCCGATTGATCAGCTCCGCCAGTTCGGCCCTCGCCTGCGTCACCGGAATCTCGTAAGCCATCCCGCCATTCTAGGGCCGCCCGCAGAACCGCAGGTCAGAGCGGATGTGCGGAAATCCGGGGCAGTGCGCCGCCCTGGGGGCCGGCCCCGAGGGCCGGCCCCGAGGGCCGGCCCCGGCGCTTCGCCCGCAGCGGAATGCGCCCTGGGCAGGGGACCGTTGGAGCCCGTTCATGGCACGCTGCTCAACGTACGTTCTGTACAACCTGTACGTTTCTCGCGGGAGAGTGGAGTGCGACGCCATGCGGAACCAGCCACCAGCACCGACAGCCCGGTACGTCCTGCCGGAGTTCACCGAGCGCACCAGCAGCGGGACGCGCACGATGGACCCGTACGCGAAGCTGCTACAGGAGCGGATCGTCTTCCTGGGCAGCCCGATCGACGACACCTCCGCCAACGACGTGATGGCGCAGTTCATCCACCTCGAGCACGCCGCACCGGACCAGGACATCTCGCTGTACATCAACTCACCGGGCGGCTCGTTCACGGCGATGACCGCGATCTACGACACGATGCGGTTCGTCAGCTGTGACATCGAGACCGTGTGCATGGGGCAGGCGGCCTCTGCCGCCTCCGTGCTGCTGGCGGCCGGGACCCCCGGCAAGCGGCTCGCGCTGCCGGGCGCGCGCATCCTCATCCACCAGCCCTCGCTGCACGAACCCGTGCACGGGCAGGCCGACGACCTCGAGATCCAGGCACGGGAGATGGCACGCACCCGCGCACTGCTGGAGGAGCTGTACGCACGCCACACCGGCCGGCCCCGCGACCGGATCAGCCAGGACCTCGAACGCGACACGATCCTCACGGCACAGCAGGCCGTCGACTACGGCCTCGTCGACCGGCTGACCGCCACCCGGAAGCCGGCCCCCTCCCCGGCGCGGCGGTGAGCCGGCATGCCCCGCGACTGGCCGCCGGGCCTGCCGCCGCTGCCCGCGCTGACCCGCGCCGAGAGCGAGCTGGTCGACGCCTATCTGGAGGCGCTCGACCTGGTCGGCCGGATCAACCCGGCGCGCGGCCGCGACACCTACGGAGCGCTGCGTGCCGCACAGGGCCTGGTCAGCAAGGCGGTCCGGCTGCGGGACGCGCTGGCGCTGATGCACGAACGCGGCGAGAGCACCCTGCATGCCGGGACGCTGGAGCGGGCGCTGCGGGTGCTGGAGGGCGACCGGCGCGCGGAGCGGGTCCTGCTTCCGGCGCCCGAGCCGGACGGGCCCGGCAGCTGAGGCACCCGGCACACCGGGTGCCCGCGGACCGGGATCCAGCGGTGCGCGGCGGCGTAGGGCGGCGCACAGCGGCGCCCGGAATCCAGGTGACGGCCGTGCCCCCGACGGCTAGGGTCCCGATCATGAACTCGGCTCCGCTGCTCATCTCCCCGCCCCCCGCGTAGGGCGGGCGGCCACGCGCGACTGCCGCGGCGGACGGACGACCTCCGCCGCGGAGGTCGGTGGTGCCCGCGAACGGGTCCGTTCACCGACCTCTCCTCACGCGGAGCACATTCGTGTCCACTTCTTCCGCCGGTCCGACCGGCTCCTTCGGCCTGCCTGTCGGGCAGGGCCTGCTCTTCCTCGCCGCCGCCGGTGCCACCTGGGGCACCACGGGCGCGGCGGTCGATGTCCTCCACTCCGCCGGCGACCTGGGGCCGCTGGCGATGTCCTTCTGGCGCTACGTCGGCGGGCTGGTCCTACTGCTCGTGGGCGGGGCGCTGCTGCGGCGGCGCCCCGCCCGGACCAGCCGTCCCGGCAGTACCGGTCGTACCGGCGGTCCGGGGCGCGACACGCCGGCCCGCGGCCGGTCCCGGTACGTGGTCCGGCTGTCGACCGGCCTGTGCATGGCGCTCTTCCAGACCGCCTACTTCGCCGCCGTGCCGGCCACGGGGGTCGCCGTCGCGACGATCGTGACGCTGGGCGCGGCACCGGTGTTCGTGACCCTGGGCGCCCGGATCGTGCTGCGGGAGCGGCCGGGCCGGCGCGGGCTGTGCGCCGTCGCCGCCGCACCCGCAGGGCTGGCCGTCCTCGTACTGGGCGGGGGCGAAGACGAGGTGCGGCCCGCCGGTGTCGCGCTCGCCCTGCTCTCCGCTGTCTCGATCGCGGTCTCGGTGCTGCTGGCCCGGTGGGTGGGCAGTACCGGTCTGCCGGAGAGCGCTTTCACCCTCACCGCGTGGTCGCTCGGCGTCGGCGCGGTGGCGCTGCTGCCGTGCGCGGCCGTGGAGGGGGTGCTGCCGCACACCGGGGAACCGCTCCGGGTGGCACTGCTGCTCCTGTACATGGGAGCGGTGCCGACGGCGCTAGCGTACCCGCTCTACTTCGCGGGTGCGGCCGTCGTCCGGGCGGCCACGGCGTCGGTGGTCATGCTGATCGAGCCCGTCAGCGCGACCGCCCTCGCGGTGGGACTGCTCGGGGAGCGGCTGACCCTGCCGATGCTTCTGGGCGCCTCGGTACTGCTGGCCGCGGTGGTGCTGCTGGCCCGGGCGGAGACGGCCACGGCAGGCTCCGAACGCACCGCCTGCTGAGCGCCTGCTGCCGACGCAGCGCTACCCTCCGGCGGATGGACGCGCTCGCGAAGATCCTCGAGTCGGCCGCACAGGGCGGATTCCCGCCGCCCGACGGCGGACTGACGGTGCTCCCCCGGCCCTCGCCCCGGGACGCGGGAGTACTGGCACTGACCGGGCACACGGTCGTCTTCGCCGACGTGCCGCCGGAGTGGGTGCGGCGCCGGGTGCCGCCCGACGACCTCGGCGCACCGATGGGCCCGCCGTTCCTCGGCGCGCTGTGCGACAGGACCGGGCGGGAGGCGGGCGGCATCGACGTGCTGCTCGTCCTCCCGCCGGGCACCGGTCCCGCGGCGCAGCGCGAGGAGCTGCGGGAGATGCGGAACCCGGCCGGGATGTCGGGCCCGGCGCATCCCCGGATCGCCGACGCCCTGGCGCACCGTTCGCAGGTCCGCGTCTGGACCACGGCCGGCGGTGGCACGCTGGTGACCGGCACGGGCGTGGCCGGGCGGTGGGAGGTGGCCGTCGAGGTCGAGGCCGCGGCACGTGGCGCCGGGCTGGGTCGGGCGCTGGCGGCCGCGGCCCGGACCCTGGTGCCGCCGCACGAGGCGCTGTGGGCGCAGGTCGCGCCCGGGAACGCGGCGAGCCTGCGGGCCTTCCTCGCCGCGGGGTTCGTCCCGGTCGGTGCGGAGGTGCTGCTCCGGCCCGGGGGCGGCGGCGCCGGGACCGCCGGGTGACGAACCCGCAGGGCGCGTCCGCCGGCTCGGCGCGCCCGGCGCGGCCGCTCATCCGGCGGGCAGCGGCAGCCAGGGAATCTCCACCCAGATGGTCTTGCCGCCGTCGGGCATGGGCGCGACGTGCACGGTGCCGCCGGACTCGGCGGTCAGCGTACGGATGACGACCAGTCCGCGCCCGTGGTCCTGCTGGGCCGCGGCCGACTGCCGCCGCGGTCTGCCCGGATGGCTGTCGGTGACTCCCAGACGCAGCCGTTCGGCCTCCTCCAGCCGCAGGTCGACGGTGAAGCCGGGCGATCTGCCGAAGGTGTGCTGGACGACGTTGGTGGCGAGTTCGGAGACGATCAGGCGGAGCACGTCCATGGCGTCCGCGCCGTCGGGCAGCCCCCACGCGCGGAGAGTGTCGGTGACATGCCGGCGCGCGGCCGTGACGGAGGTCGGTGCAGTCGGCAGGGTGATCGTCGCTTCCTGGTGGTCCGCCATGGCGAGGCCGTCCCTTTCCGGGGCCGTTGGCTCCTCCGTCGCGCGGCGGCGGGCTCGGTCTGCGCCCGCCCGGGAAGCTCGGGGAGCGCCCCCGGCAACCGCTGCGCGACAGCGTGCCACTCCGCACGGCGCCGTGCGCCCGATCGCCCTGCCTGCCGGGAGTTGTGTCGCCCGAAGCGGTGAACTCTGCCGCGCCCGGCCCAAGGCAACCCCCTGGGGACGTATCACGGCTGCCCGCACATCGGGCGCCCGGAGAAGCGCGGGCGCGGCCGGGCCCCGGAACCGGGGGCTCAGCCGGTGCGCGGCGCCGCGGCGATCACCGTGTCGGCGGCGTCGGCGAGCACCTGCTCGGCCAGGTCGCCGCGGGCGGTCAGACGCAGCCGGGAGATGCCGTCGGGGACGGACGGGGGCCGGAAGCAGCCGACCTGGATGCCCGCGGCACGGCAGGCGGCCGCCCACTCCACCGCGGCCTGCGGCGAGGGGGCGCGCACCGAGACGACGGCGGCGTCCGGCCGGGTGGCCGCCAGCCCGGCGGCGGTCAGCCGGGTGTGCAGTCCGGCCGCGGCGGCCCGGGTACGGGCCGCGCGTTCGGGCTCCGCGCGCAGCAGCCGCAGGGCGCCGAGTGCGCCGCCCGCCGCCGCGGGGGCCAGCCCGGTGTCGAAGATGAAGGTCCGGGCGGTGTTCACCAGGTGCGCGATCACGTGCGCGGGGCCCAGGACCGCGCCGCCCTGGCTGCCCAGCGACTTGGACAGGGTGACCGTGGCGACCGTGCCGGGCGTGCCGGCCAGCCCGGCCGCGCGGGCGGCGCCCCGGCCGCCGTCGCCCAGTACGCCGAGCCCGTGTGCGTCGTCGACGAGCAGCCCGGCTCCGGCCGCCGAGCACACTCCGGCCAGCTCCGCCAGCGGTGCCGCGTCCCCGTCGACGGAGAAGACGGAGTCGGTGACCACCAGCGCGGGTCCCTCCGCCGCCTGCCGGGGGTGTCCGGCCAGCTCCTTGGCGACGGCCTCCGGGTCGGCGTGCGCGGCGACGGCCGTCCGGGCGCGGGAGAGGCGGCAGCCGTCGATCAGCGAGGCGTGGTTGTGGGCGTCGGAGACCAGCAGCCCGCCGCCGCCCGGCGCGTTGGTGAGCGCGGTGACCGCGGCGAGGTTCGCGGCGTATCCGGAGGAGAGGACGAGCGCGGACTCGAAGCCGCAGAAGTCCGCCAGTTCGGACTCCAGCCGGGCGTGCAGTTCGGTGGATCCGGTCACCAGGCGGGAGCCGCTCGCTCCGGCACCCCAGTGGAGCGCCGCCTCGGCCGCGGCGCGGACGACGTCCGGGTGCCGGGAGAGGCCCAGGTAGTCGTTGCCCGCCAGGTCCAGCAGCGGGGAGTCGGCGGGCCGGGGCGCGAGGGTGCGCAGCAGTCCCGCCGCGCGGCGCTTCCGGAGTGCCTCGGCGGTCCACGCGAAGGGGTCCTGGGACATGGGAGCTCTCTTCGGTCACCCGCGCCGCCCGTCCGGGCGGCGGGTGCGCCCGGCGGGTTGCGCGGCCTGGATGTTTGTAGGCAGTCAATAGAACCTAACCTGCCATAACGCCGGTCGACGTGTGACAACTTCCACACCTCGCTCAAGCGGTCTTGTAGGCTTCCTCCATTACCCAGCAAGGTCGCATGGGCAAGGATCGTGCCCATGGACGACCTGCTGAACTCACTGGTGAACAAGGGGCTCCGCGGCGAGACGCCCACCCGGGACGAAGCACTCGCGGTGCTGCGGACCACCGATGACGACCTGCTGGACGTGGTGGCAGCCGCCGGCAAGGTGCGCCGCCGCTGGTTCGGGAAGCGGGTGAAACTCAACTACCTGGTGAACCTCAAGTCGGGGCTGTGCCCGGAGGACTGCTCCTACTGTTCCCAGCGGCTCGGCTCCGAGGCCGGGATCCTCAAGTACACCTGGCTCAAGCCCGAGGAGGCCGCCGAGGCCGCCGAGGCCGGGGTGCAGGGCGGCGCCAAGCGGGTCTGCGTGGTGGCCAGCGGCCGCGGCCCCACCGACCGCGACATCGACCGGGTCTCCAGGACGATCGGGGCCATCAAGGAGCGGAACGAGGGCGTCGAGGTGTGCGCCTGCCTCGGTCTGCTCTCCGACGGCCAGGCGGAGCGGCTGCGCCAGGCGGGGGCCGACGCCTACAACCACAACCTCAACACCTCGGAGTCCACCTACGCGGACATCTGCACCACGCACACCTACGAGGACCGGGTGGAGACCGTCAAGCAGGCCCGGGGTGCCGGGCTCTCGCCCTGCTCCGGCCTGATCGCGGGCATGGGGGAGACGGACGAGAACCTGGTCGAGGTGGCCTTCTCGCTGCGCGGGCTGGACGCGGACTCGGTGCCGGTCAACTTCCTGCTGCCGTTCGAGGGCACGCCGCTGGCCGAGGAGTGGAACCTGACTCCGCAGCGGGCGCTGCGCATCCTGGCGATGGTGCGGTTCGTGTGCCCGGACGTGGAGGTGCGGCTGGCCGCCGGGCGCGAGGTGCATCTGCGGTCTCTGCAGCCGCTGGCGCTGCACCTTGCCAACTCCCTCTTCCTGGGCGACTACCTCACCAGCGAGGGGCAGGCGGGCAAGGCCGACCTGGAGATGATCGCGGACTCCGGCTTCGAGGTGGAGGGCGCGGAGACGACCACGCTGCCCGAGCACCGGCGCGAGGAGTCCGGTTCCGCCCCGCACGAGCGGGTCGCGGTCCGGCTGCGGGGCACGGGGACGGAGCTGCCGCCCAATGCCTGAGAGCACCGCCCCGGCGGCGCCCGCCGGACCGGGCGCCGCCACCGGGGAGTTGCTCGCCCTGGACCGGCAGCATGTGTGGCACCCGTACGGGCCGATGCCCGGGACCGCGGAGCCGCTGGTGGTGGAGTCCGCCGCGGGGGTGCGGCTGCGGCTGGCCGAACCCGCGCACGGGCAGCGGGAGCTGATCGACGGCATGTCGTCCTGGTGGTCGGCCGTACACGGCTACCGGCACCCGGTGCTCGACGAGGCCGTCCGCGACCAGCTCGGCCGGATGAGCCATGTGATGTTCGGCGGGCTGACCCACGAGCCCGCGGTGCGGCTGGCTGCGCGGCTGGCCGAGGTGGCGCCCGGCGATCTGGAGCACGTCTTCCTGTCGGACTCCGGCTCGGTCGCGGTCGAGGTCGCCGTCAAGATGTGCCTGCAGCACTGGCGTTCGCTGGGGCGTCCGGAGAAGCGGCGGCTGCTGACCTGGCGCGGCGGCTACCACGGGGACACCTGGCAGCCGATGTCGGTGTGCGACCCGGAGGGCGGGATGCACCACCTGTGGTCCGGTGCGCTGCCGGTGCAGGTGTTCGCCGACGCGCCGCCCGCCGGCTTCGCGGCGGAACCGGACCCGGCCTACGTGGCGCATCTGCACGAGCGGATCGAGCGGCACGCGCACGAGTTGGCCGCCGTCGTCGTCGAACCGGTGGTGCAGGGCGCGGGCGGGATGCGGTTCCACTCCCCCGGGTACGTCCGGGCGCTGCGGGAGGCGTGCGACGCGCACGGCGTGCTGCTGGTGCTGGACGAGATCGCCACCGGATTCGGCCGCACCGGGGAGCTGTTCGCGGCCGACCACGCCGGGGTGGTCCCGGATGTGATGTGTGTCGGCAAGGCGCTGACGGGCGGATATCTGTCGATGGCGGCCACACTGTGCACGCCGCGCGTGGCGGAGGGGATCGCGCGCGGTTCGGTGCCGGTGCTGGCGCACGGTCCGACGTTCATGGGCAACCCGCTGGCGTCCGCCGTCGCGGGCGCCTCGCTGGATCTGCTGCTGTCCCAGGACTGGCGGGCGCGGGTCCGGCAGGTGTCCGAGGGGCTGCGCAGCGGGCTGGCGCAGGCCGCGGAGCTGCCCGGGGTGCGGGAGGTGAGCGTGCTCGGCGCGATCGGGGTGCTGCGCCTGGACCACGAGGTGGACGTGGCAGCCGCGAGCGCCGCCGCGGTGCGTGCCGGGGTGTGGCTGCGGCCGTTCCGCGACATGGTCTACGCGATGCCGCCGTACATCACCGGCGAGCAGGACGTGGCACGGATCGCCGCCGCGATGTGCGCGGCGGCTCGGGAGGGCTGAGATGCGGGACGGGGCGGACATGGCGGTGGCGCGGGGCGTGCTGTGCGTCTCCGGAGCCGGTACGGAGATCGGGAAAACGGTGACCACGGCGGCGGTGGCGGCGTGCGCGCTGCGCGCCGGCCGTTCGGTGGCCGTGCTCAAGCCGGCGCAGACGGGGGTGGCGGCCGGCGAACCGGGCGACGTGGCGGAGGTGCTGCGGCTGGCCGGCGGCAGCGCGTCGGCACCCGGCGCGGTGACCGGCGCCGAACTGGCCCGCTATCCGGATCCGTTGGCGCCGGAGACGGCGGCGCGGCGCGCGGGGATGCCGTACGTGTCGGCCGGGGACGTCGCCGAGGCGGCCGGGAAGCTGGCCGCCTCGTACGACCTCGTCCTGGTCGAGGGTGCGGGCGGGCTGCTGGTGCGCTTCGACGGCGCGGGCTCGACGCTGGCCGACGCCGCCCGGCTGCTGGCAGCGCCGGTGCTGGTGGTCGTCGAGGCGGGGCTGGGCACGCTGAACACGGCGGCGCTGACGGCGGAGGCGCTGCGGGCGCGCCGCGTGGAGTGCGCGGGACTGGTGATCGGCAGCATGCCGGGGGCACCGGGCCTCGCCGAACGGTGCAACCCGACCGATCTGCCCCGGTACACCGGGCTGCCGCTGCTGGGGGCCGTCCCGGAGGGGGCGGGCGCGCTGCCGCCGTCGCGGTTCGGTGCCCGGGCGCCGGGCTGGCTGGCACCCGAACTGGGGGGTGCCGCCGATGCGGCGGCGCTCGGCTGAGCGCCGCCGCCGGTCTCTCACAGGGTCCAGGTGCGCAACTCGGCGGAGATCGCGGTCAGGTCGGCGGTGCCGTCCTTGACGAGCCGGGCCAGGTCGCGTATCCGCTCGGGAGAGGTGACGACCTTGAGTCCGCAGGCGACGAGGTAGCCGTAGGCCACGGCGGAGGCGAACAGCGCGTTGGAGCGCTCCAGGGCCGGTACGTGCAGCAGGAGTTGCAGCAGTGCGGCGGCGCGGTCGTGCGGTGCGGGGTAGACGGGGCGGCCGAAGACGGCGGCCTCGTGGCGGCTGACGGCGGCGACGAGCGCGCCGTAGTCGGTGACCCGGGGGTCGCCCGGGGTCTTCTGCTCGGCGAGGATCAGCAGCCAGGCGAGGTCGACGCGGACGCTCACGCGGCGGGCGGGCTTCCGGCCCCGCTCCCCGCATCCCGCTCATCGGCTCCGGCGGCGTCGAGTTCCTCGGCGAAGACGGACGCGTAGCTCTTCATGAAGTCGGCTGCCGCGTCCACGAAGGCGCGGCCCACCTCGGCCGCGTCCCGCTGGACGAGTTCCTCGATGTACCGGTTCACGCTCACGCCGCGGGCCAGCGCCCGCTCCCTGGCGGCCTGCGCCGTGCCCTCGTCCACCCGGACGTTCAGTTGCGTCTTCGCCACAGCACCACGCTAGCACCGCTCCGCTAGCGGTGAACAGGTGTACGGCGCGGACACGGGGGTTCCGGAACCCGGCCCCGGGCCCGTCTCACCGTGCCGGCCCCCTTCATGGACACGTTCGCTCCGGTGGTGGAAGCACGCGGCGGACGCCGGGCCCGGCACCGCCGACCGCCCCGGACGACCCCGCCGACCACCCGACCACCCGCCCACCAGGCGAAACGGCGTGGCGGCCGGAGGCGGCCCGTGCTGGGATGCGGGCCATGACGGATCTTGCGATACGCCCGGGGGCCGCGTCCGACATCGACCGGGTGCTGGCCTTCTGGCAGGAGGCGGCGGAGGGCACCAGCGTCAGCGACGACCGGGACGGAGTGGCCCGGCTCCTCGCCCGGGACCCGGAGGCCCTGCTGCTGGCGGAACAGGACGGGCGGCTGGTCGGCACGGTCATCGCCGGGTGGGACGGCTGGCGCTGCTCCCTCTACCGGCTCGCGGTGCTGCCCGCGCGGCGGCGGCAGGGCGTCTCCCGGGCCCTGCTGGCCGCCGCGGAGGAGCGCTTCGCGGCGCTCGGCGGGCGGCGCGGCGACGCCATGGTGTTGGACGCGAACGAGCGGGCACACCGGGTCTGGCAGGCCGCCGGTTACGCTCCGCAGCCCCAGTGGAGCCGCTGGGTCAAGCCGCTGGCCTCCTGACGGCCGGTTCCCGCGTGCGGGAACCGGGGGACCGTCCGGCCCGTTTACGCTGTACACGAAGCCGGGCCCGCACTCCCGCGGGCCCGGCACAGTCATCGGATCCGAAAGGTGTGAGCGTCCGCCCATGGGCGACCCTCCCAGTAGCAGCCTCCGACGTCGCGCGTACCGGCCACCGCTGTCCCACGATGGGAAGGAGGTGAACGGTCGATGACGGAAGTCCTGCTGCTGCTCGTGGCACTGCTGCTGTCCCTGGCCTGCGGCGGATTCGTGGCCGCCGAGTTCTCCCTGACCACCGTCGAGCGCAGCGAGCTGGAGCGGGCGGAGCAGCGCGGCGACCGGGGGGCCAAGAGCGCGCTGGCGGCCGTGCGGTCCCTCACCTTCCAGCTCTCCGGGGCGCAGCTGGGCATCACCGTCACCAATCTGGTCGTCGGCATGCTCGCCGAGCCGTCCGTGGCCAAGCTGATCGCCGGACCGCTGCGCTCGCTCGGCGTACCGTCCTCGGCCTCCTCCTCCGTCGCCCTGGTGCTCGGCACCGCGCTCTCCACGGTGGTGCTGATGGTGATCGGCGAGCTGGTGCCCAAGAACTGGGCGATCTCCCGGCCGCTGCCGGTGGCCCGGGCGGTGGCGACGCCGCAGCGGGCCTTCTCGGCGGCCTTCCGCCCGCTGATCCGCCATCTGAACAACACCGCCAACCGGGTGCTGCTGCGGATGGGCCTGGAGCCCACCGAGGAGCTGGCCTCGGCCCGCTCGCCGCAGGAGCTGGTGGCGCTGGCCCGGCACTCCGCCAAGGAGGGCGCGCTGGAGGAGGACACCGCCGACCTGTTCGTGCGCACCCTGCACCTGGCCGAGCTGACGGCGGAGAACGTCATGACGCCGCGGGTGCAGGTGACCTCGCTCGAGGTGCAGGCCACCGTGGAGGACGTCGCCAACGCCACCCGCGCCACGGGGCTCTCCCGCTTCCCCGTCTACCGGGGGAACCTGGACACCGTCGTCGGCATCGTCCGGATCAAGGACGTGCTGGCGGTACCCGCCGCCGAGCGGCGGCTGCGGCCGGTGACCGATCTGATGCGGGAGCCGCTGCTGGTACCCGAGTCGCTGACCGTCGACCGGCTGCTGGACCAGCTCTCGGGCGGCGACCGCAGCATCGCGGTGGTCATCGACGAGTACGGCGGCACGGCCGGCGTCGTCACACTGGAGGACATCATCGAGGAGGTCGTGGGCGAGGTGCGCGACGAGCACGACCCGCTGGAGACCCCCGACCTGGCCCCCGCCGGGGAGGACGCGGAGGGCAGGCCCGTCTACGTGGCGGACGGCGCCGCGCGCACCGATCAGCTGCAGGCCATCGGGCTGCGCACTCCGGAGGGCCCCTACGAGACGCTCGCCGGGCTGATCGCCACCGAGCTGGGCCGCATCCCCGCCGCCGGGGACACCGTGTCGGTCGGCGGCTGGGAGCTGACGGTCATGGACGCCGGCGGCCGCCGCGCCGCGCAGGTGCGGCTGTACGGGCCGAAACCCGGTGACGACCCGGCCGGGTCCGAGACCGGCGACCGGGCGGAGGCACAGCGATGACGGTGCTCCAACTGCTGATCGGGCTGCTGACGCTGGTGGCCAACGCGTTCTTCGTGGGCGCGGAGTTCGCGCTGATCTCGGTGCGCCGCGCCCAGATCGAGCCGCTGGCCGAGGAGGGTGACAAGAAGGCCCGCAAGGTGCTGTGGGGCCTGGAGCACGTGGCGCAGATGCTGGCCGCGGCACAGCTGGGCATCACGCTGTGCACCCTGGTGCTCGGTGTGGTCGCCGAGCCCGCCATCGCGCATCTGCTGGAGCCGGCCTTCCACGCGGCGGGCGTCGGGGACGGCGTGGCGCACGGCGTCTCGTTCGTGATCGCGCTGTCGCTGGCGACGTACCTGCACATGCTGCTGGGCGAGATGGTGCCCAAGAACATCGCGCTGGCCGGGCCGGAGCGGACCGCGCTGCTGCTGGGGCCGCCGCTGGTGGCGCTGTCGCGGGCGCTGCGTCCGGTGATCTTCGCGGTGAACTCGTTCGCCAACGCGCTGCTCAAACTGATCCGGGTCGAGCCGAAGAGCGAGGTCGAGGCCGCGTTCTCGGACGACGACCTCGCCCAGATGGTGGCCGACTCCAGTGAGGCCGGGCTGCTGGACGACCGCTCGACCGAACGGCTGCGCGACGCGCTGGAGCTGGGCAGGCGGCCGATCGCCGAGGTGGCGCAGCCGCTGCACAAGGTAGTGACGGCAGGCCGCGGCGTGACCCCCGAGGGGCTGGAGAACCTGTCGGCCGAGTCCGGGTTCTCCCGGTTCCCGGTGGTGGACGACGACGGTCGGGTGCTGGGCTATCTGCACGTCAAGGACGCGCTGGACGCCTCGCCCCGGGAGGCCGCGTTCCCGCTCACGGCGATGCGTCCCATCGCCCGGGTGCGGGCCTCGCTGCCGCTGGACGACGTGCTGGGGGCCATGCGCTCCAGCGGAACCCACCTGGCTGCGGTCACCGGCCCGGACGGACGGGCGACGGGTGTGGTGACCATGGAGGACGTGCTGCGCGAGCTGGTCGGCCAGGCGTAGCGGCAGCCAGGCCGGCCGTCGGCTCGGCCCGCCGGCCCGCCGGCTCATGGATCCGTGGCCCCGGGGGACACCGCAAGGTCGTTGCTCGGGGCAACGGGCTACCATGGGCGACCGTGACCAGTGCCGCACCCGCCCCGTCCGCGGAACCCGCCCGCCCGCCGGCCGCCCCTCGCTCGTTCGTCGCCCTGGGCGACTCGTTCACCGAAGGGATGTCGGATCTGCTGCCGGGCGGCGGCTACCGGGGCTGGGCCGATCTGCTCGCGGCCCGCCTCGCGGCCCGGGAGCCGGAGTTCCGCTACGCCAACCTCGCGGTGCGCGGCAAGCTGATCGGGCAGATCGCGGCCGACCAGGTCGCCCCCGCGGCGGCGATGGAGGCCGACCTGGTGACCCTGGTGGGCGGTCTCAACGACGTGCTGCGGCCCGGATGCGACACCGCGCGGGTCTGCGCACTGCTGGAGGAGTCCGTCGCCACCCTGGCGCCCTCCTGCGGGACGCTGGTGCTGATGCGCAGCCCGGGGCGCCGCGGACCGGTGCTGGAGCGCTACCGGGCCCGGATGGAGCAGCTCTTCGACTTCATCGACGGGCTGGCGGACCGGCACGGCGCGCTGGTGGTCGACCTGTTCGGCTCGGAGGCGCTGGGCGATCCGCGCATGTGGGCCGACGACCGGCTGCATCTGACGGCCGAGGGGCACAGCAGAGTGGCCGAGGCCGTCTGGCAGCGGCTCGGGCTGCCGCCCGGGAGCGACTGGAACACCCCCCTGCCGCCCGCCGCCGCACCCTCCTGGACGGCGCGGCGCGCAGCGGACGCGCGCTTCGCCCGGGTCCACCTGCTGCCCTGGATCGGGCGGCGGCTGACCGGCCGCTCCTCGGGCGACGGCCGCACCCCCAAGCGCCCGGAGCTGGCCCCACTGGCCTGCGACGAAACCGTCGGCTCCGGGGCCGCCCCGCCGCCGCCCGGGAGCGCCGGGGACCGCGCGGCCCCGTAGACTCGGGCGGCGTGAGTGACAAGCCGCGCATCCCGAACGTCCTGGCGTCCCGCTACGCCTCCCCCGAACTGGTCCGCATCTGGTCCCCCGAGTCGAAGATCGTGCTGGAGCGGCGGCTGTGGCTCGCCGTGCTCAAGGCACAGCGGGACCTGGGCATCGCCGTGCCCGAGGAGGCGCTGGCCGACTACGAGCGGGTGGTCGAGGACGTGGACCTCGCCTCGATCGCGGAGCGCGAGAAGGTCACCCGGCACGACGTGAAGGCGCGCATCGAGGAGTTCAACGCGCTGGCCGGGCACGAGCACGTGCACAAGGGCATGACCTCGCGGGACCTGACGGAGAACGTCGAGCAGCTCCAGATCCGGCTCTCCCTGGAGCTGGCCCGCGACCGTACCGTGGCCCTGCTGCAGCGGCTGGGCGCGCTGGCGGGCGAGCACGCGGCGCTGGTGATGGCGGGCCGCTCGCACAACGTCGCGGCGCAGGCCACCACTCTCGGCAAGCGGTTCGCGACCGGAGCCGACGAGCTGCTGGTCGGCTTCGAGCGGGTGGAGGAGCTGCTGCGCCGCTACCCGCTGCGCGGCATCAAGGGGCCGGTCGGCACCGCGCAGGACATGCTGGACCTGCTCGGCGGGGACGAGCAGAAGCTGACCGACCTGGAGCGCAGGATCGCCGAGCACCTGGGCTTCGGGCGCGTGTTCACCTCCGTCGGGCAGGTCTACCCCCGCTCGCTGGATCACGAGGTGGTCGGCACGCTGGTGCAACTGGCCGCCGCCCCCTCGTCGCTGGCCAGGACGATCCGGCTGATGGCCGGCCAGGAGCTGGTGACCGAGGGCTTCAAGGAGGGGCAGGTCGGCTCCTCGGCGATGCCGCACAAGATGAACACCCGCTCCTGCGAGCGCGTCAACGGCCTCATGGTGACCCTGCGCGGCTACGCCTCCATGGCGGGCGAACTGGCCGGGGACCAGTGGAACGAGGGCGACGTGTCCTGCTCGGTGGTGCGCCGGGTGGCGCTGCCCGACGCCTTCTTCGCGTTCGACGGGATGCTGGAGACGTTCCTGACGGTGCTGGACGAGTTCGGCGTCTTCCCCGCCGTGGTGGCCCGGGAGCTGGACCGCTACCTGCCGTTCCTGGCGACGACGAAGGTCCTGATGGGCGCCGTGCGGGCCGGGGTCGGCCGGGAGGTCGCACACGAGGCGATCAAGGAGCACGCGGTGGCCGCGGCCCTGGCGATGCGCGAGGGGGCGGAGCACAACGAGCTGCTGGACCGGCTCGCGGCGGACTCCCGCATCCCGCTCGACCGCGCCGCGCTGGACGCACTGATGGCGGACCGGCTCTCGTTCACCGGCGCGGCGGCCGCACAGACCGCGGAGATCGTCAGCCGCGTGCAGGAGGTCGCCGCGCTGCACCCCGACGCCGCCGGCTACCGGCCCGGAGCGATCCTCTGACTCCGCGGTTCACCGCCCGGGAGCTGGCGGCGGCCCGCGGCAAGCAGGTGCCGGACGTGGCGGCCGAGGGGCTGCGGGTGCTGTTCTGCGGTATCAACCCCGGGCTGCTCTCCGCCGCCACCGGCCACCACTTCGCCCGGCCCGGCAACCGGTTCTGGCCCGCGCTGCACGCCTCGGGGTTCACCCCGCGGCGGCTGCTCCCCGAGGAGGAGCGGGAGCTGCTCGCCCACGGGCTGGGCATCACCAACGTCGTCGCCCGGGCCACGGCGCGCGCCGACGAGCTGACCCGCGCGGAGTTCGCCGAGGGCGGGCGGCTGCTGGAGGCGAAGACGGCGCGGCTGCGGCCGAAGTGGCTCGCCGTGCTGGGCGTGACCGCCTACCGCGCGGCCTTCGACGTCCCGGGCGCTGCGGTGGGGCCGCAGGAGCGGCTGGTGGGCGGCGTGCCGGTGTGGCTGCTGCCCAATCCCAGCGGGCTCAACGCGCACTACACGCCGTCCGCGCTGGCCGAGAAGTTCGGCGAGCTGCGGGCGGCGTCAGCCGAGGACTGACGGTGCGCTCCTGCCCCGCTCCCCCGCGGCCGCCAGGAGCTGCAGCGGGATGTCCTCGCCGCACCGGGCCAGCCCGACGCCCACCCAGCGGTCCCCCACCGTCCACACGGCCAGTTCGGCGACCCGCCAGCACACCGTCCGCTCGGGCTCGGGCAGGGCGGCGCCCTCCGCGGCGGCCAGCAGATGCGGGCCGAGGTCGACCGTCTCCGGCTCGCCCCAGCGCCGGGACAGCAGGACGAGCAGCGCTTCGTGGTCGGCGCGGACTTCCCGCTCCGCTTCCAGGAGTTCGACCGCGTCGCCGTCGGGGTGCGGGTCCGCGGTACGTAACACGGCGGTCCGGGCGGCGGGGTCGGCCCGCAGTCCGTCGAGGGCGGCAAGGTGGTGCGCG
This sequence comes from Streptomyces sp. AA1529, assembly GCF_000280905.1. GTDB lineage: Bacteria > Actinomycetota > Actinomycetes > Streptomycetales > Streptomycetaceae > Streptomyces. Next base: position 25,825 of record NZ_ALAP01000058.1, on the reverse strand, counting down.
AGGTGCATAGGAGCAGTCAACCGTGCGGCACCGACAGCCGGTTGGGCGGCCCTGCCGCCGCGGGCCGCCGCGGGTCCGCGGCACGGGGGCACCGCCCCGCCGGGCGGCCGCAGGTCGGCGCGGTGCGGCCACCGCTCGCCGTGTCCCCCCGCAGCGGTTACGATCCGCACCACACGCACAGGCAGGGAGGCGGAGCGTGAGCAAGCTGACCGGACGGGACCCCTCCCTGCTGCGGCGCATCAACTCCACGGTGGTCCTGCGGGCGCTGCGCGGGACGACGGCTCCGGCGGCGCTGACCCTCACCGAACTGGTGCGGGCCACCGAGTTGTCCCGGCCCACGGTCGAGGGCGTGGTCGAGGATCTGATCGAGGCGGGGCTGGTCGCCGAGGCCGCGGACGCGGCGGCGCGACCGGGCGGCACGGCGCGCCGCGGGCGCCCGGCGCGGAGCTTCCGGTTCCGCGCGGAGGCGGGCCAGCTGCTGGGCCTGGAGATCGGGCCGCACCGGGTGGCGGCCGTCCTCTCGGATCTGACCGGCCGGCTCACCGGGTCCCTGACCCGCGAGGTGGACGAGGCGGCGGAGGCCGAAGCGCGGCTGGAGCGGATCCGGGGCACCGTCGCGGAGCTGCTGCGGCGGACCGGCACCGCCCGGGACGCGCTGCGCGCGGTCGGCGTGGGCACTCCGGGCATCGTGGAGGCCGACGGCACGGTGCGGCTGGGCACGGCGCTGCCCGGCTGGACGGGACTCGCGCTGGGTGAGCGGCTGCGCCGCTCCTTCCGTTGCCCGGTACTGGTGGAGAACGACGCGAACGCCGCGGTGCTGGCCGAGCACTGGAAGGGTGCGGCGCGCGGCGTGGACGACGTGGTGATGGTGCTGGCCGGGCTGAGCCCCGGTGCCGGCTCACTGATCGGAGGTCGGCTGCACCGGGGCTTCGGCGGAGCGGCCGGGGAGATCGGGGCGCTGCACCTGCTGGGCCGGGAGGTCACGCCCGAGCGGCTGCTGTCCACGACGGACGAGCCGCTGCATCCGCTCGACGAGGCGGCCGTGGCCCGGGTGTTCGCGGAGGCCCGGGTGGGGGACGGACGGGCGCGACGGGCCATGGACCGCTTCCTCGCGCGGCTGGTGCACGATGTGGCGGCCCTGGTGCTGGCGCTGGACCCGGAGCTGCTGGTGGTCGGCGGCTGGGCCTCCGGGCTGGACGGGGCACTGGACCCGCTGCGCGCCGAGTTGGAGCGCTACTGCCTGCGCCCGCCGCGGGTGGCGCTCTCCCGGCTGGGCGACACGGCGGTGGCGACAGGGGCCCTGCGGGTGGCCCTGGACCGCACGGAGAGCGAGCTGTTCACCGTGGAGGGCGCCGGGACCGCCGGCTGACCACCGCACCCGCGGTGGCGTCGGCCCCGCGGGCGGGTGTCGGTCAGCTCGCCAGGACCGGTACCGGGTCCGTGTCGCTGAAGGAGAGCCGGCAGGTGTCGGCCCGGTAGGTCGCGACGGAGACCGCGGCGGTGCCGCCGTCGGACAGATAGCGCGTCGTGACGACCAGTACGGGCGCGCCGGGCAGCCGGTCGAGGCGGCGCGCGTCCTCGGCCCGTGCGGAGCCCAACTCGACCGTGCGGTCCTGCCCTCCGAAGGGGAGCCGGTGCAGCTCGCGCAGCACCGTGCGGGCGCGCGCCGCCCGGGAGCCGTCGCCCGCGGGAACGGGGGGAACCGAGGCGGTGGGGACGTAGAGGATCTCGGAGGCGACCTGCTGGCCGCCGGTCGTCCGGCTGCGGAGCACCACGTGGACGGGCGTGTCGGCCGCCACACCGAGGGTGCGGGCCACCGCGGCGGGGGCCGGGCCCTCCGCGTACTCCTCGGCGTGCCAGGCGTCGCCCGGGGCGCCGGGCCAGGTGTGCGGGCCGGACTCGGAGCCGACGTCGACGCCCACCCGGGGCGGTGCGACCGTGGTGCCGACGCCGCGGCGGCGCTGCAGGCGTCCTTCGAGTTCGAGCTGCTCCAGGGCCTGGCGGAGCGTCGCGCGGGCGACTCCGAAGCGGGCGGCCAGTTCGCGTTCGTTCGGCAGGATCTCGCCGACCGCGAACTCCGAGTCGAGCGCCTCGGAGAGCACCGTCCTCAGATGCCAGTACTTCGGCTCCGGCACCGTCTCCAACTGCGTGGTCCCCACCCTTGCCTCCGCAATCCCCGAACACCCGACGGACGGTGTGCGGCCGGTGTTTATGCGTCCTTGTTTTTTAAAGGTCCTTGCGTATGCCTACCGACCCTAGGACGCCCCCCACCCTTGGTCAAGACCAATGCCCCGGGGTCGGGCCGGCCCCTTGTCGCCCGACCCGCCGACTGCGATGATCGATCATCGATCACTTTGCCCGCCGCTGCCCGGAGGACCCCATGCCGCGCCCCCGCACCCCCGCCTCGCTGCGGCGTGTCACCGTCGTCACCGGTGCCGGACGCGGCATCGGGGCCGCCACCGCACTGCGGCTCGCGCGGGACGGCCACCACATCGGCGTCAACTACGTGGCCGACGAGGAAGCGGCCGCCCGCACCGCGGAGGCAGTCCGGGCCGCCGGGCGCGAGGCCGTCACCGTCCGGGCCGACACCGGCGACCCGGACGCGGTGGACCACCTGTTCGACACCGTGCGGGACGCCCTCGGCCCCCTGACCGGACTGGTCAACAACGCCGGTGTCTCCGGACCGCTCGGCCGGTTCACCGAGACCTCACCCGAGGTGATGCGGCGCGTCGTGGACGTCAACGTGACGGGAGCGCTGCTGTGCGCGCGGCGCGCCCTGCGGGAGATGTCCACGGCCCACGGCGGGCAGGGCGGCGGAATCGTGAACATCTCCTCCTGCGCCGCCACTCTCGGCTCCCCCGGCGAGTACGTGCACTACGCGGCGTCGAAGGCCGCGGTCGACGCCATGACGGTGGGCCTGGCCAAGGAGTTCACCGGCGAGGGCGTACGGGTCAACTGCGTGCAGCCGGGGTCGGTCCTCACCGAGATGCACGCGCGGATGGGCGACCCGGACCGGGCGTGGAAGAAGGCCGGGATCACCCCGGCCCGGCGCCCCGGGGAACCGGAGGAGATCGCCGACGCCGTCGCCTGGCTGCTCTCCGACGAGGCGTCCTACGTCTCGGGCGCGGTCCTCAGAGCCGCAGGCGGCCTGTGAGGCCGGACCGCTCGCCGGCCCCCGCCAGGTGGGCGAGCTTGGCCGGGTTGCGGATCAGGTGGACGGTCCGCACCTGTCCCCCGGCCACCTCCAGCGAGAAGACCGTGTCCGGCCGCCCGTCGACGGTCAGCAGCACGGCCGGAGCGCCGTTGAGCTCCAGGAAGCGGACCCCGAGCGCCGGGTCCCGCATGCCCTCCGGGGCGACGGCGGCCAGGAACCTGCTGATCCGGTCGGCACCGACGACGACCCGGCGCGGCGCCTTGGCCGCCCCTCCGCTGTCGGAGACGAGCCGCGCGTCCGGCGCCAGCACCGAGACCAGCCCCCGCACATCGCCCTCCGCCGCGGCCTTGAGGAACCGCTCGGTCAGCTCCCGGCGCAGCGCGGGGTCGACCTCGAAGCGCGGCTTCCGCTCGGCCACATGCTGCCGGGCCCGTCCGGCGAGCTGACGCACGGCCGCCTCGCTCCGCTCCAGCGTCCCGGCGATCTCCGCGTAGGGGAAGCCGAACGCCTCGCGCAGGACGAACACCGCGCGCTCCAGCGGCGAGAGGGACTCCAGCACCACCAGCACGGCCAGCGAGACCGACTCGGCCAGCATCGCGCGCTCGGCGCCGTCCGGGCCCGCCGCGGCCGGGGCCGGGCCGGTGGGCACCGGCTCGGGCAGCCAGGAACCGACATAGGCCTCGCGCCGGGACTGCACCTGGCGGAGCCGGTCGATGGCCAGCCGGGTGGTGACGCGCACGAGGTACCCGCGCGGCTCGCGCACCTGCGCACGGTCGGCCGCCGCCCACCGCAGCCACGCCTCCTGCACCACGTCCTCGGCGTCGGCCACCCGGCCCAGCATCCGGTAGGCGACGCCGTCGAGCACCGGGCGGTGTTCCTCGAAGACCTCGGTCGCGTCTGCGGTCACCGCGCCATCATGCCACCGGGTGCTGATCCGCAGGGCACACGGGGCTTCCCCGGACGGACGCTTGCTGACATCGTGTCAACGAGTCGCCGCGGCGACGCCCGTCCCCGGGACGGGGCTCCATGCCGCCGACCGGCCGCCGACATGCCGCACAGCACCGCAGGAACCCCAGGAGTGGCCATGCCCGCCGTCTTCACCCCGCAGACACCCGCAGGCGCCGCCGCCTCCGTGGTCGAGGTCCCGGTGTCCGGAGGGCCGCCGGTCGAGCTGGCCTACGAACGGCGCGGCTCGGGCGAGCCGATGCTGCTGCTGCACGGCATCGGCCACCACTGGCAGGCCTGGGAGCCGGTGCTGTCGGTGCTCGCGGCAAGCCACGACGTGATCGCCCTCGACCTGCCCGGCTTCGGCGCCTCCCAGCCGCTGCCGGACGACGCCTCCTACGGCCTGCGGCGGGTGGTGCCGCTCCTCGCCGCGGCCTGCACGGCCCTCGGAGTCGAACGCCCCCACGTGGTGGGCAACTCGCTGGGCGGACTGCTGGCCCTGGAGCTCGGACTGCACGGCGCGGCACGTTCGGTCACCGCGCTCTCCCCCGCCGGGTTCTTCACCCGCCCCGAGCGGCTGTACGCCTACGCGGTGCTGCGCGGCATGCGGGCCGGGGCGCGGGCCCTGCCCGACCCGGCGCTGGAGGTGCTGGCCCGCACCAGCGCCGGGCGCGCCGCGCTGACCAGCACCATCTACGCCCGGCCCGGGCGGCGTCCGGCCGACGCCGTGGTGGCCGAGACCCGCGCGCTGCGGCAGGCGGCGGGCTTCGCCCCGGTACTGGCGGAGGGCCGCCGCCCCGCGGCACGCTTCGACCAGGACCTCGGGGACCTGCCGGTGACGATCGGCTGGGGCGACCGGGACCGGCTGCTGCTGCGCCGCCAGGGCGTCCGCGCCAAGCGCGCGCTGCCCGGCGCCCGCCTGGTGCGGCTGCGCAACTGCGGCCACGTACCGATGAACGACGACCCGGCCACCGTCGCCCGCGTCGTCCTGGACACCGCCCGGCACGCGGCCGCGCGGCCGGGAACGGTTCGCGCCCGCAGCTGAGCACCGGGCACGCGCGGCCGGCGGATCGGCCCTGCCCGGAGCCGCCGGGTCCGCCTCTCCGCGGGTCCGGCGCAGGCCGTCAGCTCATCGGCTCAGCGCCGTCTCGATGCGCAGCTCCAGCGCGCCCGCCTCGCTGACCCGCTCGGCGACGGTCCCGTGCGGATCGGGGCGCCCGGCCGGGTAGGCGGCCCGCACCCGGGTGAGCCGGGTGACGGCCTGGTCGTAGCGGCCCAGGTCGACCTCGAGCGCGGCGGCCCGCAACTCCGCGCTCGTCGCCTCGTGCAGGCCGGCCTCGCCGCAGGAGCGGAAGGCGGCCACGGCACGCTCGGCGTACTCGATGCCCCGGGCGTAGCAGTCCACCGCGGTGGCACCCAGCTCGCCGGGGGCCGGCACCGGCATCGGCTCGACCAGCAGTTCGGCCGTCTGCCGGTAGGTGTGGCCGACCTCCAGGCGGAGCCGGAGGCGCTGCTCCTCGTCCTGAAGGCGCTCCTCCGAGCGCAGCACCCGGGCGATCTCCTGCTGTGCCGCGGCCATGCACCCCAGTGCCTCCTCGACCGGCGCACCCGCTTCCATGGCCAGCCAGCCCCGGGCGTGCAGCGTACGGATCGCCGCGTGCGGATCGCCCAGCTCCCGCCACAGCGCCTCTGCCCGGGCGTACAGCTCGCCCGCCGCGGTGTGCCGGCCGCAGGCGCGGTGGGTGTCGGCCGCCAGGTGGGTGACGACGGCGCACCCGTGCCGGTCCCGCCACCGGTGCGGCAGCTCGGCCGCGCGGCGGAGCAGCCGGGCGGCGGCCCGCAGTTGCTCGGGGCGGGCGCAGGACTGGCCGAGCCAGACACACGCCTGCACGATGCCGGGTTCGTCCTCGCGCTCCAGCAGACCGCCGAGGGCCTCGACCAGGACGGCGGCCGCCTCGTCGGTCTCCTCCAGGACGAGCAGGCAGCCGCCGAGCCGGAGACCGGCCCGGGTGGCCTCCGCGGCGCTGCCCGAACCGGCCAGCGCGTACGCCGCGTGCCGGAGCGATCCGGCCTCCTCGGCCAGCAGGCCCTGGGCCGCGTGCACGTCGGCGTGCAGCAGGTGGAGGCGCGCGAGCTCGGCGGACGGACGGGCGGCAGCACCCGGCCGGTCCTGCAGGGCGCCGCGCAGCACCTCGGCGGCACGCTTGTGGTCGCCGGTCTCCATCAGCAGCCGGGCGAGGGCCAGTTCCGGCCCGGTGGCGGACCACGGGCGGCCCGCCTCGTGGAAGAGGTCGGCGGACTCGGCAAGCAGTTCGCCGGCGCGAACCGCGGCGCCGCGCCGGGCCGCCAGCCTGCCCCGGATCTCGACGGCCTCGGCGATCCCGGCCCGTACCGCGGGCTCCTCGCGGTACGGCAGCGCGAACGCGACCAGACCGGCCACCTCCGCGTCGAGCGCCTCGGCCCCCGGACCCAGCGGGTCCGCGCCCTCCGGACGCGCCGGTCCGGCCGGATATGCGGCGTCGGCCGCCGGCGGCCGGTTGGCGGGGTTGGCCGCGTCGAACGGGCTGCCACCCGCGTTCTCCGCATCCTCCTGCACCCCGCCGAGGTCGTGCGCGCGCAGCCGGGCCCGGGCCAGCAGCACGGCGAGGGCGTGCCGGGCGCCGATGTGCCCCGCGGCGCGCAGCTGCTGGGCCTCGGCGCACAGCGCGTCGAGGGACTCGGGCGGCACGGCCGCCCCCTCGGGGGCGCAGGAGGCGGCGGAGGCGGCCCGCGCGCGGCACGCCAGGGCTTCACCGGGCAGCTCGGCCCCGGCGAAGAGACTGGCGGCCTCCGCGAATCCGGCGGCACCGGCCGCCGGATCGGTGCGGGCCGCCGCCTCGGACCGGTGGTCGAGGAGTTCGGCCCGCGACACCTGGTCGAGCCGCGCCCCCGTACGGGCGACGGCATCGCCGGCCGCGGCCCACCGCGCGGCCGCCTCCGGGTGGCCGACGGCGCTCAGCCGCCGCGCCTGGGCCAGCAGCCGCTGCGCGTCCGGCGAGCCGGCTCCGGATCCCGCACCCGCCTGCGGCCGGGGCTCGGTTCCGCGTCCTGCCTCCGGGCCGCTCCAGGTTCCCTCTCCCGGCTGCGGGCCGCGCTCCGCGGCACGTCCGGGGACGGCCTCCGGCCCGCCCGGCGGCACGGGGGCCGCGGGCGGCGCAGGCGGCCCGGGCGGCGCGGGGAACGTGACGGCGCCGATCCCCAGCGGCAGGTGCGGGACCAGCGGCCGCGCGTCGATGCGGCGGCGCGCCGCCGCGCGATGCCCACTGGTGCCGGCCCGCCGGTCGAAGCGTTCCGCCGTGTCCAGGGCCTGCGCGGCGGCGTGCTCGAACAGTGCCGCCGCGCTCCAGTCCCGTCCAGGAGGGCCGGGGACCGGGAGGGCGGCGTGCCCCAGCTCGCCGAGCCGCCGCATCAGCAGGGCGACGGCGGACATCCACAGCTGGTGGCCGGGCGCGTCCTGCTGCTCCTCCCAGCGCTCCCCTTCCTGCCCGGCGAGGATCTCCAGGCCGCGCGGCTCATTGCCGGTGCGGGCGCAGAACTCCAGGTGCCGGGCGAGTGCGCCGCGCCCGGTCGGCGCCTCCCGGACCAGCAGGCAGCCCGCGAGATGCCGGCTCCGCGCCTCCGCGGCGCGGCCGAGGCGCAGCAGCGGCTCCAGCGAGGCGGCCAGCAGGTAGGAGCGCCGGTGGGCGCACGCGTACTCGCCGCGCAGCACCGGTTCCCACATCCGCAGTGCCGCCTCGTCCTGGGCCGTTCCGGCGCCCGGTGCCACGGCCTCGGCCTCCTCGGCGCGCACGGCGTACGCGCGGCCGCGCCAGGCCAGTTCGCAGCCCGCGCAGTCGGCGCTGCGGTCGCGTTCCGCCTCCAGCCAGGCGCTGTAGGCGCGCGCGGCCCGCTGCCGGTCGCCGAACCACTGCGCGACCAGGAACTCGCGTGCGTACACGGCGCGCCGGGACAGGCCGGCGCGGTCGTGCTCGCGGGCCAGCCGGGTGAGCCACTCCTCGATCTCCGTCATGGGGACCGCCGGGTCGCCGACCAGGTCCGCCACGGCCCAGCGGAGCGACCACAGCAGCGCGAAGGCGTCCTCGGAGTCGAACGCCTCCGGGTCCTCGTCCCGCAGCCGCAGTGCCCGGGCGACGGGGCCGGGAGTGGTGCGGGCCGCGGTCCCGAAGGCGCGGCTGGCGGCCAGGTGCAGCAGCGCCGCGCCCAGGGCGGCCCGGCCCTCGCGGGTGCCCGCCTCCGCGGCCGCCTCGGCCTGCGCGACCAGCTCCTCGGCGCGTGCGACGCGCCCGGGGCCGTGCGGGGCCAGACCGCTCGCACGGATGTCCGCACGGAGCTCGGCAGGCGTACGGCTGGTGGTCATCGGGCCTCCTGGGCCGGCGCGTAACAGGTCGGGCGGGATGCGGGTGGAGTTGTCCGTGAAGCGGCAATCCTAGGCCTCGGTGAGCGGTCGGACACACGCAGTGGCGTGCCGCCTCTTCTGTCCGGTGTGGCACCGGTGTTCACTGGGGCTTCGGACGTATGGCACGCGGAGGGAGCAGGCACACCACGGGAACGGGATACAGCTCGCAGGAGTGACGGGCGGCGTGCGGCGCCGCGGCGGATCTCCGGCACGCGAGTGGTCCTCCGCGCCGCGGCCGGGGCCCGTCTCCGTCCCACGCTCCGACGGCGCACACTCGCAACCTCTCGAGGAGGCCTGCACATGGCACAGGACGATCCGACCGGCAGTCACCCGGCACGGCGGGCCGTGCTGCGCGGCACGGCGGGCGCGGGCGCGGCGCTGTCGCTGCCGTTGCTCGGCGCCGCCGCTCCCGCGCAGGCGCGGCGCGGCAGGCCGTCCGCGGACTGGGGCGTGCAGACGGGCGACGTGACCGCGTCCTCCGGTCTGGTGTGGGTGCGCGCGGACCGCCGGGCGCGGATGGTGGTGGAGACGGCCGCGACCGAGAGCTTCCGCAACCCGAAGCGGTGGCGGGGCCCGGTGGTGGGGCCGGAGACCGACTTCACCGGACGCACCGCGCTGCACGGGCTGCCCGCGGGCGAGCAGATCCACTACCGGGTGCTGCTGGCCGACCCGGACGATCCGCGGCGCGCGGGCAGGCCGGTGCACGGGACGTTCCGCACGGCCCCGGCGCACCGGCACGACGTGCGCTTCCTGTGGTCGGGCGACCTGGCCGGGCAGGGCTGGGGCATCAACCCCGACCGGGGCGGATATCCGATCTTCGACCGGATGCGGCGGCTGGATCCGGACTTCTTCCTCAACAGCGGCGACACCATCTACGCCGACTCCCCCATCCAGGAACGGGTGGAGCTGTCGGACGGCAGCATCTGGCGGAACGTCACCACCGAGGAGAAGTCCAAGGTGGCCGAGACTCTGGCGGAATTCCGCGGCAATTTCCGCTACAACCTGCTGGCGGGGAACCTGCGCCGGTTCAACGCGCAGGTTCCCTCGATCGTGCAGTGGGACGACCACGAGGTGCTCAACAACTGGTACCCGGGCGAGATCCTGGACGACGACCGCTACACCGAGAAGGACGTCTCCACTCTCGCGGCGCGCTCGCTGCGGGCGTTCGGCGAGTACTTCCCGGTCGGCAGCCTGCCGCCCGGTGACGAGGACGGGCGCGTCCACCGGGTGGTGCGGCACGGCCCGCTGCTGGACGTGTTCGTGCTGGACATGCGGTCCCACCGGAACGCGAACTCGCCCGGCCGCAGCCCCGACGACCGCCAGGGCATCCTGGGCGAGCGGCAGTTGCGCTGGCTCAAGCGGGAGCTGTCGCGCTCGCGCGCGGTGTGGAAGGTGATCGCCTCGGACATGCCGCTGGGGCTCGTCGTACCGGACGGCGGCACCGACTACGAGGCCGTCGCACAGGGCGACCCGGGCGCCCCGCTGGGCCGGGAGCTGCAGATCGCCGAACTGCTGCGGCACATCAAGCACCATCGCGTCACCGGGACGGTGTGGCTCACCACGGACGTGCACTACACCAGCGCGCAGCGGTACGACCCCGGCCGCGCCGCGTTCGAGGACTTCGCACCGTTCTGGGAGTTCGTCTCCGGGCCGCTGAACGCGGGCGGATTCGGGGCGCTGAAGCTGGACGGCACCTTCGGGCCCGAGCAGCGGTTCATCCGGGCTCCGGAGCGCGCCAACACCCCGCCGAGCGAGGGCGGGCAGCACTTCGGGCAGGTGGACATCGACGGCTCCACGGGGGAGCTGACCGTGCGGCTGCGCGAGGAGAGCGGCGCGGTGCTGTTCACCAAGACGCTCCGGCCGGGCCTGGTGGGCCAGTGAACCGGGCCTGGAGGGCCGGTGAACCGAACCGGGCGACGCGGTGAGGGCACCGCGGGCCGAGTACAGCTACACGCCGGTCGGCCGCACCGCGTACGGCGTGACCCCGCCCGGATTCCGCGCACTGCGGGTCCGCATCCCGCTGGGCACCGGCGGGGCCGTCTTCGCGGCGGCCGCGCGGGCGCTGCTGGAGTGGCGCATGCACCGTGCGATGGGCGTCCGACTCGAGGCGGACGCCGGCCGGGCCGCGCCCGGGGTGCGGGTGACGGTCGGCCTGGGGGTGGGAGCGCTGCGGGTGGGCGGACCGTGCCGGGTGGTGTGGGCCGTGCAGGAGGAGCGGCGCGCCGGGTGGGCGTACGGGACGCTGCCGGGCCACCCGCAGCGCGGCGAGGAGGCCTTTCTCGTCGAACACGCGCCCGACGGCGCCGTCCGGCTGACCGTGCGGGCCTACAGTGTGCCCGCGGTGTGGTGGACGCGGGCGGCGGGACCCGTGCTGCCGGTGCTGCAGCGGGGCTACGCACTCCGCTGCGGACAGGTGCTGCGCAGGCTGGCCCGGGAGTGACCGGCGCGCTCCGCGGAGCCCGCCCCGGGGTCCACGGCACGCCGTCCGGGGCGCTCCGGGAAGGGCCGCACCGCCCGCCGCAAATGGGACGTTTGCTCGGCAGGCGCTCTTTTTACGCACCTGTCATATGTCGTTCGTGGTCAGGCAACGACGACCCGCGAAGGTGTTCGTATGGCTGATGACCCTGCCGCGAAGAAGACGGACACCACGACCGGCGCCGCCGCGCGCCGCCGACGGCGCGCGGCGGCGGCCGCCCGGCGCGGTCTGCGGGCGTGGCGCGTCCGGCCCGGCCGCGGCGGACGGGGGCTGCGGGGTGCCGCGGCGGCGGTGCGGCGGTCCCCCGGCAGCGCCACCGCGCTGTGGCGGGTGCGCACGACCGTGCGGGACGAACCCGGCACGCTCGCCCGGATCTGCGGCGCCCTGGCGGCGGGCGGCGTCGACATCCTCACACTCCAGACGCACCCGCTCGGCGACCGCACGGTGGACGAGTTCCTGCTGCGCACCTCCGACGCGGTGGAGCCGCGGGAGCTGGCCCGGCTGCTCCGCGAAGCGGGCGGCGCCGACACCTGGGTGGAGCGGGCCGACGCACACGACCTGGTGGACAGCCCGACCCGGGTGCTCCACCTGGCCACCAGGGCGGCCCTGGACACGGCCGAACTCCCGCTGGCCCTGCGGGCGCTGCTGGGCCGCTGCGCCATCCGCTCGGTCCCCGGCGACACGCCCGCGGAAGGGGCGCTGGAGGGTACGCTGCTGCGCCTGCCCGACCCTGCCGGAGGAGAGATCGTCGTGGAACGGCACCATGTGCCCTTCACCCCCACCGAGTTCGCGCGGGCCCACGCGCTGGTGGAGCTGGACGCCCGGCTGGGGCGCCGCACCCCGGGGGAACGGCACGCGCTGACGCTGCCCGGCGGCCGGGCCGTCACCATCCGCCGCGCCGACGAGGGCGATCTGGAGGCCGCGACGGCCATGCACGCCCGCTGCTCGGAACAGACGCTCACCCAGCGGTACCACGGTCCCGTCAAGGGTGCCGACCGCTATCTGCGGCATCTGCTCTCCCCCCGGTTCGGCCGCACCCTGGCCGTGGAGTCGCCCGCGGGCGAGCTGGTGGCGCTCGGGCACCTGCTGTGGGACGGCGACGAGACCGAGGCGGCCCTGCTGGTCGAGGACGCCTGGCAGCGCCGGGGCATCGGCGCCGCCCTGCTGCGGCGGCTGACCGACATGGCCCGCGAAGCCCGCTGCGAGAGCGTCTACGCGGTGACCCGGTCCTCCAACACCGGCATGGTCGCGGCGATGCGGGGGCTGGGGCTGCCGCTGGACTACCAGATCGAGGAGGGCACGCTGGTGGTGACCGCGGCCCTGGCACCCGCCGCGGTCGCGCCCCGCTGAGGCCCGCCCCCGGCACGACGCCCGGCCGCCGCATCCGGCGCCGGGCCCCGGTGCCCCACCCGGGTCGGCCCGGTGCTGACGGAAGGGGTGCCGGCGTACGAGGATGGGCCCATGTCCGATGCGATCAACACAGCGACCCCCGGCCCCCTGCCCCGCCAGGTGGCAGACACCTACGTCGACGCACTCGTCGAACTCGACCCGCTCACCGGCACCTACCTCGGGGTGCCCGAGTGCCACGGCCGGCTGCCGGACTTCTCCCCCGCGGGTCAGGAGGCGACGGCCGTCCTGAACCGCACCACGCTGGAGGAGCTGGCCGCGGCGGAGGCCCGGCCGGGCGCCGAGAGCGACGAGGAGCGGCGCTGCGCCCGGCTGCTCCGCGAACGGCTCACCGCCGAGCTGGCCGTCCACGAGGCCGGCGAGGGACTGCGCGCCGTCAGCAACCTCAACTCGCCGCTGCACGCGGTGCGCGGCATCTTCACGGTGATGCCCTCCGAGACGGAGGAGGACTGGAAGGCGGTCGCCGCCCGGATGCGGGCGATGCCGGTCGCGCTCGACGGATACCGGGCCTCGCTGGACGAGGGGCTCGCCCGAAAGCTGTACGCCGGGCCCCGCCAGGTCGCCACCGTGCTGGAGCAGCTCGCGCAGTGGCTGGGCGAGAAGGACGCGGAGGACGACCGGGGCTGGTTCGCGGAGTTCGCCGGCGGCTGCCCCGACGGCCTCCGGCCGGAACTGGGCGAGGCCGCCGCCGAGGCCACCCGCGCCGTCACGGAACTGCGCGACTGGCTGCGGGACGTGTACGCGCCGGGTGTCGCCGGAGCACCGGAGACGGTGGGCCGCGAGCGGTACGCGCGCTGGGCGCGCTACTGGAACGGCGCGGACCTGGATCTGGAGGAGTCCTACCGGTACGGCTGGCAGGAGTTCCACCGGCTGCTGGCAGAGATGCGCACCGAGGCGGAGAAGATCCTGCCGGGCGCACGGACCCCCTGGGAGGCGCTGCGCCACCTGGACACCCACGGCGAGGCCGTGGAAGGCGTCGACGAGGTCCGCGAATGGCTCCAGGCGCTGATGGACGAGGCCATCGCGGAACTGGACGGCACCCACTTCGAACTCGCCGAGCCGGTACGCCGGGTGGAGGCCCGGATCGCCCCGCCCGGCAGCGCGGCGGCGCCGTACTACACCCAGCCGTCGCTGGACTTCTCCCGGCCGGGCCGCACCTGGCTGCCGACCATGGGCGAGACCCGGTTCCCGGTCTACGACATGGTCACCACCTGGTACCACGAAGGCGTACCCGGGCACCATCTGCAGCTCGCGCAGTGGACGTACGTCGCCGACAAGCTCTCGCGCTACCAGACGACCGTGGGCATGGTCAGCGCCAACGCCGAAGGCTGGGCGCTGTACGCCGAGCGGCTCATGGACGAGCTGGGCTTCCTGACCACGCCGGAGCGGCGGCTGGGCTATCTGGACGCGCAGATGATGCGTTCCACCCGGGTGATCGTCGACATCGGCATGCACCTGGAGCTGGAGATCCCCGCCGACTCGCCGTTCCACCCGGGTGAGCGGTGGACTCCGGAGCTGGCCCAGGAGTTCTTCGGCATGCACAGCGGGCGCCCTGCGGACTTCGTGGAGAGCGAGCTGGTGCGCTACCTGGGGATGCCGGGGCAGGCCATCGGCTACAAGCTGGGCGAGCGCGCCTGGCTGGAGGGCCGCGCGGCCGCGCAGCGCGCGCACGGCGCCGCCTTCGACGCCAAGGCCTGGCACATGGCGGCCCTCTCGCAGGGCTCCCTCGGTCTCGACGACCTGGTGGCGGAGCTGTCCGCGCTCTGAACTGCCGTGCGGTGCCGCCGGACCGGTCCCCGGGCGGGTCCGGCGGCACCGGGCCGGGCGGTCGGCCGGTGCGCCGGGGCCCGGCCGTCCACGCGGGCCGGCCGTCCACGCGGGCCGGCCGCCGTCCGGGCCGGGCGGGTGCCGTCCGGGCCGGTCAGGTGTCGGCCGGGGCGGCCCGGTGGCGCAGGGTGGAGCCCGCGCGCGCCTTGACGACCTCCAGCTGCGCGGGCACCCGCCGCCGCAGATCGGCCACGTGGCTGACGATGCCGACACAGCGGTCCCGCTCGCGCAGCGAGTCGAGGACGTCCAGCACCTCGTCCAGCGTCTGCTCGTCCAGACTGCCGAAGCCCTCGTCGATGAAGAGGGTCTCCAGTCGGGTGCCGCCGGCCTCCTCGGTCACCACGTCGGCCAGTCCTAGGGCGAGGGCCAGCGAGGCGAAGAACGTCTCGCCGCCGGAGAGGGTGCCGGTGTCCCGCTCGGCACCCGTCCAGGCGTCCACCACGTGCAGTCCGAGCCCGGCTCTGCCCCGTCCGCCGGACCGTTCGTCGGAGTGCACGAGCGTGTAGCGGCCGCCGGACATCCGGCCGAGCCGCGCCGAGGCGGCAGCCGCCACCTGTTCGAGCCGGGCGGCCAGCACATAGGACTCCAGCCGCATCCGGCGCTCGTTTTCCGGTGAGGTGCCGGCGGCCAGCCCGGCCAGCCGGGCGACGCTCTCGTAGGCGCCGCGCAACGGCGCCACCCGCCGGGCACGTTCGGCGGCCCGCTCACCCAGTCCGTCCAGCGCCTCCACCCGGCCGCGCGCGGTGTGCAGTTGGGCATCCGCGGCCCGCAGCCGCTCCTCGGCGGCCTCGGCGGCGGCCCGTGCCGCCTCCGGCTCCGCGGCGGGCCGGGCCGCGGCCGCGGCGAGCTCCGGGTCGGCCAGCTCCTCCGCGGCTGCGGCCTCCTCGACCTGCCGGCGCTCCAGCCGGGTCCGCAGCTCGCGCTGCCGGGGCTCGGGCAGTACGGCCCCCTCCGCCTCCTCGGGTGCGGCGAAGCCGGCGCGGCCGGCGGCCTCCGCCCGCTGCGCGGCGGCATCGGCGAGCCGTTCGGCGGTGCGGGCGGCGGCCCGGGCCGCCTCCGCGGTGCGGGAGAGCACCCCGACCCGGCGTTCCAGCTCCGCGCAGCGGGCGGCGACGCTGGGAGCCTCGCCGCGTGCTCTGCTCAGCCGCTCGGTGAGCGCCGCCAGTTCCCGCTGGAGGGCCTCCCGGGTCGAGGTGCGCGCGGCGGCCCGGCGCGCGGCTTCCTGGCGGGCCGCGCTCCGCCCGTCGTGCTCCCGCTCGGCGGCGGCCAGCGCCTCGCGGGCCTCATGGGCGCCGGACGCCTGGGCGCGGGCCCGGGCATGCTCCTGCTCCAGGGCGGCGACGGCACTGGCCAGTTGCTCGGTGCCGCCGTCGGACGCCGCCCCTGCTCCGTCCCCGGTCGCGTCGGCCGCCGCGTCGGCCGCCGCCTCGGTGCGGCTGTCGCGCAGCGCGGCGAGCCGCTGCTCGGCCGAGCGGTGGTGCTCGGCCGCCCGCTGCGAGCGGGCGAGCGCCTCCTCCTCGGCCGCCCGGTCCACGTGGCCGGGCTCCGCACGGGCCGGATCGGGATGTTCGGTGGCGCCGCACACGGCGCAGGGGTCGCCCGCGGCCAGCTGCGCGGCGAGCTCCGCCGCGATGCCGCGCAGCCGCCGCTCCCGCACCGCGAGCCAGTGCTCCTTGGCGTCGGCGGCCTCCTCGCGGGCCCGGCGCCGCACCTCGTCGGCCGACTCGATCTCGGCGTCCAGCCGGTCCCGGCGGTGCGCGGCCTGCAGGCGGGCGCGGGCGGGGTGCAGCCGGCCGGCCAGGTGCTCGGTGCGGGTGGCGGCCTCCAGTGCCTCGGCCACCCGCCGTTCGAGCCCGAGCCGCTGCTCCTCCCAGCCGTCCAGCCACTCCCCCGTCTCGCGGAGGAGGTCCTCGTCGGTCCGGGACTCGGCATCCAGGCGGCGCAGTTCGGTCTCGATCGCGGCGGCGCGCGGTTCCTCCTCGCGGGTGGCCCGCAGCGCCCCCAGTTCCTGTCGCAGTTCGCCTTCCAGTGCTGACAGCCGGTCGGGGCCGGCGTCGCCGAGGGCGTCCGGGAGGTCCGCGCGCGCCTCCCGTTCCGCGGCTCGGGCCCGGGTGTGGTCCTGCTGTGCGGTGCTGTGCAGCCGCAGGGCGGGCAGCACCGTCTCGGCGGCCTGCGCCCGCTCCAGCCGCTGCCGCTCCGCGTCCCGCTCCGCGGCACCGGCCGCCAGCTCTTCGGCACGCTGCCCGGCATGCGCGAACCGCTGCTGGGCGCGGGCCAGGTCCCGGACCGCCTCCAGCTCCCGGACGGCCTCCGTGTGGTGTGCCCGCGTGGTGTCGGCGGCGAGCGCCGTGGCGGTGCAGCGTTCCCGCGCGTAGGTCCTGGCCTGCGCCGCCCAGGCCAGGACCGAGTCGGCCAGACCGGGATCGCCGGGGGCGAGCCCGTCCCGCGCGGGGGACTCGCCGGGCGGCGCCGCCCGGCCGCGGGCGCCGCCGCGGGTGCGCGCGCCTCCGCTGCCGCGGGCGTCCGGCGCCGAGCCGCGGGGCGAGCCGGTGCGCTGGCCGGGGAGCGGGTCGGCGGCAGCGGTGTGCGCGGGCCCCTCGGCGAGCTCGGCGGGGTCGCCGACGGCCTGCCGCATCCGGTGGGCGAGGGCCAGCAGTTCCTCGTCGGCGGCGACGACCTCGCGCTGGGCGGATTTGCGCATCCGCGCGAGCTCCTCCTCGACGGCGGCGAACCGGCCGGTGTCGAAGAGCCGGCCCAGCAGCTTCGCCCGGTCCTCGGCGCCCGAGCGCAGGAAGCGGGCGAAGTCGCCCTGCGGCAGCAGCACCACCTGGCAGAACTGGTCCTTGCTCATGCCCAGGGCCTGCCCGATCTCCTCACCGATCTCCTGGTGGGAGCGGCTGAGCCCCTGCCACTCGCCCGCGCCCGGATCCCAGGCGCGCAATTCGCAGCGGGCGCGTTCGCGGGTGAGGCCGGTGCCCCGGGTCTTGGGCCGGAGCTGCTCGGGAGCGCGGGTGACCTCCAGCCGCCGGCCCGCGACGGTGAGGTCGAGGACGACCTGGGTGCGCACGTGCGGGTCGGCGTGGTCGCTGCGCAGGGTGCCGCCGGGCTGCTGGCGGGCGCCGGGCACTCCGCCGTAGAGCGCGAAGCAGACGGCGTCCAGCACCGAGGTCTTGCCCGCGCCGGTGGCACCGTGCAGCAGGAACAGACCGGCCGAGGAGAGCGTGTCGAAGTCGACGGTGTGCGTGCCGCCGAACGGGCCGAAGGCGGTGAGGGACAGCCGGTGGATTCTCAACGGGCCACCGCCCGCGTGCCGTCCTGGCTCGGGCGCCGGCCGTCGGCCGGGGGCCGCGGCGCACGCGGGGCGGCCGCTGTCCCCGCTTCGCCCTCGGCGACGCGGACGGCCTCCAGCGCCTGCCCGAGCATCTCGCGCTCCTCGGGCGCCGCCTGCTGTCCGGGGCGTACATGGCCGACGAAGTCCTCGGCGATCTGCCGGTCGGTGCGCCCGCTGAGCCGTACGGCGTAGGAGCGGGCGTCGCCGTCCTCTTCCCGGTCGGGCGCGAAGACAAGACTGACGGTGTGCGGGAAACGCGCGGTCAGCCGGGCCATCGGGTCGTGCGGGCGGGCCGCGTCGGTGAGGGTGGCCTCCACCCAGGAGTCGGTGTGCTGCTCCAGAGCCGGGTCCTCCAGCAGTTCGGCCAGCCTGCCGCGCAGCCGGGCGAGTGGCCGGGGTACGGGGCAGGGCAGCCGCTCGGCCACCGGTTCGCCCGAGGGGCCGAGGTCGACCAGCCACATGGACTTCGGGTGCCCGGCCTCGGAGAACGAGTAGGCGATCGGGGTGCCGGAATAGCGGATCCGCTCGGAGAGGGCCTGGCAGTTGTGCAGGTGGCCGAGCGCGACGTAGTCGATCCCCGCGAAGACCGAGGCGGGCACCGAGGCGACGCCGCCGACGGTGATGTCCCGTTCGCTGTCGCAGACTTCGGCGCCGGTCACGAAGGCGTGGGCCAGCACGACGGAGCGCGTCCCGGCCGGCCGGGCGGCGAGGTCCGCGCGGATCCGGTCCGTCGCGGCGCGGAGCACGGCGGTGTGGCCGCCGCTCTCCGCGCCGAGCGTCTCCCGCACCAGCGAGGGCTCCAGGTAGGGCACTCCGTAGACGGCCACCGGGCCGCCTCCGTCGGCGGGTTCGAGGAGTAGGGGCGTGCCGCACTCGCGGGGGTCGGTGCGCAGGTGGACCCCGGCGCGGCCGAGCAGTTTCGCGCCGACCCCCAGCCGGCGTGCCGAGTCGTGGTTGCCGGAGATCATCACGGTGGGCACGCCGAGGTCCGCGAGGCGGGAGAGCGTCCGGTCGAACATCTCGACGGCGGCGAGGGAGGGGACCGCGCGGTCGTAGACGTCGCCGGAGACCAGTACGGCGTCCACCGCCCGCTCCTCGACGGTGGCGACCAGGTGGTCCAGGAAGGCGCGCTGGGCGTCGAGGAGGCTCACGCGGTGGAAGCTCCGGCCCAGATGCCAGTCCGAGGTGTGCAGCAGACGCATGGTCAACGACCTTAAGGCCCACCACCGACACTGCCGGTCCGCGGGCCCGTTCCGGGTCCGCGCCGGCTCGTCCGCCGGGACTCCGGAGGGCTCAGACCGTACCGAACGCCTCGCCGCCCACCTCGACTCGTGCGCTGCCCGCCGTCGCGTCGGCCAGCCAGCTGCGGAAGCCGGCCAGGTCGGCGTCGGGCAGGCCGACCTCGATGGCGACCTCGGCGCCGTAGCGCACCTCGCGCACCTCCCGGCCGGTGGCGCGCAGTTCGTTCTCCAGGCGTCCGGCGCGCTCGTGCCCGACCGTGACCGTCAGCAGCCGGAAGCGGCGCCTGGTGACGGTCCCCACCGCGTCCAGAGCCTCGCCGACCGCGCCTCCGTAGGCCCGGATCAGGCCGCCCGCACCCAGCTTGACGCCGCCGAAGTAGCGGGTGACGACGGCGACCGTGTACCGCACCTCGCGCCGCAGCAGCATCTGGAGCATCGGCACTCCCGCGGTGCCGCCCGGCTCGCCGTCGTCGTTCGCCTTCTGGGTGCCCGCGTCGGCGCCGATGACGTAGGCCGAGCAGTTGTGGTTGGCGCCGGGGTGCTGCCTGCGGATCCGGGCGATGAACTCCTGGGCCTCGGCTTCCGTGGCCGCGGGCGCGAGGGCGCACCGGAAGCGGGAGCGGTTGACCTCCGTCTCGTGCACGCCCTCCCCGGCCACGGTGACGTACTCCGCGGGCCCCGGCGGCTGCTCCTGCTGTGCGTGCTGCTCCTGGTGCATCCCGCCAGCCTAGGGCCGCGGCCGCGGGAATCGGCGGGGGGTGCCGTCCGTTGTCGCGGAGAGCTGGACTGCCGCGGAGGAGGAGAGTGATGTACGGCGATACCGGGACGGTGCGGGAGATTCTCACCGAGCTGGGTGACACCTGGGCGGTGGTGGGGCTGTCGCAGAACACCTCGCGGCCCGCCTGGGGGGTCGCCGAGGTGCTGCAGCGGTACGGCAAACGTGTCGTTCCCGTCCACCCGAGCGCCGAGACGGTGCACGGCGAGCGCGGCTACCCGACGCTCGCGCGGATCCCGTTCCCGGTGGACGTGGTGGACGTGTTCGTCCGCTCCGAGCTGGCGGGACGGGTGGCCGACGAGGCGGTGGCGATCGGTGCCCGGGCCGTCTGGTTCCAGCTCGGCGTGGTGGACGAGGCGGCCTGCGAGCGCACCCGTGCGGCCGGGCTGCGGATGGTGATGGACCGGTGTCCGGCGATCGAGATCCCGCGGCTGGGGTGAGCACGGAGCCGGCCGCCGCACGGGAGCGGTCGGCGCCCCGCCGGCGGGTGCGGCGCGGCAGACAGCCGGACCACCGGCGCGGCCGTCCGGTTCAGCGGGGCGCGGGGACTGCGACGGCCATGGTCATCTCGACGTTCTCCGGCCCGTCGTTGCGGTAGCCGTGCGGGACGTGGGACTCGAAGCACGCGGAGGTCCCGGCCGGCACCGGGTATGTGTCGCCGTCCACCTCGAGGGTGAGCGTGCCGGTGGTCACATGGACGAGTTCGGTGGTGCCCAGCGGGTGCGGATCGGAGCTGCTGGCGTCTCCCGGCGCCAGTTTCCAGTGCCACAGCTCCAGCGGACCGGGGGCCTCGGTGCCCGCGAGCAGGGTGCTGTGGCTGCCCGCCTCGGTGGACCACAGCCGCACCGCCTGTTCCGGCGGCACCAGGCGGACCTGCGGCTCCTGGTCGAAGTCCAGCAGCGAGGTGATGCTGACGCCGAGCGCGTCGCCGATCTTGACGACGGTGCCCACGCTGGGGTTGGTGCGGGCCTGTTCGATCTGGATGAGCATGCCCCTGCTGACACCGGCCCGGGCCGCGAGGGCGTCGAGGGTGAAGCCGCGCTCGGCACGCAGGTGTTTCAGGTTGCGCGCGAGCGCCTGCGTGAGGTGGTCGAGGTCCGTCACGGTGTTCCGCACCATCCAAAATATTAAATGACAGAGTTCATTGCGATGTACTACGGTGTGCTGGACTTGAGCGTTCATCACACTGTACTGCGAGGGAATCCGCCATGACCGCTGTCTTCGCGCTGGCCACCAGCCTCCTGTGGGGGCTGGCCGACTTCGGTGGCGGACTGCTCAGCAAGCGGCTGCGCGAGCTGACCGTGGTGGTCGTCTCGCAGGGCGCGGCCTGCCTGGTGCTCGGCGTCATCGTGCTCGCCACCGGCGCCTGGGGCGAACTGGACGCGCGCCTGCTGTGGTGCGCGGTGGCGGCCGGAGCGATCGGACCGGTGTCGATGCTGTGCTTCTACCGGGCACTGGCCGTCGGCCCGATGGGCGTGGTCTCACCCGTCGCCACCCTCGGCAGCGTCGCCGTGCCGGTGGCCGTCGGCATGACCCTGCACGGCGAACGGCCCGGCCCGCTCCAGGCCCTGGGGACCCTGGTCGCCGTCACCGGAGTGGTGCTGGCCGGCGGCGTGGGCGGCCGAGGCGCACCCGTGCAGCGGCGCACGGTCCTGCTCACCCTGATCGCGGCCTTCGGGTTCGGCGCGACGATGAGCCTGGTCGCCGAGGCGTCCACGACGCTCGCCGGGCTCTTCCTGACGCTGTTCGTGCAGCGGGTGGTCAACGTCGTCGTGGGCGGCGGTGCGCTCTGGGCCTCGGTGCGGCGCGGCACACCGGCACTCCCCGAGGAGGGCCTGGGTGCGGTGTGGACGGCGCTGCCGGCCCTGGCCTTCGTCGGTCTGGCCGACGTCGCCGCCAACGGGACGTACGCCGTCGCCGCGCAGCACGGCCCGGTCACCGTCGCCGCCGTCCTCGCCTCGCTCTATCCCGTCGTCACCGCGCTCGCCGCGCGGAGCGTGCTCCAGGAGCGGCTGCGCGCGCTGCAGACCACGGGCGCCGGGCTGGCGCTGCTCGGCACGGTCCTGCTGGCCTCGGGCTGACCGGGGCACCGGCTCAACCGCCGGACGAGCAGCCGGACGATCCGCCGGGCGGCCCGGCGTCCGGTGCGGTGGGCAGGTCGGCGAGGTCGACCAGCTGCTGCGGACTGACGCCCTCGGGAACCGGCATCGGCGGCGGAGTGCGCAGCGGCGGCTGCCACCCCTGCTCGGGATCCAGCCGGCGCACCACCCGGGCGGGGGCACCCGCGACCACGGCGTGGTCGGGAATCTCACCCCGCACCACGGCTCCCGCCGCGACCACCACGTTGCGCCCCAGCGTCGCGCCGGGCAGGACGACGGCCCCCGCGCCGATCCAGCTCCCCGCGCCGATCTCCACCGGTGCGGTGCGCGGCCACTGCTTGCCGACGGGCCGTTCCGGGTCGTCGTAGGAGTGGTTGGTCGAGGTGATGTAGACGTACGGGCCGCAGAACACGTCGTCGCCGAGACTGACCCGGGTGTCCGCGATGATGTGGCTGCCCCGGCCCAGCACCACGCCGTTGCCCAGCCGCAGCACCGTCTCCGGCCCCAGCTCCAGATCCGGCATCATCCCCGCGGTCAGCGTGACGTCCTGGCCGACGATGCAGTGGTCGCCGAGTTCGATCCACGGCGTCCCGAAGAGCGTCCCCTGCGGGAAGGCGAGCCGTGTCCCGGTCCCGATGCGGCGGAACGCGTACGGCCCCGGGCGCCGCGCGGTGACGGCCCCCGCCTGCCGCGCCCGGCGCCAGAGGCCGTGCACGGCGCGGGAGGTGAGGGAGGAGAACGTGTTCCTGATGGATGGCACGTCGTCACCGTAGCGCCCCGGCACCGCCGCGCCCCGGTGAGGTTCCTCACCGGTAACCCCGGGCGGCGCGTGCGTCGGGTGCGGGCTTCGCAGCCGCGGCGGGCAGCGGCGGGCCCGGCCGCGGAACCGCTCAGGGGGCCGCCGGCCGTTCGCCGACGGTCGCCCCGCGGTGCTGCTCGGCCAGGTCCACATAGCCGAGCGCGTTGAGGCGCACGCCCTCGAACTCCTCGTCCGTCAGCTCCCGCCGCACCTTGCCGGGCACCCCTGCCACCAGCGAACCGGGCGGCACGACGGTCCCCTGCGGCACCAGCGCCTGGGCCGCGACGAGGGAACCGGCGCCGATGCGGGCGCCGTTGAGGACGGTGGCTCCCATGCCGATCAGCACGTCGTCCTCGACCGTGCAGCCGTGCAGCACGGCGTTGTGGCCCACGGTGACCCGGGCGCCGACCTCGACCGGGAAACCGGGATCGCCGTGCACGGTGCAGTTGTCCTGCACATTGCTCCCCTCACCGAGCACGATGGGGGCGGCATCGGCCCGCAGTACGGCGCCATACCACACGCTCGACCCGGCCGCCAGGGTGACGTCACCCGCGATCACTGAGGTCGGCGCGTTGAACGCGGTGGGATCCAGCCGCGGTTCGTGCCCGCCGACCGTCACGATCAGCCCGTACTGTGTCACTGTTCTCCACTCCGGATGTCTCGCTGCCCGGTCCCGCTCAGTCACCGACCGGGGTGGACGGGGTGCCGTCGCGCTCGGACCGGCGGGGCTCCCCCTCCGCGGCCGGTGCGTGCTCGTCCCGCCGCGCGGCGGCAGGCTCGGACCGGTGCTCCTCGACCGCTTCGGCGGCCACCTTCGCGGCCCGGCGCTTGACGAGCACCATGGAGGCGAGGCCGATCAGCACCGCGGCCACCAGCCCGAGCCAGGAGAAGCGCTTGAGCCACGCCTCGGCGACGATACCGACGTAGTAGATGACCGCCGTCGTGCCGCCCGCCCACACCACGCCGCCCAGCACGTTCGCGGTCAGGAACTTCCAGTACGGCATCTTCAGCACACCCGAGAGCGGCCCCGCGAAGATCCGCAGCAGGGCGATGAAGCGGCCGAAGAAGACGGCCCACATGCCCCACCGCTGGAAGGAGCGCTCGGCGGTGGCCACATGGCTGGGGCCGAAGTGCCTGGGGAACTTCCCGCCCAGCCAGTCCAGGAGCGGCTTGCCGCCTCTCCGGCCGATGGCGTACCCGATCGAGTCACCCACGACGGCACCGACCGTGGCGCAGGTTCCCAGGATCAGCGGATCGATGTGCCCCTGCTGCGAGGCCAGCAGCGCGGAGCTGACGAGGACGATCTCTCCGGGGAGCGGGATCCCCAGGCTCTCCAGCCCGATGACCACTCCCACCAGGAGGTACACGCTGACGGCCGGAACGCTCTCCAGCCAGTCCTGGATGTGCAACTGCGGCTTCCTCTCATGACATCGGAGCACGAGCTGCCATGACGGCACGAATTCGGAAGCCTACTCGACCACGCGCCGGCCCGCGTCCACTGCCTCGCGCGCCGCTCGCCGGCCGGAGGGCACCGGGACCGGACCGGCGGCGCGGCGCGGCGTCAGTCGTTGGGCCGCAGGGTCCACACGACGGTCATCTCGCTGGTGACCGCGCCGTCGGGGCGGCGGAGCGCGACCCGGACCGGGAACTCGGGGCGCTCTCCCCGGTCCAGCTCGGCGACCACCTCGGCGGCCGGGCGGCCGAGCTCGGCGGTGGCGGTGACCACCCCCTTGGCGATCTTCTTGAAGTCCATCTCGGCGCGCACCGGCAGCGGGACGGCGCGGGAGAGCTGGTCGGCGAACGCGGCCAGGGTCACCGCGCCGGTCGCGGACTCGGCGAGCGTGAACATCGCCCCGGCGTGCGGGCCGCCCACGTGGTTGTGGTACTCGCTCTGGTCGGGCAGGGAGACGACGACCCGTTCCGGCGAGGTCTCCAGGTACTCCAGGTTGAGAGTGCGGGCCATGGGCACGGAGGCCCGCATCAGCTCGCCGATGTCCGGCTGCGACTGTGTGGTCATGGCTCGCACGTTACCACCCAGTAACTCGGGGTGGGAGAATCGTTCCTTCCCGCTTCGGCCCCATTCGTGTAGCGGGTCCGTACCGATCCAGGACCGGCCGTGGCCGACCCGACGACCGCACCATAGGGTTGTCGGCCATGTGGCCAGGACAGCAGCCGCCCGGGGGCGAGCAGAACCCGCAGCAGCCGAACCCGTACCAGCAACCCGGGTACGGGCAACCGAACCCGTACCAGCAACCCGGCTACGGGCAGCAGCCATCGGGCCAGCAGCCCGGCTACGGGCAGCAGCCGTCGGGCCAGCAGCCCGGCCAGGGGCAACCGCCGGGCCCGGGGGGCTACGGGCAGCAGCCCGGACCGGCTCCCCACCCCTACGGGCAGCCGGGCGGCCCGGGGCAGCCGGGCGGCCCGGGGCAGTCGGGACAGTGGGGCCCGGGGAGCATGCCGGGCAGCCCGCAGTCCCCCAAGGGCGGTGGCGGAGGAGGCCGGAACAAGACGATCGCCATCGCGATCGTCGCCGCGGTCGCGGTCATCGCCGCGACGGTGGCCGGAGTCGTCGTCCTCGGCGGCGACGACTCCGGCGGGGGCAAGAAGAACGAGGCCGACAAGACCTCCTCGCCCTCGGTGAAGACGAAGCCGGAGAAGAGCGAGAAGGCCGAGCCGGGAAGCGGCGGCGCCTCCAAGGACCCCTCGGACCCGGTGGTGAAGGGCTGGCAGACCGTCGTCAACCCCAAGTGGTACTCGGCCTTCGACGTCCCGGACAACGACGACTGGACCCTCGCGAGCACGGGCACCATCACCGGGTTCGAGGACGACAAGGGCAAGGTCCTGGTCGCCATGTCGGCGCCCGCCTACTACAAGGACGACTGGTGCAAGCGCAGCAGCCGCGCCGGCGTCGGCACCAAGGGCGCGCAGGGTTCCAAGGACACCAAGGAGGCGGCGCGGATCGCGGCCGGCAACTTCGCGATCGCCGGCTACGACCAGAAGCAGAAGGGCACCCTCAAGGTCTCCAAGCCCAAGCCGTTCAAGAACGAGCACGGCATCAAGGGCCACACCGTCACCGCCAAGATCACCGGAGCACCCAAGGAGGACAAGTGCTCCACCAGCGCGGGCAAGGTCGTCACGGTGTCCTGGATCAACAGCAACGGTGACCTGGCGATCTGGGTCCTCTACACCGACGCCGGCGTCAAGGACGAGGTGTCGGACGCCACCATCGAGAAGATGACGGGCAGCCTCCGCGACTACGACGGCGGCGGGGACGAGCCCCGCGGCTGACCCCGCCCCCGGGCCACGGGGACCGGCTGCGACGGCGCCCTCAGTCCA
>NZ_ALAP01000057.1 GCF_000280905.1 Streptomyces sp. AA1529 | reverse complement strand
GGCCGCACGGGCCCGGCAGGCTCCGTCCGGCGCGCGTCTCCGCGCGCTTCCCGTACTCGACAGGGGGCCCAGTGCGTACGAGCAGCACCCGATCCCGAGCCGGATCCGCGATCCGCCGCTGGATCTGCGCCATGACCGCGGTGGCCGCCGTCGCGGCGCTCACCTCCACCTCCGCCGCGGCCCAGCCGGACGGTGCCGCCGGGCGGGGCGGCCACCGTGATCCGGCCGGCGACCTGCGGCTGACCCAGCTCCAGGCCATGGCCACGCACAACAGCTATCACCGCGAGACGACCTCGCTCGCCGAGCAGAACCTGATGTCCCGCTACGACCCCGGCTGGCAGAACCTGCTCTACAGCCACTCCTCGCTGCCCGAGCAGTTCGCCCGGCAGCGGGCCCGCGGCATCGAACTCGACGTCTTCCCCGACCCCGAGGGCGGTCTCTACGCCGATCCGCTGCTGCGCAAGCGGGCCGGACTGCCGCCGCTCGCCGACCCGGACCTGCGCAAGCCCGGTTTCAAGGTGCTGCACTGGGCGGACTTCGACTACCGCTCGACCTGCGTCACCCTGCGCGGCTGCCTGCGCCAGGTCAGGCAGTGGTCCGAGCGCCGTCCCGGTCATGTCGCGGTGCCGATCCTGCTGGAGCTGAAGCAGACCGACCCGCGGCTGGAGGAGCAGGGCGGTGCCGAGAGCCCGTCTTGGGACACGGCGATGCTCGACGCGCTGGACGAGGAGATCCGGTCCGTCTTCCCCGACGAGGCGACGCTGACGCCGGACGACATCCGGCGCCCCGGGCGCACGCTGGAGCAGTCGGTGCTCCGGCACGGTTGGCCCAAGGTGCGCGACACCCGGGGGCAGGTCATGTTCTTCATGGACAACGACGGCCGGGAGATCCAGGACGCCTACCGGGCCGGGGGCCGCGAGAGCCTGCAGGGGCGGGTGCTGTTCACCGACTCCGAGCCGGGCCGGCCCGACGCCGCCTTCATGAAGGTGAACGACCCCACCGGCGAGGGCAAGGCCGTCATCCGCGACCTGGTGCGGCGCGGGTTCTACGTGCGGACCCGCTCGGACGTGCCGCTGGAGCAGGCGGGCAGCGGCAGCACCGGGATGCTGCGCGACGCGCTCTCGTCGGGCGCGCAGATGGTGAGCACCGACTTCCCGGTCCCCGGTCTGGCCGCCCGGTACGGGTCCGACTACGTGGCCGAGTTGCCGGGGCCGCGGGATCGGGCCGTGCGGTGCAATCCCGTCTCGGGGCCGCGGCACTGCCCCGGGGGGCCGCTGGAGCCGCGCTGAACGCCCCCCGCCCGCGGGCGGCTCCGCCGTGCGGCAGTCCGGCGGCGGGGCGTCACGCGGGCGGGGCCGTCCTCATGCGGCGGGGCGCTGCTCCTGCTCGGCCTCGACGCGGGCGTTCCACTCCTTCTTCGACGCCTGCCAGTTGTCCTCGTCGGCACCCAGCCGCCAGTAGCCGGAGATGGAGAGCTGCTCGCGTGCGACGCCCCGCTCCAGCCGCAGATGGCCGCGGAGTTCCTTGACGAAGCCGGCCTCTCCGTGGACGAACGCCTGCACCTGGCCCGGTGGGAACTCCAGGGCGCGGACGGCCGCGACGAGCCGTTCGCCCACGGGAGCCGAGCCCCGGTGCAGCCAGCGCACCTCGGCGCCGGGCGGTGCCTCCAGCGGCTGCTCCTCCCGGGCTGCGGCGACCTCGATGAGGGCTCTGACCGGGACACCGGACGGCATCCGGGCGAGGGCGGCGGCGATGGCGGGCAGCGCGCTCTCGTCGCCGGCCAGCAGATGCCAGTCGGCCTCCGGCGCGGGCGCGTAGGCGCCGCCGGGTCCCAGGAAACGGATCTCGTCGCCGGCGGCGGCGGAGGCGGCCCAGGGGCCGGCCAGTCCCTCGTCGCCGTGCACGACGAAGTCGACGGTCATCTCCCGCGCGGCCGGGTCCCAGGCGCGCACGGTGTAGGTGCGCATCGCGGGCCACTGGGAGCGCGGCAGTTCGGCGCGGATCTGCGCGATGTCGAAGGGCTCCGGGTAGTGCACGCCGGGGACCGGGAACAGCAGTTTGATGTAGTGGTCGGTGTACTCACCGGCCGGGAAACCCGCAAGGGAGTCGCCGCCGAGCACCACGCGCACCATGTGCGGCGTCAGTCGCTCGGTGCGCACCACGCGCGCGTGGTGGAGCTGCGGCTTCTTGCGGGCTGGACGGGCCGGGCTTTCGGGCACGGGGCCTCCCTGGACACAGAGCAACTTAGGTATACCTAAGCTAACAGATCGGCCTCCGGGGCGGATCAGTCCGCCAGGACCTCCAGCAGCCGCCGCAGCGAGCCGCCCAGTCCCCAGCGCTCGGCCAGTTGCTCCAGCAGCTCCGGGTCGCGCGGGCCGCGCGGCAGGGCGAGGTCGGCGTCCGGGAGGTCGACATCCCGCGCCACCCGCACCACGGTGGGCGCGACGTCCAGATAGTCGGCGGCCTCCTGGAACTTGCCGCGCTGGGCGGGGGTGAGCCGGGAGACCGGGTCGGCCGCCGCGGCGCGGATGCGCGCCAGGTCGCCGTACTCGGCCAGCAGTTTGGCGGCCGTCTTCTCGCCGACGCCGCGGACGCCGGGCAGTCCGTCGCTGGGGTCGCCGCGCAGCACCGCCAGGTCGGCGTACCCCCTTCCGTCGACCCCGTACTTGGCGCGCAGGGCCGCGTCGTCGTAGGTGTCCAGGCTGCCGACGCCCTTGACGGGGTAGAGCACCCGCACGGCGCGCGCGTCGTCGACGAGCTGGAAGAGGTCGCGGTCGCCGGTGACGACGTCGACGGGGCCGGTGGCGCGGGTGGCGAGGGTGCCGATCACGTCGTCCGCCTCGTACTCCGCGGCGCCGAGCCGGGCCACTCCGATCGCGTCCAGCACCTGCTCGATCACCGGTACCTGCGGGCCCAGGGTGTCGGGGGTCTCCTCCTCGTCCGGTCCGCCGGGGACCTCCTCGGCGACGCGGTGTGCCTTGTAGGAGGGGATCAGCTCCACCCGCCACGCGGGGCGCCAGTCGGCGTCCATGCAGGCGGCCAGTGCGGCGGGGCGGTGGTCCTGGACGAGTCTGGCGATGAAGTCGAGCAGGCCGCGTACCGCGTTGACGGGGGTTCCGTCCGGTGCGCGGACGGTGTCCGGGACGCCGAAGTACGCGCGGAAGTAGAGCGAGGCGGTGTCCAGGAGCATCAGCCGGCGGCCGTTCGCGGTGTGTCCTGTCCCGGTGTGCGCTGAGTTCGCTGTGGTGGTCACGAGCCGATGATGCCGTACCGGGCCGACAGGTGACGCCGGGTGGTCGCGCGCTGCTCCCGGGTGTCACTCGGGTCGCTTTTCCACCCCTTTGGACGCCGTGGGGAGCGGGAGGGCCGATTCGGGGTCACGCTCATGGAGCAGAGAAAAGTCCGACAAAAAGTGCATGTGTGATTCATCTTTCTGGTGTGCGTCGGTTGCAGCGATCTACAGCGCTCCATGGCGAGACGGATGGCAGGCCGGGGTAACTGTTGTCGCAGTCAAGAGGGTGAATGTGTCCAGGCTGAGAGCCGAACACCTGTACAAGGTGTTCGGGAGACAAGCGGATGAGGCCGTGGCCCGGCTGCGCGCCGGCGCGGACCGCGAGGAACTGCGCGCCGAAGGCACGGTCGCCGCGGTGATCGACGCCTCCTTCGAGGTGGCGGAAGGGCAGGTATTCGTCGTCATGGGCCTCTCCGGCTCGGGCAAGTCGACGCTGCTGCGGATGCTCAACGGCCTGCTGGTCCCCACCTCGGGACGGGTCCTGTTCGACGGCGAGGACCTGACCGCGCTCGGTCCGCGCGAACTGCGCGGGCTGCGCTCCCACCGGATCAGCATGGTCTTCCAGCACTTCGCGCTCTTCCCGCACCGCAGCGTGCTGGAGAACGCCGCCTACGGTCTGCGGGTGCAGGGCGTCCCGGCCGAGGAACTCGAACAGCGCGCCACCGAGGCCCTGCGCCTGGCCGGGCTCCAGGGCTGGGAGCACTCCTGGCCGGACGAGCTGTCCGGCGGCATGCAGCAGCGCGTCGGGCTCGCCCGCGCGCTGGCCACCGACGCCGACCTGCTGCTCATGGACGAGTCCTTCAGCGCGCTGGACCCGCTGATCCGCCGCGACATGCAGGACCAGCTGCTGCAGCTGCAGCAGTCGCTGCACAAGACCATCGTCTTCATCACCCACGACCTGAACGAGGCCATGCGCGTCGGCGACCGCATCGCGATGATGCGCGACGGCCGGATCGTGCAGATCGGCACCGCGGAGGACATCCTGCTGCGGCCCGCCACCGAGTACGTCGCCTCCTTCACCCAGGACGTGGACCGCTCCCGGGTGCTGACCGCGGGCGCGATCATGCGGGAGGCGGACGGCGGCGGGGACGCCCCGCCCGACGGCGGTCCGCCGAGCGCCGTCGTCCCGACGGTCACGGCCGAGACGCCGCTGGCCGAACTGTTCACCCCGTTCTCCACCAGCGAGCACCCGCTGACCGTCACGGACGGGTCCGGCACCCCCGTGGGTGTCGTCGACCGCGAGCTGCTGCTC
>NZ_ALAP01000056.1 GCF_000280905.1 Streptomyces sp. AA1529 | reverse complement strand
GCACGATGACGGGGTGCGCAATCCATGGCTGGCACTCGAGGCCGGTGCCGACGCGGTCCAGCGGGCCGGGCAGTTGCGCCGGGCCCACGAACGATTCCTGACCGGCGGCACCGTCGCCGCACCCGTCCGCGACGTCGTGGCCGATTCCTGGCGCCGCTGCGCCGGGGCACGGCTGGCCCCCGAGAGCATGGCGGGTGTCGAGATGGACGACGCCGGGCTGGCCCGGCGCCGGGAGGCCCACCCGCTGGCTCGGGCCATGCCGCTCTTCCGCGAACTGCTCGGCACCATCGCCGAGGACGGGGCCCATCTGCTCTCCGTCTGCGACGAGCAGGGCACCATGCTCTGGGTGGAGGGCCACCGGCAGGTGCTGCGCCGCGCCGAGCGGATGAACTTCGTCCCCGGCGCCCGGTGGTCCGAGCGCACCAGCGGCACCAACGCGCCCGGCACCGCCCTCGCGGTCGACCACGCCGTCCAGATCTTCGGCGCGGAGCACTACTGCCGCCCGGTGCAGTCCTGGACCTGCGCCGCCGCGCCGGTGCACGATCCGCGCACCGGGCGGGTCATCGGAGCCGTCGACCTGACCGGCGGCGACCACCTCGCGTCACCGCACAGCCTCGCCCTGGTCCAGGCCACGGCCCGCGCGGCCGAAGCGTGCCTGGCCGCTCCGGAAGCGGAACCCCGCGCGAGCGGCCCCCCGCCGCCGGACGTCTGCACACTCGCCGTCCTCGGCCGGGACGAGGCGCTGCTGCACACCCCGGAGACCCGCGCCTCCGGCCGGCCGCTGCGACTGGGGCGGCGGCACAGCGAGATCGTGCTGCTGCTGGCCGCGCACCCCGACGGGCTGACGGGTGAGGAACTGGCCCGCGAACTGTACGGGGAGCGGGACGTGCATCCGGTCACGCTGCGCGCCGAACTCTCCCGGCTGCGGCACCTGCTGGGCCCGCTGCTGGACTCGCGCCCCTACCGGCTGCGGGATCGCCCGCACACCGACTACGACACCGTCGTCGACGCGCTCGCCGCGGACGACCCCGGTACGGCCCTGGACGTGTGCAGCGGTCCGCTGCTGCCCGGCTCGTCGGCGCCCGGAGTGCTGCGGCTGCGCAGGCTGCTGGAGCAGCGGCTGCGCCGCCGGCTGCTCACCCGTCCCGAGCCGCGGCTGCTGGAGCGCTGGCTGTGCACCGCGGCCGGGGAGGAGGACCTGGAGATGTGGGAGGCCCTGCACACCGCACGCCCCACGCCGGGCACCGCGGCACGGGTACGGGAGCTGCGGGCCGCCTACGGGCTGCGGCCCCCCGCTCCCGTGCCGGACGGTGCCGGGAGCAGGCGCGCAACGTATCCGCAACGTCGCCGCGACTAACCTCCCCGCGACGTCCGCCCACCGCCGGGCGGGCCGAGGACGCCCGCGTACACGCCAGGACGCCGTGTGCGCCCAGCACAGGGAGGCAGAGCATGAGCCGCTACGCCGCACCGGGAACCGACGGCGCGCTGATGAGCTACCAGCCGCGCTACGACCACTGGATCGGCGGCAGCTACGTCGCCCCGAAGCAGGGCGGATATTTCGAGAACCCCACCCCCGTGACGGGCGCCGCCTTCACCGAGATCGCCCGCGGCACCGCCGAGGACGTCGAGCGGGCCATCGACGCGGCACACGCGGCGGCACCCGCCTGGGGCCGTACGCCGCCCGCCGAGCGCGCGCAGCTGCTCAACCAGATCGCGCAGCGGATGGAGGAGCACCTGGAGGAACTGGCCGTCGCCGAGAGCTGGGAGAACGGCAAGCCGATCCGGGAGGCGCTGGCCGCCGACATCCCGCTGGCCATCGACCACTTCCGGTACTTCGCCGCCGCGATCCGCTCCCAGGAGGGCTCGCTCTCCCAGATCGACGAGGACACCGTCGCCTACCACTTCCATGAACCGCTGGGCGTGGTCGCGCAGATCATCCCGTGGAACTTCCCCATCCTGATGGCCGCCTGGAAGCTCGCCCCCGCGCTGGCCGCGGGCAACGCGGTCGTGCTCAAGCCCGCCGAGCAGACCCCGGCCTCCATCCACTACTGGATGAGTCTGGTGGCCGATCTGCTGCCGCCCGGAGTCATCAACATCGTCAACGGCTTCGGAGCCGAGGCGGGCAAGCCGCTGGCCGCCAGCGCCCGGGTCGCCAAGGTGGCCTTCACCGGGGAGACCACCACGGGCCGGCTGATCATGCAGTACGCCTCCGAGAACCTCAAGCCCGTGACCCTGGAGCTGGGCGGCAAGAGCCCCAACGTCTTCTTCGACGACGTCTCGGCCGCGGACGACGACTTCCTCGACAAGGCCCTCGAGGGCTTCACCATGTTCGCGCTCAACCAGGGCGAGGTGTGCACCTGCCCCTCGCGCGCGCTCATCCAGCGCAGCCACTACCGCGGCTTCCTGGACGCCGGTGTCGAGCGCACCGAGGCGATCGTGCAGGGCCATCCGCTGGACACCGACACCATGGTGGGCGCCCAGGCGTCCAACGACCAGCTGGAGAAGATCCTCTCCTATCTCGACATCGGGCAGCAGGAGGGTGCCCGGGTGCTCACCGGCGGGACCCGCGCCGAACTGGGCGGCGAGCTGGAGGGCGGCTACTACGTGCGGCCCACGATTCTGGAGGGCGGCAACGGCATGCGCGTCTTCCAGGAGGAGATCTTCGGGCCCGTGGTCTCGGTGACCGCGTTCGAGGACTTCGACGATGCCGTGCGGATCGCCAACGACACCCTCTACGGGCTCGGGGCCGGTGTCTGGACCCGCGACGGCGCCCGCGCCTACCGGGCGGGCCGGGCCATCCAGGCCGGACGGGTGTGGACGAACTGCTACCACGCCTACCCGGCGCACGCCGCGTTCGGCGGATACAAGCAGTCGGGCATCGGCCGGGAGAACCACCAGATGATGCTCGACCACTACCAGCAGACGAAGAATCTGCTGGTCAGCTACGCACCGCAGAAGATGGGACTGTTCTGATGGAGGCCCGGCCACCGGGCGCTCGGGCCGGGCGGGTTGCGGACGGCGCTCCGGCGCGACCCGGTGCGGAGGGCGCTGCGGAGCCCGAGCGGGTCGCCGTCACACCGGCCGCCGCCGAGCTGCTGCGGATGCTGACCGGCAAGCACGGGCCGCTGATGTTCCACCAGTCCGGCGGCTGCTGCGACGGGAGCAGTCCCATGTGCTACGAGCGCGGCGAGTTCCGCACCGGGGACTCCGACGTCCTGCTGGGCGAGCTGCGGATCGACGGCGTGCCGGACCCGGTGCCGTTCTGGATGTCGGCCGCCCAGTTCGCCTACTGGAGCCACACCCATCTGACCGTCGACACCGTCCAGGGCAGGGGCAGCGGCTTCTCCCTGGAGGCTCCCGAGGGGGTGCGCTTCCTGATCAGGTCCCGGCTGCTGGCGGACTGAGCCCGGGGTGTTCCGCGTGCACCGCCGTCTCCCCAACGGCGGTGCACGCCTGCGGCGTCGGAACGGTGTGCCGACCGCTCAGTAGCCGCGGCCGGGGTACTGGTAGCCGCCGTCGTAGGGCTCTTCGTACTGCCCGGGCATCTGGCGGGGCGCGGCCGGCCGCGGCGCCACCGGGCGCATGTACTGCGTGGCCTGGTTGTGCACCGCCTGCTGCTGGTACTGCTGCACCTGGACCTGGGGCTGGCCCTGCTGCTGCATGGGCTGCTGCGGCTGCGCCGGGCCCCCCGGCCCCGGGTAGCCGTAGCCGCGCTGGGCCTGCTGCGGGATGTGCGGTGCCGGGGTGTGCTGCAGCGGCACCGGTCCGCCCTGGCCCCCGCCGCCTCCGGGCGGCAGTGCGGCGGGCGCCTGCCGCATCGGCTGCTGGCGCATCGGCGCCTGCTGCGGTGCGGGCTGCGGCATCTGCGGCTGGGGCGCGGCGGCCGACGGGTAGCCGTAGGACTGCGCCGGTGCGGAGTACTGCAGGGAGCCGGGCTGCTGGGGTGCGGCCGGGCCGGAGGGCAGGGCGGGAGGCAGCGCCGCGAGCGCGTTCCCGGTGCCTCCCGTGTCATAGGCCGACGGCACCCGGATGGGAGCGATCTGCGGCGTGCCCCGCTCAGCGACGAGACTGTCGTAGATCGGTGTCTCGGGGTAGGAGGGTGCAGCGTAGTAGCCGCCGCTGTAAGAGCTGCGGGGGGAGGTCATACTCATAAGTTAAGCCCAAATTCGGCATCGGCACTAGAGAGGTGCGGAAGGAACGCCTGCGCCTTCCCTGTCGGTGCAGGCAGGAGCCGGTTTTCGCCCCATCGGAGGCAGCCGCGCCAGGGGCGCACGCGGGAGAGCCCGAACAGGGCGAATACCCCCATGCCGACCACGGTGACGGCTGATCAGGCACAGGTTCATGGCTTGTTCCCGCCTGTCCCTGCTGCGGGCGCGCGGGAGGGGAAGCTGACAGAAGCATAAGCCCACCGGCTAGGACATAGAACGCCCATGCCCCTGCCAGATGTTCGAGTGCGGGGAGTCGGGGCGAGGGGGCTTCGGCAGCGGTGGCCCGGTGCAATAGGTTGGGGAGCGGTACGCAGGAACCGAACCCAGGGGGAGTGGCCATGACGATGCGCAAGGGGATGAACGTCCCCGTACCCGCCACGGCGGTGCGGGTCGAACTCGGCTGGTCGTCCGGCTCCCTCGTGCCGGACGTCGACGCCTCGGCGCTGCTCCTGACCGAGCAGGGCAAGGTCCGCTCCGACGACGACTTCGTCTTCTACAACCAGCCGCGGCACTCCTCCTCGGCCGTCCGGCACGAGGGCAAGAACCCGATAGGCGCCGCCTGCACCGACGAACTGACGGTCGAACTGGACAGTGTCGAACCGGACGTCACCCGCATCGTCGTCGCCGCCTCGGCGGACGGCGGCAGCTTCGGCCAGGTCCCCGGCCTGTACGTACGGCTGCTGGACGCGACCGTCGGCGGACCCTCGTCGGGCCAGGAGATCGCCCGCTTCGACCCCGCCGACGCGGCGGGGGAGACCGCGTACCTGCTCGGGGAGCTCTACCGCCGGCAGGGCGCCTGGAAGTTCCGCGCCGTCGGCCAGGGCTACGAGAGCGGACTGGCCGGGCTCGCCACCGACTTCGGCATCGGCGTCGACGACGCCGCGCCCACCGGCAGCACGCCCACCACGGCCGGCACCGGCACTCCGCCGCCGGACCCGAGCAGCGCTCCGACGCCGCACGTCCCCGCACCGCCCGGCGTCCGGGCCCCGCAGGTGCCCCAGGTCTCCGCACCCGCCGCCCCCGCCGCGGCGCCGAGCACGCCGCCCGCGGCGCCGCCCGCGGCCACCGGACCCGCACCGGTGCGGCTGACCAAGGTGACGCTCACCAAGGAGGCCCCGTCGGTCTCGCTCACCAAACAGGGCGGCACCTCCGGCGCGATGCGGGTCAACCTCAACTGGACCACCCAGGCCCAGCCGCCGAAGGGCCTGGCCGGCCGGCTGACCCGGGCCATGGGCGCCCTCACCGGTCCCGACCTGGACCTGTGCGCCCTCTACGAACTCGCCGACGGACGCAAGGGCGTCGTCCAGGCCCTCGGCAACTCCTTCGGCTCGCTGAACCGGCCGCCCTACATCCACCTGGACGGGGACGACCGGACCGGCGCCGTGGAGACCGGCGAGAACCTCACGATCAACCTCGACCACGCCGCCGAACTCCGCCGCATCCTCATCTTCGTCACCATCTACGAGGGAGCCCGCAGCTTCGCCGGGCTGCACGCGACCGTCACCCTGCAGCCGCAGCACGGCGCGCCCGTCGACTTCTCCCTCGACGAGTGCACCGTCCCCTCCACCGTCTGCGCCCTCGCCCTGATCAGCAACGAACGCAGCGAGCTGATGGTGCGCCGCGAGGCCCGCTACCTCGTCCCCCGGCGCGGCGTCAGCCCGCAGCGCACCGTGGACGAGGAGTACGGCTGGGGCATGCAGTGGACACCGGGCCGCAAGTGACGGGCCCCCGGGCCGCGCTGCGGTGATCCGGCCACGCCCTCAGGAGTAGGTGCGGCCCTTCCACGCGGCTCCCCGGCCCCGGTGGTGCTGCACCCCCGAGTCGACGGTCATGGCCAGGTACAGCGCCGCCGTCACCGGCAGCAGCGGTGCCGACCACACCGGCTGCCGGTAGTAGCGCAGGATCGGCACGTACGAGAGGGTCATCGCCAGCCATCCGGCTCCGGCCACCGGCGAGCCCGCGCAGGCCCACACCGGCGGCACCAGATAGACCAGCACGAGCCCCAGCACGGTGCCCGCGAGCAGCAGCGGACTGTTGCGCAGTTGCGCGTAGGCGCTGCGCGACACCATCCGCCACAGCGGCTCCAGCCCCGTGTACGGGCGCACGCTGCGCACCCGGTCGCCGAGACCCAGCCAGATCCGGCCCCCCGAGCGCTTCACGGCGCGGCCCAGCGACACGTCGTCGATGACCGCGTCCCGGATGCTGTCCGGCACCCGGGCGCGGACCGCGGCCGCGGTCCGCAGCAGCGCACAGCCGCCCGCCGCCGCCGCGGTGCGGGCGCCCGGCCGGTTGACCCGGCGGAACGGATAGAGCTGCGCGAAGAAGTACACGAAGGCCGGCACGATCAGCCGCTCCCACCGCGTGCGCACCCGCAGCCGCGCCATCTGCGAGACCAGGTCGAGCTGCCCGCCCAGCGCGGCGTGCACCAGGCGGCGCAGCGAGTCCGGTTCATGTGCGATGTCCGCGTCGGTCAGCAGCAGGAACTCCGGCTCCGCGGGGTCGCGGCGGGCGGCTCCGATGCCCTGCCGCACCGCCCACAGCTTCCCCGTCCAGCCCGGCGCGGGCCCGCCGGATCGGAGCACCGTCAGCGGCGGACCCTCCGGCGCGCGCGCCGCCAGCTCCCGGGCGACGGTGCCGGTGCCGTCCCGGGACCCGTCGTCCACCAGCACGATCCGCGTCCGCCCCGGATAGTCCTGGGCCAGCAGCGTCGGCAGGGTCAGCGGCAGCACCCCGGCCTCGTCCCGGGCGGGAACCACCACGCACACGGCGGGCCAGTGGTCCGGTTCCGGCCCGCCGGGGCGCGGCAGCCGGACGTCGGTCCGCCAGAAGAAGCCCTGCCCCAGCAGCAGCCACGCCCACGCGGCCAGCGAGGCGAGCGGAACGGCCGAGGTCCAGGTGAGCGCGCTCATCGTGCGGAGTCTGCCGTACACCCGCCCCCGCCGGCGCTCCGCCGCGCGCCGGACCCGGAACCAGGTGCGCGGACCGTCGCCCGGGGGCAGCTGCGAACGGGGGCGGTCTTCGTCCGTGAAGTACAGTTCCTCCACATGAAGATCGCGCTACTGGACTCCGGTATCGGCCTGCTTCCCGCGGCCGCGGCGGTGCGCCGCGCACGCCCCGACGCCGACCTCGTGCTCTCCTCCGACCCGGACGGACTGCCGTGGGGGCCCCGTGACGGCGCGGACATCGCCGCGCGGGCGCGGGACTGCGCCCGGGCCGCCGCCGAGCACCGCCCGGCCGCGCTGATCGTCGCCTGCAACACGGCCTCGGTGCACGCGCTGCCCGCGCTCCGCGCCGAACTGGAACCCGGTCTGCCCGTCATCGGCACCGTCCCGGCCGTCAAGCCCGCGGCGGCGGCCGCGGTGCGCACCGGTGGGCGGATCGCCATCTGGGCCACCCCGGCCACCACCGGCAGCCCCTACCAGCGGCGGCTGATCGAGGAGTTCGGGAACGGCGCCGACATCACCGGAGTGCCCTGCCACGGACTCGCGGACGCCGTGGAGAGCGGCTCCGAGGCCCTGATCGCCGACGCCGTGCGCGCGGCCGCGGAGCGCACCCCCGC
The DNA here is from genome assembly GCF_000280905.1 of Streptomyces sp. AA1529. Taxonomy (GTDB): domain Bacteria; phylum Actinomycetota; class Actinomycetes; order Streptomycetales; family Streptomycetaceae; genus Streptomyces. The sequence continues at coordinate 37,620 of NZ_ALAP01000056.1, read as the reverse complement.
GGACGTGGCGACGGTCGTGCTCGGCTGCACCCACTACGAGCTGGTCGGCAGCCGGATCCAGGAGGCGCTGCGCGGCGACCGCGCCGAGGGCCCGGCGCTGTACGGCTCGGCCGCCGCCGTCTGCGCCCAGGCATTGCGCCGCGCCGGCGTCCGCCCGGAGCCGGAAGCGCCGCCCACCGGAGAGCTCACCGTGCTGCACAGCGGCCGGACGGCCGCCCTGCCGGATGCGGCATTCAGCTACGCCGAGGGCCGGCTGCTGGCCGCGGGGAGCGCCGCCCCCGCCGCCCGGGCCTGACCTCCCGCCCGGGCCTGACCGCCCCGCCCGGGTCGGCCGCGGGCCGCTCCCGGGGCCGGTCGCCGCGGGTGCCCCCGGGGGCGTCTCGGTACCGGGTCCGCGGTGCCCGGTACCCCGTGGACCGAACCCGGTCCGGTTCCGCCCGCCTGACACGGCCCGCTCCGGCTGCCGGTGCGGGGTCTCGCGAGTACGCTGCCGACATGAGTGACCGTCCCCGTGACGGCGCCGCATCCGCCCAGGGCGGCGCCGGACCCCGCGGCGAAGCCGCCCGCGGCCCCGCCCCCGCGCCTCCGCGGCACGTCGTCCCGCCGCCGGGCGCGCAGGTGTGGACCGGTCGCGCCAGCAGCCGGCTGCAGTGGGGCCTGGCCGCCGTCGGCGTCGGATGCCTGGCGCTGGGCATCGATCTCGCGGTGGACATGACCTGGCCCGGTGGGGTGGTGCCGCGGATCATGTCCGTCGTCGGCTGCGTCGCCGTCGGCCTGCTCGTCCTCTTCGGCACCCTCGCCTTCGTGCACGTCGAGGTGAAGGTGGAGAACGACACGCTGGAGGTGCGGTGCGGCCACGCCGGTGTCCCGCGCCGCCGCATCCACCTGCGCGACGTCGTGCACGCCGAGCACGCCCCCCGGGTCACCCCGCGGCACTGGGGCGGCTGGGGCTACCGCTGGCGGCCCGAGAAGGGCACCGCCGTCGTCATCCGGCGGGGGGAGGGGCTGGTGCTGCGACTGGGTGACGGCCGGCTGTTCACCGTCACGGTGGACGACGCGGAGGCGGCGGTCCACCACATCCGCGCCCGGCTGCACGCGCTGCGGGCGGCCTGATCCCCGCGGGCCGCCCGCTGCCGCCTCGGGCGGCGCGCGGACCCGGCCCGGCATAGGGTCGGAGCATGGCGACTCCCGACTTCATCCGCGACCTGCGGCGCTCCGCCGGTCACCAGCTCCTCCACCTGCCCGGCGTCAGCGTCGTCGTCTTCGACGACCGGGGGCGGGTACTGCTGGGGAGGCGCGCCGACACCGGCCGGTGGGCGGTGATCGGCGGGATCCCGGAGCCCGGCGAGCAGCCGGCCGACTGCGCGGTGCGCGAGGTGCGGGAGGAGACCAACGTCCGGTGCGTGGCCGAGCGTCTGGTCGGGGTGTACGCGCTGGACAAGCCCGTCACCTACCCCAACGGGGACATCTGCCAGTTCATGGACATCGTCTTCCGCTGCCGGGCCACCGCGCGGGCGGCGGGCGCCGTGCGGGTCAACGACGAGGAGTCGCTGGAGGTCGGCTGGTTCGGCCTCGACGAGCTGCCGCCGATGAAGGAGTACGCGCACTTCCGCATCAAGCAGGCTTCCCAGGAGGGCCCGGCCTCGTTCACCGCGTCCCCGGACGCGGCGGGCTGACGGGCGGCCGGCCGGCGGCCGCGGCCGGACGGCGAGCCGCCCGCGGTCACCGGCGGTCACCGGCGGCTGGGCCCGCCGGTGACCGCCGGGCCCAGCCGGACTACCCCGCGGCCCGAATCCCGCGTACGGCGCCGTCCTTCAGCGCCAGTTCGCCCAGGACCCAGGCCAGCGCGCGGGCGTTGGTGTCCAGCGCGGTCCGGTCGACGGCCTCCAGCCGGTCGCACGGCTGGTGGTAGCAGGGGTCGAACATCTGCCCGGCCGTGCCGCCGAAGCGGGCCTGCTGCTCGGGGGTCTTCACCTGCAGGTTGCCCCCGTCCAGCCCGCCGACCGGGATGCCCGCCTCCTGGAACACCAGGTGGTCGGAGCCGATCGCGCCCGGGTCCTGCCGCTCGTAGGGCAGTCCGTGCCGCGCGAAGTACCCGGCGAACAGCCCGGCGATCCGGTGGCTGCCGCCGGTCCCCGGATCCCATACGAAGCGGCCGTAGTTGGACGGGGCGAGCAGCTCCGCGTTCAGAACGGCGGCGATCCTGCCACGCTCGGCGGGCGAGAGATGGTCGACGTAGTAGCCGGAGCCGACGTCCAGGAGTTCCTCGGCGCCCCACCACATGAACCGCACCTTGTTGCGCACCCTGTCCTGGTGCGGTGCCAGCTCCAGCGCCGTCTGCAGCACCGTGGCGGCGGTGGAGCCGTTGTCGTTGACGCCCGGCCCCTCCGGCACGCTGTCGAGGTGGCCGCCCATCACCACCACGTCGTCCGGGTCACCGCCGCTGGTCTCGGCGATCAGGTTCACCGTGGTGCGCCGGACGTCGTGGCCGCGGAGCGTCAGATGCACCCGGGCGCCCTCGTGGGCGGCGGCCCGCCGTGCCAGCCGTTCGCCGTCGGTCTGGGAGACCATCCCCATCGGGAGCACGTAGCTGCCCCGGGGCAGGCCCATCAGGCGGTAGTTGTTCCGCGGTGACGGGGTCGGGTAGTACATCACCACCGCCCGCGCGCCGACCTGTGCGGCCACCTGCTGCTGATGTCCGAATCCGCAGGCGTCGCGGGCCAGTACGACGACCGCCCCGCGCGCGGCCACGCCGTCGTAGTCGGACGCCGCGCAGCCCGTCTTCCCGCGGGGCGGCGCCACCAACGGTGCGTCGAGACCGGCCGCGGAGGTCGACGGGGTGAAGCGGGTCATCAGGACAGGCACTTTCCGGCCGGCGCCGCTCCCCGTCCGCACCGACAGCCGCTCCTTGGCGATGTCGAAGTCGGTGTAGGGCACCCGCTGCCGCTCGACCCGGTACCCGGCGGCTGCGAGTCGGCCGGCCACGTACCGTACCGAGCGGGTGAATCCGGGCCGGTCGTAGCCCCGGTTGCCGCCGCTGGCATCGGCGATCCGCTGGAAGGCCCGCAGATGGCGGACCACGTCCCGGCCCCGCACCCCGTCGGCCAACCGCTCGGGGGAGAGGGCGGCCCGGCCGGTGGCGGCGCCCCCGGCCGGTGCGGAGGAGGGCAGCGGCGCGGCACCGGCCTGCTGCGCCGACAGGCAGGCCAGCGACAGCGCCGCAGCCGCGGCGAGTCTCAGGGTGTGGCGGAGCGGGCGGTCGAGGACGGGCACGGGCTTTCCCTTCGCACGGTGGTCCGGGGTGTTCCGCGCAGCCGGGACACAGCTGCGGCTCGGGCGTTCAGCAGGCGGCAGCGGGCTCGCTCACCGCGACCGGCAGCGCGCGCAATCCGCGCAGCGTCGCGGTGGGTTCGTACTGTGCGGGGCCCTGGGCCCGGAAGCCGATTCCGGCCGTGTGCAGCGCCGAGAGCACCGCACGCAACTGCAGTGTGGCCAGCCCCGCGCCCAGACAGGCGTGCGCACCTCGGCCGAACGCCAGATGCGCTCCCCTGCGCCGGTTCAGGTCCACCGCGTCCGGGTCGGCGAAGACCTCCGGATCCCGGTCGGCCGCGCCCAGCAGCAGCACGACGACTTCACCCGGCCGGATCCGCCGGCCGCCCAGTTCGCTGTCGGCCACGCACACCCGCGCGTCGGCCTGGACCGGCCCGTCGAGCCGGAGCAGCTCGTCGACCAGCGGATCCAGCGCGTTCCGGGCCATGGCGCGGCCCAGCAGCGCGGGGTCGTCCACCAGCCGGGCCAGTGCGTTGCCCAGCAGCCGGCTGACCGACTCGTACCCCGCGTGCAGGACGGCCCGCAGCGAGTTGGCCAGCACCGCCGCGGAGACCTCCGGGGCCTGCGCGCGGGCCGCGCGGGCGGCGCCGAGGAAGCCGTCCTCGCCGGCGGTCTCCAGCCACTCGCCCACCAGCCGGCTCAACTCGGCCCTGGCCCGGGTGCCCGGTTCGGCACGCGCGGGGTCCAGTCCGGCGTCCATGCTGCGGACGATCGCGTTGGACATCTCCTCGAACCCCGGCCCGTCGGGCGGTGCGACCCCCAGGAAGTCGCACATCGTGTGCAGCGCGAGCGGGCGGGCGAATCCGCTGACCAGGTCGACGGATCCGGCGCCGCGCAGCGCGTCCAGGCGCCCGGCGGCCAGCCGCGCGGCGGTGTCCGTCACCGCCGTGTGCGAGCGCACGTGCAGCGCGGAGACGAGCAGGTGGCGGACGGCGGAGTGCGCGGGAGGGTCCAGCGACTGCACGCTCAGCTGGGCGTCGGGGACGGCCTCGCCCACCCTGCGGAAGTCGGAGCCGAAGGCGGCCGTGTCGCCGAGTACCCTCCGGCATTCCGCGTGCCCGGTCAGCACCCAGGAGTCGAGCTGCGCGTGCCAGTACACCCTGCGGTGCTCGCGCAGCCGCCGATAGGCCGCGTGGGGAGCGGCGATGACCTCAGGAGCCAGGGGGTCGTAGAGGGGATCCCGCCGTGTATGCGCCGCCGCTCCCGTCATGGCCAGCCTTTCTCGGATCGGGTGGGGTGGTGGGAAAAGGGGTCGGTACCGTTCGCGGCCACGCGTGAATACGCGTGGCCGCGACAACCGTGAACTCATCAGTGGATGTAACGCATGGCGTTCTCCCTTCTGTGTGGGTTCTCGGGATCCGCCGTCACAGCGTGCGGACGGCGAGCTTCCGGGGGCGGCCGGTGCGAAATCCGGCCTCGCGAAGGGCGGTCGGGCGTTCACCCCGCCGACGGATGCGGAAGGTTGCGCTCCTGCAAATCGAACGCCGGGGTCGGGGCGGTGTCATGGAAGCGAAAGGAATACCCACGTCCCACCTTCCCTGTTGCCCTCTGGAGGGCCTGAAGTCGGCCGTGGTCACCTTCCGACAGCCGATGCTCCCGGCGCAAGAGGGTGGCGGGTTGGGAACGCTCACTTTTCCACCGGCGGAAAAGTGGGCGTCACATTCCGGGGCGGTATGCCAAGTTCCGCGGCCGGCGCGCGAATGCGGACGACCCGAGCGGGGCATCCGAAAAGACGGCGGACGGTGGGAGTGGCCCGGCCGCGCGGAATCCGGTGAATCAAACGACTTCGAAGGTGTAAACCAATGATGAAATCGTTGACCTGCTTCCCGGCGCGCCAGCGCGCCGGTGTCCGGTACCGGAGCGCTCCCCGTCCCGGGTGCGCCTGGTGAGCGCCGCCACCGGGTTCGCGTTATTGGCGGCCATGACGGCGCTGGAGCGGGAGAACCCCGGATCGCCGCTCCGGCTGGGAGCGATAGCCCGTCGTGCCGGACTCAGCGCCTCCCAGGCGAACAAGCTCCTCGCGCAGGCCGCGGAGCACGGTCTGGTGCACCGCACCGGCTACGGGCGCTACGCGCTGGCCGGAACGTCCGCCCGTGTGGTGGCCGACGCCGCCGCGCACCGTGCCCGGACGGCGGTCGCGAGCCGGCGGGCCGCCGAGAGCCGGTGGCGGCACGCCGCGGCCGCCGCCGCGGCCGCTTCCGCCGACCCGGACCGGCGCCCCCAGCCTCTCGACCGCGGCCCTGGGCCGGGGGCGGATCCCGGGAACGGACGGGACTTCCGGCGAAGAGCCGGTCCGGCCGCACCCGGGGGCCGGGCCGCGCCCGGGCTCCTGCCCGGGCCGGTGCCACCGGCCGGACCGGTGGCACCGCCCGTCGCCGCGTCCGGTACGGACGCCGGTACGGACAGCGGGCCACCGCCCCCGCAGCTGACCGCTGCTCAGAGCTTGCGGTAGGTGTAGGCCTCCTCGGCGGCCGACGCCACCGCAGCCAGGTCGCCGCCGCCCGCGGCCGTCACGACGGCGGCGACCGCACCCTCCACCAGGGGCGCGTCCACCAGCCGCGCCGGGTCCGGCAGTTCGTCGCCCTCGGCCAGCAGCGCCTTGACCGTCAGCACCGCGCTGCCCAGGTCGACCAGGAGCGCGACACCCGCACCCTCGTCCATCCGGTGCGCGGCCTCGACGATCAGTTCCTCGCTGGTACCGAGCCCGCCGTCGGGCAGTCCGCCGGCACCGGCGACCCGGGCATCCGGTACGCCCGCGAGTCCCGCGGCCAGCCGGGCCACCGAGTCGGCGACCTCTTTGCTGTGCGAGACCAGGACGATCCCCACCCGCTTGCTGCCGTCGGCCACGTCACTCACTCCCGCCACTGTCGCTCTCCTGGGACCCTGCCGTTCCGCCTTCGCCGCCTTCGCCGCCTTCGCCGCCTTCGGCCTCCGCCAGCGCCGCCACCAGCAGCGCCGCCGAGGTCGCGCCGGGGTCCCGGTGCCCGATGCTGCGCTCACCCAGATAGCTGGCCCGGCCCTTGCGGGCCTGCAGCGGAACCGTCTCCTCCGCGCCCCGCTCGGCCGCGTCGCGCGCCGCGCCGAAGTCCTCGCCGCCGCTGTCCGCCAGTGCCTCGGCGGCCGGATACAGCGCGTCGAGCATCGTCTTGTCACCCGCGGCGGCACCGCCCAGCTGCGCCACCGCCTCGATCCCGGTGCGCAGCGCGTCCGCCAGCTCCGCGCCGCTGACGCGCTCCGCGCCGCCGAGCGCCTTGCCCGTACGGCGCAGCAGCGTGCCGTACAGCGGGCCCGAGGCGCCGCCCACCGTGGAGACCAGCTTCCTGCCGGCCGTCATCAGCACGGCTCCCGGTGTCGCGGGGACGTCCTCGGCCAGCTCCCCGCGCACCGCCTCGAAGCCGCGGCGCATGTTGCCGCCGTGATCCGCGTCGCCGATCGCCGAGTCCAGCTCCGTCAGCCGGTCCGCCTCCCGGGTCACCGCGTCGGCGGTGGCCGTCATCCAGCGGGCGAAGAAGGCGGAGTCCAGCTCCCGGCCGCCCGTCCCGCCCTCGCCGGACCCGCCGGCCTCGTTCGTCACCTTGCCGCTCACTCCTGCTCCTTCACCGCTGTCCCGGTCGTGGTGCTGCCCGCTCCGGCAGGACCACCGCGTACGTCACCGCCGTGCGAGGCGTGCGGCACCGCCGTGCGTGCCGCAGCGCTGCGCGGTCGTGAGGCGATCCCGCGCCGCCCTCACGCCACCTTCGGGTGGGTCTCAGGCACCCCACCGCAGTCCGGCGGTCTGCACAGGGGCGTCCCACAGCCGCAGCAGCTCCTCGTCGGCCCGGCACAGCGTCACGGAGGCGCCCGCCATGTCCAGCGAGGTCACATAGTTGCCGACGAGGGTACGGGCGACCGGGATCCGCCGCTCGGCCAGGATCCGGTGCACCTCACCGCAGAACCCGTACAGCTCCAGCAACGGCGTCGCCCCCATGCCGTTGACCAGCGCGAGCACCGGTTCCTCGGGCCGCAGGTCCTCCAGCACCGCGTCGACGGCGAAGTCCGCGATCTCCCCGGAGGTCATCATCGGGCGCCGCTCCCGGCCCGGTTCCCCGTGAATGCCGATCCCCAGCTCCAGTTCGCCCGCGGGCAGCTCGAACATCGGACCGCCCTTGGAGGGGGTGCTGCACGGGCTGAGGGCCACCCCGAAGCTCCGCGAGGAGTCGGCCACCTGGCGCGCGACCGCCTCCACCCGCTCCAGCGGCGCCCCCTCGGCGGCGAGCGCACCCGCGATCTTCTCCACGAACAGCGTGGCACCCGTACCCCGGCGTCCGGCCGTGTGCGTGCTGTCGGTCACCGCCACGTCGTCCTCGACCAGCACCTTCCCGATGCGGACCCCTTCGTCCTCGGCCAGCTCGGCGGCCATGTCGAAGTTCAGCACGTCGCCGGTGTAGTTCTTGACCACGAACAGCACGCCCTCCCCGCTGTCCACGGCCGCCGCCGCGGCCACCATCTGGTCGGGGACGGGAGAGGTGAAGATCTCGCCCGGGCATGCGGCATCCAGCATCCCGGGCCCCACGAATCCGCCGTGCAGCGGTTCGTGCCCCGACCCTCCGCCGGAGACCAGTGCGACCTTCCCCGCCACGGGTGCGTCCCGCCGCACGACCACCCGCCGGTCCACATCCACCGCCAGCTCGGGGTGGGCGGCGGCCATCCCGCGCAGCGCGTCGGGGACCACGGACTCGGGAACGTTGATGAGCATCCTCATGTGTACCTCCACGCGAGATTGGCAGCTATCGCTTGTGCGGGCTTCGTTGCTGGTGACAGCGGGTTGCGGGGGAGCGGGTGCGGCCCGGTCCCGCGCTTCGCGGCGTCGCCGGGCGCGGGTTCGCGGGGCCGGGGCCGAGTTGCTGACGAGGCTCGTGAGGGCGTATCAGTCGAACCTCTGATCGGTATCGTTCATCTCGGACAGTCTCTCGCGTTGATCGCGGGTCGTCACGTACCTGATGCGGTCGTGATGCCCGGGGTCCGTGATGCCTCCGGCGGTGCGTGGACCGCCGAGGCGGGCCGGAAGCGGCGGAGCAGCGAGCCACCGGAGCTCTCCAGGGGCCGCCCGCGAGGGGGAACCCGTATCGCGGCATCCGCCGCATCGAACCGACACCGCGGGGTGCGGGCCCCGGCCCGTGCGGGGTGCTGCGGCCGCCCGCACCCCGCACCGGACGTCAGGTACGCGGTGCGCCGCCGTCCGACGCCAGCCGGGTGAGCCATTCACGCAGCAGGTGCTGTTCGGCGTCGCTCAGCAGGCCGGTGTCGTCGGGCAGCGCGGCGCGCAGCGCGCGGGCTGCCGGGGCGGGGCCGGACTCCCCGGCCGGGACGGTCGGTTCGGCGCGGGTGACGGCGGCGACCATGGACTCGCGCAGGACCGTCAGCAGCGCCGGGCTGCGGCGCTCCGCAGGCGTGGAGTTCCAGGTGGTGACCGCGCCCTGACCGGTCGCCCGGATGATCTGGGCGGCGAGCTCCTCGTCGACCCGCAGCCACCCTCCGGCCGCCAGCCGCCGCACCCGCCCGCGGAGGATTTCCAGGCCCGCGTGATGGGCGGCGTCCGATCCCCGGCTGGTGGCCCTGTTCATCACCGCGAACAGTTCGGGGCGCGCGACGCCGAACTCCACCACCACGTCCCAGCCGCGGCGCAGCTCCTCCACCGGGTCCTGCGGTGCGGGATCGAGCTGCGCGCGCTTGCTCTCCAGGAACTGCGTGTACCCGTGTTCGGCGACCGCCTCCAGCAGTCCCTCCTTGTCGCCGAAGAGGCGGTAGATCGCCGGAGGCTGCATCCCGGCCGCGGTGGCGACCGCACGGGTGCTCACCGCTTCGGGTCCGCCGCTCTCCAGCAGTTCGACGGCCGCTTCGACGATACGGCGGCGGGGGCCGGTGGAGGTGTCGTGGCGCATGAATCGATGGTATCGAAAGTTTGCTTCCGCTGTTAGTTCCAGTGTTATCGTCTCACTGATTCCATCGGAAACACTGTGAGGGGACCCCTCGTGATCATCGTGACCGGAGCCACCGGAAAGCTCGGCCGCCGCACCGTCGAACGCCTCCTGGAGCGCGTCCCGGCCCACCGGGTCGGCGTCAGCGTCCGCGACCCGCGCAAAGCCCATGACCTGGCCGAACGGGGTGTCCGCGTCCGGCAGGGCGACTTCGACGACCCCGCCTCGCTCGGGCACGCCTTCGAAGGGGCCGAGCAACTGCTCCTCGTCTCCCTCGACCGCGCGGGCGAGGAGTGCGTCACCGGCCACCGGGCCGCCATCGACGCCGCCGTGCAGGCCGGCGTCGGACGCATCCTCTACACCAGCCAGATGGGCGCCGCCCACGACTCCCTCTTCCAGCCCTGCCGCGACCACGCCCGGACGGAGGACCTCCTGCGGGCCACCGGCCTGCCCTGGACCGCACTGCGCAACGGCTTCTACGCCGCCAGTGCCCTGCACTTCCTCGAATCCGCCCGGCACACCGGGGACATCGCCCTGCCCGCCGACGGGCCCGTCGCCTGGACCGGCCACGACGACCTCGCCGAGGCCACCGCGGCGATCCTCTCCGACGAGGGCCGCTTCGAAGGGCCCACGCCGCCCCTCACCGGCCCGGCGGCCCTGGACTTCGCCGCCGTCGGCGAGATCGCGGCCCGGGCCACCGGACGGGCCTTCACCCGAACCCCCGTCCCCGACGACGCCTTCCGCGAGCAGTCACGGGCCCACGGTGCCCCCGCGCCCGTCGCCGACCTGATGCTGAGCATCTTCGCGGCCGCGCGGAACGACGAGTTCAGCGCCCTCGACCCGACGCTGTCCGAACTGATCGGCCGGGAGCCCGCCTCCTTCCGCACCCTGCTGGAGCATGCCTGGAGCGCGTAGCTCCGACGGGTGCGTGCCGTGACGCGCAGGCGGGCCACCGACCGGCTCGCCGCGCGGCCGGAGCGGGGATGCGGACGGCCGGACCGGGCGTGCGGTTCAGGCAGCGACCGACGAGGCGGGTATCCGAGCGACGGCACGCAGGATCCCGTCCCGGTTCTTCGCCCTCTTGATCCATGCCGGAAGACGGGCCACCAGGGTCAACCGCGGCCCGGGCTCGTACCAGGGCGCCCGCTCCCGCACCGATGCCCGCACGAACCGGCGGATCAGGTCGAGATGCTCCAGGTCGTACGCCCACAACCATCCGTGCCGGGTCTCCGCCCGGAGCAACAGCGGCAGACCGAAGTAGGGATCCGTCACGGGCCCGGCCGTGCCGCGGGGGAGGGCGAGGAGGCGGCCCCTCCACTCCCGCGACAGTCCGCAGCCGCGGCAGACCAGTCGTCGCCGCCTGAACAGCATCCGCTCCCCGGAGTCGCCGGCCCCGGGGAGCGGAACGACCCGGGCGGTTTTCGGGCAGCCGGGGCATCGCACGACGATCGAACCGATGAAGTCGTACTCGGTGCTGAGCGGGTCCCGGAACCTGTCGGAGCGCACGTCCATAGACGGTTCGAAAGCCGCGCACGCCCGGGGCGCCGGAAAAGGGAGAGCCGGAGCGGCGCTCCGGCCCGGGCGGGAAAGTGCATTCCGTGCGCCGGCCCCGAGTTCGGCCGGGATTCTCGGATCCGTGCATGACGTTCACGTCGCTCACGTCCGGTCTTCACGGTTTTGACCCGGTCGTCGAATCCCGGCTACGGTCGCCGGCGGAAATACAGCTGTCGATGAAGAGCGGAGCAGTCCTTCCCGTGTCACTTCCCGACCCGTCGGCGTCCTACCTGCTCAGTGGTGACATGCAACAGGCCATGACCGCCCCGGACTGGCTGCGCGACAACGTGGACACGCTCGTGGGCGTGCCGTTGCGCATCCTGCTCATCGTCGTCGCCATGGCAATAGTCCGCGTGCTGGCCAAGAAGGGCATCAAGCACGTGGTGAAGCGCATCCTGGAGCCGTCCGAGGAGCGGGAGGCCGGAGGGCGCCCGTCCGGCCGGGGTCCGGCAGTGCTGCAGCGGGACCGGTCCCGGGCCCAGGAGCGGCGCGAGCAGCGGGCCAGGACGATCGGGTCGGTACTGAGCAGCATCGTCACCGTCGTCGTCGGAGTCATGGGCGCGGCGATGGTGCTCGACCAGGTCGGCATCGCGCTCGGCCCGCTGCTGGCCAGCGCCGGTGTGGTGGGCCTGGCGATCGGTTTCGGCGCGCAGAGTCTGGTGGCCGACTACCTGTCCGGCATGCTGATCATGCTGGAGGACCAGTACGGAGTGGGCGACTCGGTGGACCTGGGCGAGGCCATCGGCGAGGTCGAGCATGTCGGCCTGCGGCTCACCCAGATCCGTGACCTCAACGGCGGCCTGTGGCACATCCGCAACGGCGAGATCCTGCGGGTCCGCAACGACAGCCAGGAGTGGGCCCGCGCGGTCCTGGACGTCTCCGTGGCCTACGAGTCCAACCTCGACACCGTCTGCAGCGTCCTGGAGACCGCCGGTCGGGAGATGCGCGAGGACCCCCGCTTCGAGGGCATGCTCCTGGAGGACCCCTCCGTCTGGGGCGTGCAGTCCCTGGACGCCGACGGTGTGCTCGTGCGCATCGCCGTCAAGACGGCCCCGCTCAAGCAGTGGGGCGTCACCCGCGAGCTGCGCCGCCGGGTCAAGGAGGCGCTGGAGGCCGCCGGGGTCGACATTCCCTTCCCGCAGCGGACCGTCTGGGTGCGCGGCGACAACGACGGCAGTCCCGAGTCCGCGTCCGTACCCGCTCCTCGCTGACCCGGCCGGTCCGACGCCCGCCCGCCGCCGGCGGTGGCTCACGGCGCAGGCGGACTGCGAGCGTTCCGCTCCCCGGCTCCACCCGTGTGCTGTCGGCACAAGCGGCGCAGGGCACCGGCGGCTGAATACCGGGTGTTTTCTCGTGCTGCCGCAGCAGTCGGAACCAGCGCAACACGAACACGGCCTGCCGGAACGGCCCCGGCGCCCGGGAGCGCTTCGGGGCGCCGATCCGGCGGCGGTGCGCGGCCGGCAGCCGGGCCGCGAACTCCACCACGTGGCGGGGGTCATGGCCATGGCACCATGGTTGACCGACGTGAAGCCTCCGGTCCAGCGGATGACCTTGCGGTGAGAGTCGTCCGGTGAGTTCCTTCAGCTGAGCGCGTGGCCGACCGTGACGCAAACTATCCAGAACCGGTGAGGTGATCTCGTGCCGCAGGTCGAGCTCTCAGCTGGAGTGATCGATTATCAGGACACCGGTGGGGACGGGCCGGTTCTGGTGTTCGCTCACGGTATGCCGATGAATGAAAAGCAGTGGCGTAAAGTGGTTCCTCTGCTGGAGGGGTACCGCTGCGTCCTGCCCACCTTGCCGCTCGGGGGGCATCGCCAGCCCATGAGGTCCGATGCCGATTTGAGCCACCGCGGTCTGGCCCGACTCCTCGGGGAATTCCTGGAGGACCTGGATCTTCAGGACTGCACGCTCATTCTCAATGACTGGGGTGGAGGACAATTCCTGGTTCTGGAGGAGGGAGGGCACCGAGTCGCTCGGATGGTTCTGGTGGCCTGTGAGGCATTCGACAACTTCCCCCCTGGGCCGGCGAAGGCGGCGGCTGCCGTATGCAGAGCGCCCGGCGGGGTTTGGCTCACGGTTCGTCTCATGGGCGTATCTGCCTTCCGGAAGGCCCGTAACGGGTATGGCGGTATGAGCGTACAAGGAATTCCGGACGATCTCATGGATGAATGGTTCGCTCCCGCCAGAGGAAGCCGAGCCATCCGTAGGGACTTTGCCAAGTTCGCCACCTCAACCCCGGATCGCAGGACATTGCTCGACTGGGCCGAGCGGCTGAGGGAGTACGAGCGACCGGTGCTCGTCGTGTGGGCGACCGAGGACAGGCTGATGCCGCGGGAGCACGGATACAGGCTGGCGGAACTGTACCCACGGGGAAGGCTGATCGAGATCGCGAACTCGTCCACGCTCGTCCCCGAGGACCAGCCCGAAGAACTCGCGCAGGAGATCACCTCCTTCCTCCTCGAGACGGGGGCACCGCCGAGTCGATCCGGGCAGCGGCCGCCTTCTTGACTGCACCACGTGTCGGCGTCGGTTCACTCTCCGCCGCGGCTGAGAATCGGGCCTCGGTTGGGCGGGCGGCCGTCCGGATGGAGTCGGGGCCTTCCGAGTCAGGTCTCGCGCGACGGGCGCGAGGTGATCCCCGTGGCTGCGTTGGAACACAGCGCTCACGCGGCCGCTGCCCGGCCTATCGGGTGGAAACGCTGCTGAATGTACCGGCGTCACGGTATCCGGCATATTCGACGATGCTCGCGACTGGCCGCTGGGTCGTTTCCGGCAAGAGCTTCGCCCGGCGGACACCGGCCGCCTGAAGGCGGGCCAGAGGTGACGCACCGGCCGCACAGCCGAACCGGCGATGCATGGTGTGCGTGCTGACGTGGAACCCCTCCGCCAGAGCGAGAAGCTCATAGCGCACACTGAGAAGCCGGTTCGTGAGCCTTCGACAGGTTCTGTCGTCGCCTGATGATGTGGCGGCAGGGCGGAAGGCGTGCTGCGTGGTGCTTATGGCGTAGCTTCGGGGCAGTCGGCTGGGACCCATGTGGCGGTGGAAGCTACGGATCGAGGGCGGCATGAGCGCACACCTGCACCCGGCCAGGCCCGAGCCCTCGGCACCGGATGGCTTACCGCTGCCGCGTGAGGATGTACCGCTCACCCGAATCCGGCTCGCCGATCCAGGTGAAGACCGTCGGGTGTTCCTCCGTACCGCCGATGTTCCAGCCGGAGGACAGGCTCTCGCAGTCCGCGATGCTGAGCTCGAACGGCCGACCGACACCGTCGTTCTCGGTCAGCTGCCATTTCCCGGTGCAGTTGGAGGCACCGGACTGCTCACCCGTGGCTTCGTACTCGGTGACGCCCTTCGCCGTCACCGTGCCGTCCGCCTCGAAGCGGAGGCTTCCGCCGTCGCCGTCCGTCCAGGTGCCGACCATGTCGGCTTCTGCGAGCCGGGGCGGTTCGTAGATCTTGAGGATCCCCGAACTGTACGCCGCGACCCCGACCGCAAGCGTCACCGCGAGCAGCCCCAGACCGCCCAGCGCCACGCCCCCGAGCACCCGCCACCGGGCCCCGGGCTTTCCGGGGTTCCCCGCAGCCCTGGCGCACAGGGTCGCGGGTGCCAGCCCGACGATGAGGCTGAGGGCAAGGACGGGATGGACGAGCAGGTCGCCGGGGCCGCCGAAGCCGGCCAGGAGCATGCAGGAGCCGATGAGCAGCGCCAGGGCGGCGGCCACGACCGCCACAGTGGCCAGGGTGAGCTGCCAGCTGTCGCGCCGCCCCGTACGACGGGCGACCGCACGCCCGAGAAGGACCAGGGGAAGCACCGCCGTCGCCGAAGCGGCCAGCCCTGCGATCACCGAAATGACTGCCAGCAGCACGAGCGCGAATATGGTGCCGGACAGCCATCCCAGGCCGCCTTCGCCTCCGTGGTACTCGGACTGCAAGCTGTACAGGACGGCGACCAGCGTGGCGATCACGGTCTCAGCCCCGATTGCCACAGCCCCGACGGTGAACACCGCAGCGTTCCCGCCGTCCGGAGGCCGCGCGGGCAGGAACCCCTGCGGCGGCACACCCGGATTCCCAGGAGCCCCCGGCGGTGTCAGCCCCCATTTCGACGGCGCGGTCTGCGTCATGCGTCCCCCCTATGTCCAGGAACATCATGCACCTAGGCACACCGGCGTGATCCAAGGGGGGGGTGAAGCGCTCTCCTGCTCTGCAACCCACAAGAAGCACGGGATGAACGGGCAGGGCCGCTCTCGCCGGAGTCCGGCGAGTACAACGACTACGCCCCCGGTGCCGCGCTCCCCGCGCCGGGCGGGCCGCCGGGGCCGGGTTCCTCCCGGCCGTCGGGCGACGGAGCGGGTGCGGCGCGGCCGAGGCGGGCGGCGAAGCCCCGCAGCGCGGTGCGGAACTCCTCGGGCTCCTCGACGGTGAAGTCGGCGCCGAGGAAGGCGAGTCCGGGCAGCAGCCACTGCCAGGAGTCGAGGGCGAGTTCGGCCCGGGTCGCACCCCCGGCGACCGTGCTGAGGACGACGTCCTGACGGTGGAACGCGTCGGCCACCGCCGGTACCGGAGCATCGACGGTCAGCACCACGCGCCGCCGGTGCCGGTTGATGCCCGCGCGGAGGTGGTCGACGCCGGTGCCGGCCGGCAGCGGCCGCGGGGAGAAGGTCCGGCCGGTCACCCGGAGTTCGGCGAGCCGGTCGAGGCGGAAGGTCCGCCAGTCCCGCTTGTCGACGTCCCACCCCAGCAGATACCAGCGCTGGTGCAGGTGGAGGTGACGGTGCGGCTCGACCAGGCGCGTGGTGGCCGCTCCGTCCGCCCCCGCATAGCGGAAGGTGACGGTGTGCTCCTGTGCGATCGCCCCGGCGATTCTGCCGACCGTCTCCGCGCTGGTGCTCGGCGCGGGAGTGGGCGCGGTCTCCAGGCTCGCGCGCAGCGCCGCGGCGCGGGGGCGCAGCCGCTTGGGCAGGTACTGGTCCACCTTCCCGTAGGCGCGGACCGCGGCCCGGTCGATGCTTCCCTCGCTCGCGCTGCCGGTCGAGCCGAGGGCCGCCAGGCCCAGCAGGGTGGCGACGGCCTCGTCGTCGTCGAGCAGCAGCGGAGGCATCGCCCGCCCGGCCGCGAGCCGGTAGTGGCCGCCCGGGCCCGGCCGGGTCTCGACCGGATACCCGTAGCCGCGGAGGCGGCCGATGTCGCGCCGCAGAGTGCGCGGAGGGACGTCCAGCCGCGCCGCCAGTTCCGCACCGCTGAAGCTCCGGCCCGACTGCAGGACCGCGAGCAGCGCGAGAACCCGGTGCATGACGTCTGCCACGGCGGCAGTCTCGCAGAATTCGCGGCCGGATTCCGGCCGCATCCTGTCCTAGGGTCCCGCTCATGACGCAGCACGCCATCCGGATCCGGGGAGCCCGTACCCACAACCTGCAGGACCTCGACATCGACGTGCCCCGCGGGCGGCTCGTGGTCTTCGCGGGGGTGTCGGGCTCGGGCAAGTCGTCGCTGGTGTTCGACACCCTCGCGGCCGAGGCCGGACACCAGCTCAACGAGACCTGTCCGCCCTACACCCGCAGCCGCCTGCCGAAGTGGCACCGTCCCGAGGTCGCGCACATCGAGGGGCTGTCGCCCGTCGTGGTGGTCGACCAGCGGCGGCTGGGTGGGAACGCCCGCTCCACGGTCGGCACGGTCACCGACATCTGGACCATTCTGCGCCTGCTGTTCTCCCGGACGAGCACACCGTACGTCGGCGAGTCCTCCGCCTTCTCCTTCAACGACCCGGCCGGGATGTGCCCCACCTGCTCCGGCCTGGGGGACGTGGTGGCCAGCGCCGTCGACCGGTTCGTGGATCCCGACCGGTCGCTGCGCGAGGGCGCCGTGCTGCTGCCCGGATTCGCCCCCGGCGGATACTGGTACTCCCACTTCGCCGACATCGGGGTGTTCCCGCTCGACACGCCGCTGTGCCACTGGGACCGGGCGGCGCGGGACGCGCTGCTGTACGGCACGGCGGCCGCCGGCTCGCCCGCCGACCGGCTGCCCGAGGGCTACGAGGGCGTGGTGCAGCGCTTCGAGCGGATCCATCTGCGCGGTTCCGAGGAGATGTCCGAGCGCAAGAAGCAGACGATCGCCCGGTTCACCCGTTCCGAGGTCTGCCCGGACTGCCGCGGCGACCGACTGTGCGAGGCGAGCCGGTCGGCCACGGTGCTGGGCCGCACCATCGGCGAGCTGGCCCGGATGGAGGTCGCCGAACTCGTCGGACTGCTGGGGGAGGTGACCGAGGCGCGGGTGGCACCGGTCGTCTCCGCCCTCACCGAGCGGCTCCGGGCGATGACCGCCATCGGGCTCGGCTATCTGCACCTCGGCCGCGGCACCGCGACGCTCTCCGGGGGCGAGGCGCAGCGGATCAAGACCCTCAGGCACCTGGGCAGCAGCCTCACCGAGATGATCTACGTCTTCGACGAGCCCACCGTAGGGCTGCACCCCCACGACGTCTCCGCCATGACCGGGCTGCTCCGGCGGCTGCGGGACAAGGGCAACTGCGTCCTGGTGGTCGAGCACGACCCCGCGGTCATGGCCGTCGCCGACCAGGTCGTCGAGATCGGCCCGGGCGCGGGGGAGCAGGGCGGCGCACTCGTCCACCAGGGCGGCTTCGAGGCGCTGCGCCGGGCCGGTACCGCGACGGCGGCCGCATTGGCGCGGCGCCGGCCGGTCAAGGACGCTCCGCGGACCCCGCGCGGTCACCTCACCGTGGCCGGCGCCGCGCGCAACAACCTCCGCGAGCTGACGGCCGACATCCCCACCGGTGTGCTGACCGTGCTCACCGGCGTGGCGGGTTCGGGGAAGACCAGCTTCGCGGAGGAACTCGTCGCCCGGCACGACGCCGTGGTGATCGACCAGCGGCCGGTCGTCGGCAACCGGCGCTCCACGCCCCTCACCTACACCGGGATCGCCGGCGCCGTCCGCACGCTCTTCGCCCGCCGCAACCGCGTCGACGCAGCGCTGTTCAGCTCCAACTCCCGGGGCGGCTGTGCCGGCTGCGACGGTCTGGGGACCGTCGCCGGCGACCTCGCCTTCCTGGAGGACCAGGAGACGGTCTGCGAGACCTGCGAGGGGCGCCGGTTCACGCCCGAGGCGCTGGCGTACACGGTCGGCGGGCTGACCATCGCCGACATCGGTGACCTCACCGTCCACGAGGCCGTCGAACGGCTCCCGGACCGCGCGATCGTCCGCGCCCTCCGCCGCCTCGACGACGTCGGTCTGGGATATCTGCGGCTCGGCCAGCCGCTGACCACCCTCTCGGGCGGCGAGTGCCAGCGGGTGAAGATCGTAAAGGAGCTCCGGGACGCCGCCGGTCCGGCCCTCTACGTCCTCGACGAGCCCACCACCGGACTGCACCTGCAGGACATCGACACCCTGCTGGCCCTCCTCGACGGCCTGGTGGACCAGGGGCACACCGTCGTACTGATCGAGCACAACCTCGATGTCGTCCGGCATGCCGACTGGCTGATCGACCTCGGTCCCGGCCCCGGGCGGCACGGCGGGCAGCTCCTCTACCAGGGTCCGGTCGCAGGAATCACCGGCACCGCCACTGCCGAGGCGCTGCGCGAGGACGGCCGCACCCTCGTGCCCTCGTCCGGCGGCCGGGGCCCGGCGGCCGGCTGACGGGCGTCGCGGCGGTGCCGCCCGCGCGCCTCGGCTCAGCCGCCGACGTAGTCCGCCAGATGCTCCCCGGTGAGCGTGGAGCGCCCGGCGACCAGGTCGGCCGGCGTGCCCTCGAAGACGATCCGGCCGCCCTCGTGGCCGGCTCCCGGACCCAGGTCGATGATCCAGTCGGCGTGCGCCATCACCGCCCGGTGGTGCTCGACGACGACGACCGAGGTGCCGGAGTCCACCAGCCGGTCGAGCAGGCCCAGCAACTGCTCGACATCGGCGGGGTGCAACCCGGCGGTCGGTTCGTCCAGGACGTAGACGCCGTCCTTGCCGGCCATCCGGGTCGCCAGTTTCAGCCGCTGCAACTCGCCGCCCGACAGTGTGGTCAGCGGCTGGCCCAGCCGGAGGTAGCCGAGCCCGACATCGGCGAGGCGCTCGAGGACGCGGTGCGCGGCCGGGGTACGGGCCTCCCCGGCCGCGAAGAACTCCGCGGCCTCGGCCACCGGCATCGCCAGCACCTCACTGATGTCGCGGCCGCCGAGCCGGTACTCCAGCACCTCCGGCTGGAACCGCTTCCCGTCGCACTCCTCGCAGGTCGTGGCGGTGCCGGCCATCATCGCCAGGTCGGTGTAGACGACCCCGGTCCCCTTGCAGTCCGGGCAGGCGCCCGCGGAGTTGGCGCTGAAGAGGGCCGGTTTGACGCCGTTGGCCTTGGCGAACGCCTTGCGGACCGGGTCCAGCAGCCCGCTGAAGGTCGCCGGGTTGCTGCGCCGCGACCCGCGGACGGCGCCCTGGTCGACGGCGACCACTTCGGTTCCGGCCGCGGCGGCCTGCCGGGGCAGTGCGCCGTGGACGAGCGAGCTCTTGCCGGAACCGGCGACGCCGGTGACCACGGTCAGCACCCCGAGCGGGATGTCGACGTCGACGTTCCGCAGGTTGTGCGTCCCGGCGCCGCGGATCTCCAGTGCGCCGGCCGGGCTGCGCGGGGTCTCCTTGAGCCGTGCGCGGTCGTCGAGGTGGCGCCCGGTGAGCGTGCCGCCCGCGCGCAGCCCCTCGACGGTGCCCTCGAAGCAGACGGTGCCTCCGGCGGTGCCGGCGCCGGGGCCGAGGTCGACGACATGGTCGGCGACCGCGATCGTCTGCGGTTCGTGCTCCACGACGAGCACGGTGTTGCCCTTGTCCCGCAGCCGCAGCAGCAGCTCGTTCATCCGCCCGATGTCGTGGGGGTGCAGCCCGGCCGTGGGCTCGTCGAAGATGTACGTGGCGTCGGTGAGCGAGGAGCCCAGCTGGCGCACCATCTTGACGCGCTGTGCCTCGCCGCCCGAGAGGGTGCCCGAGGGCCGGTCGAGCGAGAGGTAGCCGAGGCCGATCTCGACGAACGAGTCGAGCGTCCTGCCCAGCGTGCCCAGCAGCGGCGCCACCGATGGTTCGGTCACCCCGCGGACCCAGGCGGCCAGGTCGCTGATCTGCATCGCGCAGGCGTCGGCGATGCTGATCCCGCCGATCCGTGAGGAGCGGGCCGCCTCGGACAGCCGGGTGCCGTCGCACTCCGGGCAGGTGGTGAAGGTGACCGCGCGGTCCACGAACTCCCGGATGTGCGGCTGCAGGGCTTCCCTGTCCTTGGCCAGGAAGGATTTCCGGATCTTGGGGATCAGCCCCTCGTAGGTGAGGTTCACCCCCTCGACCTTCACCTTGGTCGGCTCCCGGTGGAGGAAGTCCCGCATCTCCTGCTCGGTGTAGTCGCGGATCGGCTTGTCCGGGTCGAGGAGGCCCGACTCGGCGTAGACCCGCACGGTCCAGAAGCTGTCCGACTTCCAGCCGGGAATGGTGAACGCGCCCTCGGCCAGGGACTTGGAGTCGTCGTAGAGCTGGGTGAGGTCGATGTCGGAGACCGCGCCGCGCCCCTCGCAGCGGGTGCACATGCCCCCGGTGCGGGCGAAGGTCTGCTTGACCGTCCTGTTCCTGCCGGGGCCGCGCTCGACGGTGAGCGCCCCGCTGGCCCGGACCGAGGGGACGTTGAAGGCGAACGCGTTGGGGGAGCCGATGTGCGGCTGTCCGAGCCTGCTGAAGAGGATGCGCAGCATCGCGTTGGCGTCGGTGGCGGTGCCGACCGTGGAGCGGGGGTCGGCGCCCATCCGCTGCTGGTCGACGATGATCGCGGTGGTCAGCCCGTCGAGGACGTCCACCTCGGGCCGTGCCTGGTTCGGCATGAAGCCCTGCACGAAGGCGCTGTAGGTCTCGTTGATCAGCCGCTGCGACTCCGCTGCGATGGTGTGGAACACCAGTGAGCTCTTGCCGGAGCCGGAGACGCCGGTGAACACCGTCAGTCGCCGCTTGGGCAGCTCGATGCCGACGTCCCTGAGGTTGTTCTCGCGCGCCCCGTGCACGCGGATCAGGTCGTGGCTGTCGGCGACGTGCCGCGCGGGCGGCTGCCCGTCCGCTTCACCGGTCCTGCTCATCCTGTCTCCCGTTCTTCGCGCGGTGCCGTGCGGCCCGCGGATTCCTCGCCTGTGCGGTCGGACCGGCGTGGTGAGGCCACGGCCGGTCCGGTGCCGCCCCTCGTGCTTACCGGGTGCCGCCCGCGGCCGGCGTGAGGCTCAGCGCACTTCCCGGATGCGGATCTGGTTGCCCGCCGGATCGCGGAAGGCGCAGTCGCGGACGCCGTAGGGCTGCTCGGTCGGCTCCTGGACGACCTCGGCGTCGCCTTCCTGCAGCTTCTGGAAGGTGCCGTCCAGGTCCCGGGTGGCCAGCAGGATCCAGCCGTAGGTGCCCTTGGCCATCATCTCGGCGATGGTCCGGCGCTCGTCGTCGGTGATCCCGGGGTCGGCGGCCGGAGGTGCCAGGAGGATGGAGGTGCCCGGCTGGTCCGCGGGTCCGACGGTGATCCAGCGCATCGCCCCGGAGCCCACGTCGGTGCGGACCTCGAAGCCGAGGGTGTCGCGGTAGAAGGCCAGCGAGGCATCCGGATCGTCGTGCGGGAGAACGGTGGTGTGAATGCTGATGTCCATGGGGCTCACGCTAGCCCCGGCCCGCCGGGGGTGCTTCTCGATTCCTGACCGGTTGGTTCCCGGCCGGCCGGCCCTCCGGCTGATTCCTGACCGGCCTGGTCACCTGCTTGGCGACGCACGGCGGCAGCCCCGCCGGATCGTCCGCGGTGCGCCGCCGGTAGGTGCTGGGCGGCATGCCGACCAGTTCGGTGAAGCGGGTGCTGAAGGTGCCCAGCGACGAGCAGCCGACGGCGAAGCAGACCTCGGTGACGCTGAGGTCCCCGCGCCGCAGCAGCGCCATCGCGCGTTCGATGCGCCGGGTCATCAGGTAGGAGTACGGGGACTCGCCGTAGGCCTGCCGGAACTGGCGGCTGAGATGCCCGGCCGACATGTTCACGCCACGCGCGAGGGCCTCGACGTCCAGCGGCTGCGCGTACTCCCGGTCGATCCGGTCGCGCACCCGGCGCAGCCGTGCCAGGTCCCGCAGCTGCTGCGCCGAGGTCGATCTGTTCGCCACACGGGTGATGGTACGCCGCGGAGCTGCCGCGGCCCGGTGCGCCGGGCGCGCGCGGGCGGCGGCGGAACCGCGGGACGCGGGCCTGTCGCGGACGTGCTGCCCGGCCCTATAGCATCACCAGCCATGCCGAACGCTGACGAGCTGCTCGTCGACATCGCCGCCACGGTGGAGTCGGAGCAGACCAACCAGATGTCCCTCACCGTCGTGGTCCACGGAGCCGTCATCACCGGGCGGCTGGCCCCCGAGTCGGTGTGGAGGCAGCGAGTGGCCGAGGTCCTGCGGGACTCCGACCGGCTCGGCCCGTTCGCGGGCTCCTTCGTCCCGGTCCTGGAGGACGCCGCGAGCGCCGGGACCGAGGCGCCCTCCTACCTGCACTTCCACGTCGCCCGGATCCTGCAGGGCGCGGTGGGCATCCCCGAGACGGGCGGGATGTACCGGATCGCCATCCGGGACGTGAGCGCCTGGACGGTGGGGGAGCTGCGCTACTCCGACCAGTGAGCGGAGGGGCCCGGCGCGGAGGCGCGCGGGCGCGTCAGCGGGGCTTGCGGGCCAGCGCGCCGTACATGGCGATGTCCTCGTCCCGTACCTGCTCGTCCTCCGCGTCGGGCCGCCACTTGTGGACCTGCACCAGACCGGGCTCCACGAGGTCGAGCCCGGTGAAGAAGGCGGCCGCCTCCTGGCGGGTGCGCAGCGCCATCGGCATCCCCTCCGCCGCGTACTGCTCCGCGACCCGGCCCACCTCCTGCGGCGCGAAGTCCGCGGTGCCGACGGTCGCGGCCAGGTAGCTGCCGGGCGGCAGCGGCTCCAGCAGCCTGCGCAGCAGCCCGTGGTCGTCGTCGGACGGGTGGATGAAGTGCAGCATCCCGATGACCAGCAGCGCGATCGGCTCGTCGAGGTCCAGCGTCGCCTGGAACTCGGGCGAGCCGAGGATCGCGTCCGGATCCCGCATGTCCGCGTGGACATAGGTGGTGCGGCCCTGCGGGGTGCTGGCGAGCAGCGCCTGCGCGTAGTTCAGCACGATCGGGTCGTTGTCGACGTAGACGACCCGGGCGCCCGGCTCGACCGCCTGGACGACCTCGTGCAGGTTGGGCGAGGTGGGCAGCCCGGTGCCGATGTCCAGGAACTGCCGGATCCCGCATTCGCGCGCCAGGTAGCGGCTCGCCCGGAGCATGAACGCCCGGTTGGCCCGCATGTGCACCGGCAGCGCGGGCCAGACCTCGATCATGGCCTCACCGGCGGCCGCATCCGCCTCGTAGTGGTTCTTGCCGCCCAGGATGTAGTCGTAGACCCGTGCCGAGTGTGCCGTACCCGTGTTGAGCGGCCGCTGTCCGTCCCCGGTTTCCGTCATTGGTGCGCCCCAGACATTCCGCCCCGGTGGTCTGCCGGGGCAACGATCTCGTGGGTGACACTCTACGACCGCCCACCAAGCGCCCGGTGCCCCGAGGTCGCCTCCGGGCGGCCGGACCCGGCCGCCAACCGCCCTGCGGGCGGGCCGGGTTGCCGCGGAGCGCGGGTGGTGTCCGGCCCGGTCGGGCGGCGCGCCGCCCGCGCCCGGGACCGGTGTCCCGAGCGCCCTGTCCGGCCCGCCGGAAGGACGACGGAGGCGGCCGCCCGCCCGGGCGGCCGCCTGGTCTGCGCGAGGCGGAGCCCCGTGGGGACCACCGGCTGTCAGAGGTCCTTGGCCTTGTCGAAGAACTCCTCGAAGGTCAGGACGCCGTCGCCGTTCGCGTCCCGGGTGCTCACGATGGCCTCCGCGAGGCCCACGGTGTAGTGCAGGTCCCCCAGTTCCACCATGGCCTGCTGGAACTCGACCGGGGTGACGACCCCGTCGCCGTTCCGGTCGAACTTGTCAAAGGTCTTGCGTGCGTCCTCTATACCGGCCACGACAGCCCCTACCTCCGCTTGAATGTACCGACCACGTGCCCGTCGGCACGTGCCCCGCCACGCTATCCCCGCCGTGCGCACGCGCCTCGGCCGCCCCTGCTCCGCACCCGGGTACGTGTACGCCCCCGCTGCCCGTGGTAAGCCGAGAGGGCCGCGGGCGACGGCCCGGCGGTTCCGGGACGGACCCGGACGGTACGACGGAAGGGCGGACACATGCCTGTCGAGGGCGAATACGCGCCGAGCCCCGAGCAGTGGGTGCGCGACCAGGTGGACCTGTACGAGCGCTCCGGCGGCCGGGAGGGCACCACGATGCGGGGCATGCCCGTCATCGTCCTGACCACCAGGGGGGCGAAGAGCGGCAAGGTCCGCAAGACGCCGCTGATGCGGGTGGAGCACGACGGACGGTACGCGGCGGTGGCGTCGCTGGGCGGGGCGCCCTCGCACCCTGTCTGGTACCGCAACGTGCTCGCCGATCCCCGGGTCGAGCTCCAGGACGGCCCGGTGCGGCAGGACATGACGGCCCGTGAGGTCACCGGGGAGGAGAAGGCCGTGTGGTGGGAGCGTGCCGTGGAGGCGTACCCCGACTACGCCGACTACCAGCGCAGGACCGACCGCGAGATCCCGGTCCTCGTCCTGGAACCCGCCCCCGAAGGGCACTGACCCCGCCGCACACCCGGCGGACGACGCGGGGGCGGAGAAGGAGGCCAGCAGGCCATGGGTGAACAGCACGGTCCGGCAGGCGTGCGCGTGCCGGACTCCCGCCTGGCCGCGGAGGCCACCGAACTGGTGCGCGACACCAGCAGCGACCTGATCTACGACCACTCGCGGCGGGTGTACTTCTTCGGCAGCCTCCTGGGAGGCGTGGGCGGAATCGGCCACGACGCGGAACTGCTCTACATCGCGGCGCTCTTCCACGACGTCGGTCTCGGCGCGCCCTTCCACGGCAGCGGACGGCGCTTCGAGGTGGACGGCGCCCAGGAAGCCCGCCGCTTCCTGACCGCCCGCCAGGTCCCCGAGGACCGCGTCCGGCGGGTGTGGACCGCCGTCGCCCTGCACACGACGCCCGGCATCCCGGAGTTCATGGAGCCCGAGGTGGCGCTGATGGCCGCCGGGGTGGAGTACGACGTGCTCGGCTCCGGGTACGGCGAGATCTCCGCCGCCGACCGCGCGGCCGTGGTCGCCGCACACCCGCGCCCGGCGTTCAAACAGGGCATCCTGCGGGCGTTCGCGGACGGTGTGCAGCCGAAGCCGGAGACGACCTTCGGCAACGTCAAGGCGGACGTCCTCGCCCACTACGACCCGCACTTCCGGCGCGGCGACTTCGTCCGCGCCGTCCTGGAGTCACCCTGGCCGGAGTGAGCACGGCCCGCACCGCCTGCCGCGGGTCACGCCCGCAGCGCGCTCTCCCACGCCGCGGCGGCGGCCTCGCCCGCCCGGTCCCCCGCATCCGCTGCGCCGGGCACACCGAGCGCGGCCAGGCCACCGGCCAGCGCCGCCAGCGTGTCCCGCACGACCGTGCGGTCGGCCGACCGCCCGTAGTGGTTGACGCGCAGCACCTCGGCGGCCAGGGCACCGCCCGCTGCCTGCAGCGGTACACCCGGGTCCGCGGTGAGCGCCGCGGCGACCACCTGGCGTGCGTCGACGTCGTCCGCCGGGACGCGGAGCGTCGTCGCGGCCGGGGCAGCGTCCCGATCCCGCGTCACATACGCGGCCAGCGCCGGGAGTTCCCGCACGCCGGCGCGCGTCGCGGCCGACGCCGCCCGGTGCCGGGCGATCGAGGAGTCCAGGCCCTCCTCGAGCACCCGGTCGACGGCCGCTTCCAGGGCCAGCATCTCCAACTGCGCCGGGGCGTGCGGCAGCGCTTTCCGGCCGCCGTCCAGCCACCGCTCCTTCCAGTCCAGCAGCGACAGATAGGAGCCGCGGGGCGCGCCTTCGTTCGCGGCGATCCGGTCCCACGCGCGGGCGCTGACCGACACGGCGGACACCCCGGCCGGTCCGGCCAGCGCCTTCTGGCCGCCGATGACGCACAGGTCCACGCCCCAGGCGTCGGTCAGCAGCGGCTCGGCCCCCACCGAGGCGACCGCGTCCAGCATCAGCAGCGCCCCGTGCTCGCGCACGACGGCGCCGATCTCGGCGACCGGGTTGGTGTTGCCGGTCGCCGCCTCCGCGTGGACGAGGCTCACCAGGCCGGTCTCCGGGTGCTCGCGCAGCGCCCGGGCCACCTCGTCCGCGCCGACGGCGCCGGTGAACGGCGCGGTCAGGGTGACGACCTCCGCGCCGCACGACCGCAGCCAGCCGCCGAACGTCTCGCCGTAGGGCCCGGTGACCACGTTCAGCGCCGTACTGCCGCGCGGCGCCGCCGCACGGATGCACGCCTCCAGCGGGAGCAGCGCCTCGCCCTGCATCGCCACGACATCGCACCGGGTCCGCAGCAACGAGGCCACCTTGTCCTCGACGGCGGCGAAGTGCTCCGCGGTCAGCGGCGGCAGATCCAGCAGGGACGGGTGCTCGGTGTTCGCGGTCACGGTCGCCTTCCAGCCATGACGGGCCGCATCCGGTCACGGCCCTGCTCCCGTCCGAGCCTACGTCCGTCGCGCGCCGGACCCCCTTCCGGCCCCGGCGCCCGCCGCCGCACTACTCCGTCGGGCTGACGAGGAGCAGCGCCACGTCGTCGTGGTTCTCGGGGCTGCGCAGCGCTTCGAGGAGGAGGTCGCAGGTCTGCTCCAGGGAGTCGCCCGAGCCGGCGACCGGGCGCAGCAGACCGAGCAGCACCTCCAGCCGGTCCTCGATGTCGTCGCGCCGCGTCTCGATCAGGCCGTCGGTGTAGAGCACGAGCAGGTCGCCCGGGCACAGGTCGACGGCGACCGTGCTGTGCGTGCCGCCGCCGATGCCCAGCGGGGTGCCGGGCACCACCTCCACCAGCCGCGGCTCGCCCCGCGCCGGGACCAGGACGGGCGGCAGGTGCCCCGCGGACGCGATCCGGCAGCGGTTCCCGCGCGGATCGTAGACGGCGTAGAGGCAGGTGGCGAAGTACGGATCGAGGCCGGTGGTGATCTGGTCGAGGTGGTGCAGCACCTCGGTCGGCTGCAGCGCCAGCCGGGCGAGGGTCTGGGTCGCGGTGCGCAGCCGGCCCATGGTGGCGGCCGCGTTGATGCCGCTGCCCATCACATCGCCGACCACCAGCGCGGTGCGGTCCTCCGCCAGTTCGAGGACGTCGAACCAGTCGCCCCCGATCTCGCTGTGCGCCCCGGCCGGCTGGTACCGGGAGGCGATCCGCAGCCGGGTGGAGCCGGTGGCGGGTGTCGGCAGCAGGCTGCGCTGCAGCATCAGGGCGATGCTGCGCTGCTGCCGGTAGAGGCGGGCGTTGTCGATGCAGACGGCGGCCCGCCCGGCCAGCTCGCAGGCCAGGATCGTGTCGTCGTGGTCGAAGGGCTTCGGGTTGCGGGTGCGCTTGAGATCGAGCGCACCGAGCACCTCGCCGCGGGCGATCAGCGGGACGGCGAGGTAGGAGTGGACGCCCGCCTTGGCGAGGAGCCCGGCGGCGTGCTCGTCGCGGGCGATCCTGCCCAGGTCCTCCTCCTGGACGGCCGGTACGGCGACCGGCTGCCCCGTGGCGACGCAGCGGGTCACGAGCCGCTCGGCGCCGTACCGGGCCACCTGCCCGGTCGGGTCGGCCGCCTCGACCGCGACCGTGGGGTAGCCGGCGGCCAGCGCGAGGGCGCGGAAGGTGGCGCCCCCCTCCGCCGAGATGCCCGCGGGCCGGTCCCGCACGGCCGCGTCCAGTACGTCGACGGCGGCGATGTCGGCCAGCTCGGGGACGGTGATCTCGGCGAGTTCGCGCGCCGTCTGCTCCAGGTCGAGCGTGGTGCCGATCCGGACCGACGCCTCGGCCAGGTGCGAGAGACGTTCCCGGGCCAGCTCGGCCTGGAGCGCGGCCTGGTGCCGGGCGGTGATGTCGGTGACGGAGATGGAGAGGCCCAGCGGGCGCCCGCCGGAGTCGTCGAGCCGGTAGACGGAGACGGACCAGGCGTGGCCGCGCCCTCCCGGGGTCTCGCTGCCCAGCACCTCCCGGTCGATGACCGGCTCGCCGGTCTCCAGGACCCGGTGCAGCACCGTGTCCGCTTCCCGCGCGTGGGTCGGGGGCAGGACGTCGCGCACCGTCCTGCCCAGGTGCCCCTCCTCGTCGACGCCGTCGAGGCGGGTGAGGGCGGGGTTGACCGAGACATAGCGCATATCGGTGTCCATGACCGCGATGCCCATCGGGGACTGCCGGATGAGCAGGGTGGAGAATGCCAGGTCGCGCTCGACCTCGCGGAGCGCGGCGCGGTCCGTGACCAGCGCCAGCGCGTAGCGGGCGCCCTGGTCGTCGTGCAGCCGCATGTTGCGGAACTCCAGCTGGCGGATCCGGCCGTCCTTGCACACGACGGGGAAGACGCCCGCCCAGCTCCTGCCCTCCCGGATCACCTCGTCGAAGAGGCGGAGGACGAGCGCGGTGCTCCGCTCCGGCACCAGCAGCGGTGCCGCGTACCGGCCCAGGGCCTCCGCCGCCGAGTATCCGAACAACTGCTCGGCCTGCGGACTCCACAGGACGATGCGCCCCTGCGCGTCCAGCAGTACGGCGCCGACCCCCAGCACATCCAGGAGCCCACCGGGCGGGGAGAGGCTGACCCCCGGCACCCCGCCGGTCTCACCCTCGGGCGGCTCCTCGTGGTTCGTCACGACGCCGGCTACCTCCCTGGACGGGGCCGTACCCTCCCATCCTCCCTCCCGGACCGCCGTCGTGCTCCCCGGCGGGGCCGGGATTCCGCCGCCGGGCGCGGTCAGTCCGGGGCCGGGGCCGGCGCGCCGTCGGGGGGCCGCGGCGGCTCGAAGTGCCGGCGTGCGCGGTCGTGTGCATCGACGGGTGCGCCGAGCGCGTCCAGGCCCAGCAGAGCGGCCCCGAGCACCGGGCGGGCCCGCACCACACGGGGGACGGCTCGCGGGGCGCGCTCCGCCAGCAGCCGGGTGACGCGGTCGTCCAGCAGCGCCTGGCCCGCGGCGAGGACGCCCCCGCCGAGCAGCACCGGGACCTCCTCCGCCAGCAGATCCAGCTCGCGCAGCGCCACCACCGCCATCGTGACCACCTCATCGGCCATTCGTGCGATCAGCCCGTCCGCGACCGCGTCCCCCCGGCCGGCCGCCGCGAAGAGCACCGGCACCAGCTCCAGCCGCCGCTCCCAGGCGATACGCCCCAGATGCACGGCCTCGATCAGCGCGTGCACCGACCCCAGACCGAAGTGCGCGGGCACGGCCGTACGCAGCAGGGTGGGCTCGCCCCGGCCGTCCTCGGCGCGCGCCGCGTGCCACAGCGCCTCCTCACCCAGCCCTCCGCCGCCGCCCCAGTCCCCGGAGAGCCGTCCCAGGGCCGGAAAGCGCGCGGTGCGCCCGTCGGACCGGACGCCGACGCAGTTGATCCCGGCGCCGCACACGACGGCCACCCCGCGGGCTGCCGCCTCGCCGTCCCGCGCGGTGAGCCCGGCGCGCAGCACGGCGAACGTGTCGTTGTGCACGGCCACCCGCCGCCCCCAGCCGCGCGCGGTGAGCGCCGCCGCCAGGGCCTCCTCCTCGACGGGCAGGTCCGCGTTGGCCAGACAGGCCGTCACCTGCCGCACGGGAGCGGCGGCGCCGCCCGGCCCGGCCGCGGCGTGCGCCCGCTCGACGGCCTCGGCGAGGACGTCCACGGCGGCGCCGACCCCCACGGCGGGCGGGCGGAAGCCGCCGCCGCGCGCGGTGCCCAGCACCCTGCCGTCGGCGCCGAGCAGCGCCACATCGGTCTTGCTGTTGCCCGCGTCCACGGCCAGGAGGGCGGGGGAGGGGCGGCCGGTGTCCGGAGCACGTTCCGGGCACCCGGCAGTGCCCGCGGCGGCGGACGCCGCGGGCGCCGGTCCGGCGGCGGGCGCGGCGGAACGGGTGCGGTTCAGGCCCACGCGAGGTGCTCCTTGTTGTGCGCGAGAAGCCGGTCGGTCAGCTGCTCGGCCCGGTCGAACTGGCCGACGAGGGGGTGCGCGAGCAGAGCGGCGAGGACCCGGTCGCGGCCGCCGTGCAGCGCGGCGCGCAGGGCCAGTTCCTCGTACGCGGCCGTGTGCGAGACGAGCCCGGCGAACCGCGGGTCGAGCGCGGGTACCGGCAGGGGATGGGCGCCCTCCCGGTCGATCCGGGCCTGGGTCTCGATCACCGCGTCGTCCGGCAGGAAGGGCAGTGTTCCCCGGTTGAGCGTGTTGACCGCCTGGTGGGTGCTGCCGCCTGCGCGCAGCAGGGAGGCGGCCAGGTCGACGGCTGCCTCCGAGTAGTAGGCACCGCCGCGGCGGGCCAGCAGTCCGGGCTTGGTGTCCAGGGCCGGATCGGCGTACATCTCCAGCAGTTCCCGCTCCAGCGCGGCCACTTCGGCTGCCCGGGTGGGCCCTTCCCGCTGGGTGCGCACCACCTCGTCGTGTGCGTAGTAGTAGCGCAGGTAGTAGGACGGCACCACGCCCAGGTGCTCGACCAGTGCGCGGGGCAGCCGCACGTCCTCGGCGACGGCCGCACCGTGCTCGGCCAGCAGGCGGGGCAGCACGTCGGTGCCGTCCGGGCCGCCGAGCCGGACGCCCAGCTCCCAGGTGAGGTGGTTGAGCCCGACGTGCTCCAGATGCACCTGGGCGGGAGCGGTCTCCAGCAGCCGCGCGAACTTCCGCTGGAAGCCGATGGCCACGTTGCACAGCCCGACCGCCTTGTGCCCGGCGCCGAGCAGCGCGCGGGTGACGATGCCGACCGGGTTGGTGAAGTCGATGATCCAGGCGTCGGGGTTGCCGCGCCGCACCCGGTCGGCGATGTCCAGCACGACCGGCACGGTGCGCAGCGCCTTGGCCAGCCCTCCGGCGCCGGTGGTCTCCTGACCGACGCAGCCGCACTCCAGCGGCCAGGTCTCGTCCTGCTCCCGGGCGGCCTGGCCGCCCACCCGCAGCTGGAGCAGCACGGCGTCCGCACCGTCCACGCCGGCCTCCAGGTCGTCCGTCGCGGTGACGGTGCCGGGGTGGCCCTGCCGGGCGAAGATGCGCCGGGCCAGGCCTCCGACGCGGGTCAGCCGGTCGGCCGCCGGATCGATCAGGGCCAACTCGTCGATCGGCAGGATGTGACGCAACTGTGCGAAGCCGTCGACGAGTTCGGGTGTGTAGGTCGAGCCTCCGCCGACCACGGCCAGTTTCATCTCTCTCCGTCCTGTGCTCCGGTGCGGGTGACGCTGCGGGGGTGCGGGACGCCGCGGGATCGGTCCGTGCGCAAGAAAGCGGTGGGGCGGTACGGTGCGCCGCCGCACGCTCAGCCGGTGTCGAACACGTCGTCACGGGCCCGCGCCAGGGCGGACAGCAGCGCCCCGGCCAGGACCGGGTCGTCCGTCGGCTCGCTCAGCCGCAGCAGCGGCCGGGGCAGCGCCAGCCCGGTCAACTCGCGCTCCACCAGCGCGCGCAGCTCCTCCCCTCCGGCGCGCGGCACGGCGCCGGACAGCACGACCAGAGGCGGGTCGAGGACCGCGGCCAGGACGGCGATCCCGTCGGCCAGCCTGCGCCCGGTCTCGGCCCGCACCCGCGGGTCGGCCAGCGCCTCGGCCGGCGGTGCGCCGCCCGCGAGGCGGCGCACCGCCGGCACCGAGACCAGGCTCTGGAATCCGCCTCCGGCATCGGGCCCCGCGTACGCGCCCGGGCCGCCCCGGGCGAGCGGAGCCCCGGGCAGCGGCATGTAGCCGAGCTCGCCCGCCCCGCCCGTCGCCCCGCGCAGCAGGACGCCGTCGACGAAGACGGCGGCGCCGATGCCGTCGTCGACCCACAGCAGGACGAAGTCGTCGTGGCCCCGGGCGGCACCCGTGTGCCGTTCCGCCAACGCCGCGAGATTCACGTCGTTCTCGATGACCACCGGGCCGCCCAGCGCTTCGGCGAGCTCCGTGTGCAGGGTGCGGGAGTGCAGGCCGGGCAGGTGCGGCGCGTACCGCAGCTCGCCCGAGCGGGGATCGACCGCACCGGGGGTCCCGACGACGGTGGTGTGCGGGCGGTGCTGCCCCGAGCCGGCCTGACGCAGCGCGCGGTCCACGGCCTCCCCGACCAGCCACGCGGTCCTGTCGCGGGACCCTTCGGCGGCCGGCTCCGCCGCCACCCGGGCACGGCCGACGACGGTGCCCGCGATGTCGGCGACCACCGCGGAGACGCCCCGGGGGTCCACGGAGAGCGCGGCCACCCGGGCGGCTCTCGGGTCGATCTCGTACAGCAGCGCGTCGGGACCGGGCCTGCCGCGCTCCTTGCTGCGGGTGCGCACCAGGCCCGTCTCCGCGAGTCGGCCCAGGAGCTGGGAGGCGGTCGGTTTGGACAGGCCGGTCAGTGCGCTGATCCGGGTCCGGGTGAGCGGGCCGTGCGCCACGAGCAGGTCGAGTGCGGCGCGGTCGTTCATGGCGCGCAGCACGCGGGGGGTGCCCGGGGCGCCGGTACCGCTGCGAACGGTCGGTGCGGCCATCGCGGTGCCCTGTCTGTCCGGTCCGGCCGTCCGGTGCGGTACCGCACCGGACGGCCGGAATACGTCAGGAAGGTTTCCTGTCGGTTCGGGAATCTAGGTCTCCCGCAACCGCTCGGTCAATGGGCCGGTCACGACAGCCGTCCGGTCTCCCGCAAGCCCGGGCCGGACCGGCCGGACCGGCCGGACCGGGCGCGGGCGGCAGGGCCGGTTCCGGCGCCGGTCCTGCCGCCCGCGGGCACGGTCACTCCGCTGCCGCCTCCTTCGGCCGGGTGAGGTCGTAGAAGGTGGCGTCGCCTGCCTGCACCTCGGTGTACTTCTCCGCCACCCACGAACTGATCCGCGCGGAGGTGCCCCGGTCCCCTCCGGGGCCGCCCCGGGAACCCGCGATGAAGTAGTGGATCCGCCCCTGCTCCACGTACTTCTCGAACTGCGCGAGCGTGGGCGAGGGGTCGGTTCCGTTGAAGCCGCCGATCGCCATCACCGGCAGCTCGGTGGAGAGCTGGTAGCTCGCCGCGTTCTGCGAACCGACGGCGGCGGCCGCCCAGGTGTAGGACCCGGAGTCCGCGCGCAGCAGCGCCGCCGCCTTCGAGGAGACCCGGCTGCCGTTGAGCAGCCCGCCCATCCCGCCCCCGCCGCCGGGGCCGCCCCGTCCGCCGTCCTTGCCGCTGCCGCGGCCGGCTCCCTGCCCGGGGCCGCCGGGACCGGGCGGCACACCGGGTCCGGCGTTGGCACCCTGCTGAGTGCCCTTTCCGCCGCCCGGGGAGCCCTGCCGGCCGCCGGTCGGCTGTCCGCGGCCCGGTCCCGCGCCCTGTCCCTGTCCCGCTCCGGGGGCGGGGCGCTCCATGCCCGGGCCCGGCATGCCCTTGCCCCCGCCCCGCATGCCGGGTGGCCCGCCCCTGCTCACCGCGGGGCCCGCCGTGACGATCGAGCCGGTGTGCGGCGTACCGACGGTGCTCACCGTGTAGGCCACCGGCCCGGCGACCGCGGCGAGCAGTCCCAGCGCGGCGACCGCGGCACCCAGGGTGCGGGGCAGTACGGCGGCCGCCAGCAGTCCGCAGGCCGCCGCCGCACCCGCGGCCGGCACCGCCCAGCGCAGCCACGGGAACCAGTCCGGCGCCCGGCCCAGCAGGACGAACGCCCAGCCCGCCGTCCCGGCGACCGCCGCCGCCAGGACCGCGTTCCGCAGCGGCCGGCTCGGCTCCCGCCACAGCGCGGCGGCCCCCATGGCCACCACGGCCGCGATATAGGGCGCCAGCGCGACGGTGTAGTAGTCGTGGAAGATCCCGGACATGAAGCTGAAGGTCGCAGCCGTGCTCAGCAGCGAGCCGCCCCACAGCAGGAACGAGGCCCGCAGCGGATCCGTGCGGGACGCCCTGCCCGCCAGCACCAGCCCCGCGACCAGGAACAGCAGGGCGGCCGGGAGCAGCCACGAGATCTGACCGCCCGCGGTGTCGCTGAACAGCCGCCCCAGGCCCGTCTGCCCCCAGGCGCCGCCGCCGCGACCGCCGCCTCCGCCCCCGCCGCCTCCGACACTGCCGGTTTCGTCGCCGGTCAGCCGGCCGAAGCCGTTGTAGCCGAAGGTCAGCTCCAGGAAGCTGTTCTCCTGCGAGCCGCCGATGTAGGGGCGCGAGGAGGCGGGCCACAGCTCCACGAGCGCGACCCACCAGCCCGCGGTGACCAGGGTGGTCAGCCCGCCGCACAGCAGCTGCCCGATCCGGTTCCGCAGCCGGGTCGGCCCGCAGACCAGATAGACCAGCGCCGCGACCGGCAGGATCAGCCACGCCTGCAGCGCCTTGGCCAGGAAGCCCGCTCCGAAGCAGGCTCCGGCCAGGACCAGCCACCTGGTGCGGCCGTCCTCCACGGCCCGGCCCATGCACCACAGTGCCGCCACCATCAGCAGGCACAGCAGCGCGTCGGGATTGTTGAAGCGGAACATCAGCGCCGCCACCGGGGTGAGGGCCAGCAGCGCCCCGGCGAGCAGCCCGGAGGCGGGCCCGGTGCGGCGGCGTACCGCCGAGTACAGCACGCCGACGGACGCGACGCCCAGCAGCGCCTGCGGCACCAGGATCTGCCAGGACCCCAGGCCGAAGAGCCGGACGGAGAGGCCCATCGGCCACAGCGCGGCCGGCGGTTTGTCGACGGTGATGGCGTTGCCCGCGTCGAGCGAACCGAACAGGAACGCCTTCCAGCTGCTGCCACCCGCCTGGGCGGCGGCCGAGTAGAAGGAGTTGGCGTAGCCCGAGGAGCCGAGGCCGTACAGGTACAGCACGGCGGTGACGGCCAGCAGCGCCCAGAACGCGGGGGACTCCCAGCGCGGCCGCCCGGCTCGTCGGTACCGTGCCCGGGCCCTGAGCTGCCGGCCGAGGCCGCCCCGGCGCCCGGCGGCGGGGCCGGGACCGGGGAGCGGCGCCTCCGCCGCGCTGCCGGAAGGATGGAGGGTGGTCATACTGGAGTCCGCTTTCTTTCAGGTCCGTTGTGGCGCGACGGGCGCGCAGCCGCGGGTGCCCGTGCGGCTCGGGACGAGAAGCACGGCCGCCGGCTCCGCGCCGGGCCGCCGGCCGGAGGGGCCACCGTCCCGTCGGCGGCGAGCCGGGCCGGGTGTCCGGTGGCGTGGGCGGCCGGGGTCTCGGCGAGCATGGGTCCGAACCTCGCGAACGGCCCTGTCATCCACCTGTGCTGGACCTGTGCGGCGGCTGTGAGTGCCGCTCCGGCGCCGCGCCCGGCGGGTTCCGGGATGCCCGCACCCCGCTGCGCTGGTGAGGCGGGCCTGTCCGCGGCGGGCACGGAGGGATAAACTCGTACCGGCCCTTGACGGCGGCGGGCGAGTCCCGCAGCGCCGGGCGGCAAAAGTGCCGAACTTGTGGAGTGAAACGTGGCTTCGACCCCCGCCCCAGACCGGTCGTGCCGGTGCGGAGCGGCGCAGTGACCGGCGACCCTCCCGGCGGCCGCAGTGGACCGGCCGGCGCCGGGGCGGCCGGGGCGGTGGGGGAGGTCATCGAGCTGCTGGAAGTCCTGTGGGAGCACGGCCGCGACGCGGTCTCCTCCTCCCCGGTCTCGGCCTCCCAACTGCGCGTCCTCTACTGCCTGGACCGCGAGGAGGGGATGAATCTGCGCATGCTGGGGGAGATGCTGGGGTCGGCCCCCTCGTCGGTCAGCCGGCTGTGCGACCGCCTCCAGGCGCTCGGCTTCCTGGAGCGGCTGCCCAGTCAGGTCAGCCGGCGGGAGCTGGAGCTGCAGCTGACCCACCAGGGCCGCAAGTACCTCGGCGAGCTGCGGCTCCGCCGCGAGGAGGCGCTGACCGCGACGCTGGAGGCGATGCCGCCCAAGGCGCGCGCCGTGCTCTTCGAAGGGCTCAGGGCGTTCCGGGAGGCGACCGAGGGCACGGCCCCGCTCGCCCGGCTCAGCGCCGTGCGGGAGATCGACGACCGTTCGGCCTGACCCGCGCGCCGCCGGTGCGCCGGCGCCCCGCGCCGGGCGTCGGCGCGGGGCGCCGCGGGCCGACCGGGGGCGGGGCCCGCAGGCCCCGCCGGCCCGGCTGCGCTGTCAGCCCGATTCCGCCGTCAGCTCGGTTCCGCTGGTCAGGGTGTTGTCGCGCAGATGGTGCATCAGCGAGATGAGGACGTCCCGGCTGGATTCGCGGCGCCGCGCGTCGCAGACCACGATCGGCACACTCGTGGGCAGGTCGAGCGCTGACCGCAGTTCCTCGGTCGGGTAATTGGCCGCGTCCGGGAAGGCGTTGACGGCGATGACGAACGGCACCCCCGCCTCCTCCAGCCTTCCGATCACGTCGAAGCTGACCTCCAGCCGCCGGGTGTCGACCAGCACCACGGCACCCAGCGCGCCTTCGAACAGCCCGTTCCACAGGAACCAGAAGCGCTGCTGCCCGGGCGTGCCGAAGAGGTAGAGCACCAGCTCCTCGTTGAGGCTGATCCGGC
This sequence comes from Streptomyces sp. AA1529, assembly GCF_000280905.1. Taxonomy (GTDB): domain Bacteria; phylum Actinomycetota; class Actinomycetes; order Streptomycetales; family Streptomycetaceae; genus Streptomyces. The sequence goes on along the minus strand of NZ_ALAP01000056.1, from coordinate 1,310 downwards.
CGAAGTCCATCGCCACGGTCGTCGCGGACTTGTGTTCGACCCCGGCGAGGTCGTCGATGCCGGTGCTCGCCCGGGTCATCGTCTCCTCGGTGGTCAGCGGCCTGATCTCGCTGACCGAGCGGACCAGCGTCGTCTTGCCGACGCCGAACCCGCCGACGATGACGATCTTGACCGCGGACGAAGCGGAGGAGGGAAGCCGGTCGGCCTCCCGTGGCTCCATGACCGTGTCAGAGCTTTTGGAGTCCATCGATTACCGCCTCAATCAATGCGATGTCGGGAAGAGAGCTGGCGGGTTCGCGTGCCTCGACCCGCCCGTCGGCCAGCAAGTCGTCGAGCAGCACACCGGTCGCACTGGAGGGCAGGGCCAGATGCGCGGAGATCTCGGCGACGGAGAGCGGTGAGCGGCAGATCCGCAGGATGGCGGCCAGTTCCGGCTGTATCCCCACCCCGGGGTCCTCCCGCGAGACGATCAGCGTCACCAGGTCGAGCCGGGACCCCGCGGCGTCCGCCTCCCGGCCCCCGGTGATCACATACAGCCGCTCCGGGCCGCTCTCCTCCCAGCCGGTGCCGTTCTCGCTCACGGCACCTGCCCGTCGGTCCGTGGCGGGCTGGTCAGATGGGCGCCGATCCGGGCCACCAGATCGCGCATGCACTGGCCGACCAGCCCGGCGTCCACCCCTTCGTCCGCGAGCACGGCGAGATGCGCGCCGGCGCCGGCGGCCATCAGGTACATGAAGCCGCCGCTCACCTCGATCACCACCATCCGCATCCGGCCGTCGCTCTGCGGGAACTCGGCGGCCACCGCGCCGGAGAGGCTCTGCAGACCCGAGCCGATCGCCGCGATCCGGTCCGCGGTGTCGACGTCGGTGTCGTACCGGGCCATGCACAGGCCGTCCGAGGACAGCACCACTATGTGACGGGTCTGCGGGACGCTCTCGGCAAGGTCCTTAAGCATCCAGTCCATGTCCGCGCGGTGATCCATCGGCTACTCATCCTTGTCTGACGTGTCGCTGTTGCCGCGAGCCGGGTCCGGCGTCGGTCTGTCGCCGTGCAGCCCGCTGTGGAGTTCGGCCATCCATACGCCGGGGGCGGGTTCCTCGTGTGCGGTGGCGGCGGGCCCCGGGCGCGCCGGGCGCGGGGGTGCCGCGGGTCCTCCGTCTGCGCGCGGCCGGCGGCGCCTGCGCTGCGGCAGGCCGTTCGGCGTCCGCTCGGGCGCCTCGTCCTGCTCCCCGTCGGCCGCGGCCCCGGCCTCCGGGCGCGCCGCGGGGGCGGTGCCGTCCGGCTCCGGTGCTGCCGGGCGCGCCGCGGGG
>NZ_ALAP01000055.1 GCF_000280905.1 Streptomyces sp. AA1529 | reverse complement strand
AGCCGCAGGAACGCGCGGTCGGCGTCCGCCTGCGGGCCCTCACCCGCGGCGCTGTCGTAGGCCGCGGCCAGCCGCAGCGCCAGCGTGGTGGCCGCCTCCGACTCCAGCGCCATGTCCGCCAGCACATTGCGCATCAGCGGCTGCTCGACCAGCGGCCGGCCGAACGCCGAACGGTGCGCGGTGTGATGCGTGGCCTGCGCCACCGCCTGCCGCATCAGCGCCGCCGAGCCCGTCACGCAGTCCAGCCGGGTCGCGGCCACCATCTCGATGATGGTGGCCACCCCGCGGCCCTCCTCGCCCACCCGGCGCGCCCAGGTCGTGCCGTCGAACTCGATCTCACCGGAGGCGTTGGAGCGGTTGCCCAGCTTGTCCTTCAGCCGCTGGATGCGGAACGCGTTGCGGGTGCCGTCCGGCAGCACCCGCGGCACCAGGAAGCACGTCAGCCCGCCGTCCCCGGCCGCCGGTGCCGTCCGCGCCAGCACCAGGAAGACGTCCGACATCGGCGCGGAGCAGAACCACTTGTGCCCCAGCAGCGTGTACTCGCCCTCGCCGGAGAGCGGCACGGCCTCGGTGGTGTTGGCCCGGACGTCGCTGCCGCCCTGCTTCTCGGTCATGCCCATCCCGGCGATCGCCCCGAGCTTGGCGCTCGCCGGCCGGTCCAGGCCGTAGTCGTAGCGGTGCGCGCTCAGCCGCGGCTCCCACTCGGCGGCCAGCTCCGGCTCCTTGCGCAGCGCCGGCACCGCCGCGTGCGTCATCGAGACGGGGCAGCTGTGCCCGGCCTCCACCTGCGACCACACGTAGAAGCCCGCCGTGCGGCGGAGCTGCCCGTGGGGCCGTGACCAGGCGTCCGTCAACCCGGCGTCCACCGCCTGCTCCATCAGGTGGTGCCACGCCGGGTGGAAATCCACCTCGTCGATCCGGTGCCCGAACCGGTCGTGGGTGCGCAGCACCGGCGGGTTCTCGTTCGCCTGCCTGCCCCACTCCTGCGCCTGCGCGGAGCCCGCCGCACGGCCCAGTCCGGCCAGCTCGGCCCGGGCCTCCTCGGCCTGCTCGGGGGCGATGTGCCGGGCGACGCCCTCGGCCAGCGCGGCGTCGGTCGCGAAGACGTCGTAGTCGGTCAGCGGTGCGGCCTGGTTGGTCACGGTGTGTGTCGAGGGTGGCATACCGATACGTTAAAGAGGTGCGTGCAGTCGAGGAAACCCCTGAGCAGACCGCCGGACGGGCCCTGAAGTGGGCTCCCCGCCGGTCCCGCAACCAGTTCCGCAGGGCGCGGGTGAAGTACCGGGACGTCCCCAAGAGGAGGATGGCCTGGCTGCTGCTCAAGGACACCGTGAACTCCTGCATGGAGTACCGTGTCCTGGGGCTGGCGGCCGAGGCGGCGTTCTTCACCCTGATCTCGATCCCCCCGCTGCTGCTCGGCCTGATCGGCTCGCTCGGCTATCTCGACTGGGTGGGCGCCGACACGATCGAGACCATCCGGCAGAACTTCCTGGACGCCTCCGCCACCGTGCTCTCCGACCGGGGCGTCGACCAGCTCGCGCGCCCCCTGATCGACGACGTCATCAGGGGCGGCGGACCCGACGTCATCTCCCTCGGCTTCGCCCTGGCCCTGTGGTCCGGCTCCCGAGCGGTGAACGTCTTCATCGACACCATCACCGTGATGTACGGACTGGACGGACGGCGCGGCATCGTCCGGACCCGGCTGCTGGCCTTCGTGCTGTATCTCGTCGCGCTGGTGATCGGCGCGGTGGCGCTGCCGCTCATGGTGGCCGGGCCGGACGCGGTGCTGCGCCTGGTGCCACAGGCCCAGTGGCTGGTCAGCGCCTTCTACTGGCCGGTCGTCCTGCTGCTGTCCATCGTCTTCCTCACCACGCTCTACCACGTCTCCGTGCCCGTGCGCTCACCCTGGCGCGAGGACATCCCCGGAGCGTCGGTGGCGCTCGTGATGTGGGTGCTCGGCAGCTTCCTGCTGCGGCTCTACCTGACCAACACCGTCGAGGGGCCCACGATCTACGGCTCCCTGGCCGCACCCGTCGCCGTGCTGCTGTGGATCGGCGTCTCGGCGTTCGCGGTGCTGGTGGGCGCCGCGGTGAACGCGGCCATCGACCATGTGTGGCCCTCGGTGGCCACCGCGGCGGCACGGCGCGCCAACGAGCGCCGCCGCGAGGAGGCCGCGGCCGAGGTCGTCGCCGCCGTCCAGGCCCGGCGCCGCCGCCGCACCGGGGACGAGAGCGACGAGACCGAGGACGACGACCCCTTCGACCTGGACGCGCCCGCCGAGTTCCCGGAGCGCTGGACCAAGTTCCTGCCACCGTCCGACGTCCGCGGCCGGCTGCTGCGCCCCCGCGGGCACGACCGCGAGGACCTCAAGGAACCCGCGGAGTCCGCCCGGCGCGACCCCGGGAGCGGCGGCACCGGCACCTGACCGCCGGGCGGCCGGGTACCGCCGCGGAGGGCGCGGGCGGCCGCGCGGCGGCGGCACGCGGGAGGGGCGCCGGAGAACGCGCAGGAGGGAAGCCGGAAAAGCAGTGGCGGGCGGATGTCGGAGCCCGCTACTGTCCTCGCATTCCGCACGGCGGCACCACGACCGCCGTGCTCTGCGACGAGAACGGAGGTGCGACCGATGGCTGTCACCGCGCCGGGCGCTGCCCGCATCCAGTCCGTCACACCCACCTCCGTGGCCACCGGCTGAACCGGCAAACCTTTCCTGCACCGGGCCGGGGCCACCCATGTGAAGGGTTTTCCCTTGTCACCCAGCACGTCGCAGAGCACGTCACACAACACGATCAACACCCCCGTACACCCTGAGCACCCGGCGCTGGCCGCCTACGGCTGGGACGCCGGATGGCAGGCCGAGTTCCTGCGGGCGACCGCGGACCCGGCCACCGCCGGGCCCGACCCGCTGCCCGGCAGGGTGGTGCGGGTCGACCGCGGCCAGTGCGATCTGGTCACCCCGGCGGGCACCCTGCGCGCCGACACCGAGTACGTCGTCCCGCGCGACCCGATGCGGGTCGTGTGCACCGGCGACTGGGCGGTCGTCGACGCCACCGGCGCCCCGCCCTACGTCCGCACCCTGCTGCCCCGGCGTACCGCCTTCGTCCGCTCCGCCTCCTCCAAGCGCTCCGAGGGCCAGGTCCTGGCCGCCAACGTGGACCACGCGCTGATCGCCGTGTCCCTCGACGCGGAGCTGGACCTGGGCCGGATCGAGCGGTTCGTCTCGTTGGCCTGGAGCAGCGGCGCGCAGCCGCTGCTCGTCCTCACCAAGGCGGACCTCGTACCCGACGAGGCCACCGTCGCGCACCTGGTCGCCGACGCGGAGACCTCCGCCCCGGGCGTCCGGGTACTGCCCGTCAGCGCCCGGAACGGCCAGGGGCTCGCCCCCCTCGCGACCGTCCTCGCGGGCGGCACCACGGCGCTGCTCGGCCAGTCGGGGGCGGGCAAGTCCTCGCTGGCCAACGCGCTGCTGGGGCACCGGACGCAGCGTGTGCAGGCCATCCGGGACCAGGACGGCAAGGGCCGGCACACCACCACCACCCGCAATCTGCTGCCGCTGGCCGCGGAGCGCGGTGGCGGCGTCCTCATCGACACCCCCGGACTGCGGGGCGTCGGGCTGTGGGACGCCGAGGAGGGGCTCGGCCAGGCGTTCTCCGAGATCGAGGAGCTCGCCGCCGACTGCCGCTTCCAGGACTGCGCCCACGAGGCGGAGCCCGGATGCGCGGTGCTCGCCGCGGTGGAGAGCGGCATGCTGCCCGAACGGCGCCTGCACAGCTACCGCAAGCTGCTGCGCGAGAACACCCGGCTGGCCGCCCGCACGGACGCCCGGCTGCGCGCCCAGCAGCGCAAGCTGTTCAAACAGCGCCAGGAGCTCGGCCGCCACCAGAGCGAGCGCAAGCGCGGCCCGCGCCGCAAGGCGTAGCGCACCGGAGAGCATGGTGGGGGCGGTTGGTACCGTCCCCACCATGCTGTCGCACCCGCCACCCCGGCCACCCGCCTGATGGGCCTCCCGGCCGGCTCCCCGGCGGCGTTCGGCGCGCTGGAGTTCCAGCTCGTGCTGCTGCGCAGGATGGCGGACTTCCAGCCCGGCAGGGTGGACGCGGCGCTGCGGGAACTCGGCGTCGACCGGGCGGCCATGCGCGAGGCCCACAGACGCTGGCAGGCGATGCTCCACGCACCCCGCGGCGCCTCCGCGCCCTACCGTGCGGTCCTCGGCCCGCCCGAGCGCACCGAGCAGCGCCGGCTCGGGGACCTGGTGTGCCGGGCGCGCTCCTGGACCCTGCCGCTCTGGACCGACCTGCGCTTCGAGGTGCTGAGCGCGCCCGGCGGCGGGCCCGCCTGGAACGCGTGGCTGGTGCGCGCCCCCGGCGCCCCCGGGCCCCGGCTGCGCACCGTCGAGGACCTGGTGCCCTGGTCCTGCACCGTCGACGAGGCAGCCCGCGCCTTCCAGCCCGCGCAGCCGCGCGAGGGCTCGGCCCCCAACCGCCAGCGGCTCGCCTGCACGGCGCCGGACCGCGCCGGCACCCCGCACGCGGTCGTCGCGGAGTTCACCTGGGGGCTGCTGCAGCGCCTCCCGGTCGGTCCGCAACCGCCCGGGGACGCACCGACGGCGCCGTCCGATTCCCGCTAGCCCCCGGCCCGGCGCTCTTCCACACTGGAGCACGTGACCACAGAAGACAGCAGGTACGAGGCGGTACGCAGCAGAGACGCGCGCTTCGACGGAGTGTTCTTCCTCGGGGTACGCACCACCGGGATCTACTGCCGGCCGAGCTGCCCCGCGGTGACCCCCAAGCGGGAGAACGTCCGCTTCTACCCCACCGCGGCGGCGGCCCAGGCCGCGGGCTTCCGCGCCTGCCGCCGATGCCGCCCGGACGCGGTACCCGGCTCCGCCGAGTGGAACGTACGCGCCGACCTGGTGGGCCGCGCGATGCGGATGATCTCCGACGGGGTGGTGGACCGCGAGGGCGTGGCCGGCCTCTCCCGGCGGCTGGGCTACAGCTCCCGCCAGGTGCAGCGCCAGCTCACCACCGAACTCGGCGCCGGCCCCGTGGCCCTGGCCCGGGCCCAGCGGGCACACACCGCCCGGGTGCTGCTCCAGACCACGCCGCTGCCCGTCACCCAGATCGCGTTCGCCGCCGGATTCGCCAGCGTCCGGCAGTTCAACGACACCGTCCGCGAGATCTACGCGCGCACCCCGAGCGCACTGCGCGCGGCCTCCGCACGCGGCGGACACGGCCCCGCGGGCCGCCCCGAGGCACGCGAGGCGGCGGCGCACGGGGGCGCGGCCGTCGCCGGGGTTCCGCTGCGGCTCGCCTACCGCGGCGGCTACGACACCGGACAGGTCTTCGGCTTCCTGGCCCGCCGCGCCGTACCGGGCGTCGAGGAGATGCGGGGCGCCCCCGGCGGCCGCACCTACCGGCGGACCCTGAACCTGCCCTACGGCATCGGGATCGCCGAGGTCGACGAGTGCGCGGCGCGCAGCGGCAAGGGCTGGCTGGACTGCCGGCTGCACCTGGGCGACCTGCGGGACCTGACGACCGCCGTGCAGCGCGTGCGGCGCCTCTTCGACCTGGACGCGGACCCCTACGCGGTCGGCGAGCGGCTCGGCGGCGAGCCGGACCTGGGCTCGCTCGTCTCCCGGACACCCGGGCTGCGCTCACCCGGCGCCGCCGACACACACGAGCTGGCGGTCCGCGCCGTACTCGGCCAGCAGGTCACCGTGGGCGCCGCCCGGACGCTGGGCGGCACGCTGGTCGCCGGCTACGGGAAACCGCTGGCGGCCCCGGACGGCACCCTCACCCACCTGTTCCCGGACGCCGGAACGCTCGCCGAGGCGCCGCTGGGCGAACTGGGCATGCCGCGGACCCGCCGCCGCACCATCCGGACCGTCGCGGCGGCACTCGCGGACGGCACCGTCGTGCTCGACCCCGGCGCCGACCGGGAGGAGACCGAGCGCGCCCTGCTGGCGCTCCCCGGAATCGGTCCGTGGACGGCGGGATACATCCGGATGCGCGCCCTGGGCGACCCGGACGTCTTCCTCCCCGGCGACGCGGGAGTGCGGCACGGGCTGGCGCTGATCGGTGCGGAGGCCGGGCAGGCCGACCGGTGGCGCCCCTGGCGCTCCTACGCGCTGCACCACCTGTGGCACGCGACCGGACTCACGCCTCCTCCAGCCCCCAGCTGAGCACCCGGCGCGGGTGGACGACGATCAGCTCCTCGCTGAAGTGCGGGCCGAGCCCGTGCGGCCCCTCGCGCAGTTCGGCGACGCCCCGCACCTCCACGCCGCGCACCCGCCACGGCGAGAAGCTGACGATGTCGTCCACCACGAGGGCGAGCCGGGGCTGCGCCCGCAGGTTGCGCCACTTCTTCGTCGTCCCCAGCGCATAGCCGCCCACCAGGATGGTGCCGTCCTGCTGCGGGAAGAAGCCGACCGGGTTGTTCTGCGGCTGGCCGTGGGAGTCCACCGTCGCCAGCCGCCCCAGCCGCTGGGAGGTCAGGTACTCCCACTCGGCGGCGGTGAACGCCTGGTCACGGGGGTCGCCGGGAGGGCCGGCGGGTGTCGTCTCCGTCATACGAGCAGCGTCACACGCCGCGCTCGCACCCGCATCGGACGCCGGTCGCACCCGGCCCGCGCCCCGGGACCTACGGCCGCGGCCGGTGCCGTACGGTCCTGTCGTCCGCGGCACACCGGCAGCAAGCCTCCACGCGGGCTGCGGATGCCCCGGATGAGGTGGTCCGGTGCGTCCCCGTCCCAGCAGGCCGATTGCTCATCCACGACACGGGAGCTGCCCCCCGATGCCGTCTCCGTGACCAACCGGCCTGCCGCACGGCCAGGGCCGGGACTATGTAGGACTATGCGGCCGTCCTGAACGAGGAGCGGCGCCCCCGGCGGGCGGCGGGCCGGCCCCGCCGTGTCCGCTGCGCGGGGGCGGGCTTGGGCGGTTCGGTGTCCGCGACCGTGAGCGGGTCTCCCGAAGGCCTCCGCGCACCGGTGATGCGCTCCAGGTCGGCGTCTCCGGCCCGGACGCGGGTCTGTTCCGGCGTGATGGAGGCGTCCGCCATCAGGCGGTTCATGCCACGTCGCTGCCCCGGGAGGACCAGGGTGACGACGGTGCCCGACTCCCCGGCGCGGGCGGTGCGACCGCCCCGGTGCAGGTAGTCCTTGTGATCATTCGGCGGGTCGACGTTGACGACGAGGTCGAGATTGTCGACGTGGATGCCGCGCGCCGCGACGTTGGTGGCCACCAGGACGTTCGCGTGACCGGACTTGAACCCGGCGAGGGTCCGGGTGCGCTGGCCCTGCGACTTGCCGCCGTGCAGGGCCGAGGCGCGCACCCCGACCGCCAGCAGGTCCCGGGTCAGCCGATCCACCGCGTGCTTGGTGTCCAAGAACATGATCACCCGCCCGTCGCGGGCCGCGATCTCGGTGACCGCCGCTTGCTTGTCGACACCCTGCACATGCAGCAGGTGGTGCTCCATGGCGGTCACCGCGCCCGCGGAGGGGTCGACGGAGTGGACCACCGGGTCGCTCAGATAGCGGCGCACCAGCAGGTCGACGTTGCGGTCCAAGGTCGCGGAGAACAGCAGCCGTTGCCCGTCGGCGCGTACCTGGTCGAGCAGGCGGGTGACCTGGGGCATGAAGCCCATGTCGGCCATCTGGTCGGCTTCGTCCAGCACCGTGACGGCCACCTGCTCCAGCGCGCAGTCACCGCGTTCGACGAGGTCCTTGAGCCGGCCGGGGGTGGCGACCACGATCTCGCTGCCGGCTTTGAGGTCGCGTGCCTGACGGCTGATCGACATGCCGCCCACGACGGTGGTGAGCCCCAGCCGCAGCGCGCGTGCGTAGGGGGTGAGTGCCGCGGTCACCTGCTGCGCCAGCTCCCGGGTGGGGACGAGGACCAGTCCCAGCGGATGCCGGGGTTCGGCGCGCTGCCCATGGGTTCGGGCCAGCAGAGCGAGACCGAAGGCGAGCGTCTTGCCCGAGCCGGTGCGACCGCGGCCCAGGACGTCCCGGCCGGCCAGCGCGTTGGGCAGCGTCGCTGCCTGGATGGGGAACGGGGCGCTCATCCCCTGGGCGCGCAGCGTGGCCTTGAGACGGTCGGGCATGTCGAGGCCGGCGAACGTCTCGACGGCCGGCAGCGGCGGGGTGTGGGTGACCGGCAGTGCGAACTCCTTCGGCGGGCCCGAGGGCCGTCCCTGCGCCGGGCGATTGCCCGAACGCGGGGGCCCGGCCCGGTGAGCGGCCTGCGAGCGACGGCCGTCGCGGCCGTGTCCGCGGGAGGAGCCGGAAGTGGTGCGAGCAGTACGGTTCATGCAGAACCTTCCTCGATGCGGCACGAATCGAGGAATTCACCGCAGCATGCGCCGCACAAGGATTCACAAGACCGAGCCGAAGAATAAGACGACCAACCCGTGACCAGAAAAGCCACGGAGTCGTCAGGAAATGCACCGGTCCGCTGCCCGCCGGGGCGGTCGGAAAACAACGGTGCGGGTGAGCCGTGCAGAGCGGGGCATGTGCCGCTCCACGTTCGGCGACATGACAACTGATTGCGCTGCCGCTCACACGCCCTTGTCGGGGTGAGCGGGGGAACAACGCAACGAGCCGGGGCCGCACGCAAGTGCGTGCCCCAGCTCGTCGTACGTGTCAGCGTCAGGCGGGAACGATGTTCTCCGCCTGGAGGCCCTTCTGGCCCTGCGTGACATCGAAGTTCACTGTCTGGCCTTCGAGCAGCTCGCGGAAGCCGGTGGCGTTGATGTTCGAGAAGTGGGCGAACACGTCTGGGCCGCCACCCTCCTGCTCGATGAAGCCGAAGCCCTTTTCCGCGTTGAACCACTTCACGGTGCCAGTAGCCAAAATATCTCCTTCAAAGCGGTGCCCGGAACCCGCACTGCACGGGAGCCAGGGTTGCCGCGATGATAACCCTCCGTGTAACGGGTAAACACAAGGCTCATTCCGGTGATCCGGAGGAGCGCTTGAAGTCTCAGGGAACCACAACTGCAACTGGGTGCAACCGTAGCACGGCGGCTTCGCGGGTTACGACCGCTTCTCGCGCCGAGTCCGCCGGGGTATAACTTCTCCTCGCGCATTACTCGTGTTTCTGTAGCGGCGGAAATAGATTTCGGTGTCCGGGCGGTTGACGGAAAGTCCCGGCGTGGCCAAAGGCGGGGCGCTCGCCACCGGTCGGCCCCCGGTTCCGGTGGCGTCGGCGACCGCACCGAGGGCCGCGTCGACACCCGGTTCGCGGCCTCGGGCCCCGCCTCGGCGGCCGGATGAACCGCTCGGGCGGGAGAGGCTCGGCTGCCGGCGCTCCGGAAGGCGAGGCGCAGAGCGCGGCGGAGGCTTCAGCTGTCGGTCTGCGGGTCCGGGGACTTCCCGTTGCGCAGCTGTTCGTTCATGCGCTGGGCCTCTTCGAGCTGGTCCTCGAGGATGATGATGCGGCAGGCCGCCTCCACGGAGGTTCCCTGGTCGACCAGCTCGCGGGCCCGGGTGGCCAGCCGCAGCTGGTAGCGGGAGTAGCGGCGGTGGCCCCCCTCCGAGCGCAGCGGCACGATCAGCTTCGCTTCGCCGATGGCTCGCAGGAAGGCGGGTGTGGTGCCGAGCATCTCGGCGGCCCGCCCCATGGTGTAGGCGGGGTAGTCATCGTCGTCGAGGTTGCTCGACGGGGTGGGCTTGTCTGCGGCCACTGGCACCTCTCGGTTCACGCGTCGAGGGGCCCTGGTGCCATGCGGCACCAGGGCCCCGAGGGGGTCAACACCATCTACCGGCTGTCTGTACCGGCTTCTGTGTTCCGCGCCGCGGTCTGACAGGACGGCGGCGCAGGGATCGCGGTTGCGTGACCGGGGACCACCTTCCAATCCGGGGTCTGCGGTACCCGGGCGGTCTGCCCTGCCCGGGCGATCCTGATGGTGCTCTCCTCCTTTTCCACTGCTCTGTCATGCACTGCTTGATCTTGCAGAACTGCCTGCGGCCCCGAGGGCCGCCCGGCCCGGCAGTCAACGGTGGAGCCCCCAACTTTCGGCCACACCGTTCAACTGCCGTTCCTCGACCTGCGTGCGGGGCAGTTGCGTCATCTGCCCCGCCGAACTGATCTCCGCGAGTACGAGAAGAACGCTACCCCCGGCGGCCTGCAATGTCTACTCTCGCGGGTGCAGATTTTCTTCGAGTGGGATACCGGAGAGTCTCATCTCCAGGTGCGGTGAAAAACTGCACCACCCACTGCCGCGAGGGTCTGGTCGGCCGTCCGTACGACCCGCGACCGTGCGCTGCCGGATGCCGTGCCCGTCCACCCGGCTGTACGGGCCTCCCCACCGCTCGACGGGTCGGGCTCCGCCGCTACTCCGCCGGTGACCAGGGCGCGGAGCGCAACCGTGCGACGCTGTGCCGGACCCGGCCCTCCGGAGGTCCGCCGGCCGCCTTGCCGACCGCGGCCATCGAGACGATCGCCCAGCCCGGGTTCGGGTCCAGCTCCTTGGTGAGCCCCTCCAGGTCGAAGGCCCGGAATTGGTGTGCGGCCAGCCCCATGGCCTGGGCCTGCACCGTCATGTGGGCGATGGCCTGGCCGAGGTCGTAGTCCGCGAACTCGGAGTGGAGCAACTGCGTGTCATCGACGTGCCGGCGGGTCAGCGTGACGACGAGCAGGCCCGCGTCCGTCGCCCAGCGGGCCGAGCTCGGCGCGAGGTGGGGGAGTATCCGGTCGTGCTCCGGCTCGCCGGGTCTGCCGGTGAAGAAGCCCCACGGCTGGGAGTTGCCCGCCGACGGTGCCCATCGCGCGGCTTCCAGCAGCAGCCCGAGAGCGTGGTCGTCGACAGCCGCCGACGGATCGAACCGGTAGGGGCTGAAGCGTCCGGCGAGCAGGGGATGTATGCCGCTGGACGGCTCCTGTGGACGGTGCATGGTCTGCTGCAACCGGCGCCCGCGAGCCGGTATTCCGGCTGGTGCGGGCACAGCCCCCGGCCGTGCCCGCCGGCCGGCGGAGACCGCCGCCGCGAACCCGTGGAAGCCCCCGGCGGGCTGATCGTTCTCCGATGCCGGACCGGGACCCCGGGGCCGTATCCCGCGTACGCCCTTCCCAGCCGGTCCGTGCGCGGGACAATGAGCCGATGAGTGGACAGGGGGCGCAGGACGCAGACGAACACCACGACTGGTGGGCCCAGTTGTACGACCCGCACGCTGCGGACACCGGCCGGGCACGCGCCCGGGACACCCTGGACGAGCGCTATCGCTCGGTGAGCCGCACGCTGACCGGCCCGCCCGCCGACCCGCCGGGCCCCGGTCCCCACGCGGACCCCGCGCCTGCCGGGGCCCCGCCCGGTCCGGGACCCGGCGCCGCGCCGGTGTCCGCACTGCCGGCCGGGGTGCTGCCGCCCGCCGCACCGGACGCGCCGGAGGAGTGGGTGCCGGACACCGTGCTGGAGTCGGCGCGGTTCGGCTCCGCGGAGCTGCACGCGGTCTCCGTACGCGGCGCCGCCGGGCGGCGGGAAGGGCGGCCGCGGACGGACGCGCTGTTGGCCGCACGGTTCGGCGCCGAGGAGGACGGGCTGCTGCTGGTGGCCGTCGCGGCCGGAGGACGGTCGGGACCGGACGGGCACCGCGCCGCGCGCGAAGCGTTGCACGCGGTGGGAGAGGCGGTCGGCCGCAGCAGCGCCCGGCTCGCCCGGGATCTGCGGGAGGACCGCACCAGTGCGCTGCAACCGGGCCTGCACCGGTTGACGGACCGCGCCTTCGGCAGGCTGCGTGCCCAGGCCGCGGCCCTGGGACTGGAACCCGCGCGGCACACCGTCGATCTGCGCTGCCTGCTGCTGCCCGACGACCCGCGCTGCCGCACCCGGGTGTTCTTCGGCGCCGGTGCGGGCGGAGCCTTCCGGCGCAGCGGCGACGGCTGGCAGGACATCGAACCCGCCGCCACCCACGCGCCGCCGCCTCCCGACACTCCGGCGGGCCGCGATCCGGCCGCGGGCGCGGCGGCGGCCCGGGACGGTTTCGCTCCGGCCGAGCGGGCCGCGGGGGCGGCCGCGGCCCCGTTCCACTTCCGCTCCCGGGCCGCGGAGCCGGGGGACGTGCTGCTGCTGTGCGGCCCCGGTGTGGCGGAACCGCTGCGCTCCGAGCCCGCCTTCGCGGAGCGGCTCGCCACCCGTTGGACCGGTGCGGGCGGCGGTCCTCCCGGTGCCGGGGCCTATCTGGACGGCCTGCTGTGCGCGGTGGAGGGGCACCGGGGGGACCGTACCGCGGTCACGGTGTGGGAGAGCTGACGCGGGGGCTGCCGGGTGCCGTGCCGGTGTGCCCGGGTGCGGGGTGCGGGCCGGCGGGGTGCGCCGGCGCGGCGGACGCCGCCGGGACGTCCGCGCCCCGCGCCTCCTCCGGTCCCCGGGCGCGAGTGGCCCGTACCTCTTCGAGGTAGGCCGCGATGGCGTCCCGGTTCCGGGCCAGGCACTGCACCCGGGCCGTCATCCGCTCCAGCTGGTCCTCCAGTGTGGCCAGCATCTCCGGGGTGGCGTCCCGGAAGTGGATGACCCGGGGCTTGTCGAGGCACGGCAGGATCTGCTTGATGATCCGGGTGGGCAGCCCGGCGTCCAGCAGCCCCCGGATCTGCAGCACGCGGTCGACGAACCGCTCGTCGTAGTCGCGGTAGCCGTTGGGGGCCCGGTCCGCGGCGATGAGCCCCTGCTCCTCGTAGTAGCGCAGCAGTCGCCTGGGTGTCCCCGTCCGCTCCGCGAGTTCGCCGATCCGCATCAGGCCCTCCGCCCTCCCCGGCACCCTGCGGAAACGTCTGGGAAGACGCTCCGCGGACACCGACTTGACCTTCACATCCGTGTGAGGGTTTGAGCATACCGGTCATGCGAACCGACACCGCGCAGCACGCGCTCACCCCGGACGGCGCTCCGGGGCCGTCCGAACCCGCCGGCTCCCGGCGCGAGGCGCTCCCGCTCGCCGCCCTGCTGGCACTCGCCACCGCCGTCTTCGTCACCAGCCTCACCGAGACCCTGCCCGCCGGCCTGCTGCCCGGGATGAGCGGCGACCTCGCCGTCGGCGAGTCCGCCATGGGCCAGAGCGTCACCATCTACGCCGTCGGCACCGCGCTCACGGCCGTCCCGCTCACCGCCTTCACCGCCGGATGGCGCCGCAAGCGGCTGCTGCTGGCCGCGATGGCCGGCTTCGCCGCGGCCAACACCGTCACAGCCGTCTCCACCGACTACACCCTCACCATGACCGCGCGCTTCGTCGCCGGTGTGGCGGCCGGGCTCGCCTGGGCGCTGCTGGCCGGATACGCACGCCGCCTGGTCCCCGCCCACCTGGGCGGCCGGGCCATCGCGATCGCCATGGCCGGTATCCCGGTCGCGCTGTCGCTGGGCGTTCCCGCAGGCACCTTCCTGGGCAACGCACTCGGCTGGCGCACCGCCTTCTGGGCCATGACGGCGCTGACCGCCGTCCTGCTCGGCTGGATCACCGCCGCCGTCCCCGACCAGCCCGGGCAGCAGCCGGACGACCGCACTCCCATGGCCGCCGTGCTGCGCATCCCCGGGGTGCTGCCCGTCCTGCTCACCACGCTCGGCTGGGTACTCGCCCATACGGTGCTCTACACCTACATCGCCGCCTTCCTCGACCACGCGGGCCTGGGCGGTTCGGTCGACCGCGTGCTGCTGGTGTTCGGCGCCGCCTCGTTGCTCAGCATCTGGTCCGTCGGCACGCACATCGGCCGCGGGCTGCGCGCGCTGACGCTCGGCGGCGCCCTGCTGGTCGCCCTGGCGGCGGCAGTCCTGGCGGTGGCGGCCGACAGCACACCGCTCGTCTACGCGGCCGTCGCGCTCTGGGGGCTCGGCTGGGGAGGGGCTCCGACGCTGCTGCAGACGGCCGTCGGCGAGGCGGGCGGCGAGTCCGCGGACGCCGCGCAGGCGATGCTCGTCACGCTGTGGAACGCGGCCATGGCGGGCGGGGGAGTCGTGGGCGGCGTGCTGCTGGACGCCCTGGGCGCCGCGTCGTTCCCGTGGAGCGTCCTGGCACTGATGCTGCCGGTGCTGGCCCTGGTGTACGCGGCCCGAAGCCGCGGCTTCCCCGCACGGCGCACCGGTGCGGGTGGCTGAGGCGCCTGCCACCGCGGGACGACCGGCACCGCCGGTGCGGAGAGGGGCCCTGGCCGGGCTTCCGTGCCGCACCGGCGGACTGCCGGACCGTCAGCCGAACTGCCGCTCGATCTCGGCCAGCTTCTCCTCCAGGGTGTCCAGCCGCGGGCTGGCCGCGCCCTTCTCGCCGCCCTCCCGGCCGGACTCGCCACCCGTGAGCTCGCCCTCCCGGCGGGCGCGCGCCGAGGCGCTGTCGTCCCCGACCGCCTGCAGCGCGGGCCTGCCGCGGGGCGGCACGGGAGAGGCGGCCACCGCGGGCAGCTCGCCGGACGGCTCGCTCCCGCCGGAGGACGCGGACGGCGCGGGCGCGCCGAGCTCGACCTCCACATGGGGAGCCGCCGCCCCGCGTCCCCGGCTCCACCTGCGGTGCTGCCGGTTGATGGCCTTCACCCGGGCCCGGTCCAGGCGCTCCTGGTCCTTGCGACGCTGCCGCTCCTGGTCGTGCTGCCGCCGGTCCTCGCGCACCTCGTCGACGGCCTCGTCCAGCGTCCGCACCCCTTCCAGCAGCATCAGCGACCACGCCCCGAACGTCTCCCGGGGGGCCCGCAGCCAGCGGACGATGCGGATCTGCGGCAGCGGACGCGGCACCAGGCCCTGGTCGCGCAGCGCCGCGCGGCGGGTCTGCTTGAGCGCCCGGTCGAACAGGATCGCGGCCGAGAGCGACATCCCCGCGAAGAACTGCGGGGCGCCGTCGTGTCCGGTGCCGCGCGGCGCGTGCACCCAGTTGAACCACGCCGCGGCCCCCGCGAAGATCCACACCAGCAGGCGCGATCCCAGCGAGGCGTCCCCGTGGCTGGCCTCCCGCACGGCGATCACGGCGGAGAACATCGCGGCGCCGTCCAGCCCGAACGGCACCAGGTACTCCCAGCCGCCGCCCAGGCCCAGGTTCTGCCTGCCGAATCCGACCAGCCCGTGGAAGGAGAGAGCCGCGGCGACCGCGGCGCAGCAGAACAACAGCAGGTAGGCGGCCGTCGCGTAGAGCGTCTCCTTGCGGCGCCGCCGCTCCTCGGCCCGCTCCGCGGAGTCGGGCTGTCCGTGCGCGCTCTCGCTCTCGGAGGCGGAGCCGTGCCGGCGCGAGCGCGCCATCACCAGCACCGCGGCCAGAGTGCCGACGAGCAGCACGGCGCTCGGCAGCAGCCAGTTCAGCGGTATGTCGGTCAGTCTCATCGGGGTGCCCCTTGCCGCGCGTACCGCGGGCGCACGCCGGGGACGCCGAGTAGGCCCCGTCGCGTGCGAGGCGGTGTCGCGCTCGCGCTCTGGCTTGCTTCGTCCCGAGCATCCTTACGGGAGAGCGCCACCCCGCCGGGGGGTTTCAGGGGAAGAGCACGCGAAAAGGGAGCGCAGGGGGCCGGGAGAGGGACCCGGGGTCGAACATCTCAGCGGACCACGGTCATCCGCTCGATTCGTTCCGCGTCGCATGTCCGGGGACAGGTGACGCAGGTGTCCTCGGGCCGGAGGGTGTAGTAGAGGCAGCAGCTCGCCCGGTCGCGGGTGGTCAGCGCCGCCCCGCCGGGTCCGGGCAGCTCGCGGAAGCCCGCGCCCTGGGCGAAGGGCGCGACCGCGCCGGGGAGCAGCAGTCCGGCCTCCGCCCGGGCGCGCGGCTCCTCGCCCAGCAGGTGCCCCAGGTACCAGAGCCCCTCGGTGATCTCGTCCGTCACCATTCCCCACAGCGCCCGCGCGCCGCGCCGCATCCGGGGCCCGAACCCCTCCAGCACCGGCGCGAGATGGGCGGCCACCGCGTTCCGCACCTCGGCCCGCAGCGCCTCCTCGCCGGGGACCACGCGGGCGCCCGGTGCGGCCGCCGCGGGGTCGTCCGGCAGGCAGGCGAACTCCTCGATCCGGACCGCGAGCCGCCCCTGGGACCGCTGCACCGCCACGGCCTCCACCGGCAGCCGGGGCACCCGGCGCCGGAGGAACCACGGGACGGTGACCAGCAGGCAGACGGGCCAGGCGTAGCGGTGCAGCCCGAAGCCGGCAACGACGTCCGGGCGCCCGGGCCGCCCGTGGTCCCGCAGGATCTGCTCCTCGTCCCAGGCGAGGAACGCGTCGAGCGCCTCGCCACCGTCCGCCAGCGCTGCGGCGCGCACCCAGCCGGGGCCCTCGGGGAGCGGTTCGCGGGCCGTGGTCTCGGTCACACCCAGCGACGGGAGCACCTCGGTCAGCCGGGCGTAGGCGGCATGGAAAGGGGAGACGTCAGAGGCTACGGGGGCGAGGGTGGGCACGGTCATGGGGACCACCGAATCGACGAGCATCAGCAGGTAAGCCTTACCTTAACTGATCACGCCCGAGGTTTGATCTCGTGTCGCCGCGGCCTAGGGTGCACGGCAGCCTGCATGGCGAAGACAGGTACGCAGAGTGCTGGGGGCCCCATGGAGCAGAGCCGAGCGGAGACACCTGCGGGGCCCGCTGCCGTCCCTTCGGCGGCCGGCCCGCCGTCCGGCGTGCCCCGGCCCCTCGCCCCGGCCGTCCCCGGACCGGCCCGCCGAGCCACCGAGCCGTCCACCGCCCGCGCCCGGCGGACGGACGGCAGTGCCCGCTGTGAGCACACCCACTGCGAACCGGCGGCCCCGAAGGTGGTGCCGCAGCGCCATTCCGTACGCGACCAGATCCTCGAAGCCCTGCGCGGGGCGCTGCTCTCCGGCGAGCTGGCCCCCGGCGAGGTCTACTCCGCGCCCGCGCTGGGGGAGCGCTTCGGTGTCTCGCCGACCCCCGTACGGGAGGCCATGCAGCTCCTGGCGAGCGAGGGCGCCGTGGAGACGGTGCCCAACCGGGGCTTCCGCGTCGCCGCGCACAGCCCCCGTGATCTGGCCGAACTCACCGAGGTCCAAGCCCTGCTGGAGGTCCCGGCGGTCCTGGGGCTCGCGCGGGCCCTGCCCCCCGGGTACTGGGCCGAGCTGCGGCCGCTCGCGGACGACACCCTGCAGGCGGCGGCGTGCGGAGACCGTACCGTCTACGCCGAGACCGACCTCGCCTTCCACCGCGCCCTGCTGGAGGCGACCGGGAACCGGCAACTGGTCGCCGTCGCCGAGGACGTGCGGCGCCGGGCGCGGCTGTCGGCCCTGCGGGCGACTCCCGCCCCGCGCACCACCGACCTGCTCGCCGAGGCGGCCGACCACCTCGCGCTGCTGGACGCGCTGGCCGACCAGGACTATCCGGCCGTCGAGCGACTGGTCCGCGGCCACTTCTGAGGCGCGGGTACTTCCGCCGCCGCTGCTGGTGCGGGTACGTCTGAGGCGTGGCCGCTTCCGGGACGCGGCGCTGCACGCCCGCACGCGGGTCACGCCCGGTTCGGGGGCACCGCCGTCGCGGCGTCCGCGGCGGCCTCGCCGTCCGGCTGCTCGCCCCGCTCCTCGCCCCGTCCGGACTCGGGCAGCCGGTCCGCGAGCCAGGAGGGCACGCCGCCCAGCAGCCGGAACAGCCGTCCGGCCTCCTCGCGCAGCCGGGTCGCCGCGGGCTCCGGCTGCACCTCGGCCAGCGAGGCCAGAGCGGGCGCCATGCCGACGAGGAACCCCAGCTCCTCCCGCAGCCGGAGCGACTCGGCGAATCCGTGGCGCGCCTCGGCCAGTTCGCCCTCGCGGGCCGCGAGCCCGGCCAGATGCCGCCAGGTCGAGGAGCACAGCAGCAGGTCTCCGCGGGCTGTCGCGCCCGCGTGCGCCCTGCGGTAGGCGGCGCGCGCGGACTCCGGGGTGTCGCTCAGGTTCTCCGCCAGCAGCCCGCGCCGGAAGTCCAGCAGCGCCCGGCCGGGCGCGCCCGGCTCCAGCAGGGCGGCGGCCCGGCCGAGCGCCGCCCGTGCCTCGTCGGTCCGGTCGCGGACGCCCAGCACGGTGGCCGCGTAGGCGAGTTGGCCGCGTTCGCAGGCCGCGGCCCCGCGGTCGTCGTCCACCCGCGCCACCGCTTCGGCGACCCGCAGCGCGTCCTCCGCCACGGGCCAGCCGTCTCCGGTGTACATGCACCGTTCGACGAGCAGTCCGGCCCGTCCGACGGCCGCCTGCGGATGCTCCTGCACATACGGCTCCAGCAGCGCCGCCGCGTCCTCCCAGCACCCCCGCGAGCGCAGCCGCCACACCGCCTGTCCCAGCGGGCTGTCCGGGCTCATGCCGGGGCCCGTGGGGCCACCATGACCTGTCGGGCCTCTCGGATCCAGCCTTTCCGAACGTGACATGGCGGTGTCCGCCACAGTGCCCTCCCCAAGCGCGCCGTCGAGCCGGATGTGAGCGCATCACAGCACGGGTTGCGCCGCCCGGCCAAGGGGGTGGTGTGAATCAGTTCACAAAGTTTTACCGGTGGCGCCGGATCGACAAGCGCCCGGCTCCCGGCGGTTCGGGGGAGCGGCGGGGTGGTGCCTGCTCCACCCCGGGTCGGCAACCTGCCGCAGTGAACTCCCCGCCGATCAGCGGTTGGCCGGCGGAGTGAAACCCATCGCCGCAGGTCGCGGCACCCCCGGGCTGCTGCGCCCGCGGCGGGCCGCGCCGGCCCGGCCCCGGTCCGCGCCCCGGTCTGCGCGCTCCCCCTCGCGGGTCGCCGTACCGGACGCGGCGCGCTGACCGGCGGCGCACGGGCTTCCGCCCGCCGCCGCTGCCGGTAGCCCGTGCGCAGCTCCGTGCGCCGCCCGGACCAGCCGAAGAACGCGGGTGCGCCCGCACTTCGGCGTGTGCCACCGCTCGGCGCGCCCCCCGCGCGCCTCTCGTGCGCGCGTTCACAGACCCACCCGTCCCAGGAGCCCGACGTTCCCGGCCTGCCCCCTGGGCACCACCGAGGCTGCGATGCCCGACGCCCCGAATCCGCCCGCGCCCGACGACCACCGCCGGGTGCCGGCCGTCCTCGCCCATCTGCGCCGGGCCGAACCGGGCGCCGCTGCCGGAACCGGCGCGGCGGTACCGGCGGCCCCGCCCTCCGGCGGGAGAATCCCCTCCGAACGGTGAGGCGGCTTCCGGCCGGTCGGCTCAGCTCATCCGCAGCGCGAGGAAGAAGTCCAGCTTGTCCTCCAGGCGGGACAGATCGCGGCCGGTGAGCTGCTCGATGCGGCTGACCCGGTACCGGAGGGTGTTGACGTGCAGATGGAGTCGGCCCGCGCAGCGCGTCCAGGAACCGTCCGAGGACAGGAACGCCTCCAGAGTGGGCACCAGTTCGGCGCGGTGCTTGCGGTCGTACTCGCGCAGCGGGTCCAGCAGCCGGGCGGTGAAGGCGCGGCGTACGTCATCCGGGACGAACGGCAGCAGCAGCACATGCGAGGCCAGCTCCTCGTGCCCGGCCGCGCGCACCGCACCGGGGCGCGCCGCCGCCACCCGGCGGGCGTGCCGGGCCTCCTCCAGGGCACCCCGCAGTCCTTCGGCGGAGTGCACCGCGGCGCTCACCCCCAACGTCAGCCGCCCGTCGTCGGCGAGGGCGCGCCCCAGCGGTTCCCCGGCCTCGGCCAGCAGCACCTCCGCGTGCAGCCCCTCGCCGGCCCGCGTCCCGGCGTGCTCCGGCGCGTCGCCGTCCGCGGCCCCGTGCGCCCCGGCGGCGTCCTCGGCGGCGTCGTCCTGCGGGACCTCGCCGGTCAGCGGTACCAGTGCGACCGCCTCGCCGTCGACGTGCGCGACGGCGATCCGGTCCGAGCCGTCCGGGCCACTGGTGCGCGGGTCCACCAGCAGCTCCTCCAGCAGGGACTGGGCGACGGCCCCGCCGTCCAGGGCGCGGGCCGGGTCCGGCTCGTCCCACTCCACCCGCGCGACGATCACCTGCCAGGCGGGGGCCGCACCCTGCCCGGGCAGCAGGACGGGCGCGGCGACCCGCAGCCGCGCGGCGATCTCGGAGGGCGGCGCGCCGGTCTGCACCAGCTCCAGCACCTCCTGCGCCAGCCTGCGGCGCACGGCGCGCGCTGCGTCCCGCCGGTCGCGTTCGACCGCGATGAGCTGGGTGACGCCCTGCAGCAGGTCCAGGCGCTCGGCGGGCCAGTCGCCGGTGTCGTCGGCCACGGCCAGCAGCCAGTCCGAGAGCACGGTGCGGCGCGGGTCGCCGGTGCCCCGGCCGACGGGGAAGAGCGAGTAGGCCGCACCCTCCTCGGTCGTCCGGTGCGGGGCGCGCCGTCCGGCACGCACGGCGGCCAGATGCGCCCCCGCCAGCCTGGCGGCGGTGGCGTGCGGCAGTTCCGGTCCCTCACTGGGGCCGGCGATCTGCCGGCCGGTGGGGGAGAGCACCCAGGCGGCCAGGTCCAGATCCGAGCCGAGCAGGTCGAGCACCACATCGGGTCCGCCGCCCGCGGGGCCCGAGGACATCAGCCGCCGGTGCCGGTCCACGACGGCGGCCAGATCCCCGGCGCGCTCGGTGGAGACCTGCCGGACCACGTGCTCGGTGATGGTGGCGAACGCGACCGACTCGGTCACCGCGAACAACGGCAGCCGGTGCCGCGCACAGGCGTCGACCAGGTCCTGCGGGACAGGGCCCAGTTCCGCCTCGCCCGCGGCCAGCCCCGCGACGCCCGCGGTGGCCAGGATCTGGACGAACGGCTCGGAGTCCTCCGGTGCGTGCCGCCACGCCAGCCCGGAGAGCACCAGTTCGCCGCCGGACAGGTAGCGGCTGGGGTCGCGCAGGTCGGTGGTCATCACGCCGCGTACGGTCCGGTCCAGCTCGTCGTCGCCGCCGAGGAGCCGGAGGCCCAGCGAGTCGTTCTCCAGGAGGGCGCGCAGCCGCATCGTCTCGTCGCCTGCCGTTCGTGTTTCGTCTGCCGGGTGGGTGGGTCGTGCGCAGCACGTGGTCGTGGCACCGGGGTGTGACCGGGAGAAAGCCGTGAGGTTACCGCTTCCCTGCTTTCGTCTGAATCTACAAGACGGGGTGGCCGACCAGCCAAACGCTTCATGTTTTCGGTGACTGCACCGCGGCGGGTACCTCTCGGTGTACTGACCGCACCCCTTCGAGACTCTCGGATCTCCTCGATCCCCCCGACAGCATCCACAGCGACCCCCGCACCCGGAACACCCACTCCCCGGGCGGCATCCGCTGGGGACCGCCCCGCCGCGTCGCACCCCGCGCAGGCACCTGCCAGCACCCCCGCCAGTACACCGAGAAGAGACACCATGGAGTTCCTGCGCCCGGCAAGCTGGGAGGAGGCGCTCGCCGCGAAGGCGCAGCACCCCTCGGCCGTGCCCCTCGCGGGGGGCACGGATGTCATGGTCGAGATCAACTTCGACCATCGCCGTCCCACCCATCTCCTGGATCTGAGCCGGGTCCGGGAGCTGCACGAGTGGGAGACCGGCGGCGAGACGGTCCGGCTCGGCGCCGCCGTGCCCTACGCGAGGATCATCGACGGGCTCTCCCGCGAGCTGCCGGGCCTCGCACTGGCCTCCCGCACCGTCGGCTCCCCGCAGATCCGCAACCGGGGCAGCGTCGGCGGAAACCTCGGCGCCGCCTCCCCGGCGGGGGACGCCCACCCCGCGCTGCTCGCCGCGGGTGCCGAGGTCGAGGCGGAGTCGGTGCGGGGCACCCGGTCGATCCCCGTCGAGGAGTTCTTCACCGGGGTCAAGCGCAACGCGCTCGCCGAGGACGAGCTGATCAGGTCCGTCCGCATCCGGAAGGCGGACGGGCCGCAGCAGTTCTCCAAGGTCGGCACCCGCAACGCCATGGTCATCGCCGTGTGCGCCTTCGGCATCGCGCTGCACCCCGCGACCCGTACCGTCCGCGCCGGTATCGGCTCGGCGGCGCCGACCCCGCTGCGGGCCCGGGTCGCGGAGGACTTCCTGGCGGCGGAGCTGGAGGAGGGCGGCCTGTGGAGCAGCGGCAGGACGATCCCGCCGGCCGTCGCCCGCGAGTTCGCCGAGCTGTGCTCCGCCGCCTGCAACCCGATCGACGACGTACGCGGCAGTGCCGCCTACCGGCGCCGCGCCGTGGGTGTCATGGCCCGCCGCACCCTGGGCTGGGCCTGGGAGAGCTACCGCGCCACCGGGAACGGCAGCACCACCGAAGGAGGCGCACAGTGCGCGTGACATTCACCGTCAACGGGCGCCGGCACGAGGCCGACGACGTGTGGGAGGGCGAGTCCCTGCTGTACGTGCTGCGCGAGCGGATGGGCCTGCCCGGTTCCAAGAACGCCTGCGAACAGGGCGAGTGCGGCTCCTGCACGGTCCGCCTGGACGGCGAGCCGGTCTGCGCCTGCCTGGTTGCCGCAGGCCAGGCCGAGGGCCGCGAGGTGGTCACCGTCGAGGGACTGGCCGCCTATGCGCGGGAGCGGGACGGCACCGCCGGGACCGGCGACCTGGCCCCCGTGCAGCAGGCGTTCCTGGACGCGGGAGCGGTGCAGTGCGGCTTCTGCACCCCCGGCCTGCTGGTCGCGGCGGACGAGTTGATCGAGCGCAACCCGCAGCCCTCCGACGCGGACATCCGCGAGGCTCTCTCGGGCAACCTGTGCCGCTGCACCGGCTACGAGAAGATCATGGATGCCGTCCGGCTCGCGGCCGCCCGCTCCGACGACGGCGGCGCCCGGGAGGTGGTCTGATGGCTCCCGCGGGCGGCCCCACCGGGGCCCCGTCCACCCTCGACCAGGGCGTCGGCACCCGGGCCGGAGTCGGCGACTCGCCGCTGCGGCCCGACGGCACCCTCAAGGTGACCGGGGAGTTCGCCTACTCCTCGGACATGTGGCACGAGGACATGCTCTGGGGCTGCACCCTGCGCAGCCCGCACGCGCACGCGGAGATCGTCTCCCTCGACGTCGGCGAGGCGCTGCGGCAGGCCGGGGTGCACGCGGTGCTCACCCACGACGACCTCCCGGCCGCGGTGCGGAACTACGGCCTGGAGATCCCGGACACGCCCGTCCTGGCGCACGGCCGGGTCCGGCACCACGGCGAGCCCGTGGCGCTGGTGGCGGCCGACCACCCGGAGACGGCGCGCCGGGCCGCCGCGAAGATCAGGGTCGAGTACCGCGAGCTGCCCGTCGTGCACGACGAGGAGTCCGCGACGGCCCCGGACGCGCCCCTGCTCCACCCGGGCCGGGACGACCACCACGCGGGCCATGTGCCGCACCCCAACATCGTGCACCGCCAGCCGATCGTGCGCGGCGACGCCGCCGCCGCGGCCGGGCGCGCCGACGTGGTCGTCACCGGCGAGTACGAGGTCGGGATGCAGGACCAGGCTTTCCTGGGACCCGAGTCCGGGCTGGCCGTGCCCGCCGAGGACGGCGGGGTGGACCTCTACGTCGCCACCCAGTGGCTGCACTCGGATCTGCGGCAGATCGCCCCCGTCCTCGGGCTGCCCGAGGAGAAGGTGCGGATGACGCTCTCCGGCGTCGGCGGCGCCTTCGGCGGCCGCGAGGACCTGTCCATGCAGATCCACGCCTGTCTGCTGGCGCTGGCCACCGGCAGGCCGGTCAAGATCGTCTACAACCGGTTCGAGTCGTTCTTCGGGCATGTGCACCGCCACCCGGCCAGGCTCCGCTACGAGCACGGCGCCACCCGGGACGGCAAGCTCACCCATATGAGGTGCCGCATCGTGCTGGACGGCGGCGCCTACGCCTCGGCCTCCCCGGCGGTGGTCGGCAACGCGGCCTCGCTCAGCGTCGGACCGTACGTGGTCGACGACGTCGAGATCGAGGCGCTGGCCCTCTACACCAACAACCCGCCCTGCGGGGCGATGCGCGGCTTCGGCGCGGTGCAGGCGTGCTTCGCCTACGAGGCGCAGATGGACAAGCTCGCCGCCGAACTGGGCATGGACCCGGTCGAGCTGCGGCAGCGGAACGCCATGGCGCAGGGCGC
Organism: Streptomyces sp. AA1529; assembly: GCF_000280905.1. Classification (GTDB taxonomy): domain Bacteria; phylum Actinomycetota; class Actinomycetes; order Streptomycetales; family Streptomycetaceae; genus Streptomyces. Next base: position 64,403 of record NZ_ALAP01000055.1, on the reverse strand, counting down.
CGTGCTGCCCACCGGGCAGGCCGTCGACTCCCCGGCGCCGGTCGCCGAGCTGCTGCGCCGGGTCAAGGCCAGGCCGATGCCGCCGGAGGCGCAGTGGGAGACCGTCGGCGGTGCGCCGGATGTCCGCGCGCTGCCCGGCGGGCTGTCCAACACCACGCACGGCGAAGGGGTCGTGCGGGGCGTCGGCTATGCCGTCGGCATCAAGAACGTCGGCTTCTCCGAGGGCTTCGACGACTACTCCACCGCGCGGGTGCGGCTGGAGGTCGTCGGCGGCGAGCCGGTGGCCCTGGTGCACACCGCCATGGCCGAGGTGGGGCAGGGCGGCATCACCGTGCACGCCCAGATCGCCCGGACCGAGCTGGGCGTCACCCAGGTGACGATCCAGCCGGCCGACACCCGGGTCGGCTCGGCCGGTTCCACCTCCGCCTCCCGGCAGACCTATGTGACCGGCGGCGCCGTCCGGCACGTGTGCGCCCTGGTGCGCGAGAAGGTGCTGGAGCGCGGACGGGAGCGGCTGGGCACCCACCACCCCGCCTGGGCGACGGCCGGGCTGCTGCTGGAGGGCGGCAAGATCGTCACCGAGGGCGGCGAGGTGCTGGCCCCGCTGGCCGACGTGCTCGGCGACGAGCCGGTCGAGGCCGAGGACGAGTGGCGGCACCGCCCGACCGAAGCCTTCGACCTGCGGACCGGCCAGGGCTTCGGCCATGTGCAGTACTCCTTCGCCGCGCACCGCGCCGTGGTGGAGGTCGACACCGAACTCGGGCTGGTCAAGGTCGTCGAGCTGGCCTGCGCACAGGACGTGGGGAAGGCGATGAACCCGCAGGCCGTGGTGGGCCAGATCCAGGGCGGCACCGTGCAGGGGCTCGGACTCGCCCTGCTGGAGGAGATCGTGGTCGATCCCGGGGCCAAGGTCCGCAACCCGTCGTTCACCGACTATCTGATCCCCACCCTTCTCGACACGCCGACCATCCCGGTCGACGTGCTGGAACTCGCCGACGCGCACGCGCCCTACGGGCTGCGGGGCGCCGGCGAGGCTCCGACCCTCTCGTCGACGCCCGCCGTGCTGGCGGCGGTCCGGGCCGCGACCGGGCGCGCGCTGCGGCGCGTACCCGTCCGACCGGAGCACATCGTCGACGTGTGATCTTCCCCGGTCCCGCCGGCACCGGGCTTCGGGGGCACCGCCCCCGAAGCCCGGGCCCGGGCGGCGGAGCGGCTGCGGCCCCTCCGCCCGGTCCGGGGCGGGAGCGAGGACATGGCAGGACACGGGCCGTCCCCCGGGTCGTGCTTCCCAAATCCTCGGCGGTCGCCGAGGTGCCCCTTTGAACCTTGGGAGTCAGCACAATGACCCAGTCCACAGTGGAGCCGACGACGTCGGCGGAGGACGCGGGCCCCGGCTCGCGCATCCCCGCGGGCCGCTCCTGGCTCGACAGGTACTTCCACATCTCCGCGAGAGGGTCGACCTACGGCCGGGAGATACGCGGCGGTATCACCACCTTCATGGCGATGGCGTACATCGTCCTGCTCAACCCGGTCATCCTCTCGGTGCCCGACGCCGATCAGCAGACCCTGGACGGCGGGCAGGTCACCACCGCCACCGCGTTCGCCGCGGCGGCGACCACCATCGTGATGGGCATCATCGGCAACGTACCGCTGGCCCTGGCGGCCGGACTCAGCGTCTCGGCGGTGCTGTCGTTCCAGGTCGTGCCCGAGATGACCTGGGGCAACGCCTGGGCGATGTGCCTCATCTACGGCGCGGTGATCATCCTGCTGGTGGTCACCGGGCTCCGCGAACTGATCATGAACGCGATCCCGCTGGCGCTCAAGCACGCCATCACCATGGGAATCGGCCTGTTCGTCTGCCTCATCGGCCTGGTCCAGGCCGGCTTCGTCACCTCGATGCCCGGCCCCGGCGGACTGCCGGGGGCCAAGCCGATCCAGCTCGGCACCGCGGACATGCTCACCGGCTGGCCGGTGCTCTGCTTCGCCGTCACCGTGCTGCTCATCTTCGCGCTCCAGGTGCGCAAGGTGCCGGGTGCGATCCTCATCGGCATCGTCGGCGGCACCGTGCTGGCCGCGGCCGTCCACCAGTTCGCCGGCCTGGACAAGAAGGACTGGGGCGGCCGGAACGCCCCGGAGATCACCGGATCGCTGGTCAGCTCGCCCGACTTCGGGCTGCTGGGCAACGTCTCCTTCAGCGGGCTCGGGGACGTCGGCGGCATCACCGTCGGCGTCATCGTCTTCACTCTCGTCCTGGCCGGGTTCTTCGACGCGATCGGCACCATCATCGGCATCGGCCAGCAGGCCGGACTCGCCGACGAGCAGGGCCGGATGCCCGGACTGAACAAGGCACTGACCATCGACGGCGCCGGCGGCGTGGTCGGCGGGCTGGCCGGAGCCTCGGGGCAGACCGTGTTCGTGGAGTCGACCGCCGGGGTCGGCGACGGCGCCCGCACCGGTCTGGCCAGCGTCGTCACCGGCCTGGGCTTCGCCCTGTGCCTGTTCTTCACTCCCCTCGCGCAGGTGATCCCCCCGCAGGTGGCGGCCGCGGCACTGGTCGTCATCGGCTCGATGATGATGACCAACGCCATGCACATCGACTGGACCGACCCGGCCACATCGATCCCGGTCTTCCTGACCACCGTGCTGATGCCGTTCACCTACTCCATCACGGCCGGCATCGGCGCCGGAGTCATCGCCTACGTTCTGATCAAGGCCGTCCAGGGAAAGTTTCGTGAGCCCGGATGGTTGATGTGGGTACTGGGGCTCGTCTTCCTGGCCTACTTCGCACTGAACCCGATCGAACAGTGGCTGGGGGTCAAGTAGCCGGCCCTCCACGAACCGCTCAGGTGGGAGCGGGTGCGGTCCCCTGGCCGTTCCCGCTCCCACCTGGCCGTATTCCACCGCCGAGGAGAGACACATGCTGGACATCGCCGCTGAGCTGCACCGCTGGTGCCAGGAGGGGCGGGACTTCGCCGTCGCCACCGTCGTCGGCGTGGGCGGCAGCGCACCGCGGCAGCCGGGCGCCGCGCTGGCCGTGGACGCGGACGGCGAGGCCGTCGGCAGCGTGAGCGGCGGCTGCGTCGAGGGCGCGGTCTACGCGCTGTGCCAGGAGGTGCTGGAGTCCGGCGCGAGCGTCCGCCAGACCTTCGGCTACAGCGACGAGGACGCCTTCGCCGTCGGTCTCACCTGCGGCGGAACCGTCGACATCCTGATCACCCCGGTCCGCGCCGGAACGGCGGCCCGCACGGTGTACGCCGGGATCGCGGCCGAGGCCGCCGAAGGAGACACCGCAGCCCTCGTCCGGATCGTGGACGGGCCCGCTGAGCTGCTGGGCGGCGCCCTGCGGCTGGACGCCGAGGGGCAGCCGCACGGCGCCCTGGGCGGGGCACCCGAACTGGACGCCACCGCGGCGGCCGAGGGCCGGGCACTGCTGACCGCCGGCCGTACGGCCACCGTCACCATCGGCGCCGACGGCAGCAGGTGCGGCCGGCCGGTGACCCTGCTGGTGGAGTCCAGCGTCCCGGCGCCCCGGATGCTCGTCTTCGGCGCCATCGACTTCGCCGCAGCGCTGGCCCGGATCGGCAAATTCCTCGGCTATCACGTGACCGTGTGCGACGCGCGGCCCGTGTTCGCCACACCCGGCCGCTTCCCCGAGGCCGACGAGGTCGTCGTCGACTGGCCGCACCGCTACCTCGACTCCCAGGACCTCGATCCGCGCACGGTCGTCTGCGTCCTGACCCACGACGCCAAGTTCGACGTGCCGCTGCTGGAGCGGGCGCTGCGGCTGCCGGTGGCCTACGTCGGCGCCATGGGCTCCCGCCGCACCCATCTGGACCGGCTGGAGCGGCTGCGCGAGGTGGGTCTGACCCCGCTGGAGCTGGCCGCGCTGCGTTCACCCATCGGCCTGGACCTGGGTGCCCGCACCCCGGAGGAGACGGCGCTGTCCATCGCCGCGGAGATCGTCGCCGCCCGGCACGGCGGCACCGGTGTCCCCCTCGACGGCGCCCACACGCCCATCCACCACGACGGCGGCCCCGCCGCCTCGATCACCCGAGGTGCCGGGATCACCGGAGGCGCCGGGCGCGCCGCGGGCTGAGGGCCCCGTGCGGGACGCGGCCGGGCTCAGAACAGCTTGACGTTCACCAGCAGCGCGCGGTGGTCGGTGCCGCGCAGATCCACGAACTCGCCGTCCACCGGCAGCATCGCACCGCTCAGCAAAACGTGGTCGAGCTGCGCGCCGAGCACCGGAGTGGTGCGGGTGGGCCAGGTGGGAGTGCGCGAGTTGCCCAGCATGCGGGCCGCGTCGTGCATGCCGGTGCGCAGGATCGCCCGGAAAGCCGCATGGTCCTGCGAGGAGTTGAAGTCGCCCGCGATCAGCGTCGGCAGCCTGCCCCGGGCCGCCGCCGCGGCCCGCAGCCGGTCCAGCTCCACCCGCCAGGCAGCCGTCCGGCCCGGCTCGGGCGGCATCGGATGCGCCACCTGGAGGGCGACCCGCTCGCCGTGGACGTCCGCGATCGCCCCCGGCATCGCCAGCCGTCCGCGCACCTCGCCGCGGCCCTCCAGCGGATAGACGCTCAGCAGCGCCGAGCCGCGGGCGCCGCCGTCGTCGGTGATGATGCGGTGCGGATACTCCTCGCGCAGCGCGGGGGCGCGCAGCGCCGCCGCGCACCGCGCGTCGCACTCCTGGACCGAGACGACCTGCGGCCGCTCCCGGCGCACCGCGGCCACCAGGTCGCGGGTGGCGGCACCGTGGTCCAGGTTGGCCGTCAGCACCCGGAACTGGGCCTTCGCCGGCCGGGCCGCCGTGTCCGCCGGTGCGGGCTGCCCGTAGGGGCGCAGGAACCAGCCGGTGCCCGCCAGTACCGCCAGCGCCCACAGCAGCACCAGCCAGCGGCGGGAGAGCGTCGCGACCAGCGCCGCCAGCCAGGCCGGCGCCAGGAACCAGGGCAGGAACGCCAGCAGTTGCGGCACGGGGGTGGGCCCGTCCTCGTCCCCGGCCCGGAAGGCCAGGGCCACGCTGAGCACCAGCAGGGTCAGCGCCGCCAGCGCGGTCAGGAACGGATGGCGCCGCGCCCGCCGCCTGCCGCCGCCCGTCCCACCGTCTGCCGCGCCCCGGTCCCGGCGCGTGTCGGCCCCCGTGTACATCTCTCCGATGATGCCGCACCTCCCGTCACATGGGCGTAAGCCCCCGGCCGGGGGTGGTGCGGCACACGGGTGGGCGTACACGATGGCTCCCAGCGCCCGCAGCACCCCCTGAGCAGGAGGAAACATGGTCCCGTCCACGCCTACCGATCAGTTCCGCGCCGCCCGCGACACGCTGCTGCGGCACCGGACGGACTACGAGGCCGCGCGGGCCGCCTTCGACTGGCCCCGGCCCGAGCACTTCAACTGGGCGCTGGACTGGTTCGACCACATCGCCCGGGGCAACGACCGGCTCGCGCTGCACATCGTCGAGGAGGACGGGCTGGAGCGCCGCGTCACCTACGACCAGATGCGGACCCGCTCCGACCAGGTCGCCAACTGGCTGCGCGGCCGGGGCGTGGCGCCCGGCGACCGGGTCGTGCTGATGCTGGGCAACCAGGTCGAGCTGTGGGAGACGCTGCTCGCGCTGATGAAGCTGCGCGCCGTCGTCATCCCCGCGACGCCCCAGTTGGGCCCGCGCGACCTGGCCGACCGGATCACCCGCGGCGCGGCGCGCCATGTGGTGGTACGCGCCGAGGACACCGGGAAGTTCACCGACGAGGTGCCGGGCGACTACACGCGGATCGCCGTCGGCAGCGGCGGCACCCCGGCCGCCGGCTGGCTGGCCTACGAGGACGCCTACGAGGCCGCGGCCGACTTCGACCCGCAAGGCGCCACCCGTGCCGACGACACCCTGCTGCTGTACTTCACCTCCGGGACGACCGCGCTGCCCAAGCTGGTCGAGCACACCCACGCCTCCTACCCGGTCGGGCACCTGGCGACGATGTACTGGATCGGCCTGCAGCCGGGCGACGTCCACCTCAACATCTCCTCGCCCGGCTGGGCCAAGCACGCCTGGTCCAACTTCTTCGCGCCCTGGAACGCCGAGGCGACGATCTTCATCCACAACTACAGCCGGTTCGACGCCGGGCGGCTGCTCACCGAGATGGAGCGTGGCGGCGTCACCAGCTTCTGCGCACCGCCCACCGTCTGGCGCATGCTCATCCAGGCCGACCTCAGCAGCCTCTCCACCGTCCCCCGGGAGGTCGTCGCCGCCGGTGAGCCGCTCAATCCCGAGGTCATCGAGCACGTCCGCCGGGTGTGGGATGTCACCATCCGGGACGGCTTCGGCCAGACCGAGACCGCCGTCCAGGTCGCCAACACCCCCGGCCAGCCCCTCAAGCCGGGCTCCATGGGCCGCCCCACGCCCGGCTTCGACGTCACCCTGCGCGACCCGGTCACGGGCGAGACCGGCGTCGAGGAGGGGGAGATCTGCCTCGACCTGTCCACCCGCCCGGTCGGCCTGATGGTCGGCTACCGGGGCGACGCGGAGCGCACGGCGGAGGTGATGGCCGACGGCACCTACCGGACGGGCGACATCGGGGCGCGGGACGAGGAGGGCTATCTCACCTACGTGGGCCGCGCGGACGACGTCTTCAAGGCCAGCGACTACAAGATCTCCCCGTTCGAGGTGGAGAGCGTCCTGCTGGAGCATCCCGCCGTGGCGGAGGCCGCCGTCGTGCCGTCGCCGGACCCGGTGCGGCTCGCCGTGCCCAAGGCGTATGTGGTGGTCGCGGACGGCGCCGCCGCGGACGCGGAGACCGCCGCCGTGCTGTTCGCGCACTGCCGGGAGCGGCTCGCCCCCTACAAGCGGGTGCGGGTGATCGAGTTCGCCGAGCTGCCCAAGACGATCTCCGGGAAGATCCGCCGCGTCGAACTGCGCGCCCACGCGGCGGGCGAGTCGGGGACGCCCGGGACCGAGCACCGCGACCGGTAGCGGGCCGAGCGCGGCGGAGCACGGCGCCGGTGGCGGGGCGGGATCACCGCGGGGTGCGGATCAGCTGCTCGGCGGCCTCGTTCACCGCCCGGGGCGTGCCCGTCAGATCCAGCACGAACAGCGGGAGCCGCAGTTCCTCGGCGCGGGCCCGCGCGTCCTTGCCGTACCCGGCCAGGGCGAAGCAGACGGCGGCGACCGAGTCGTTCAGCCCGTTCAGCCACAGCGTCTCCACGTCGCGCAGCGCCGCAGGGGAGGTGGAGGGATCGACGTGCGCGACCACGCCGGGTCCGCGTACGTCCACTCCCGAGGCGGGTGTCCGCTCGGCGACCCGTACTCCCTCGAAGCCCAGCCACCGCAGATACTGCGCCGCGGCCAGCTTCGCGTCCTGCGCCGTGCGGATGGTGACGGGCCGGAAGGCGGGCCGCGGGAACGGTCCCGCGGCGGGCGCCGGGTCCGCGGCGCCCGGCGCGGACTGCGGCGCGGACTCCGGCGCGGTGCGGGCGGCCGGCGGCGGCTGCTCGGCGGACGGCGCCGCCACCCCGGTCCTGCCGCGGGCGACCGGCACCCGCAGCGTGGTGCCGCAGCCGCAGCCCAGTTCGGGCTGCGGCCACTCGTCCACGCGCCCGCAGGCCGGGCAGCTCACCGAGATCCAGGAGCCCGCCCAGGTGCGGTGCCGCACCTGGATCGCGGCCGCGGAGGAGAGCAGCGGCAGGGCGACCGGCGCACCGCAGCCGCAGGGGTAGACGGGCGCGGTGTAGCTGTGCTCACGCCGGCACACGGGGCAGCGCACAAGCACTCTCTCGGCCATCGTTCGGCTCCTGGCACGGGTGATCCGGTGGGCACGGTGGGGCTGCTGTGCCCGGCCGCTCTCCAATCGTCGCCGATGGAGCGGGTTTTCCGAAGAGGCGAGTGCGGGACGGGCCCGGAAGGTGCTGCCCTTCGGCGGCCGAGCCGACCCGCCGCACCGGCTGAGCTGCTCGGACCTCGTTCGGTGTCGACTGTGGTGGTGGGGGCGCGGCGATTCAGCTCGTGCGAAGCGGCTGTGCGGCGAGTGGCTGCACGGACACCTGGGGCCGGTGTGCTTCACCAGCCGCGGGTCCGGTCGCCGATTGCCTAGGGTTGTGGTGTGGACAGGCAGCGTGAGATCAGGGATTTTCTGGTGACGCGGCGCGGTCGCGTCTCGCCGCGGCAGGCGGGACTGCCCGCGTTGGGTGCGCACCGCCGCGTACCGGGCCTGCGCAGGGAGGAGGTCGCTCTGCTGGCGGGCGTGAGCGTCGACTACTACGTGCGTCTGGAGCGCGGGCATCTGGCGGGGGCGTCGGACTCCGTGCTGGACGCGGTGGCGGATGCGCTGCAATTCGACGCGGCGGAGCGGTCCCATCTCTTCGATCTCGCGCGTGCGGGCCGAGGCAAGGGCCTCGACGTGAAGGAGGACGTGCCGGAGGGCGTGCAGCGGGTGCTGGACGCCATGGGATCGGTGCCGGCGTTCGTGTGGAACCGGCGGCTGGACCTGGTCGCGGCCAACTATCTCGGGCACGCCCTGTACGCGCCGATGTACGACGAGCCGTCGGTGGGGCCGGTGAACATCGCGCGATTCCAGTTCCTCGATCCGGCGGCGCGCTCGTTCTTCCACGACTGGGACGAGTCGATCCGCAACACGGTCGCGCTGTTGCGGACGGGGGCCGGGATGATGCCGCATGATCGGGCGATGAACGCGCTGGTGGAGGAGCTGTCCGCGGCCAGCGAGCCGTTCGCCCGGTGCTGGCGCGATCACGAGGTGCGGCTGCACTGGAGCGGGGTGAAGGAGTACGCACATCCGGCGGTGGGGCGGCTGAGTCTGCCGTTCGAGACGCTGACGCTGCCGGGGCGGCCCGATCTGATGCTGTCGGTGCTCACGCCCGATCCCGGCAGTGAGTCGGCGCGCCGGGTGCGGCTGCTGGCCGATTGGGCCGACACCCGTCCCGCCCTCGCGGCGCCCGCAGGAACGCGCTGACGCCGCTGTTCCCGCCGGGTTCCGGATCCGGACCGGGCCGGTGGTGCGGCGTGGGCGGGCCGGGCGGTGGCGGTGGGCGGTGTCCAGGCCGTCCAGGCCGGGCGCGGTGGTGCAGGGCTGGGGGGTTCTGTCAGTACCTGTAACGACAGTGCCTTCCGCACGGCTGTGAGCTGCGGTTTCCTCGAGGGTGGCAGGGGATGCGGCTGCGGTCCGCGCAGGGTGGGAACCCGGCGGCGGATGCCGCCCGGCCCGGGAGGGCCGACGGTGAGACGTGCCGCACCGTGTTCGGACGATCGGAGGGAGCCCTCTTATGGCGAAGCAGTCCGCGCCCCGGGAACTGGCCGGCATCGCGCCGAAGCTGGTCGAGATCACCGACCGGGTCCTGTTCCAGGACGTGTGGGAGCGGCCCGGGCTGTCGCCGCGGGACCGCAGCCTGGTCACCGTGAGTGTGCTGGCCGCCCTCTACCGCAGTGAGCAGCTTCCCCACCACCTGGGAGTGGCCCTGGACAACGGGCTCACGGTGGAGGAGCTGTCCGAGGCGATCACCCATCTGGCCTTCTACGCCGGATGGCCCAACGCCATGACCGCGATCACCCAGCTGAAGAAGCTCGCCGACGAGCGGGCCGCCTGATCGCCGGCGCGAGCAGCGCAACGATGCCCCGCACGGTCGGCGGGGCGTGCCGACTCAACGGAGAGAACGAGATGGCCGACAACGAATTCGAACAGATCTTCCCGCTCGGGGAGAAGAACGACGCCTTCGCGCAGTACTTCATCGGCCAGAGCTACCTGGCTCCGCTCGCCTCGGGGAGCGTCCCGGTCAGCAACGTCTCCTTCGAGCCGGGGTGCCGCAACAACTGGCACATCCACCACGGCACGGGCGGCGGCGGGGACCAGATCCTGCTGTGCACCGCGGGCAGCGGCTGGTACCAGGCCGAGGGCGAGGATCCCGTCAGCATGGAGCCGGGAACGGTGGTCCGCGTCCCGGCGGGCACGAAGCACTGGCACGGCGCGAAGGCCGGCTCGTGGTTCTCCCACCTCGCCTTCATCACGCCGGGCGAAGACGTCAGCAACGAATGGCTCGAGCCCGTCACCGACGAGGTGTACGGCGCGCTGCCGAAGAACGGAGCGAACGCATGACCATCCTGGACGAGACCTGCACGCTGTCCCACGGCGTCGAGATTCCCAAGCTGGGGCTGGGCACCTGGTTCATCGACGACGACCAGGTGGCCGAGGCCGTCCGGGCAGCCGTGGAGATCGGCTACCGCAACATCGACACCGCCCAGGCATACGGCAACGAACGCGGCGTCGGCGAGGGGATGCGCACCTCGGGAGTGCCCCGCGACGAGCTGTTCGTCTCGACCAAACTCGCCGCGGAGATCAAGGACCACGACCAGGCGGTCGCCGCGATCGACGGCTCTCTGGAGCGGCTGGGCCTGGACCGCATCGACTTGATGCTGATCCACAGCCCGCAGCCGTGGGACGACTTCCGCGGCGGCGACTACGCCCAGGGCAACCGCGCGGCATGGCGTGCCCTGGAGGAGGCCCACCAGGCGGGCAGGATCCGCGCCATCGGCGTCTCCAACTTCCAGCAGCAGGATCTCGAGAACATCCAGCAGGGCGCGACCGTCGTCCCGCACGTGAACCAGCTGCTCGTGCACGCCGGCAACACCCCCTCCGACCTCCTGGACTACTGCGAGAGCAAGCAGATCCTCGTCGAGGCGTACTCGCCCATCGCCCACGGCGCGATCCTGCAGCACGCCGAAGTCCGGGCGATGGCCGAGAAGTACGGCGTGTCCGTCCCCCAGCTGTGCATCCGCTACACCCTCCAGCTGGGCGCCGTGTCGCTGCCCAAGACGGCGAACCCCGCGCACATGCGGTCCAACGCCGAGGTCGACTTCAGGATCTCCGGCGCCGACATGGACGTCCTGCGAGACCTGCGCGACGTGGACTACGGCGAGCACAGCGTCTTCCCCGTCTACAGCGGCAAGTGACGCGGTAGAAGCCACCTGGCGTCGCCTTGCGGCGGCCCGGGTCGGGCCGTGCCGCCCGAGCCGGGCGCCCCGAGTCCGGGCGTCCCGGCCCCGGAGGTGTCGGCCCCGAGGGGGCGTTCACCGGCGCGTCGGCCCGGATCGTGCGCCGCGCGGTGTGCGATGTCCCGCGGCCCGCGGCCCGCGGCCCGCGGGGTCGACCCGCACGGCGCAGGGCGCCGTGCGCGTCCGGGACGGGACCGGGCGACGGCTCGACCTGTCCGGGACCGGTCACCGACAGCAGCCAAGGCGGTCCCGACCGCCGCCGCCACTGCCCCGGTCCGTCCCCCCCGCTTCCCGTGCCGGCCCCGTTCCCCCTGAAGAGGACCGGCACGTCCTTGTTCACGACCTTCTTTCGACTGAGAAAGGCAGCACCATCATGCGCGGAGCGATTCTCCACGCCCCCGGCGACGTCCGCTTCGAGGAGCGCGACGACCCGAAGATCATCGAAGCGACCGATGCGGTCATCCGCACGGTGGCGACCTGCGTGTGCGGCTCCGATCTGTGGGACTACCGCGGCATCAACGCGGTCGAGCGGCCCACCCCGTTCGGGCACGAGTACGTGGGGATCGTCGAGGAAACCGGCGCGGAGGTGAAGAACATCCGGCCCGGCCAGTTCGTCGTCGGCTCGTTCTTCGCCTCCGACAACACCTGCCCGAACTGCTGGAACGGTTACCAGACCAACTGCCTGCACCGCGAGTTCGTCGGCGCCGAGGGCTGCCAGGCCGAGAGGATCCGTATCCCGCTGGCGGACGGCACTCTCGTCGCCACCCCCGAGGCGCCCGACGAGAAATACATACCCAGTCTGCTGGCCTGCTCGGACGTGATGGGCACCGGCTGGTACGCGGCCCAGGCCGCCGAGGTGCGGCCTGGTGACACCGTCGCGGTGGTGGGGGACGGGGCGGTCGGCCTGTGCGCGGTCATCGCTGCGAAGGAACTGGGCGCGGAGCGGATCGTCGCCATGTCGCGGCACGCCTCCCGGCAGAAGCTCGCCCGCGAGTTCGGCGCGACCGACGTCGTGGCCGAGCGCGGCGAGGAGGGCGTGGCCCGGATCAAGGAGCTGACCGGCGGCATCGGCGCCGACCGCGTGCTGGAATGCGTGGGCGACGAGCAGTCGATGCAGCAGGCCCTCAACTCCACCCGGCCCGGCGGCAACGTCGGCTTCGTCGGCGTCCCGCACGGCGTCTCCCTCGACGGCGGGCAGCTGTTCTTCTCCCACGTCGGCGTGCGCGGCGGCCCGGCACCGGTGCGCGAGTACCTGCCCGACCTCATCGATCTGGTCCTGTCCGACCGGATCGACCCGGGCAGGGTCTTCGACCTGGAGCTGCCCCTGTCGGAGGTGGCCGAGGGCTACCGGGCCATGGACGAGCGCCGCGCCGTCAAGGCCCTGCTGCGCCCCTGACCCGTCCCGTGCGGTGCCGGCCGTCCCCTCTCTCTCCGGGTGGCCGGCACCGCACGGCCCGCTCACGTCGTGCCGCTGTCGATCGCCGAAGAGGGCTCCTCGCCGATGAACCGCATGGCGAACGAGGCACACGACCGGGCCGACACGGCAGCGGATGCGGCCCCCTCGACCGGCCGGACGGAAGGATCTGTGCCGTACGCGCCTCTGCCGCTTCGCACCGTGAAGGAGACCAGCCCATGAGCACCTGGAACCCCACGACACTTCAGCAGATCGCCGAAGCCGACGAACTGCACGTCGCACCCCGCCGCGGCGACGGGTCCCTGCGCAAGCCGACCACCATCTGGGTCGTCGCCGACGGCGAGGCGGTGTACGTCCGCTCGTGGCGCGGCACCGCCGGCACCTGGTGGAACACCGCCCGTACCACGGGCACCGGACACATCAGCGCCGGTGCGGCTGAGGCCGACGTCACCTTCACCCCCGTCGACGACCCCGCCGTCAACGACCGCGTGGACGCCGCCTACCGCACCAAGTACGGCCGCTACACCGGCTACGTCGAACCCATGGTCGGCGAACAGGCCCGCGTCACCACCCTGCGGCTGAACCCGCAGAGCTGAGCCCGGTCCGGCCGGAGCCGGCCGGCCCCGGACCACTTCCGCCCGCTCGCCGACGGCCGGAGTCCCCTCATGCCCCTTCCGGGTGACATGCCCGCGCTCCCGCGGGCTCCGGACGGCCACCGGCGGACCGGCCGCCGAGGTGGGCAAACGGACGCCGGGGCCGATGCCGGAGAACGCCGCACACCGATGTGCCCCCGCGCGGAACGGCCACCCCTCATCACAAGGACCGTTCCGCACGGGGGCGCGTGCCGGGCCGACCTCCCAATCACCCCGGTACGCCGTTCACCGCGCGAGAGATGCGGCGCGCCCGCGTGGGGCGCCCCGCGCGGGCGTGTCCGCTGTCGGGACGCGCCCTGCGGCGGACGGTGCTCAGCCCTCCTGCAGCTCCCGTACGGCGGCTTCCACGCGGCGCCCGTACTCCGGGTCCGCGGCGCTGAAGTGGGCCAGGTTCTTCTCGATGACGTCCTCGCGGGAGACCTGCGCGAGGCCGCCGGCGATGTTGGCGACCAGCCGCCCCTTCTCCTCCTCCGACATCAGCCGGTACAGCTCCCCGGCCTGGAAGAAGTCGTCGTCCTTGGAGTGCTGCGGCGCCTCGTGGGTGCCCCAGTACCCGGTGACCGGGCGCGGCGCGGACAGCGGGGAACCGCTCTCGACCGGGCCGCCGTAGGAGTTGGGCTCGTAGTTCTTGGTGTGCCGCCCGTAGGCGTTGGCGGCCATCAGGCCGTCCCTGCCGTAGTTGTTCGCCTCGGTGGCCTTGGGCGCGTTGACCGGCAGCTGGGTGTGGTTGACGCCGAGCCGGTAGCGGTGCGCGTCGGCGTACGCGAACAGCCGGCCCTGGAGCATCTTGTCCGGCGAGGGGCCGATGCCGGGCACGAAGTTGTTGGGCGAGAAGGCGGACTGCTCGACCTCGGCGAAGACGTTGTCCGGGTTGCGGTCCAGCACCAGCCGGCCCACGCGCTGCAGCGGGTAGTCGCCGTGCGGCCACACCTTGGTGAGGTCGAAGGGGTTGAACCGGTAGTCGGCGGCCTCGTCGGCGGGCATGATCTGCACGTACAGCGTCCAGGACGGGAAGACGCCGCGCTCGATGGACTGCAGCAGGTCCGTCTGGTGGCTGTTGGGGTCGGTGCCGGACAGCTCGGCGCCCTGATCGCCGGACAGGCAGCGGATGCCCTGGTTGGTCTTGAAGTGGTACTTGACGAAGAAGACCTCGCCCTCGGCGTTGGTCCACTGGTAGGTGTGCGAGCCGTAGCCGTTCATGTGCCGGTAGGAGGCCGGGATGCCGCGGTCCCCCATCAGCCAGGTGACCTGGTGGGTGGCCTCGGGGGCGTGGGCCCAGAAGTCCCAGACGTTGTCCGGCTCCTGCTTGCCGGTGAAGGGGTCCCGCTTCTGCGAGTGGATGAAGTCGGGGAACTTCAGCGGGTCCTTGATGAAGAAGACCGGGGTGTTGTTGCCGACGAGGTCGTAGTTGCCCTCCTCGGTGTAGAACTTGAGGGCGAAGCCGCGCGGGTCCCGGGCCGCGTCCGGGCCGCCGAGGTTGTCGGCGACGGTGGAGAAGCGGATGAATGTCTCCGTGCGGCGGCCGACCTCGCCGAGGAAGTGGGCGCTGGTGTGCGCGGTGACGTCGTCGGTCACCTCGAAGTAGCCGTAGGCGCCGGAGCCGCGGGCGTGCACCACGCGCTCGGGGATGCGCTCGCGGTTGAACCGCGCCAGCTTCTCCAGCAGGTGCTGGTCCTGGAGGAGGAGCGGCCCACCGATGCCGGCGGAGGTGGAGTTCTGGTTGTCGGCGACGGGCGCGCCCGCCTCGGTGGTCAGCGTGGGCTTCGACGACTTCGACATGGACGACCTTCCTGGGGCTGATTCACGGAAAACGGTTTCCGCATGTTGGAGCGTAAGGACGCCTCATCAGGGCGTCAACACTTTGTTGAAACTCGGTTCCCCGGCCCCCGGGAGACCGTTCCCGGGGGCCGGAAGAGGGGCGGCCGAGGGGCGGGCGGTGCCGTCCTCAGCCCAGCGGAACGGTGGCAGTCGGCGCGTGCGCCGCCTCCGTGGCCAGCTCCTCGAACTCGTTGACCGAGGCGATGTCGCTGCCGCTCATGGAGATGTTCGTGACCCGCTCCAGGATCGCCTCCACCACGACCGGCACCCGGTGCTCGGCGGCGAGCTTCTTCGCCTCCTCGAACGCGGGCAGCAGCTGCTCCGGCTCGGTCACCCGCAGCGCCTTGCAGCCCAGGCCCTCGGCGACCTTGACGTGGTCCACGCCGTAGGCGCCCAGCTCGGGCGCGTTCAGATTCTCGAACTCCAGGTTGACCTGGAAGTCCATGTCGAAGTTGCGCTGGGCCTGCCGGATCAGCCCGAGGTAGGAGTTGTTGACCAGCACGTGCACATAGGGAATGCGGTGCTGCGCGCCGACCGCCAGCTCCTCGATCATGAACTGGAAGTCGTAGTCGCCCGACAGCGCCACGACGCTCGCCTCCGGGTCCGCCTTGGCCACACCCAGCGCGGCCGGCACGGTCCAGCCCAGCGGGCCCGCCTGGCCGCAGTTGATCCAGTGCCGCGGCCGGTAGACGTGCAGGAACTGCGCGCCGGCGATCTGCGAGAGACCGATGGTCGACACATAGCGGGTCTCCGGCCCGAAGGCCCGGTTCATCTCCTCGTACACGCGCTGCGGCTTCAGCGGCACGTCGTCGAAGTGCGTACGGCGCTGCAGCGCGCCCTTGCGCTCCCGCGCCCCGGCGGCCCACGCCGACAGGTCGCGGAGCCCGCCGGCCGCGGCGCGCTCCCTGGCGACCTCGACGAAGAGGGCCAGGGCCGCGTGCGCGTCCGAGGCGATGCCGTAGTCCGGTGCGAAGATCCTGCCGATCTGGGTCGGTTCGATGTCCACGTGGACGAACGTGCGGCCCTCGGTGTAGGTCGACAGCGCGCCGGTGTGCCGGTTGGCCCAGCGGTTGCCGACGCCGAGGACGAAGTCCGACTCCAGGAACGTGGCGTTGCCGTAGCGGTGCGAGGTCTGCAGACCGACCATGCCCGCGTGCAGCGGGTGGTCGTCGCCGATCACGCCCCAGCCCATCAGCGTGGGCACGACGGGGATGCCGGTCAGCTCGGCGAACTCGACCAGCAGTTCGGAGGCGTCCGCGTTGATGACACCGCCGCCCGCCACGATCAGCGGCCGCTCGGCCGCCGCCAGCATGTCCATCGCCTTCTCGACCTGCCTGCGGGTCGCGGCGGGCCTGTGCGGGACCAGCGGCTCGTAGGTGTCCGGATCGAACTCGATCTCCGTCTGCTGGACGTCGATCGGCAGGTCGATCAGCACCGGGCCGGGGCGGCCCGAGCGCATCAGGTGGAACGCCTCCTGGAAGACACCGGGGACCTGTGCCGCCTCCTTGACGGTGGTGGCCTTCTTGGTGACCGGCTTGGCGATCGAGGCGATGTCGACTGCCTGGAAGTCCTCCTTCTCGATCACCGCGACCGGTGCCTGCCCGGTGATGCACAGAATCGGGATCGAGTCGCCGATCGCCGAGTAGAGGCCGG
Source organism: Streptomyces sp. AA1529 (assembly GCF_000280905.1). Classification (GTDB taxonomy): domain Bacteria; phylum Actinomycetota; class Actinomycetes; order Streptomycetales; family Streptomycetaceae; genus Streptomyces. Next base: position 47,881 of record NZ_ALAP01000055.1, on the reverse strand, counting down.
TGATCATGTCGGTGCCGGCCGGGCCCGACGTGCCGATGCACACCCCGATGTTGCCGGGCGCCGTGCGGGTGTAGCCCTCGGCCATGTGCGAGGCGCCCTCGACGTGCCGCGCGAGCGTGTGCTCGACGCCGCCCGCGGCCCGCAGGGCCGCGTAGAAGGGGTTGATCGCCGCACCCGGCACCCCGAAAGCGGTGTCCACACCCTCGCGCTTGAGGATCTCAACTGCCGCGCGGGCAGCGGTCATACGAGCCATCGGACTCTCCTGGTTCGGTCAGGTGGTGTCCGGGCGGCGGCGCCTGGGCGCGACAGGACAGTGTCGACGCCGCCGCCCGGAGTCTCTGGGGGAGTGCGGTCCTCAGTTGGCGCCGTCGGGGTTCTCGCCCGAGAGCCGCTTGACGCCGCGGACCAGCGCCGAGTGGTCGAGCCCGCCGTCGCCCTGCGCCCGCAGCGCCGCGACGAGCTGGGCGACCAGTGCACCGGCGGGCACGGCCGCACCGACCGCGCGGGCCGCGTCGGTCACGATGCCCATGTCCTTGTGGTGCAGGTCGATCTTGAAGCCGGGCTTGTAGTCGCCGGCCAGGATGCTGTCCTTCTTGCGGGTCAGCACCGTGGAGCCGGCCAGCCCGCCGTTGAGCACCTCCAGACCGGCCTCCAGGTCGACGCCGGACTTGCGCAGGAAGACCACCGCCTCGGCGACGGCCTGGATGTTGACCGCCACGATGAGCTGGTTGGCCGCCTTCACGGTCTGGCCGGACCCGGCCGGGCCGCACAGCACGATCGTCCTGCCGAGCGCCTCCAGCACCGGCTTGGCCGCGTCGAAGGTCTCCCGGTCGCCGCCGACCATGATGGACAGCACGCCCTCGACGGCGCCCGCCTCGCCGCCGGACACCGGGGCGTCGAGCGTCCTGACGCCCTTGGCCCGCGCGGCCTCGGCCACCTCGACGGAGGTCTGCGGAGTGATCGACGACATGTCGATGAGGGTGCCGCCCTCGCGGAGGTTCTCCAGCACGCCGCCCTCGTGCAGGACGACCTGCTCGACCTGCGGGGAAGCGGGGACCATCGTGATGACGACGTCGGCGCCGCCGACCGCTTCCGCGATGGAGGCCGCGCCCTTGCCGCCGTCCTTGACGAAGGCCTCGACCTTCTCCGTCTCCAGCGTGTACGCCGTGACGTCGTACCCCGCCGTCAGCAGGTTGCGTGCCATGGGCGCGCCCATGATGCCGAGCCCGATGAAGGCGATCTTGGTGTTGCCGGCGGTGTGAGCCATCTCTTGTGCCTTTCGCAGTTCCGAATGCCGGGGCCGCCCCTGAGACCCCGCGTGGTGCCGGGCCCCGCCCTGCCCGGGCGGGGACGCCCGGCTACTTCAGCCAGCCGAAGGAAGCGGCGCTTCCGTTGTCGCCGGGCTTGTACTCGAGCCCGATCAGGCCGTCGTAGCCGGCCTTGTCCAGCCGCTCGAAGAGGTCGCCGAAGTCCAGGGACCCGGTCCCCGGCGCCCCGCGCCCCGGGTTGTCGGCGATCTGGACGTGCGCGGTCCGGTCGAGCGAGTTCTCGATGACGGCCGGCAGGTCCTCGCCGTTCATGGACAGGTGGTACAGGTCCATCAGGAACCGCGCGTTGTCCAGGCCGGTGGCGGTGTTGACCGCGTCGACGACTTCGAGCGCGCGGGGTGCGCTCACCAGCGGGCACTCGGGCGACTCGGGGGCGTTCAACGCCTCGACGAGCAGCACCGCCCCCACCCGGTCCGCGGCCCGCGCGGCCAGCCCGAGGTTCTCCAGCGCGAGCGCGTCCTGCTCGGCCTCGGAGGCTCCCTCGACGCGGTTGCCGTAGAGGGCGTTGAGCGCCTTGCACCCCACGGACCGGGCGAAGTCGGCGGTCACGTCGATGTTGGCGCGGAACTTCTCCGACTCCTCGCCGGGCACCGACAGGGCGCCGCGGTCGGGTCCGGGGAGCTGTCCCGCGTAGAAGTTCAGCCCGGTGAGCTGGACCTGGGCGTCCTCCAGCGCGCCGCGCAGCGCGTCGAGCTCGGCGGGCTCGGGCACGGGCGCGTCGACCCAGGGCCACCACAGTTCGATCTTGTCGAAGCCGGCGGCGGCGGCCGCCGCCGGGCGCTCCAGCAGGGGCAGCTCGGTGAAGAGGATCGAGGCGTTGACGGTGAACCGGTCCGAGGAGACCACTGCGACCGCCCTCCCTTCCATCGGGGACCGTAGAAAAGATTTCGTATCGTGAAACTTGTTTTCTGCTCATTGGAAGATTGCGGGGTCGGTGCCGGTCCTGTCAAGAGCGGATCCGCCGCCACCCCGCCGGGCGGACCGTGGTCAGGGGCCGGGTGCCGCGCCGGGGCCGGGGCCGTGCTCGGCCGCCGGATGCGGGCCCCGGTCGTCCGGGCCGCGCGGGTACGGGAGGCGGGGAGAGAGTGGGGAGGTGCCGCCGCCGCGGGCCGGGGCCGAGTCGGGCGGCCTCCGGGGCCGGGCGGAGCCGGCGGTCGGACGCCTGGCCTCCGGACTCTTCAACTACCGTGCCGGGGAGACCTGTTGCCGGGGCGGCGACGGCGCAACGCGGAGGGTTCCGGACGCAACCCCCGTGCGCCGGCGGCGTATTCTCCAGGTACCTGTACCTGACCGGTACACCGGTGCCACACTGTTGTGACCGCCCAAACACCCTTGGGAGTCGGAATGACCGCCATGATGCAGCCGTCCGGTGACGCGTCGAGAGGGGCTGCGCAGGAGCAGTCGAACGGTCCCACCGCGCTGCGCATCATCCTGGGCGTCAAGCTGCGCAGGCTCCGGCAGGACCGGGACATCAGCCGGGAAGCCGCCGGACGGGCCATCCGCGGCTCGCACGCGAAGATCACCAGGCTGGAGCGCGGCCAGGTCGGGGCCAAGGAACGCGATCTGCGCGACCTGCTGACCCTCTACGGCATCCACGACCCGGACGAGCGCGAGGAGTTCTTCGACCTCGCCCGGCAGGCCAACTCGCCCGGTTGGTGGTGCCAGTACTCGGACGTGCTGGAGGACTGGTTCGAGCTGCACCTCGGGCTGGAGGACGCGGCGTCCGTGATCCGCACCTACGAGGTGCAGTTCCTGCCCGGACTGCTGCAGACCGAGGACTACGCGTACGCCGTCAGCAAGCTCGGCTATCCGAACACCGAGCCGCGCAAGGTGGCCCGGATCGTCGCGCTGCGCATGGCCCGGCAGGGGCGGCTGCTGCACCGGCCCGAGCCGCCGCGGCTGTGGGCGGTCGTGGACGAGGCGGTGCTGCGCCGCCCCTTCGGCGGCACCGAGGTGATGCGCGAGCAGCTCGAGCACCTGCTGAAGATGATCGAACTGCCGCACATCACGCTGCAGGTCGCACCGTTCGAGGTGACGGCAGCCGCGGCCGGCACCCCGGTGACCCTGCTGCGCTTCGTGGACCACGATCTGCCCGACAAGGTCTATCTGGAGCATCTGACCAACGCCGTCTATCTGGACAAGCCCTCGGAGATCGACCAGTACACGCTGATCATGGACCGGCTGTGCGCGGAGGCCCGGCAGCCCGCCGAGACGGCGGCCTTCATCGAGGACATGCTCGCCGAGCTGCGCTGACCTGCGGCGGGCCGGGGTCTTCCCGATACGGTGGGGCCATGGAGCGATTGCGAGTGGAGTTCACCACCGAGCCCTTCGACCTCGACGAGGCGCCGGAGCACGCGGTCGTGGCGCGGGAGGTCGTCCAGTCGGCGGCACTGGATGCCGTGGACGTCGGTCCGTTCGGCAACACCGCCGAGGGCTCGGCCGACGCGGTGCTGGGCGCGGTCACCGCACTGCTGCGCCGCTCGCTGGAGGCCGGCGCGACCCGGGTCTCCCTGCAGGTGAACGTGCTCGGGGAGGGCGAGGACTGATGGGGGAGGACGCGCGCGCCTCGGGGCATCCGTTCGTCGTCGCGGTCAAGCCGCTGGTGGACGCCATGGGCGGGGCCATGGTCGCCCCGCAGGAGGCCCAGGGCGACGATGTGGTGCTCGCCTGGGAGGGCGAGGATGTGGTGGCCGTACGGCTGCCGCACCTGTCGGACTCCCTCGACCACATCCTGGCGGAGCTGGAGCGGCGGCACGGGGTGCCGCTCGCGGAGCTGGACCGGAGGACCAAGCAGTCGGTGGTGCGGATCCTGGAGACCCGGGGGGCGTTCTCGGTCCGGCACGGTGTCGAGACCGTCGCCGGTGCGCTGGGCGTCTCGCGCTTCACCGTCTACAACTACCTCAACCGGGAGAACGGGCGTTCCACGAACTGAGACGCGGGTGCTCGGGAGGTGGCTGCTGAGGCTCTCCTGCGGGCGTCCGGGGCTCCCGCGGCGCCGCCGGTGAGGCTTCCGTATGCCGGGTTCTGTTTTCCGGGATGCCGAAAAGCATTCAACAAAGTGTTGACGTGGTGTGGCCTGAGGACTTAGCTGTTCCCAGCCCGAACAGCACCACGGCCACGGAGGTCCCGTGACTTCGCGCTCCACGCCAGGTCTCACCTGGTTCAACTCCGCAGCGGACGCCGAGGCGCGCGCCGCGCTCCACGAGATGTGCGCCGCCCGGAGCTGGGGGAGCGCGCTGCTCGCCCGGCGTCCGTACGACACCGTCGAAGCCCTCTGCGTCGCGAGTGACGAGGCCACCGAGGCCCTCACGGGCGACGGGCTGGCCGAGGCCATGGCCGGGCACCCGCCCATCGGCCGGCCGAAGCCCGGGGATCCCACCTCCTCCCGTGAACAGCGGGGGATGGCCGGGGCCTCCGGGGAGCTGAAGGCCGAGATGCTCGAACTCAACCTGGCCTACCAGGAAAAATTCGGGCACGTCTTTCTCATCTGCGCCACCGGCAGGAGTGCCGAGGAGATGAGGGACGCCGTTCGTCACCGGATCGACAACACTCCGCAACAGGAGCGGGAGATCGTGCGGCGGGAGCTGGCGAAGATCAACCGCCTCCGGCTCTCCCGTCTCGCGGAGGAAGGAGCCCCCACGGCATGAGCGACGCGACGAGCACGTCGGTGTCCACCCACATCCTGGACACCAGCCGCGGCCGCCCGGCCGCCGGGGTCGGGGTACGGCTGTCCGTACGCCAGGGCGACGAGCAGGCCGGATGGGTCGCGCACGGGGCGTCGAGGACCGACGCCGACGGGCGCTGCAAGGACTTTCCGGCACTGCCGGAAGGCACCACCCACGTCCGGTTGTGGTTCGAGACGGAGCCGTACTTCTGCGGCGGGTCCGACTCGGAGCGACCGGAGGTGGCAGAGCACAGTTCGAATCCGCGCAGCCAGCGCGAAGCCGCGGAACAGCAGGACGCCCCCCGCGTAAGGGACAGCGCGCCAGGCAGCTTCTTCCCCGAGGTGACCATCGTCTTCGCGGTGCACCCGGGGGAGCACTACCACGTGCCGCTGCTGCTCAACCCGTTCGGCTACTCCGTGTACCGAGGGAGCTGACACCATGCCCACGATTCTCGGCCAGAACCAGTACGGCAAGGCAGAGAACCGCGTCGTCAAGATCACGCGGGACGGCGACACCCACCACATCAAGGACCTCAATGTCTCGGTCGCCCTCAGCGGCGATCTGGACGACGTCCACTACTCCGGTTCCAACGCCCATGTGCTGCCGACCGACACCACCAAGAACACCGTCTTCGCCAAGGCCAAGGAGCACGGGATCGAGTCGGCCGAGGCGTACGGCGTCCTGCTGGCCCGGCACTTCGTGGAGAGCTGCGAGCCGATCAGCACGGCGCGCATCCGCATCGAGCAGTACGACTGGGAGCGCATCGAGACCTCCGACGCCAACTCGAAGTTCATCGGCGCCGACGAGGTCAAGCACTCCTTCGTGCGCAAGGGCCAGGAGATACGCACGGCCCAGATCACCTTCGACGGCGAGCGCGTCGAGGTGCTGTCGGGCCTGAAGGAGCTGACCGTCCTCAACTCCACCAACTCGGAGTTCTGGGGCTACATCAAGGACCGGTACACCACGCTCAAGGAGGACTACGACCGCATCCTCGCCACCGAGGTGGCCGCCGTGTGGCGGCACAACTGGACCGGCGCGGCGGAGGAGCGGACGCCCAACTGGGACAAGTCCTACGCGCAGACCAAGCGGCACATGCTGCAGGCCTTCGCGGAGACCTACTCGCTCTCGCTCCAGCAGACGCTTTACCAGATGGGTTCGCGCGTCATCAACAGCCGGCCCGAGGTCGACGAGATCCGCTTCTCGATGCCGAACAAGCACCACTTCAAGGTCGACCTGTCGCCGTTCGACATCAAGAACGAGGCGGCCGACGGCGCCGTCTACCACGCGGCGGACCGGCCGTACGGCCTGATCGAGGCCACGGTCCTGCGGGACGGGGTCACTCCCCGCATCCCGGTGGACATGACCAACCTCTGATCTTCCTCACCCTGCCCCGCCCCTTCCCGGAACCCGCTCCTCGGGGGGCCGAGCCCCCGAGGAGCCGGGCGGGGGCGGGACAGGGACCGATCCCAAGCGAGGAACCCCCATGGTCGACACCGGACCACAGCAGCCACCACCCACCGGGCGCGTCGTCATCGAGAAGTGCGCGATCGCGACCGTCGACGCCGAGGACACCGAATACGCGAGCGGCCACCTCGTCGTCAACGGCAACCGGATCGAGTCCCTCGGTCCGGGCGACGCGCCCGAGGGCCTGGCGGACGTCACCCGCCGCATCGACGGCACGGGCCATCTCCTCACGCCGGGCCTGATCAACACCCACCACCACTTCTACCAGTGGCTCACCCGCGGTCTGGCCCAGGACTGCAACCTCTTCGACTGGCTCGTGACCCTCTATCCCGTCTGGGCGCGCATCGACGAGGAGATGGTGCACGCGGCGGCCCGCGGATCCCTCGGCATGATGGCCCGCGGCGGCGTCACCACCGCGATGGACCACCATTACGTCTTCCCGCGCGGTGCGGGCGACCTGCTGGGCGCCGAGCTCCGCGCGGCCGGTGAGCTCGGCGTCCGCTTCACCGCGGCGCGGGGTTCGATGGACCGCGGCGAGTCGGACGGCGGCCTGCCCCCGGACTTCGCCGTGGAGACCCTGGAGGGCGCGCTCGCGGAGACCGAGAAGGCCGTCGACGCACACCACGACGCCTCCTTCGGCTCGATGCGGCACGTCGCCGTCGCCCCCTGCTCTCCCTTCTCCGTCTCCACCGAACTGATGCGGCAGGGTGCGGAGCTGGCCCGCCGCAAGGGCGTGCGGCTGCACACCCACGGCTCGGAGACGGCGGAGGAGGAGAAGTTCTGCCACGAGCTGTTCGGCATGGGCCCGACCGACTACTTCGAGTCGGTCGGCTGGCTGGGCGAGGACGTGTGGATGGCCCACTGCGTCCATATGACCGACGCGGACATCGCCGCCTTCGCCCGCACCCGGACGGGCGCGGCGCACTGCCCCTCGTCCAACGCGCGGCTGGGCGCAGGGATCGCCCGGGTCCCGGACATGCTGGACGCGGGCGTCCCGGTCGGACTCGGCGTGGACGGTACGGCCTCCAACGAGTCGGGCGAGCTGCACACCGAGCTGCGCAACGCGCTGCTGATCAACCGGCTCGGCCCGCGCAGGCAGGATGCGCTGACCGTGCGCGCGGCCCTGCGGCTGGGCACCCACGGCGGCGCCCGGGTGCTCGGCCGGGCTCAGGAGACCGGTTCGCTGGAGGCCGGGAAGCTGGCCGATCTGGTGCTGTGGAAGCTCGACGGCATCGGGCACTCCTCCATCGCCGATCCGGTCGCCGCCCTCGTCCTGGGCGCGGCGGCCCCGGTCACCCTCTCCCTGGTCAACGGCCGGCCGGTGGTCGAGGACGGGCACCTCGTCCGGGCCGACGAGGAGGAGATCGCCGGCACCGCACGGGACGAGGCGCGCCGCCTCGCCCGGATCGCGGCCGACGCGGGCTGAGGCTCCCGCCGCAAGCCCGGAGCACCGCTCCGGTACCACCCCACAGACACCGGCCGGGAGGGACGGCTCCCGGCCGGTTCGACCCCCCATCCGGACTCCTGTCATGTTCCGGACAGTAGTGGGCGCACCAGTAGCACATCGCACCGACAGCACCACCTTGCACAGCGCAACACCTCCGGAAAACGAGTGCCATACGGCGCAGACAGCGACAGGAGGACCCCGTGGCCAAGACGCCCAGGTTCACCAGGCAAGGCAAGACGGCGGACGGCAGTGGGGAAGAACCGGGCCGCGGCTCGCGCGACCCCGGCCGGCAGCAGCCCGCGGCGCAGGAGAAGCATCCGGTCGACCAGGGCATGCCACCGCTCAAGCTGTTCACCACCGGCCTGCAGCATGTGGCCGCCATGTACGCGGGAGTGGTGGCGCCGCCGCTCGTCATCGGCGCGGCCGTGGGCCTCTCGCCGTCCGAACTGACGTTCCTCACCGGGGCCAGCCTCTTCATGGCCGGCATCGCGACCCTGCTGCAGACCCTCGGCTTCTGGAAGGTCGGCGCCCGGCTGCCGTTCGTCAACGGCGTCACCTTCGCCACCGTGGCGCCCATGCTGGCCATCAACAAGTCCGAAGGCCCCGCCGACGCGCTGCCGGTCATCTTCGGCGCGACGATGGTCGCCGCCGCGCTCGGCTTCGTCATCGCCCCGTTCTTCAGCAAACTCGTCCGCTTCTTCCCGCCGGTGGTCACCGGCAGCGTCATCACGCTCATCGGCGTCTCGCTGATGCCCGTCGCCTTCAACTGGGCACAGGGCGGCAACGCGAACGCCCCCGACTACGGCGGCTTCGACAACATCGGCATGGCGGGCGCCACCCTGCTGATCGTGCTGCTGCTGCGCCGGTTCACCTCCGGCTTCCTCAAGCAGATAGCCGTGCTGATCGGCCTCGTCGTCGGCACCCTGATAGCGATACCGGTCGGCATCACGGACTTCACCGCGGTCGAGCAGGCCGACCTCGTCGGCTTCCCCACCCCGTTCCACTTCGGCGCCCCGCAGTTCGCACTCGCCGCGATCATCTCCATGTGCGTGGTCATGCTGGTCTCGATGACCGAGTCCACCGCCGACATGCTGGCCCTCGGCGAGGTCGTGGACCGCCCCTCCGGGGAGCAGACCATCGCCGCCGGGCTGCGCGCCGACACGCTCGGCTCCTTCGTCAGCCCCTTCTTCAACGGCTTCCTGTGCAGCGCCTTCGCGCAGAACATCGGCCTCGTGGCGATGACCCGCATCCGCAGCCGCTTCGTGGTCGCCACCGGAGGCGGCATCCTCATCGTCATGGGGCTCTGCCCGCTCGCCGCCGGTCTGGTCGCGGCCGTGCCGCAGCCGGTGCTGGGCGGCGCGGGCGTCGTACTGTTCGGCTCCGTCGCCGCCAGCGGCATCCAGACCCTGCTCAAGGCGGACCTCGGCAAGGACAACAACGTGCTGATCGTGGGTACGGCGCTGGCCGTCGGCCTGATCCCGATCGCGGCGCCGGACTTCTACCACGCGTTCCCCGAGGGCGCGAAGATCATCCTCGACTCCGGGATCTCGACCGGCTGTGTCACCGCCGTCGTCCTCAACCTGGTCTTCAACCATCTCGGCCGCTCCCGCCGCGACGACGAGGTGGTGGCTCACCCCATGGAGCCCGGCGAGGGCATCCCGCACCCGCGGGAGGGCGCCCCCGCGTAGCCCGCCGCGCGCGGACGCACCGGGACACGGGGACACCTGCGGACCGCCGCGACACCGAGGCACAGCAGTGCGGCAGTGCGGCAGTGCGCCAACGGACGGTGGCGCACTGCCGCACTGCCGCACTGCCGCGACCGGGCCGCCGGGCCCCGCACCACGGACCTCAGCCCTCCACGGCCTGCCAGAAGTGCGCGAGGATCCCGTCCATGAAGGCCCGGCCCGCGTCGCGGGACGAGGCCGAGGCCGGCTGCCCCCAGCCCAGGGAGGCGGCCGTCGTGGAGTGGTACGCCGCGTGCAGCGCCCGCAGCCCGTCCGCGACGTACTCGCGCGGCAGCGGAACCACCGCGCAGACCGGACCCGTGTACGCCTGCCACCGGGTCGCCGCGGCCTTCCGCAGCAGCCGGGCGAGCTCCCGGTCGCGCCCGGTGAACTCGATCAGCGCGGGTACCGGCAGCCGCAGCACCGCGCCCAGCGCGTCGGCCTGCCGGGCGTTCCCCGGCCAGCCGCCGGATTCCTCGACGGCGGAGTACTCCTCCGGCGACATGCCGATCTCCCGCGCGACATCGGTCAGCGAGACACCTCGCGCCAGCCGGTACTCGCGCAGCGTGCCGGGGTCGCCCATCAGATCGGCTGCCGAGCACCACAGCGCGCCCGCGAGCGCGGCCAGCCGGCCCTCGTCGGGTGCCGCCGCTCCGGCCTCCCACGCCGCGACCGTGCGGGCGTCGGCCTCGGTGCCGTAGGCGGCACGCATCCCGTACGCGACATCCTCCGCGGAGAGCCCCAACCCCTCGCGCAGCCGCCGCGCGGCCGCGCCGTCGAACGAACTTCCTGCCTGCCCCCGTGACGTGCCGTAGTGCATGGGCTCACCGTACGGAGCCGGATCCGCGGCTGCCCACAGTGCGTTCACCCGAAGCCCCGGCTCGTAGAAAGCTCCACCGACGTGGGCGGATACCCCGAGCGCAGGCCGTCGGCGCCCGCGCGGTGCCGCCGTCCCCGGGGAGCGTGCCGAGCCCGGGCGGGCTCCCGGCACACCGGCGGCGCTGCCCCGCCCGTGCTGCCCCTCTTCTCCGTCTTGTGGCCGTTATGCTGCGGTTTGCTCGACAGGTGACCCAGGAAGGGGCGCACGGCATGCGGACGGAGGCCGAGCCGCAGGAGGAGGCCGAGCCGCAGCGCGGTTTCACCTTCCCGAGCGCGCTCACGGTGCTCGCACTCGTGACCCTGCTGGTCTGGGTGGTGGCGTTCTTCGTCCCCTCCGGCAGCTACGACCGCGACGCCGACGGTGCGCCGGTACAGGGGACCTACCACCGCGAGCCGTCCGGACTCGGCCTCGCGGACCGGTTCACGGACCTCTTCCTCTCTCCGGTCAACGGCCTCTATGGCGTGCGGGACACCAGGACCGGCAAGATCGGTCCCGACCTCACCGGGGAACTCTTCGGCGCCGCCGGGGTGTTCTTCTTCGTCCTGACCATCGGCGCCTTCATCGCCGTCGTCTTCGCGACCGGTGCCATGGACCGCGGGATCGGCCGCCTCGCCCACCGGCTGCGCGACCGCGGCGTACTGCTGATCGTCGGCGTGCTGCTGGTCTTCTCGCTGCTGGGCACCGTGGAGGGGTTCGCCGAGGAGACGCTGGGGTTCTACGGACTCGTCGTCCCGCTGATGCTCGCGCTGGGCTACGACCGGATGGTGGCGATCGGCACCATCGTGCTGGGAGCCGGGATCGGGGTGCTGTGCTCGACCGTCAACCCGTTCGCCACGGGAGTGGCCTCCTCGGCCGCGGACATCTCACTCGGCGACGGCATCGCGCTGCGCGCGCTGATGTGGGTGGTGCTGACCGCGGTCACGGCCGGCTACGTCGTCCGGTACGCGCGCCGGGTACGGGACCGCCCCGAGCGCTCCCTCTCCGGCTACCGGCCCGGCGACCGGGAGCAGGCCGCGGTGCGCGACGACGCGGCCGAACCGCCGCCGCTCACCGGGCTGCACATCCTCGTCCTGGTGACGGTCGCGCTGGTCTTCGCCTTCATGATCTTCTCGGTGATCCCCTGGTCCGGCGCGCTCACCGGGGACGCCCGGGCCGCTCCCTACAGCTGGGAACTGGGCTGGTCCTTTCCGCGGTTGGCCGCGCTGTTCCTCTGCGCCGCGATCCTGGTGGGGGTGCTGACGCGGATGGGGGAGCAGCGGTTCACCAGCACCTTCGTCCGCGGCGTGGGCGAGTTCGTCCCGCCGGCCCTGGTGATCGTGCTGGCCCGCGGGGTGACGGCGATCATGAACAACGCCAAGATCACCGATACCCTGCTGCACTCCGTCGAGGGAGCGGTCACCGGGGTCCCCTCGGCGCTCTTCACCGTCATGATCTACGTCGTCAATCTGCCCCTCGCCTTCCTGATCCCCTCCACGTCCGGCCACGCCACCCTGGCCATGCCGGTCCTGGCGCCGCTCGCCGACTTCGCCGGCGTCTCCCGCGCGGTCGTCGTCACCGCCTGGCAGGCGGCCAGCGGCTGGATGAACCTGTGGGTCCCCACCTCGGCCGTCATCATGGGCGGGATCTCCCTCGCCAGAGTCGGCTACGACCGGTACCTGCGCTTCGCGCTCCCGCTGCTGGGTCTGCTGGCCCTGCTGATCACCGGCTTCCTCGCGCTGGGCGCGGTGCTGACCTAGCGGGCCGAGGTTTGCGCCGCCCGAGGGTGGGCAGCGGAAACCGGATGAGTACGGGGATGCGCGAAGGGGGACTCATGGCGGTCACACTGGGTGAGGAAGTGGCACTGCTCGCGCTGGACGACCACTCCGGCGCTGCGAAGAACCGATCCGCCGCAGGCTGGGCCGTCGCCGGCGGCGTCCTGCTGGACCTGACACTGGCGGGCCGGGTCGCCGTCGTCGACGAGCGGCTCACCGTGACCGACCCGACACCGACGGGCGACGCGCTGCTGGACGGCCGGCTGGTGAAGATCGCCGAATGGTCCGAGCGCGACAGCAAGGCCAAGGTCGGCGACTGGCTCGGCAAGGACCAGCCCAAGGCGCTCGAGGCGGCCGTCGAGAACCTCTGCGCGCGCGGCGTCGTCACCGAGCACAAGCACCGCACGCTCGGCATCTTCACCACCCGCCGCTACCCCGAGGTGGACGGCACGGCCGAACGCGAGCTGCGGCACCGGCTGGAGGACGTCGTGCGCTACGGCGCGGAGCCGGACGAGCGCACGACCGGGCTGATCGCCCTGCTGCACGCCGCCGGCCTGCACACGGTGGCCTTCCCGGGAGTCGCCCGGAAGCAGGTGGCTCCCCGGATGGAGGCCATCGCCGAGGGGCAGTGGGTGGCCGAGGACATCCGCCAGGCCATCCAGGAGATGCAGGCGGTCCTGGTCGCCGTCATGACCGCGACCACGGCAGCCACCACGGTCGCCACGATGTGACGATCGCCGGCCCCGGCGCCCTGCCGGGCGGGTTCCGGTGCGGGGTCCCGGGCGGGAGCCCGGGACCCCGCACCGTGTCCGGTCGCCTCAGCCGCGCAGGGCCGCGTAGGCCGGAGTGGTCAGGAAGTCCTCGTACTGCTCGTCGAGGGCCACCCGCAGCAGCAGGTCGTGTGCCTCCTGCCAGCGGCCCGCCGCGAACGGCTCCTCGCCGATCTCCGCGCGGATCGCGGCGAGTTCGTCGGCCGCGACCCGCCGCGCCAGCTCCGCGGTGACCTGCCGGCCGTCGTCCAGGACGACGCCCGCGTTGATCCACTGCCAGATCTGGGACCGGGAGATCTCCGCGGTGGCCGCGTCCTCCATCAGATTGAAGATGGCCACCGCGCCCAGGCCGCGCAGCCACGCCTCGATGTAGCGGATGCCCACCTGGACTGCGCTGCGCAGGCCCTCGGAGGTGGGGCGCGCCTCCAGCGAGTCGACGGCGATCAGGTCGGCGGCCTTCACCTCGACGTCCTCGCGCAGCCGGTTCTTCTGGTGGGGGCGGTCGCCGAGGACGGCGTCGAAGGACGCCTTGGCGACCGGCACCAGGTCCGGATGCGCGACCCAGGAACCGTCGAAGCCGTCCCGCGCCTCCCGGTCCTTGTCGGCCCGGACCTTCTCGAAGGCGACCTCGTTGACCTCCGCGTCCTTGCGGGAGGGGATGAAGGCCGCCATGCCGCCGATCGCGTGGGCCCCGCGCTTGTGGCAGGTGCGCACCAGGAGTTCGGTGTAGGCCCGCATGAACGGCGCCGTCATCGTCACCGCGTTGCGGTCGGGCAGCACGAACCGCGAGCCCGCGTCCCGGAAGTTCTTGACGATGGAGAAGAGGTAGTCCCAGCGGCCCGCGTTCAGCCCGGCGGCGTGCTCGCGCAGCTCGTAGAGGATCTCCTCCATCTCGTAGGCCGCGGTGATCGTCTCGATCAGGACGGTGGCGCGGACGGTGCCGTGCGGGATGCCGCAGTACTCCTGCGCGAAGCCGAACACCTCGTTCCACAGCCGCGCCTCGAGGTGCGACTCGGTCTTGGGCAGGTAGAAGTACGGCCCCTTGCCCAGGTCGAGGAGCCGCTGCGCGTTGTGGAAGAAGTAGAGCCCGAAGTCGACCAGCGCGCCGGGCACCGGCTGCCCGTCGCACTCCAGATGCCGCTCTTCCATGTGCCAGCCACGCGGCCGCACCACGACGGTGGCCAGTTCCTCGGCGGGGCGCAGCGCGTAGCTCTTGCCGGAGCGCTCGTCGGTGAAGTCGATCCGCCGCTCGAAGGCGTCGCTCAGATTGAGCTGGCCGCCGATCACGTTCTCCCAGGTGGGCGCCGAGGCGTCCTCGAAGTCGGCGAGCCACACCTTCGCGCCGGAGTTGAGGGCGTTGATCGTCATCTTGCGGTCGGTGGGACCGGTGATCTCCACCCGGCGGTCCAGCAGCGCGGGCGGGCAGTCGGCCACCCGCCAGTCGCCGGTCCGCACCGACGCGGTCTCCGGGAGGAAGTCCAGCGTGCTGGTGCGGGCGATCTCGGCGCGCTTCTCGGCGCGGCGGACGAGCAGTTCGTCCCGGCGCGGGGTGAACCTGCGGTGCAGCGCGGCGACGAAGTCGAGCGCGGCACCGGTCAGAACCTCGTCCTGCCTCTCGGGCCGCTGCCCTGGCTCGACGCCGACGATTTCCAGCGGGGAGGGCGCTGGTGCGGACATGGTGGGTCACTCCTTCAGCGAGCGGTGTGCAGAGGCCGCCGGGCGAGGTCCGGTGCGGGGCGGCACGGGGTGCCGCGTTCCGTGCCTGGCGCACGGAACGCGGGCATGGGCGCCTTCGGGACAGGAAGACGCTTCTGATCAGTGGAGATTAGTTTCCTCATAGTGGAACTTCAAGAGTTTGTTGACGTCGAGATATCTCTCACCCCGATCCGCCCCCGGAACAGATCCTTCCGCTGTCCTCGGGTGCCACGTCCTACCTCGGGCTGCCGCCCGTGCCGACCCGCCTGCCGCGCCCTCGTGCCGGCGCACGTCACGCCCCGCGCCGGGGGTTCGTGCCCCGGCGCGCGGGGCCAGGTGTCCCCGTACCACGGCCACTGCCGGGTCCGGGGCCGCTGCTACCGCAGACGGTGCAGGTCGTCCGGGGTGTCGATGTCGGACGGGTCGGCGAGGTCCGCGCATTCCACGAGCGTCAGCGCCTCCTGCCGCTCCCGCAGATACCCGCGCGCTCCCGAGTCCGCCCGTGCGCTGCCCGCGACGCCGGTCCAGTGCGCGGAGCCCAGCAGCACGGGGTGGCCGCGGCGGCCTTCGTACGCGGCGGCGGCGAGGGTGGCCGGGGAGCGGTACGCGGCCCGGACCCGGGCCACCGCGTCCGCGCCGATGCCCGGCTGGTCCACCAGGGACACCAGGACCGCCCCGGCGCCGTGCTCCATCCCGTCACCCGCGGCGCCCTCCGCGGAGACGGCCGCCAGCCCCGCGCGCAAGGAACTCCCCATGCCCGCGGCCCAGTCCGGGTTGTCCACCAGTACGCAGCCGGGCAGCGCCGCCGCCTCCCGTACCCGCTCACCGGCCGCGCCCAGCACCACGTACACCGGTCCGCAGCCGCCCGCCCGGAGGACCCGGGCCGCGTGTTCCACCAGCAGTCCGCCGGAGTGCCGCAGCAGCGCCTTCGGGCGGCCGCCCAGCCGCCGCCCCGCGCCGGCGGCCAGCAGCAGCCCGGCCACCCGGGGTGCCGTATCACGTCCGGGGGCGTGGGATGTCTGTCCGCTGTGCGCCATACGTTCATGGATATCGCACGTAAGAGGGATGCGGCCGTCATCCTTGGGGATGATCATCGGAAAGGCGACCCGAAATCTTGCGTTCCGTGTGGCGGCACACGCGTAGAGTGGCGTTTACTGTCGGAACCTCCGACAGGAGCGGTCACTTCCTTGGAGGAAGGCGGAAATCCCGTGCCTGAAGGCGCGGGACATCCCATGTGGGGGGAAAACGTGCGAAGCGAGGCTGTTGGTGAGCGGCGGTCCGTGACCGCCGGGCACGACACCGGCGCCGACCCGCGGGTCGAGGCGCTGGGCCGGGCTGTGCAGCGGATGCGGCGGGCGCTGGACGCCCACCCCGCCGACCTGCCCGACCGCCGCGAGGCCGAGCGCGGGCTGGACGCGCTGACGGCCGCGGTCCGCTCCGGAGCGCCCGCCGCCCAGGAGCTGCGGTATCCGCTGCTGCTGCTGGCGGCCGCCGTCGGCTCGGTGAGCGCCTTGGCGCGCCCGCTGGTCGGCGTCCGGGAGGCCGTCGAACTCTTCGGGGCGGGCCCGCGCTCCGCGAACTGAGCGTCACACCGATAGTGTCTGGGCGTCAGCGACGCGCAACGACTCTATCGGGGGCAGTGGTTCATGGTTGACGGGGCGGCGGCTCAGGTCTTCACTCCGCTCGCGCCGGACGATCCGGCGACGGTCGCCGGGTACCGGCTGGCGGCCCGGCTCGGTTCCGGAGGCATGGGCAAGGTCTACCTCTCCTACACCCCGGGCGGGCGTCCCGTCGCCATCAAGGTCATCCGCCCCGACTTCAGCGAGGACCCGGAGTTCCGCCGCCGGTTCCAGCAGGAGGTCCGGGCCGCCGAGCGGGTGCAGGGGCTGCACACCGCGCCGGTGATCGACAGCGACACCGAGGGCCCGCAGCCCTGGCTGGCCACCGCCTACGTCCCGGGCCCCTCGCTCGCGGACGCGGTGGGCGGGCACGGGAGGCTGCCGGCGTCCACCGTGCTCTTCCTGGTCGCCGGAGTCGCCGAGGCACTCCAGGTCATCCACAAGGCGGGCATCGTCCACCGGGACCTCAAGCCCTCCAACGTGCTGCTCGCGGACGACGGCCCGCGGGTCATCGACTTCGGCATCGCCCGCGCCGCCGACGCCACCTCGCTCACCAGCAGCGGGGTCACGATCGGCACGCCCTCCTTCATGGCGCCGGAGCAGGCGGCGGGGGAGCGGGTCACGTCGGCCACCGACATCTTCGCGCTGGGTCAGATAGCCGCCTACGCCGCGCTGGGCACCCCGGCCTTCGGCGAGGGCACCTCGCACGGGGTCCTGTACCGCGTCGTGCACGCCGAACCGGCGCTGGAGGGTATCCAGGACGAGCTGCGGGAGCTGGTCACCCGCTGTCTGGCCAAGCGTCCGGACGACCGCCCCGGGCTCGACGAGGTGCTGCGGCTGTGCCAGGAGGCGTCCGACGGCGGTGAGTTGCGGCGGCCGGAGGACTGGCTGCCCTCGCCGGTGGCCGCCGACATCACCCACCGCGCCGCCGCACCCGCGCCCGCGCAGACGCCGCCACCCGCACCCGGCGCCCCACCGACGGCGCCCGTGACGCAGACCGGGGCCCCACCGACGGCGCCTGTGACGCAGACCGGGGCGCCGACGCGGACGGCGGCCCCCGGAGCCGGTCCCGGCCCCGCCGGAACGGCGCCGCCGGCCGCCCCGGTGCCGCCCGCGCCGTCGCCGCCCCCGCAGGCCGGGCCGCAGCCGCCCCCGCCGCTGGCGGCGGCTCCCACGATGGCCTCCCACCCGGTGGGTCCGCGCCACCCGGCCCCGCCCGGCGCGGGCCCCTACGGGCCGGGTCCGTACGGTCCGGTCCCGTACGGTCCGGCTCACCCGCGGCCGCTGCCGCCCCGGCGCCGTTGGGACCGGGGCAAGACGATCGCGGCCGTGGTCGTGGGCGGCATGGTGCTCTTCTGGGGTGCCGTCTTCTCCGTGGGGTCCGACAAGTCCGACCGGGAGGGCTCCGGCGGGTCCGAGGCGAAGGGCGGAGCGGCGAAGCGGGCCCCGAAGCCCCAGACGTACAAGGGGCTGAACCTGCCCGACGGCTACTTCCTGGCGATGGGTGACGACCCCCTCAAGCCCCGGGACCTGGACGACGGCGGGATTCCCTCGGAGCTGACGTACCTCAACACCACCATCGACGGCGCGAACCTCGGTATCGACGACCCCAACGGCAAGCTCGCCCTGCTGGACAAGTCCCAGAAGGGCTCGCTCGAGACCTGCCGGGCCGAGACGCGTTTCACCGACGACGTCGCGCTGAAGCGGCTCGTGCCCGGTTCCCGGCTGTGCCTGCAGACGACTTCCGGGCACATCGCCCTGGTCACCTACCGGGGCCACGCGCCGCAGGGCGATCCGAGCGACTACGTCAAGCTGGACGTGACGGTCTGGCGCGACGCGATCGAGTCGGAGGACGGGTAGCGGTCACTGGCCGTTGCCCGAGCTGGCGAGGGCTGTGGACAGGTCGCCCGCCACCTCGTGCAGCAGGGGGACGAACTTGTCCGTGGCCGCGTCGGTGACCCGGCCCGCGGGGCCCGAGATGGAGACGGCGGCGGCGGTCGGGGAGTCGGGCACGGAGACGGCGATGCAGCGCACACCGATCTCCTGCTCGTTGTCGTCGGTGGCGTACCCGGCCTCGCGCACGTGGGCCAGGGCTTCCAGGAAGCCCTCCGGGGTGGTGATGGTCTTCTCGGTGGCGGCGGGCATGCCCGTCCGGGCCAGCAGCGCCCGGACCTGGTCGTCCGGGGTGTGCGCGAGGAGGACCTTGCCCACACCGGTGGAGTGCGGCAGCACCCGGCGGCCGACCTCGGTGAACATCCGCATGGAGTGCCGGGAGGGCACCTGTGCGACGTAGACGACCTCGTCGCCGTCGAGCAGCGCCATGTTCGCCGTCTCGCCGGTCTCCTCCACCAGCCGGGCCAGGTAGGGGCGGGCCCAGGTGCCCAGCAGCCGGGCCGCGCTCTCGCCGAGCCGGATCAGCCGGGGGCCCAGGGCGTAGCGCCGGTTGGGCTGCTGGCGCACATAGCCGCAGGAGACGAGGGTGCGCATCAGCCGGTGGATGGTGGGGAGCGGCAGGCCGCTGGTGGTCGAGAGCTCGCTGAGACCGACCTCGCCCCCGGCGTCGGCCATCCGCTCCAGCAGGTCGAAGGCCCGCTCGAGGGACTGCACCCCGCCGGTTGCGGCGGGCGGCGTGGCAGCCTGGGGGGTGGTTGTGTGCTCTGCGGACGGCGGCACGTCGCGTTCCTTTCCTGGCCTGCGGTCAGGCGCATGGTATCGGGGGCGGAGGGCCGGGCGGCGGTCTCCCGCGCGGTCACCTCTCTCGTACACGCCCCGGCGCGGACACCGGTTTCCTGCTGCGACGCGTTCGCTGTCGCGCCCGGCCTTGGCGGCGCTCTTCTTCTGTATAGCGAAAGTCTAGTTCCATTTTGTGGAGTTCTCCAAGGGGTCGGCCCTTGACGGACCTCCTTCCTCGCACGAAGATTCGTACAGCCGGTCCTTCAACAGAACGTTGAAAGATGGTGAGGGTCCGAATTCCAGGACCCGCGGAGTACGAAGGAGGTCGGTGTGTCCGACGTGCGGCTCGTCCTGCGCTCCCGGCGCGTGATCACCCCCGAGGGAGAGCGTCCCGCCGACGTCGCCGTCGACGGCGGCGGCCGGATCGCGGAGGTGTCGGCGTACGGAGCCCCCGTGCCGCCGGGCGCGGCACTGGAGGACATCGGCGGCGACGCGCTGCTGCCCGGCCTGGTCGACACCCACGTCCACGTCAACGATCCCGGCCGCGCCGAATGGGAGGGCTTCTGGACGGCCACCCGCGCCGCCGCGGCCGGCGGCATCACCACGCTCCTCGACATGCCGCTCAACTCCCTCCCGCCCACCACCACCGCCGGCAACCTGCGGATCAAGCGCGAGGTGGCCGGGCCCAAGGCACACATCGACGTGGGCTTCTGGGGCGGCGCCGTGCCCGGCAACGTCGCCGAGCTGCGCCCCCTGCACGAGGCGGGAGTCTTCGGCTTCAAGTGCTTCCTCTCGCCGTCCGGGGTGGACGAGTTCCCCGAACTCGACCGCGCACAGCTCGCCGCCGCCATGGCCGAGATCGCCTCCTTCGACGGGCTGCTGATCGTGCACGCCGAGGACCCCGGCCGACTCGCCGCGGCGCCGCAGCGGAGCGGTCCCGCCTACGCCGACTTCCTCGCCTCCCGCCCCCGCTCGGCGGAGAACGACGCCATCGCGCTGCTGATCGAGCTGGCCGCCGAGCACGGTACCCGCGTCCATGTGCTGCACCTCTCCTCGGGCGACGCGCTGCCGATGCTCGCCGAAGCCCGAGCCGCGGGGCTGCGGCTGACCGCGGAGACCTGCCCGCACTTCCTCACCCTCACCGCCGAGGAGGTCCCGGACGGCGCGACGGAGTTCAAGTGCTGCCCGCCCATCCGGGAGCGGGCCAACCAGGACGCGCTGTGGCAGGCGCTGGCCGACGGCACCCTCGACTGCGTGGTCTCCGACCACTCGCCCTGCACCACCGACCTGAAGACCCCGGACTTCGGCACCGCCTGGGGCGGCATCTCCTCCCTCCAGCTCGGTCTGCCCGCGGTCTGGACCGAGGCCCGCCGCCGCGGATTCGCCCTGACCGACGTCGTCCGCTGGATGTCCCGGGAACCGGCGCGGCTGGCCGGGCTGGAGGGCAAGGGCGGCATCGCCCCGGGCCGGGACGCCGACTTCGCCGTCCTGGCGCCCGAGGAGACCTTCACCGTGGACCCCGCCCGGCTCCACCACCGCAACCAGGTCACCGCCTACGCGGGCCGGACCCTGCACGGCGTGGTGCGTTCCGCCTGGCTGCGCGGCGAACGGGTCGCCGACCACGGAGTTCCCACCGGAAAGACCGGACGGCTCATCGAAAGGAAGACCGCATGACAGCGGCGCAGACCGCAGGCACACCCAGCCATACCGGATACACGGGCGATGCCGCGCCCTACTCGGGCGGCGACACCTACGCCGACTACCGTGCGCCGGAGGCCGGGTTCCCCTTCGCCCACCTTCCCGATCTGGCCGACCGCAGGCTGGGCGCCACTGTCATCGCGGCCAACGACGAGTTCTTCGCCGAGCGCGAGAACCTGCTCAACTCCGAGCGCCCCGAGTTCGATCCGCACGCCTTCCAGCACAAGGGCAAGGTCATGGACGGCTGGGAGACCCGCCGCCGGCGCGGCGCCTCGGCGTCCGAGCCCCACCCGGCCGCGGACGAACACGACTGGGCGCTGATCAAGCTCGGCGCGCCCGGCGTGATCCGCGGCCTGGTCGTGGACACCGCGCACTTCCGCGGCAACTACCCGCCCGAGGTCTCCGTCGAGGCCACCTCCGTGCCGGGGGCGCCCTCCCCCGGGGAACTGCTCGCCGACGACGTGAAGTGGACGACCCTCGTCCCCCGCACCCGCGTCGGCGGCCACGCCGCGAACGGCTTCACCGTCACCGAGGAGCGCCGCTTCACCCACCTGCGGCTGCGCCAGTACCCCGACGGCGGCATCGCCCGGCTGCGGGTGCACGGCCAGGTACTCGCCGACCCCGGATGGCTGGCGGCGCTGGGCACCTTCGACCTGGTGGCGCTGGAGAACGGCGGCCTCGCCGAGGACGCCTCGGACCGCTTCTTCTCCCCGCCGGTCAACAGCATCCTGCCGGGCCGTTCGCAGAAGATGGACGAGGGCTGGGAGACCCGCCGCCGACGTGACAAGGGGCACGACTGGGTCTTCTACGCGCTCGCCGGACAGGGCCGGATCCGCGCCGTGGAGGTCGACACCGCCTGCTACCGGGGCAACGCGGCGGGCTGGGTGAGCCTGGTGGGCAGGGACGGCGAGACGGGGGAGTGGGCCGAACTGCTGCCGCGCACCCGCCTCCAGCCCGACACCATCCACCGCTTCCTGCTGAGCGACGCGCCCGCCGTCACCCATGTCCGGATGGACATCCACCCGGACGGTGCGGTCGCCCGCCTCCGGCTGCACGGCTCCCTGACGGACGAGGGCGCCCGCCGACTGGCGGCCCGTCACGCCGAGTCGAGCTGATCCTGCCGCCGGAGGGGCGTGCACGCGCCCCTCCGGCGTCGGACCGGTGAACGTGCGGCAAAACCGCGCGAGTTGGCATTGACAGGCCCTCTACGCGCGTCACCATGGGGTGGCATGACATTCCCCCCACGCTGGACCCGTATCGGCGCCGCCGGAGCCCTCGCCGCCGCGATGCTCGTCGGCGGCCCCGCCCTGACGACCGCCTCGGCGGCGCCCGCCGCGCACCCGGCGGCCGCGACGGCGCGGATCGCCGCCGTCGGCGACATCTGCGCCTCCGAGCTCCCGTCCGAGGCCCACGAGACCCTCGATCTCATCGAGCAGGGCGGCCCCTACCCCTATCCGCAGGACGGCATGGTCTTCGAGAACCGCGAGGGCATCCTGCCCGACCACGAGCAGGGCTACTACCACGAGTACACCGTGGAGACCCCCGGCTCGGAGGACCGCGGCGCCCGACGCATCGTCACCGGGGAGCAGGCGGCGGAGGACTACTACACCGCCGACCACTACGCCTCCTTCGACCTGGTCGACCACACCTGCTGACGGACACCCCCACACCGAGTCCTCAGGCGGCCGCCGTCCCGCACCGGGGCGGCGGCCGCTCCCGTCCGGGCGTAGCGCGGACCCGCGCGCCGTACCTGATCAGACCGAGCCGCAGCCGTTCAGCCGCAGGGCCAGCTCGTGGTCGGGACGGCACACCAGCATCTCGTCCGCGTTGTCGATGGCGGCCAGCCGGTGGACCTCGTCGAGCAGAGCGGCCACGTACCCGGACGCCAGGTTCCCGTTGCGCCACTCCCAGGCGGCGAACCTGCGCAGGCCGCAGAGGAACTCCTCGTCCACCCTCTCGGGGGTGTCCATGGCCTTCAGCATCCCCAGCCAGTGCTCGGCCTCGGGCGTCTCGCCCCGCCCCAGGTGGTGGAGGTGGAGGCACAATGCGGCGACGCGCATTCCGGCACCGGCGGCGAACTGCCACCAGAACTGGGCACTCTCGTGATGCCGGGCCAGGTAGAGCATGCAGGCGAACAGGTGTGCGCCGTCCACGTCGATCTCGGTGAGGTCGCTGACGCGGACCAGGAGCATCCAGTCGTCCTGCTCACCGCCGTACTCCTTCTTCTCGCCGATCGCCTCGGCGAGACGCTCCAGATGCGCGGCGGCGCCGGGGCGCTCCAGCGCCCAGTGCACCACCACCGTCAACTGCTGCCCGGCCACTGCGGGGAGGTCGCGCAGCGGGAGCAGTCCGGCGTCCTCGGCGAGCCGGCGCAGCGCGGCGGGCTCGTCGAAGGGGCGCTCTTCGGCGCGCAGCGCCCGGCCCATGGAGGCCAGCATGCTCTCGACGCGGCTGCCGGTCACTTGGGATCCCTCCGGTGCTTCACGTGTGAGGGAACGGCCTGCTCCAGGCGCTCCTTGGCCTTGCGGCAGTGGTAGTCGACGGTGCGGGTGGTCACCCCCAGATACCAGGCGATCTTGCTGGTCTCCAGCTGCATCACCTGTTTGAGGACGACGGCGTCGAACTGGCGTGGCGGCAGCTTCCGCAGGGCCCGGAAGAGGCCGATCTCCTCCTCCGGCTCCAGGCGGGAGAGACCCTCCCGGAAGGAGTTCAGCTCCTGGGAGACCACGGTCTTGCGGAAGATCGCCCAGACCTCGCCCTGCATGTTGCTCGACTGCAGCAGTTCGTCCCAGAGGTTCAGGATCTCCAGGAACGCGCGGTGCACGGTGGCTTCGGCGGCCTGCCAGCTCCCGGACACCACGCGGGCGTACTGGCGGAAGTCCGCCTGGTTGGCCACCCAGAGGGCCTCGAACTCCAGCGGCAGTGGCAGTGGCGCCGTCTCCGTGATCGTGCCGAAGACGATGTGCGGGTGGGCATCTTCGCTCATGGGTCCTCTTCGTCGAGGGGCGGAAGCGACAACCTGTGAGCAGGTCACGTCGTATCGCGTGTGCATGACGACCACTCAACCCCCGAAACACCGCACACACGCATACCGTTGGGCATCAAAATCACACAGCGGTGCCACACGTCGGCGCACCGTAATGGCATACCTCTCGGCAACCGTTGATGAGCTGGAACTTCGATGCCGCCTCTCCCCGGAGGTCTACGCCTCTCCCTCTCCGCCGCGTGACGTATGCCATACCAGGCATATGCGAATCGGCTCCCGGCGCCCGGTCCTCCGCCGGGGTCTCGCAGTGCCGGGCCCGTGCGGCGCGGGCGGCGGCTGCCGCCTCGGCGGCGGTTGCACCCCACCCGGGTCGGGGGAGTGCGACGGAAGTCGGCGCACCGTGGGCCCCATCGACTACCTTCGACTCGCCAGGTGAGCCGACGCCGTACCTCAGGTGTCGTGCCACCCGGGGGTGGCTTACCCGGCGTAAACGGGTAACGTTCCCCACAGAGAGTGATGCGCGGGCGGTAGATATGGGGAGTCAACGGTGAGAAACGGCCCGGAAGCGGTTACCTGCGGTGAGGCCATGCTGCTGATGCTCGCCGAACCCGGCCTCCCCCTGGAACGCGCGACGCACTTCCGGCGTTCCGTGGCCGGGGCCGAGTCCAACGTCGCGGCCGGACTCGCCAGGCTGGGCCACTGGGCCCGCTGGATCGGCCGGGTCGGGGACGACCCGGCGGGCGAGGCCGTACTGCGGGAACTGCGCGCCGACGGCGTCGATGTCTCCTGTGCCGAGATGGACCCGGAATCGCCGACCGGACTGCTGCTGCGCGACAGCCACCCCCGCCGCGCCGTCGACGTGCAGTACTACCGGACCGGTTCGGCCGCCTCGCTGCTCAGCCCCGCGCAGATCACCCCCGAGGCACTGGCCGGTGTGCGGCTCGTGCACGTCACCGGCATCACCCCGATGCTCTCCGAGGACGCCGAGAAGGCCACCCACGCCCTGATCGAGGGCGCGCGGCAGGCCGGTGCCACCGTCTGCTTCGACCCCAACGTGCGGCGCAAGCTGGGCACCGACCACGAGTGGATCCGGCGCGTGGGGCCGCTGCTGCGCGAGGCCGATCTCGTCCTCGCCGGGGAGGAGGAGATCGAACTCCTGCTGGGCGCCGGGCCGGACGAGGGTGCCAAAGCCCTGCTGACGCTCGGCCGGGCCGGCACCGTCGTGGTCAAGCACCGCGACCACAGCGCGGTCGCGCACACCGCCGAGGGCCAGTGGCGGCAGGAGCCCTTCGAGGTGCCGGTCACCGACCCGGTCGGCGCGGGTGACGCGTTCGCGGCCGGCTGGCTCTCGGCCCGGCTGCGCGGGCTGGACCACCAGCAGGCCCTGGCCGAGGCCGCGTGCGTGGCGGCGCTCGTCGTCCAGGCGCCCGGCGACATCGACGGCCTGCCCACCGCCGCCGCCCGCGACCGCGCGCTCGCGGCCTTCACCCACGGCACCGACCCGGTGCACCGCTGACCCCGCTTCCGGCCCCGCCTCCGCGGGGCCCGGCCCGGTGCCGGCCGACATCCCACAGACCGAGAGAGGCGGCGAACTGCCGTGTACCGCTGGGAGATCACCAGAGCGGCGCTGGAACAGCGCGTCCTCGCCATCGTCCGCGCGGACAGCTACGAGAGGGCGGCCGCCACGGCCGACACCCTGCTCGCCGCCGGGCTCACCAGCCTGGAGGTCTCGCTGACCACCCCGTACGCGCTGGACGCCATCAGCACGCTGCGCCGTGAGACCGGCGAGGACTCGGTGATCGGTGCGGGCACCGTCCTGGACAGCGCCTCGGCCCGCCTCGCCGTCGACGCCGGTGCCCGCTTCCTCGTCGCGCCCGCCCTCGACGAGGAGGTCATCCGCACCGGGCACCGCTACGGGGTTCCCGTCTTCCCCGGCGTCGCCACTCCCACCGAAGCCGTCCGGGCGCTGGAGCTGGGCGCCGACGGACTCAAACTCTTCCCCGCCTCGCAGTACGGGCCCGACTGGCTGCGGGACGTGCGCGCGGCGCTGCCGCAGGCTCCCTTCCTGCCCACCGGCGGCATCACCCTCGACGAGGCGCCCGAATGGATCGCCGCGGGCGCCGCCGCCTGCGGCATGGGCTCCGCGCTGACCGATGGCCACGACCGGGAGACGACCACCAAGCGGGTCGCCGGACTCCTCAAGCGCCTCCAGGACGCCGCACCCGACTGAGCCGCGCACCGGGGCGGCCCGTCCGCCGACCGGAACGGACCGCCCGTCCGCCGGGGAACGGCGGCCGCCGCCCGTCCCGCCGCGGCACGGAACGCCCCTCCGCTGGCCGAAAACGCCCCGGTGACCCGCCGCGAACCCGCTCCTAGGCTCGCCCCATGGCTGACCGCAGCGTGCTGGATCTGAGCCCGGACACGGACGGCATCGTCGACCTCGCCGTGCTGGGGGACGACTTCGTCCGCGACCCCTACCCCGTCTATGCCGCGCTGCGCCGCCGCGGCACCGTGCACCATGTGCGCACCCCGGAAGGCGCGCTCGGCTGGCTGGTCGTCGGCCACGACGCGGCGCGTGCCGCCCTGAACGACCCGCGGCTCTCCAAGGACTGGGCCAACGCCTCCCCGGAGGCCGGAACTCTCTCGATCTCCCCCGGCACCCACATGCTGATCAGCGATCCGCCCGACCACACCCGGCTGCGCAAACTGGTCAGCAGGCAGTTCACGCCACGCAGGATCGCCGCGCTGGAACCCCGGATCCGGGAGCTGACCGCCGGGCTGCTGGACCGGATGCTGGCGCACCCCGACGGGCGCGCCGACCTGGTCGACTCCCTCGCCTTCCCGCTCCCGATCGCGGTGATCTGCGAACTGCTCGGCGTGCCGGACCTGGAGCGCGAGCGCTTCAGCGCCTGGAGCGACCACGTGCTGAGCGCGGCCCCGGAGGAGGAGAAGCGCGGCTCGGCGGAGGCGCTCGGCGGCTATCTGGCCGAACTGCTGGAGCGTCAGCGCGCACGGCCGGGCGAGGACCTGCTCAGCCTCCTGATCCGGACCAGCGACGAGGACGGCGACCGGCTGTCCACCGGCGAACTGCATGGCATGGCCTGGCTGCTGCTGGTGGCCGGGTACGAGACGACGGTGGGGCTGATCGCCAACGGCGCGCTCGCGCTGCTGTGCCATCCCGACCAGCTCGCCGAGTTGCGCGCCGATCCGGCGCTGCTCGACGGAGCCGTCGAGGAGATGCTCCGCTACGACGGTCCGGTCGAGACGTCCACCTACCGCTTCACCCGCGAACCCCTGGAGATCGACGGCACCCTGATCCCCGGGGACGGCCGGCTGGTGCTGCCGGTCCTTGCCGACGCCGACCGGGACCCGGCGCGCTTCCCCGAGGGCGACCGCTTCGACATCCACCGGGAGAGCGGCGGCCACCTCGCCTTCGGACACGGCATCCACTTCTGCCTGGGCGCCCCGCTGGCCCGCCTGGAGGCCCGGATCGCCTTCCGGATGCTGCTCGAGCGCACCGAGCGGCTGGAGTTGGACGCCAGTCCCGCCGCACTGGAGTGGCGGCAGGGCACCGTGCTGCGCGGGGTGAAGAGCGTGCCGGTACGGTTCGGCTGACCAGCGGGTTCCCGGCCCGGGAACCCGACCGGGTGCGGGCTGTGGTCCCGGCCGGGGGACGTGTTGTGAAGCATGGACACAGGTCCGTACCAGGCTCGTAGGGTACCGGCATGCGGATCAGTCAGTGCCGGGAAGAAGACCTCGAACTCCTCGAGGCGCACATGCCGCTGCGCGGGGCGGCCACCCCACACGAGGCCCGCTACGCGCGGCAACGGCAGGGCAGCGCCACGTTCCTGCTGGCCTGGAAGGACCGGCGGCCGGTCGGCAGCTGCGAGATCCGCTGGGCGGGGTGCGAGGCGCCGGAGGTGCGGGCAGCGCATCCCGGCTGCCCCGAGGTGCACGGGCTCGGGGCGTGGCACGGCGCCCTCCGCTCCCAGAACATCAGCACAGCGCTCCTCCAGGAGGTGGAGCGCCTCGCCGCGGAGCGGGGCTGCCGCGCGGTCGGGCTCGGCGTCGAGAAGAACAATCCACGGGCGAGCGCGCTCTACGGCCACCTCGGCTATCGCGACTCCGTGCCGTATCTGGACTGCTGGAGCTACCAGGACGGGGCCGGAGTGATCCACCGGGTGGCCGACGCCTGCCTGTTCATGATCAAGAAGCTGTGACCGCCCACCGGGCGCACCGACCTCCCGGTGTGGCCGGCGGGTCCGTCGCCGCGGGTGCCGGCCCGGCGGGCGGCCCCGGCTCAGCCGGCCCGGGAGTGCTCGGCGCCGTCGAGCGCGGCCGGCGCCACCGGGACGCCGGTGGCGCGGGACAGCTCGCAGGCCTCCGCGGCCAGCAGCGCGGCGAGGGCCTCCCGGCCGTCGCAGGGGTTGGGGATCTCGCCGCGGAGGGCGCGCACGAAGGCGTCGATCTCGGCCTCGTACGCCGGTCCGAACCGCTCGAGGAAACCGGGCCAGGGGCGCTCCGGCGGCGGGGGAGCGGCCGGTTCCAGTGAGGTGAGGGGCGTGCGTGCGTCCAGCCCGACCGCGAACTGGTCCCGCTCGCCCGCGAGCTCCATCCGCACGTCGTAGCCGGCGCCGTTCATCCGGGTCGCGGTCGCGGTGCACAGGGTGCCGTCGTCCAGGGTGAGGAGCGCGGCCGCGGTGTCCACGTCGCCCGCCTCCGCGAACATGGCGGGACCCGCGGCGGAGCCGGTGGCGTGGACGGAGACGATCTCCCGCCCGGTCACCCACCGCACGGCGTCGAAGTCGTGGACGAGGCAGTCCCGGTAGAGCCCTCCCGAGTGCGGCAGATAGGCGGCGGGCGGCGGCGCCGGGTCCGAGGTCATGGCCCGTACCGTGTGCAGCCGGCCGAGGCGGCCCGTGCGCACCGCCTCCCGGGCGGCCGTGTACCCGGCGTCGAAGCGCCGCATGAAGCCGATCTGCAGCAGGGTTCCGGCCGCCGCCACATCCGCGAGCGCGGCCCGGGTGCCGGCCGGGTCCAGGGCGATGGGCTTCTCGCAGAAGGCCGGCAGTCCGCGCCGGGCCGCGGCGCGGATCAGTTCGGCGTGCGAGGCGGTGGCCGAGGCGATCACGACCGCGTCGAGGTCCGCGTCGAAGAGGTCGGGCACGTCGGGCACCGCGGTGGCGCCGAGGGCGGCAGCCGTCTCGTGGGCGCGTGCGGCGTCCGCGTCCGCGACCACCAGTCCGCTCACCTCGGGATGCGCGTCGAGGGTGCGGGCGTGCAGGGTGCCGATCCGGCCGGTGCCGATGAGTCCGATGCGCATGGGCCCACGCTCGCCCGCGCGCCGAGCGGTGTCAACGCTTTGCCTTTTCGTCTTTTCGTCCTGACAATCGAATGTACGGTTCACGCGATCGCCGAAGGGCACTACGCTCCCGTCCGTGGCCAAGAATGATCCGGTGGACCTGCAGCTCAGTGTGGACCGCGCCAGTCCCGTCCCGCTCTACTTCCAGCTCGCCCAGCAACTGGAGAGCGCCGTCGAGCGCGGCAAACTGGCGCCCGGGAGCCTGCTGGGCAACGAGATCGAGCTGGCCGGCCGCCTGGGGCTCTCCCGCCCCACCGTCCGGCAGGCCATCCAGTCGCTGGTCGACAAGGGGTTGCTGGTCCGGCGCCGGGGCATCGGCACCCAGGTCGTGCACAGCCAGGTCAAGCGTCCCATGGAGCTGAGCAGCCTCTACGACGACCTGGAGGCGGCGGGCCAGCGCCCGGCCACCCGGGTGCTGCGGCACGACGTCGAGGAGGCGACGGGGGAGATCGCGGCGGCGCTGGGAGTGCCCGAGGGCGCCGAGGTGCGGCTGGTGGAGCGGCTGCGGCTGGCGCACGGGGAGCCGATGGCGCACATGCGCAACCATCTGCCGGTGGATCTGCTCACCCCGCGGGAGGGCGAGCTGGAGACGACGGGCCTCTACCGGCTGATGCGCGGGGCCGGAGTGACGCTGCACTCGGCCCGGCAGTCCGTGGGCGCGCGGATCGCGGACGCCGCCGAGGCGGAGCTGCTGGGGGAGGCCGAGGGCGCTCCGCTGCTGACGATGGAGCGCACCACCTACGACGACACCGGTCGCGCCGTCGAGTACGGCTCGCATCTCTACCGCGCGTCCCGCTACTCCTTCGACTTCCAGCTCCTGGTGCGTCCCTGAGCCCTTGAGAGGTGCCCTGTGCGAGAGCCCCGTGCCGACCACGTTGACGGCCGTCCTGCTCGCCGCTACACATCCCGGTCGGAGGGGGTGGCAGTGGAGCCGGCGGACCGGGCGGGGGGTTTCCGGCCACCGTGGCGGATATGTGTGCGAAGATCCAGGGCGGTTCCCGACCGTATACCTACCCAGAGAGCAGGACAGGTGGCCAGCGTGCAGAGGTCCCGGCGAAGGTTCCGCAGGTCCATACGTACGACAGGAGCCGCGCTGGCGGCGACGGCCGTCGCGCTGACCGCGCTCGCCGGGTGCAGCAGCACCGGAGGCAAGCGGGCGGAGGAGGCGCGCGAGCAGGCGGCCTCGGGCAAGGCCAACGTGTCCACCCCGCGCTGGAAGGTCGCCATGGTGACGCACTCCGGCGACGGCGACACCTACTGGGACATCGTGCAGAGCGGCGCCGAGCAGGCCGCCGCCAAGGACAACATCGAGTTCCTCTACTCGCACGACAAGGAAGCCGGCCGTCAGGCGCAGCTCGTCCAGACGGCGATCGACAAGAAGGTCGACGGCCTGATCGTCACGCTCGCCAAGCCGGACGCGATGAAGCGCGTGGTCAAGAAGGCCGTGAAGGCCGGCATTCCGGTCATCACCATCAATTCCGGCCAGGAGGTCTCGCAGGACTTCGGCGCGCTGACCCACATCGGCCAGGACGAGGTCCTCGCGGGTGAGGCCGTCGGCCGCGAGCTGAACGAGCGGGGCCGGAAGAAGGCCGTCTGCCTCATCCACGAGCAGGGCAACGTCGGTCACGAGCAGCGCTGCGACGGCATCAAGAAGACGTTCGACGGCAAGGTCAAGAACCTGTACGTGGACGGCACCAACATGCCGGGCGTGCAGTCGTCGGTCGAGGCCAAGCTCCAGTCCGACAAGAAGGTCGACGCGGTCGTCACGCTCGGTGCGCCGTTCGCGGCCACCGCGGCGAAGGCGAAGAAGAACGCGGGCAGCGAGGCCGAGATCGACACCTTCGACCTCAACGACAAGGTCGCCGCCGGACTGCAGGACGGCACGATCGGCTTCGCCGTCGACCAGCAGCCCTACATGCAGGGTTACGAGGCCGTCGACCTGCTCTGGCTCTACCGCTACAACGCCGACATGCTCGGCGGCGGCAAGCCGGTGCTCACCGGGCCGCAGATCCTCACCAAGAAGGACGCGGGCAAGCTGGCCGAGCTGACCAAGCGGGGCACCCGATGACGGCCCCGGCCCGGTCCGGCGGCCCGGGCGCCCCGGACGCCCGGCAGCCGGAGGACCCCCGTCCGCCGGCCCCGGCGGCGGCCGACGAACGGCTGGTGCACCGCCCGCTGGCGGTGCGGCTGCTGCGCCGTCCGGAGCTGGGCGCCGTGGTCGGCGCCCTCGCGCTGTTCGTCTTCTTCGCGCTGGTCGCGGACAGCTTCCTGCGCCCCTCCAGCCTCTCCACGATCCTCTACTTCTCCTCCACCCTGGGGATCATGGCGGTGCCGGTGGCGCTGCTGATGATCGGCGGGGAGTTCGACCTGTCGACCGGCGTGATGGTGACCTCCTCCGCGCTGGCCTCCTCGATGTTCAGCTACCAGATGACGGCCAACACCTGGGTCGGTGTCGGGGTGTCGCTGCTGGTCACACTGGCGATCGGGCTCTTCAACGGGATCATGCTCACCCGTACCAGGCTGCCCAGCTTCATCATCACGCTGGGTACCTTCCTGATGCTGACAGGGCTCAACCTCGGCCTCACCAAACTGATCAGCGGCACGGTCACCACCAAGAGCATCAGCGACATGGAGGGCTTCGACTCGGCCAAGGCCGTCTTCGCCTCCACGCTCACCCTCGGGGGCGTCGATCTGCAGATCACCATCGTGTGGTGGCTGCTGCTGGTGGCGGCGGCCACCTGGATCCTGCTGCGCACCAGCGTCGGCAACTGGATCTTCGCGGTGGGCGGCGGTGTGGAGGCGGCCCGCGC
Source organism: Streptomyces sp. AA1529 (assembly GCF_000280905.1). Classification (GTDB taxonomy): domain Bacteria; phylum Actinomycetota; class Actinomycetes; order Streptomycetales; family Streptomycetaceae; genus Streptomyces. The sequence continues at coordinate 16,009 of NZ_ALAP01000055.1, read as the reverse complement.
CGTGGGCGTGCCGGTGGCCCGCACCAAGATCGGCCTGTATCTGGGCGTGGCGTTCGCCGCCTGGATCTCCGGGCAGCATCTGCTGTTCAACTACGACACCGTCCAGTCGGGCGAGGGCGTCGGCAACGAGCTGATCTACATCGCCGCGGCCGTCATCGGCGGCTGCCTGCTGACCGGCGGCTACGGCTCCGCGGTCGGCGCCGCCGTGGGCGCACTGATCTTCGGCATGGCCAACAAGGGCATCATCTACGCGCAGTGGGACCCGGACTGGTTCAAGTTCTTCCTCGGCGCGATGCTGCTGCTCGCCACGCTGCTGAACGCGTGGATCCGGAAGCGCGCGGAGGCGACCCGATGAGCGAGGTACAGCCGGCCGACGACGGGGCGCTCGTCGAGCTGTCCGACGTCAGCAAGTTCTACGGCAACATCCGGGCCCTGGAGGGCATCTCCCTGACGGTGCGGCCCGGGGAGATCACCTGTGTGCTCGGAGACAACGGGGCGGGCAAGTCCACCCTGATCAAGATCATCTCAGGGCTGCACCAGCACGACGGCGGCACCTTCCGCATCCAGGGCGAGGAGACCCGGCTCTCCTCGCCGCGCCAGGCGCTGGACCGCGGCATCGCCACCGTCTACCAGGACCTGGCCGTCGTCCCGCTGATGCCGGTGTGGCGGAACTTCTTCCTCGGCTCCGAGCCGACGACCGGCCGCGGGCCGCTGCGCCGGCTCGACGTGCAGCGCATGCGGCGCACCACGCACAGCGAGCTGCTGCGGATGGGCATCGACCTGCGCGACGTCGACCAGCCGATCGGCACGCTGTCCGGCGGCGAGCGGCAGTCCGTCGCCATCGCCCGCGCCGTGCACTTCGGGGCCAGGGTGCTGGTGCTCGACGAGCCCACCGCCGCGCTCGGGGTGAAGCAGAGCGGTGTCGTGCTCAAGTACGTCGCCGCGGCCCGGGACGCCGGCCTTGGCGTCGTGCTGATCACCCACAACCCGCACCACGCCTATCTCGTCGGGGACCGCTTCGTGCTGCTCAAGCGCGGCGCCATGGCCGGGTCCTACGTGAAGGACGGGCTGGAGCTGGAGGAGCTGGTGCGGCAGATGGCGGGCGGTTCGGAGCTGGACCAGCTCAGCCACGAACTGCAGCGCGACTGAGCCCCCGGTGCCCCGGGCCCGCCGGCCGCAGCCGGGGCGGGCCCGGCGGTGCACGGGACTCCGAGCGCCCGTGCGCCGGACGACGTACCGTTGACCCCTGGCAGCAGCGGGCGCACCCGTGAGACCCCTCCCAGAGAGACGACCACCTCTTGAACGCGGACAGCTTTCAGCGAGCAGACCGGGTCCACCGACGGCGGACGGGCCCCAGCCCGAGCGTGCTGAGGACCGTCAGCACGCGAGAGCGCCGCTCCCATCTGTCGGCGCCCCGCGTTCCCACCGTCGGAATCGACATCGGCGGCACCAAGGTCATGGCCGGTGTCGTGGACGCCGACGGGGTGATCCTGGAGAAGGTGCGGGCCGAGACACCGGAGAAGTCGAAGAGCCCGAAGGTGGTCGAGGACACCATCGCGGAGCTGGTGCTCGACCTCTCCGACCGGCACGACGTGCACGCCGTCGGCATCGGCGCGGCGGGGTGGATCGACGCGGACCGCTCCCGGGTGCTGTTCGCGCCGCACCTCGCCTGGCGCGACGAGCCGCTCAAGGACGCGCTGACGGCGCGGCTGGCGGTGCCGGTGATGGTGGATAACGACGCGAACACCGCGGCGTGGGGCGAGTGGCGGTTCGGCGCCGGGCGCGGCGAGGACCACCTGGTGATGATCACCCTGGGCACCGGGATCGGCGGCGCCATCCTGGAGGACGGCCGGGTCAAGCGCGGCAAGTACGGGGTGGCCGGCGAGTTCGGCCATATGCAGGTGGTGCCCGGCGGGCACCGGTGCCCGTGCGGCAACAGAGGGTGCTGGGAGCAGTACAGCTCCGGGAACGCGCTGGTCCGGGAGGCCCGCGAGCTGGCCGCCGCCGAGTCGCCGGTCGCCTACGGCATCATCGACCGGGTGGGCGGCCAGGTCGGCGACATCACCGGACCGCTGATCACCGAGCTCGCCCGCTCCGGCGACGCCATGTGCACGGAGCTCTTCCACGAGGTCGGCTCCTGGCTGGGGGTGGGGCTGGCCAATCTGGCGGCCGCCCTGGACCCGTCCTGCTTCGTGGTCGGCGGCGGGGTGAGCGCGGCCGACGAACTGCTGATCGAACCCGCCAGGGAGGCGTTCCGACGGCAGCTCACGGGCCGCGGATACCGGCCGGAGGCCCGGATCGTGAAGGCGCAGCTGGGTCCCGAGGCGGGTATGGTCGGTGCTGCGGACCTGGCCCGGCTGGTGGCCCGCCGCTTCCGGCGTGCCAACCGGCGCCGGCTGGAGCGCTACGAGCGCTACGAGCGGGCGGCGGACAACCTGCGCCGGGCCGTCGGTCAGTGACGGGGCCGGGACCGCCGCCCCGCCGAACATCCACCACACTCTCCGAGACGCCCAGCGCCATGCCGCACACCGACGACAGCCCCCGCCCCTCCGAACCCCGCGAGCGCCCTCCGCACCGGCCCCGCCACCGCCTCGCCGTACTGGTGATCGTGGTGCTGCTCATCGCGCTGCCGGCCGGTTACCTGGTGCAGTCGGCGTTCAAGAGCCGCGCCAGCGGCAAGGACAAGGAGCGCGCCGCCGCCGCGACCAGCCTCACCTACGCGCGGCCCCCCAAGGTCAGCCAGCGGATCTACAGCGTCCCGGTACCGGTCTCCTCGACCCGGGTGGCCTTCTACGAGGCGAACGCCTGGCAGAAGAGCACCATGTGGGTGCAGTTCCGCACCAGCCCCAAGCGGCTCACCGAGTTCCTGGAGGACATCGGGAGCAGCCGCGCCGAGCTGACCGAGGGCGAGGTCGCCATCAGCGGGCGGAAGGCCAGAGTGGTCGGCTGGCGGTTCGACGAGCCCAGCAGCCACTACCGGAGCCTGCGCCTCGACCAGTCCGGGAGCGAGCCCGACCTGGTGATCACGGTGGACACGACCTACCGGAGCAGACCCCGGGTCTACGTCGTCTCCACCGCCGAGTTCTGAGTCCGCACGGTTCCTCCACGGACTCCGTGCGTGCTCCGCACGCCCCGCGCACGCTGCCGCCACGGATGCGCCCTGCGTCCTGGAGCGGGCGCCCCCGAGGAGTGCGGACCGCCCGCCGCTCGATAGCGTGCACGCGTGAGCAACGGCCGTCCCTCCCCCAACCCGTCCCGCACGTCAGCTCGAGGTGAAGCACGGTGACCCCCGCCCAGACGCTGCAGCACCGGACCGACGGGCCCGACAACGCGCCCGTACTCGTCCTCGGCCCCGCCCTCGGCACCACCTGGCACATGTGGGACCGGCAGATCCCCGAGCTGACCCGGAACTGGCGGGTGCTCAGATTCGACCTGCCCGGACACGGCGGCTCCCCGGCCTACTCCGCCGACTCGGCCGACGCCTACGCCGAGCGGCTGCTGGCCACCCTCGACCAGCTGGGCATCGAGCGCTTCGGCTACGCGGGCTGCTCCCTCGGCGGCGCGATCGGCGTCCAGCTCGCGCTGCGGGCCCCGCAGCGCGTCACCTCGCTCGCGCTGATCTCCTCCTCGCCCCGGTTCGCCACCGCGGACAGCTGGCGGCAGCGCGGGGTCGTCATCCGGACCAACGGGCTCGACCCGATCGCCCGCACCACCCCCGAGCGCTGGTTCACCCCGGGCTTCGCCGCCGCGCAGCCCGCCATCGTCGAGTGGGCCGTGCAGATGGTCCGCACCACCGACCCGGGCTGTTACATCGCCGCCTGCGAGGCGCTGGCCTCCTTCGACGTCAAGGACTCGCTGGACCGCATAGGGGTGGGCACGCTGGTCATGGCCGGAGCCGAGGACCAGGTCACCCCGCCGGCCGAGGCCCGGGCGCTGGTCGCGGGCATCCCCGACGCGCGGCTCGCGATCGTGCCCGGCGCCTCGCATCTGACGCCGGTCGAGCAGCCCGGGGCCGTCACCGACCTGCTCATCCGGCACTTCACCACCACCTGGCAGGACTCGGCCGCCGGCCCGCCGGCGCCGGCGCCCGTCATCAGCCCCGTGCCGCCCCAGGCGTCCGCGGTCGCCGAGCTGGAGTCCGGTGCGGCGGCGGCGCTGCGCACCGACTCCTACGACACGGGGATGAAGGTGCGCCGCGAGGTGCTCGGCGACGCCCATGTGGACCGCTCCCTGGAGCAGGCCGACGACTTCACCGAGGACTTCCAGAACTTCGTCACCCGGTACGCCTGGGGCGAGGTGTGGACCCGTACCGGTGTCGACCGGCGCACCCGCTCGGTCATCACGCTGACCGCGCTGGTGGCCCGCGGCCATCTGGAGGAGCTGGCCTTCCACGTCCGGGCCGCGCTGCGCAACGGGCTGACCCCCGCCGAGATCAAGGAGGTGCTGCTGCAGACCGCCGTCTACTGCGGGGTGCCCGCGGCCAACTCGGCGTTCACCGTCGCCCAGCGGGTGATCCGGGAGGAGACCACCCCGGAGGACCACCGGCAGCCGCGGGAGGAGAATGAGCCCCATGGGAACTGATGCCAACGACACCGCGCTGAAGCTCACCAAGCAGGGCCACGCCAGCGTCCGGCTGGAGAAGGACGGCCGCACCCTCGTCATCGACCCGGGCGGCTACAGCGAGCAGGAGGCCGGGCTGGGCGCGGACGCGCTGCTCGTGACGCACGAGCACCCCGACCACTTCGACGAGCTGCGGCTGCGCGCCGCCATGGAGGCCAACCCCGAGGCGCAGATCTGGACGCTGCGCAGCGTCGCCGAACAGCTCTCCGGCGCCTTCCCGGGCCGCGTCCACACCGTGGGCCACGGTGACACGTTCGAGGCGGCCGGATTCGAGGTCGAGGTGCACGGGGAGCTGCACGCCGTCATCCACCCCGACATCCCGCGGATCACCAACATCGGCTTCGTCGTCGACGGGCTGGTCTTCCACCCCGGCGACGCGCTCACCGTCCCCGAGCGGCCCGTCAAGACGCTGCTGCTGCCGGTGTACGCGCCCTGGAACAAGTACGCCGAGGTGCTGGACTACGTGCGCACCGTCAGCCCCGCGCAGGTCTACGACGTCCACGACGGCCTGCTGGGCGACCTCGGGCTGGCGTTCTTCGGCCGGATGCTCGGCGAGGGCGGCCCCGGAACGGGTGGCGCGGCGCACAACCAGCTCCGGCCCGGCGAGAGTGTCCGACTGGCGCGGTAGCCTGCATTCTGCCGGGGGACGACCCCCGTGACCCCGACGGAGTCCGCATGCGAATTGCCACCTGGAACGTCAACTCGATAACGGCCAGACTGCCCCGCCTGACGCAGTGGCTGGAGTCCGCCCAGCCCGACGTGCTCTGCCTGCAGGAGCTCAAGGTGTCCGACGACGCCTTCCCGCAGCAGGAGCTGCGCGCGCTCGGCTACGAGTCGGTCGTCAGCGCCCAGGGCCGCTGGAACGGCGTCGCCGTCCTCTCCCGTGTGGGCATCGAGGACCCGGCCCTGGGCCTGCCCGGCGCGCCCGCCTGGGAAGGCGCCGTCGAGGCCCGCGCCGCCGCGGCCACCTGCGGCGGGGTGCGCGTGTGGTCGCTGTACGTACCCAACGGGCGCGAGGTGGGGCACCCGCACTACGAGTACAAGCTGGAGTGGCTGGCGGCCCTGCGGGACGCGGCGGAGAAGTTCGCCTCGGCCGCGACGCCGTTCGCGGTGCTGGGCGACTTCAACATCGCGCCGACCGACGAGGACGTCTGGGACATCGCCGAGTTCGAGGGTGCCACCCATGTGACCGCCCGGGAGCGGGAGGCGCTCGCCGCCCTGGAGGCGGCGGGCGTCTCGGACGTCCACCCGCGTCCGCTGAAGTACGACGTGCCGTTCACCTACTGGGACTACCGGCAGCTCTGCTTCCCGAAGAACCGCGGCATGCGGATCGACCTCGTCTACGGCAACGAGGCGTTCACCACCGCCGTCTCGGACGCCTACGTCGACCGGGAGGCCAGGAAGGGCAAGGGCGCCTCCGACCACGCTCCGGTGGTGGTCGACCTGGAGGTGTGACGCCCCCGCGCTCCCCGGCCGGGTGCTCCGCGGTGCGGTTCAGTCCGTGAGCAGCCGCAGGTCGACCGACTCGCCGAGAGCGCGCAGTCCCGCGTCACCGGGGTGCAGATGGTCGCCCGAGTCGTATTTGGGCGCCATCCGCTCCGGGTGGGAGGGGTCCCGCACCACCTTGTCGAAGTCCAGGACGGCGTCGAACCGGCCACCGTTGTCCCGGACGAAGGCGTTGACCTTCGCCCGCTTTGCCTCGACCTCCGCCGTGCAGTCGTGATATCCCTCGCACGGCGTGATCGTCGCCACCACGACCCGCGTCCCGCGCTCGGCCGCCCGCGCGGCGATCGCCTTCATCCCGGCGATCACCTGCTCCGCCGAGGCGCCCCAGCGCACGTCGTTGATGCCTTCGAAGAGCACCACCGTCCGCACATTGGTCTGGGCCAGTACGTCGCGCTCCAGCCGGTGCTGCGCGCTCACCCCCGCCGTGTCGCTGCTGACGCCGTCGCCGGCATAGCGGTCGGTGACGATGCGGTTGGCGGAGATGCCCTCGTTGAGCACCCCGAGCCGCGGCACCCTGCTCTGCGCCAGCAGCCGCCCGGCCAGCACGTCCGGCCAGCGCCGGTTGGCTCCCCGCGTGGAGCGGACGCCGTCCGTGATGGAGTCCCCGAGGGTGACCACCGAGCCGGGGCCGCCCCGCACGTCGACGCCGGTCAGGAACGGCCACATGGACAGCGAGCCGGTGAAGGCCGACCCGCCGGTCTCGCCGGTGCGGTCGCCGCTGCCGTCCTCGCTCAGATACGACCGCTGCTGCGCCTCGCTGTGCACCGGCGCCGCGGACACCGGGCCGGGCAGGTGGATGCTCACCAGCAGATTGGTGTCGGAGGGCACGTCGAAGCCCACGGGGTCGCTGACGGCGCGGGCCCCGGCCGGGATCCGGGTGCCGGGACGGCCGCCGTCGAAGGTGAGCGGAGTCGGGCGCCGGTGTGCGGCGGCGCCGTTCTTCTGCACGGCGATCGAGGCGTGCCCGATCCGGACCGGCTGCGCGGCGAAGGTGTTCTCCAGGCGGATCCGCGCCCGGGGGCCGCCCGCCGAGGTGTGCACGACCAGCCGCAGCGTCCGGTCCCGCCACTCGCCGGTGCCGGTGTAGCCGCCGGTACCGGCGGACCAGCTCCCCGTCCACCCGGTGGCCTCGGGCCGCACGGCGAGGTCGAAGACGTGCAGGTCGGCGTCGGCGCCCGGGTCCCGGGGCAGGGTGACCGAAGCGACCGTGCGGCCGCGCTCCAGGGGCACGGTCACCGCGTAGAGCCGCGCCTTCTCCGCGAGCTGCCCGTCCCGCCGGGTGTTGAGGTGGGGCAGCGCGACGGCCTTGGTGGCCAGCGGGCCGCCGCGCCAGTCGCCCGCGGTGAGCGTGTAGCCGCTGCGGGACCCGTCCCGGTACCGGACGGTGCCCTCGCCGCCGGCGGTGTCCGCCGCGCCGTGCGGCGAGGTGGCGGCCACCAGGAACGTGAGCGCGTCGCCCCGGCCGCCGACCCGCACCCGCTGCCCGTCCGCACGTACGTTGTCGGGGCGACCGGGGGCCCGGTCCGGCCAGCGGAGTCCGGCCGCGTCCAGGTTCAGCCGGGTGCCGGGTGCCCAGCCCGCGGCCTTGAGGTCCTGCGCGGAGAGGGAGCGTCCGGCGCCGTCGAAGTCGGCGGCGTCCGGTGCGGTGTCGTCGCTGACCGCACGGTTGTCGTAGAGGCGTTCCAGGGGGAGCGGCCGCTCGGCGCCGGGGCCGGCGGGCGCCGTCTGCCGGGTGCTCTGCTGCGCGGTGGCCGTCGCCACCAGGGTCGGTGCCGTCGCGGCCACGGCGGCCACCAGGACGGTGAGGGACCGGGTCCAGGTACGTCTGCGCACGTGATGCCCTCTCGTGGGACTCCTGCTGCGGTGCGTGCACCCCGGATTCCACCGAGGCGAGGTGAAGTTAGAGAGGCTCTGACGCGGCGTCAAGGTGTCCGGCGGCCCAAACCGGCCGGGCTTCGCACCCAGCGCGCCTATAGTGCCCACGGGCGCGAGGATGCCACGCTGATGCGCATGCACTTCCCCTTTCTGGACAACTGGCGCAAGCCCCACCCGGATGCCGAGGGGGCGGTCGCATCGAGCCGCCGGCTGTCGGACGATCCGGAGGACGCGGCGCAGCTCCTCTCCGAATGCGAACTCCTGCGCGAGCAGGCTCGCGGGGCGGGTGTCGAACTCGACGACTCGGTGGAGTCCCTGGCCGCGCTGGACCAACTGCTGCCGCACTGGCGCGAGGACCCCGAGGTCACCCCGTGGCTCGGTACCGACGCCGGGCTCTACCTGGGGACCGTGATGGTGCGGTCGGTGCCGGGAGCGCGCTGGGTGCGGTGGCCCAACGGGCAGCCGGTGGTGCGGCTGCCCTCCGGACGGGAGGCGGACGTGCTGGAGGAGGGCACCAACTGGGCCGAGACGGGCTCGCCGGAGCTGTCCCAGGCGTACGCCGAGGTCAGCGAGGACTGACCGACGCCGACCGGTATATCGCCTTGCTGCGTGTCATCCCGGTGATGACCCATTCGGCCCGATAGTTTCCGTTCCCTATGGAACCGCTGATCGAGCTGCGCGGAGTCAACAAGCACTACGGCACGCAGCACGTGCTCCGGGACATCGACCTCACCGTCGGCCGCGGCGAGGTCGTCGTCGTCATCGGCCCGTCGGGCTCCGGCAAGTCGACGCTGTGCCGCACCATCAACCGGCTGGAGACCATCGGGTCCGGCACCATCACCCTGGCCGGCCGCCCCCTCCCGGAGGAGGGCCGGGAACTGGCCCGGCTGCGCAGCGAAGTCGGCATGGTCTTCCAGTCGTTCAACCTCTTCGCGCACCGGACCGTGCTGGACAACGTGGCGCTCGCGCCGCTGAAGGTGCGCGGCAGGAAGAAGGACGCGGCACACACGCAGGCCCGGGAACTGCTGCGCAGGGTCGGCCTGGCCGAGCACGCGGATAAGTACCCGGCGCAGCTCTCCGGCGGCCAGCAGCAGCGGGTGGCCATCGCGCGCGCCCTGGCCATGGATCCGCGGGCGCTGCTCTTCGACGAACCCACCTCCGCGCTCGACCCGGAGATGATCAGCGAGGTCCTGGAGGTCATGCGGCAGCTCGCCCGGGACGGCATGACCATGGTCGTGGTCACCCACGAGATGGGCTTCGCGCGCTCCGCGGCCCACCGTGTGGTGTTCATGGCCGACGGCCGGATCGTCGAGGACCGCGCCCCGGGCGAGTTCTTCACCGCGCCGCGCAGCGAGCGCGCCAAGGACTTCCTCGCCAAGATCCTCGAGCACTGAGGGGCCCGGACGTGCCTACGCCTGCTCCGTCCAGCCGCACCCGTACGAGCCGGGGTGCCGTGCACCGCCTCGCCCGCTGCCTGGCCGCCGGGCTGCTGCTCGCCGTCGCCGGATGCGGAGCCCCCGGCAGCCCTCCCGCCCGCGGCCCGCAACCGGGCAGGCTCCCGCACTACGCCGTCGACCGGGGCTTCGCGCTGCCCGCCTCGCCCACCTGGCGCAGCGCGCACCGCAGCGGGAAGCTGACGATCGGCGTCAAGGAGGACCAGCCGGGCATGGGGGAGAAGAACCCGGCCACCGGCGTGTACAGCGGCTTCGACATCGAGATCGCCGAGATGACGGCGGCCTCGCTCGGGTTCGACCCGGACCGGCAGATCAGCTACAAGGCCATCGCCTCCGCGAACCGCGAAACCGCCCTGCAGAACGGCCAGATCGACTACTACGTCGGCACCTACACCATCAACGAGGGCCGCAAGAAGCTCGTCGGCTTCGCCGGGCCCTACTACATCGCCGGGCAGCGGCTGCTGGTGCGCCGGGACGAGAAGCAGCTCACCGGCCCCGAGGGGATGGCCGGCCGGAAGATCTGCTCGGCGGTCGGCTCCACCCCGCTGCAGCGCGTCCAGTCCGACTACCCCGGTGCCGACGCGGTCGCCTACGACAGCTATGCCATCTGCGTGGACAACCTCCTCAACCACCAGGTCGACGCGGTCACCACGGACGACACCATCCTGCTGGGCTACGCGGCCAAGGACCCGGCGCATCTGAAGGTCGTCGGCAGGGCGTTCTCCGAGGAGCCGTACGGCATCGGCGTGCCCCGCCGGGACCGTGCGCTGGCCCGTGCGCTGGATCGGGCCCTCGTGGCACGGGAGCGGAACGGCGACTGGAAGCGGGCCTATGACGTCACGCTCGGGCTCTCCGGCCGCCCCGCACCGCGGCCGCCCCGTGTCGACCCCGCGCTCACGCGCTGAGAGGAGTGCGAACGGCCCATGGACGTACTGACGGAGAACTTCTCCCTCTACGGCGAGGGTTTCTGGGGGACGGTGCGGCTGACCCTCTATTCCTCGCTGCTGGCGCTGGCCGTCGGTGTGCTGACGGCCGGGTTCCGGGTGGCGCCGGTGCGCGCGCTGCGCGCCGTCGGCACCACCTGGGTGACGGTGCTGCGCAACACCCCCCTGACGCTGCTGTTCTTCGGCCTGCTGCTGGGCCTGCCCCGCTTCGGTGTGGCGCTGCCGTTCGAGCTGTTCGCGGTGCTGGCACTGGGCTGCTACACCTCCGCGTTCATCTGCGAGGCGGTGCGCTCGGGCATCAACACGGTGCCGGTGGGGCAGGGCGAGGCGGCCCGCAGTCTGGGGATGACCTTCGGGCAGACACTGGGCGCCGTCGTGCTGCCGCAGGCGTTCCGCACCGTCATCGCGCCGATCGGCTCCACCCTGATCGCGCTCGCCAAGAACTCCGCGATCGCGGGCTCCTTCAGCGTCGTGGAACTGCTGAGCACCTACAAGACGCTCAGCGAGAACGGATACAGCGTGATCTGGAGCTTCGCGTGGATCGCGGTCGGCTATCTGATCCTGACCCTGTCGATCAGCGCGCTCTTCCACGCCATGGAGCGGCGCTGGGGGGTGGCCCGGTGAGCCCGCGCTTCCGCTCCCGGCGGCACGCGCCGCCGCGGCCCTCCGCGCTCTACGACATCCCCGGCCCCAGGGCACGGACCCGGCACCTGCTCTACGGGGTCCTGACGACTCTCGCCCTCGCGGCGCTGGTGGCCTGGGTGGTCCAGCTGCTCGTCGTGACCGGGCAGTTCGCCTTCGTCAAGTGGCGGCCCTTCGGCTACGCGGGGATCCAGGAACTGCTGCTGCGCGGTCTCGGCAACACCCTGAAGGCCTTCGCGCTGGCGGCCGTCCTGTCGCTGGCCCTGGGCGGTCTGCTGGCCGCCGGGCGGCTCTCCGAGCACCGGCCGGTGCGGTGGGCCGGCACCCTGCTGGTGGAGTTCTTCCGCGCGATGCCGGTACTGGTCATGATCTTCTTCGTCTTCGTCGCCCTGGAGGTCCAGCCGCTGCCGGCCCTGGTGACCGGGCTGACCCTCTACAACGGCTCCGTGCTCGCGGAGGTCTTCCGTTCCGGTGTGCTCTCCGTCGACCGCGGCCAGCGGGAAGCCGCCTACGCCCTCGGGATGCGCAAGACCCAGGTCATGGTGTACGTCCTGGTGCCGCAGGCGGTGCGCGCCATGCTGCCGGCGATCATCAGCCAGCTCGTCGTCGCGCTCAAGGACACCTCGCTCGGATACCTGATCACCTACGAGGAGTTCCTGCACGCCGGGCGGCTGATCGCCATCAACATGGACTACACCATGCCGTTCATCCCCGTCGTGATCGTGATCTCGACGGTCTACATCGGGCTGTGCATGCTGCTGTCCTGGTTCGCCAACTGGGTCGCACGGCGCGAGCGCGGCAACGTCAAGAACGAGGCCGTCCCGGTGGCTCCCGCCGAAGCCGCCCCCACCATGCCCGGCGCCGAGCCGTGAGCACGTGCGGCCTCACTCCGCCGCGGTCGTCGCCGCGCGGGTCACGTCCGCGACCAGTTCGACCACATCCGGCCCGTAGGCCTGCGAGTTGACGACCTTCAGCAGCAGGCAGAAGGTGCCGTTGCGGCCGTGCTTGCGGGCGAGCCTGGCATGGTGGCGCACCAGGTACCGGGCGGCGGCCTGGTTGTCGACGGGCCGCTGCCCGCATATCAGGAAGACCGGCCGCGTCCCGGGCCCGTCCTGGTTCCCGGTCAGCCTGGCCAGCAGCACGTGCTCGACCGTCCCCTTCTCCGCCCGGTAGCGGTCGCTGCCGATGGCGAAGACGCCCGGAGCCTCGCCGTCCATGACCACCGAGACCCCCGGCAGCAGCGACTGCAGATGCGCGGCGGTCCGCCGGTTGGAGGCCGGGCCGCCCAGGCAGAACTCGGTGCGTTCGCCGAACCCCTGGCGGGTCGTGTCGTGCCCGACGATGTCCGCCCTGGCGCCGCAGTCCTTGATGATGCCGGACAGTTCCAGCAGCGCGAACACGTCGTCGGGCGCCACCTTCCACTCCTCGACAGCCGGGTCCCGGTTGACCACGAGCAGGCAGGAGGAGTTCTCCGGCATGCCGAAGAAGCGCTGCTTGCGGTGGAGCCTGCGGCGCCACAGGGAGCTGCGGGCCAGCCAGCCCGCGGCTGCCGTGAGGGCGGCGGCGATCAGTCCGAGTGCGATCTCTCTCAGGTTCTCGTCCATGGGGGCGCAGCGTAGGCCCTCGGAACGGCGGAGTCCGGCCGGGTGGCCGTCCGGCGGCTCGCCGCGGGGTGCTGACGCATCCGCGTCAACCGCACTACGCTGCGCGGATCACGCGCGTTCCCCGGAGCACGCCCCAAGGAGGCCCGCATGACGCCCTCTCCCGCCGGCCACCCGCCGCGCCCCGACGACGGCCCGCCCGCCCGCGCGGGCGGGCGCACCGCACCCGGCCCCGCCCGTACCGCGCGCCGTCTCGCCGCGGTGCTCGGCACCGGGGCCGTGGTGGCGGGCCTGCTGGGCGCGGCGCCGGCCCAGCCCGACCGGCACCCGGCCGGACCCGGCCACCCGCACGGCAAGTCCCCAGTGGCGACCGGCTACGGGGGCGCCGTCTCCAGCGTGGACGCCGATGCCTCGGCGGCGGGCATCAGGGTGCTCAGGAACGGCGGCAACGCGGCGGACGCGGCGGTGGCCACCGCCGCGGCGCTCGGCGTGACCGAGCCGTACTCGGCGGGCATCGGCGGCGGCGGGTACTTCGTGTACTACGACGCGGCCACCCGCCGGGTGCACACCCTCGACGGCCGCGAGACGGCGCCCCGCAGCGCGGACCGGAACCTGTTCACCGAGGACGGCGAAGCCCTCCCGTTCGACCAGGCCGTCACCAGCGGCCTCGGCGTCGGCACCCCGGGCACCGCCGCCACCTGGGAAAAGGCGTTGCGCGCCTACGGCACCAAGTCGCTCGCCCAGGCGCTGCGCCCGGCCACCGAACTGGCCCGGCGGGGCTTCACGGTCGACCGGACCTTCCGCGACCAGACCGCGCAGAACGAGGACCGCTTCCGCGACTTCCCGGCGACGGCGAAGCTGTTCCTGCCCGGCGGTGAACTGCCCGAGGTCGGCTCGCGGCTGCGGAACCCCGACCTCGCCCGCACCTACCGGGAACTCGCCCGCGAGGGCACCGACGCGCTCTACCGCGGCGGAATCGGCCGCGACCTCGTACAGGCCGTGCGCAAGCCGCCGGTGGCCGAGGGCACGGACCGCACCGTGCGGCCCGGCGATCTGACGGCAGCGGACCTGCGCACCTACCGGGTGCTCGCCCAGCGCCCCACCCGGACCGACTACCGCGGTCTGGACGTGTACGGCATGGCGCCCTCCTCGTCCGGCGGCACCACCGTCGCCGAGGCGCTCAACATCCTCGAACGCAGCGACCTGGGCTCCCTGAGCCGGAAGGCTTATCTGCACCGCTATCTGGAGGCCGGCCGGATCGCCTTCGCCGACCGGGGCCGCTGGGTGGGCGACCCGGCCCAGGAGGACGTGCCGACCAGGGGACTGACCTCGCAGCGGTTCGCGGACGCCCGGGAGTGCCTGATCGACGACGCCGCGGCCCTCCGGAGTCCGGTGGCGCCGGGCGACCCGCGGCGGCCGGAGTCCTGTGAGCGCGGGGACGCCGACCAGACCGCGCCCACCGCCTACGAGGGCGAGAACACCACTCATCTGACCGTGGCCGACAAGTGGGGCAACGTCGTCGCCTACACCCTCACCATCGAGCAGACCGGCGGCAGCGGCATCACCGTGCCGGGCCGGGGGTTCCTGCTCAACAACGAGCTGACCGACTTCTCCTTCGTGCCCAGCGCCCCCGGGGTGCACGATCCGAACCTGCCCGGGCCGGGGAAGCGTCCGCGCTCCTCGATGTCGCCGACCGTCGTCCTGCGGCACGGCAAGCCGGTGCTGGCGCTGGGCTCGCCGGGCGGATCGACGATCATCACGACGGTGCTGCAGACCCTCACCAACCACCTCGACCGCGGGATGCCGCTCGTCGACGCCATCGCCGCGCCGCGCGCCAGCCAGCGGAACACGGCGAAGACCGTCGCCGAGCCCGCGCTGCTGGACAGCCCGGTACGCCGCCGACTGGCCGCGCTCGGGCACTCGTTCGAGGAGACGGCGGAGATCGGCGCCGTCACCGGGGTGCGGCGACTGCCCGGGTCGGGCCACTGGCGCGCGGCGGCCGAGCCCGAGCGCCGCGGCGGCGGTTCGGCGATGGTCGTACACCCCGCACGGCGCTGACGGACCGGCACGGACCCGGCGGCGGGCGGGCCGCGATGCCGCCCCGCCCGCCGCATCCGCCGGGCGCCGGCCGCCCGGCCGCGTGCCACCGTCCCGCCCGGTCGGCGGCCGAACGCCGCGCGTCCGGCGGCCCGTTCCGCACCGGTCCGCCGCTGCCGCCCGGTTCGCGTCCGCCCGGTGCCCCGTATCCCCCTGCGTCGTCCGTACCAGCCCGTCCGGCGCGCCCGCGGGTCCGTGAGGCCCGGCGGACCGGAAGCGCCGAACCGGGGCCGACCGCCCTGCACGGTGCGTGGTTGCCGCCTGATCACAGGCCGTACGATCGCTCTGCAAAGCTGTGTGACGGCCCGTCGCGGCCGAACGGACCGGGGGAGAGGGCATGAGGTCCCTGCGTGCGGACGATCCTGAACGCATCGGCCAGTACCGGCTGCTGGGGCGGCTCGGCGAAGGGGGAATGGGCAGCGTCTATCTCGCCCAGTCCCCGCGCGGCCGTACCGTCGCCGTCAAGCTGGTCCGGCCGGAGCTGGCCGGACACGCCGAGTTCCGGCACCGCTTCGAGCAGGAGGTCGGTGCCGCACGCCGGGTGGGCGGCGAGTGGACGGCGCCGGTGCTGGACGCGGACACCGAGGCCGATCCGCCCTGGGTCGCCACCGGCTACATACCGGGCATCACGCTGTACGAGGCCGTCGCCGACCGGGGGACGCCGCTGCCCGCACGCACCCTCCGCATCCTGGCCAACCGGCTCGCCCGCGCGCTCGGCGCCGTCCACGAGGCCGGGCTGGTCCACCGGGACGTGAAACCGTCGAACATCCTGGTCACCATCGACGGTCCGCGCGTCATCGACTTCGGTATCGCACGGGCCCTGGAGACCGTGGCGGACGCGCATCTGACGCGGACGGGCGCCGTCGTCGGCTCGCCCGGGTTCATGTCGCCCGAGCAGGTGCGCGGCGACCGGGTGACCGGGAGCAGCGACATCTTCTCGCTCGGCTCGGTGCTCGCCTTCGCCGCGACGGGACGCACCCCCTTCGGGGGCGACGGAGCGGCCGCGCACGTGCAGTTGTACCGGATCACCCAGGAGGAGCCCGACCTGGCGGGCGTTCCCGGAGAACTGCGGGACCTGGTCGCCGACTGCCTGGCCAAGTCCGCCGCGCAGCGGCCCGGGCTGCCGGAGATCCTGGACCGGACGGCGGACCCCGAGGGGGAACCCGGCCCCGGCACGTCCGGTTCGGAGACCACCGACCCCTGGCTCCCGGCGGGTCTGGTGGCCCAGTTGGGCCGGCACGCGGCACGCCTGCTGGACGCGGAGGTGCCC
>NZ_ALAP01000054.1 GCF_000280905.1 Streptomyces sp. AA1529 | reverse complement strand
CACCGGATGCCGGCGGCGACAATGCGGAGCATGGCTGAGGAAACCGGCCCGGAGGGCCTGACCGTCGGACAGGTCTCGGCCCGGCTCGGTGTGACCGTACGCGCGCTGCACCACTGGGACGAGATCGCCCTGGCATGTCCGTCGCTGCGCACGGCCGGCGGATACCGGCTCTACACGGCCGCCGATCTGGAACGTCTGCACCGCATCGTCGTCCACCGCGAGATCGGTCTCGGCCTGGACCGGATCAGGACCGTCCTGGACGACTCGACCGCGGACGTGCCCGGCGCGCTGCGCGCGCAGCGCGCCCAGGTGGCGGAACGCATCGCCCGCCTCCAGCGGCTGAGCGCCGGACTGGACCGGATGATCGACGCCCACGAGAACGGCCTGCTGCTGACCGCCGAGCAGCAGGCCGCGCTCTTCGGCCCGGAGTGGAATCCGGCCTGGACCGCGCAGGCCCGCGAACAGTACGGAGACACCGCGCAGTGGCGGCAGTTCGCCGAACGCTCGGCCTCACGGACTCCGGAGGAATGGCAGTCCGTCGCCGAAGCGGTCGCCGGCCTCGACCGCGCTCTCGCCGAGGCGATGGACGCCGGGGTGGCCCCGGGTACTCGGGCGGCGAGCCACCTCGTCGAACGGCACCGCGAGGTCTTCGCCTCGTACTTCCCCCTCACCCGGCAGATGCAGGTCTGTCTCGCCCGCAGATACGAGGCCGATCCGGGCTTCGCCGCCCACTACGACGCCCTCCGCCCCGGCCTCTCCACCTGGTTCCGCCACCTAGTGGACGCCGACGCCCGCGCCCACGGCATCGACCCCGACACGGCGACCTGGGAGTGACGCACGGGGGTCGGGCGACCGCGCGGCACCGCCGGGCATGAAGACGGCGGAGAAGAGGAGCGACAGGCCGAAGGACGGCACAGGACGGTTCTCGGGAGCGGCGGAACCTACCGCGCAGGCCGGCCGTCACCGAGCCGCGTGACGAACGCCACCCAAGCGTGCGCCGCGAACACCAACGGTGCCCGCGCCGGATCCTTGCTGTCACGCACCGGGACGACGCCGGGGAAGCCGTCCGCCACCTCGACGCACTCTCCGCCCGCTGCGTTGCTGTAGCTGCTTGCGCGCCAGCGCGCGCCGCTCAGATCCATCATGTCTGTAGCCTTCCGCTGCGTCGGCGATCATTTGTACGGACATCGCTATGGGAAGCGACTCCGCACGCAATTGATCGTAAGCCCGGTTGAACGACGCTACGTCGTCTGGCTCTTCAAACAGTTGTCCGTGTTCGGCACCCTCGGCATACGCCGTCTCGGATCCATCCGGCATGGTGAGGAGGGTGAGTGACCCACCCAACAGCGGGTGTGCACCAGAGCTGAAAGGGAGAACCTGAACGGTGTGCTGGGTGCAAGCCTCGCGCAGCCTCACCAACTGATCTCGCATTGATGTGTGTCCTCCCACCGGGCGCATGAGAACTGCTTCGTCGAGCACAACGGAGAGCGCGGGAGCGCCAACCCCCTCAAGCCGTCCCTGTCGTGCCATTCGAGCCGCGACACGTTCGTCGAGCATGTGGGCGCTGGTCAGCGTCCGACCGCGTCGCAACACGGCGCGAGCATACGGCTCTGTCTGCAGAAAGCCGGGCACGGCCTGCGATGCGTACATGCGAATAATGATCGCCCTCTCAGAGAGCTCCATGAACCTGCGTGCCCAGTCCGGAAAGCTCTCCCGGTACACGTGCGGCCAGAGGTCGACCAGCAGGCCGCCCGCCTCGAGGGCATCGTCGAGGGCGCGGGTCAGCTCCGCGGTGGGGCGGGCTCCGGAGGCGCATTCCAGTTGGGCGACCCGGCCGGGGCTGACGAACACCCGGGCGGCGAGGTCCCGCTGGGTCCAGCCGCGCCGTTCTCTGAGCCGTTTGAGGTGGACACCGTAGAGGGCCGCCATGCTCGATGACGGGTCGAGTGGAGTTTTGGCCATGGGCTCACCCCGGCTGGCTATTACGGAACGAGTAAAGCTGTCAGTGCTGTTGAGACTACGTCGCGTCACGCACTCTTGTTGCTGTGAGCCGGAAAATCCAGCGCGAGGACGATTCATGAACGACGGGCCGCAGGTGCCTGACTGCCAGGACTGTGCATGGTTCCGCACGATGATCAGGCGAGCGGCGTGGGACCCGCAGCCGCGTGCCGATCTGGAGGCGCTGTTCGCGGCGCATCTGCGCCGCAGACACGGAAGCGGCGACGGCGGCGGCAGCGGGGGCGAGATGGGCGACGGGCCCGGGCTGCGGAGCGTGTGACGGTGTGGGCCGAGGGCGACCGGGTGCGGGACGCGAAGACGGGCAAGCCGGGGACGGTGGTGCAGGTGACCGGCCCGGCGCCGTTCATCTACCGGGTGCTGGTGGAGGAGGACGACACCGGCGGGCCGCCCATCATGATCTACCGGTACGGCGACCAGTTGCGCCGGGCTCCGGTGCGGACCGGGCCCGCGTGACGGCGGTCCGCGACGGGCACGCCCCTGGACGGGGAGCTCAGGACTTCTTCGGGGCTGCCGCCTGGGTGAGGTCGTCCAGTGCGTCGGTGAGGAGTTCGGCCGTGCGCAGGGCCACCGGTGGCGGGTGGTCGGCCTTCTCCCACCAGCGGGCCAGGGCCTGGTGGACGCGCTTCCACTCCAGCGGTTCGCTCTCCCGGACCGCGGTGACGGCGGCGGACATGTCGGTGGCGACCGCCGCCGAGAAGTCGGCGGCGGCGCTGTCGGGGCGGGCGTCCGGGCCGGGGAGGTGGGCCTCCAGCAGCATGCAGGCGCGGCCCATGGTGACCAGTGCGGACTGGGCGTCGCTCGCGGAGCGGCGGGAGAGGCGGCCGCGGTGGCGGACGGGTTCGGCCTCGGCGCGGCTGAGGGTCTGCTCCCAGTCCTGCCGGGCCGCCCGGGTGTCCAGCAGCGCTTCGCGCACCTGGCGGGGTGCGTGTGCGGCGGGCTGCGCGAAGGCGTCGAGCACGGCGATGGCGTACCGGCCGGTCGCGGCCAGCCAGTCGGCGAGCCGGTCGCGCAGCAGGGGGGTGTGCCAGGCGGGGAAGAGCGCGTAGCTGAGCATGGCGAGCAGCCCGCCGAGCGCGGTGAGTCCGGCGCGCTCGAAGGCGGTCTGGTACCAGTCGGTGCCCAGGATGCCGAGCAGGAAGATGACGTAGGCGCCGGTGCAGACGGAGGCGATGACGTATCCGGTGCTCAGCAGCAGGTAGAGGAAGCCGACGCTGAGCACGGCGAGCCCGGCGCTGAGGTAGGGGCCGGGTCCGGCCAGGGCCATCACGGTGCCCGCGATGGCGACGCCGACGAAGGTGCCCACGGCGCGGCCGATGCCGCGTTCGTAGGTGCGGGAGAAGTCCGGCCGCAGCACCATGACGGCGGTCAGCGGCACCCAGTAGCCGTGTGCGGGCGGCAGGGCCCGGCCGATCAGGTAGCCGACGGAGACGACGGCGCTGACGCGCAGCGCGTGCCGCAGGATCAGCGACTTCCAGTGGAGTTCGCGGCGCAGGGCGCGCAGCGCGACGGGCACCAGCCCGGCGAGGGTGGGCATGTGCAGATGGCGGTGGCGGGCGAGCGCGTGCCCGGCGGCGGGGGTGTGCTTGCCGCCGGCGGCCTTGCGGCGGGCGTTCTCGGAGTCCCGGGCCTCGGCCTCCTCGGCGGCCACCTCGTCCGGGTCCGGGCCGTAGGGGCCGTCCAGGCTGGCGTCCACTCCGGGGTGCTGGTCGGGGAAGCCCCGGCGGCGGCCCTCGCGGTCGGCCACGTGCCAGGTGACGCGGGCGAGCACCCCGCCGCGGGTGACCTCCACGGGCTCCTGGGCCGCCTCCACCGCGTCGTCCGTGAGGGCGATGAGGCGCAGGGCCGCGCGCCGTGCGGGGCCGCTGAGGACGGGGCCGCTCTTGGGCACCTGGAGGACGTCCAGGGCCTGGTCGGGCAGCCGGACGCGTTGGCCGCGCCGGATGGCGCGCGCGGAGGCGTCCAGTACGGTCGCGGCGGCGGCCAGCAACTCGCGTACCCGGTCCCGTTCGGGCCCCACCATCGGGGCGCCGCCGACCACCGGGTCGGCGAGGGAGGCCAGCACGGGGCGGAAGCGTTCGGCCATGGCCCGGTAGCCGTGCAACTGGCGCGGTCTGCGGCGGGCCTGGCGCGGGGTGACGGCGGCGGCGGTGCGGGCCTGGATGAGCGGTTCGGGGTCGAAGGGCGCCATCGGGTCGTGGCGGAGCCGCCGCGCGTAGTCGGCGACGGCGGCCAGCGCGTCGGCGAGGGTGTCGCGGTGTGCGCCCCAGGGCCGTACGGGGAACAGCACGATGAGTCCGGCCTGCACCACGCCGCCCATGGCGATGAGCGCGGCGTGATTGAGCGCGCCCAGGGTGCTGGTGGGCAGGTGGACGGTGATCAGCATCACGGAGATGTTGAAGGCGGCCACCACTCCGGAGGTGGGGCCCACACCCCAGGCCATCCCGGCCAGGAAGGCCCACAGCGCCAGCAGCAGCACGAACGCCCAGGGCATGCCGATCAGCAGATAGCCGAGGAAGGTGGAGACGGCCAGGCCGGTCGAGGCCGCCAGCGCCAGTACGGGCCGGGGCCGCCAGCTGCGCTGGAAGGTGGCGATGCCGGAGGCGAAGGCGCCGAACGCGCTGGAGACGGCCAGTTGCGGGGTGCCGATCAGCAGCGCCAGTCCGACGACCAGTCCGACGCCGCACGCGCCGCGCACCGCGGTCAGCGGTGTCAGCGAGGCGCGCTCCACGCTGAGTCCGGAGCGCGCGGTGTCCTTCAGCGCCCGGAGCCAGGGCAGTGGTGCGGCCTTCAAGTACCCGAGCATGCGATCGACCCTACCGAAGGCGAACGTCCTGGTGACGCAGCCGGACGGGGGCGGGAGGCCCGCCGCGGCGCGGTGGTGCCGCCCGGTGTCCGGTCCGGCCGCCGGGCGGTGGCCGGACCGGTGTCCGCGGGCTCCCGCCGGTGCGGCGGGGGCGTGGGCTGTGCGGGCTTCCGGGGTGTCAGCCGGCCGCCCGAGCGGCGATGGACGGCGGCGTCAGTGGTTGCTGGGGAAGCCGAGGTTGATGCCGCCGCTGTCGGCGGGGTCGGGCCAGCGGGTGGTGACGACCTTGCCGCGGGTGTAGAACTGCACGCCGTCGTTGCCGTAGATGTGCAGATCGCCGAAGAGGCTCTGCTTCCAGCCGCCGAAGGAGTGGTAGCCGACCGGGACCGGGATGGGCACGTTGACGCCCACCATTCCGGCCTCCACCTCCAGTTGGAAGCGGCGGGCCGCGCCGCCGTCCCGGGTGAAGACGGCGGCGCCGTTGCCCCACTTGCTGGCGTTGATCAGCGCGATGCCCTCGTCGTAGGTCTCGGCCCGCACCACGCACAGCACCGGGCCGAAGATCTCGTCGTCGTAGGCGGCCATGCCGGGGCGGACGTCGTCCAGCAGCGAGACGCCGAGGAAGAAGCCCTCCGGGTGATCCTCGACCCGGAAGCCGGTGCCGTCCACGACGACCTTCGCGCCCTGGTCGGCGGCGCCCGCCACATAGGAGGCGACCTTGTCGCGGTGCTCGCGGGTGATGAGCGGGCCCATCTCGCTGGCCGGGTCGTCGCCGGGGCCGATGCGCAGCGCCGCGGCCCGCTCGGCGATCTTGGCGACCAGTTCGTCGCCGGTGCCTCCGACGGCGACGACGACGGAGACGGCCATGCACCGCTCGCCCGCCGAGCCGTAGGCGGCGTTGATGGCGTTGTCCGCCGCGTGGTCGAGATCGGCGTCGGGCAGCACCATCATGTGGTTCTTGGCGCCGCCGAGGGCCTGCACCCGCTTGCCGTGGGCGGTGGCCTCGGCCTGGACGTGCCGGGCGATGGGGGTGGAGCCGACGAAGGAGACCGCGGCCACGTCCGGGTGGGACAGCAGCCGGTCGACGGCCGTCCGGTCGCCGTTGACGACGTTGAGCACACCGTCGGGCAGCCCGGCCTCGGCGGCGAGTTCGGCGAGCCGGTAGGCGGCGGAGGGGTCCTTCTCGCTGGGCTTGAGGACGAAGGTGTTCCCGCAGGCGACAGCCAGCGGGAACATCCACATCGGCACCATCGCGGGGAAGTTGAACGGGGTGATGCCCGCGACCACGCCGACCGGCTGCCGGATGGAGGAGACGTCCACCCGGGTGGAGACCTGGGTGGACAGCTCGCCCTTGAGCTTCTCCGGGATGCCGCAGGCCAGCTCCAGGATCTCCATGCCGCGGGCGACCTCGCCCAGCGCGTCGGAGTGCACCTTGCCGTGCTCGGCCGTGATCAGCGCGGCGATCTCGTCGCGCCGCGCGTCCAGCAGCTCGCGGTACTTGAACAGGAAGGCGGTGCGCCGGGCCAGCGAGGACTGCGACCACTCGGGGCAGGCCGCGGCCGCGGCGGCGACCGCGGCGTCCACCTCCTGGACGGAGGCGAGCGCGACCTGGGTGGGCTGCGCGCCCGTGGCGGGGTCGTAGACGGGGCCGACGTTGCCGGAGGCGGACTCCACCGGCTTGTTGCCGATCCAGTGGCCGAGGGTCTTCATGGGGACGGGACCTTTCGTGGTGCGGGTGAGGGAGCAGGGGCGCGGGTGCCGCGGCGCGGGCACCGGTGCCGACGCGCGGTCACAGATACCGCCTCCGGTCGGCGCGTTGCCGTTCGTACTCCGCGCGGGCCCGGCGCGCGGCCGGACGCTGCGAGGTCTCGGCGACGGCGACGTCCCACCACGCCTGCGGCCCGGGGGCGGGGACGGCCGGGTCCGGGTCGGTCTCGACGTGGACGCAGGTGGGCCGGTCGGAGGCGCGCGCCGCGGCCAGCGCCTCGCGGAGCTGGTCGCAGGTGGCGGCCCGGTGCACCACCATGCCGAGCGAGGCGGCGTTGGCGGCCAGGTCGACAGGGAGCGGCGCGCCGGTGTAGCCGCCGTCCTCGTCCCGGAACCGGTAGGCGGTGCCGAAGCGTTCGCCGCCGGTCTGCTCGGACAGGCCGCCGATGGAGGCGTAGCCGTGGTTCTGCACCAGGACGACGTTGATGTCGATGCCCTCCTGGACCGCGGTGACGATCTCGGTGGGCAGCATCAGATACGTGCCGTCGCCCACCAGCGCCCACACCGGGCGGTCCGGTGCCGCCAGCCGGACGCCGATCGCCGCTGGGATCTCGTAGCCCATGCAGGAGAAGCCGTACTCGACGTGGTACTGGCGCGGGGAGCGGGCCCGCCACAGCTTGTGCAGATCCCCGGGCATCGATCCGGCGGCGTTGATGACGACGTCCTCGTCCCCGACGACGGAGTCCAGGGCGCCGAGCACCTGGGTCTGCGAGGGCCGGGCCGGCGCGCCCGGCGGGTGCGGTGCGAACGCCTCGGTGACGGTGCGCTCCCACGCCGTTCTGCCGCGCCCGTACTCGGCCTCGTAGTCGGGTGAGACCCGGTGTCCGCGCAGTGCGCCGGTCAGCGCCTCCAGCGCGGCGCGCGCGTCGGCGACGACGGCGGTCGCGCCGAGCTTGTGCCCGTCGAAGGCGGTGATGTTGAGGTTGAGGAAGCGCGCGGTGGACGGGAAGAGGGTGTGGGAGGCGGTGGTGAAGTCGGTGTACCGGGTGCCGACCCCGATCACCAGGTCGGCGGTGCGGGCCAGCTCGTCGGCGACGGCGGTGCCGGTGTGGCCGATGCCGCCCACATCGCAGGGGTGGTCATGGGGGGACCTCCCGGCCGAGGGCGGGGAGAGCAGCGAGCCCTTGCCCGCCTGGGTGGCGGCCACCGGGATGCCGGTCACGTCGGCGAAGGCCCGCAGCGCTTCCTCGGCCTCGCTGTGGTGGACGCCGCCGCCCGCGATCAGCAGCGGCCGCCGGGCGCCGCGGACGGCCTCGGCCGCCGCGGCGAGCGCCTCGGGTTCGGGGACCGGGCGCGGCACCCGCCAGACGCGCTCGGCGAAGAACTCCTCGGGCCAGTCGTAGGCCTCGGTCTGCACGTCCTGGGGCAGCGCGAGGGTCACGGCGCCGGTCTCGGCGGGGTCGGTGAGCACCCGCATGGCCTGGAGGGCGGCCGGGATCAGCGCCTCGGGGCGCAGCACCCGGTCGAAGTAGCGGGACACGGGGCGCAGCACGTCGTTGACCGAGACGTCGCCCGCGTACGGCACCTCCAGCTGCTGGAGGACCGGGTCGGGGGCGCGACCGGCGAAGACGTCGCCGGGCAGCAGCAGGACGGGCAGCCGGTTGACGGTGGCCAGCGCGGCACCGGTGGTCAGGTTGGTGGCCCCGGGGCCGATGGAGGTGGTGACGGCCTGTGCCGAGAGGCGGTTGCGCTGGCGGGCGAAGCCGACGGCGGCGTGCACCATCGCCTGTTCGTTGCGGCCCTGGTGGAAGGGGAGCGGCGCCTCTTTCGAGGACCGGCCCTGCCCGCTCTCCACGAGCGCCTGTCCGAGCCCGGCGACATTGCCGTGTCCGAAGATGCCCCAGCAGGCGTCGATCAGCCGGTGCCGCCGGCCGTCGCGTTGGGTGTGCTGGGCGGCGAGGAAGCGCACGAGGGCCTGTGCGACGGTCAGCCTGACGGTCGTCATCGCTCGCCCTCCTCGTTCTGCGCAGCACCGCGCGATTCTGCGGAATCCTTCGCTTCATACAGCGGAAGCCTTGGATCCATAGGCGTTTCGCTCCAGGCGCCACGAATCCACGAGTGATCTGGATGGTCGCAGATAAGCCACGCGCGATCCACCCCCGGGCCCGCCATCACGTTCAGGTAGTACATGTCGTGACCCGGCGCCGCCATGGAGGGCCCGTGCCAGCCGTCCGGGATGAGCACCGCGTCCCCGCCGCGCACCTCGGCCAGCACGTCGGTGCCCCGGCCGCGGCCGCTGGGGGTCACCCGCTGGTAGCCCAGGCCCTCGGTGGCGCCGCGGGGGGCGATCTCGTAGTAGTAGATCTCCTCCAGCTCGCTCTCCGCCCCGGCCCGCTCCTCGTCGTGCTTGTGCGGCGGGTAGGAGGACCAGTTGCCGCCCGGGGTGAGGACTTCGACGGCGATGAGCCGGTCGGCCTCGAACACGCCCGCTGCGGCGAAGTTGTTCACCTGCCGCGAGCAGGTGCCGCTGCCGCGCAGTTCCACCGGCACGTCCTCGGCGGCGCCGTAGCGCACCGGCAGCCGCCGCTCGCAGCGCGCCCCGGTGAGCGCGAACCGGCCGCCCGCCACGCTGCTGATCTCCACCTCGGTGTCGCGCGGGACGTAGGCGAAGTCGCTGACGGCGGCGAAGACGCTCTCCCGTCCGCGCAGTTCCAGGGTGTGCCCCTCGGCCCGCACGGTGCAGCCGCCGCTGAGCGGCAGCACGATCCACTCGCTCGGCCCGGTCGCGAACGTGTGGCCGGCGCCCGGGGCCAGCTCCAGCACCCGCAGCGACGAGTGGCCCCACTCGGCGCTCTCCGGACTGACGGCGAGCGAATACGGGCCCGAGGCGGCGCTGCCCGCCCGCAGATGGAAACCCGAGCTGGTGTCTGTCATCTCCTTGCAGCCCCTTTCAGAGCAGTCCGACGGCGGTGTCCACGGCCGAGCCGACGTCGCCGCCGGCCGGGTAGAGCAGGGAGCGCCCGACGACCAGTCCCCGCACGGTCGGCAGGCCGAGTGCCTTGCGCCACTTCTCGTAGGCGCCCTCCTGGTCGCCGTGCACCTCTCCGCCGAGCAGCACGACGGGCAGCGTGGAGGCCGCGCACACCCGCGCCATGTCCTCCGGGTCGTCGGTGACCGGCAGTTTGAGCCAGGTGTAGGCGGAGGTGCCGCCCAGCCCGGAGGCGATGGCGACCGAGCGGGCGACGGCGGGGCCGCGGAGGTCGTTGACCACCCGGCCGCCGCTGCGGGTGCTCAGGAACGGCTCCACGAAGACCGGCAGCCGGTGCGCCGCCATGTCGTCGACGGCGCGGGCCGCGGAGTGCAGCGTGCGCAGCGAACCGGGGTCCTGGAGGTCGATCCGCAGCAGCAGCTTGCCGCCGTCGAAGCGGGCCCGGGCCAGGTCCTCGGCGCGGTGCCCGGTGAAGCGGTCGTCCAGCTCGAAGGAGGCGCCGGCCAGTCCGCCGCGGTTCATCGAGCCGAGCACCACCTTGTCCTCCAGGGCGCCCAGCAGCAGCAGGTCCTCCAGGATGTCCGCGGAGGCCAGCACCCCGTCGACCCCGGGCCGGGAGAGCGCCAGGACGAGGCGCTCCAGCAGGTCGGCGCGGTCGGCCATGGCCAGTTCGTCACCGCCGACGCCCAGCGCGCCGCGGGCGGGGTGGTCCGCGGCGACGATCATCAGCCGGGCGCCGTCCCGCACCAGCGGCCGGCGCCTGCGGCGCGCCGCGGCCTCGGCGATGGCCTCCGGATGACGGGTCCTCAGGGCCGTCAGCTCGGAGATGCTGACACTGCTGGAGGTCAAGGGTGACTCTCTTTCGGGCGTCGGGGGTGCGGGACGGGCGCGGGTCCGGGTCCGGATCCGGGGTGCCGCCGTACCGCCGGGGTGGGTGCGCCCGTGCCGTCTCGGAAAGCGCGTGGGCCCGGCGGACGGGCGCCCGGCGGGCGGGTGGCCGTCAGGCGCGCAGCAGCTCCTCGACCTCGGGCGCGGCGGGCATGGCCGAGGAGCAGGCCAGGCGGGCGGCGACGAGGGCGCCGGCGGCGTTGGCGTACCGCATCGTGTACTCCGGCTCCCAGCCGGAGAGCAGCCCGTGGCAGAGCGCGCCGCCGAACGCGTCGCCCGCGCCGAGCCCGTTGACGACCTCCACCGGGTGCGGCGGCACCTCGACGGCGGTGCCGTCCGCGTGCACGGCCAGCACCCCCTTCGGGCCCTGTTTGACGACGGCCAGTTCGACTCCGGCGGCGAGCAGCGCCTCGGCACAGGCGTGCGGCTCGCGGACTCCGGTGGCGACCTCGCACTCGGCGAGGTTGCCGACGGCGACGGTGGCGTGCGCGAGGGCCTGCCGGTAGTGGGGCCGGGCCTGTTCGGCCGCCTCCTCGCCGGTGAGCGGACCGGCCGCGCCCGCGCCCCAGAACATCGGCCGCCAGTCCAGGTCGAGGACGGTGGCGACCGCGTCGTCGCGGCCGGGCGCCCGGGCGGCGAGCGCGGCGAGGGTGGCGGCCCGGCTGGGTTCCGCGCACAGTCCGGTGCCGGTCGCCCAGAAGACGGCGGCGCCGCTGACACCCGCCAGGTCGAGCTCCCCGGTGCGGATCTCCAGGTCGGGCGCCTTGGGCCGGCGGTAGAAGTAGAGCGGGAAGTCGTCCGGCGGGAAGATCTCGCAGAATGTCACCGGGGTGGGGTACTGCGCCACGGGCGTCACCCAGCGGTCGTCCACGCCGAAGCCGCGCAGCGCCTCGTGGCAGTAGACGCCGAACGGGTCGTCGCCGGTGCGGGTGATGACCGCGGCGGAGCGGCCGAGCCGGGCCGCGGCGACGGCCACGTTGGTCGCGGAGCCGCCGAGGAACTTGCCGAAGCTCTCCACGTGCTGGAGCGGGACGCCGCTCTGGAGCGGGTAGAGGTCGACCCCGATGCGGCCCATGGTCAGTACGTCGTGCGGCATGCCCGGATCGTGCGGCGCGCGCGGCTGCGGCTCGGTCATCTCTCCGGTGCCTCTCTTCCCTCGCCGGTCGGGTGGTGGCCCGCGGTGTGCGCAGGTATCCGGTTCATCGTCCGTCGCGGTGCCGACCAGTGTCAATAATTTGTCCTTACATATTGACGTCGAGGGGCACCGCAGGGTGCACCTCGGAGCCTGCCCACGGCCGGACGACTTCGGCAGGATGAAGCGTTGTCCTGACAAACTCTTGACCGGGCTCCTCCGGACCGGATTGGCTCTGGTCCATGACTGGCACTTCCGCCCCCTCCTCCCCCTCCCTCGACCGCATCCGGGTCGGCTCGGCACCCGACTCCTGGGGCGTGTGGTTCCCCGACGACCCTCAGCAGGTGCCCTGGCAGCGCTTCCTGGACGAGGTGGCGCAGGCGGGCTACCACTGGATCGAACTCGGCCCCTACGGCTACCTGCCGACCGATCCGGCCCGGTTGGCCGACGAGGTCGCCGCACGCGACCTGAAGGTCTCCGCCGGCACGGTCTTCACCTCCCTGCACCGGGGACCGGACGTCTGGGACGAGACCTGGGCCCACGTCTCCCAGGTCGCCGAACTCACCCGCGCCATGGGAGCCGGCCACCTCGTGGTCATCCCGTCCTTCTGGCGCGACGACCGGACCGCCGAACCGATCGAGCCGGCCGAGTTGACCGCCGCGCAGTGGCGGCACCTCGCCGAGGGCACCGAGCGGCTGGCGCGGGAGGTCGGCGAGAAGTACGGGCTGCGCATCGCCGTGCACCCGCACGCCGACACCCACATCGACACCGAGGAACACGTCGTCCGCTTTCTCGACGCCACCGACTCCGGGCTGGTCAACCTCTGCCTGGACACCGGGCACTACGCCTACTGCGGCGGCGACAGCGTCGAGCTGATCGAACGCTACGGCGAGCGGATCGACTACCTGCACCTCAAACAGGTGGACCCGGAGATCCTCGCCGACGTCGTCCGCGAGGAGACCCCCTTCGGACCCGCGGTGCGCCGCGGAGTGATGTGCGAACCCCCCGGGGGTGTACCGGAGCTGGAACCCGTCCTGACCGCGGCCCAGAACCTGGGCGTGGACCTGTTCGCCATCGTCGAGCAGGACATGTACCCGTGCCCGCCGGACCAGCCCTTCCCCATCGCCGAACGCACCCGCCGGTTCCTGCGCAGTTGCGGGGCATAGCCGCGGACGACAGCCGCGTCACCAATGTCACCGTTTCACGGGTTCGGTGTCACAGCGCCGCACAGCACCCGGCGCAGGGTCACTCTCCGTCGTTCACCAGGCACAGGCTGAGTGATCACCAGTCACCCTGGGAGGTGCGAGAGATGGCCGACCGAACCCTCTGGTCGTACAAGGAGATCGCCGCGCACATCAGCGTGCGACCGGACACCGTGCGCTCCTACCGGAAACACGGCCTGCTACCGCCACCCGATCTCGTGGAAGGAGGCAAGCCGTACTGGTACGCGGACACCGTCCGCGACTGGGTGACCCGCAGGCCGGGACACCGCGGCGGCCACTGACGCGGCCTCGGCCGCCACTTCGGGCGCAGCGCCCCGAGCACCGGCCGGAGCACTCTCACCCCGGGGCGGCACCACAGGTGCCGCCCCGGCCGACGTCCGGGGCCCCGCCAAAACAGCAGGAGCCGACGGAAGCGCGGGCCGGGGCGGAGCCGAGCGGGACGGCGTCCGCCGCCGCAGCAGCCGCTGCACCGACCCGGCGGCCGCGGCCAGCACCGCCGAGGCGCCGATTCCGATCAGCGCACCGGACAGCGTCCCGGCGAGCGCCCGTCCGCCCCAGTAGCCGACTCCGACCGAGTAGACCGCCCAGAGCAGTTCCGCCAGGCCGGAGCCGAGCAGGAAGCGGCGTACCGGGTAGCCCGCCGCCCCGGTGGCCAGTCCGCCGACGATCCGGCCGCTGGGCAGGAAGCGGACGGCGATCACGAACGGCACCCCGTACCGGCCGACGCGCTCCTGCGTCCACTCCAGCGCCGCCCGGCGGCGGCCGCGGGACAGCCGGCGGCGGAGCCGCGCCCCGGTCCGCCGCCCGAGTCCGTACATCAGCGCATCCCCGGCCAGGGCGCTGCCCGCCACGGTCAGCAGCACCAGCGGCAGCGGGATCCGGCCCGTCGCCGCCAGCGCTCCGGCCGCCGCGATCAGCGCGGAGTTGGGCACCAGCGGCGGCAGGG
Organism: Streptomyces sp. AA1529; assembly: GCF_000280905.1. Classification (GTDB taxonomy): domain Bacteria; phylum Actinomycetota; class Actinomycetes; order Streptomycetales; family Streptomycetaceae; genus Streptomyces. Next base: position 104,007 of record NZ_ALAP01000054.1, on the reverse strand, counting down.
TCGTCAGGGCCACCACGGCGAGCGTCAGCAGCAGCGCGCCGTCCACGCCGACCACCTGCCTTCCGCCGGGCGTCCGCCGCGGGCGCGTCCCTGCCGGACTCGGCGGGCGGCGCCCCGGAGACGGTGGCGGCGGGCCGGTGGCGGGACCGGTGCCGGACCACGATGCCGCGGGGGCGCCGCGGGGCCGGAGCGGCTTCGGGAGCGCGCTTGGCGGATACCCTGCGGGGGTATATCGTCTGTTCCGCGGGCACCGACGGGAGGGCCGGGCCCTCCGATGCTGCCCGCACCGGGACTCCGTGCAGGGTTTCCGCAGGGACTCCCGCAGAGAAATGCGTACCGAGAGTTGAGGAGCGGGTCATGAGCAGCGTCACGACCACCTACAAGGTTTCCGGAATGACCTGCGGCCACTGCGAGGGCGCGGTCTCCGAGGAGATCTCCCGGATCGAGGGCGTCTCGGCAGTGCAGGCCGTGGCCGCCTCCGGAGAGGTCGCCGTCACCTCCTCCGGCGAGCTGGACGACACCGCCGTGCGCGACGCCGTCGACGAGGCCGGGTACGAGCTGGTGGGCCGGGCCTGACAACGGCCGGGCACCGGCTCGCGGGCATCGACCACTTCCAGTGTCGCCCCGCACCGGACCCCGCGCAGCCCGGGCAGCGAGCGAGCCCGGCAGTCGGAGAGTCCGGCAGTCGGAGAGTCCGGCACTCCGGACGGCAGAAAGCGCCCCGCCGACCAGGTCCCCCCACGGGCCCGTCGACGGGGCGCTTCCATTCCCGGTCATGGATTCCCCCCACGGGATCCTGGCCGGGCGCCTCTGGGTGTCCGTGCTGCGGGAGGGCCGCTCAAGCTCCCCGCGCACGTTCACCGTTTCTTCACTCCCCATCCGTCCCCCAAGACAGATGTGAAGCAGTGGCGAAGGCTCCGCCGGGAAGCCGACGCCACCCGGTTAGACCTACGAGCCCCGCTTATGGTTACCCCCTAATTTCTGTGACCTACGTCTCTTCGTCAATCCGCACAAACGGAAGGCCCCCGTCCGCTCGGATGGGGGCCTTCCGTTTGTGCCGGTGTCAGGAGCCGGATGTGTACGCCTCCGCGGCTCAGCGCGCCTCGACCGGAACGTACTCGCGCTCGACGATGCCGGTGTAGATCTGCCGCGGGCGGCCGATCCGCGAGTTCGGCTCCTTGATCATCTCGTGCCACTGGGCGATCCAGCCCGGCAGCCGGCCGAGCGCGAACAGCACCGTGAACATGCTGGTCGGGAAGCCCATGGCGCGGTAGATCAGGCCGGTGTAGAAGTCCACGTTCGGGTAGAGCTTGCGCTCGACGAAGTAGTCGTCGGAGAGCGCGTGCTCCTCCAGGCGGAGGGCGATGTCCAGCAGCTCGTCGCTCTTGCCCAGCGCCGAGAGCACATCGTGGGCGGCCGACTTGATGATCTTCGCCCGGGGGTCGAAGTTCTTGTAGACGCGGTGGCCGAAGCCCATGAGCTTGACGCCGTCTTCCTTGTTCTTCACCTTGCGGATGAAGGTGTCGACGTCGCCGCCCGAGGCCTGGATGCCCTGGAGCATCTCCAGCACGCTCTGGTTGGCGCCGCCGTGCAGCGGGCCCCAGAGGGCGTTGATACCGGCCGAGACCGAGGCGAACATGTTCGCCTGCGAGGAACCGACCAGGCGCACGGTGGAGGTCGAGCAGTTCTGCTCGTGGTCCGCGTGCAGGATCAGCAGCTTCTCCAGGGCGCTGACCACGACCGGATCCAGCGCGTACTCCTGCGCCGGGACCGAGAAGGTCATCCGCAGGAAGTTCTCCACGTAGCCGAGGTCGTTGCTCGGGTAGACGACCGGGTGGCCGATGGCCTTCTTGTACGCGTAGGCGGCGATCGTGGGCAGCTTGGCCAGCAGCCTTATGGTCGAGAGGTTCCGCTGCTCCTCGTCGAAGGGGTTGTGGCTGTCCTGGTAGAACGTCGACAGCGCGCTGACCACCGAGGAGAGCATCGCCATCGGGTGCGCGTCGCGCGGGAAGCCGTCGTAGAACCGCTTGACGTCCTCGTGCAGCAGGGTGTGCTGCGTGATCTCGTTCTTGAACGCGCTCAGCTCGTCGACGGTGGGCAGCTCGCCGTTGATGAGCAGGTACGCCGTCTCCAGGAAGGTGCCGCGCTCGGCGAGCTGCTCGATCGGATAGCCGCGGTAGCGCAGGATGCCCTGCTCACCGTCGAGGAAAGTGATGCCGGATTTGTAGGCGGCGGTGTTGCCGTATCCCGAGTCCAGGGTCACCAGACCGGTCTGGGCGCGCAGCTTGCCGATGTCGAAGCCACGGTCGCCCACCGTGCTGTCGACGACCGGGTAGCTGTACTCGCCGTCCCCGTAGCGGAGTACTACGGAGTTCTCGCTGTCGCGGTGTTCGCTCACGTCATCCCTCACCGACGTAGTGCCTCTTCTTCGAGGTGCCCTGACTCTTTCCACTCTCCCTTATCCAGCGCTGTGCGGTGCACTGGGGGTCAGCCAGAGGGCTCCATGGTGGCACGGAGTGCCGTCCATCTGGACATGGTGCACCCTCTTGGCCGTCATGGTCACCCCCCGGCGCCCATCCCGCCTCCCGGAGCCGGCGCGGAGGCGCGCAGCCGGTGGTCGAGCGCCGTGCACCGGCGCCCCGCGGAGGCGGTGCGGACGGCCTGCCCGAGGGCTCTGCGGGACCCCACCAGCACCACCAGCCGCTTGGCTCTCGTCACGGCCGTGTAGAGCAGATTGCGCTGGAGCATCATCCAGGCACCCGTGGTGACCGGGATCACTACTGCCGGGTACTCACTGCCCTGCGACCGGTGGATGGTCATCGCATAGGCGTGGGACAGCTCGTCCAGCTCGTCGAAGTCGTACCCGACCTCCTCGTCCTCGTCCGTCAGCACGGTGAGCCGGTGGTCGTCCGGGTGGAGCCCGGTGACGACCCCGACGGTGCCGTTGAAGACGCCGTTCGCACCCTTCTCGTAGTTGTTGCGGATCTGGGTGACCTTGTCGCCCACCCGGAAGACCCGCCCCCCGAACCGCTTCTCCGGCAGGTCGGGCCGGGCCGGGGTGACGGCCTGCTGGAGCAGACCGTTCAGCGCCCCGGCGCCGGCCGGGCCGCGGTGCATGGGGGCGAGCACCTGCACATCGCGGCGCGGATCCAGCCCGAACTTCGCCGGGACGCGGCGGGCCGCCACGTCCACCGTCAGCAGCCCGGCGGCCTCGGTGTCCTCCTCCACGAAGAAGAAGAAATCCGACAGACCCCGGGTGAGCGGCGGGGTGCCGGAGTTGATGCGGTGCGCGTTGGTCACCACACCGGACTGCTGGGCCTGGCGGAAGATCCGGCGCAGCCGCACCGCCGGGACCGGACCGCCCTCGGCCAGCAGGTCGCGCAGCACCTCACCGGCGCCCACCGAGGGGAGCTGGTCCACATCCCCGACGAGCAGCAGATGCGCACCCGGCGGGACGGCTTTGATCAGTTTGTTGGCGAGCAGCAGATCGAGCATGGACGCCTCGTCGATCACCACGAGGTCGGCCTCCAGCGGGCGGTCCCGGTCGTAGGCCGCATCCCCGCCGGGCTTCAGCTCCAGCAGCCGGTGGACCGTGGACGCCTCGGCCCCGGTCAGCTCGGCCAGCCGTTTGGCGGCCCGGCCGGTGGGCGCGGCGAGCACCACCCGGGCCTCCTTGGCGCGGGCCAGCTCGACGACCGAGCGCACCGTGAAGGACTTGCCGCACCCCGGCCCACCGGTCAGCACCGCGACCCGGCTGGTGAGCGCGAGCCGCACCGCCTCCTCCTGCTCGGGTGCCAGCCGGGCACCGGTGCGCCGGGCCAGCCAGCCCAGCGCCGCCTCCCAGTCGACGTCCCGGAACCACGGCAACCGGTCCTCGGGGGTGCGGGCCAGCCGCTTGAGCTGCGCCGCCAGGGCCACCTCGGCGCGCTGGAAGGGGACGAGGTAGACGGCGGTCAGGCTGTGCTCCGGCTGCTCCGGATCGGGCACCGGTTCGCGGACCACCCCGCCCTCCTCGTCCCCCGCGAGTTCGCCGAGGCAGTCGATGACCAGCCCGGTGTCCACCTGGAGGAGCTTGACCGCCTCGGTGATGAGCCGCTCCTCGGGCAGATAGCAGTGGCCCTGGTCGGAGGATTGCGAAAGGGCGTGCCGCAGACCCGCCTTGACCCGTTCGGGGCTGTCGTGCGGGATGCCGACCGCCTGCGCGATGCGGTCGGCGGTCAGGAAGCCGATGCCCCACACGTCGGCCGCCAGCCGGTAGGGGTTGCCGCGCACCACGGAGATGGACGCGTCGCCGTACTGCTTGTAGATGCGCACCGCGATGGAGGTGGAGACGCCCACACCCTGGAGGAAGACCATCACCTCCTTGATCGCCTTCTGCTCCTCCCAGGCCGCGGCGATCAGTCCGGTGCGCTTGGGGCCGAGGCCGGGGACCTCGATGAGCCTGCGCGCGTCGGCCTCGATGACCTCCAGCGTGTCGACGCCGAAGTGGCTGACGATCCGGTCCGCGATGCGCGGCCCGACGCCCTTGACCAGACCCGAGCCCAGATAGCGCCGGATGCCCTGGACGGTGGCCGGGAGCACCGTGACGTAGTTGTCCACCTGGAACTGGCGTCCGTACTGCGGGTGGGAGCCCCAGCGGCCCTCCATGCGCAGCGACTCCCCCGCCTGGGCGCCGAGCAACGCACCCACGACCGTGAGCAGTTCGCCGGCGCCGCGGCCGGTGTCGACCCGGGCCACGGTGTACCCGTTGTCCTCATTGGCGTAGGTGATGCGCTCTAGTACCCCTTCGAGCACCGCAGGCTGGAACGTCATGTCACCGACGGTAGCCTCGCGGACGGACATCGGGGCGGCCCTGTGGACAACTCTGCGGCCCCTTCCGGAACTGGTCGCGCGACCACCGCAGTTGCGTCTGCACGCGCATCATCACGATCGTGCATCGTCGATGTCCTCAACTTGCATCACCATGCGCACATCACTTTCCATTACCGATGTAATCGTTTCCATGCGCAGTGCGGCGCCTCCTGGTACACCCGTGTGCGCCGGGAGCACCTCGCACCGTTCCGGACCGGAGGCCAGCACGGCTCCCCGCCCCGGAACCCCGACCACCGCTCCTCCCCCTCCCCCGCCCGACGCCGCGCCGACGCGGCGTCCCTCACCTCTGGATCACGGCACGGCAATGGCAGGCATCAAGGACGTCGCAGCCCGCGCGGGCGTCTCCGTGGCCACGGTCTCGCGCGTCCTCAACGACCACAGCGGGGTCCGCGAGGAGACCCGCGCCCGGGTGCTGTCCGCCGTCTCGGAGCTGAGCTACCGGCCCAACACGCTGGCCCGGTCGCTGCGTACCGACCAGACCCGCACCCTCGGACTGGTCATCAGCGACGTGCTGAATCCTTTCTTCACCGAGCTGGCCCGCGCGGTCGAGGACGCGGCCCGCAGCCGCGGCTACAGCGTGATCATCGGCAACGCCGACGAACAGCTCACGCTCCAGGACCACCACGTGCGCACCCTGCTCGACCGCCGGATCGACGGCCTGCTCGTCTCCCCCGCCGACGGCGACTCCGTCGCCCTGCGCGAGGCCGCGCTGCTCGGCATCCCGATGGTCTTCGTCGACCGCTGGATCGAAGGGCTGGACGTGCCCCTGGTGCGCGCCGACGGGCGGCCCGCGGTGCACGATCTCGTCGCCCATCTGTACGCGCTCGGACACCGGCGGCTGGCCATCATCACCGGGCCCGTGGCCAGCACGACCAGCAACGAGAGGGTGGACGCCTTCCGTTCGGCCCTGCACGCGCACGGCCTGCCGCTGCCCGAGAGCTTCATCGGACAGGGCGACTTCCAGACCGCGAGCGGGCGGCGGGCGACGGACGCGTTCTTCGCGCTGCCGGAGCCGCCGGACGCGATCTTCGCGACCGACAACCTGATGGCGCTCGGCGTCATGGAACAGCTCCGCACTCTCGGGGTGCGGGTCCCGCACGACGTGTCGCTCGCCGCCTTCGACGACATCCCGTGGTTCCTGCACACCGACCCCCCGATCACCGCCATCGCCCAACCCACCCAGGAACTGGGCCACCGCGCGGTCGCCGCACTGACCGACCTGGTGGAGGGCCGGAGCGCCGGTTCCGTCACGCTCTCCGCCCACCTCACAGCGCGCCGCTCCTGCGGCGAAGACGAAAGGACGCGTCGTTGACCACCCCAGACCCGCCCCCGGCACGGGAACTGCTGCGCACGGAAGGCATCCGCAAGACCTTCCCCGGCGTGGTCGCGCTCGACGGTGTCGACTTCGACCTGCGCGCCGGTGAAGTGCACGTCCTGCTGGGCGAGAACGGCGCCGGCAAGAGCACGCTGATCAAGGTGCTCTCCGGAACCTACCGCCCGGACGAGGGGCGGGTGCTCTGCGACGGCAGAACCGTACGGATCGCCGACGCGGAGGCCGCGGAGAAGCTCGGCATCGCCACCATCCACCAGGAGTTCAACCTGGTGCCGCACCTGTCCGTCGCGGAGAACATCTTCCTGGGGCGGCAGCCGCGCCGCCTGGGCCTCGTGGACCGCAGGAAGATGGAGGCCGACGCGAAGGTGCTGCTGGACCGGGTCGGGATCACCGCCTCGCCGCGCACCCCGGTGGGCAGACTCGGCATCGCCGGCCGGCAGATGGTCGAGATCGCCAAGGCGCTCAGCCTGCGCACCCGGATCCTGATCATGGACGAGCCGACCGCCGTGCTCACCGCCGAAGAGGTCAACCGCCTCTTCACCATCGTCCGCAAACTGCGGGCCGAGGGCGTGGGCATCGTCTTCATCACCCACCACCTGGAGGAGATCCCGGCCATCGGCGACCGGGTCACCGTGCTGCGGGACGGCCGCAGCGTCGGCCAGGTCCCGGCCGGCACCGGGCAGGAAGAGCTGGTGCGGCTGATGGTGGGCCGCAGCATCGAGCAGCAGTACCCGCGCCAGGCCGCACCGGCCCAGGGCGCCGGTGCGGGATCCGCCGCCCCGCTGCTGCGGGTGACCGGCCTGCGCAGGCAGGGCGTGTTCGACGACGTCTCCTTCGAGGTGCGCGCCGGCGAGGTCGTCGGCATCGCCGGACTGGTCGGCGCGGGCCGCACCGAGGTGGCGCGGGCCGTCTTCGGCGCCGACCGCTACGACGCCGGCCGCGTCGAGGTCTCCGGCAAGCGGCTGCCCGGCGGCGACGTGTGGGCCTCGCACGCGGCCGGACTGGGGCTGGTCCCCGAGGACCGCAAGGGCCAGGGCCTGCTGCCGGACGCCTCGGTCTCGGAGAACCTCGGCCTGGTGACCCTGCGCGAGGCGAGCAGGGGCGGCCTGGTGAACCGCGCCGGGCAGCGCCGGGCGGCGTCCCGGATCGCCGAGCGGCTCGGGGTGCGGATGGCCGGACTGGACCAGCACGTGCGCACGCTCTCCGGCGGCAACCAGCAGAAAGTCGTGATCGGCAAGTGGCTGCTCGCCAACAGCCGCGTGCTGATCCTCGATGAACCGACCCGCGGCATCGACGTGGGCGCGAAGGTCGAGATCTACCAGCTCGTCAACGAGCTGACGGCCTCCGGCCACGCGGTGCTGATGATCTCCAGCGACCTCCCCGAGGTGCTGGGCATGAGCGATCGGGTCCTGGTGATGTCCCAGGGCCGGATCGCCGGTGAACTGACCGCGCGGGAAGCGACCCAGGACGCCGTCATGGCCCTGGCCGTCGGCACCTCCGCGCCAGGAACGAGCGAGATGGAGGACTCTCCCCGTGGCCATTGACACGCAGCCGGGTCACCGCCTGGACAAGCGCCCCGGCGGCAAGCGAGGGCCGAACCCGGCCCGTCGCGTCGTGGAGGACACAGGGCGCGTACTGCAGGACAACGGCGCGCTGGTCGCGCTGCTCGTCCTGGTGCTGGTGCTGTCGTTCTGGACCAGCAACTTCTTCACCGCGACGAACCTGCTCAACGTCGGCGTCCAGGCGGCCGTGACCGCGATCCTGGCCTTCGGCGTCACGTTCGCCATCGTCTCCGGGGGCATCGACCTGTCGGTCGGCTCGGTGGCCGCCTTCTCCGGGGTGATGCTGGGCTGGTTCACCACCACCCAGGGCATGCCGGTCTTCCTCGGCGTACTGCTGGCGATCCTTGCGGGCACCGCCTGCGGACTGCTGAACGGCATCCTGATCTCCTACGGCAAGCTGCCCCCGTTCATCGCGACCCTCGCGATGCTCTCGGCGGCGCGCGGTCTGGCCCAGGTCGTCTCCGAGGGCAGCCCCGTGGTGCTGCCGGACTCCCTCTCCTGGATCGGCAAGACGGTCGGTGAGTGGCTGCCGGTACCGGTCATCGTGATGATCCTGATGGGTCTGCTGGCGGCGCTGGTGCTCAACCGCACCTACAGCGGCCGGTCGATGTACGCGATCGGCGGCAACGAGGAGGCCGCGCACCTGTCCGGTATCCGGGTCCGCCGCCAGAAGCTGGTGATCTACACCCTGGTGGGTGCCTTCGCCGCGGTCGCCGGGATCGTCCTGGCCTCGCGGCTCGCCTCGGCCCAGCCGACGGCTGCCGAAGGTTACGAACTGGACGCGATTGCCGCGGTCGTCATTGGTGGTGCCAGTCTGGCCGGAGGCGTGGGCAAGGCTTCCGGAACACTGATCGGGGCCCTTATCCTCGCTGTTCTGCGCAATGGACTCAACCTGCTCGATGTTTCCGCTTTCTGGCAGCAGGTCGTCATTGGGGTAGTTATTGCGCTCGCCGTGCTCCTCGATACACTGCGTCGCCGCGCATGATCTTTATGCGACGGGGGAGCTCGCGTAGTTCATCCATCTGCCGACTGCAAGGAATGCAGCAATGAGCAAGAGAACGAACACGTCTGTCGTCGTCATGGCCACGGCAGTCGCGCTGACCGCAACGGCCTGTGGCTCGGGCGGCGGCTCGAGTGACGGCAAGGAGAAGCCCAAGATCGGCTTCGCCATATCCGCGCTCAACCAGCCCTTCATGGTCCAGATGAAGAAGGGCGCCGAGGAGGAGGCCAAGGCCCAGGGCGCCGAACTGAGCGTCCAGAACGCCTCGGACGACGCCTCGCAGCAGGCCAACCAGATCCAGAACTTCACCTCCCAGCAGGTGAAGTCGATCATCATCAACCCGGTCGACTCGGATGCCGCGGCCCCCTCGGTCAAGGCCGCCAACAACGCGAAGATCCCGGTCATCGCCGCCGACCGCAGCGTCAACAAGGCCGACATCAAGACGACCGTCGCCTCCGACAACGTGGCGGGCGGCGAGAAGGCCGCCAAGGAGATCGCCGAGCAGCTCGACGGCAAGGGCCAGGTCCTGTGGCTCCAGGGCCAGACCGGCACCTCCGCATCCCGTGAGCGCGGCAAGGGCTTCAAGCAGGGCCTGAAGGAGTTCCCGGGCATCAAGGTCGTCACCAAGCAGCCCGCGGACTTCCAGCGCACCAAGGGCCTGGACGTGACCACCAACGCCATGCAGTCGCACCCGGAGATCGACGCGGTCTTCGCGGAGAACGACGAGATGGCGCTCGGCGCGGTCAAGGCGCTCGGCTCCAAGGCGGGCAAGTCCGTCAAGATCGTCGGCTTCGACGGCACCGGTGACGCGATGAAGGCCATCAAGAAGGGCACCATCAACGCGACCGTCGCCCAGCAGCCGTCCGAGCTCGGCAAGATGGCGGTCCGCAACGCCATGCGCGTCATCGACGGCTCCAGCGTCGACAAGCAGATCAAGGTCCCGGTGAAGGTCGTCACCAAGAAGAACGTCGACCGCTTCTCCTGACCGGGAGCCGGACGGACGACAGGCTGAACGGCCCGCCGCGGACACCCGCACCCGCGCGGGACGAGAAGGAGCACCCCGGATGCACGGATACGACCTGCTGGTCGTAGGTTCCGCCAACGCCGACCTGGTCATCGGCCTCGAACGCCGACCGGGCCCCGGTGAGACGGTGCTCGGGTCGGACATGGTGATCCACCCGGGCGGCAAGGGCGCGAACCAGGCGGCGGCAGCCGCCCGACTCGGCGCCCGCACCACCCTGCTCGCACGCGTCGGTGCCGACGCGTACGGCCGCATGCTGGCCGAGGCGCAGCGGGCGGCCGGTGCCGACCCGGCGGGGCTCCTGACCGGAGCGGCGGACGCGCCCGGCACGGTGGACGGCAGCGGCACCGGCGGTGCCGCCGAGGGCGAGGACGCTCCGACCGGCGTCGCCCTCATCACCGTGGACGCGGCCGGCGACAACAGCATCGTCGTCTCCCCCGGTGCCAACGCCCGTCTCACGCCCGACGACGTGGCAGCGGCGCGCGACCTCTTCGAGGCCGCCGCCGTCGTCTCCCTCCAGCTGGAGATCCCCCTGGAGACGGTCGCCGCGGCGGCGCGATCCGCCGCCGAACACGGGGCACGGGTGGTACTCAACCCCTCACCACCCGCGCCGCTGCCACCGGACGTACTGGCCCTCTGCGATCCGCTGGTGCTCAACGAGCACGAGGCGCGGCTGCTGCTGGCCGGCGGGCAGTCGCCGGATGCGGACCCCGGGCAGTCCCCGGGCCCGGATCCCGAGGAGTGGGCGGGTGCGCTCCTGGGTCTGGGCCCGCGCAGTGTCGTGGTCACGCTGGGCGCCGAGGGCGCGCTGGTGGCCGGACCCGGCGTGGGCTCGCAGGAGGCGGAGGGCACCGGCACGGTCCGGGTGCCCAGTCCACGGGTGCGGGCCGTGGACACCACCGGCGCGGGCGACGCCTTCACCGGCGCGCTGGGCTGGCGGCTGGGCCGCGGCGACGGACTGGTGGAAGCGGTGCGCTACGCGGTGCGCGTCGGCGCCCTCGCGGTGACCCGCCCGGGGGCCCAGGAGTCCTACCCGAGCGCGGCGGACGTCGAGGCCGCCGGCCAGGAGAGCGCGGCATGAAGAAATCCGGAATCCTCAACCGCCACCTCAGCGGCGCCCTGGCCCGGCTCGGGCACACCGACCTGGTCGTGGTGTGCGACGTCGGCCTCCCCATCCCGGAGGGACCCGACGTGGTGGACCTGGCCTTCCGCGCCGGGGTGCCCGGCTTCGCCGAGGTGCTCGCCGGCCTCCTGGCGGAGCTGGAGGTGGAGGGCGCGCGTGCCGCGGCAGAGGTGCGGCAGGCCAACCCCGAGTGCGGCGCACTGCTGGAGGGGCACTTCCCGGAGCTGGAACTGGTGCCGCACGAGGAACTGAAGGCGCTGACCCGGCAGGCCCGGCTGGTGGTGCGCACCGGGGAGGCCAAGCCCTACGCGAACGTGGTGCTGCGCTGCGGCGTGCCGTTCTGACCCGGCAGGTGGACGTCTCGAAGGGCCCGGTCCGCGGACCGGGCCCTTCGCATTCGGCACCTACAGGACATGCCGGAGGTACCGCGCCGCGGTCTCCCGCAGCACCTGGGTGCCCTCCCGCTCCCACAGCGCCGGGTTGAAGATCTCCACCTCCACCGGGCCCCGGTAGCCCGCCGCGTCCGTCCAGCCGCGGAAGGCCCGCAGATCGATGGCGCCGTCCCCCAACTGGCCGCGCCCCAGCAGCACTCCCGCGGGCAGCGGGGTGACCCAGTCGGCGAGCTGGAGGAGCGCGATGCGGTGCTGCGCGCCCGCGTGCGCGAGTTGCCGCGGCACCCGCTCGTCCCACCACAGGTGGTAGGCGTCGGCCACGATCCCGACCTCCTCGGCGGGGAACCGGCCGGCGAGGTCGAGGGCCTGACCGAGGGTCGAGACCACGCACCGGTCCGCGGCGTACATCGGGTGCAGCGGTTCGAGTGCCAGCCGTACGCCGCGCTCCCGGGCGGCGGGGACGAGTTCGGCGAGCGCGTCGGCGACCCGCTCGCGCGCCGCCGCCAGGTCCCGCTCCCCCTCCGGCAGCCCGCCGGGGACCAGCACCAGGACACCGGTGCCCAGTTCGGCCGCCTCGTCGAGCGCCGCGCGGTTGTCGTCCAGCGCCGCGCGGCGCGCCGCGGGCTCCCGCGCGGTGAAGAAGCCGCCCCGGCACAGCGAGGTGACGGCCAGTCCGTGCCGCCGCATCAGGCGGGCCGCGGCAGCCGGACCGTGGGCCCGCACCGGCTCGCGCCACAGTCCGACGCCGCCGATGCCCAGCTCGGCCGCGCCGCGGGCCAGTTCGGGCAGTGAGAGCTGGCGCACGGTCTCCTGGTTCACCGAGAGCCGCGCCAGGCCCTCCCTGGTGGTGCGTGGCCGACTCACTGGACCACTCCCCCCACCGCGAGCAGCTGCTTCATCCGGTGCTCGGCGCGCTCCGGGTCGGGGAAGAGGCCCAGCTCGTCCGCCAGTTCCCAGGCACGTGCCAGATGCGGCAGCGAGCGCGCCGACTGGAGCCCGCCGACCATGGTGAAGTGCTCCTGGTGCCCGCAGAGCCAGGCGAGCAGCACCACACCGGTCTTGTAGTGGCGGGTCGGCGCCTGGAAGAGGTGCCGGGCCAGCGCGACGGTCGGGTCGAGCACCGCACGGAACCCCGCCGTGTCCCCCGCGTCCAGCAGTGCCGCGGCCTGCGCGGCGAACGGCGCCAGCGGATCGAAGACCCCCAGCAGCGCGTCGCTGTGGCCCGCCCGGTCGCCCTCGATCAGCTGCGGGTAGTGGAAGTCGTCCCCGGTGTAGCAGCGCACCCCGGCCGGCAGCCGCCGCCGCAGCGCCACTTCGCGGTCCGCGTCCAGCAGCGAGACCTTCACCCCGTCCACCTTCCCGGGGTGCGCCGCGACGATGCGCAGCAGGGTGCCGGCGGCCGCGTCCGGGTCGCGGCTGCCCCAGTAGCCCTCCAGCGCGGGGTCGAACGCGGGCCCCAGCCAGTGCAGCACGACCGGGGTGCTCACCTGCCGCAGCAGGGAGCCGTAGACGTGCTCGTAGTCCTCCGGACCGCGCGCGACGGCCGCCAGTCCGCGGGAGGCCAGCAGGACGGCCTGCGCGCCCGCCTCCTCGGTCAGCTCCAGCTGCTCCTCGTAGGCGGCGACGACCGCGGCCGTCTCCGCGGAGGCGGCCGGCCGGTCCCGGTCCGGTGCCCGGGGGTCCAGCAGATCGGTGCCCACACCGCAGGCCACCTGCCCGCCGACCGCCTTCGCCTCGGCTGCCGTACGCCGGATCAGCTCGCCGGCTCCCGCCCGGTCCAGGCCCGCACCGCGCTGTGCGGTGTCCATGGCCTCGGCGACCCCCAGCCCATGGCTCCACAGGTGGTGCCGGAAGGCGAGGGTGGCGTCCCAGTCGAGCGCCGCGGGGCCGTCGGGCGGCACGTCGGCCAGCGGGTCGGCCACCACGTGGGCGGCGGCCAGGAGCCTGCGGGAGGCGGGCCGGGTGCGGGCCCCAGTGCCCTCGCGGTGGCGTCCGCGTACCGCGGGTGCCGGGACGTGGCGGGGTTCGCGGGTGCGCAGGCCCCCGGTGGCGGGGTCGGGCAGCCGGATCACGGCGCCAGCTCCGGCACCTCGATGCGGCGGCCCTCCGCCGAGGAGGTGCGGGCCAGTTCGGCGAGCTGCACGCCGCGGGCGCCCGCGAGCAGATCCCAGGGGCACGGCCCGGCGGCCTCTCCCCGGGCGTCCCCGTCACCCCCGTCACCCCGCTCACCGCCGTGGTCGCCCGGACCGGTGCCGTCCCGGTCGGCGACGCGGCGCAGGAAGAGCTCCCACTGGGCCTTGAAGCCGTTGGTCTCCTCGTCCCCGTCGTTGTCGGGCACCTCCTGCCACTGGTCGCGGAACCGCTCGGCGGCGGGCAGGTCCGGGTTCCACACCGGCCTGGGGGTGCCGGCCCGGTGCTGGTAGCGGCAGCCGCGCAGACCGGCGACGGCGGAGCCCTCGGTGCCGTCCACCTGGAACTCGAGCAGTTCGTCGCGGTGCACCCGCACCGCCCAGGAGGAGTTGATCTGGGCGACGGCGCCGCCCTCCAGGGTGAAGATGCCGTACGCGGAGTCGTCCGCCGTGGCCCGGTAGGGCTCGCCCCGCTCGTCCCAGCGGTGCGGCAGGTGGGTGGCCAGGTGGGCCTGGACGGAGGTGACCCGGCCGAAGAGGTGGTGCAGCACGTACTCCCAGTGCGGGAACATGTCACCGGCGATGCCGCCGCCGTCCTGGGCGCGGTAGTTCCACGAGGGCCGCTGGGCGCTCTGCCAGTCGCCCTCGAAGACCCAGTAGCCGAACTCGCCCCGCACCGAGAGCACCCGGCCGAAGAAGCCGCCCCTGACCAGCCGGGCGAGCTTGCGCAGCCCGGGCAGGAAGAGCTTGTCCTGGACGACGCCGTGCTCGACCCCGGCCCGGGTCGCCGCCCTGGCCAGCTCCAGGGCGCCGTCGAGCGAGGTGGCGGTGGGCTTCTCGGCGTAGACGTGCTTGCCGGCCGCGACGGCCTTGCGCAGTGCCGCGAGGCGCTCGGAGGTGATCTGTGCGTCGAAGTAGATGTCGATGCTGTCGTCCGCCAGCACCGCGTCCAGGTCGGTGGAGACGGCCCGCGGGTCCAGTCCGTGCTGCTGCGCGAGGGAGCGCAGCTTGTCCTCCCGGCGGCCCACCAGGACGGGTTCGGGCCACAGTCTCCGGCCGCCGCCCAGGTCTAGCCCGCCCTCCTCGCGCAGCGCGAGCAGGGAGCGCACGAGGTGCTGGCGGTGGCCCATCCGGCCGGTGACGCCGTTCATGGCGATGCGGATCGTCCTGCGTGACACGTGTGCTCGTCTCCCTGCTGTCGCGGCGCCCGGTTCGACGGGCGCGTCCGCGCGGTGGCGTCGACACGTAGTAAGCGCTTTCTAGCGGCCAACGACTCACGGTAGCTCCAGCAGCACTGCCCGGCAAGGGAGTTGGCGGGCGGCACGGTGGCCGGCGGAGCGCATGGGAACATGTCGTCGACCCGGGACGAGGCGGAGGAACGAGGGGCGGACGGATGGCAGTGACCCTGGCGGACGTCGCCGCCCGCGCCGGTGTCTCCTCCGCGACCGTCTCCCGCGTGCTGAGCGGCGACTACCCCGTCGCGGGCACCACCAGGAGCCGCGTGCTGCGCGCCGTGGCCGAGCTGGAGTACGTGGTGGACGGCCCCGCCAGCGCACTCGCCGCCGCCAGCTCCGACCTGCTGGGCATCCTCGTCAACGACATCGCCGACCCGTTCTTCGGCATCGTCGCCGGAGCCGTGCAGGGCGAACTGGACAGCGGCACGGACGACCGGGTGCCGCGCAGACTCGCCGTGGTCTGCAACACCGGCGGCTCGCCCGAACGCGAGCTGACCTACCTCACCCTGCTGCAGCGCCAGCGGGCGGCGGCCATCGTGCTGACCGGCGGAGCGGTCGAGGACCCGGCGCACCGCGCGTCCCTGGCCGCACGTCTGAGGCGGCTCGCCGCGGGCGGCACCCGGATCGTGCTGTGCGGCCGACCGCCGCTGGACCCCCTGGAGCCGGACGCGACGGCGATGCCGGGGCCGGACGCGGAAGCCGCCGCGGTTCCGGGGCCGGACTGCGAGCCGGACGCACGGCCGGTCGCGGCGGCGCGGGGCAGGAGCGCCCGGCGGGCGGCGCGCGGTGCCGTGCTGACCGTGGCCTTCGACAACCGCGGGGGCGCGCACGCGCTGACCGCGCATCTGCTGGCACTGGGCCACCGGCACATCGGCTACGTCGCCGGACCTTCGGAGCGGACCACCACCCGGCACCGGCTGGCGGGCCATCGGGCGGCGCTGGCGGCGCACGGAGCCGCCGGTCCGGACCGGGCGGAGCGGCTGACCGTGCACGCGGGCGGCTACGACCGCTCCTGCGGCTACCGGGGCGCCGTCGAACTGCTGCGCAGGGCACCGGAGACGACCGCCGTGCTGGCCGCCAACGACACCGTCGCGCTCGGCGTCTGCGCCGCCCTGCGGGACGCCGGGCTGCGCGTCCCGCAGGACGTGTCGGTGGCCGGTTTCGACGACCTGCCCTTCAGCGCCGACGCCGCGCCCGGACTGACCACCGTGCGGCTGCCGCTGCAGGAAGCCGGTGCCGTCGCCGGACAGCTCGCCCTGGGCACCCGGCCGGCCCCGCCGGGCGGGACGACGACCATGCCGCACGCGCTGGTGGTCCGCGCCTCCACCGCTGTGCCCCGCGCCGGAGCATGAGCCCCTCGCGGACGCGCCCGGCCGGAGCCGCCGCGCGGCCCGGCCCGGCCGGCGCGGCGACACGAACTCCCGGAGTCTTGCCGCACGGGAGGGCATCTGGTCGGGTGAGCGCATGCGACTCGCGTTCTCCACGCTCGGCGTGCCCGGCATGCCCGTCGACGAAGTACTGCGGCTGGCCGCCGACTCGGGCTTCCACGGCGTCGAACTGCGCGCCCACCCGGAGGAGCCCGTGCACCCCGGTCTCGACCGCGCCGCACGGCAGCGGGTGGCGGCGCAGTTCGCGGAGGCCGGTCTCGCGCCGCTGAGCGTCGCCGGATACCCGCGGATGGCCGAGAGCGGCGAGGACGCGCCGGTGCTGGCGGAGGTGCGCGCCCTGCTGGAGCTGGCCCACGACCTGGGCGCGCCGTACGCCCGGGTCTTCCCCGGCGGCGGCCCGGATGTCGCGGAGGGCGACGCGAACGCCGTGCGGCGGCTGCGGCAGGCCGCCGTCATCGCCGCCGACCTGGGGGTGCGGGTGCTGCTGGAGACGCACGACTCGCACGCCACCGGCGCGGACGTGACACGGGTCCTGAGCGCGGTCGACCACCCGGGCGCCGGAGCCCTGTGGGATGTCATGCACACCTGGCGGGGCTGCGAGGACCCGGCGGAGACCTACCGGCTGCTCGCCCCGTATCTGGGCTATGTGCAGGTGAAGGACATCGCCTCGCGGGAGGACCTCACGCCGCTGGCGCCCGGCGAGGGCGTGCTGCCGCTCACCGAGGTCGCGGACGTGCTGACCCGGGCGACGGACGCGCAGGCCGGCGCGGGCGTCGAGTGGCTGTGCTGGGAGTACGAGAAGCGCTGGTTCCCACAGGCCCGGGAGCTGCCCGCGCTGCTGCCCGGGGTCCGCGGCCATCTGCTGGGTCTGCTGGCCGAAGCGGCCTGAACCGCCCGGGCCGGACGGGGCCGGACCGCCCGGAGCGCGAGCGGCCCGGCCCCCGGGCGGCTCCTTCGGACGTGGCCGCCCGGCCGGACCCGAACGGCGGCGCCCCGCCGCGAGCGGGAGGGCGCCGCCGGCAGCCGCGTCAGGGACGCGGGCCCGCGTCAGGGACGCAGCTCCAGCGTGTGCTTCCGGGGCTTGTCCAGCTTCCTGTCGTACTTCGTCAGGCGCTCGGGCTTCTTCTTGTCCGCGTCGTGGTCCAGTCCGGCGAACTCCAGCACCATCTTGGTGGCGGCGGCCCGGTCGTCGTCCTCGAGGGTGGCGATCCGCGCGCCGTGGTCCTGTCCGGGCGCCCAGAAGACGGCCGTGTCCTTGGTGTGCCGGCCGGGACGGAACGGCTCGGCGCCCCACGGGTCGTTCTCACCGTAGATGTAGAGCATCTGCGAGGAGCGGTGGCGCACCCAGCGGTCGATGTCGCGCATCGCCCTGTCGTGCTTGTTGAACTCCACCGGGATGCTGCGCGGCACGTAGGTGCTCGGCACGTTCAGGCCCGGGTACTTGCGCACGTCGTCGAGGAGGGGCTCCTCGTAGTCGGGCGACCCCATCTGGGTGCCGGCCTGGTAGTAGTACGGCACATAGGGGGTGATGCCCTGGTCGGTGCCGGCCGACCAGCCGCCGATCTCGTCGGCCCACTTGTAGAGCGTGTCCGTGGAGGCGTCGGTGGCGGGCACCTGATCGCACTCGCTCTCCAGGTGGTACTGCCAGAAGCCCCAGACGAGGTCCTGCGCGACCAGTTCGAACGCCCGGTCGGCGCTGCCGGCCAGCTTGAAGGTGTAGTCGTTCTCCTTGGCCCACGCCTTGATCCGGGAGACCATCGCGCCGCGCCGCTCGAAGATCTCGTGCTGCGCGCCGTTGAGCCGGTCCCGGCACTCCTCGGAGCCGACGTTGCGGAAGAAGCGGTAGTACGCGGAGTCCTCGTCGTTGCGGACGTCGTTGGGCGCCACGTAGGGGACTGTCCCGTCCATGTCACGCGGATAGAAGCGGCGGTAGTACGTCGCGGTCATGCCGCCCTTGCTGCCGCCGGTCGCGATCCAGTTCTTGCGGTAGATCTTCTTGAGCGCCTGGTAGATGCGGTGCTGGTCGCTGGCCGCCTGCCAGATGGTCAGCTTCGACCAGTCCGCGGGGTCGGGCCTGGAGGGCGTGAAGAACCGGTACTCCATGGAGACCTGGTTGCCGTCCGTCAGCTGCGTCGGCTCACTGCGGCTGGGGTTGGTGTTGAGGTTGTAGCCGCTGGTGAAGAAGACCGTGGGCCGGTTGGTGTCCTTGTGCAGGATGGAGATGCGCTGTTTGAACGTGCCCTTCCAGGGACGTCGATGGTCCACCGGCTGTTCGTAGTTGAGCAGGAAGAAGCGGTATCCGTCGACGGGCTTCTCCTCGATGAGGCTCATCCCGGGCACCGCGAGGATGCGGTCCTTGATGTCCTGGCCGGCCGCGGGATCTGCCGCGGTGGCGGCCCCCGCCGAGGCACTGCCGACACTGAAGGTGCCTATCAGCACCACCAGAGACAGCAACCATCTGAGCGTTTTACGCATTCACCCTCCCCTTACTACGTCAAAAGTCGTCGTGAACCTATCGGCGTCCGACCGGCTTTGCCAGACCCCGACACCGACCCGCTGTACGCATACGGGTGAACGAGCACCGCTCAGCGGTGCGAACCGCCCTGTCGGCGGTCGCCGTTACGCTGCCGCCCATGGACCACTCCGTGCCTCCCACCCCGCCCGCACCGCTGGCCACCGGCCCGCGCGAGATGCGGCTGCTCTCCTTCCACACCGAACCCGAGGACACCCGCTTCCCGGACGCCCCGGTCGGCTACGTCCTGCTGGTCGTGCGGCACGCCGGGAAGCTGCTGATGGTGCACGTACGCAGCCGCGCCTGCTGGGAGCTGCCCGGCGGCGGCATCGAGGAGGGCGAGAGCCCGCGCAGCGCCGCCCGCCGTGAACTGCGCGAGGAGACCGGCCAGACGGTCGACCCGGCGGCCCTGCGCTTCGCCGGATTCGCCCGCACCTCGCTGGGCCCCGAGCGGCGGGTGCTCTACGGCGCCGTCTTCACCGGCGAACTGGCCGAGGTGCTGCCCTTCACCCCGACCGAGGAGATCTCCGCGCTGCACTGGCGCAGCGGTTCGGAGCCGCTGCCCTGGGGCCAGGTGCAGACGGTCGACGAATATCTGGTCGGCCTGTGCGAGGTCTGAGGCGTACCGTCGGCACATGCCGCAGCCACACGGATTCACCTATGAGCAGCGCGGCCCCGCGCGGACGGTGGTGATCAGCCACCGCGGCCGCCCGGTCACCACGCTGCGCGACGGGCGGGCCCAGCGCTTCCTCCAGGAAGTGTCCGCGGGGGACGAGCAGTTGGTCATGGCCCGTTGGACGGGCGACTACAAGCGCGGCAACGAGCGCACCGCCCGGGCGCACCCGCGCAACCGCGGGCGCTGACCGCTCCGGGCCAAGCGCCCCGTACCGGCACCCCGTACCGGGCCGGGCGAGCGGCGCCCACCCGGCCCCGCGGCGCCCCGACCGCGGCTGGCAGGCGGGTTCACACCACCGCGTGCTCGGAGCCGCCCGCCGTCTCCCCGGCGAAGGTCCGCCACAGCTCCGCGTAGCGCCCGCCGAGCGCCACCAGCTCCTCATGGGTGCCGTCCTCGGCGATCCGCCCCTGGTCGAGGACGATCACGCGGTCGGCGCGCGCGGCCGTCGTCAGCCGGTGCGCCACCACCAGGGTGGTCCGTTCCCCGGCCAGCCGGTCGGTGGCCTGGTTGACCAGCGCCTCGGTCGCCAGGTCGAGCGCCGCCGTCGCCTCGTCCAGCAGCAGGATCGCGGGGTCCACCAGTTCGGCCCGGGCCAGCGCGATCAGCTGCCGCTGCCCGGCCGAGAGGTTGCGGCCCCGCTCGTCCACCTCGTGCAGATACCCGCCCGACAGGGAGGCGATCATGTCGTGCGCACCGACCCCCCGGGCCGCCGCCTCCACCTCCGCGTCCGTCGCGTCCATCCGCCCGTAGGCGATGGCGTCCCGCACGGTCCCGGGGAAGAGGTAGGGCTCCTGGGGCACCACGCCGATCCGGTGCCGGTAGCCGGTCAGGTCGATGCCGCGCAGATCCGCACCGTCCGCCAGGACGGCGCCGCGGGTCGGGTCGTAGAACCGTGCGACCAGCTTGACCAGGGTGGACTTGCCCGCACCGGTCTCGCCGACGAAGGCGACCGTCTGCCCGGCCGGAATGGTCAGCCGGATGTCCGAGAGCGCCGCCTGCTCCCCCGGCGCACCGGCGGGGTCCTCGGTGGCGTAGTGGAAGTGCACGTCCCGGAACTCGATCCCGCCGCGCAGTGCGGCCACCTCCCGCGGCGAGGCGGCGGCGGGCGTGCTGCTCTCCTCGCGCAGCAGCTCCTGGATGCGGCGCAGCGAGACGGCTGCCTGCTGATAGCCGTCGAAGACCTGCGAGAGCTGCTGCACCGGCGCGAAGAACAGCTCGATGTAGAGCAGGTAGGCCACCAGGGCCCCGGCCGTCAGCGTGTCGTCCTCGATCCGCCCGGCACCCACGACGAGTACCGCGGCGGTCGCCATGGCGGCCAGGAGCTGCACGAAGGGGAAGTAGACCGAGATCAGCCACTGGCCGCGCACCCGGGCCCGGCGGTAGCCGTCGCTGCGGCGTGCGAACTGTTCGGCGCCGCGCTCCTCGCCGCGGAACGCCTGCACCATCCGCAGCCCGGCGACCGACTCCTGCAGGTCGGCGTTGACCACGCTGACCCGCTCCCGGGCCAGTTCGTACGCCTTGACGCTCTGCCTGCGGAAGAAATAGGTGCCGACGACCAGCAGCGGCAGCGTCGCGAAGACCACCAGCGCCAGTTGGACGTCGAGCACCAGCAGCGCGCCGAGGATGCCCAGGAAGGTGAAGAGCGACACGACAGCGGTGACCAGCCCGGTCTGCAGGAACGTGGAGAGCGCGTCGACGTCGGTCGTCATCCGGGTCATCACGGCGCCCGCCTGGTGCCGTTCGTAGTAGTCGAGGCCCAGCCGCTGCAGTTGCGCGAAAATCTTCACCCGCAGGGCGTAGAGCACCCGCTCGCCGGTGCGTCCGGTCAGCAGCAGCGAGCCGGTCTGGGCGGCCCACTGCGCGACGACCACGGCCAGCGCCAGCCCGGCGGCGAACCAGACCGCGCCCAGCGCGCCCTTCTCCACCCCGTCGTCGATGCCGTGCCGGATCAGCACGGGCAGCACCAGCCCGAACCCGGCGTCCAGCGCGGCGAAGACCAGGGCGACCAGCAGGGCGGCGCCGAAGCCGCGCAGCAGGCGACGCAGTCCGTAGGAGTCCTCACGCCGCTCGGCGCGCTCCTCGTCCACCTCGGGCAGGTCGTCGGCCGGGGGCAGCGCGGCCACTCTGGCGAGCAGTTCGGGGCTGCCGGGCAGGCCCGCCAGTTCGGTGCCGAAGGCCCCGGGCCGGCCGGCCTGCGCGGCGGCGGTTCCGCTGCCGCCGCCCGGCAGAGCGCCGTCGCTTCCCGGCTCCTGCTCGCGCACCCACAGCTCGGGGGTCACCCCGTCGACGGTGTCGTGCGCGTCGTGCACGGCCATTCCGGCCGGGTCGCGCTCCACGTCACCGAGTTCGTCCGGGTCGGTCAGCAGCCGCCGGTAGAGGGCGCAGCGCCCGACCAGTTCCTCGTGGGTGCCGATGTCGGCCAGCCGGCCGCCGTCCAGCACCGCGATCCGGTCGGCCAGCGCCAGGGTGGACTGCCGGTGGGCGATCAGCAGGGTGGTGCGGCCGGCCATCACCTCGCGCAGCGCCTCGTGGATCTCGTGCTCCACGCGCGCGTCCACGGCCGAGGTGGCGTCGTCCAGGAGCAGCAGCCGCGGGTCGGTGAGCAGGGCGCGGGCGAGGGCGATGCGCTGCCGCTGGCCGCCGGAGAGGGTCAGCCCCTGTTCGCCGACGGTGGTCTCGTAGCCGTCCGGCAGCTCCTGGACGAACCGGTCGGCCTGGGCGGCCCGGGCTGCGGCGCGGATCTCCTCGTCGGTGGCGTCGGGGGCGCCGTAGGCGATGTTCTCCCGGAGGGAGGAGGAGAACAGGAAGGGGTTCTCGGGGACGAGCCCGATGGCGGAGCGCAGCGAGTCCAGGGTCAGCTCGCGCACGTCCTGCCCGCCCACGCGCACCGCGCCGCCGGTCACGTCGTAGTAGCGCGGCAGCAGCATGGAGACGGTGGACTTGCCGCTGCCGCTGGCCCCCACCAGCGCGACCGTCTCGCCGGGTGCGATGCGCAGGCTGAAGCCGTCCAGCACGGGGGTGTCCGCCGCGTAACCGAAGCTGACGTCCTCGAACTCCACGGAGGCGTCCGCGGACGCGGGCAGGTCGCGGGCGTGCGGGCTCTCGGCCATCTGCGGTTCGGTGTCGATCAGGTCGTAGACCCGCTCGACGCCGGCCCTGGCCTGCTGGCCGACGGTGAGCATCATGGCCAGCATCCGGACCGGGCCGACCAGCTGGGCCAGGTAGGTGGAGAAGGCGACGAAGGTGCCCAGTGTGATCTCGCCGCGGGTGGCCATCCAGCCGCCGAGCGCGAGCATGGCGACCTGGCCGAGCGAGGGTACGGCCTGCAGAGCGGGGGTGTAGCGCGCGTTGAGGCGCACCGTGCGCAGCCGGCCCGCGAACAGCTTCCGGCTGACGGCCCGGAGCTTCCCGGTCTCCTGCGCCTCCTGGCCGAAGCCCTTGACCACGCGGACGCCGCTGACCGAGCCGTCCACCACCGAGGCGACCGCCCCGGCCTGCTGCTGCGCGTACCAGGTGGCGGGGAAGAGCCGCTTGCGGCTCAGGTCGGCGACCCACCACAGCAGCGGGAAGACCGCGATCGACACCAGGGTCAGCAAGGGGGAGAGGACGAGCATCACGACGAGCGCCACCAGGAACAGCAGCACGTTGCCGATCATCATCGGCAGCATGAACAGCAGGCTCTGGACGAGCTGGAGGTCGCTGGTGCCGCGGCCGACCACCTGGCCGGTGGACAGCTCGTCCTGGCTGCGGCCGTCCAGCCGGACGATCGAGCGGTACATCTCGGTGCGCAGGTCGTGCTGGACGTCCAGCGCGAGCCGTCCGCCGTAGTAGCGGCGGACGTAGGTCAGTACGTAGATGACGGCTGCCGCGGCGACGAGCAGTCCGATCCAGGCCCACAGGCCGTCCTGGCCGCCGACCACCACGTCATCGATGATGACCTTGGTCAGCAGCGGGACGAGCGCCATGACGGCCATGCCGCCGAGCGAGGCGCCCAGCGCGAGCACCACCGCGCGCCTGTACCGCCAGCAGTACCCGGCCAGCCGCCGGGCCCAGCCCGGCGTACCCGCACTCTCCTCCGTCACCGCGTCCCCAGTCCCTTCACGTCGGCCTGACCGTTCCTGCCGAGTGCCCAACATCGGGAGAGCGGGCTTTCATTCCGGACCGGGCCGGAGCGGGTGCGGGAACAGGGTGCCGGAGGGGGACGAAAGGACCCGGAAAGGGACGAAGGGGGTAAGGGGGGATGAAAGGGGCTGAGAGGGACGAAGAGTGGCCGAAGGCGGCCAGGCGAGCACGTGGCTCCACCGTGGCCGCCCCGGCCACCGACGGCGCGTCCCTGGGTGCGTGCGGGCCGGCACCCCCCACGAGGCCGACTCCGCGACCGCTCCGCGCCGTCTTCCCGCGGGATCGCTTGTGCAGTCTGTCGACAACTTCCACGAAATGCACATCGACCGATCAAATTCAGTAACGTCCCGTATTAAATCAGTGGCGCTCCGTGATTGAGCGGATGATTTCCGGCACCCCGTCAAGCCCCCGCCGACCTGGGCCGTTCGGTGTCCCGAACGGGGGCGGTCCGCCCGCCGGGCGCGGGGACCGTCCGCACACGTACGAAGCGCCGGAGGGGCCGCGCCCGCAACACGGCCGGAACCCACTCATCCGGGACGCTTCCGTCAGCCGCGAGCGGCCGCGATCTGCCGCGTCATCAGCGTCGTCAGCTCGTACGCCGTGTGGGAAGCCGCGACCGACGTGATCTCCGCGTGGTCGTAGGCGGGCGCGACCTCCACCAGGTCGGCCGAGACGAGATGGCAGCCGGACAGCCCGCGCAGGATCTCCAGCAGCTCCCGCGAGGTGATCCCACCCGCCTCCGGCGTACCCGTACCCGGGGCGTGCGCCGGATCGAGCACGTCGATGTCCACCGACACGTACAGCGGACGGGAGCCGATGCGCTGCCGGAGCTGGTCGGTCACCTCGTCCACCCCGCGCCGCATCACGTCCGCCGAGGTGACGATGCCGAAGCCCATCTTCGCGTCGTCGTCCAGGTCGCGCTTCCCGTACAGCGGCCCCCTGGTGCCCACGTGGGAGAGCGCCGAGGTGTCCAGCAGCCCCTCCTCGGCCGCCCGCCGGAAGGGGGTGCCGTGCGTGTAGGCGGCGCCGAAGTAGGTGTCCCAGGTGTCCAGGTGCGCGTCGAAGTGCAGCAGCGCGACGGGGCCGTGCTTGCGCGCCATCGCCCGCAGCAGCGGCAGGGCGACGGTGTGGTCGCCGCCGAGCGTCATCAGCCGGGCGCCGGAGTCCAGCAGGGAGCCGGCCGCCTCCTCCACCGTCTCGACGGCCTCGCCGATGTCGAACGGGTTGACGGCGATGTCCCCGGCGTCCGCGACCTGTGCCAGCGCGAACGGCGAGGCGTCCTGCGCCGGGTTGTAGGGCCGCAGCAGCCGGGACGCCTCCCGGATCGCGTTGCCGCCGAAGCGGGCGCCCGGCCGGTAGGAGACACCGGTGTCGAAGGGGACGCCGACCACGGCGACGTCGGCGCGGCCGCCCGTCTCGTCGATCCGCGGCAGCCGGGCGAAGGTCGCCGGACCGGCGTAGCGGGGCACCCGCGAGGAGTCGACGGGGCCGCGGGGGGTCGGAGCGCTCTCGGAAGTGGGTATGTCGCTGCTGGTCATACCGTCGAGCCTAGGCGGAATACCTCCGTCCGCCGTTGGACGGTCCGCAGGAGCGTACCCCGCCTTTTGGACACTCCGTCCATCGAGCGACAGTACGAGCCACAATGGGTACATGTCGCAGCCGCTCTCGCCCGTGCCCCTGGCCCTGCCGCTCCCGCCGGCGCCCTCCCGTGCCGAGCTGACCAGCCACCTGGTGCGCGCCCGGATCGCGGGGGACGTCGCCACGCCGCGGGAGAACAACCTCTCCCACTACCGCAAGCTCGCCAACGGCGACCGGCACTACTGGCTCGGCCTGGAGCTGGGCGAACGCTGGGCGGACGAGCAGGACGTCCTCGCGGTGATGGCCGAACGCTGCGGCGTCAACGACGACCCGGACTACCGCAGCGGCCAGGACACCATCGACCCGGAGCTGACCGTGGCGGCCCTGGACCGGGCCGCCGCCGAACTCCGCAAGGCGGCGGAGGCACGCGCCCGGGTGCTGTTCGCCACCGGGCACCCCGGCGCGCTGCTGGACATGCACGGCACCCTCGCCACCGCGCTGCGCTCCGCCGGCTGCGACATCGTCCGCACCCCGCTGCGGGTCTTCGCCGACGAGGGCGTCATCGTCCAGTTCCAGGGCGTCGCCGTCTACGAGCGGGGCGCCTCCCTGTGGCACACGCACTCCCCCCAGCCGATGGCGGGCGTGCTGCTGGGCCTGGAGCAGGCCGGCGAACCGCTGCCCGACCTGGTCGTGGCCGACCACGGCTGGGCCGGCCGGGCCGCACAGCAGGGGCTGACCACCGTCGGATTCGCCGACTGCAACGACCCCGCGCTCTTCCTGGGCGAGGCGGAGGGCACGCTGGAGGTCGCCGTGCCCCTGGACGACCACGTGGTCGACCCGCGCTACTACGAGCCGATGACCGCCTACCTGCTGTCCGCCGCGGGGCTCGCGGGCTGATCCGCCGCGCCACCCGGCGCCTCCGCACGCCGCTCCCGGGGAACCCGGACGACCCCCTCCTGGATCACGGAGACGACCAGCCGCCCGTCCCGGGTGAAGATCCGCCCCTTGCCGAGCCCCCGGCCGCCCTGCGCCGTGGGCGACTCCTGGTCGTAGAGCAGCCACTCGTCCGCGCGGAACGGGCGGTGGAACCACATCGCGTGGTCCAGGGAGGCCCCGACCACGTCACCGACGGCCCAGCCGCCCCGGCCGTGCGCGAGCAGCACGGAGTCCAGCAGCGTCATGTCCGAGACATAGGTCGCCAGGCAGATGTGCAGCATCGGGTCGTCCAGCTCGCCGTCCAGCTTCCCGTTGGTGCGGAACCACACCTGGGAGCGCGGCTCGCTGCGGCTGCCGACCCGGGCGAACGGCGGCTCCTCGACATACCGCAGATCCACCGCGGCCCGCGCCCGCAGCAGGCGCTCGGGCACCTGCGGGTCGACGAACAGCTCCCGGTGGCGCGGCATCGTCTCCTCCGCGGTCGGCAGCGTCTCCGGATCGGGCGCCGGGGGCATCGGCTCCTGGTGCTCCATCCCCTCCTCGTGCGTCTGGAACGAGGCGGACAGATGGAAGATCGGCTGCCCGTGCTGCACCGCCACCACCCGGCGCGTGGTGAAGGACCGGCCGTCGCGTATCCGGTCCACGGTGTAGACGATGTGCGCCCCGGGGTCCCCCGGACGCAGGAAGTACGCGTGCAGGGAGTGCGGCAGCCGCCCGGCCGGGACGGTGCGGCAGGCGGCGACCAGCGCCTGCGCCGCGACCTGTCCGCCGAAGACCCGGGGCACCAGGGAGGCGCGGCTGCCACCCCGGAAGATGTCCTGCTCGATCCGCTCCAGGTCGAGCAGATCGAGCAGGTCGGTCAGTTCCTGGCTCATGTCGCCGCGGCCGCCCGGTGGTGCCGCGTCGGCGCCGGGCCGCTCACAGGCCCATCGACTTCGCGACGATGGAGCGCATGACCTCGCTGGTGCCGCCGTAGATGCGCGAGACGCGGGTGTCCGCGTACAGGTTGGCGATCGGGTACTCCAGCATGTAGCCGTACCCGCCGTGCAACTGGAGGCACTTGTCGATGACCCGGGCCGCGGTCTCGGTGGTGAACAGCTTGGCCGAGGCCGCGTCCGCGGGGGTCAGCTCACCGGCGTCCAGCGCCTCCAGCGCGCGGTCCACGACGGCCTGCATCGCGTCCACGTCGGACTTGCAGTCGGCGAGCACGAACTTGGTGTTCTGGAAGGAGGCCACCTCCTTGCCGAAGACCGTCCGCTCCTTGACGTACTCGTGGGCGAAGCGCACCGCCGCCGCCGACATCGCGTAGGCGCCCAGCGCAATGCCCAGCCGCTCCTGGGGCAGGTTGTGGGTGAGGTAGGAGAACGCCTTGCCCTCCTCGCCCAGCAGGTCCTCGACCGGCACCTTGACGTCGGTGAAGGACAGCTCGGCGGTGTCGGAGGAGCGCAGCCCGAGCTTCTCCAGCTTGCGGCCGACCGCGTAGCCCTCGCTCCTGGCGTCCACCACCAGGATGGAGATGCCGCCGCGCCGGTCGGCCGGGTCCGGAGCCGCGGTGCGGGCGCAGACCAGCACCCGGTCGGCCTGGACACCGCCGGTGATGAAGGTCTTGGCGCCGTTGAGGATGTAGTGCGTGCCGTCCTCGGACAGCTTGGCGGTGGTCTTCATCCCCGCCAGGTCGGAACCGGTGCCCGGCTCGGTCATGGCGATCGCGGTCATCATCTCGCCGGAGACGAAGGCCGGGAGCCAGCGCTTCTTCTGCTCCTCGGAGCCGTACTTGAGCAGGTAGGGGAGGCAGAGCGCGGTGTGCACGCTGGAGCCGCCGAAGCTGACCCCGGCGCGGGCGCACTCCTCGGTGATCACCGCGTTGTACTTGAAGCTCGTCTCCCCCGCGCCGCCGTACTCCTCGGGGACCTCGATGCCGAAGACGCCCAGCTCGCCGAGCTTCTTGTAGAAGTCCTTGGGGACATAGCCCTGCTCGGCCCACTGCGGGTAATGGGGCACGACCTCCGCCGCGATGAAGTCGCGGATCGTCCGGCGGAACGCTTCGTGGTCCTCGTTGAACACCGTGCGGCGCACAGCACGCCTCCTCGTCACCTCGGCATGGCTAAGCGCTTGCTCAGCCTACACATGTCAAAGCTACCGAGCAGTCACCTCGGCTGTCCAGGGCGAACCGGCCCCGGCGCGTGCCGGCGACCCGCCACACCCCCCGACGGGAGACACCGCTGCGACGCGCCCGCCCGTCAGACCGGGGCACCCGGCGCCGGGGCGCCCGGCCCCTCACCGTGCCCGGCGGCCGGGTACTCGGCCCGCACCGCGGAGCCGCCGCCCGGCCCCTCCGGCGGGGGCGCCGCGGACGAGAGCGCGCCGCGGGCCAGGCGGTGCAGCAGCGCCGCCGTCGTCTCCCGGTCCGGCAGCGCCGAGGGACCGCTCAGGTGCGGCGTCGAGTTCAGCAGCCCGAAGACGGTGTGCACCGAGACCCGGGCCTCCAGCTCGGTCAGCCCCGGGTACAGCGCACGGACGGCCGAGACCCACAGCTCGACGTACTGCCGCTGGAGCTTGCGCACCTGCTTGCGATCGGCCTCCCGCAGCCGGTCCAGCTCCCGGTCGTGCAGGGTGATCAGCTCGCGGTCGTCCAGCGCGAAGTCGATGTGCCCCTCGATCAGCGCGTCCAGCGCGGCACCCGGCGGCAGATCCGCCGCCGCCGACTCCTCGGCACGGCGCCGCCCCCCGTCGTAGAGCCGCCGGCTGATCCCGACCAGCAGCTCGGCCAGCATCGCGTCCTTGCCCGCGAAGTGGCGGTAGAGACCGGGGCCGCTGATGCCGACCGCCGCCCCTATCTCGTCGACGCCCACCCCGTGGAAGCCGCGCTCGGCGAAGAGCCGTGCGGCCTCCCGCAGGATCTGCTCCCGTCGGCTGGGTGCGGCCGTGCCTGCCGTCTTCGTGCTCATGCGGACCATTCTAGACAGCCGCGTTAGTCAGCGTTAACCTTGAGGCGTCGAGTTAACGCTGACTAACCGCGTTCGCCGACCGTGCTGCCCGCGGTGATCGCGGCAGCGGTGTCGGCCCGTGGTGCGCCGCGCCGGACATGAGGTGGTGCGGCGGGAAGGGCGAGGTGCCGTGCGAGCGAGGGGGCCGGTCGGATGAACGAGCGAACAGTGCGGGACGTGAGCGGGCACGGGCCCGCGGCGCCGCGCCTGAGCAGCACCCTCGACCCCGGCTCGGACGCCGCCGCGGAGAACCGCAGAGCCCATCGCGAGCTGGCCGGACAGCTCCGGGAGAAACTCGCGCGCGCCCGGCTCGGCGGCGGTGCCCGGGCACGCGAACGGCACACGGCACGGGGAAAGCTGCTGCCGCGGGAGCGCGTGGACGCGCTGCTGGACCCCGGCTCCCCCTTCCTGGAGATCGCGCCGCTGGCGGCCGACGGGATGTACGACGACGCGGCACCCGCCGCCGGGGTGATCGCGGGGATCGGCCGGGTCGCCGGCCGCGAGGTGGTCGTCGTCGCCAACGACGCCACCGTCAAGGGCGGCACCTACTACCCCATGACGGTCAAGAAGCACCTGCGTGCGCAGGAGATCGCGCTGGAGAACCGGCTGCCGTGCCTCTGTCTGGTCGACTCCGGCGGCGCGTTCCTGCCGATGCAGGACGACGTCTTCCCCGACCGGGACCACTTCGGCCGGATCTTCTACAACCAGGCCCGGATGTCCGCCGCCGGTGTCCCGCAGATCGCCGCGGTCCTCGGCTCCTGCACCGCGGGCGGCGCCTACGTCCCCGCGATGAGCGACGAGGCGGTGATCGTGCGCGGACAGGGCACGATCTTCCTCGGCGGGCCACCACTGGTGAAGGCGGCGACCGGTGAGGTCGTGACGGCCGAGGAACTGGGCGGCGGCGAGACCCACTCCCGGATCTCCGGAGTCACCGACCATCTGGCGGAGGACGACGCGCACGCGCTGCGCATCGTCCGCCACATCGTCGCCACCCTCCCCGCGCCCCCCGCCGCCGCGGCCCTGCCCTGGAGCGTGCGCCCCGCCGAGGAACCGGCCCTGGACCCGGCCGGGCTCTACGACGCGGTCCCCGCCGACTCCCGCACCCCCTACGACGTACGCGAGGTCATCGCCCGCGTGGTGGACGGCTCGCGGTTCCAGGAGTTCAAGGCGGAGTACGGCACCACCCTGGTCACCGGCTTCGCCCACGTACACGGCCACCCGGTCGGTGTGGTCGCCAACAACGGCATCCTCTTCTCCGAGTCGGCCCAGAAGGGCGCCCACTTCATCGAGCTGTGCGACCAGCGCGGCATCCCGCTGCTCTTCCTGCAGAACATCTCCGGCTTCATGGTCGGCAAGGACTACGAGGCGGGCGGCATCGCCAAGCACGGCGCCAAAATGGTCACCGCGGTGGCCTGCGCCCGGGTGCCGAAGCTGACGGTCGTGATCGGCGGCTCCTACGGCGCCGGCAACTACTCGATGTGCGGCCGGGCCTACAGCCCGCGCTTCCTGTGGATGTGGCCGAACGCCAAGATCTCCGTGATGGGCGGGGAGCAGGCCGCCTCGGTGCTGGCCACCGTCAAGCGGGACCAGTTGGAGGCCCGCGGCGAGGAGTGGAGCCCCGAGGAGGAAGAGGAGTTCCGCGCACCGGTCCGCGCGCAGTACGAATCCCAGGGCAACGCCTACTACGCCACGGCACGGCTGTGGGACGACGGGGTGATCGACCCTCTGGAGACCCGCCAGGTGCTGGGGCTGGCCCTGACCGCCTGCGCCAACGCCCCGCTGCCCGGACGCGATCCGGAGGCGCCCCGCTTCGGCGTCTTCCGGATGTGAGGGGCCGGACGTGACACAGCCGAACGCGAAGGGGACCGCGGACGCGGCCGGAAGCACGACCGGGGCGGACCGCCCCGGGACCGGGAGCCACGGGGTCGTGAGGACGAGGAGAGGGCCGATGTTCGACACGGTGCTGGTCGCCAACCGCGGCGAGATCGCGGTGCGGGTGATCCGTACGCTGCGCAGGCTCGGCATCCGCTCCGTCGCGGTGCACAGCGACGCGGACGCCGACGCCCGCCATGTGCGCGAGGCCGACACGGCCGTGCGGATCGGCCCCGCGGCGGCGGTCCACAGCTATCTGAGCGCGGACCGGCTGCTGGAGGCGGCCCGCCGCAGCGGCGCGCAGGCCGTCCATCCGGGGTACGGCTTCCTCGCCGAGAACGCCGCGTTCGCCCAGCGCTGCACCGAGGCCGGTCTCGTCTTCATCGGTCCGCCCGCGGAGGCCATCGAGCTGATGGGCGACAAGATCCGCGCCAAGGAGACGGTGTCCGCGGCGGACGTGCCGGTGGTCCCCGGCTCCTCGGGCACCGGGCTGACCGACACCGAACTGGCCGCCTCCGCCCGGCAGACGGGTCTGCCGGTGCTGCTCAAGCCCTCGGCGGGCGGCGGCGGCAAGGGCATGCGGCTGGTGCGGGACGAGGCGGCGCTGCCCGACGAGATCGCCGCGGCGCGGCGCGAGGCCAAGGGCGCCTTCGGCGACGACGGGCTGCTCGTCGAGCGGTGGGTCGACCGGCCGCGGCACATCGAGATCCAGGTGCTGGCGGACGGCCACGGCAACGTCCTGCACCTGGGAGAGCGCGAGTGCTCGCTGCAGCGCCGCCACCAGAAGATCATCGAGGAGGCGCCCAGCCCGCTGCTCGACGCGGCGACGCGCGAGGCGATGGGGCAGGCGGCGGTGAACGCGGCCCGCTCGTGCGGCTACCGGGGCGCGGGCACGGTCGAGTTCATCGTGCCGGGCGACGGCTCCGGGTCCTACTACTTCATGGAGATGAACACCCGGCTCCAGGTGGAGCACCCGGTCACCGAACTGATCACCGGGCTGGACCTGGTGGAGTGGCAGGTGCGGGTGGCCGCCGGGGAGCCGCTGCCCTTCCGGCAGGCGGAGATCGCCCTCGACGGGCACGCGGTGGAGGCCCGGATCTGCGCGGAGACGGCGCGACGCACGCCCGGCTCCGAGGACGGGCACGTGGACTTCCTGCCCTCGGCCGGCCGGGTGCTGCTGCTGGAGGAGCCACAGGGCGAAGGAGTGCGCACCGACTCCGGGCTCACCGAGGGCACCGAAGTGGGCACGACCTACGACCCGATGCTCTCCAAGGTCATCGCCTGGGGCCCCGACCGGGCCGCCGCGCTGCGCGGGCTGCGCGCGGCGCTCGCCCGCACGACGGTGCTCGGAGTGGACACCAACACGGCGTTCCTGCGTGCCCTGCTCGGTCACCCCGAGGTCGCCTCCGGCCAGCTGGACACCGGCCTGGTGGATCGCGTGGCGGCCGAACTGCTGCCCGAGAGCGTGCCCGACGAGGTGTACGGCGCGGCAGCCCTGCTGCGGCAGGCGGAGCTGACTCCGGAGACCGGCACGGCACAGACCTCCGGCGGCCCGCCGCAGCCCGCGGCGGCCGCTCCGGCGACCGGCGGCTGGATCAGCCCGTTCTCGATGCCGTCCGGGTGGCGGCTCGGCGGGCAGCGGGCCTGGACGGTGCACTCGCTGCGGGTACCGGGCCGCGACCCCGTGGCGGTCCGGGTCCGGCCCACCGCGCCGGACGGCAGGCGCCCCGAGGAACTCCCGGCCCCGGGCGAGATGGAGGTCAGCGTCGACGGCGCCACCCCGGTGCGGGCACGACTGGCCCCCGGCACCGGGCCCGGCGGCCCGACCGTCCGGCTCGACTGGGACGGCATGAGCCGCACCCTCAGCCGCGTCCGCTGCGGGGACGGTGACGCCCCGGGCGTATGGCTGGGCAGGGACGGCGAGGCCTGGCAGGTGCGCGACCACGACCCGGTGGCGGACGCGCTGCGGCGGGCCGGTGGCGCACACGGCGCCGACGCGCTGACCGCGCCCATGCCGGGCACCGTCACGGTGGTCAAGGCGGCCGTCGGCGACGAGGTCGCCGCGGGCCAGAGCCTGCTGGTGGTGGAGGCCATGAAGATGGAACACGTGATCACGGCACCGCACGCGGGCCGGGTGGCCGAACTGGAGGTCACGGCGGGCAGCACCGTGGCGATGGACCAGGTGCTCGCGGTCGTGGACCCGGCCGCCGGCGACGCACCGGAGGCCGGCGCGGAAGCGGCGACGGAGGTGCCGGGATGACGGACGCGACGCACTCCTCGGAACCCACCGCTCCGGGGCGCCCCGCGGCTCCGGCCGCCGGCCCTGCGGAAGGCGGCGGCACCCCGGGTGAGCTGCCGATGGTCTTCCCCCTGGAGGGGCTGCCCTCCCGGGTGCGGATCCACGAGGTGGGGCCGCGGGACGGGCTGCAGAACGAGTCGGCGCTCGTCCCCGTCGAGGTGAAGGCGGAGTTCATCCGGCGGCTGGCCGCGGCCGGGCTGCGCACCGTGGAGGCCACCAGCTTCGTGCACCCCAAGTGGGTCCCCCAGCTCGCCGACGCGGAGGAGCTGTATCCGCGCCTCGCGGACCTGGCAGGGGTGCGGCTGCCGGTGCTGGTGCCCAACGCGCGCGGCCTGGAGCGCGCGGCGGCGCTGGGCGCGCGGGAGGTGGCGGTGTTCGCCAGCGCCACGGAGTCGTTCGCCAAGGCCAACCTGAACCGCACGGTGGACGGCGCGCTGGAGATGTTCGAGCCGGTGGTGGCGCGCGCCAAGAGCACCGGCCTCCGCGTGCGCGGCTATCTTTCGATGTGCTTCGGCGACCCGTGGGAGGGCCCGGTCCCCGTCGACCAGGTGGTGCGGGTGTGCCGGGCGCTGGCCGGAATGGGCTGCGACGAGCTGAGCCTGGGCGACACCATCGGCGTCGCCACTCCCGGCCATGTCCACGCGCTGCTCACGGCGCTCGGTACGGCGGGGCTGCCCGCTTCGGGCGCTCCCGCCGACTCCGCTCCGCCGGGCGGCCCCACCCTCGCCGTGCACTTCCACGACACCTACGGCCAGGCCCTCTCCAACACCCTCGCGGCGCTCCAGCACGGAGTGGCCACGGTGGACGCCTCGGCCGGCGGGCTGGGCGGCTGCCCGTACGCCAAGAGCGCCACGGGCAACCTCGCCACCGAGGATCTGGTCTGGATGCTGCACGGCCTCGGTATCGAGACGGGTGTCGATCTGTCCCGGCTCACCGCCACCAGCACGTGGATGGCACAGCAGCTGGGCCGCCCCAGCCCCTCCCGAACGGTGCGCGCCCTGGCCGGCCCGGCCGCTTCCGCCGCTTCCCCCTCTTCCGCGGAGTCCCGGACGACCCCGGACTCCCCCGCCCCCAAGGAGCAGTGAGCATGGCACTCGACCACCGCCTCACCACCGAGCACGAGGAACTGCGCCGCACCGTTGAGGAGTTCGCCCACGACGTGGTCGCGCCCAAGATCGGCGAGTTCTACGAGCGGCACGAGTTCCCGTACGAGATCGTGCAGCAGATGGGTGCCATGGGCCTGTTCGGCCTGCCCTTCCCCGAGGAGTACGGCGGAATGGGCGGCGACTACCTCGCGCTCTGCCTCGCTCTGGAGGAACTGGCCCGGGTCGACTCCTCGGTGGCCATCACGCTGGAGGCGGGGGTGTCGCTGGGCGCGATGCCCGTGTACCTCTTCGGCACCGAGGAGCAGAAGCAGGAGTGGCTGCCCCGGCTGTGCGCGGGCGAGATGCTGGGCGCCTTCGGGCTGACCGAGCCCGAGTGCGGTTCGGACGCGGGCGGCACCCGCACCACCGCCGTCCTGGACGAGGAGTCCGGGGAATGGGTGATCAACGGCAGCAAGTCCTTCATCACCAACTCCGGCACGGACATAACGGGCCTGGTCACGGTGACCGCTGTCACCGGGCGCAAGGAGAACGGCGCCCCGCGCATCTCGACCGTCATCGTCCCCTCCGGCACCCCTGGGTTCTCGGTGGCGCCCGCCTACTCGAAGGTCGGCTGGAACGCGTCGGACACCCATGAGCTGTCCTTCACGGATGTGCGCGTACCCCGCGCCAATCTGCTCGGCGAGCAGGGCCGCGGCTACGCCCAGTTCCTGCGGATCCTGGACGAGGGCCGGATCGCGATCTCCGCACTGGCCACCGGGCTCGCCCAAGGCTGTGTCGACGAGTCGGTCCGCTACGCCAACACCCGTAGGGCGTTCGGCAAGCCCATCGGCGCCAACCAGGCCATCCAGTTCAAGATCGCGGACATGGAGATGCGGGCCCACACCTCACGAGTGGCCTGGCGGGACGCGGCCGCCCGGCTGCTGGCCGGCGAGCCCTTCAAGAAGGAGGCGGCGCTGGCCAAGCTGTACTCCTCCGAGAGCGCCGTCACCAACGCGCGTGAGGCCACCCAGGTCCACGGCGGCTACGGATTCATGAACGAGTACCCGGTGGCCCGCATGTGGCGGGACGCGAAGATCCTGGAGATCGGCGAAGGCACCAGCGAGGTGCAGCGCATGCTGGTGGCCCGAGAGTTGGGAGTGGGCGAGTGACCCCCGTACCCCGCGGCTGAACAGAGCCCCCGCCGCGGCCGGCCCGGCCCCCGAGGGGCGCGCGCCGGTGCTGCTTCGACCGGGGCGGGGGTTCTGGCCGTCATTCGTGGTGCCGGTTGCGGTTGCGGTTGCGGTTGCGGCGGCAGAGGTGGGCGTCCACCTGCCCGGCGAATCGCGGTGGGGCGAGAAACCGTTCGAGGTGTCGTGCGGAGCCATGACACCATGTCCGGCATGATGACGAACCGAAAGGCCCATGCCGCGTAGACGGCCAGGACACATCCGGGCCGGCATCTCCCACCGCCACCGGACACCAGACGCAAACCGCGTCATCGACGGCCTGTCCTCGCGTGCTCTGTCAGAGATCTACCGTCTCGAGCGCACCCGGAACTATCTGCAGCCAGGCGACATCAGTGCAGCCATGCGCTTGTGGAAGGACTACGTCCGTCGTCCCGAGCGTGAGCTGTGGCACGACTACGAGTGGGGCAAAGTGTACTGGTGCTGCTGCGGCAATCCTCTTGCCGCGCGTGCTCTCCTCGACACCGTGATGCAGGCCATGTCGCCTCGCGCCGCCCGCGAACTCCGGCGGATCGTCAGCAGGTTTGATGACGTATGGAACCGACCGTCACCGCCGTATGCCACGGACTGAGGGTGCACGACACGCTGAGGAGAACCGCCCCCGCGGAGAGCGCTCCCGCGACGGTCCCGCTTCCCTGCAAGGGGAAGGCTCCGCGCCCGAAGCGGGCTCCGCAGGGGTCCGGGGCCTCCGCAGGCCCGCGGCGCCGTGTGGTGACGGCGCCGCGGACCCGGTGGCGCCCGGGTGCGGTCAGTGGGGCCAGGGCACCTGCGGTGAGCGGTGGTAGTTCACTCCCATCCGCTCCCAGCGGCTGCCCTGCCGGGCCAGTCGAGTCCGGTAGCCGTCCCAGTCGTGGGTGGCGGCGGGCGACCAGCCCAGTTCGGCCAACCCTGGCAGGCGCGGGAAGGCCAGGTATTCGAGCTGTGCGCTGGTCTCGATCGTCTCCGACCACAGCGGCGCCTCGACTCCGAGGACGGCTTCCCCGGGTACTCCTTCCAGGTAGCGGGCCGGATCCCAGTCGTAGGAGCGCCGCACGGGCACGTATCCGGCCCAGGAGAGTCCCAACGGAGTGTCCTTGTCGTATTTCATGTCCAGGTAGGCCCGGTCCGCCGGGGAGAGCACCAGTTTGGTGCCCTGCCGCGCGGCCTCGGCGACCTGGCGGCGCTCCTCGGCTCCGGTCCGGTCGTAGCCCCAGTACTGGGCGACGGTGCCGGGAGCGGGTGCGGCGGTGATCTGATGCCAGCCGACGGCCTGCTTGCCGTATGCGGCGACGAGGGGCTGTACGCGCCGCATGAAGGCGACGTAGTCCTCGTGACTGGTGGAGTGCGCCTCGTCGCCGCCGATGTGGAGGTAGCGGCCGGGGGTGAGGGCCGCCAGTTCGCGGAGCACGTCGTCGACGAAGTCGTAGGTCCGTTCCAGGGACACGCACAGGGAGCTGAATCCGACCTCGGTGCCGGTGTAGCGGGGCGGCGCCTTGCCGTCGCAGTTGAGTTCGGCGTAGGAGGCGAGTGCCGCGTTGGTGTGGCCGGGCATGTCGATCTCGGGGACGACGGTCAGGTGCCGGGCCGCGGCGTAGCGCACGATCGCGCGGTAGTCGGCCTTGGTGTAGAAGCCGCCGGGCCCGCCGCCGACCTCGGTGCCGCCGCCGTAGTCGGCCAGCCGGGGCCAGGAGTCGACGGCGAGGCGCCAGCCCTGGTCGTCGGAGAGGTGCAGATGCAGGGTGTTGATCTTGTAGAGGGCGAGCTGGTCGATGTACCGCTTGACCGCCGGGACGGGGAAGAAGTGGCGGGAGACGTCCAGCATGGCGCCCCGGTAGGCGTAGCGCGGGGTGTCGGTGATGACGCCCCCGGCGAGCCGCCAGGGGCCGGGCTGCTCGGTACGGGCTTCGACGGCGGCGGGGAGGAGCTGGCGGATGGTCTGCACCCCGTGGAAGAGCCCGGCGGCGTCCCGGGCGGTGAGCCGCGCGGCGCGTGCGCCCACCTCGAGCCGGTAGCCCTCGCCGCCCAGTGCCCGGTCGCCGCCGAGCCGCAGGTGGATGCCGTCGCGCCCGGGACGGGTGGTGATCGGCAGCGGGTAGCCGGTGGCGGGCCGCAGCAGTGCGGCGAGCTGCTCGGCCACCTCCCGTGCCTCCCGTGCCTCCCGCGCGGACCCCGCCTCCCCCGCGGCGTCACCGGTGCCGCGGTCCGGCCCGCCCTGCTGCGGCCGGTTCCCGCGGCGGTCGGGCGCCCGGTCGGCCGCGGTGTGCACGCGGATCACCGTCCGCGGGGTGAGCGTGTAGGGCCTGCCCCGCTCCTGCACCGAGGCGGGTGCGGGTATCACCTGATCGAGTGGTGTG
Source organism: Streptomyces sp. AA1529 (assembly GCF_000280905.1). Classification (GTDB taxonomy): domain Bacteria; phylum Actinomycetota; class Actinomycetes; order Streptomycetales; family Streptomycetaceae; genus Streptomyces. Next base: position 66,308 of record NZ_ALAP01000054.1, on the reverse strand, counting down.
GGCCGGGCTCTGGCACGCGCGGAGGCCGCGTCGGCCGCGCCGGGGGTGGCGGGCAGTGCGGTGGCGGCGAGCAGCGAGGCGCACAGGACCAGTAACGGTGTGAGTCGTCGTCCCATCAGCGATCCCTCCGGGGTCCGCGGCGGGCCCGGGTGAACGGTCCTTCACCGGGGTGGCGCACTCTCAACGAAAGCCGTGTTCAGGACACTTCGTCATACTGACGGCCGCATGTGAAGCCGGGAAGGGATCGGTACGTACCTTTTCCGGTCCGTTTTTCGCCACGCCGTGCCCGCTATCGGGCAGATTTCTTGCGATCGAGGCGTGGAAACCGCAGTATCGACGGGTGCTCGACGCCCCGACACCGGTCCACGACGACCTCATCGACCACCTGGTCCGCACCACGCCGCTGCAGCGCGGCGAGGCGGTCCGGGTGGTGCTGGACGTCCTGTCGTACTTCGACGAGACGGCCGCCGAGTTCGTCCGCCGTCGGCACCGCGAGCTCCAGGCCAAGGGCCTGGCGAACCCGGAGATCTTCGAACGTATCGAGGCCGAGCTGCCGCACCGGGCCGTCGCGCCGCCCGAGCTGTCCCTCAGACAGCTCCGCCGCATCGTGTACGGCTGAGCGCGGAGCAGCGCCGCAGAAGCAGAGCATCCCCAACGGCACGACAGAGAGGCAGGGCATCAGCAGCATGTGCGGAATTGTCGGGTATATCGGTAAGCGTGACACCGCCCCGCTCCTGCTGGAGGGCCTCCAGCGGCTGGAGTACCGCGGCTACGACTCGGCGGGCATCGCCATCCAGACCGGTACGGGCGGCAAGGCGGGCGGACTGAAGACCGCCAAGACCAAGGGCCGGGTCCGGGACCTGGAGGAGCGCGTACCCAAGCGGTTCACCGGCAGCGCCGGGATCGCCCACACCCGCTGGGCCACCCACGGCGTGCCCAACGACGTCAACGCCCACCCGCATCTGGACCCGGCCGAGAAGGTCGCCGTCGTCCACAACGGCATCATCGACAACGCCGCCGAACTGCGCGCAAAGCTCACGGCGGAGGGCGTCACCTTCGTCTCCGACACCGACACCGAGGTGCTGGCCCACCTGATCGCCGCGGCGCAGGCCGAGCGCCTGGAGGCCCGCGTCCAGGAGGCGCTGCGCCACGTCGAGGGCACCTACGGCATCGCCGTGCTGCACGCCGACTTCCCGGACCGCATCGTGGTGGCGCGCAACGGCTCGCCCGTGGTGCTGGGCATCGGCGAGAACGAGATGTTCGTCGCCTCGGACGTCGCCGCGCTGGTCTCCCACACCCGCCAGGTGGTCACGCTGGACGACGGCGAGATGGCCACCATCAAGGCCGGCGACTACCGCACCTACACCACCGAGGGTTCCCGCACCTCCTCCTCGCCGGAGACGGTGGAGTACGCCGCCGAGTCCTACGACCTGGGCGGCCACGACACCTACATGCACAAGGAGATCGCCGAGCAGGCGGACGCGGTGGACCGGGTGCTGGCCGGGCGCATCGACGACCGGTTCGCCACCGTGCACCTCGGCGGCCTCAACCTCGACCCGCGCGAGGCCCGCGCCGTGCGCCGGGTGAAGATCCTCGGCTGCGGCACCTCGTACCACGCCGGTCTCATCGGCGCCCAGATGATCGAGGAGCTGGCCCGCATCCCCGCCGACGCGGAGCCCGCCAGCGAGTTCCGGTACCGCAACGCGGTGGTGGACCCCGACACCCTCTACATCGCCGTCTCGCAGTCCGGGGAGACCTACGACGCGCTCGCCGCCGTGCAGGAGCTCAAGCGCAAGGGCGCCCGGGTGCTCGGCGTCATCAACGTCGTCGGCTCGGCCATCGCCCGGGAGGCCGACGGCGGGGTCTACGTGCACGCCGGGCCCGAGGTCTGCGTCGTGTCCACCAAGTGCTTCACCAACACGGTGGTCGCCTTCGGACTCCTCGCGCTGCACCTGGGCCGCATCCGCGACCTGTCGGTCAAGGACGGCAAGCGCATCATCGAGGGGCTGCGCCGGCTGCCCGACCAGATCGCCGAGATCCTCAAGCAGGAGCCGGAGATCGAGAAGCTGGCGAAGCTGTACGCCGACGCCCGCTCCATGCTCTTCATCGGGCGGGTGCGCGGCTACCCCGTCGCCCTGGAGGCGTCCCTCAAGCTGAAGGAGGTCTCCTACATCCACGCCGAGGCGTACCCGGCCTCCGAGCTCAAGCACGGACCGCTGGCGCTGATCGAGCCCGCGATGCCGACGGTCGCGATCGTGCCCGAGGACGATCTGCTGGAGAAGAACCGGGCGGCACTGGAGGAGATCAAGGCACGCAGCGGCCGCATCCTGGCCGTGGCCCACCAGGAGCAGGAAAAGGCCGACCACACCATCCTGGTGCCGAAGAACGAGGACGAGCTGGACCCGATCCTGATGGGCATCCCGCTGCAGCTGCTGGCCTACCACACGGCGCTCGCCCTGGGACGGGACATCGACAAGCCCCGCAACCTGGCCAAGTCGGTCACCGTGGAGTAGGAGGGGTCCGCCGTAGGCCACCGGGTGCGGTGGCCCGGATGGGCGGGATCCCGCGCGGGCCACCATCCGCGCGGGATCCCGCCTCCCCTGTGCCGGCGTCGCCCATTACGCCGGCGGGTGGGCCACCGGACGGGACCGTCACCTCCCGCCCGGTGGCGCGCCCTCGGGTCTCGGCCACCCGTGTGCTGTCTGTATGCCCCTCACAAGCGCACAACCCACCTCTACGGGTGGGTAGATTTGTCGATGCACTCCGTGCCAGGCCGAGTGTGCGGCTCACCCGGGACGAGCCCCGGTTGCGGTCGAAGTCGGCTCCCCAGCAAGGGAGTCGGCCCAAGGCGTGCGGAAGACCGGCGGTGCCGGCGAAACGGCACCAGTCGCGGCGAGGACGAGGAGCAGCCGCGAGTCCGGGGGTCCAGGTGCCGCGGCCCAGGGCGGGCCGGCCCGCAGCGTGCCTGCGCCGAGCGCACGGCGCGCCGTGCGGGGCGGGTCAGGGGACGACGATGACCGGGCGCTGGGCCCGCCGCGCGAGGCGTCCCGCGACCGAGCCGAAGATCCGTCCCACGAGTCCGTGCGTCGAGCCGACCACGATGGCGTCGGCCGCGTACTCGCTGCCGACCTCCTCCAGTTCGTGGCAGATGTCGCCGCCGCGCTCGACCAGGATCCAGGGCACTTCCGCCAGATGATCGGCGCAGGCGAGTTCCAGCCCGAGCACTTCGGTGCGGTGGTCGGGGACGTCGACGAAGACGGGCGGTTCGCAGCCCGCCCACACCGTGGTGGGCAGCCGGTTGGCGACGTGGACGATGATCAGACCGGAGCCCGAGCGGTAGGCCATGCCGATGGCGTACGCCAGGGCACGCTCACTGGAGACCGAGCCGTCGAAACCGACGACGACGCCGTGCTGGAACGCCGGATCGCAGGAGTGGCGCGTCTCGTCCGCCGCTTCGGGGATCGCCGTGGAGTCGGCGACCTGCCTGCGGTCTGCTGGTTCAGGGATCTCGTGTCCTGCCATGAGTGTCTCGGCGAAGTGAGTCCTCTGTGCAGAGGGACGACGGACGGCTTGCGCTCTCTCGGATCTGCTCGGACGGATCGGCTGGGTGCTGCACGGCCTCGCATGAAGACCGGGAATAGTCTTCCCAAGTCCCTTACCCAAAGGGTACGACCGCACTCCCCGCTTGCCCAGGCAATGCGGAGCGGGCGCCGGGAGCGGTTGACCCCGGAGCATGCCTGAGCGCGGGCCGCAGCGCAATGCCGCGTTACGCCCCTTACGCGCCTCCTTGACCGACGCGTAACACGCCCCGCCGCCGGAAGCGGCGCGGAACCGTCCGGCCCGCCGCCCCGCACACCCCGTGTGTCGCACCGGTCACGCGCCGTGGAAGCGCCCCCGTCGCGCCGTACGCGTGGAGCACCCGGCGCCGGGTCGCGCGCCGGGGGCATTCTGTCCCGATCATTGCGTTGGCGCGAGACCGTCCCTCGCGGCGCACACCGGCACACACCGGCACGCACAGAGCCACAAAAGGTCACGCACCGTCGCATGTTGCACACGCTGAGCGCACCTCATGCGTCACACATACCTCATGCACCTCTGGAGTCACGACACAGCACCCCGCGCGTGACCGAATCGCACGTCTGATCCCCCTCGAATTTCAGCCAACTTGGCACAGCGTCAGAACCTGTGCCGTCCCTCCCGCCCGACCCCCTGCCACCAGGGAGGAAAGGAGCGTCACGCGGGTGTGCACCCTACGTTGATGGGGCAGAGAGGGCATGCGTACTTCCCTGCAGCGCAGTTGAGTGAAACGCTTCGTGATCGAATGCTTCACGCCAAGTTGCCTTATCGACATAGCGCCGGATGCCGAACTTGCACCGCCCACCTCATCCGACGCAGTAGATTCGATCTTGGCTTTCACTGCGGGGGAGAGCGGGGGAGATGTGTATGGACCGAGAGGAACACAACGATTGAGGGGGGCTTAGTTCCAATGAGCCAGGACTCCACGAACGGCCCAGTCGAGACCCGCAAGCTGGCCGCGCGCCGCCGGCGCGAGATCGTGGCGGTGTTGCTCTTCAGCGGTGGTCCCATCTTCGAGAGTTCCATCCCGCTCTCCGTCTTCGGAATCGACCGCCAAGACGCCGGAGTTCCGCGCTACAGGCTGCTCGTCTGCGCGGGCGAGGACGGACCACTGCGCACCACCGGCGGGCTCCAGCTGAGCGCGCCGTTCGGACTGGAGGCGATCTCCCGCGCGGGCACCGTGGTCGTGCCCGCCTGGCGCTCCATCACCCAGCCGCCACCACCGGGGGCACTGGAGGCACTGCGCAGGGCGCACGAGGAGGGGGCACGCGTCATAGGCCTGTGCACGGGCGCCTTCGTCCTCGCCGCGGCCGGGCTGCTGGACGGGCGCCCGGCCACCACCCACTGGATGTACGCACCGACGCTGGCCAAGCGCTACCCGGCCGTCCACGTCGATCCGCGCGAACTGTTCGTGGACGACGGGGACATCCTCACCTCCGCCGGTACGGCCGCGGGCATAGACCTGTGCCTGCACGTCGTACGGAGCGACCACGGAGCCGAGGCGGCCGGCGCGCTGGCCCGTCGGCTGGTCGTCCCGCCGCGCCGCGGCAACGGCCAGGAGACCGGCGGCCATCCCCGCCACCTGGACCGCTCCTTACCAGAGGAGATCGGCGCCGACCCGCTCGCCGAGGTCGTCGCCTGGGCGCTGGAGCACCTCCACGAGCAGTTCGACGTGGAGACGCTCGCCGCGCGCGCGTACATGAGCCGTCGCACCTTCGACCGGCGCTTCCGGTCTCTCACTGGGAGCGCTCCACTGCAGTGGCTGATCACCCAGCGGGTGCTCCAGGCGCAGCGCCTGCTGGAGACGTCGGACTACTCCGTGGACGAGGTGGCGGGCCGCTGCGGCTTCCGCTCACCGGTCGCGCTGCGCGGTCACTTCCGCCGCCAGCTCGGCGCCTCGCCCGCCGCCTACCGGGCCGCGTACCGCGCGCGCCGGCCGGACGGGGAACAGGCGCACGAGGGCGCGGGGGCACCACCGGGAGCGGCGGGGGGCGCCGGGAACGGCGTTCCGGGGCCGGGCGGCGAAGGCCCGCTGCGCCTGCCCCACCAGCCCCATCAATCCCATCAGTCCCAGCACTCCGGGCCGGGGCAGGGGTACGGCCAGCCCGGCCACACCGGACCGGCGGGGCACTCGGGACACCCGGGGCACCCGGGGCACTCGGGGCACTCGGGGCATCCGGGCGGCCAGGAGTCGGGAGCGGCGGGCGGGCCGTCGGCGTACGGCACCAGACAGGAGACCCGACAGGAAGTGAGGGAGTACCGAAGCACTCCGCACAACCGCCCGGAACAGGGCAAACCGGAATCGGACGCGTTCGCCCCGCGGGTTCCCGGCCAACGCGGCCGGGGGACGAGCTGAGCGGGCCGGGTCACGTACTGTGAAGAGCATGAACGATCGCATGGTGTGGATCGACTGCGAGATGACCGGCCTCTCGCTGTCCGATGACGCGCTCATCGAGGTGGCCGCGCTGGTGACCGACTCGGAGCTGAACGTACTCGGCGACGGCGTGGACATCGTGATCCGCCCGCCCGCGCACGCCCTGGAGGCGATGCCGGAGGTGGTGCGCGAGATGCACACCGCCTCCGGCCTGCTGGAGGAGCTGGACGGCGGCACGACGCTGGCCGATGCCGAGGCCCGGGTCCTGGCCTATGTACGCGAGTGGGTGCCCGACGCCCGGCGGGCGCCGCTGTGCGGCAACTCCGTCAGCACCGACCGCGGCTTCCTCGCCCGCGACATGGCCGCGCTCGACAGCCACCTGCACTACCGCATCGTGGATGTCTCCTCGGTCAAGGAGCTGGCCCGCCGCTGGTACCCGCGCGCCTACTACAACAGCCCGGAGAAGAACGGCAACCACCGGGCGCTGGCCGACATCCGCGAGTCCATCGCGGAACTGCGCTACTACCGGGAAGCCGTCTTCGTGCCCCAGCCGGGGCCCGACTCGGAGACGGCGAAGAAGATCGCGGCCCGGCACGTGCTGCCCCCGGCGGACTGACCGGAGGGGGTTCCGGGCCCGGCAGCACCCCTGCCGGGCCCGGAGCCGGAAACCTGTGCGCGAGCACGGCGCCGGACCCTGTACACTCGTAGCGGCCGGTCAGGGAAGATCTTCTCTTCCACGCCGGACATGGTGGTCGTAGCTCAGTTGGTAGAGCACCTGGTTGTGGTCCAGGATGTCGCGGGTTCAAGTCCCGTCGATCACCCTTCTCTCGGAGGCCCTGTGGCCGGCGGAAACGCGGGCCACAGGGCCTCTTGCTTGTGTGCACGACTCAGCGCGGCGGGGGTTGCTTCTCTTGGTCTTGGTCATGGTCTTCGGCATCGCACTGCTGGTCGCCGTACTGCTGTCCGGACTGGCCGCCCGCTCGGTGCTCTCCACCTCGCTGCTGTTCCTGGCGGGAGGTGCGCTGGTCGGGGACGGGGCGCTCGGGCTCATCCACGTCGCACCGGAGAGCGACATCGTCCGCGTCACGGCCGATCTGGCGCTCTTCGCCGTGCTGTTCACCGACGGCATGCACGTCCGCTTCGCCGATCTGCGCGAGCGCTGGAAGAGCCCGGCCCGGGCGCTCGGCCTGGGCATGCCGCTGGCCTTCCTCGGCATCGCGCTGCTCACCCACTGGCTGGTCGGCTTCGACTGGACCACCTCCTTCCTCGTCGGCGCGGTGCTCTCCCCCACCGACCCGGTCTTCGCGTCCGCCATCGTCGGGCACCGCCGGGTGCCGTCCCGGCTCCGGCAGCTCCTCAACGTGGAAAGCGGCATAAACGACGGGCTGGCGTTGCCGTTCGTACTGATCTTCCTGGCCGCCGCGGCACCCAGCGGACACAGCGAGCACGCCTCGGCCGGCAGCATCGCCCTGGAGCTGGTGCTCGGGCTGGCCTTCGGCATCGCGGCCCCGCTGCTCGTCAACGGGCTGCTGCGGTTCCGGCTGCTGGGTGCCGAACCGAAGCTGCAGCCACTGGGGCCGCTGGCCATCGGCGTGATCCTGTACGCCGTGTGCGCGCTGACCCACGCCAACTCCTACCTGGCCGCCTTCAGCGCGGGCTCGGTGCTCGCGGCCGTCTCCCCCGAGGCCAAGCAGGCGTTCGAACCGCTGGGTGACTCGCTGGCCGAACTGGCCAAGTTCGCCGCACTGCTGATCTTCGGAGCGCTGCTGACCGGGGAGCTGTTCGGGGACCTGTCCTTCGGCGGGTACGTGGTCGCCGTGCTGGCGATCGTCCTGATCCGCCCGGCCTCGCTGCTGCTGTCGCTGCTCGGTACGTCCTTCGACCGGCGGGAGAAACTGACCGCGGCCTGGTTCGGCCCCAAGGGCTTCGCCTCGGTGGTCTACGGACTGCTGGTGCTCCAGGCCGGCATTCCGCAGGGCGAGGAGGCGTTCACCCTCATCGCGGTCACCATCGCCTTCTCGATCATCGCCCACAGCAGCTCGGACGTGCCCATCGCGCGGCTGTTCGACGTCGAGGAGCTCGTGGGCATCCCGGACGACAACCGCGGCCCCCGGTGGCCCTTCGGCACCGGGGCATGGAAAACGGGGAAATCAGGGAAAACAGGGAAGACGGCGGACGCCGGCCTCGGACCGGACGGCGCGGAATCCGACGGGGAGCCGGACCGCCCGGAGTCCGCCCAGCAGGGCCCGGAACCCGGCCCGGACGGCGCGGACTCCGGGCAGGACGGCGGCCGCGGCGCCGAGCGGACCGGCACGCAGCAGTAGCGGGCGGCATCCGGCGCACGGCACCCGGCGGCGCGCGCCGGGCACCGCCGCCGGTTCCGGGCTCCGGGCACCCGGGCGCCCGGGCGCGGAACAGGTCCCCGGGCCGGGCGCGTGCGGAGTCTCCGGAGGCCGCGAAAAACACTGCGTTCCCGGCCTCCCTGCGGGGAGACGGGAACGCAGTGCTGACGGGCAGGCAGGGCTGATCCCTGCCAGGGGTACTCGGGTCAGTCGTTCTGCATCGGGCCGAAGACGAAGATGACCGAGTCGCTGATGATCTTGTCGTCGTCGGAGATGGAGACCTTCTTGATCTCCTTGCTGACCGACTCGTGCACCCAGTTGTACTGGTGGCCCTTCGGCCAGGCGGCGGCCGAACCGGCGCCGGCGCCGGCCAGGCCCAGGACGGCGAAGCCGACGGCGACGGAACGCGCGAGCGTGCGCATACGCATGTGAACCTCCGAGGGTTGGTTGGACGAAAACCCACAATGAGGGCGCAAGTGTCACTTTTTGGTACAACACGACAACGCGGGACGGAATGAACCCGGACGGCGCACCCTCGCTTCATTCGAACTAATATTCGGAACGTGAGTGAGTGGCGTGACCGGGCGGGACCGTGGGCGCGGGCCCGGATGCCGGACGGACAGGAGCTGGACGTGATCGTCACCGGCCGCTCCCGCACGCCCGACGGCCACTGGTGGTACGAGTGCGAGGCGATCCTGCCGAGCCGCCACCAGCACCCCGACGGGCACGCCGAGCCCAGGAGCGCGCCGACCGCGATCAGCGTCGCGGCCGAGGACATCGCCCCGATCCCCGGCGAGAGCTACGCCGCGGTGCCGACGGCCGGTGCCGTCGCGGGCCGCCAGTGGCTGGCCGTGCGCGTGCGCGGAACCGGTGACGCGGAGCCGTGGTGGTGCGTGCACCGCAGGGACTGCTGGCAGGCCCGCGACGGCTGGCTCACCCGGCGCGTCACCGCCCGGGAGGCGGTGGAACTGCTGGCCCGCACCGCGGGGGCACGGGTGTGCGACATCTGCCGCCCGGACCGCGTACTGGACCGGCTCGGCCGCTGACCGGCACGGGCCGGGCGGGCCGGAGCGGACCACGGCGCGCGCCCCGCGCACCCGGGCGGGCCCCTCCCGCCCGGGGCCCCGGACCCCGGATCGCGGACCGGATCGCGGACCGGATCGCGGACCGGATCGCGGACCGGATCGCGGACCCCGCCGGGCGCCCTCAGCCGAGGCGCACCCCGTGGTCGGCGAGGTAGCGCACGGGGTCGACGTCCGAACCGTAGCCGCGCTGCTCCCGCACCTCGAAGTGCAGATGCGGACCGGTGGAGTGGCCCGTGTTGCCCGAGCGGCCGAGCCAGGTGCCGGCCCGCACTTCGGCTCCTTCCCGGACGAAGACCTCCGAGAGGTGCGCGAAGAGGAGGTACTTGCCGTCCTCCATCCGCACGGTCACCGCCTTCCCGTAGTCACCGGCCCACCCGGCGGCCACGACCGTCCCCGGACCGACGGACCGCACGGGGGTGCCCACCCGGACCGCCAGGTCGACCCCGGTGTGGTAGCCCGCGGCCCAGCCGCCCTTGACCCCGTACGCCTGTGAGATCCGCACCGGGAACTCGGTCACGGGCGAGACCCATCCGCTCTCCGCCGTCGGCGGCGGGTCCGCGGGTGCGGACGGTCCGGCCGGGTCGGACTCCGCACGCGGAGCACCGGCGTCCCCGGGGGCTCCGGGGGCTCCGGGGGCTCCGGGGGCATCCGAAGGCCCGGAGGTCCCAGGAGGACTGGTGACCCCGGGAGTTCCGGAGGGCGGGGCGGCGGGCCCGGACTGCCGGGCGGCGCCGTCGTCGGCCTCCGCGCCGGGCTCGCGGTGAGCGCCGGGCCCGCGCTCAGGCGCCGTCCCACGCTCCGTGCCGGAGCCGGCGTCCGCGCCGGGAGCGCCCGGGGAACCCGGGGCGCCGGGGAGGCCGTGGGGTACGACGAGGCGGGGCGTGCCGGGCCGCCTGTCGTCGGCCCGCGGCTCCGCACCGCCGGGGGCGGGCCGGCCGGAGGCCGGGGGCGCCGCGCGGGCCGTGGGCGCGGTGGGCGGAGCCGAGGGGCCGGACCGCTGGGGGGCGGGGCTGTGCGACGACGTGGTGGTGAGGGCGAGGAAGGGTGCGGGCAGGGCGAGGAGGGTGACGGCTGCCAGGGTGCAGCCGACCAGGGGACGGCTGCGGCGCCGAGGCGCCGCGGTCGTCCGGGTGTTGCCGGTCCCGGTGCGAGCCATGTCTGCGATGCAACGGCCCCCGCGGGTCCGGCGCACCCGGAGCGCCGCCTATGGGGTGACGTGAGCTTCCGTCAGGAGGAGGCGCGGGTCACCAGTTCGGTGGGCAGCACGCGGTGCAGGCTGTCCGGTCCCTCCCCCGCGGGCCCCTCCCCCGCCGGTCGCGCACCGGCGTCCGCGCCGGAGGTGCCGGGTGTCCACTTGCCCAGCAGTTCCAGCAGTACCCGGGCCATCTCCCCGCCCATGGCGCCGATCGGCTGGCGGACGGTGGTCAGCGGCGGGTCCGTGTGGCGGGCGACGACCGAGTCGTCGAACCCGACCAGCGCGACGTCGTCGGGCACCGACCGGCCCGCGGCGCGCAGTGCGCGGCGCGCGCCCGCGGCCATCACGTCCGAGGCGCAGAAGACCGCGTCGAGCCCCGGGGCGCGTCGCAGCAGCTGCCGCATCGCCAGCTCCCCGCCCTCCTCGGTGAAGTCGCCGCAGGCCAGCAGGGACTCGTCCGGCGGGCGGTCCGCCGCCCGCAGCGCCTCCCGGTAGCCGTCGGTGCGGCAGCGGGCCGCGTACACGTCGTCGGGCCCGGTGACCGTGGCGATCGTGCCGCGCCCCCGCGCCAGCAGGTGGGCGACGGCGGAGCGGGCACCGCCGGTGTTGTCGCAGTCGACGTACGGCACGGGTTCGGCGGCCTGCCGCCGGCCGCCCAGCACGGCGGGGATCTCGGACCGGGCCAGCAGGTCGGGCAGCGTGTGGTCGGCGTGCACGGAGACCAGCAGCACCCCGTCGATGTGGTGGGAGGCGGCGTACTGCGCGAAGCGGTCCCGCTCCTTCGGGCCGTGCAGCAGGGTGAGCAGCAGCTGCATGTCCGCGCGGGCGAGTTCGGCGCTGATGCCGCGCACGACGGCCGGGAAGTAGGGCTCGGTGAAGAACCGGGACTCCGGTTCGGGCACCACCAGCGCGACGGTGTCCGCGCTGCCCGCCGCCAGGGCGCGGGCCACCCGGTCGGGTACGTAGCCCAGTTCGGCGACGGCGTCCTCGACCGCGGCGCGGGTGCGGTCGCTGACCCGGGCGGAGCCGTTCACGACCCGGGAGACGGTGCCGCGGCCCACTCCGGCGCGGCGGGCGACCTCCTCCAGGGTCGGCCCGGACCGTGCGGTCCTGCGGGCCCGTCCGCCGCGTACTGCTGCCATGGTGCCCTCCCCCCCTGCCGCGGGCCCCGGCCTCGCGGGACCCGGGCGAGGAGAACATTCAACTACAACCGCCCCGACAGCAGGAGGGGTGCGGGCCGGGGGACGGCGGAAGGACGGGGCGCGGCAGCGGTGTGGGGGGTGGGTGCCGTCGCGCCCCGTCCGGTGGGGGGTGGCCGTGGGGGGTGGCCGTGGGGGGGTGGGGGTCCGGATCAGCCGGCGAACGCCTTGCTGAAGTCGTCGGGGTTCTGCTCGATGCTGGAACAGGTCGGGTCGGCCTGGTCCTTGGGACCGCCGGGGCACGGCTTGTCCCGGGTGCCGGACCACATGGAGAGCCAGGCCATCCCGTGCTCGTCGGCGAACGCGCGGACCTGCGCGGCGTCCTCGGGCGTGAAGACCTCCACCTTGACGTCGTTGACGCCGATCATCGGGGTGACGGCCAGCGCCTTCCAGGCGGCCTCGTCGTCCAGCCCGAGCGCGGCGGCGATCTGCGCGTGGGCCGCGGTGGCCGCCTGGGTGGCGTATTCGCCCATGTCGCCGTCGTAGGAGGAGCCGTAGTCCATCGCCATGATGTTGACCGCCGACACGCGCACACCGTTGGCCTCGGCGTTCTCCAGCAGTTCCACGCCGGGCGCGGTGAGCCCCTCGGGCATCACCGGCAGGGTGTAGGAGACGTCCAGGTCCTGGTGGCTCTTCTGGAGCGCGGCGACCGCCTTGGCGCGCCGCTCGTTGGCCCGGGTGTCGGGCAGGGCCGCGCCCTCGATGTCCAGGTCGATCTTCGTGAGGTCGAAGGTGTCGACGACCTTGCCGTACGCCGCGGCGAGCTCGTCCGCCGAGTCGCAGGCCGTAGCCAGCTCGGTCCCGTTGGCGCCGCCGAACGAGACGCGCACGTCGCCGCCCTCGGCCCGCAGGTCGGGGATCTGCCGGGCGACGGGGTCGTCCTCGAGCTCCTGGCCGCCGCCCCACTTCGGGACACAGCCGCCGCCGCTGGTGACGAAGGCCAGGTTGTACTCCTGCACGCCGGTACGCGCGGCGCTCGTCACCAGGTCGTAGGAGGGCTGCAGCGAGGTGTCGACGTACGGCGCGAAGGGCGTGCCGGACGCGTCGGCCGCCGCTTCCTCGCCCGCCGTCGCGTTGCCCGCGAGCAGGAGGCCGCCGCCCGCCACGAGCGCCGCGGCGGCGGCGGCCATGGCGGTCCTGGCGGTCCGGCTGGTGCGGCGGCGGTGGCCTGCGGTGTTCGTCATCGTGTTGCTGCCTCGTTCCGTGGGGGGTCCGCTGGATGGAGCGAGCAGCACGTTACTGACGTCGAATCGGGCAAATGCCACCTTGCGGGCAGCGGCCGGAGTCCTTAGGGCGCTCTTAAGGCAGCGGAAAGGGCCGCATTAAGGGGCGCGCCCCGGTGGCGGGCGACGCGCGGCACGGGCCCCGGCCCGGCCGGTTGCTCCGTTCGCCGCACGGATCCACCACTCCGTGGAGTGACGATGGGGCGCTGGTCGGAAAGTCACAACGACCTGGCAGGTGTCGCTGTGCCTGGATGGTGCGCAAGTTGTCTGTCTCCTGGAGGAAGAACACCATGCTTCGTCACGTGACCACTGCCGCCTGCGCCGCCGCCCTCGTCCTGGGCGGAGCCTCCGCCGCGGCCGCCGACGCCGGTGCCCAGGGCGGCGCCGCCAACTCGCCGGGTGTGCTCAGCGGCAACGTCGTCCAGGTTCCGGTCCACATCCCCGTCCAGGTGTGTGGCAACTCCGTCAACGTCATCGGGCTGCTGAACCCGGCCCTGGGCAACAAGTGCATCGCTAAGTAAGCGACGGCGGACGCACAGCGCCGCCGGGTCCGGACCCCACGCGTCCCGGACCCGGCGGCGTTCGTCGTCCGCGGTCCTCCGGGCGACCGGGTCAGACCAGGCCCAGACCGGGGTCACCGGTGTAGGCGCGGGCGACGGCGAGGGAGTCCTCGTAGATGCGGAACGAGGTGATCAGGCCGTCCGCGGTCGTGAACCGGACGACGAGCTCGTCCTCCAGCACCTCTTCCGAGGGGTGGAACCGGAAGGTGAAGCGGCCGTTGACGAAGACCGCACCGGCGGACGCGTGGCTGTGCAGCACGTCGAACGCCAACGGCTCGACGGCCTCGAACAGCGGGGCGTAGTACCCGTACCGCAGCGTCTCCCGCCCGCGGTGCGTCCCCACCCAGGGCACGATCTGGGCATCACCCGGAATGATCCAGACGGCCTCCTGGGCCACCAGCCCCAGCAGCCGGTCCGCGTCGCGGTCGGCGAAGGCGGCCAGGTAGGCGTTGACAGCGGGGTCCTCGGTGGGCCCCTCGGCGAGTGCGTCTCTGCTCATGGAGTCCAGCTCTCCTTCCGGCGGATGCGGTGGCGCCCCCACCCTCCCCCGGTCCTCGCGCTCCGCCCCGGCGGCACACAGGAGCCGGGCACTCCACCACCCGCGCACCGCAACCGGGCGCGCGTCGCGCCGCCTCGCGCACGCGGGTTCGGCCTCGCCCTACACGTTCTCGCGCTCGGCACCCGCCGGGGCCGACACCCGCGCTCCCCGGCACCCGCGCTCGCCGACACCCGCGGGCGACGGCTCCGGCGCACGCCCGGCTCAGCGGCGGGCCGGGCGCCGGAGCCGACGGCGCACCCGGCGGCTCGCCCGGGACCGGCGGCCGGCGCCGTCCCGCCGGCCGGCGCCGTCGCGCAACGCGAGCCACATCCGCACCTCGGTGCCGCCGAGTACCGAGCGGCCCAGTCGTACGTCGCCACCGGTGGACTCGGCGACGCGGCGCACGATGTCCAGACCGAGACCCGTCGAGCCCGGGCCGCCGTCGCCGTGGCCGCGCCGCAGCGCCGCCTCCGGGTCGGGGATGCCGGGACCGGCGTCGGAGACCAGCACGATGACGGCGTCGCTGCCGGGACCGCCGCTGTGCAGGTCGACGGAGAAGGCGGTCCCCTCGGCGGTGTGCCGGAAGACGTTGCCCAGCAGCGCGTCCACGGCGGCGGCGAGTTCGGCGCGGGCCACCGGCACCCGCACCGGGCGCTCGGCCCCCGCGACACGCGCCTCCCGCCCCTCGTCCTCAGCCAGCGCCGACCAGAAGGCCATCCGTTCGCGGATCACCTCGGCCGCGTCCGAGGCGACCGGGTGCGGCGTACCCGGCGACTGGGCGCGCTGCTCGCGGGCCGCTCCGATGATCCGGTCGACCTCGGCCTCCAACTGCGCGACGGCGGCCCGCGTCTGGTCGGCGGTGTCGCCCTCGCCGAGCGAGGCGGCATTGAGCCGCAGCACGGTCAGCGGAGTGCGCAGCCGGTGGGAGAGGTCGGCGGCCAACTCGCGCTCGTTGGCCAGCAGCTGGACCACCTGGTCGGCCATGGAGTTGAAGGCCGCAGCGGCCGACCGCAGTTCGGTCGGCCCCTCCTCGGGCACCCGCACGTCCAGGGCGCCTTCGCCCAGGTCGTGCGCAGCTCCGGCGAGCCGCTCGGCGGGCCGCACCATCCGGGTGCCGAGCCGGTCGGCGACCACGACCGAACCGAGCACCAGCGCGATGCCGACCCCGGCGAGCATCATCCAGGAGGTGGCCACGCCCCGGGTGACCTCGTCATCGGGGACGAACACCTCGACGACCGCGACCTCCCCGCCCGCCACCGCGATCGGGCGCAGCAGCGCGTACCCGCCCTCGACCTCGACCGTGGAGGCGCGGCCGAGCCGCCGCGCGGCGGCCAGCCGGTCCCGCGGCGCACGACTGCGTCCGACGCGCAGCGCCTCCCGGCCGCCCCCGGAGGTGTCGCCCGCGGCATCGGATCCGGCGCTCCCGGCCGGTACGTGCACCGCGATCCGGCCCTCGGCGCCCGCCTGGGTGATGGCGACGGCACGCTGGAGCGCACGGCGGTCACGGGTGAGGGCCAGCACCGGACCGACCGCCGACGCCTGCCGCTCGGCGCCCGCGAAGGCCCGGTCGCGGGCGGTCTCCTCGACCACCAGCGCCAGCGGCACCGCGAAGGCCACCACCACCATCACCGTCACGGCGAGGCAGACCTTCACCAACGCCCATCTCACGCGGGCCCGCCGCTCACCCGGGCCCGTCCCCGCCCTGCGGCGGCGGTTCCAGCTTGACGCCGACACCGCGCAGGGTGTGCAGATAGCGCGGCCGGGCCGCGGTCTCCCCCAACTTCCGCCGCAGCCAGGAGAGGTGCACGTCGATCGTCTGGTCGTCCCCGTAGGACTGCTGCCAGACCTCGGCCAGCAGCTCCTTGCGCGGGACGACGACTCCGGGCCGCCCCGCCAGGAACGCGAGCAGATCGAACTCCCGGCGGGTGAGGGCGAGTACCGCACCGTCCAACTGGGCCATCCGGCGCAGCGGATCGACCACGAGCCCGCCCACCCGCAGCACGCCGTCCCCGGCGTGCTCCCCGCTGCCGCCGAACTCCCCCGCGCGGGTGCGGCGCAGCACGGCCGCCATCCGGGCCGAGAGGTGGGCCACCGAGAACGGCTTGACCAAGTAGTCGTCCGCACCCGCGTGCAACAGCCGGACGATCTCGGCCTCGTCGTCCCGCGCGGTGGCGATGATCACGGGAACGTCCGTGATGCCGCGCAGCATCTTCAGGGCCTCCGCGCCGTCCAGATCCGGCAGTCCGAGATCGAGGACGACCACGTCGAAACCGACCTGCGCCACCTCGCGCAGGGCCTCCAGCGCCGTCCCCACACTGCGGACCGCGTGCGCGGCCTCGGTGAGGTGCCGGATGAGGGCGGAGCGCACGAACTGGTCGTCCTCGACCACGAGCACACTTGCCATGGGCGGAACCGTACGACATTCCGACTGGCTCTACCCTGACGGGGATGCAGCGCCTGAGTCGACGTACCGGATCGCGCTGGCTGCCCGTCGGGGCCTGGCTCCTGACCACCGGCGCCGCCACCGCGCTCTCCTGGTTCGGTGTCCACGCGGTGCTGGGCGACACCGCCTACGACAGTCCCGGGGCGCTGCCCGTCTCCGACGGTCCCACCGACCGTGCCTCGCCCCGGGCCTCCTCCACCCACCGGCCCGCACCGCGGCCCTCGTCCGCGTCGCCCACCCCCTCCGAGACCCCCGCCCCGAAGAAGCCGAGCACCCCCGCCCCTTCCGCGTCCCGGCCGGACGACGGCCGGCGCAGTCCGAGCGGACGCCCCACCGGCCAGGTCAGAGGCGTGACCGTACGCGGCGGCAGAGCCGTCTTCGACCTCGGCGGCGACACCGGGACGCTGGTGTCCGCGACGCCGGAACCCGGCTGGCAGATGAAGGTCTGGCACGCGCCCGGCTACATCCGGGTGACGTTCACCGACGGCACCTCGTCCTCCTCGGTCTTCTGCCGCTGGGACGACGCGGCGCCCCGCGTGGAGACCTTCGCCGGCTGACCGCCCGCGGCAACGCCGCGTTCCGGGACCGCCCCGGTACCGGGAATACCGGAATTCGGCATTTCGTTTTTCGGGTGCGGCCGAGGGTCCGCCTTTCGGGGATCCGCGATTTCGGGGATCCGCGTTTTCCGGCTGTCGGCCGTCGGCTATCCGAATGTGCCCTCCGGCGGTGGCGGGGACGCCGTGGCCGTCGCGTCCGTCACCACCGCGGCGCCGGCCGTGAATGCGTCCAGGGAGCGCCCGGACTCCACCCGGCCGGGGTGCGGATCGCCCGCCGTGCGCCGGGTCAGCTCGGCGACGGGCAGCTCGTCCGCGGCGGCCAGCAGCACCCCGTTGCCGAACCTGCGGCCGCGCAGCACCGCGGGGTCGGCGAGCAGGCAGCGCTGCGGGAAGACCGCGGCCGCCGTGGCGATCTGGGCCCGCAGATGGCGCAGCGGTGCACCGTCCACGATGTTCGCCGCGTACCACCCGGCGGGGCGCAGCACCCGCCGCACCTCGTGCAGGAATTCCACGCTGGTGAGGTGCGCGGGGGTGCGGGCGCCACCGAAGACGTCGGCGATGACGAGGTCCGCCCATGCCTCGGGCAGCTTCCGCAGGGCGGCGCGCGCGTCGCCGCTCCGCACCCTGACCCGTCGGCCCGGCTCCAGCGGGAGATGCTCGCGCACCAGCCGGGTCAGCGCCTCGTCCGCCTCCACCGCCTGCTGGGTGGAGCGCGGCCGGGTGGCGGCGACGTACCGCGCCAGCGTGAGCGCTCCGCCTCCCAGGTGCAGGACCTGGACCGGACGGCCGGGCGGCGCGAGGAGGTCCACCACGTGCCCGAGCCGCCGCTGGTACTCGAAGCCGAGACGGGTGGGGTCGTCGAGGTCGACGTACGACTGCGGGGCCCCGTCCAGCAGCAGGGACCAGGCCTGCGGCCGGTCGGGGTCGGGCACCAGCGCCGCCGCGCCGCCGTCCACCTGCGCGCGGACGGTGTCGCCGCCCCGCTCCCTGCCCCGCGCGTCGGAGCGCTGTCCGGAGCGCCCCTTGTCGCTCGTCCTGCCGCGCTCGTCGGCGCGCCGCCGTGCCGTACCCCGTGCCATGCGGCCATTGTCCGACACTCTTCCCGGGTAACCCACACGAGCGGTTTCCCGATGGCGTCGCGCGCCTGCCCTGGATCGTTACCCCTCGTCCCGTAGGGTGCGGCGGCCCGACTCCGGCCGGATAACTACAATACGAAAAGTGCGGAATTCTTGCTTTCGCCTTTGACCGTCCTTGATTCTCTCTTTTGTCGCTTCGAAATCGAGCGATCGGCCCGGTGGGCCGTGCGACTGAGAAAAGAGGAAAGGAATGAAAGTTCGGAATTCCCTGGCTTCGCTGGGCATGAGCGCGGTACTCGCGCTCGGAATCGGCGGCGCGGTGGCCCCCGCCGCGGCGGCCGCGGCACCCGGCGCCACCGCACCCGGCGCCCCCGCGGCCGGCGCTCCGGCACCCGGGGTGGCGGCGAACGCGGACTACGCGAGCAAGGACCTCAAGACCGGCGGGACCCGGACCGGCAAGGCGTCACCGGCCGGCCGGTTCGGCCAGGCCCTGCCTCCGGCGCGGGCCTCCCTGCGCTGCTGGAGCCCCTACCTCTCCGGGCGGGTCTTCGCGATCTCCTGCTCCGGATCGGCGTACCGGGTCTTCGTCGACTGCTCGAACCGGGTCCGCTACGTCACGCCCGTCCTGTCGGGCAGCAAGCGCGTGACGCTGGTCTGCCCGGCCGGCACCCGCGCGCTGCGCGGCGGCGCATACGGGCGCTGAACCCGCGGAGCACAGTGGGCTGCCGAGCGTTCCGGGGGCGGGGCGCTGGGCAGCCCTTCGGCGTGCCGCTGCCGCTACGCGCGCCCGGCGGCGGCGATGGTGCGGGCCGCCTCGCCGAGAGCGGCGCGGAGTTCGGCGGGCTCGGTGGCGTGCGCGTAGGCGCCCTCCGGGGGCACCAGCCAGCCGGTGCCGGCCACCGGGGGTTCGGCCGACGCGCCGCGCGCCCCGGGGCCGTGCCCCTCGGCCGTCGGCACGGCGGTCTGGGTGCAGGCGCTGCCCGGCAGGTCCCAGCCGTCCGCGGTGCCGGGCGGGACGAGGAAGCCGAGGGTGTCCCCGGCGCGGTCGTGCAGCACCGGACCGACACCGTCGCGGAGCCTGAGGATGTCCACGGCCTCGAGCCCGTGCCGGGCGGGCACGGTCACCAGGTCGCAGGGGCCGGGAACGCACCGGGCCGCCCGCGCGTCACTGCCTACGCCAGTGTCCAACAACTCAGACGCCTCCTCGCGGTCGTTGTGCCACGTTCAACGGCTGTCTTTGTCAACGGCTACGGCGGCGAACCAGCGCATTGGATGGCACTTCATGGCAGAAGCAGGGTGAGATATCCCGTTTGTAGCCAAACAGTGGGTGCCCGCACCGTCACAGCCGGTACGTTTCAGCCATGGCGTCGCCACCCTCAACGTCACCAGCACCGCAGCATCGCCCCAACACCGCTTTCCGGGCGCTGAGGGGGCATCTCTCGCCGGGGGAGTTCGCGGCGGCCGTGCGCCGCTCGGCCCGCGAGATCGGCGAGCAGGTCTCCTGCGACGCGCGCTACATCGGCCGCGTGGAGTCCGGGGAGATCAGATGCCCCAACTACGCCTACGAGCGGGTGTTCCTGCACATGTTTCCGGGCTGCTCGCTGACGGACATGGGCTTCGTACCCCGCGAGGCGGTGCGCGGTCGTGCAGCGCGTACTCGCAGGGCGCACACGAGTGAGCGTGCGCCTCTGCAATCCACCACGCGCCGCAACGATTCCACCCACTCGCCACACCCCCCACTCACCATCCGTTCCGACAGCCCTGGTTTCACCGCATTCCTCAACTGTCCCGAGTACGACGAGGAGAGCGACGTGCTACGTCGCGCTTTCATGACCGGCGGTCCAGCCGCCGTTGCCGCCACCTCCCTGGGCGGTACCGCACCCAGCGCCCGAGCCGCCCACCCCGCGCCCCCCGCGGGCCCCGCGCACACGCACGTGGGGGACGCCGAGGCCGGTGCCGTCGAGGACGCCGTGCGCCGGATCCGGCTGCTCGACGACCGGCACGGCGGCGCCCGGCTCTACCGCCGGGCCATCGGCTCGCTGCAGGCCGCGTACGGCATGCTGGACGCGGGCACCCACCGCCAGTCGATCACCGACAGGCTGCACGCCGGGGCGGGCGAACTGGCCATCTCCGTGGGCTGGCTGGCCCACGACTCCGGCCGCTACGGCGACGCCCGCTCGCACTACGGGGAGGCGCTGGCCACCGCACGGGTCGCCCAGGACCCGGCGCTGGAGGCGCACGCGTTCTGCAACACCGCCTTTCTCGCCCGGGACGCGGGCCGTCCGCGGGAGGCCGTACGGGCCGCGCAGGCGGGCCGGCAGGCCGCCGAGAACCTCGGCTCGCACCAGTTGCTGTCGCTGCTCGCGCTGCGCGAGGCCGGGGGCTGGTCCGGCCTGGGCGACCGGGCGGGCTGCCGGCAGGCGCTGGCCCGGGCCCGCCGGCTGTTCGCCAAGGGCACCTGCGAGAACGACCCCGAATGGATGACCTTCTTCGGAGAGGCGGAGTTGGAGGGGCTGGAGGCGCAGTGCTGGTCGGCGCTGGGCATGTGGGACCGCGCCGCGCAGCACGCCGCCCGGGCCGTCCGGCTCCAGGACCCGCACTTCACCCGCAACCGCGCGCTGTTCACCGCCGAACTCGCGGGCGATCTGGCCGCGCTGGGCCAGGCGGAGGAGGCGGCGGCCGCCGGATCGCAGGCGCTGGACTTCCTCGGTCCCGTCCAGTCCACCCGGATCAGCGCCATGCTGGAGGCGGCGGCCGAACGGCTCACCGCCTTCCGCGGGGAGCCCGCGGTGGCCGCCTTCCTCGACCGCCGGGCGACGACGGTCTGACGGCCCGGCACCCGGGCGGTGCGCGCCGCCGCCGCCGGCGGACCGCAGCGCCCGGGACCGCCCGGAACCGCAGGCAGCCGCCGCGCACCCCGCCGCCACTCCCCCGGCCCCGCACCGCGGCCGGACCCCGGCCTGCCCGCTCGGCGCGCCCGGCGCGGGCCCGGGAGCCGAGGGGACGGGGGCGCGGCGGGTCGTCAGTCCAGGTGCCCGGTGTCGTTCCAGCGCTCGACGGCGGGATCGCCGTAGGCCCAGCCGAGGACGGAGAGCGAGGCGGGGTCCAGCTTGAGGCGGGCCGCGAACGACGGGTCGTAGCCCAGCCAGCGGGCCCCCAGCACGCGCAGGATGTGGCCGTGCGCGAAGACCAGCACGTCCCGGTCGGCCGAGCGCGCCCAGCGCACCACCTCGTCGGCGCGCGCTGCGACCTCGGCCAGCGTCTCGCCGCCGGTCACACCGTCCCGCCAGATGAACCAGTCGTCCCCGGCGCGCTCCCGGATCTGCGGCGGGGTGAGCCCCTCGTAGTCGCCGTAGTCCCACTCCATCAGCGCGTCCCACGGCTGCGCCTGCGGGAAGCCCGCCAGCTGGCAGGTCTCACTGGCGCGGACCAGCGGGCTGGTGCGCACCTCGGCGCCGGGCAGCCCGTTCCAGGGCGCCCGGTGCAGCCGCTCGCCCAGCAGCTTCGCCATCCGGCGCCCCTCGTCCAGCAGCGGTACGTCCGTGCGGCCGGTGTGCTGCCCGGTCACCGACCATGCGGTCTGACCGTGCCGGACGAGGAGGATGCGCGCTGCCATAGAGACCTCTCGGACGTGCTTCTCGGTGCTCCGGTCTGTCCGGAAACCACCCCTCCATCTTCACTCAGCCCGCGCGGAAACGACCGGGCGGGGGCGCGTTGTCAGCACAGGATGCGAGACTTCGCCGGGTACCGCACCCTCCCCCGAGGCCACGCCGATGACTCGCTCCTCGCCACCGAAGCAGACCCCGCCGCAGGGCGCCGAACCGACGGGCCGGCAGGCCACGCCGCAGCGGCTCGCCGAACTGCGCGGCGGGCCCGACGTGCCGCAGCGCCCGCTGGACGCCAGGGCACTGTCCGCGCTCGCCGCCAACCCCGGCTGCCGGCGCCGTGCGCTGCTGGACGGCGCGGGTGTGGACAAGAGCGCGGTGGCCCAGGCCCTCGGCGCGCCCGCGCCGTTCGGGCAGTCGCAGTTCGCGCTGATCCGCGGCAACGTGTTCGAGGCGCGGGTGAAGGCGGACGGCGGCCAGGTGCTGCTCGAACTGCTGTGCAGGCACACCGGTGCGGACCGACCGGATCCGGCCGAGATCACCGTGCCGGAACTGGGCGCCGACGGCCCGGCCTCCCGCGCCTTCCGCACCCGCGAGGCGCTCTCCGCGGCGGAGGACGGGGCCTGGACGCTGCTGGACCATCCGCTGCTCTCGCTCCAGGTGGCGGGCTCCACCGCCTATCTGGAACCGGACGCGCTGGCCGTCCACCCGGACGGCACGGTGTCGATCATCGAGATCAAGTCCTTCCCGATCCTGGACGGAGCGGCCGACCCGGTGAAGGCGGGCGCCGCGGCCCGGCAGGCGGCGGTCTACGCGCTCGCGCTGGAGGACCTGCGCCCGGTGCGTGAACAGGCGCTGCTGGTGTGCCCGAAGGACTTCTCCAACCTGCCCGCCGGCGGCCTGCTGCCGCTGCGCAAGCAGATCGCCGCCACCCGGCGCCAGCTGCGGCGGCTGACCGGGCTGGAGGAGATCGCCGCCGAGCTGCCCGCGGGTGCCCACTTCGCCCCGGCCCAGGAACCCGGCGCGCTGGCGGCGGCCGTCGAGGCGGTGCCCGCCGCGTACGCACCCGAGTGCCTGTCCACCTGCGAGCTGGCGTTCCACTGCCGCGAGCGGGCCCGCCGGGGCGGCGAAGTGGTCGCGCTGGGCCGCTCGGTGCGGGGCGAGCTGGGCGGTCTGGGGACGGTGGCCGAGGTGCTCGCGGCGGCCTCCGGCGACCCGGCGGACACCGCACCCGATCCGGCGGCGGCGCTGCTGCGCAGAGCGGCGGCGCTGCGGGCCGAGGCGCTGTCCGCCGCGCAGTCGGCGGGCACGTCCGAGGCGTGCGGCGGCGGTGCGGCGGCTGCCGGCCCCGGCGGGCGGGTACCCCCGCCCGCCGCACCGCGGACGGAGGCGCGCTGATGTCGCTGCTGAGCGCGCTGGCGCGGATGGAGGCCGCCGCGAGCGGCCACGCGCGGCCGGTGGCGACCGTACGCCACCGGCATCTGGCCGAACGGCCTCTCGTTCTCGTCCCGTTGACGACCGCAGGGGAGAACGGCGCGCCGCTGGGGGCGATGCTGGGCACCGAGCGGGCGGCGCCCGAGGTGTTCACCGTGGCGCAGCCGCGCGACCGCGATCTGCGGTTCGCCTTCCTGGGACGGCTGGCGGAGGCGATGCTGCCGCACCTGGAGTCCTGCCAGGACGAGGTGGAGCTGGTCGAGCGCAAGGAAACCGACCCGGAGACCGGGAAGCGGGTCACCGTCGAGGCGGAGCTGTGCGCCGACGCGCCGCAGGTGCTGGTGCCCACCGGCCCCGGCGTGGAGTTCGTGCGGCTGCTGGGGCGCTCGATGCGGTTCCGGCGCACCGCCGAGGAGGATCCGGAGGCCGAGCATCCGGCGCCGCCCCGGGTGCCGCTGCTGGGCCGCTGGCTGACGCACTACGGCGAGCGCGCCCGGGTGCCGGGATCCTCGCTGCTGCTGTCGATGACGGGGCTGCTGTCCCGGCACTGGGCCACCGGGCAGAGCCAGTTGGAGGACCAGCACCTGGGCGCGCTGCTGGCCTGGCTGGCGCCGCCGGACGGGCTCGGCGGGGCCGAGGCGGCGCTCCGGGCCGAGCTGGGCCGGGACGGGCGCGGGCAGCTCCTGGTGCCGCCCGCCGGGCCCGCGACCGACCCGGCGTTCGACAACGAGCTGCTGGCCCCGGCGCTCGCCCGGCACGACCGCGGGGTGCCCGGCGCCGCCCAGGAGGTGCACGACCTGGTCGCGGGGCAGCTCCGCCCCACCTGGGAAGCCATGTGGCAGGGCGTCGACCTGCTGCGGACGCTGCCCGACGCCGCGCAGCTGGCCGACAGATGGCGCCGCGACCGGCTGTCCTACACCCACCACCGGGACCGGGTGCGAGCCGGCGAGCCGCCGCAGCCGCGCCGGGACGACGCGGTGACGGCCGCCCGCAAGCTCGCCATGCGCGAGCAGCGGCAGGCGGAGCTGGACGCGCAGGAGGCGCTGGACGATCCGCTGGTGATGGCCGTGCGGCGGCTGGCGGGCGAGGCCTTCCAGGCGGAGGTGCTGGAGGTCGAGATGGCGTACTCGGAGGGCAGACGGCCCTCGCCCCGTCCGCTGGTCACGGTGCACACCCAGGACGCGCCGCTGCTGTCCGACGGGGACAAGCTGCACCGCCGGCTGCCCGCCGGCGCTCAGCAGCGGGCCGAGCTGGCGGAGCTGGCGGGGCCCGGCGAGTACGTGCTGCGGCTGGTCAGCGGGATGGGCCGGGGCAAGGAGCCGGCACCGGGCACGGTGCCGGAGAAGGGTGATCTGATGTGCTGGACGGTGTTCGAGCACGCGCCGCGGGGCGGGCCCGGGCTGCCGGAGCGGGAGGAGACGCCCTGGACGCACGGAGGCCCGCCGGGTGACCCGGTCGCGGAGCGGCCCGACCCGGTGACCGCGGAGGACGTGCTGTGACGGCGCTGGTGGAGCGGCCGGGCAGCCCGCGGCGGGCGGGCGGCACGGACGCGGAGGGCGCGGCCGATCCGGGCCGGGCCGCCGCCGCGGCCACCGAGGCGATCCTGGCCGACACGCTGGGGGGCGCGCACCGGGGGGTGGTGGTGAACTCGCCGCCCGGCGCGGGCAAGTCCACCCTGGTGGTGCGGGCCGCGCGCGAGCTGGCCGCGGCCGGGCATCCGCTGATGGTCGTCGCGCAGACCAACGCGCAGGTGGACGACCTGGTGGACCGGCTGGCGACAGCCGACCCGGAGCTGCCGGTGGGGCGGCTGCACAGCAGCGACCCCCGGCCCTACGACCCGATGCTGGACCGGCACCCCGCGGTACGGCCCTCCGCGAAGCCCGCGGATCTGGCGGGGCTGGAGGTGGTCGTCTCCACCGCGGCGAAGTGGGCCTGGGTGGCCCCGGAGCAGCCGTGGCGGTACGCGATCGTCGACGAGGCGTACCAGATGCGGTCGGACGCGCTGCTGGCGGTGGCCGGGCTGTTCGAGCGGGCGCTGTTCGTGGGCGATCCGGGGCAGCTCGATCCGTTCAGCCAGGTCGGGGTCGAGCAGTGGGCGGGCCAGGCGCACGACCCCTCCGCCGGTGCGGTCGGCACGCTGCTGGCGCACAACCCCGGGCTGCCGCAGCACCGGCTGCCGGTCTCCTGGCGGCTGCCCGCCTCGGCCGCCGAGCTGGTGTCGGACGCGTTCTACCCCTACACGCCGTTCCGCAGCGGGACGGGACCCGGCGAGCGGCGGCTCGCCTTCGCCGAGCCGGCCGACGGCTCGCCGCTGGACGCGGTGCTGGACGAGGCCGCCGGGGCCGGGTGGGGCCTGCTGGAGCTGCCCGCGGCCCGGACGCCCCGGACGGACCCGGAGGCCGTCGCGGCGGTCGCGCGGCTGGTGCACCGGATGCTGGAGCGGGAGGGCCGCACCCGCGGCGAGAAGCACGGCGACGGCGACCCCGGCTCGCCGCTGTCCGCCGACCGGATCGCGGTGGGCACGGCGCACCGGGACCAGGCGGCGGCGGTCCGGGCGGCGCTGGCCGCGCCGGGCGGGGCCGGGGGCGATGCAGCGGCGGGGGTGACCGTCGACACGGCCAATCGGCTCCAGGGGCGGGAGTTCGACGTCACCGTCGTGCTGCATCCGCTGTCCGGGCGGCCGGACGCGACCGACTTCCATCTGGAGACGGGGCGGCTGTGCGTGCTGGCGTCGCGGCACCGGCACGCGTGCGTGGTGGTGTGCCGGGCGGGGGTGGCCGCGCTGCTGGACGACCATCCGGCGACCGAGCCGGTGCAGCTGGGCGCCGCGGCGCCCGCTCCGGACGGCTGGGAGGCCCATCAGGCGGTGCTGGCGCAGCTGGCCCGGCACCGGGTGCGGGAGGGGTGACCGCGCGGGCCCGGTGCTCCGGAGCTGCCGCTTCCGCGGGCCGTGCGGGGACGGGGGTGCGGAGCGCACAATGGAGGGCGGCCCACCACCTTGGAGGTATGTACATGGCTGAGCCGCACTCGGCTCCGGACCCCTCGCACTCGTCCGGCGGAGGGAGCGGGGGCGGCCCGCTGCACCGCCGACCGGCACCGCTGCTGTTCGAGCCGGCCGAGGCGGCCCCCGATGACGAGCACTTCTTCGGCCTGGAGTCGCTCACCGACCCCAAGGAGCTGCTGGACCGGGCGACGGAGCTGGTGCACGCGTTCCGTGCGGCCGCCGACCGGGCGCAGGAGTACCAGGCGTCGGCTGCCGCGCAGCTCGCCGACCCCAAGCGCTTCGACAAGCTGCCGGACGAGGCGATCGCGGACCGGGGCGGCTGGAGCGAGGAGTACGCCCGGAAGATGATCCAGTTCGGCCAGGATCTGCTGCGGGACCGGGTGCCGGGCACTCGGCCGCCCGGCCGGCAGTGAGCGTCCCCGGCGGCGTCCCCGGCAGCGTGCCGGGGCGTCGCAGGTCGGGAGGGGGGCGTGCGGAATATCGATTTTCGCTTCACCGGATCGTGGTGCTAAGGTCTACGACGTCAGCAGGCGCCGCTAGCTCAGTTGGTTAGAGCAGCTGACTCTTAATCAGCGGGTCCGGGGTTCGAGTCCCTGGCGGCGCACAGACAGTCGAAGGCCCCTCGCGGAAGCGGGGGGCCTTCGACGTGCGTGCGGCCGGCCCGGGACCGGCACGGCAGATCCGGGGCCGGACGCCGTGGATAGCGAGCAGCTCCACTCCCGATAGTTGGACTATCTATCAAGGGTGGGAGAAGGTGCACATGGCCCCCGTGCAGAGCGGAGAAGGGAAACCGATGCGCATTGCGGAGCTGAGTCGACTCAGCGGAGTGCCCGCACCGACGATCAAGTACTACGTGCGGGAGTCGCTGCTGGCGCCCGGCGAGCGCACCGGTCGCAACCAGGCGCGGTACGACGAGCAGCATGTGACCAGGCTGCGTCTCATCCGTGCCCTGCTGGAGGTGGGCGGACTCTCGGTCGCCGCCGCCCGCGACGTCGTCGCCGCGCTCGACAGCCCGCAGAGCGGCAGCCGCAAGGTGCTGGGCGCCGCCCGGCAGACCGTCCCGGCCGCCCGGACGGGGCCGGCCCACCCGGAGGAGCCGGGACAGCGCGAGGCCCTCACCGAGATCCGGGCCCTGGTCGCACGCCAGGGCTGGCAGGTCGAGGAGCACGCTCCGGCCCTGGCCGCCGCGGCGCGGGTGCTGGGCGCGCTGCGGAGGCTGGGCCAGGACGACTTCGCCGACCAGCTCGACACCTACGCGCGGGCCGCGGACGCCGTGGCCGCCACCGATCTGGAGATCGTCCGGAAGCGCCCGGACGCCGACGCGAGGGCCGAGGCGGTGGTCCTGGGCAACATCCTGGGCGATGCGCTGCTGGCCGCGCTGCGCCGGCTCGCCCAGGCGCACCGCTCGGCGGAGCTGTGCGACTGACCCGCGGCCCCCGGCGCCCGTGGCGCCGCCGTCCGGCCCCGGGCGGCCCGCTCCCCGTCCACCGGCCCCGGACCGCCCGCCGCGCGCGGCGCGTCACTCCCGGACCACGCGCAGTTCCCAGTCGCCTTCCGGAGTGCGTCCGGTGACCTCGACACGGAGGGCGTCCCGGGGATCGGACCAGCTCTCGCCCACGCCGAGCGGCGCGTCGGCGAGCTGGCTGTGCACGGAGGTCTCGCGGCAGCGGGAGGTCCCCGGATGGCCGTCGACGACCTCCACGGGGCCGTGCGTGGAGGGGGTGTCGCTGCTCACCCGGTAGATCAGCAGCCCCTCGGAGCAGGCTCCCGCGTCGTTGCCCGCGCGCTCGCGGATCTCCATCACCAGGGCCCGGTGCGCGCCGGTCCGCAGGACGAGGAGCCGGACTCCGTCCGCGCCCGCCGCCGGGGCCGCAGGCTCGGGTGCGGCCGGCGGACCGGCTCCGGCCGCGACCGGGCGCCGCACCTGGTGGCGGGCACGCGCGCGGTGCGCGGGGGCCGTCAGGGGCCGCAGGGTGTAGCGGGTCCGGGGCGATTCCGCGTGCGCCTGCTGCCGGGCCGCGTCGCCGGTGGTCGGGATGCAGGCCACGTTGGACCGGTCCAGCCAGCCGAGCTTCCACTTGTGCCAGCCGAACGGCTCGGGCGCGAGTCCGAACTGGCTGCCCATCAGGTCCCAGTCCCCGACCCTGGTGTCCCAGTCCGCCTTGCCGTCGGCGGGGCGCTGGTAGAGGTCGGGCAGGTCGAAGAGGTGCCCGGTCTCGTGGGCCAGCACGTTGCGGTCGGGTGGGCTCTGTTCGAACACGGTGACGATGCGGTCGAGCCCCACCCCGTCCGCGTGCAGCGGCTCATTGAGGTTGACCACTTTTGTCGCATCGGGATCCACTCCCGGGGCGTCCGGGTCTGCGATCAGGTAGACGACGTCGTAGCGGCTGAAGTCCACCTGGGGGTCGGCGGCGGCAACGGCGTCGCGGAGGTAGGAGTTGCGCAGGTCAGCGCGCCAGTCCCGCTGTATGTCGTATTCCGCCGCGGGGCGGGGCATCCGGATCCAGCGGTCGATCGGACGCGGTCGCAAGCGGAGCTTTCCGTAACTCGCCCGCTTGAAAAAGTCTGAAGTAGCAGGGAAATGGTCATTCACAAGCTCGCGAGGGGTGGCCATCGGGGTCGCATCGGGGAAAGAGAGAAAGAGAAGGGCGGCGTCGAGCGTCCCCTCGGGGCGCGGATAGGAGGCGTTCCAGGTGTCCAGACCCAGCGAGTGGTGCGCATCGGTACGCGGCAGGGCGCACGGCATGCCCACCGCGACGGCCTGCACGGGACCGGCCACCAGGCCGACCCCCATGAAGGCGGTCAGCGCCATGAGCACCGCTCCCACCCGGTGCCGGACACCGGGCCCCAGGGAGTCCGCGCCGCGCCCGGGACGGCGCGGAGCCACTCCGTCGGGTACAGACGCACGCGCCACGCGAAGACCTCACCGGAAGAGGACGGATGGACCTTCCTCAGATTCGCGCCGTATGTCCGGTGATGCGCTGTTTCGATAGACCGGACGAGTCAACCGCAGTATGACTACTCTTCGTAATGGGCGGTCGATAGTGATCAGGGCACACTCAGGACCGATGCAGAAACGGTCACCCCTGCGCCCACGCCCGGCTCCCGGCCACCCGACCGACCGGAAGCCCGAGCGGAGACACTGGCTCCGCTCTTGCGCCAACCTCTATGATCGGCACATTTCCAGCGCGGATCCTCCCCTGGGCGGCCCACGGGCAGCCGGCCGACCGATCCGCACGAGACGAGCCCCCCGCGGAGCGATCGGTGAACGGACCCCTCGAAGGACCGGGCAAAGACTCCGGCGAAGCCCTCGTAACCCAACCCCAGACCATCACGGAAAGTAGCCACAAGCGGTGGCGGCGGCGCGCACACCACGGGCACAACGAGAGCGACTTCCGGGCCGCCTTCCACGCGGCGCAACTGCCGATGGCCATCGTCGACCCCAACGGCCGGGTGCTGACGGCCAACCGGGCGCTGGGAATCCTGCTGGGCGCCGAGCCGCACCGGCTGACCGCACGGCCCATCGCCGAACTGGCCGGGCTCGGCCTGGACGGACGGGTGCGCAGCGCCTACCACGAGACGCTGCAGGGCCGCACCGACCGGATGTCCTGCACCCGCAGGCTCAAGCACGCCGACGGCCACACCCTCTGGGCCGAGATCACGGTGACCCCCACCGCGCGCGGCGGCGAGGCGCTGCTGTCCATCGCGGACATCAGCGAGCGCCGCGACCTCCAGGAGCGGCTGCGGCATCTGCAGATGCACGACCCGGTCACCAGGCTGCCCAACCGCACCCTCTTCTTCGAGCGGCTGGCCGGAGCGCTGGCCGACTCGGCGACGGGCCGGACCGGGCTGTGCTACCTCGACCTGGACGGCTTCAAGGCCGTCAACGACACCCTCGGCCACCGGATCGGCGACAGCCTGCTGGACGCGGTGGCCCAGCGGCTGACCCTGTGCGCCGAGGCGGGCGGGGAGGACGGCGGCGGCCATCTGGTGGCCCGGCTGGGCGGTGACGAGTTCGCACTGCTGGTCGAGTCCTCCACCGGCACCGAGCAGCTCACCCAGCTCGCCCAGTCCATCCTGACCACCCTCCAGCGGCCGTTCGACCTGGCCGGGCAGCGGCTGTCGGTCTCGGCCAGCATCGGAGTCGTCGAACGGGAGACGGCCGGCACCACGCCCACCGAGCTGATGCAGGCGGCCGACACCACGCTGTACTGGGCCAAGGCCGACGGCAAGGCCCGCTGGACGCTCTTCGACCCGGAGCGCAACGCCCACCGGATGACCCGGCAGTCCCTCTCCTCCACCCTGCGCCGGGCCGTGGAGCGGGGCGAGTTCGTGCTGGAGTACCAGCCGATCGTGGGCTTCGCCGACGACCGGCTGCGCGGGGTCGAGGCGCTGGTGCGCTGGCAGCATCCGCAGTTCGGAAGGCTCAGCCCGGACCGGTTCATCGGCCTCGCGGAGGAGAACGGCGCCATCGTGCCGCTGGGCCGCTGGGTGCTGGAGGAGTCCTGCCGGCAGGCGCGGCGCTGGATGCGGGAGCACGCCGGACCGCCGCTGTACGTGAGCGTCAACGTGGCGGTGCGCCAGGTGTGGGACTCCGACCTGGTGCGGGACGTGGCCCGGATCCTGGAGGAGACCGGGCTGCCCGCCGGGCTGCTCCAGCTGGAGCTGACCGAGTCGGCGGTGATGGGGTCGGCCGGTCGGCCCCTCCAGGCATTGCAGGCGCTCTCGGAGATGGGGGTGCGCATCGCCATCGACGACTTCGGCACCGGCTACTCCAACCTGGCCTACCTCAGCCGCCTCCCGGTACGCGCGCTCAAGCTGGACGGCACCTTCGTCCGCGGCTTCCGCACGGCACGGCACCAGAACCCCGCGGACGAGACGATCGTGACGGCCCTGGTCCAGCTCGCGCACAAGCTGGGCCTGACCGTCACCGCCGAGTGCGTGGAGGGCCCGGCGCAGGCCGAACGGCTCCGCCGGATCGGCTGCGACACGGG
The DNA here is from genome assembly GCF_000280905.1 of Streptomyces sp. AA1529. GTDB lineage: Bacteria > Actinomycetota > Actinomycetes > Streptomycetales > Streptomycetaceae > Streptomyces. Next base: position 35,103 of record NZ_ALAP01000054.1, on the reverse strand, counting down.
CCAGGGCTGGCACTACGCCAAACCGATGGCAGCCGACCGGATCGCCGACCTGCTGGCGTGGGCGCCCCCGGAGGCGGGCAGCGCGTAGTCCTCCGGAGCCCGGTTCCGGGAGAGCGCCGCCCGGAACCGGGAGCGCCCCCTCCGGAACCGCCGCAGCAGGTCAGGGAAGCGGTAGCCGGTAGCCGGTAGCCGGTAGCCGGTAGCCGGTCAGGGAAGCCGGTAGGCGTCGGCTATCAGTTCCAGCGACCGGGCGCGGGCCCCGGGGGTGTGCGCGTTGGCGGTGAGCATCAGCTCGTCGGCGCCGGTCCGCTCGACCAGCGCGTCGAGACCCGCCCGCACGGCGTCGGGGGTGCCGTAGGTGACGTTGCCCAGCCAGCTGTCCACGAAGTCGCGCTCCACGGGGCTGAACGGGTACGCCTCGGCCTCCTCCGGGGTGGGGATCAGTCCGGGCCGCCCGGTCCGCAGCCGCACCATGGACAGGGCGCCCGTCAGCACCTGGCGGCGGGCCTCCTTCTCGTCCTCGGCGGCCAGCGCGGCGGCGCCGATCAGCGCGTACGGCTCGGCCAGCACCGCCGAGGGGCGGAACGTCTCGCGGTAGAGCTCCAGGGCCGGGAGCGTGTTGGCGGCCGAGAAGTGGTGCGCGAAGGCGAACGGGAGCCCCAGCTGCCCCGCGAGCTGGGCGCTGAATCCGGAGGAGCCCAGCAGCCACACCGGCGGCCGGTGCGCGGCGCCGTCCGCCCCCGTGCCGCGGGTCTGCACGGGCCCGGGCACGGCGTGGATGCGGGCGTAGCGGTGGCCGTCGGGGAAGTCGTCGTCCAGGAACCGGATCAGTTCGGCGAGCTGCTGCGGGAAGTCGTCGGCGCCCTCGCGCAGCTTCTCGGTGCGCCGCAGCGCGGCTGCCGTCGCGCCGTCGGTGCCCGGTGCCCGGCCCAGGCCCAGGTCGATCCGGCCCGGCGCCAGCGCCTCCAGCGTGCCGAACTGCTCGGCGATCACCAGCGGGGCGTGGTTGGGCAGCATCACGCCGCCCGAGCCCAGCCGGACGCGGCTGGTGCGGGAGGCCAGATGGGCCAGGATGACCGCGGGCGAGGAACTGGCGACGCCCGGCATGGAGTGGTGTTCGGCCACCCAGTAGCGGGTGAAGCCGCGGGCGTCGGCGAGAGCCGCCATCCGGGCGGAGGTCTCCAGCGCCTCCCGGGCGGTGTACCCCTCGCCCACGTTGACCAGGTCGAGGACGGAGAGGGGTACGGGGGCCTCGCCCCGCGCCTCGCCCCGGATACCGGTCGTCGGATCCTGGTGCTGTGCGTCCTCGCCTGGCTGGCTCACGATGGCTTCGCCTTCCTCCTGCGTTCCGGTGCACGGGCCCGGGCGCCCCGGTGCCGGGGTCCGCGGGCCACGAGCCGGTACAACGCACCGGGGGGCCGCTGTCTTCCCGGGGTGCGGAGGACGCTCCGCCGGCCGGGTGCGGCGGACCGTCCGCCGGTCCGCGCGGAGCGGCCGGAGGTACCGGGAGCCGCCGCGCCCGGCCCGTGCCGTCCCCGGTCCCCGGCGGCCGGTGCGGCGCCGGGGACCGGGAGCGCGGGCGGGGGCCGTGCCGGTCAGGAAAAGAGCGCGCCCAGCGCCGGGCAGTGCACCTTGCGGTCCAGCAGCCGCAGCCCCTCCTTGGCGGTGACCTGGTTGGCCGTGAGCACGGGCTTGCCCAGCTCGGCCTCCAGGGCGGGGATGTGGGCGGCGGTGTGCAGGGCGGTGTCCGGCAGCAGTACGGCCTGCGCGTCCGGATGGTCGCCGCCGCGGGCCAGCGCCAGCACCTCCTCCTCGCCCCAGGTGCCGACCTCGGCGGCGGTGATGATGCCGCTGCCGCGCATGGCGACCACCTCGGCGCCCGCGGCCTTGAGGAAGCCGGTGAACAGCTCGGCGACGTCCTCCGGGTAGGTCGCCGCGATGCTGACGCGCTCGACGCCGAGGTCGCGGACCGCGTGCGCGAAGGCGAAGGAGGTGCTGGAGGCGGGCAGCCCCGCCGTCTCCCCCAGCTCCCGGACCTGCTCGTGGGCGCCGTCCCAGCCGAAGACGAAGCTGGCGCTGGTGCAGGCCCACACGACGGCCTGGATGTCCTGGCCCTTGACCTCCTCGACCTTCGCGGCGAGCCGGGCCGCGGAGCCCATCTCCAGCAGGGCGTCCACCCGGTGGGCGTCCTCGCCGATGTCGGTGTGCACGAGCGGCAGCCGTACCTCGGTGCCCGCCTCGGCGAGGATCCGCTCCAGCCTCGGGTAGTCGTCCTCGGCCGAGTGGCCGGGGTAGAGGAATCCGACTGCCGGTGCCGATGCCGCCTGTGCCATCTACGCCTCCTGTGCGTGCTGTGCTACTCAAAGGGTGTGCTGAGGGTGGTGCGGTGTGCTGCGAGTGCTCGCATGCGTGCGGGACCGCCGTACTGCCGGTGGCGGTACGGCGGTTGGTGCGTACGGGACCGTGGGGAAGGGGATCCGCACGGCGGACCGTGCGGAGGGAGAGCCCGTACGGGAGAGGCCGTACGGGCGGGTACGGACGGGCGGGTATGGACGGGCGGGTACGGACGGGGAGGGGTCAGGCCGGGGGCTGAGGGCCGCCGCCCCACTCCTCCGGGAGCCCGGGATGCCCGAAGCCGAGGTCGGGGGTGCCCTCCAGCGGGTCGCCGGGCTCGGTGCCCGCTCCCGCCAGCGCCGCCTCCGGCTCGTGACCGACCTGCTGCTCCTCGGGCTCGACGAGTCCGTCCGCCTCGTGCGCCACCGGCTGGGTGCCGGTGGTGGACGTCATGGCGGCCGGGCCGCGCCGTGCGACCGGGTCGAGGAGCGCCTGGTAGGGGCCGACGGCCTGCTTGCCGACCGCGCGCAGGGCCGCCCACATGGTGACCTGGTTCGCGGAGAGCACCGGCATCCGCAGCTCGGCCTCCAGCTGCGGGATGACGTCGTAGGTGGGGAGGTTGGTGCAGGAGATGAACAGCGCGTCGGGCGCGTCCACCACCGCTTCCCGGGCCATGTCGACCACGTCCCGGTAGGCCACCCGCCAGATCTCCCGGGTGAGCCCCATGTAGCAGCGCCCGGTGATGCCGATTCCGGCCTCGTCGAGGTAGTCCTCCAGGGAGTCGGTGACCGACTTGGTGTAGGGGGTGACGATCGCGATGCGCCGGGCGTCGATCTCACGCAGCGCGTCCAGCATCGCACCCGAGGTGGTCAGGGCCGGCATCTCACCGGCGTCCGCCATGGCCGCGGCCATGGCGCGTTCACCGGCCGTGCCGCCCACGAAACTGCCCGATGTGCAGGCGTAGGCCACGACTTCCGGGGCCACGGCGCACAGCGCGCGGGTCGCCTCGCGCAGCGTCTCGTGCTCGCTGACCAGGCGTGCGAGGTCGAGGCTGACCTCTACGGGGACGAAGGGGGTGCGGGTCAGGTGCAGGGACACGTCGTCCGGCACCCAGCGCCAGAGTTCACGGTCCAGTGCGAAGTCGAAGGGAGCGACGATTCCCACGCCGCGCTGCGGCAACGGTCCGCCGAGGAAGGAGACGTCCATTTCGGACCCCAAAAGAACGGAGGGGAAGGCTCATGGCCAGAAGGCCCCTGAGTCAAGGGAAGTCAGAGGAAAAGCAAAGCCGGTCAGAAGCCGGGACGCCGGGACAGATGTCTTTGTTGACGAAGGTAGTTTCTGCTCCCTACCGTGGTCAATCCCGCCATCTGAGGCTGGTTCCCGTCCCTCCCGGCTCACTCCTTCAGCCAACCGTCCCTGCGTTTCGAAACGGTTTCCTGCCTATGTCCGAAACCTGCGTTCTTGTCCTCGATGCCGAGCCGCTTCCCCGGCTCGACCGACTCGCGGGGCGCGCACGCGTCGTGCATGCCGACGAGAAGACGCTCGCCGACCAACTTCCCGAGGCCGACGTTCTGTTGGTCTGGGACTTCCTCTCCGACGCGGTACGCGACGCGTGGCCGGGCGACGGCCCCCGGCCACGCTGGGTACACACCCCCAGCGCCGGCGTGGACCGGCTGCTGCCGGAGCTGTCCGACGGTCGCGAGACCGTCATCACGAATGCACGGGGCGTGTTCGACCGCCCCATCGCCGAATACGTCCTCGGCCTCGTGCTGGCCATGGCCAAAGACTTCCGTGGCACCTGGGAATTGCAACGACAGCGCCGCTGGCGGCACCGAGAGACATTCCGCGTGGGAGGAAGTCGGGCGACGGTCGTCGGTTCCGGTCCAATCGGCCGGGAAATCGGGCGCGCGCTGCTGGCACTCGGTGTCAAAGTCGACCTCGTCGGCCGGACCGCACGGGACGGCGACCCCGAATTCGGGCGCGTGCACAGCACGGACGCGCTGCCCGGCCTGCTCGGCGACTCCGACTGGGTCGTGTGCGTCGCACCGCTGACCCAGGAGTCGACGGGCATGTTCGACGCCGCGATGTTTGCGCGGATGAAGCCCGAGGCGCACTTCGTGAACGTCGGGCGGGGGGCGCACGTGGTCGAGGACGACCTGGTGGACGCGCTGCTCAAGCACCACATCCAGGGCGCCGCGCTGGACGTGTTCGCCGAGGAGCCGCTGCCCGCCGACAGCAGGCTCTGGGACGTGCCCGGGCTGCTCGTCTCGCCGCACATGAGCGGTGACACGATCGGCTGGCGCAACGATCTCGCGGAGCAGTTCCTGGACAATTTCGACCGCTGGGAAGCGGGCGAGCCGCTGCTGAACGTCGTCGACAAGGACCTCGGCTACGTTCCGTCGGCCCCCGCGGCGCGGACGGACTGACCCGGCCGGGCACGGGGCTCCCCGGGGCTCCGTGCCCGCCGGCACCGCTCCGGCGGGGCGCTGTGCGCTCCGCCCCACCGGGGTGTTCTTCTCCTTCTCCTCCGTCGCCGGTGACCATCGGGTGTCACCGGGTCGTTTCTTCACGCCTCGGGTGCGGTGCGGGCCCGGGGCTCGTCGTCCTGGCGGTCCGCCGTGCGCGGCCCGCCCGGTCTCTCGGGAGGTTTCGTCATGTCCGATCTCAACGCTCTGACCGCGACCCAGCTCGTGGCGGGGTACGAAACGGGGGACTTCACCCCCGTGGAGGTCACCCGGGCGGCGCTGGAGCGCGCAGAGGTGACCCAGGAGCGCGTCAACGCGTTCGTCCGCATCGACGGCGAGGCCGCGCTGCGGCAGGCCGAGGAGTCCGCCGGGCGCTGGGAGCGCGGCGAGCCGGCCGGCCCGGTGGACGGGGTGCCGGTGACGGTGAAGGACATCCTGCTCCAGCGCGGCGCACCCACCTTCAAGGGCTCCTGGGCCACCGGCGAGGGCGGGGCCGGGGACGAGGACGCCCCGTCGGTGGCGCGGCTGCGGGAGAGCGGCGCCGTCTTCCTGGGCAGGACGACGACGCCGGAGTTCGGCTGGAAGGGCGTCACCGACAGTCCCCGGCACGGGGTGACCGGCAACCCGTACGCACCCGACCGCACCGCGGGCGGCTCCAGCGGGGGCAGCGCGGCGGCCGTCGCGACGGGCGCCGGACCGCTGTCGCTGGGTACGGACGGCGGCGGGTCGGTGCGGATCCCCGCCTCGTTCTGCGGCATCTTCGCGCTGAAGCCCACCTACGGGCGGGTACCGATCTACCCCGCGAGCGCCTTCGGGACCCTCGCGCACGTGGGTCCGATGACGCGGGACGCGGAGGACGCCGCACTGCTGATGGACGTGATCAGCGCGCCGGACTCGCGGGACTGGTCGCATCTGGGCCCGGTGCCGCACAGCTTCCGCGGCTCGCTGGCCGCCGGCGCGGAGGGGGTGCGCGGGCTGCGGGTGGCCTTCTCGCCCGACTTCGGCGGCCGGGTGCAGGTCGATCCGGAGGTCGCCGCGGCGGTACGGGGTGCGGTGGCGCTGCTGGAGGAGCTGGGCGCGGTGGTGGAGGAGGCCGATCCCGGCTTCGCCGACCCGGTCGACTCCTTCCACACGCTGTGGTTCAGCGGTGCCGCACGCGTCACCCAGGGATTCAGCCATGATCAGCGGGAGAGTCTGGACCCGGGCCTGCAGGAGATCTGTGCGGACGGGGCCGCCCGCAGCGCGCTGGAGTACCTCGCCGCCGTGGACGAGCGGATGGATCTGGGCCGCCGGATGGGGGCCTTCCACGAGCGGTACGACCTGCTGGTGACGCCGACCATGCCGCTCACCGCGTTCGAGGCGGGGGTGGAGGTGCCGCGCGGCTCCGGGCTGACCCGGTGGACCGGGTGGACGCCCTTCTCCTACCCGTTCAACATGACGCAGCAGCCGGCCGCTTCGGTGCCGTGCGGGACGGACGGGGCGGGGCTGCCGGTGGGTGTGCAGCTCGTCGGTCCGCGGCACTCCGACGCGCTCGTGCTGGGTGCCTCGCACGCCCTGTACGAGGCGGGGGTCGCGGCCGGGGTGCCCTCCGTGCTGGGCTGAGCGCGGTCGGCTGGTCCCGTTGGGGGGTTGCGCCCCCCAACGGGTGTGTTCCTCAGGCTCGGCGGAAGTTGAGGGTCTCGCCGACGGCACCCGAGCGCCAGAGGTCCTGGCAGGCCTCGGCCATGGCGTCGAGTCCCTCGACGATCTGGCCCCAGACGATGCCGGGCACCCAGCCGGCGTCGCCGTTGATCAGCAGATTGTTGCGCTCGTAGAACAGCGCGAGGTCGATGACGGTGGCCCGGCCGGCGTGTGCGGCCTCGGTGCCCTGTTGTTCCGCCGCGGCCTCGTACCCGTATCCCGGGGTCGCCAACTGGGTGTTGGAGAAGGTGAAATAGCAGAGGTCACCGGGGATGGGGGTAATGGTCGGATTCTCCAGCGGCGGCTCCTGGGGGGCGAACGGGGGAATAAGGGCGTAGATCTCGTTGCGCGCGTACTTCGCGTGGTAGACGTCGCCGCCCAGCGGCAACGCGTCCCACACCGCCGCGCAAGTGAGGGGTGCGCGGTCGTCGAGCAGCTTTGCCGTGCAGCTCACTCCCCGCTTGTCCAACGACACTTCAATGAAGCGCTCAGCCATCGTGCCTCCGCACAAGGGTGGTCATTTACCTGCCAATGGTGACTCAGACACCAGCTTCAGCGCGACCCCATAACGGCTTGAAATTATCCGCATATCTTCAGCCTGGCTGGGTATGCGCGCGCCCATGGCTCCACCACAGAGGAACAACACGGCAGGTGCCGGGAGACGTTTGAGCCGTCGGTCGCTGCTCGGCGGGGCAGCGTCCTTGGGTGCGGTCAGCGCGCTCGGCGCAACGACCGCATGCAGTCGGGTGTCCAGCGCGGACGCCGAGGACGGGGGAGATCTTCTGGAGCGGCTGAAGGCCCAGGGAACGGTGAAGCTGGGCCTCGCCGGTGAACAGCCCTACAGCTACATCGACAAGGACGGCGAGTTGACGGGCACCTCGCCCGAGATCGCCAGGACCATCTTCAAGCGGCTGGGCGTGCCGAAGGTCCAGCCCTTCCCGACCGAGTTCAACTCGCTGATCCCGGGTCTCAACTCGCAGCAGTTCGACGTGGTCGCGGCCGGTATGTACATAACGCCCGAACGATGCAAACAGGTCCTGTTCGCCGACCCCGAGTACGAGATGCGGGACGCGTTCATCGTACGCAAGGGGAACCCGAAGAACCTCCACAACTACGAGGACGTCAAGAAGAGCGGCGCGAAGTTGGCGACCGGAACCGGCTATGCCGAAATCGGCTACGCGGCGGAGGTCGGCATCAAGGAGTCGGAAATTCTGCTGCTTCCGGACCAGCTCGCCGGACTCCTTGCCGTGGAACAGGGACGGGCCGATGTATTCACCGGTACTGCGGTCACCGTGCGGAATGTGGTCAGGCAGACCAAGAGCAAGAAGGCCGAGTTCACCCAGGCCTTCACCCCGAAGCTGGACGGAAAGCCCGACCTGGGCACCGGCGCGTTCGCGTTCCGCTCGGTCGAGACGAAGCTGCGGGACGCCTTCAACCGTGAGCTGCACAAGATGAAGGAGAGCGGCGAGCTCTTCCGGATCATGAAGGGCTTCGGCTTCATCAAGGAAGAGATGACCGAGATGACCGCGAAGGAGCGCTGCGCATGACGGACCTCACCGCAGGGCTGTGGGAGCTGCTCCTCAAGGGCGTCTGGGTCACCGTCCAGCTCACCGTCTTCAGCGCGGCGCTGGGCGCGTTCGTCGCCTTCACGGTCGGCGTGGCCAGGACGAACCGGCTGTGGATCGTCCGCTTCCTCTCCGGTCTCTACATGGAGATCTTCCGGGGCACCTCCGCCCTGGTGCTGATGTTCTGGATGTTCTTCGTGCTGCCAGTCGCCTTCGGCTGGCAGCTGGTGCCGATGTGGGCGGCCGTGCTCGCACTCGGCCTCTCGTACGGCGCCTACGGCTCGGAGATCGTGCGCGGCGCGCTCGCCGCGGTGGCACCGGCCCAGCAGGAGGCCGGGATCGCGCTGAGCTTCTCGCCCTGGCAGCGGCTGGTGAAGATCCAGCTTCCGCAGGCGTGGCCCGAGATGGTCCCGCCCGCCAACAACCTGCTGATCGAGCTGCTCAAGGGCACCGCACTGGTGTCCGTGCTGGGCGTCGGCGACATCACCTTCGGGGCCTCGCTGGTGCGCAACGCACTCGGTGAGAGCGCCCCCGTCTACACGATCATCCTGGTCATGTACTTCATCCTGGCCTTCCTGCTGACCCGTGTGATGCGGGCGATGGAGCGGAAGGCGAAGGCGGGCATCGGCCAGGCCCCCGAGAAGGGCCAAGGAGTGCTGCGCAAGCTCACCGTTCCCCGGCAGGCGGACGCGTCCTCGTCGAGTGACCTGTCCAAGAGCGCGGGAGGTGCCCGATGAAGTGGGACTGGTCGGCTGTCGGCGACTTCATGCCGCGCTTCTGGGACGGCGTGCTCGTCACGCTCCAGGCGCTGGTGCTCGGCTCGCTCATAGCCTTCGCCCTCGGACTCGTCTGGGCGATGGCGCAGCGCTCACCGCTGAAGGCGGTGCGCTGGCCGGTGATGGTGGTCACCGAGTTCATCCGCAACACCCCGCTGCTGGTGCAGCTGTTCTTCCTGTTCTACGTACTGCCGGAGTGGGGGCTCACGCTCTCCGCACTCACCACCGGCATCGTCGGCCTCGGGCTGCACTACTCGACCTACACCGCCGAGGTCTACCGGGCCGGCATCGACGGCGTCCCGGTGGGCCAGTGGGAGGCGTGCACCGCGCTGAGCATGCCGCGCGGCCGCACCTGGAGCGCCGTCATCCTGCCGCAGGCAATCCGCCGCGTGGTGCCCGCGCTGGGCAACTACGTGATCGCGATGCTGAAGGACTCGCCGATGATCGCGGTGATCGGTGCGCTCGAAATGCTCGGCCAGGCACGGCAGTTCACCGCCATCACCTTCCTGCCGACCGAGCCGATCACCGTGGTCGGCATCGCCTTCATCGTCATCGCCTACCCGGCATCCCTGCTTACGAGAGCCCTGGAGCGTCGCCTTGTCCGCTGAGAAGAACCCGAGCACGGCCGCGAACGGCGGTACGAACCCCGCTGCCGAGGGCAGTGAGCTGATCAAGTTCGACAACGTCACCAAGCGCTACGGCAGCAACGTGGTGCTGGACAACCTCTGCTTCGACGTGTCGCCCGGCAAGCACGTCACCCTCATCGGCCCCTCCGGCTCGGGCAAGACCACAATCCTGCGGCTGCTGATGACCCTGGTGAAGCCGGACGAGGGCACCATCAAGGTGGCGGGCGAGTACCTCTCGCACGAGGAGCGGAACGGCAAGCTGGTGCCCGCGGGCGAGAAGCACTCGCGCGAGGTCCGCAAGAACATCGGCATGGTCTTCCAGCAGTTCAACCTCTTCCCCAACATGAAGGTGCTGCGGAACATCACCGAGGCGCCGGTGCACGTGCTGGGGCTGGGCAAGGACGAGGCCGAGCAGCGCGCCCGCGAGCTGCTGGAGATGGTCGGTCTGACCGACCACATCGACAAGTACCCCACCCAGCTCTCCGGCGGTCAGCAGCAGCGGGTGGCCATCGCCCGCGCGCTGGCGATGCGCCCGCAGGTGCTGCTGCTGGACGAGGTCACCTCGGCCCTCGACCCGGAGCTGGTGGCCGGGGTGCTGGACGTGCTGCGGGACATCGCCCACTCCACCGACATCACCATGCTCTGCGTCACGCACGAGATGAACTTCGCGCGGGACATCTCCGACGACGTGCTGATGTTCGACGCGGGCCGGGTCATCGAGTCCGGTGCGCCGGAGAAGATCTTCACCGACCCCGAGCACGAGCGCACGAGGGAGTTCCTCAGCGCCGTGCTGTGAGCGCACCGGTGCTCCGCTCCGCACGGAGCACCCGCCGTCCCGACCGAGCCCGCGCCGCCTGCGGCGCGGGCTCGGCTGCGTGGAGCGTCGGAGGAGTCCCGGGGCCCGGGAGCAGGGCGATGCGACGCCACGAGACCGCCGGCGCGCCGCCGACAGCACAGCGCCGGGGGCGCGTGCGGGGGCGCATAGAGGGGGCGCATCCAGCCGTGCGGCATATGCCGATCGCAGCAACGGACCCGTACCCGTGCCACGTCGGCCGCTATCGTGGGATATGAAGCCGTGACCACACGAAGTGGTAACGGTACAAACGGTCACAACCTCCAGGGGGACACCGTGTCACTGCTCCAACCGCCCGGAGGCCCGTCCGAGGAGTCGGGACGGGAGCCGGTCACACCCCTCGGCTCGGTACAGCACGCCCTGCGGGTGCTGGAGACCGTCTCCCGGCACCGCAACGGTGTCACCGAGGACGTGATCGCCCGCCGCGCCGAGCTGCCCGCCGACCGGCTCGACCAGTTGCTGCGGATGCTGTGCCGCGAGGGCTATCTGACCCGGCTGGAGGACGGCTCCTACATCGTCGGCGAGGCGCTGATGCTGCTCAGCTCCGGCATGGACCGCAGCCAGGCGCTCCGGGCACGGCTCCAGAGCACCCTGGACGAGCTGCGGGACACCGTCGGCGCCGCCGTCTACTTCGGCCGCTACCGGGACGGGGAGCTGGAGAGCGCCCAGGTCGCCGACGGCCCCACCACCCCGGCGGTCAACCAGTGGGTGGACTTCCGCTCGGCCGCGCACGCGACCGCGCTCGGCAAGTGCCTGCTCAGCCAGCTCGACCACGATCGCCGGCTGGATCACCTCTCCCGTCACCGGACCCCGCGGCTCACCTCGCGGACGATCACCGACGAGCGGCTGCTGCTGACCGCGCTCGACCGGCAGCCGTCCACCGTCCCGGTGCTGGACCTCCAGGAGTACGCCGTCGGCACGGTCTGCGCCGCGGTACCGGTGACGGCGGGCTCCGCGGTGAGCTGTCTGGCACTCTCCCTGCCGGTCGCCCAGGCGCACCGGCTGCGCAGAGCCGCCGAGATGCTGAGCCAGCGGGCGGCGCCGGTGATGCTGTCGCTGGCGATCTGACCGTCCCGGCCCCGTCCGGACCCCGCGCCATGGCACCGCCCGGGGCACACACAAAAGCTGCGGCTCCCCGACAATCGGGGAGCCGCAGCCCATTTGTGCGCCGCCAGGGACTCGAACCCCGGACCCGCTGATTAAGAGTCAGCTGCTCTAACCAACTGAGCTAGCGGCGCCCGTCGCCGTTTCCGGCCGACGGAAGAAATAATACCCCCTCCCCAGGAGTGCTGATGACCAGCTCCCGGCGGGGACGGCCGCGCGCGGCCCCGGGCCGGGCGTCAGAGCGGGAGGGTCAGGCCCGGCTCCCGGCGCCGCACCGATCCCGCCATCAGCAACACCGCGCCCGCCACCGCCCAGACCGCCATGACCAGCAGCGGAGTGCCGAGCGCGTGACCGGAGAAGTACACGATGCCGCGTACCGCGCTCGTCCCCGCACCGGTCGGGATCCACTCGCCGACGGCCCGCCAGAAGGGCGGGATCAGATGCCGCTGGAAGGCCCCGCCGGCGCTCGGGTTGCCGAGCACGACGAAGACGAGCACCGCGACGCCGATGCCGACCACCCCCAGGAACGCCTCCAGCGCCAGGGTGCACGCCGCCGTGCCGAAGACCAGCAGCGCACCGACCCACCAGAGCGCCACGAAGTGCCCCGGCAGCGCGTGCAGCACCGGGTCGACGACGATCGCGCCGCCGAGCCCGGAGAGGACTGCGTACACCGCCGTCCCGGCCAGCCGCAGCGCGCCCAGCCCGGGCCGCGCGGGGCGGGTGCCGGCCGCCACCCCCATCAGCGAGGCCAGCAGATAGCCCCCGACGAGCCAGCCGACGATCAGGTAGAAGGCGGTCAGGCTCTCGTAGTCCTGCGGTCCGGACGGCGCGATGTCCACCACCTTCAGCCGCCGGCCCTGCTCGTCGGCCACCCGCTCGCCGACCCGGCGCAGCGCCTGGGCCTGCGGGCCGCCCGCGCCGGAGGCCACCAGCAGGGTGTCCGCGCCGCCCCGCGGGTCCATCAGATAGCCGCCCTCCGCCTTCCGGTCCAGGATGCGCGCGCGGGCGGCGCGCTCGTCCTCGACGGCGGTGACGGACAGCGGGTCCCCGGGGAGCCGGTCGAGCCGCTCGGCTGCCTGCGCGGGCGCGACCACGGCGACCGGGATGCCCTGCGGCCGGGGGTGGTGGAAGGCACCGATGTAGGAGACGAGGAAGCCCAGTTGGACCAGGAGGACGCCCAGCACGAGCACGAACGTGCCGGGAGAGAGTGCGCTGCGGCCTCCGGCGCCGGGGGTGGCACTGTACATGGACTCATTCCCCTATGGGTGCTCTCTTGAGTAGTTGTCCCCATCCATACCGCATGGCCCGGTCCGTTCCCCCGTGTTGGGCTTCCGGGCGCGCCGCACCCCGGACCGCGTGGCGCGGCGCCGCACCATCGGCGAGACTCGACGCCATGCCCGCTCTGCTGACGCGGCCGGCTCTGAGCCGCGCCCTCCTCGCCCGGCAACTCCTGGTCGAGCGCGCCCGGATGCCGGTGCGCGACGCCGTCGAGCATCTGGTCGGCATCCAGGCGCAGGCGCCCAGACCACCGTACTTCGCGCTGTGGAGCAGGCTGGCGGACTTCGACCCGCAGGAGCTGTCGCTGCAACTGGAGGGCCGCGGGCTGGTCCGGCTGAGCACCATGCGCGGCACCGTCCACCTGGTCAGCGACCGCGACGCGCTGCAGTTGCGGGCGCTCACCCAGCCGCTGCACGAGAACGCGGTACGCACGAACCTCGCCAAGCAGCTCGGCGGCGAGGACCCCTGGCGGGTGGCGGAGGCGGCCCGGGAACTGCTCGCCGAGCGCCCGCTGACCGGCAGCGAGCTGGGCGCCCGGCTCCAGGAGCGCTGGCCCCACCTGGCGGCCCGCCCGCTGTGGATGACGGCCCGCTATCTGCTGCCGCTGGTGCAGTTGCCGCCGCGCGGGCTGTGGGGGCGCTCCGGGCAGCCGGTGCTGGACACCGTCGAGCGGTGGCTGGGGCGCTCGCCGGCCGCCGAACCCGGGGTGGAGACGATGGTGCTGCGCTATCTCGGCGCCTTCGGCCCGGCCTCCGCACGGGACGCGCAGACCTGGTCCGGACTGACCCGGCTCGGCGAGGTGCTGGAGCGGCTGCGGCCGCAGCTGCGGGTCTTCCGGGACGAGGCGGGCCGGGAGCTGTTCGACCTGCCCGACGCGCCGCGGCCCGACCCCGAACTGCCGCTGCCGGTCCGCTTCCTGGCCGAGTACGACAACATCGTCCTCTCACACGCCGACCGGTCCCGGCTGCTGGACGAACCCGTCCGCCGCACCCTGGCCGGCCGGAACGGGCAGGTCCCCGGCACCTTCCTGGTGGACGGCCGGGTGCGGGGCATGTGGAAGGCCGACACCTCCCGCAAGGCCGCCCGCCTCACCCTCACCCCGTTCGAGGAACTGACCGGGGAGGCGGAGCAGGCGCTGGCCGAGGAGGGGGAGCGGCTGCTGGCGTTCGCCACCGACGGCCGCCCGGGCCCGCACACGGTCGCCTTCGCCGACCGCGCCCAGCCCGGCGCCGCCTCCCCACGATGACCACGGGTCGATGACGCTTCCGTCACATCCGGTGGCCCCATAACACCCCAACGGCACGAAACCGCCCGTGCCGCCCTTGCGTTCGTGTGCCGAGTTGTAGAACCTGACGTGCGTTCACCGAGCGGTCCGTACCGTGCACGGGGACACGGGGACACGGAGACCGAGCGACACCGCGCGCCGCGGGGCGGGGGCCAGGGCGCGGCATCGGCACGAGAGCACGCCCCTGCCGGGGCGTGCGGGGGAACGACACATGACCACGCCACCCGAGGGCGTCCGGCATCAGCGGCCGCCGGAGCACGACGACCAGGATCCGACGCGCACGGCGCAACTGCGCATACCCCGGCCGGCCGCCCGGGCCGGGGACCCCGCGGCGCAGCACGCGCCCGCACCGTTCCGGACCCGCGCGCGCCGGCCCTCCGCGCACCCCTGGGAGCGGGCCGCTCCCCGCTACGACTACGAGCACTACAGCCGGCTGGCGGGCCCGCTGCGGCAACCCGACCCGGCCGGGCCCCACCGGGTGCGGTACCGCAGCCTGCTGGCCGACGAACCGCACCGGTTCCGCGCCGGGTTCCTGCTGTGCCTGGCACCGCTGTTGTCGGCCGCGCTGCTGGTCTGGCTGATGCAGCCGGACCACTGGACCCGCCGCGACCCGGGTGAGGTCTCCGACCTCGTTCTGAAGCTCGATGTGGTCATGCTCGTCTCGATCGGGCTGATCGAACTGTTCCGCACCCTCAACGTCCTCTCCAACGCGCACGCCACCCTGGTGGCCCGGGACCCGGTACCCGTGGTGCCCGAGGCCGGTACCCGCGTCGCCTTCCTCACCTCGTTCGTGCCCGGCAAGGAGCCGATCGGGATGGTCACCAGGACGCTGGAGGCGGCCGTCCGGGTGCGGCACCGCGGCACCATGCACGTCTGGCTGCTCGACGAGGGCGACGACCCGGAGGTCAAGGAGGTCTGCCGGCGGCTGGGGGTGCACCACTTCTCCCGCAAGGGCACCGCGCGGTGGAACACCGGCAAGGGCGCCTTCCGCGCCAGGACCAAGCACGGCAACTACAACGCCTGGCTCGACGCGCACGGCGACGACTACGACTTCTTCGCCGGGGTCGACACCGACCACGTACCGCTGCCCAACTACCTGGAGCGGATGCTGGGCTACTTCCGCGACCCGGACGTCGGCTTCGTCATCGGCCCGCAGGTCTACGGCAACTACGACAACTTCGTCACCAAGGCCGCCGAGAGCCAGCAGTTCCTCTTCCACGCCCTCATCCAGCGCGCCGGGAACCGCTACCGGGCGCCGATGTTCGTCGGTACCAGCAACGCCGTCCGCATCTCCGCGCTGAAGGCCATCGGGGGGCTGTACGACTCCATCACGGAGGACATGGCCACCGGTTTCGAGATGCACCGTCACCGCAACCCGGCCACCGGCAACACCTGGCGCTCCGTCTACACCCCCGATGTGCTCGCCGTCGGCGAGGGCCCCAACGCCTGGACGGACTTCTTCACCCAGCAGCTCCGCTGGTCCCGCGGCACCTACGAGACGATCCTCAAGCAGTACTGGCGCGGCCTGGGCAGCATGCCGCCGGGCAAGATGTTCAACTACACGCTGCTGATGCTCTTCTACCCGGCATCCGCGCTGAACTGGATCCTGGCCGCGCTCTCCTGCGCGCTGTTCCTGGGCCTGGGCGCCTCCGGTGTGCAGATCGACCCGGCCATCTGGATGGCCCTGTACGGCAACGCCACCGCGCTGCAGATCGGGCTCTACATCTGGAACCGGCGGCACAACGTCTCCCCGCACGAGCCGGAGGGCTCCGGCGGGCTGGCCGGGATGCTGATGTCGGCACTGTCCGCGCCGATCTACGCACGCTCCCTCTTCGACACGGTGCTGCGTCGCAAGAGCAAGTTCGTGGTCACGCCGAAGGGCGACTCGGCCAGCCCCGACACGCTGTTCGGCACGTTCCGGGTGCACCTGTTCTTCATCGCCGTCTTCGGCGGCTCCTTCGTCGGTTCCCTCTTCCTGGGGCACGACCATCCGGCGATGCTCACCTGGGCCGCGCTCGCGCTGCTGATCACGGCGGCACCGATCGTGGGCTGGCGGTCGACCGTCCGCGCGGAGAAGCGCCGCAGGGCGCGCAGGGCCCGTCGGCACGCCTCCGGAACCCGGACCGCGGCGGCTGCTCCGGCCGCGCCCGCCCCCGCGCCCGCCACCGCGTCCGCGCCCTGGCCCACGCCCACCCACGACCAGCATCCGCACCACACCGCGTTTGGGGGACAGGAAGGATGACGAACCGACGGAGCCGCCGCCGCGCCGCGAGTGCCGGGAAGCGACGGGCCCGGCGCATAGCCATCGGCACGGCGGTCGTGCTGCTCGTCGCCGGGTTCAACGGCCCGGCGCTGTACAGCTTCGCCTCGGCCGAGTACCACGACTACGAGATCAACCAGCCCGAGTACAAGGCCGCGAAGGGCCACTGGCAGATCGTCGACATCCCCGAGAAGTTCCGGATCAACACGATCCACGCGGCTCTGCTGCACACCGGCAAGGTGCTGCTGGTGGCGGGCTCGGGCAACGACGCGAAGAACTTCAAGGCCAAGAGCTTCCGCACGGTCCTGTGGGACCCGGTGCGCAACACCTTCAAGAACATCCCCACCCCCAACGACCTGTTCTGCTCGGGGCACAACCAGCTGCCCGACGGGAAGCTGCTGGTCGCGGGCGGCACCCAGCGGTACGAGACGCTGGAGGGCGATGTGGAGAAGGCCGGGGGGCTGATGTTCCTCTACAACGAGAACCCCGACCGGGGCAAGACGATCAAGAAGGGCACCCGTTTCACGGGGCGGAAGAGCGGCAGGACCTTCGTCGCCCAGCACACCGTGCTCCTGCCGCGGGCCAAGAAGCGGAAGGACCCGGAGACCGGCGAGGTGGAGACCGTCCACAGCGTCACCCGGGTCTACGCCGAGGCGGCGAGGAAGGGCCGGAAGTACCAGACGGGCACCGAGGACCAGTACCGGGTGCACGGCCTGGAGGGGGCCTGGAAGCGGAACGTCTACGGAGTGGCCCAGAAGATGTCCTTCGACAAGAAGGACTTCCAGGGCATCAAGGACGCCTACGAGTTCGACCCGGTGGCCGAGCGCTACATCACGGTCGACCCGATGAACGAGGCCCGCTGGTACCCCACCCAGCTCACCCTCCAGGACGGCAGGGTGCTGACCGTCTCCGGGCTGGACGACATCGGCCAGGTCGTCCCCGGCAAGAACGAGATCTTCGACCCGAAGACGAAGAAGTGGCACTACCTGCCCAGGACGCGGTTCTTCCCCACCTACCCGGGGCTGCACCTGGTCGGCCAGAACCGGGTCTTCTTCAGCGGCACCACCGCCGGCTACGGCCCGGCCGACAAGGGCCGCACGCCCGGCATCTGGAACCTGGAGACCAACAAGTTCACCGAGATCCCCGGCATGAGCGACCCGGACGTGCTGGAGACGGCGATGTCCGTGCCGCTGCCCCCCACCCAGTCGCGGAAGTTCATCGTCGAGGGCGGGGGCGGCGTCGGCGAGTCGGACAGGACGACGGACAAGACCCGCATCGTGGACCTGTCCTCCGACACCCCGCGGTTCCGCGACGGGCCCGACCTCTACGACAAGGTCCGCTACCCCAGCAGCGTGATCCTGCCGGACGACACCGTGCTGACCACCAACGGATCGGGCCGCTACCGGGGCAAGAGCGACAGCAACGTGCTGAAGGCCGCGCTCTACGACCCGAAGAGCAACGAGTTCGAGGAGGCCGCCGCCCCGCTGGTCGGCCGCAACTACCACTCCGGCGGGCTGCTGCTGCCGGACGGCCGGGTGATGACCTTCGGCTCGGACTCGCTGTACGCGGACAAGGCCAACACCAAGCCGGGCGAGTTCGACCAGCGCATCGAGATCTACACCCCGCCCTATCTCCATCAGGGCAAGGAGCAGCCGCAGCTGCGCACGGCCGACGCGGACGCCGCCGAGAACCTCGCGCCCGGCGACCGCGTCTCCTTCCGCAGCAAGGACGCGGCCTCCTTCGAACGGCTGCGGATGGTGCGGCCCGGCTCGTTCACCCACGTGACGAACGTGGAGCAGTCGTCGGTGGCCCTGAAGATGAACACATCCCGGGACGGAACGGTGACCACGACCATCCCGGACGACCCGTCGCTGGTCACCCCCGGCTGGTGGATGGTCTTCGGGGTGGACGCGGACGGCGTGCCCTCCAAGGCCCGGTGGGTGAAGGTGGGCATCGACCCGGACGCCGCGCACACCACGGTGACCACGGGCGACCCGGAGTAGGCCGCCTGCCGTCCGCCGGCTCCGCGCCCCGGCACTCCCCGGAGCGCGGAGCCGCACCGGCCGGCCGGCTACGACCGCTGCTCGTCCTGTCCGTCCTGCCCGTCCTGTCCGTCGGCGTTGCGGGCCAGCTCCAGGGCGTACTCCGGCCACCAGGTACCGGCCTTCGGGCCACCGCGGCACTCGCCGTCCGACTCCCCCGGGCGCTTGATCCACAGGTAGGCGTCCACCAGGTCGTGCCCCGTCCTGGTGGTGGGCGGTTCGCCCAGGGCCCGTCCGGGCGGGTTGCACCAGCTCTCCTCGCCGCCGCGCAGCGGCCCGTTGCCGTTCCGGCTGGTGTCCACGACGAAGTGCTTGCCCCCGACCTTCGCCGAGAGCCGCTTGCCGTGGGCGATGTTGGAGGCGGTGGTCTGGAAGTTGGAGACGTTCAGCGCGAAGCCGTCGGCCCGCTCGATCCCGGCGCGGTCGAGCGGCTCGGCCAGCGCACCGGGGTCGCGGACCCAGTCCGGATTGCCGGCGTCCAGGTAGACCGTCGTGCGGGGCAACCGCTTGAGCCGGGTGACGGCGTCGGCCAGCAGCCGGTAGCGCTCCGCGCGCAGCTTCGGCGCGGCGCACGCACCCGAGACGGTGTGCGCGAGGGCGTCCGGTTCCACGATCACCGTGGCGGCCCGGCTCCCGATGCCCTGCGCGACCTCGTCCAGCCACCCGCGGTACGCCGCGGCGCTCTCGGCCCCGCCCTTGCTGTACTGCCCGCAGTCGCGGTGCGGCACGTTGTAGAGGACCAGCAGCGCCTCCCGGTCCGCGGCGGTGGCGGCCTCGGTGACGCGGGCCGCGTGACCGCGCGGGTCGGCGGGGCCGAGCCAGTCGGCCACCGGCTGCCCGGCGATCTTCCGCAGCTCACGGGCCCGCGCGGAGGCGCCGTCCGCGGCGTCGGTACGGGCCTGCCGCGCGGCGTTCCCCCCGGGGTCGACCCAGTAGGGGACGACGGACCTGGGGCGCTGCCGCACCGTGGAGCCCGCCTCGGACCCGGCGCCGTCCGGGGCGTCCGGTGCGGAACAGCCCGCCAGCAGCAGGGCTCCCACCAGCGTGCTCCCCGCAGCCCCCCGGGCGCGCGCGAGACTCCGGGCGCTGCCGTACATCCACTCCCCCTCGGCTGCACTGCCGGCGTCGGCCGGGTCGCCGGACCGCCGCGAACCGCGGCGGTGCGGGCCGCGGACCGGCCGCAGCGTCGGCCCATCGTGTCACAGAACACGCCGCGCACGGCCGTGACTCCGGCACCCGAGCGGTCCCGTCCGCCCGGGCGGGACCCGCTGCCCCGCGGCGGTGCGCGGGGCGGCCGGGAGCGGGTCAGACCCGGTCGACGAGGTCCGCGATGGAGTCGACGACGCTGGAGGGGCGGTAGGGGTACCGCTCCACCTCGTCGGGCCGGGTCAGCCCGGTCAGCACCAGGAAGGTCTCCAGCCCGGCCTCCATCCCGGCCCGGACGTCGGTGTCCATCCGGTCGCCGATCATGGCGCTGGTCTCGGAATGGGCGCCGATCGCGTTGAGACCGGCACGCATCATCAGCGGATTGGGCTTGCCGACGAAGTAGGGGTGCTGGCCGGTGGCCTTGGTGATCAGAGCGGCGACCGACCCGGTGGCGGGCAGCGCGCCCTCGGCGGAGGGGCCGGTCTCGTCGGGGTTGGTGGCGATGAAGCGGGCGCCGTCGTTGATCAGCCGGATGGCCCGGGTCAGCGCCTCGAAGCTGTAGGTGCGCGTCTCGCCCAGCACCACGTAGTCCGGGTCGGCGTCGGAGAGGACGTAGCCGATGTCGTGCAGGGCCGTCGTCAGCCCGGCCTCCCCTATGACGTAGGCGGTGCCTCCGGGGCGCTGGTCGTCCAGGAACTGCGCGGTGGCCAGCGCGGAGGTCCAGATGTTCTCCGTCGGCACGGTCAGCCCGATGCGGGCCAGCCGGGCGTGCAGATCCCGGGGTGTGTACATCGAGTTGTTGGTGAGCACCAGGAACGGCCGCCCCGACTCCCTGAGCCGCTTGATGAACGAGTCGGCGCCGGGGACGGGGATCCCCTCGTGCATCAGCACACCGTCCATGTCGGTGAGCCAGGACTCGATGGGCTTGCGCTCTGCCACGGATGGACTCCTGCCAGGTCGTGGTGGTCCGGCCGGCGGAGGAGCGTGCCCGGGTACGCCGGGGCACGGAACCGGCCGCCGCGCTCAGCGTAGCGGCAGCGGCCGGTGCAGGTCAGCCGGGGCGCAGGCGCTCCGGTGCCGGAGAGTGCCCGGAAGCGCCGGGAAGCGCCCGCGGGCGGCGGAAGCGGGCGGCCGGGTGCGTGCTCCGGGCCGCGGGCTTTGCGAGGGTGGGGGCATGAACCGCATGGACACCACCGCCACCCCGCTCCGCGTCGGACTGCTCGGCTTCGGGCTGGCCGGATCGGTCTTTCACGCCCCGCTGATCGCCACCACGCCGGGGCTCGTGCTGGACACCGTCGTCACCTCCGACCCGGAGCGCCGCAAGCGCGCCCGGGAGGCGGGCGCCCCGGGCGACGAGGTGCGGACGGTCGCCTCGGCGGACGAACTGTTCGCGGACGCGGACCGGCTCGATCTGGTGGTGGTCGCCACCCCGAACCGCACCCATGTGCCGCTGACGCGCCGCGCCCTGGACGCGGGGCTGCCGGTCGTGGTGGACAAGCCGCTGGCGCCCACCGGTGCCGAGGCCCGCGAGCTGGCCGCGAAGGCCGAGTCCCGGGGGCTGCTGCTGGCGCCGTTCCAGAACCGCCGCTGGGACAACGACTTCCTCACCCTGCGCTCGCTGCTGGCCGAGGACGCGCTGGGCGAGGTGTTCCGCTTCGAGTCGCGGTTCGAGCGCTGGCGGCCCCGGCTCAAGGGCGGCTGGCGCGAGTCGGGCGACCCGGAGGAGGTGGGCGGGCTGCTCTACGACCTGGGCAGCCACGTCGTCGACCAGGCGCTGACCCTCTTCGGCCCGGCCGCCTCCGTCTACGCCGAGTCGGACGTGCGGCGGGCGGGCGCCGCGGCGGACGACGACACCTTCATCGCCATCACCCACGAGAGCGGCGTCCGCTCCCACCTGTGGATGAGCGCCACGGCGGCCCAGCTCGGACCGCGCTTCCGGGTGCTGGGCAGCCGCGCCGCGTATGTGAAGTACGGCCTCGACCCGCAGGAGAGCGCGCTGCGCGGGGGCGCGCGCCCGGTCGAGGGGGCGCCGTGGGGGGTGGAGCCGGAGGACTCCTGGGGCACGCTGGGTGCGCAGGACCCGCCCGGCGCCCTGCGCACCGTGCCGACGCTGGACGGTGACTACCCGGCCTTCTACGACGCGGTCGCCGGTGCGCTGCGCGAGGGCACGCCGCCGCCGGTGACCGCCCACGAGGCGGCCGCGGCCCTCCAGGTGCTGGAGACCGCGCGGTCCTTCGCGCGGGGCGGCTAGGACGCGACCCGCGAGCCGGGCGGCGTGCTGTCGGGGCCTGCTGTCGGGGCCTCACCCGCGGGCAGCGTGCGGAGCGGCTGTGCCGCCCGGTTCGTCAGCGCCGGGTGCACGCCCAGGCGATCGTGCGGCCGCCGCCCGCGCGCGCCCGCGCCGCCTGCTCGGCCGCGGCCCGCGTGCGGCCGTGGCCGCCCCAGTAGCGGTGGTTGTTCGGGTTGTGGGCGACGGCGCCGCAGCCGTTGGCGAAGGAGACGAGGACTTTGCAGCCGGGGCCGGAACAGTGGGACATCGCGCCCTGCTCGGCGGCGCTGCGCGAACTGTGGTCCCAGGACCTGCCGTTGCTGCCGTCATGTCCCACCGCGATGGCCCCGTAGTAGTTCCGGGGCGGGGCGGAGGTCGGTTCGGGCGCGGGAGCCGGAGCGTCGTACGTCGGACGGGACGCGGCGTCGGTCTCCGGCGGGTCGTCGTCGATCGGCCTGGTGTGGGTCGGCGTACGGGTCGGCCCGGCGTCGGCCGGGTCCGTGCCACCGGTGGTCCCCGAGGTGAGGCGGCCCGGCGTCAAGTCGTGGTCGGTCAGCAGCCGGCTCGCGGAAACGGTGGGCCTCGCGTCGGAGAGCTCGTCCGCATCGGAGGGCTTGTCCTGGTCGGACAGCAGCAGCGCCGCGACGACCACGGCGCCGATGGCGGCGGCGATGCCCCCCAGGGTGCGGCCCGGCGTCGACCCGCCCGTATCCGGGTTCCCGGCCGGGGCGCCCGGGCCCTGGTTGCGCGCGGGCGTGGGCGGCCGGTCGTTCCCCGGCGCGTTCGCCCGCGCCCCTGCCGCCTGCCGCCTGCCCCCGGACCGCCCTTCCCCGGTCACGCGCCTGGTGTGCCCCGGAACGTCCGAGGTCCAGCTGCGGGTGACGGTCTCCGCCTCCGACTGGTCGGCGGCGCGCTGGAGGCGGCTGCCTTCTTCGGCGTACTGGTCGATCAGCGAGGTCCAGCCGCCCGGCAGGGCGTGGGAGCCTCGCCTGGCGAAGCGCCGGATGAGCTGCTCGGCGGTCGGCCGGTCCTCGGGCCGCACCGCGAGGCAGTCGCCGACCACCCCGGTGAGGCCCGCGGGCAGGCCGTCCAGGTCGATCGCCGCCCGCCGTACGTGGTTGAGCTGCTGCAGCGGCTCCTGGGTCTCCGGGTACGGCAGCCGTCCGCAGGCCACGTAGTGGAGGGTGACGCCGAGCGCATAGATGTCGGAGGCGAACGTGCTGGGCTGCCCCTCGGCCTGTTCCGGCGCGGCGAAGGCGATGGTGCCGAGAGTGAGCCGGGTGCTGGTGAGGTCGCCGGCGTGCGAGATGCCGAAGTCGATGACCCTCGGGCCCTTCGCGGTCAGCAGGATGTTGAGCGGCTTCACGTCCCGGTGCACGATGCCCTTGCCGTGCAGTTCCGCGAGCGCCCGCAGGATGCCGGGGGCGATCCGGCGCACCGCCTCCTCGTCCCCGAGCGGCCCCTGCTGCACCACGAGTGCTTCGAGCGAGGGCGCCGGCACGTACTCCATGGCCATCCAGGGCCGCTCGGCCGCGATGTCGGAGTCGAGCACCCGGGCGGTGTACGTGCTCCGCACGCGGCGGGCCAGCCTGGTCTCGCGGGCGAAGCGCTTGCGGGCCTCCTCGCTCACCCCGCCCGGGGCCAGCAGTGTCTTGACGGCCACGATCCGGCCCGTGTCGGGGTGCCGGCCGAGGTAGATCACCCCCATACCGCCGGTGGCCAGCTGGCCCAGCAGCCGGTAGGGCCCGAGTCGGCGCAGCTCACCACTGAGCGCGAACACACCCATTCCGAACGGCTCTGTCACTGTCCCGCCCCCGTCCCCTGCGTTCCGGACGAGGGCATGATTTCACGCAACTGGCCCCGCATGAGGTCGTGTTCGGGTCGAAACCCGGCCGCGGACCGGGCGCGCTCCGGAACGGTCCCGGCCGAACGCTCCGGGCAGTCGCACGATCCGGGCACTCGGGGCGGCCCCGGGGCGCGGGGCCGCCCCGGGGCGCGACGCGGCTAGGCCGACGTCATGACCTGGCGCTGCCGGCCCAGGCCCGCGATCTCCAGTTCGACGACGTCGCCGTCGCGCAGATAGGGCTTGGGCTCCGGCATCCCCATCGCGACGCCCGCCGGGGTGCCGGTGGAGACGATGTCGCCGGGGTGCAGAGTCATGAAGTGGCTGAGGTGGCGCAGCACTTCGGCGACCGGGAAGATCTGGTCGGCGGTGCTGCCGTCCTGGCGCAGCGTGCCGTTCACCCACAGACGCATCGCCAGCGCCTGGGGGTCGGGCACCTCGTCGGCCGTGACCAGCCAGGGGCCCAGCGGGTTGAAGGTCTCGCAGTTCTTGCCCTTGTCCCACTGCCCGCCGCGTTCGAGCTGGAAGGCGCGTTCGGACACGTCGTTGCCGACCGCGTACCCGGCGACGCAGCCCAGCGCCGCCCGGTCGGTTTCCAGATAGCGGGCGGTGCGGCCGACGACGACGGCCAGTTCGACCTCCCAGTCGGTCTTCCGGCTGCCGCGCGGGATCAGCACCGGGTCGTGCGGGCCGACGACCGTGTCGGGCGCCTTCATGAAGACGATGGGCTCCTCGGGCACCGGGGCGCCGGTCTCCCGCGCGTGGTCGTGGAAGTTCAGCCCGATGCACACGATCTTGCCGATGCGGGCCAGCGGCGGCCCGATGCGCGGCCCCTCGGGCCCGGTGTCCGCCGCCGCTGCGGGCAGCTTCCCGGCGGCGGCCGCCGCGCGCACCCGGTCGAGCGCGGCGGGGTCCGCGAGCAGTTCGGGGTCGATGTCGGGGACGACCCCCGACAGGTCGCGCAGGGTTCCGTCCTCGTCCAGCAGCGCGGGGCGCTCGGCTCCCGCAGGTCCGACGCGGAGCAGTTTCACGTCGCTCTCCCTCCCAGGCGAATCAGCAGATCGTCCAGGAGGGCGTTCAGAACCACAAGAGAGAGTTCACGTACTGGACCGTAGCATCCGTAATACGGAAGTAGCCTGGCGTTTGGTGGCGCCACATCCGGTATTCCGGCATTTCGGCACCGCGACGTTCCCGGCGGACCGCGTTCCGCGCCGCACGGACGACGCGCCCGGCCGGCGGGCGCCGGGCCTACGCGCCCGCCAGCCGGGCCACCGTGTGGATGGCCAGCCCGGCCAGCGAGCCGACCACCGTGCCGTTGATCCGGATGAACTGCAGGTCCCGCCCGATATGGGCCTCGATCTTCCGCGAGGTGTGCTCGGCGTCCCAGCTCGCGACCGTCTCCGAGATCAGCGAGGTGATCTCGCCCCGGTAGGTGGTCACCAGATGCGCGGCGGCGCCCTCGATCCAACCGTCCACCTTCGACCGCAGCCGGCCGTCGGCCGCCAGCCGGCCGCCCAGCGACAGCAGCGCCGCCCGGGCCCGGACGCGCAGCTCGCTGCGCTCGTCCTCGGCGGCGGCCACCAGCATCGCCCGCACGGCACCCCACACCGAGGCGATCAGGTCCTGCACCTCGGCACGGGCCAGCGTCTCGTTCTTCAGCCGCTCCACCCGGGCGCGGGTGTCCGGGTCGGTCTGCAGGTCGGTGGCGAAGTCCCGCAGGAAGCGGTCCACAGCCCCCCGCGCGGGGTGGTCGGGCATGTCCCGCATCTCCGTGACGAAGCGCAGCAGTTCGCGGTAGACCCGCTCGCCGACCCGCCGGTCCACGAACTTCGGCGTCCAGCCCGGCGCGCCTCCCGCGACCGCACCCATCACGGAGTCGCCGTGCTCGTGCAGCCACTCGGCGGCCCGGGTGCACACCAGGTCGACGACGCGGCGGTGGCCGCCGTCCGCGACGATCCGCTCCAGCATCGCGCCGAGTCCCGGCGCGACCTCCTTGGCGGTGGCGCGGCGGGTGATCGCCTCGCTGACGACGGCCTGCACGTCCGCGTCCCGCAGCACGGTGAGCGCCCCGCGCAGCGCGGTGGCCAGCTCGGCCGTCACCCGGTCGGCGTGCTCGGGGCGGGCCAGCCAGGCGCCGAACCGGCCGCTGATCCCGACCGCGTGCAGCCGCTCGCGCACGACGTCGGCGGAGAGGAAGTTCTCTCCCACGAAGTCGCCGAGACTGCGGCCGAGTTGGTCCTTCTTGGTGGGAATGATCGCGGTGTGCGGAATGGGCAGCCCCATCGGATGCCGGAAGAGCGCCGTGACCGCGAACCAGTCGGCGAGCGCACCCACCATCCCGGCCTCGGCCGCCGCCGCGACATAGCCGCTCCAGGGTCCGGCTCCGGCGTGCTCCGCCCAGGTGGCCGCCGCGAAGACCACGGCCATCAGCAGCAGCGCCCCGGTGGCGATGGCCTTCATCCGCCGCACGCCGCGGCGGCGCTCCTCGTCGGCCGGGGTGAGCCCCCCGGCACCGCCCGGCACCCGCGGCCCCGGGGCGCCCGCAGCGCCCGCAGCGCCCGCAGCGCCCGCAGCCGCAGCGCCACCCGAGTGGTCCAACACCGGCTCCCCGGTTCCCGATGCGCTGCGCCCGGCGGCCCGGCCGCGTGTGATCGCTCTCACGTGGGCCTCCTCGTGATCGGAGTGCTCGCCCTCGGTCGCCCGGTCCATCCGCTCCGCCCTCCCCCTGGATCGTCCCTGGCCACGCCCCGCATACCGGCGGAACA
Source organism: Streptomyces sp. AA1529 (assembly GCF_000280905.1). GTDB lineage: Bacteria > Actinomycetota > Actinomycetes > Streptomycetales > Streptomycetaceae > Streptomyces. Next base: position 8,812 of record NZ_ALAP01000054.1, on the reverse strand, counting down.
CCGGGGAACCCTCGCTACCGTCCGCGCACCGGATCACCTCCCGGTACGGGGAAGGACATTCTCCCTCCACCGGACGCGCGTGGAACGGAGCGCGGCTCTGCCGCGTCTGTGTGGGCGGCAGTGCAGAACATCAGGAACCAGCAAGGTGGTGCCGGGGGGAACCGGCCCGTCGAGGCCCCGTCCGGCGTACGGCCCCCGACAGGGCGCCGCACCCCGATCGTGGGATCATGGCACCGCAGACCGACCGGAGCCGCGAGCTCCGTGCAGCCCGAGGAGAACGAGCGCGCGTGACCAGGAACATGGGCTATGCCCTGCTCGCCGGACTGGCGGCGCTCGTGGTCCTCGTCTCGACCGCGATATTCATCGGCGCCGGCAACCGCGACCAGGGACGGGGCGAGGACTCGCCGCGGGCACGCAACTCGGCCGCGCCCGCCTCCTCCGGGAACTGGGTCGGCACCTGGTCGGCGGCGCCGGCAGCGGCCGAACCGCGCAGCCGGGACGGCTTCGCGCACATGTCGATCCGCAACGTCGTGCACACCTCGGTGGGCGGCACGGGCGCCCGGGTGCGGCTCTCCAACCTGTTCGGCAACCGGCCGCTGACCATCACGCACGCGAGCGTCGCGCTGGCCGCGGCCCCCAGCAACCCCACGGCAGCGGCGGGCAGCATGCGCCGGCTCCGGTTCGGCAACAAGACCTCGGTCACCATCCCGGCCGGCGGCGAGGTCACCAGTGACGCGGTGCGGCTGAACGTGCCGCACGCGGCGGACCTGCTGGTCACCACCTACTCCCCCACGCCCTCCGGCCCGGTCACCTACCACCCCTACGCACGGCAGACCAGCTATGTGGCCACGGGCGACCGGGCCGAGGACACCTCGGGCACCGCCTTCAACCAGCAGAGCCCGTACTGGCGTTACCTCACCGGGGTGGACGTGTGGAGCTCCGAGACGCAGGGCGCCGTCGCGGTGCTGGGCGACTCGATCACCGACGGCATCACCTCCAGCCCCGGTGCCAACCGGCGCTGGACCGACTTCCTGGCCGAGCGGCTGCGCACGGAGCGCGACGCGCCCCCGCTGAGCGTCCTGAACGCGGGCATCAGCGGGAACCGGGTGCTGGTCGACGGCAGCAAGTACTCGCCCAACAACGGGCCGAGCGGGCTGACCCGGATGAGCCGCGACGTGCTCTCCCGTACCGGGCTGAAGGTCGTCGTCGTCGAGATGGGGCTCAACGACATCATCAAGCCGCCGCGGCAGCGCGATCCGCAGCGGATCGTGAACGGGCTGCGGGACCTGGTGCGGCAGGCGCACACCCGCGGACTGCGGGTCGTCGGCGCCACGCTCACCCCCTTCGGCGGGCACCGGGGCTACACCCCGCGCATGGAGGCCGTACGGCAGGGCGTCAACGCCGAGATCCGGAAGGGGAAGGTGTTCGACGCCGTGGTCGACTTCGACGCCGCCCTGCGCGACCCGGCCCACCCCGAGCGGCTGCGCGCGGCGTACGACTCGGGCGATCATCTGCACCCGAGCGACAACGGGTACCAGGCCATGGCCCAGGCGATGGATCTGCAGAGCCTGAAGGGGTCGCGGCCCGCGACGCTGTGAGAGCAGCGGGGCGGCTCCCGGGAAGGCCCGGTCAGCCCGCGTACATCCGGGCGATCACGTCCTCGATGGCCGGTTCGCGGAGGGAGAGGTCCACCAGCGGGTACTCCGCCGCGAGCCTGGCGACCAGCGGCGCGGCGCTGGCGGCGGCGGGAAAGGCCAGCCACTGGCGGGGGCCCTCGGTGCGGACGGTGCGTGCCCCCTCCAGCCCTGCTATCGGCGGCAGCTCGTACTCCAGGTCGACGATCAGGGTGCGCTCGCCGCGGCCGGCTTCCTGGAGGCCGCCGAGCGAGCCGTCGTACAGCAGCCGGCCCTGGTCGATGACCACCACCCGCTCGCACAGGTGCTCGATGTCGCTCAGGTCGTGCGTGGTCAGCAGCACGGTCGTGCCCAGCTCCGCGTTGAGCGAGGTCAGGAACCGGCGCACCCGCGCCTTGCTGACGACGTCCAGACCGATCGTGGGCTCGTCCAGGTAGAGCACGTCGGGGTCGTGCAGCAGGGCCGCGGTGATGTCGCCGCGCATCCGCTGCCCCAGCGAGAGCTGCCGGACCGGCACGTCCAGCAGGTCGCCCAGTTCCAGGAGTTCCACGCAGCGCGCCAGGTTCTCCTCGAAGCGGGCGCGCGGGATCCGGTACATCCGGCGGACCAGCGCGTAGGAGTCGCGCAGCGGCAGGTCCCACCACAGCGTGGTGCGCTGCCCGAAGACGACACCGATGCGCCGCACCAGCCGGGTGCGCTCCTGCCACGGGTCCACCCCGGCGACCCGCAGCCTGCCGGTGGAGGGGGTGAGGATGCCGGTGAGCATCTTGATGGTGGTCGACTTGCCGGCGCCGTTGGGTCCGATGAAGCCGACCATCTCACCGCGGCGCAGTGCGAAGGAGATACCGTCCACGGCCCGTACCGAGGTGGCCGTGCGGCGCAGCAGACCACTGCGGCGGCGCACGGTGAAGGTCTTGGTCAGGTCCCGTACGTCGATGAACCCGGCGTCCGCACCGCCCGCGGCGGCCATGTCACCCGCGCTGTCCGCGGCACCCGCGGCATCCACATCGCTCACTGCTCTCGCGTCCCTCCTCATCTCGTCCCAGTACCGGCGCTCCGGGGCGCCGGCGCTCCGGTGCCCGGTCAGCTTCCCGTGCTGCGGTAGGAGCGCAGCCCCGCCCGCCACGCCGCACCCGCCACGGCGCAGCACAGGAGCGCGACGGCGGGGGCGGCCAGGTCGAGCCCGTCCGGCAGGCCCAGGGGATCGTCCCGGCCCAGCAGCCGCAGCGCCGGCAGCCAGTTGACGAAGGCCAGCGGCACCACGAACGTCACGCCGCGCACCAGCTCCCTGCCGAAGACGGTGGGCGGGTACTGGAGCAGCGTCGTACCGCCGTAGGTGAAGGCGTTCGGCACCTCGGAGGCGTCCTGCGCCCAGAACTGGAAGGCGCCGCCGACGACGAACACGCAGCCGAAGATGACGGTGCCGCACAGCAGCATGGAGACCAGCAGCGCGACCCTGCCCGCGGTCCACTCCAGGTCCAGCCGGGAGACCGCCCAGCCCAGCACCAGGGAGCCCTGGACGATCCGGCCCAGCCGGCGCAGCGCGAACCGGTCGGCGGCGAGCTGGCTGAGGACGGGCACCGGCCGGGTCAGCAGGACGTCCATGGTGCCGTCGCGCACCCGGCGGCCGACCCGCTCCGCCGAGCCCAGCAGCAGGTCCGAGAGGCCGAAGGCGACGGCGGAGGTGCCGTAGAGGAAGGCGACCTCGGGCAGCGTGAAGCCGCCCAGTGCGTCCACCTGGCCGAACATGATCATGATGGCGGCGAAGTCGAGAGCGGTCGTCGCGAAGTTGGCCACCAGCATGATCGCGAACGAGGTGCGGTACGCCATCGTCGAGCGCACCCACATCGCGGCGATGAAGCAGTAGGCCCGCACCGCCCAGGCCGCGCGGCCCAGCGCGGTGCCGAGCGCGCCGCGGCCGGTCCCGGCGACGAGCGGCGGCCGGTCGGTCTCAGCCACCCTGGACCACCACCTTGCGGGTCGCGACGGCCTGCAGGAGCCGCCCCGCGGCCAGCAGCACCACCGCCCACCCGGCCTGGAAGGCGAGCCCGGCCGCCGCGCCGCCGGGGTGGGTGCCCAGCAGCACGTCGGCGGGCACCTGGAGCATCGCGGCCCACGGCAGCAGCCGCGCCGCGTCGCCGAAGCCGCCCGGGAAGACGGACAGCGGCAGCAGCATCCCGGAGAAGAAGACGCTCAGCAGCCCGGACAGCGCGCCGAGGCCGGTCGCGTCCAGCAGCCAGAACCCGCACAGCGCGAACAGGTAGCGGACCGCGAAGCTGACCACGATCGCCAGCAGCACCGCGGCCAGGAACCACAGCCAGGTACCCAGGGAGGCGGGCAGCGCCAGATCGAAGACGAGGGAGCCGAGCGCCAGCGGCAGCACACCGCGGCCGAGCAGCTGGAAGAGGGCCCGCCCCAGGTCGGCGGCGAGCCACCAGGTCTGCAGGTCGACCGGCCGGTAGAGGTCGATGGCGACGTCGCCGTTCCTGATCCGTTCCTGGAACTCGTCCTGGAAGCCGCCGCCCATCAGCGCCGCGGCGGCCAGCAGCGCCTGCCCGGTCCAGACGAAGGTCAGCGCCTGGCTCTGGTCGTATCCGCCGAGGTGGGGACGCTCGTGCCACAGGGCCAGGAACGTATGGGCGAGAATGAAGCCGAAGACGGTGTTGGTGAAGACTCCGGCCGCCGTGGCGACGCGGTAGGTGGCATAGCGACGGAAGCCGCTCAGGGCCACGGCGAAATGGAGACGGAGCAGATGCATCCTTTCTGGCCCCTCCACCGTCTCTTCCATAGCACTGCCGTGCGAAACACCGCGCGTGGACGAAGCCAGTGAGCCTAGTCCACGGGCCGGGTGGACGACCATCGAATATCCACCGGGCCGGGCTACGGCCCCGCAGCCGTTCTCCGGTACGGCGGGTGCGAAAGTGTTCTACGGGGCGTACGAGCATCGCCCGCCATTGGACGAGGAGTCCCTGCAGACATGAGTGACGAGCCGAACCGCGACGCCGACGGCCGGGAGCCGGAGTCGGACGGCCCGCCAGCGCAGACCCCCCGGCGGCAGCCGGACCCGGCCGAGGCCGGGAGCGACGCGGCCGCCGAGGGGGGTGCGGGGACCCCGCCGGAGCGCCCGGCGGCCGACGCGTGCCCGGGGCAGCCCGCGGAGGGCACCGCCCCGAAGGCCGCGGCGCCGGAGCCGGACGCGCGGGACGAGCAGCCGGGCACCCCGGACGAGCAGCCGGAGGCGTCCGCGGAGCCGGGCCCGCAGAGTGCGCGGCCGGGCGGCGGGGACGGAACGCCGGGCCCCGGGGACGAGGAGCCGGCCGGGGCGCCGGAGCGCTCCATATCCGCGGCCGAGCAGTCCGCCCGCTCCGGGCAGCCCGCGACCCCCGGGACACCCGCGTCGCCCCGGGAGCCGGAACCGGACGGACGGTCCGCTCCGGCGGGGGCGTCCGACCCGCCCGAGAAGCCCGCACCGCCGTCACCGGCCGACCCGGCCGCGACTGCCGCCGTTCCCCTGGGGCAGGGCCCGGCCGGGGACGGTCCCGCATCCGAGGAGAGCGGCAGTCTCATGGCGAACACCCCCGAGGCGGAGCAGGGCAAAGCCGCCAAGAAGGCCGACAAGGCCATGAAGAAGCAGAAGCGCCGCCGTACCGGCTGGCGCAGGCTGCTGCCCACCTGGCGGATGGTGCTGGGCGGCTTCCTGCTGGTCGTCCTGGCGGTGTCCGGCGCGCTCGTGGCCGGGTACCTGCTGGTGAGCATTCCCGCCCCGAACGACGCCGCCGCGGCGCAGACCAACGTCTACCTGTACGCGGACGGCAGCCAGATCGCCCGGGACGGCGACATCAACCGGGAGAACGTCACCCTCGGCAAGGTGCCGAAGACGACCCAGCACGCGGTGCTGGCCGCCGAGGACCGCGACTTCTACCACGAGTCCGCCGTCGACCCGCAGGCGATGGCCCGCGCGGGCTGGAACATGGTCACCGGCGGCGAGCGGCAGTCCGGCTCGACGATCACCCAGCAGTACGTGAAGAACTACTACCTGAGCCAGGACCAGACGGTCACCCGCAAGGCCAAGGAGTTCTTCATCGCGCTGAAGCTGGACAACGAGGTCAGCAAGAACGACATCCTGCAGGGCTACCTCAACACCAGCTACTTCGGCCGGAACGCCTACGGCATCCAGTCGGCCGCGCACGCCTACTACGGCAAGGACGTCAGCGAGCTGACCGCCGGCGAGGGCGCCTACCTGGCCGCGCTGGTCAACTCGCCCAACGCCTACGACACCCGCGCCCACCCGGAGAGCAAGGACCGCGCCGTCGCCCGCTGGAACTACGTGCTGGACGGCATGGTCAAGGAGGGCTGGCTGAGCAAGAGTGACCGCACGGGCATGAAGTTCCCCGAACCGCACAAGGTCAAGCCGCCCCGGAACCTGTCCGGCGAGCGCGGCTACCTCCGGGACGCGGTCAAGAACTACCTGATCGGCAACGAGATCATCGACGAGCGGCGGCTGGCGGCCGGCGGCTTCCGGATCACCACCACGTTCCAGCCGAAGAAGCAGAAGGCCATGCGGGACGCGGTCGACGACGAGCTGATGGCGAAGCTGGACCGGAAGAACCGCAAGGTCGACAGCTACGTCCGCGCGGGCGGCGCCTCGGTCGACCCGAAGACCGGCAAGGTCGTCGCGATGTACGGCGGCATCGGCTACACCAAGCAGTACACGAACAACGCGACCCGCCGGGACTACCAGGTCGGGTCCACGTTCAAGCCGTTCCTGTTCACCTCGGCCGTCCAGAACCGGTCCACCACCCAGGACGGCCGGCTCATCCGGGCCGACACCGTCTACGACGGCACCAACAAGCGCGAGGTGGTGAGCGACGGACGCGGTACGGGATACGCGCCCGCCAACGAGGACCAGCACTCCTACGGGAAGATCCCCGTCTCGACCGCGATGGACAAGTCGGTCAACAGCGTCTTCGCGCAGATGGGTATCGACGTCGGCCCCAAGAACGTCAAGGAGACCGCGATCGACCTGGGCATCCCGAAGGACGCGCCCAACCTGACCGAGAACGGCTCCATCGCGCTCGGCGTCACCACGGCCTCGGTGCTCGACATGGCGGAGGCGTACGCCACGCTGGCCAACCACGGCAAGCACGGCCACTACAGCATGGTGGAGAAGGCCACCCGCGGCGGTGAGGTGATCAGCCTGCCCGACCCCGACCCCGTGCACGCCGTCCCCCGGGAGGCCGCCGACTCCACGACGGCCACGCTGCGCAGCGTCGTCCAGGGCGGCACCGGTACCGCGGCCCAGGCGGCGGGGCGCCCGGCCGCGGGCAAGACCGGCACCGCCGAGGAGGACAAGGCGGCCTGGTTCGCGGGCTACACCCCGGACCTGTCCACCGTCGTCTCGGTGATGGGGCAGAACCCGAAGACGGCCGTCCAGGAACCGCTCTACGGAACGGGCGGCCGGCCCCGCGTCAACGGCGGCGGCTTCCCGACCCAGATCTGGGCCGCCTACACCAAGAAGGCGCTGGAGGGCCGCCCGGCCAAGGACTTCGACCTGGACACGGCCGGCAAGGGGAACGTGTCGCCCAGCCAACCGCCGTTCAGCACGGACCCGTCGAGCCAGGCGCCGTCGGACCGGCCGAGCGACGAGCCCTCGAAGCCGGCGGAGCCGAGCGACCGGCCGTCGACGCCGTCGACCCCGCCCTCCAGGCCGCCGTCCAGCCCGCCCCAGAGCCCCCCGGCCACCGGCGGCGCCGACAGCGGCGGCAGCGGCGACCCCGGCGGGGGGGGCGGCGTCGTCGGCGGGAACGGGAACGGCGGTCCCGGGGGCGACGCCGCCTCCGGGGACCCCGGCGGGCTCTGAGACGGCACTCCCCGGGGGCCGGTGGCGTCGTGACCGGCCCCCGGGCCGTCCCCCGCCCCCGGTGACCCGCCCCGGTGACCCGCCGCCCGCGGTGCCCGGCCGCCCCGCGGGCCACCGCGGGTGAGCCGGGCCACCACCCCTCGGCGCCCGGTTTGCTACGGTCCTGGGACCGGCCCCGTTCGCGGGCCGGTCCCGACGAGACGCGCCGTACCGGGCCCGGAAAGACGACGCACCCCCGCAGTCGAACTCACGGAGGTGCCGTCATGGCCTGGATCCTGCTCGTCGTCGCCGGTCTCGTCGAGGTGGCCTGGGCGATCGGCCTCACTTTCACCGAGGGCTTCACCCGGCTGTGGCCCAGCGTGCTGACCGCCGCCGGGTTCGCCACCAGCATGGTGCTGCTGGCCCTCGCCGTGAAGACCCTGCCGATCGGTACCGCCTACGGCGTCTGGGTCGGCATCGGCGCGGCGGGCGCCGCCGTCGTCGGCATGCTGGTGCTGGGCGAGCCGGTGACCGCGGCGCGGGTCTTCTTCATCGCGCTGCTGCTGGTGGCCGTGGTCGGCCTCAAGGCCACCTCGGGCCACTGACCGGGCGGGGCCGGGCCACGGAACGGGGCCGCCGGCATGTCCGTGCCGTCCGCCGGCCTCGGCGGGCGGTTCGGGCGGTTCGGCGGACCCGGCGGGCGGTTCGGGCGGTTCGGCGGACCTAGAGGTACAGACCGGTGGAGTCGTCGGTGTCCTGGAGGCGTTCGGCGGCCACGGCGTGCAGATCGCGTTCGCGCATCAGGACGTAGGCGACTCCCCGCACCTCGACCTCGGCACGGTCCTCCGGGTCGTAGAGCACCCGGTCCCCGGGCTCCACCGTGCGCACGTGCTGGCCGACGGCGACCACCTCGGCCCAGTCCAGTTTGCGTCCCACGGCCGCGGTCGCGGGGATCACGATGCCGCCGGAGGAGCGGCGCTCACCCTCGCCGGTGTCGGTCCGCACGAGCACGCGGTCGTGCAGCATCCGGATCGGCAGCTTGTCGTCGTGCGCGGAGGCGGAGGTCTTTGGGCTCACCGGGAGACCGTATCTCAGCGCCTCACTTGCGGTTGCGGCGAGCCCGCCGCCCACCGGACCTGCGCCGGGAGGAGAGGGAGAGGACCCCGCCGACCAGGACGGCGGTCAGCACCGCGGCCGGCACGACCCGCTCCAGCCGCGGGGCGCCGTCCTCGCTGACGAACTGGGCCCGCACGTCGGACACCGCGCGGTTGGCGACCACGTACGCACGCCCCGCTGTGCGGTCCACCGCGGCGGCGGCCCGCGCCTTGGCGTCGCCGAC
>NZ_ALAP01000053.1 GCF_000280905.1 Streptomyces sp. AA1529 | reverse complement strand
GATGGTCTTCGGGTGAACGCGTACGGCGATCTCGTCCAGCGCGACGGCGAGTTCCTGCCGCCTGCGGATGATGTCCGCCTCGATGTCCGCGGGGGTCCTGGCTTCCGGCACCGAGCTGCCTCCGTCGCTGTCAGTCCTGCGTCCTACCGTGTGTCAGCGGCCATCCTGTCAGCTCGCCGGGGCCGCTGCCCCACGGCACCCCCGATCGACGGCCTCCGGCTACGCTCGGGCAGGGTCGGCCCCGCCGCCACCGCGGAGACGTACCGCATGTGCAGGTGCGTACCGCGGCGGCCGCCGGAGGAAACCCACAGGAGACGAAGGAGCCCCGATGAGCGCACGACTCGAGCCCGGCGACACCGCCCCCGACTTCACGCTGCCGGACGCCGACGGCAAGGAGGTCTCGCTGTCCGGCCACCGGGGCCGCAAGGTGATCGTCTACTTCTACCCGGCGGCGCTGACCCCCGGCTGCACCAAGCAGGCCTGCGACTTCACCGACAACCTCGAACTGCTGGCCGGTCAGGGCTACGACGTCATCGGCGTCTCCCCCGACAAGCCGGAGAAGCTGGCGAAGTTCCGCGAGCAGGAGTCGCTGAAGGTCACCCTCGTCGGCGACCCCGGCAAGGAGACGATGGAGGCGTACGGCGCCTTCGGCGAGAAGAAGCTCTACGGCAAGACCGTCACCGGCGTCATCCGCTCCACCGTCGTCCTGGACGAGGAGGGCCGGGTCGAGCGGGCGCTGTACAACGTGAAGGCCACCGGGCACGTCGCCAAGCTGCTCAGGGACCTGGGGCTGGCTTCGGAGTGATCGTGCGCCGCCTCCGGAACGGGTCCGTATAGGGAGGTGGAGCGGGTGGTACCCATGGGGAATGAAGCACGAAGACCAGCCCCCGGATCCGGCCGCGCTCAAGCGGCACCGGTACCTCTTCCGCGCCGTGCGCCGCAGACGGGATCCGAAAGTCCGCCTCAGCGACATCACCGTGACGGACGAGCCGACGGTCAAACGTGCCACCAAGGCCGCCGCTGTCGGTAATGCCATGGAGTGGTTCGACTTCGGGATCTACGCCTATCTCGCGGTCACCATCGGCAAAGTCTTCTTCCCCGGCGGCGGCAGCACCCAACTGCTCGCCTCGTTCACCGCCTTCGCGGCCTCCTTCCTGGTGCGGCCGCTGGGCGGACTGTTCTTCGGTCCGCTCGGCGACCGCATCGGGCGCAAGAAGGTGCTCGCCCTGACGATGGTGCTGATGGCGGCGGGCACCTTCTGCATCGGGCTGATCCCCTCCTACTCCTCCATCGGCCTCGCCTCGCCGGTACTGCTGCTGCTGTGCCGGCTGGTGCAGGGCTTCTCCACCGGCGGCGAGTACGGCGGCGCCGCCACCTTCATCGCGGAGTACGCGCCGGACAGACGGCGCGGCTATTTCGGCAGCTTCCTGGAGCTGGGCACTCTCACCGGCTACACCGGGGCCGCCGCACTGGTGCTGGTGCTGAACACCGCGCTGGGCGACGACGCGATGCTGCGCTGGGGCTGGCGCATCCCGTTCCTGGTGGGCGGGCCGATCGGGGTCGTGGGGCTGTATCTGCGGATGAAGCTGGACGAGACCCCGGCCTTCCGGAAGCGCGCCGAGCAGTTCGCGCCCGCCCCCGAGGCGGGCGCGGCGGAAGCGGGCGAGCCGCGGCTCTCGGAGAACGTGCCGCAGAAGGAACTGCGGTCCATCTTCTCCGAGCAGTGGCGCACCCTGCTGCTGTGCATCTGTCTGGTGGCCGCCTACAACGTCACGGACTACATGCTGCTCTCGTACATGCCGGCCTATCTGACCGACTCCCTCGGCTACGAGAACTCGATGGAGCTGGTCGCGGCCATCATCACGATGGTGGCGATGGCGGCCGTCATCCAGCGGATCGGGCACCTCAACGACCGCTTCGGACGCAAGCCCGTCCTGATGACGGGCATGGTCGGCTTCTTCGTGCTGACCGTCCCGGTCTTCGCCCTCTTCCAGCAGGGCAGCTTCGCCGCGGTGCTGGTCGGGCTGCTGGTGCTCGGCGCCTGCCTGGTGTGCCTGCTGGGCACGATGTCGGCCACGCTGCCCGCGCTCTTCCCCACCGATGTGCGCTACGGCTCGCTCTCCATCGGCTACAACGTGGCGACCTCGCTGTTCGGCGGCACCGCGCCCGGTGTGATGACCTACCTGGTGGACAGCACCGGGGACAACCTCGCCCCGGCCTACTACGCCTCCGGCGCGGCGCTGCTCGGCATCATCGCGGTGGCCATGATGAAGGAGACGGCCCAAAGACCGCTGGCCGGCTCGCCACCCTCGGTCAGCACCGCGGAGGAGGCCCGCGCACTGGCCCGGGCCGAGAACCACGAGCCCACGTTCTGACCCGTCGCACCCCGTCCCCCCCCCGGCGCGCGGGAAGGCATCCGCCCTCCGCCCCGCTCCGGGCCCGCGCCGGTGCGCCCGCCCCCGCCCCGGTGCGCGGCCACACCGGCGCAGTACGATACGTGCGCGCGCGAGTGCCGGAATTGGTAGACGGGACGGCTTTAGGTGCCGGTGTCTTCGGACGTGGGGGTTCGAGTCCCCCCTCGCGCACCCTGAGGGGCTTCAGTCCGAGCCGAGCAGCTCCCGCACGGCGGGGGCCAGCGCGCGGAACGCCTCGCCGCGGTGGCTGATCGCGTTCTTCTCCTCCGGTTCGAGTTCCGCGCAGGTCCGGGACTCGCCCTCGGGCTGCAGGATCGGGTCGTAGCCGAACCCGCCGGCGCCCGCGGGGGCGTGCCGGAGGGTGCCGCGCAGCCGTCCGCTGACGACGCGTTCGGTGCCGTCGGGCAGCGCGAGGGCCGCCGCGCACTCGAAGTGGGCGGCGCGGTGTGCGGTGTCGATGTCGGCGAGCTGGGCCAGCAGCAGGTCCAGGTTGGCGCCGTCGTCCCCGTGCCGGCCGGCCCAGCGTGCGGAGAAGATGCCGGGTGCTCCGCCGAGTACGTCCACGCAGAGCCCGGAGTCGTCCGCGACGGCGGGCAGCCCGGTGGCCCGGGCGAGGGCGTGCGCCTTGAGGAGCGCGTTCTCCGCGAACGTCACCCCCGTCTCCTTGACGTCGGGCACCTCGGGGAAGGCGTCCGCGCCCACCAGGTCCGGTTCGAGGCCCGCGTCGGCGAGGATCGCCTTCAGCTCGACGACCTTGTGGGCGTTGCGGGTGGCGAGGATCAGGCGCTGGGTGCTCATGGCCACCCAGTATCTCCCCACCCGGGGGGTGGTTCAGCCGGGGGTGCAGACCTGTGTCAGTTCGTCGGCCGCGTCGGTCACCGGCCCGGTCCGCGGGGTGCGTCCGGCCTCCACGTCGGAGCGGACGCTGTCGGCCGCCTGCTGCAGCCGGGAGACGGACTCGGCGATGTCGCCGTCGTCGGTCTCCTCGGATATCGCGGCGAGGTTCTTGTCGATCCGGTCCAGGGCCTGCTTCGCCTGGGCCGGGTCCTCGCCGGCGTCGGAGACGGCCTGCCGGAGGTCGTCCACGGAGCGGGCGACGGTCACCGCCGTACCGGCGCAGTCCAGTGTCCGGTCGACGGCCGAGCAGCCCGCCACCGCCGGTACGGTCAGCACGACGGCCGTGACGGCAGCCGCTGTCAGAGCAGTTCTCCTGCGTGACACCTCAGCGTCCCCTCCCCGAGACTGGTCGGGCCGCACGGTTCGACACGTGCGGCCCGCACCCCGTCAGACGCGTAAAGCGGGAGCAAAGTTCCCCGGACCGCCCGGAATTCCGGGCCGCGACCGCTGCGGTTCAGTGCCCCAGTGCCGTGCGCTGCGCACCGTCGAGCTGGGCGCAGCCGGCGACCGCGAGATCGAGCAGCCCGTTGAGCTCCTCGCGCGCGAAGGGCTCGCCCTCGGCGGTGCCCTGCACCTCCACGAAGCGGCCGTCGCCGGTGCAGACGACGTTCATGTCGGTCTCGGCGCGCACGTCCTCCTCGTAGCGCAGGTCGAGCATCGGGACTCCGTCGACGATACCGACGCTCACGGCGGCGACGGTGCCGGTCAGCGGCTTCGCCTTGGCCTTGACGAGCTTGCGCTCCTGGGCCCAGGCCACCGCGTCGGCCAGTGCGACGTAGGCGCCGGTGATGGCCGCGGTGCGGGTGCCGCCGTCCGCCTGGAGGACGTCGCAGTCGAGCACGATGGTGTTCTCGCCCAGCGCCTTGTAGTCCACGACGGCACGCAGCGAGCGGCCGACGAGGCGGGAGATCTCGTGGGTGCGGCCGCCGATCCGGCCGCGCACGGACTCGCGGTCGCCACGCGTGTTGGTGGCGCGCGGCAGCATGGCGTACTCGGCGGTGACCCAGCCCTCGCCGCTGCCCTTGCGCCAGCGGGGCACGCCCTCGGTGAGGCTGGCGGTGCACAGCACCCGGGTGTCGCCGAAGGAGACCAGGACGGAGCCTTCGGCGTGCTTGCTCCAACCGCGCTCGATCGTGACGGGGCGCAGCTCCTCGGCCGTACGGCCGTCGATACGTGACATGGGGGCGAGCGTATCCCCGGCCGGGGGCGCGGGCCGAACGCGGGCCCGGGCCGCCGGACGGCGGACGGGCCCGGCCGGGGGTCGGCTCACATCATGTCTTCGATCTCCGCCGCGATGGGGTCCGCGTCGGTGCCGATGACGACCTGGATCGCGGTCCCCATCTTGACCACGCCGTGGGCGCCCGCGCTCTTGAGGGCGGCCTCGTCGACGAGGGAGGGGTCGCCGACCTCGGTGCGGAGGCGGGTGATGCAGCCCTCGACCTCTTCGATGTTCTCGAGCCCGCCGAGTCCGGCGACGATCTTCTCAGCCTTGCTGGCCATGTCCTTCTCCTGTGTTCCCGCCCGGTGGACGCTGTGGCGTTGCTGGCATCGGTGGATCTTTTGTCACGTTAGCCCACGATCAGCCCAGCTTTGCGCGCGCCGGTGCGCTGTCTGGCGAATGATGACGCTTACTGGTGGCGCGAGGGCGTCGGCCGCCGCACGGCGGACGCCCCGCATCCAGTAGTGGTCTACACCAGTATGCGTCAGTCGCCCGGTCGGCGGACGAGCGGCCGACCAGTCAGGAGGGGCCGTGAGCGCCAACGCCGCAGCCGGGCCGGGGAGGAAGTGGACCTCCGGATTCTTCCAGGGCCTGCAGAAGATGGGCCGCAGCCTCCAGCTCCCCATCGCCGTCCTCCCGGCCGCCGGCATCCTCAACCGGCTCGGCCAGCCGGACATCTTCGGCGACGACGGGCTGGGCTGGACGGATGTGGCCAAGGTCTTCCTCGGGGCGGGGAGCGCGCTGCTGGACTCGGCGCTCGGGCTGCCGCTGCTGTTCTGCGTGGGCGTGGCCATCGGCATGGCCAAGAAGGCGGACGGCTCGACCGCGCTCGCCGCCGTCGCCGGCTTCCTCGTCTACTACAACATCCTCCAGCAGTTCCCCGACTGCCCCTCCGGCACCAGCTACGACGCCGAACTGGGCACCTGCCTGGCCAAGGACAGCACCGCCGCCGGTGCCGCCTCCTTCCAGAACCCGGGGGTGTTCGGCGGCATCATCGTCGGGCTGCTGACCGCGTGGTTCTGGCAGCGCTTCCACCGGGTGAAGCTCGTGGACTGGCTGGGCTTCTTCAACGGCCGCCGGCTGGTGCCGATCATCATGGCCTTCGTCGCGCTGGTCTTCGCGGTGCTGTGCCAGTGGGTGTGGCCGCCCGTCGGTGACGGGCTCACCAGCTTCTCGAAGTGGATGTCGGACCTGGGCGCCTGGGGTGCGGGGATCTTCGGCATCGCCAACCGGGCACTGATCCCGATCGGGATGCACCAGTTCCTGAACACCTTCATGTGGTTCCAGTTCGGCAGCTACAAGAAGCCGGACGGCGAGATCGTGCACGGCGACATCAACCGCTTCCTGGCCGGCGACCCGGACGCCGGGCAGTTCCTCACCGGGTTCTTCCCGATCATGATGTTCGCGCTGCCCGCCGCCGCACTGGCCATCACGCACGCGGCCCGGCCGGAGCGCCGCAAGGTCGTCGGCGGCCTGATGCTCTCGACGGCGCTGACCTCGTTCGTCACCGGGGTGACCGAGCCGATCGAGTTCTCCTTCCTCTTCGTGGCCCCGGTGCTCTACGTCATCCACGTCCTGCTGACGGGCGTCTCGATGGCCCTCACCTGGGGGCTCGGCGTGCACGACGGCTTCAGCTTCTCCGCGGGGCTGATCGACTACGTCATCAACTGGAGCCTGGCCACCAAGCCCTGGCTGATCATCCCGATCGGACTGTGCTTCGCGGTGGTCTACTACGTGATCTTCCGGGTCGTGATCTCCGTGTTCGACCTCAAGACTCCCGGGCGGGAGCCGGAGGAGATCGCGGAGGAGATCGAGAACGACATCACCCGGTAGCGGCGCTCCGCGCGAGCCGGGCCTGCCCGGCGCCGGCACCTGCCCGCCGTCGGCTCCGACGGCCGCGGGCAGCAGCCGGACGTTGCCCAGATCACCCGGAAGAGACCGTTCCGCCGTGCGCGGGGGCCGTGCTACTAATGGTCTACACCACTACGTGGACTAGACCACCAGCGGGCTGCCTCCTCCCTGTGCAGCGCCCGCTCCACCTGGAGGAACACCCCCATGAGTACGGACACCGCTGCTCCCGCGAAGAAGCGGGGCTCCGGACTGTTCCAAGGACTGCAGAAGGTCGGACGCAGCCTGCAGCTGCCCATCGCAGTCCTCCCCGCCGCAGGCATCCTCAACCGGCTCGGCCAGCCCGACGTCTTCGGCGACGAGGGGCTGAAGTGGCACGACGTCGCCGCCGCGTTCGCCGGCGCGGGCGGCGCCATCTTCGACAACCTGCCGCTGCTGTTCTGCATCGGCGTCGCCATCGGCTTCGCCAAGAAGTCCGACGGCTCCACGGCGCTCGCCGCGCTCGTCGGCTTCCTCGTCTACAAGAACGTCCTGGAAGCCTTCCCCGTCCACGAGGCCGTGGTCAAGGCGGGCGAGGACACCCCGGCCGTCTACAACGACCCCGGAGTGCTCGGCGGCGTCCTGATGGGGCTGATAGCCGCGGTCGTCTGGCAGCGCTACCACCGCACCAAACTGGTGGACTGGCTGGGCTTCTTCAACGGCCGCCGGCTGGTGCCGATCATCATGGCCTTCGTCGGCCTCGTCGTCGGCGTGGCCTTCACCCTGATATGGGGGCCGATCGGGGACGCCATCACCGCGTTCGGCGAGTGGATGACCGGGCTCGGCGCCACCGGCGCGGGCATCTTCGGTCTGATCAACCGGGCGCTGATCCCGGTGGGCATGCACCAGTTCCTCAACACGGTCGCCTGGTTCCAGCTCGGTGACTTCACGAACGCCTCCGGGGACGTCGTGCACGGCGACATCGCCCGGTTCTTCGCGGGCGACCCGAGCGCGGGCCAGTTCATGTCCGGCTTCTTCCCGATCATGATGTTCGGACTGCCCGCCGCCGCGCTGGCGATCGCGCACTGCGCCAAGCCGCACCGCCGCAAGGCCGTGACCGGCATGATGGTCTCGCTCGCGCTGACCTCGTTCGTCACGGGCATCACCGAACCGATCGAGTTCACCTTCATGTTCATCGCACCGGTGCTGTACGTGGTGCACGCGGTGCTCACGGCCCTCTCGATGGCGGTGACCTGGATGCTCGGGGTCCACCACGGCTTCAGCTTCTCGGCGGGCTTCATCGACTACGCCATCAACTGGAGCCTGGCCACCAAACCCTGGCTGATCATCCCGATCGGACTGTGCTTCGCGGCGGTCTACTACGTGATCTTCCGCTTCCTGATCGTGAAGCTGGACATCAAGACCCCGGGCCGCGAACCGGACGACGAGGTCGAGGACCTGACCAAGTGACAAGCGCCGGCGTGCCGCGCGGCCTCCGCCGCCGCGGCACGCCGGCCGGTCTTCAGACCTCGTACACCGCGCCGGCCCGGGCCATCTCCACCGGCCCGGCGAAGACCGCCTTCGCATCCCGCAGGTTGATCTGCGGATCCGTCCACGGCGGTACATGGGTGAGCACCAGCCGCGCGGCGCCGGCCCGTGCCGCGACCTCCCCGGCCTCCCGCCCGTTCAGATGGAGACCCGGGATCTGCTCCTTGCCGTCCGTGAACGACGCCTCGCACAGGAACAGATCGGCGTCCCGCGCCGCCAGTTCGAGCGCCGGACAGGGCCCGGTGTCACCCGAATACGTGAGGACCCGGCCGCTCTCCTCGTGCTCGACGCGGAACGCGTACGCCTCGACCGGGTGCTCGACCCGCTCCGTGCGCACCCGGAAGGGGCCCGCCTCGAAGCTGCCGCCGGGCGTCAGCGTGCGGAAGGTGAAGACCTCGCTCATCGAGGACTCGGACGGGGTGTCGGCGTAGGCGGTGGTGAGCCGCTGCTCGGTGCCGGGCGGGCCGTACACCGGGAGGGGCGCGCAACGGCCGCCCTCGTGGCGGTAGTAGCGGGCCACGAAGTAGCCGCACATGTCGATGCAGTGGTCCGCGTGCAGATGGCTGAGCGCGATCGCGTCGAGGTCGTAGAGCCCGCAGTGGCGCTGCAGCTCACCGAGCGCGCCGTTGCCCATGTCCAGGAGCAGTCGGAAGCCGTCGGCCTCGACGAGATAGCTCGAACAGGGCGATTCCGTGGACGGGAACGACCCGGAACAGCCGACGACGGTGAGCTTCATGGAGCGGGAACCTCCGTTGACGGCTGCGGGAGAAGTCCCCATCTGGTTGACGAGGGGACTTCCGAGCGTAAGCCGCGCGGGTCGGGTCGGCTCCTCGATGCGGCGGTGGTGTGGGCGGAATCACCAGCCCGGGGTAGCGTCGTTCCCCGGGCGGTCCCCGCGCAAACGCCGCACGGTGTCGGGAGGGACACCCCGGACACCTCGCAGGCGCGGCGGAGGCGGAACGGAATGGACACCAGGTGGTGGCTGGCGCTCGGCGGCGTCGTGCTGCTCGCGTTCGTGGCGGCGCTCGTGGACGGCCGGGGCCGGCTGGGACCCCGCCGCCCCGCGGGCCCGGGCGGGCGGGGCAGGAAGCCGCGGGCCGGGCCGGCGGCACCGCGCCCCCGGCCCGGGGAGATCTGGCGGACCAGCCTCCCGGACGGCAGCGAGCCGCTCTTCCTCGTCCTGGCGGTGCGCACGGACGGCGCCCGGCTGGCCCGGCTCACGCCGGAGCCCACCGCGTTTCCGGTGCTTCCCGAGGACGCCGCGGCCGGTCCCGCCTATCTGGAGCCGCAGATCCTGGCCGAGGCCGGGCTCGGCCGGCTCCTCACCCGCTGCGGCGAGGTCGACCCGGACACCTGGGAGCGGGTCCGGCACCTGGCTGACTGACCGGGTGCCGGAACCGGAACCGGCCCCGGACCGCCGGGGACCGTGCCGCTACGCCCAGAGCTGGCCCTGGACGGCGGCGACCGCGTCCTCGTCGGACTCGGCGGTGTACAGGCCGGTCGACAGGTACTTCCAGCCGCCGTCCGCCACCAGGAAGACGATGTCGGCGCTCTCCCCCGCCTTCAGGGACCGGCGGCCCACCCCGAGCGCGGCATGCAGCGCGGCGCCGGTGGAGACTCCGGCGAAGATGCCCTCCTGCGCGAGGAGTTCCCTGGTGCGGGTCACCGCGTCCGCGGAGCCGACCGAGAAGCGCGTGGTGAGCACCGACTCGTCGTAGAGCTCGGGCACGAAACCCTCGTCGAGGTTGCGCAGCCCGTACACCAGGTCGTCGTAGCGCGGCTCGGCTGCGACGATCTTCACGTCCGGACGGTGCTCGCGCAGATAGCGGCCCGCTCCCATCAGGGTGCCGGTGGTGCCCAGGCCCGCCACGAAGTGGGTGACGGACGGCAGGTCGGCGAGGATCTCGGGGCCGGTGGTGGCGTAGTGCGCACCCGCGTTGTCCGGGTTCCCGTACTGGTAGAGCATCACCCAGTCCGGGTGCTCGGCGGCCAGTTCCTTGGCCACCCGGACCGCCGTGTTGGAGCCGCCCGCCGCGGGCGAGGAGATGATCTCGGCGCCCCACATGGCCAGCAGCTGGCGGCGCTCCTCGCTGGTGTTCTCCGGCATGACGCAGACTATGTGGTAGCCCTTGAGCCGGGCCGCCATGGCCAGGGAGATGCCGGTGTTGCCGGAGGTCGGCTCCAGGATGGTGCAGCCGGGCCGCAACCGGCCGTCCTTCTCGGCCTGTTCGACCATGTGCAGCGCCGGACGGTCCTTGACGGAGCCCGTGGGGTTGCGGTCCTCCAGCTTCGCCCAGATCCGCACCTCGTCGGAGGGCGAGAGGCGGGCCAGCCGCACCAGAGGCGTGTTGCCGACCGCCTCGAGCGGGGAGTCGTAGCGCATCAGCGCATGCCCAGGCGTCGGCCGGCCGGCCGCGCACCGGAGCCCCCGGCGACGGCCGGGAGGATCGTGACGCTGTCGCCGTCGCCGAGCCGGGTCGAGATGCCGTCGAGGAAGCGCACGTCCTCGTCGTTGAGGTAGACGTTCACGAACCGGCGCAGCTCGCCGCCGTCCACCAGGCGCGCCTGGATGCCGGTGTGGCGGCTCTCCAGGTCGGTGAAGAGCTCACCGATGGTGGCGCCCGTGCCCTCGACGACCTTCTGGTCGCCGGTGTAGGTGCGGAGGATGGTCGGAATGCGGACCTCGATGGCCATGAGAGAGCTCCCGTCGGAGAGGAAAGAGGGCTGGCTGTTCGGCGGGCGGGCTGCGCAGATGCCCCGTACCGCGGGCAGGGGGACTGACGGGGCCCGGGCGCGCAGCGCGGCACCCGAGGGGGCGCACGTCAGGACAGCGGACAGATCGCGCTGGCGAGGCGGCACAGATCGACGTGCAGGCGCGCCACGAGCACACTGCCCGGGGCCTTCTCGAATGCGCTCACGTCGGGGACAACCATGGGCTCATCGTAACGATTCCCGGACGGGAAATCGGATGCCGGTTTCATGATGCGGACGGAACCGTCTCAGAATGCTGGGTGACAGGTCGCTGAGCAGGCGCTCAGTAGCTTTCGACGACCGCGACCTCTTCCTCGGTCACCTCGCCGTCCACGATGCGGAACGAGCGGAACGAGAAGGGCCCCTCGTCGTTGCCGCACTCGGCGGTGGAGACGAGCACGTAGTGCGCACCGGGCTCGTTGGCGTAGGAGATGTCCGTCCGGGACGGGTACGCCTCGGTCGCGGTGTGCGAGTGGTAGATCACGACCGGTTCCTCGTCCCGGTCGTCCATCTCGCGGTAGAGCTTGAGCAGGTCCGAGGAGTCGAACTCGTAGAAGGTCGGCGAGCGCGCGGCGTTCAGCATCGGGACGAAGCGCTCCGGACGGCCCTTGCCGACCGGTCCGGCGAGCACGCCGCACGCCTCGTCCGGGTGGTCCGCGCGGGCGTGGGCGACGATCCGGTCGTGCAGCTCCTGGGTGATGGTCAGCATGGGGGCAAGGATAAGCACGCGCCCGGCACCGCCCGCCGGAGAGGGCCGTCCGGTCGGTACCGCCCGGACGGGCCGGAGGCAGGGGCGGACGCGGCAGCGGTGCCCGGGGCGGTCAGCGGCGGTGTCCGGCGCCGGGGCGGCTCAGGGCTGCTCCGGCTGCTCGGCCGGGGGCGTGGGTGGCACCGGCCGGGCGAAGACGTGCGGGGTGCGGGCCTTGACCACGAAGTACGAGACGGTCAGCAGCAGCGCCCAGATCGGTGCGGCGTAGAGCGAGACCCGGGCGTCCGGGTCGAAGCCCATCAGCGCGATCACCAGGAAGATGAAGGCCAGGGCCGCGATGCCGGTCCAGGGCGCGCCGGGCATCCGGAAGTCCGAGCGGCGCAGCTCGCCCCGGTCGGACCTGGCCCGGTAGCGGAGCTGCGAGCAGAGGATCATGATCCAGGCCCACATGCCGGAGATGGTGGCGAAGGAGACGACGTAGTCGAACGCCTTGGACGGCCACTCGTAGTTGATCCACACGCCGACCGACATCAGCGCGGCCGAGGCGGTGGTCCCGACGAACGGCAGGCCGGTGCCGGAGAGCCGGGTGAAGAGCCCCGGGCCCTGGCCGTTGAGCGCCAGGTCGCGCAGCATCCGGCCGGTGGAGTACATCCCCGAGTTGCAGGAGGAGAGCGCCGCGGTCAGCACCACGAAGTTGACGACGGCCGCGCCCGCGGGCAGCCCGATGCGCTGGAACGCGGCGACGAACGGGCTGGTGCCCGGCTCGAACGCGGTCCAGGAGACGACCGAGAGGATGACGACCAGCGACCCGATGTAGAACAGCGCGATCCGCCAGGGCACGGTGCGGATCGCCCGGGGCAGCACCTTGGCCGGGTCGGCTGCCTCGCCCGCGGTGACGCCGACCAGTTCGACGGCGAGGAACGAGAACATCACGATCTGCAGCGTCATCAGGGTGCTGCCGACGCCGTTGGGGAAGATCCCGTCGTGCTGGTAGAGGTTGCCGACCGACGCGGTGTCACCGGCCTGCGAGAAGCCCAGCGTGAGCACCCCGAGGCCGATCAGGATCATGCCGACGATCGCGGTCACCTTGATCATCGAGAACCAGAACTCCAGCTCCCCGAAGAGCTTCACGGAGATCAGATTGATGCCGTAGAGGGCGACGGTGAACACCAGTGCGGAGATCCACGGCTGGATGTTCCACCAGTAGTTCACATAGGTCGCGGCGGCGGTCACCTCGGTGATGCCGGTGACGACCCAGAAGAGCCAGTAGGTCCAGCCCGTGACGAACCCCCAGTAGGGCCCGAGCAGTTCGCGCGCGTACTCGGAGAACGAGCCGGAGACCGGGCGGTACATCAGCAGTTCGCCCAGCGCGCGCATGATCACGTAGATGACGGCGCCCGCGACGAGGTACGCCAGGATGATGCTGGGTCCGGCCTTGTGGATGGACTTGCCCGCCCCCAGGAAGAGCCCGGTCCCGATGGCCCCGCCGATGGCGATCATCTGGATCTGCCGGCCGCCCAGCCCCCGCCGGTAGCCCTCCGGCGAGCCGCCGCGGGCCGCGTCGGCGGCGCCTTCCGCCGCGGTGCCGGACGCCGGGTCCGGTACCGGATCGTGGTCCTCGACCTCGGAGGTCATCTGGTGCGCCTTTCGCCGTACCGGTCCGGCCCGCTCCGGATCGCGCCCGATCCCCGGCCGGAGTCGTCCGGGCAGGCGGCCGGCCCGCGGTGCGCGGCCGTGCGGCCGGTGCGGCACCCGGGGCCGCAGCCGGACGTGGGGAGACGTACCACGCGGAGCGCCCGGCGACGCAGGACGCACGGCGCGGAGGCGGCGCAGCCGGCGGCCGCACGGGGGGCGGCGCGGCGGAACATCCCGGAGGTCGGCCCAGCAGGCGCGCCGCGGCGGCGTGCGGCGCGGGGGCCGTATGGCACCGCGCACGAATACCCGACCGGGTGAACGGCACCGGAGCGGCGCGGACCCCGGACACCGGGGCGCGCCCGTCATGGCGGTGCCGTGCCGAGGGGACGCTGCTCCCGCACCGCGCCGCGCGGGGTCGGGAGCCGGCCGGGATTCCGCGTCGGGGACCCGGCCGAGGCCCCTGCGGCGACCCCGTGCGGGGCCGCCGGGGCGGGTGGCTCCGCCGGAGCGGCTCAGTCGGCGCCGGTGCCCGGCAGCAGCGTCTCCACCAGGGTCTCCTGCAGACCGCCCAGCCACAGGTAGGCCATCACCATGGGCTTGCGCTCGTCGGTGTCGGGCAGCCGGTAGAGCTCGTCGTCACTGTCGTCGCTCACCTCCAGCCGGGTGCCGATGGCCAGCCGCAGGTCGTTGAGCGCGCCCAGCCACTGCTGGGACTGCTCCGGGGTCAGGGTGAGCACGGCACCCCGCTCCCCCGGCGTCAGTCCGTCCAGCGCCCGCACCATCGCGAGCCCGGCCTCCCGCTTGTGGGCCCGCAGGTCGTTCTCGGTGTAGCGGCGGAACTCCGCGGAGGCGGCCCGGTCCTGCTTGGCCCGCGCGGCCTCGTCGCTGCCGGGCGCCAGGTCCTCGGCGGGCGCGGCGTCCGGCCCGGGGCCGTAGGCGTCGGGGAAGAGCCGGGCCAGCACGGGGTCGGCGGGCGGTTCGCTGGGCCCCTCGGAGAACGGCGGCCAGGAGACCGCCTCGATGCCCGCCAGCTCCTCCTCCATGCTCGTGCCGCCCGCCGGGCCGGAGGATCCGGCGTCCTGCGGGGGCTGCGGCGGGTCGGCGGGTTCGCTGCCCGGACCGATCAGCTCCAGGAGCTGCACCGCGAGGCTGCGCAGGATCGAGATCTCCACCTCGTCCAGCGCGATGGCGGCGCCGCCGTCCCCGGTCGGCTCGAAGTGTCCGGCCATCAGCGGTCCTGGGTGAGCGTGGCCCACAGGCCGTAGCCGTGCATGGCCTGCACGTCGCGCTCCATCTCCTCGCGGGTCCCGCTGGAGACGATGGCGCGCCCCTTGTGGTGCACGTCGAGCATCAGTTTCTTCGCCTTCTCCTTCGAATAGCCGAAGTACGCCTGGAACACGTACGTCACGTAGCTCATGAGGTTGACCGGATCGTTGTGCACGACGGTCACCCAGGGCACATCCGGCTCGGGAACCTCTACGGGTTCCTCGGTGGTCTCCGGGCGCTCGATCTCCGTGGGGGCGACACTCACGGGTCCCATGCTGCCACTCGGCACCCGGGGGCGCCCAAACAGCTCCCCCGAGCCCCGTATATCGTCAAGATGACGAGATCCGGGGTACGCTCGCAGCGACCGGCCCGAACACACGAGGTGAGGCAGCAGTGCTGGATTCCCCAGGGGGGCAGCCCCCGCACGACCCCCGGCAGGAACACGCCCGGCGGATGGAGACGGGGCTGCCGGTGGAGGTACCGTCCACCGCGCTCTTCACCGACCAGTACGAGCTGACCATGCTGCAGGCCGCGCTGCGCGCCGGGACGGCCGAACGCCGCTCCGCCTTCGAGGTCTTCACCCGCCGGCTGCCCGAGGGCCGCCGCTACGGTGTCGTCGCGGGCACCGGACGGGTGCTGGACGCGGTGGAGAACTTCCGCTTCGACAGCCGGCTGCTCGACTTCCTGCGCGAGACCCGGGTGGTGGACGAGCCGACCCTCGAACGGCTGGCCGACTACCGCTTCGGCGGCGACATCCTGGGCTACCCGGAGGGCGAGGTCTACTTCCCCGGCTCCCCGATCCTGCGGGTGGAGGGCACGTTCGCCGAGTGCGTGCTGCTGGAGACGGTGATCCTCTCCATCCTCAACCACGACTCCGCCGTCGCGGCCGCGGCCTCCCGGATGGCGGTGGCCGCGGCCGACCGCCCGCTGATCGAGATGGGCGCCCGCCGCACCCACGAACTCGGCGCCGTGGCCGCCGCCCGGGCGGCCTACGTCGGAGGCTTCGACACCACCTCCGACCTGGCCGCGGGCTTCCGCTACCGCATCCCCACCGTCGGCACCAGCGCCCACGCCTTCACGCTGCTGCACGACACCGAGCGGGACGCCTTCACCGCGCAGGTCGACTCCCTGGGCAGCGGTACGACCCTGCTGGTGGACACCTACGACGTGGCCGAGGCGGTGCGCACCGCGGTCGAGGTCGCCGGCCCGGAGCTGGGCGCCGTCCGGATCGACTCCGGGGACCTGCTGCTGGTGGCCCACCGGGTACGCCAGCAGCTCGACGAGCTGGGCGCGGACCGGACCCGGATCGTGGTCACCAGCGACCTGGACGAGTACGCCATCGCCTCGCTGGCCGCGGCCCCGGTGGACGCCTACGGCGTGGGCACCCAGCTGGTCACCGGCAGCGGCCACCCGACCTGCTCGATGGTCTACAAACTGGTGGCCCGGGCCGACTCCGACACCCCCGGGGCGCCGCTCCGCCCGGTGGCCAAGCGGTCGACCGGCGGCAAGACCTCCATCGGCGGCGCCAAGTGGGCGGCCCGGCCGGTGGACGCGGACGGGGTCGCCACGGCGGAGATCGTGGGCACCGGCGAGGTGCCACCCGAGCTGGCCGAGCACCTGCTCCAGGTGAAGCTGGTCGACCGGGGCACAGTCGTCGGCCGCGAGCCCCTGGACGCCGCCCGCGACCGCCACCGCGCGGCCCGTGCCCGGCTGCCGATGTCCGCGACCCAGCTCTCCCGGGGCGAGCCGGTACTCCCCGTCGAGCACGTGTGACCCCCGGTACGGCGCGCTGCTGCGGCGGCGTCCGCACACTGCCGCCGGGCCCCGCGAGTGTCTAGTCTCGGAGGTGACGGGCGGCGGCTCCCGCGCACGTCCGCCGAGGACGCGGCGGCCCGCCGCTCCCCGGCTCGCCTCTGCCAGCCGACCCACCAGCCGAAAGGTGTGCACCATGCACCGGGCACTGATCGTCGTGGACGTCCAGAACGACTTCTGCGAAGGCGGCAGCCTCGCCGTCGCGGGCGGCGCCGACGTCGCGGCCGCCATCACCGACCTGGTCGGCAACGCCTCGGCCGGCTACCGCCATGTCGTCGCGACCCGGGACGCGCACATCGACCCCGGCGACCACTTCTCCGCCGACCCGGACTACCGGCACTCCTGGCCGCCGCACTGCGTGGCGGGCACCGAGGGCGTGGGCTTCCACCCGAACTTCACGCCGGCCGTCGCCTCCGGCGCCATCGAGGCGGTCTTCGACAAGGGCGCCCACACCGCCGCCTACAGCGGTTTCGAGGGGGCCGACGAGAACGGCGTCGGGCTGGCGGACTGGCTGCGCCGGCGGCAGGTGACCGAGGTCGACGTCGTCGGCATCGCCACCGACCACTGCGTACGCGAGACGGCGCTGGACGCGGCCCGCGAGGGGTTCCGCACCCAGGTGCTGCTCGACCTGACCGCGGGCGTCGCCGAGGAGACCGTCCAGCGGGCGCTGGAGGAGCTGCGCGAGGAGGGCGTGGAGCTGACCGGCAAGCCCGTGGTCGCTCCCGCCTAGAGCCGCTCCCGGCTGGAGCCGCTCCGGCTGGAGCCGCCCGCGCCGCTTCTCCCGCCCACGGCCGCGCGGCCGCCTCCGGTTCGGGGAGCCCGCCCTCGCACGGCTGCCTCCGGCCCCGCGAAGGAGCCGGAGGCAGGGGTCCGCCGTCGAGGGACGCGGTCAGGCCGGGGTGACGCGCAGCAGGGCCGCGATGGGGCGCCAGGAGTTGCGGTCGTCGTCCGGGACGGCCCGCCAGACCAGCCCCTCGGGGTGGTGCAGCACGGCCGTGACCTCGTCCGCGGTGGGCGGTTCCGCGTTGCCGCGCAGATAGATCGCGCGCAGGCCGAGGTTCCGCAGCCGGGTCAGCGCGCGGGCACGGTTGCCGGCGTGCACCAACACCCGGACGCGCTGCTCCTCGCTGGGTCTGCGCGCCGCGGCCTCACGCACCGTGTGCGGTTCGTCCGCGAACGCCGACCAGCGCCGCGAGGCCGGCAGCAGCCCGGGGCGTCCCGGGGCGGGAGCGGCGGCGGAGCGACGGGCTCCGCCTCCGCTGCCGCTCCGCGCGCCCGGGGCGGCGGCACCGGCGGCGGCAGTGTGCGGCTCGCGCGGCACCGGAAGCGTCAGCGCGACGATCACGCTGCCGTCCGGAAGCCTGACGAATCCGCCTCCTGACATGATCACCATCTCCCCCGTGAGACTCGTTCGGGTCGGTCGATACGGGGCCGCCGTGAGGCATCCCCACCATGCATCTAAACGCGATCGAGCGCCGATCGCCAGGGGGTAACGGATGATCATGTTTTGACCTGCAACGATGCAAACAAATTCATACCTGGGTTGCACGGCCGTCGATCACCTGTACCCGACCACCCGTTTGTGGATCTTCAGACCCCCCTGACCGTCCGTAACTGTGCCATCTTGTTGACCGCTTTGCACCATTTTACGTGTTTTGTCGTAGCTGATTGAAAGGGCTACTACTTTCGACGTCGCCATTGGCCCAACCGCTGGCAATGCGGGGAACCGGCCGGAACGTCCAGCTAAACGGAATCCCCAACTCCCCATCAGATAGCGGGTGCGAACACTGGTGCGGGAGCATGCGCCGCGCACCGGTCCGCCCTCCGCCGCCCGCGCCCGCCACGGGCGGCGTGCGACCCTCGCAAGACCCCTCCGCCGTCCGCCAGTTGGGACAACCGGAGTGTTGTGCGCCGGTGCGCCCCCCATGCAACTACGGCGTGGGTCAGCTCACGCTTGCCGCGCTTTCCGCAGGGGCATGCCGGACCGTAGAGTCGTTCGATGGCGCCCCGTTTGTACCGAGGCAACCCGTCGCGCACACCGACCTGTTCACCCGTTCAGACCGTGCCCACTCCCCCGAGGACGGATCCGCCATGCCGCGTCCGCACCCCGCCCAACTCGTCTACGGCTCGGCCACCGTCAGCTGCGCCACGCTCGCCATGCTGCTGCTCTTCGAGACGCGTTCGGGCGCCTGGATCGCCGTGATCGCTCTCGTGTCCCTCGCACTCGGCCTGCTGGTGGCCCTGGCCGTCCCCACCGCCGGACCAACGCTGCGGCGGCGCCGGACCGTTGCCCGCGTCCCCGCCGCCGTCGGCTCCCGCGCACCGGCAGCCCGGCCCGAGCCCGCTCCCGCCACGCGGACGGCCGCCGCCCCGGCCCCGGCCCCGGCCCCGGCCGCGACAGCGGGCCTGGGGGCCCGCAACTGACCGTGCCCGCCGCCCCCTCCCGGGCTCCCCGGCCGCCGCGCCGGGGGGCTCCCGGCGCGCACCGGCCCCGGTCCGGACCGCGGAGCGCGCCGGGGAGGCGGAACCGTCAGTCCGCCGCGACCACCACCGTGCGGGCCGCCTTGTCGTGCAGGCACTGCTGATAGGGCTTGTCCCAGGTGCAGAAGAGCACGTTCACCAGCCAGAACAGCGAACCCACGCAGGGCACCAGCGGAGGGATCTGGTAGACGGCCGCCCGCAGCCAGCCCGGACCACCCGCCGGTACGGCACCGTTCTGCAGCATCGCGACCCGGACGCGCATCAGCTTCTTGCCGACCGTCTGCCCCGAGTTCGTCAGCATCAGCCCCTCGTAGAGGAAGTAGACGAGGGTGTAGCTGAGCTGCGGCCAGTAGTCGATTCCGGTGTCGGTCGAATAGCCGCCCTCGACCACGCCCGCGATGATGCCGACCGGGATGGCGACCAGCAGCGCGTCGATGATCCGGGCCACCAGGCGCTTGCCCCGCGACGCCAGCGGCGCCATCCCCGCCAGCGGGTCCGCGGCGCCCGCCGGTCCCCCGTAGGGGTTGTCGTAGGGGCTTCCGCCACCGCTGCCCGGCCCGCCGGGGCCGCCCGGGCCACCGCCGTAACCACCGCCGTAGCTCTCTCCGGGGCCGCCGCCGGCGGGCGGCGGCGGCGGATTGCCGTACGGCGTACCCGGTCCGCCCGGCGGCGGAGCCCCGGCGCCGGGCGGTTCCTGCCCCGGCGGCTGCCCGCCCGTGGCGGGGCGCTGCGGCTCCTGCCCCGGCTCCTGCGGCTTCCGGAACGGATCGTTCTCCGGCTGGTCCGTACTCATGGCCCGAGTGCACCGCCTGCGGGAGCCCTCCGCATCCGGGGCGGGCTGTTCGGGGGACGGGCAGGTGCGTTCGCCTCCCGTCCCCGAGGCGAACGCACCTCACGGCGGCCGCTACCTCAGTGGGTGCCGCGGCTCGGCGGGCGCCGTGCCGGGCGGGTCCCCGCACCGGCACGCGCCGCACCGGCGGCACCCGCGGTCACAGCCGCAGCTCGCCGCCGCCCGCGCGCCCCTTGGCGACGAACGTACCGGCCGCCTTGTCGTGCCAGCACTGCCGCCAGGGCCGGTCGAAGAGGCACCACGCGGCGTTGACCACGCCCACCACCAGCAGCCCGAGCACACCGTGCACCAGCCAGCGCAGCACGGCCTTGCCGAACGAGGGCTTTCCGTAGCCCTCGATGTTCACCACCGAGAGCCCGAACAGCTTCTTGCCCAGCGTGCGGCCCCACCGGGCGGTCGGCAGCACCTCGTAGACCAGTCCGAAGACCAGCACGACCCCCAGGACCAGCGCCAGATAGCCGCCCGTCGTGCCGTCGACGAGCCACACCCGCTGGGTGACGCCCGCCCGCTCCACGGCCTCCACCTTGGCGTCGATGTGGTCGATCGTCCGGTCCACGAACGGGAACGCGGCCCCGGCGGCCACCCCGAGCGTCAGCACGAGATCGACCAGACGCGCACCGAGTCGCATGCCCAGCGCCCCGGGCCGCGCCTCCTGCTGTGCGACCCGCGCGAACGGGTCGTCGGCGGGCGGCCGCCACGGGGTGACGGCGTCCTGCCCCGCGGACTGCGGCTGGGCGGGCGCCCCCGTCGGCTGCGACCAGGAGGGCGCCGCCGGCTCCGGGAGCCCACCCGACTGCTGGGCGGGCGGGAGCCCGGCCGGGTCCTGCCCCGGCCCGGGCACCGGAGCGAGCCCGGCGGGAGGTCCCTGCTGCGCGGGGAGCGCCACCGGGCCCGCGCCGAGCGCCGTCTGCTGCCCGGGCCGCTCCGCCACGGCCCCGGCGGCCCCCCTGCGCGGGGGCCGGTCGGCCGGGCCCGGACGTCCGGCCCGGGACGGGCGCGGGAGTGCCGCCGGTACCGGACGGATCCGACTCGCCCCGGTCCGGCGCGTATCCGCCCGGAGAGGGGCGGCCGTTCTCCGGTGCCCGGCTCTGTGCCGGGCTCTGTGCCCGGCTCTGCGGCTGGCTCTGCGGCTGGCTCTGTGCCGGGATCGCCGCCGCACCGCCCGGCGGTGCGGACGCCGCGGCGGGGGCGGACTGCTCGGGCGGGTTCACGGCCGTCGGCACCGGAACGGCGCCGGGTGCCCCGCTCTCCGCCGACGGGCCGCCGGGACCGGCGGCGTCCGGTGCCGGGCGGGCGGGCGCCCCGGCCTGCGGGGTCCGGTCACCGGTACGGAGCACCTCGGAGCGGCGCAGGCCGACCGTCTTCTCCCGGCCGCCCGGCTGCGGAGCCTCGGGTGCGGGGCCCGGTTCGCGTTCGGTGCGCTCCGCCGCGCGCGCGTCAGCGCCCCAGTCGCCCCGGGGGTCGGCAGCGGGCGGTCCGAAGCCGCCCTGCGGCGGACCGGACTGTCCCGGGCCGGACTGCGGCCGGGCCGGGGCCGGTCCGGGCGATGCGCCGGACGCCGCGGGCTCCGGGCCCGGGGCCGGCCGCTGCGGACCGGGCCCACCACCGTCGCCGCCCTCGTCCAGGAAGACCGGCCCGGTCTCGTCCGCCGTCGAACGGCGGGGGCTCGGCGGGCCCGCGGGGCCCTCCTGGCCGCCGGTGGCGGGCGGGGCGGGAGCCGCCGCGGGCGAGGACGCCACGGGCGGCGGCGCGGGCATGGGTTCACCCTCACGTGGCTCGGGGCGGCTGGTCCCGGGCACCCAGGACGAGCCGTTCCAGTAGCGGATGTATCCGGGGATGGACGGATCCGGATAGTACCCAGCACGGGGCACCTCACCATGAGTACCGGAGGGTCCCACAGCCCCCAACTCCCCTCACGCACGAAGCATTCGACCGGGCCGCGGTGGTGCGGCCGCACGGCCCGCCGCTCGCGGCGCGGCGGGCTCCTCCTCACCGTCCGGGAAGGACGGTAAGGAGGACAGTAACGAAGAAGACCGCGCGGGGCGGAAGCAGTCGCCGGGTGGCCCGCCTTCGAGGGACCCGCCGGCACCTCGCCGACACCCCGTCGCCCGCGCCCCGACCAGGCGGAATCGCACCCGGTGGGTCGGCCGGAGCGCCCCCGGCGGCCACCTGGAGACCACCTGGAGGTCACCCGCGCGGGGTGCCCGGCGAAAAACTTCCGCGAACCCGTGTAAGAAACCGCGTCCTGCCGCCTCTTGTCCGGTGCGGGCCCCTTCCCGGCGGCCCGCACCGGGGATCCGGGGATCCGGGGAGCACACGAAAGGGCGCACACCATGCACACAGTCGTCGAACGCGAAGTGGAGACGAGGCTCGTCCTCGCGCCGGAGCTCAGCGTGGCCGTACCGGCCCGGCTCAGCTACCGCACGGACGATCCCTACGCCGTCCACATGACGTTCCATATCCACTCCGACACGCCCGTCCGCTGGACGTTCGCCCGCGAACTGCTGGTCGAGGGGGTGGCGCAGCCGTGCGGGGACGGTGACGTACGGGTGTGGCCGACCACCGTGGCGGGCCGCGACGTGCTCTGCCTGGCGCTGAGTTCGCCCAACGGGGACGCACTGCTGGAGGCGCCGAACCAGGTGGTGGCCGACTGGCTGGAGCGGGTGCTGCGGGCGGTGCCGCCGGGCAGCGAGTCGGAGGCGCTGGGCCTGGACGAACAGTTGACCGGGCTGCTGGAGCAGTGACCGGGCTGCCGGGGTGACCGGCGCGGCGGCTGCCGCCCGCCCGGCGGGTGTTCCGCGGGGTGGGCGGCTGCCGGGGGTCCGGGCCCCGGGGAGCCGGGGCTCAGGCGGTGGGCTCCGCGGACCGGGCCGCCGGACCGGCCGGCCCGGCGGGGGCCGCGGGCTCCGCGACGGCCGGTGCCGGGGCCTCCGGACGGGCGGGGGCGGCCGGGGAGCGCCGCGTGCGGCACAGCAGAGCGGCCAGCGCGCCCGTGAGCATCAGTGCGGCTGCCACGTACAGGGCACGGTCGGCGCCGTGGGCGAGGGCCTGCGCGGGGCCGGCCCCGGGTGCGGTGGTGGACACCGCGAGGGTGAGCGAGAGTCCCAGGGACGAACCGAGGTAGCGCGCCGTGTTGTTGGCCCCGGAGCCCATGGCGGTCCGGTCCGCGGGGACGCTCTCGACGGCGAGCCGGGGCAGCGCCGCGTTGAGCAGTCCGCTGCCGACACCCGCGACGAAGAAGCCGGGCACGGTGCGGGCCCAGGAGCCCGCGGCCAGCGCGCCCAGCATGGTCAGCGCGCCGGCGGCGGAGAGTGCGAAGCCGAGGGCGAGTTGGTGGCGGGCGGCGAACCGGACCGGCAGCCGGCGCACCTGGAGGGCCGCGAGCAGCGCCGTGCCGGACCACAGCAGGAAGAGCCAGGAGGTGTCCAGTTCGGACATGCCGAGGGACTGCTGCAGCAGCGCGGGCAGGTAGCTGAACAGGCCGATGACGCCGAGACCGGTGAACAGGGCGCCGCTGGTCGCGGCGAGGAAGGCCGGGCGGCGGAAGAGCGCGGGGTCCAGCAGGGGTGCGCCGGCTCTGGTCTCCACCGCGGCGAAGGCGGCGAACAGGGCGAGGGCCGCGGCGGCCGGGCCCAGGACCTGCGGACGCAGCCAGCCCGCCCGGCCCAGCGTGAGGGCGGCGAGCAGTGCGGTCAGCGCGGGCCCGAGCAGCAGGGCACCGGCCAGGTCCGGGCGGCCGGGGCGGGGGTGGCGGGACTCGGTGAGGACGCGGGCCGAGAAGAGGGTGAGCAGGAGCGCGGCGGCGGCGAAGACCGCGTAGCACAGGCGCCAGTCGACGGTGCCGAGTGCGGCGGCGACCACCGGGCCGATGGCGATGCCGCCGCTGAGGGCCGCTCCCCATGTTCCGGTGGCCCGGATGCGTGCCGGTCCCGCCGGGAAGGCGTGGGCGAGCAGTCCGAGGCTGCTGGCGAGGACGGCGGCTCCGGCGGCTCCCTGGGCGATCCGGGCCAGGGTGAAGCCGAGGGTGCCGGTGGCGAGGGCGCCCAGCGCGACGGTGACCGTCAGCGCGCCGAGGCCGCCGACGAAGACCCGTTTGCGCCCGTGGTCGTCGGCGAAGCTGCCCGCGACCAGGAGCACGGCGGCGAGGCCGAGCGGGGTGCCGTTGAGCAGCCAGGGGCGGCCGGTGAGCGAGGTGCCGAGGTCGGCGGTCATGCCGGGGAGGGTGAGCATCGGCGCCGTGTAGTCCATGAGGACGACGAAGGTGGCCAGGCTGGTGGCGGCCAGCACGGCGCCGGGGCGGGCGGCGGACGGTCTCGGTGCGGTCGGCACGGGGAGGCTCCTCGCAGTGGGCAGGCGGGCGGGGTGGCGGACAGCGGCGGCCCCGTAAGTTCATTCATTGAACTCGGTGGGCCGAAGCAGACTAGCATCCAAAGTTCAATGAATGAATCGACTTCTTGGTAGGCTGACGGTCATGGCGCTCAAGAAGGACTACGCGGCCCAGGACTGCGCGCTCGCCCGCACCCTCGAACTCGTCGGCGAGCGGTGGACCATGCTGGTCGTGCGCGATGCCTTCTACGGCGTGCGCCGCTACAGCGACTTCCTCGCGCACCTGGACATCCCGCGCGCCGTGCTCTCCACCCGGCTGCGCACCCTCACCGAGTCCGGCGTCATGGAGCGGCGCCGGTACGAGGCGTCCCCGCCCCGGGACGAGTACGTCCTCACCGAGCCGGGCCGCCGCCTGTGGCCCGCGCTGTTCGCGCTGCTCAGCTGGGGGCAGCAGTTCGCCTCCCAGGGCGCCCCGGCCCGGCGGCTGTTCGTGCACGCCGGCTGCGGGCAGGAGCTGGATCCCGGCGGCGGATGCGCGGCCTGCGGAACGGCCGCGGTGCCGCCGCAGGACGTGGAGGTGCGCCCCGCCCGCGGCACCGACGGCCCCACGGCCCGCCAGGACCCCGTCAGCCGCGCCCTGCTGCGCCCGCACCGGCTGCTGGAGCCGCTGGAGCTCTAGACCGCCTCGTCAGGCCCTGTCCACCGTGTACACCGGCGGCACCCGCGCTGGAGGCCGGACCGCCCTCGGCAGGTCCTCAGAACAGCTTTCCCGGGTTCAGGATCCCGGTGGGGTCGAAGGCGGCCTTGACCGCCCGGTGGAGTTCGAGGCTCACCTCGCCCAGTTCCCGCGCCAGCCAGTCCTTCTTCAGCAGTCCGACGCCGTGTTCACCGGTGATCGTGCCGCCCAGCCGCAGACCCAGTTCCATGATCGCGTCGAAGGACTCCCGCGCCCGGCGGGCCTCGTCCTCGTCGGCGGCGTCGAAGCAGACGGTGGGGTGGGTGTTGCCGTCCCCGGCGTGCGCGCAGACGCCGATGGTCAGCCCGTACCGCTCGGCGATCTCCGCGGTCCCCTCCAGCATCTCGGCCAGCCGGCTGCGCGGTACGCACACGTCGTCGATCATCGAGGTGCCCTTGACCGCCTCCAGCGCGGTCAGCGCCGCCCGCCGCGCCTGCAGCAGCAGTTCGGACTCGGCGGGATCGGCGGCCGGTACCACCTCGCTCGCGCCCGCGGCCGTGCACAGCTCTCCCACGGCACGCAGCTCCGGGGCGGGGTCGGGGGTGTCGAAGGCGGCGAGCAGCAGCGCCTCGGTGGTCTCGGGGAGCCCCATTCCCGTCATCTCGTTGACGGCGCGCAGCGTGGTGCGGTCCATCAGCTCCAGCAGCGCGGGCGTGTGGCCCGCCGCCATGATCCGGCACACGGCGTCGCAGGCCGCGGCGGCCGAGGGGAACTCCGCCGCCAGCGCGAGCTGCCCGGGCGGCTGGGCGCGGAGTCCGAGGACGGCGCGCACGACGACGCCCAGGCTGCCCTCGGAGCCGACGATCAGCCGGGTGAGGTCGTAGCCGGCCACGCCCTTGGCGGTGCGGCGGCCGGTGGAGAGCAGCCGTCCGTCGGCGAGCACGACGTCGAGGCCCAGTACGTACTCGGCGGTGACGCCGTACTTCACACAGCACAGGCCGCCGGAACCGGTGCCGATGTTGCCGCCGATGGTGCACGTCTCCCAACTGGAGGGATCCGGCGGGTAGCTGAGGCCGTGCTCGGCCACCGCACGGGAGAGCCGGGCGTTGACGACGCCCGGCTCCACCACGGCGATCCGGTCGACGGGGTCGATCTCCAGGATGCGGTCCATCCGGACGAGGGAGAGCAGCAGACAGCCCTCCACCGCGTTGGCGGCCCCCGAGAGCCCCGTTCTGGCGCCCTGCGGCACCACCGGGACCTGCCGGGCGTGCGCGGTGCGCAGCACGTGCCGCACCTGCTCCACGGTGCGCGGCAGCACGAGCGCCGCCGGCCGGCCGGCGGGGCAGAACCCCGCGGTGTCGGCCGCGTACGAGCGCAGGACGTCGGGGTCGGTCCGCACCGCGTCGGCGGGGAGTGCGGACCGGAGCTGTTCGAGGAGCTCGCTCATCCTCTCAGCGTGGCAGCGCACTTGCGCCCGGGGAAGCCCCGCAGCCCCCTGTGCTGGGGGCTTCCCCGCCCACCCGGCGCCCGCACGGCGGGCTACAGGTTGCCGCGGCGTTCCTGCTCCCTCTCGATGGCCTCGAAGAGCGCCTTGAAGTTGCCCTTGCCGAAGCCCATCGAGCCGTGCCGCTCGATGATCTCGAAGAAGACGGTGGGCCGGTCCTGGACCGGCTTGGTGAAGATCTGCAGCAGGTAGCCGTCCTCGTCGCGGTCGACGAGGATCTTCAGTTCGCGCAGCGTCTCGACCGGCACCCGGGTCTCGCCCGCCCACTCCCCCAGCGTGTCGTAGTAGGTGTCGGGGGTGTCCAGGAACCGCACACCGGCAGCGCGCATGCTCCGCACGGCGGAGACGATGTCGTTGGTGGCCAGGGCGATGTGCTGGACACCGGAGCCGCCGTAGAACTCCAGGTACTCGTCGATCTGGGACTTCTTCTGGGCGACGGCGGGCTCGTTGATCGGGAACTTCACCTTGAGCGTGCCGTCGGCCACGACCTTGGACATGAGTGCGGAGTACTCGGTGGCGATGTCGTCGCCGACGAACTCCTTCATGTTGGTGAAGCCCATGACCCGGTTGTAGAACTCGACCCACTCGTTCATCCGGCCGAGTTCGACGTTGCCGACGCAGTGGTCGATGGCCTGGAAGAAGCGCCGCTCGGGGGGTTCGACGATCGGGTCCATGGCGGCGAAGCCGGGCAGGTAGGGGCCGTCGTACCCGGCGCGTTCGACCAGGGTGTGCCGGGTCTCGCCGTAGGTGGCGACGGCCGCCCGGACCACGACGCCGTGCTCGTCCTCGGTCTCGTAGGGCTCCTCCAGGCCGCGGGCGCCGTGTTCGACGGCGTACGCGTAGGCGGCCCGGGCGTCCGGGACCTCGATGGCCAGGTCGACGACGCCGTCGCCGTGCGCGGCGACATGGTCGGCCAGGAACCGGCCGCGCTCGCCGGTGGGGCGGATGACGGAGGTGAACACGAACCGCGCCGAGCCGGACTCCAGGACGTAACTGGCCGTCTCCCGGCTGCCGTTCTCCGGACCGGAGTAGGCGACGGCCCGCATGCCGAAGGCCGTGGAGTAGTAGTGCGCTGCCTGCTTCGCGTTGCCGACGGCGAAGACGACCGCGTCCATCCCCTTGACCGGGAAGGGATCTGCCTGCCGTGCGGTCTCGGGGGTTGCCGGGTCGGTGGTCTTTCCGGATGCAGCAGTCATGGCGGCAGCGTCCCGCCGGGCCACAAGGTGCGCAATAGTTTGCGTTTTGACTGGGCAGATTGTTCAATGGAACACGGGACTGGGCGGACGATGTGTGCAATGTGTGCAGCACCTCAGCGCACTACGCCGACACTCACGGAGAGGCAACCCATGGGCATCGACCGATTGGACGGACGGCTGCTCGAACTGCTCGCCGAAGAGCCCCGGATCGGCGTGCTGGAGCTCTCCCGGCGGCTCGGCGTCGCGCGCGGCACGGCGCAGGCCCGGCTGGACCGGCTCACCTCGAGCGGCGCCATCCGCGGCTTCGGCCCGCAGGTCGATCCGGCGGCGCTCGGCTACCCCGTCACGGCCTTCGCGACGCTGGAGATCAGGCAGGGCCAGGGCGCGGAGGTACGGGCGCACCTGGCCACCGTCCCCGAGGTGCTGGAGCTGCACACCACCACCGGCAGCGGCGACATGCTCGGCCGGCTGGTCGCCCGCTCCAACGCCGACCTCCAGCGGGTCATCGACCGGGTCGTGGGCATCGAGGGCATCGTCCGCGCCTCCACCGCCATCGTCATGGAGAACCCGGTACCGCTGCGCATCGTGCCGCTGGTGCGGCAGGCCGCACAGGACTCCGCCGGGCAGTGACAGCGCACCGGACCCCGCAGCCGCCCGCGGTCAGCAGGCGGGGACCTTGCCGTCGGTACGGATCTCCTCCAACGCGTCCAGCGCGCCCTGGAGCGAGCCGACCGGCACCAGCCGCAGCCCCGAGGGCAGCTGCGCACCGGCGTCGTCGCACTGCTCCTCGGGAACGAGGAACCAGGTCGCCCCGTCGCGCCGGGCCGCCTGCGTCTTGAGCGGGACGCCGCCCACGGGGCCCACCTTCCCGTCCGCGTCGATGGTGCCGGTACCGGCCACGGTGCGGCCGCCGGTCAGCCCGGCGCCGGCGCCGTCCCCGTCCAGCTTGTCGATGATGCCGAGCGCGAAGAACAGCCCCGCGCTCGGGCCGCCGACATCTCCCAGCCGCAGCTTCACGTGCACCTTCTCCGGGGAGCGGTGCAGCCGGCGCAGCGCGGCGGTGACGGCCTTGTGCTGCGAGTCCTTCATCTCCGCCGAGATGCGCTGCTCCGCGTCCTCGGTGTCCCCGCCACCCGGATAGACGGCGTCGCGGGGCATCACGGCCCGGTCGTCGCGGAACCAGGACCGCACCACACCGGGCAGCCGCACGGTGGCCTCGGGCCGGGTCGCGGCGATGGTGACCGACAGCAGCCGCCCCTGGTCGCTCCCGTGCGTCTCGGCGCCCTCGACGGTGATCACGGGTTTGCCGTCGCTGCGGCCGAGCACGTTCGCGGTCTCGCCGGGCTGCGCGAGCGAGAACGGCAGCGGAGCGGACAGCGCCACGACGAACAGCAGGACGACGGGCAGCACGCAGAGCGCGAGCGTGCGGCGGCGGGTACGGCGCGGGCCTTCGGTCCCCGGGGCGCGGGTGCTGGATGCGGACACCCCCGCAATCTACCGACCGGCGCGCGGGCCGGTACGCAGACCCCGCGCCGGGTCCCGTACCGGTCCGCACCCGGACCGCTCAGCGCAGCGCAGCGGCCGCCTCGTCGGCGGCCCGCACCACCCGGTGGCCGACCTGTTCGGGCACCGTCTCGGACAGCATCACCACGCCCACACTGCCCTCGATCCCGTTCACGCCCAGCACCGGCGCCGCGGCACCGCTGGCACCCGCCTCCAGCTCCCCGTGGGTGAGCACGAAGCCGGGACCGCACTCGCCGTCGACACCGCGCCCGGCGAGTATCGCGCGGCCCGCGGCGCCCTTGTCGAGCGGATGGCGGAACCCCGTGCGGTAGGCGACGTGGTAGTCCGTCCAGCTCGGTTCGACCACCGCGACGGCCAGTGCCTCGGTGCCGTCGACGAGGGTGAGGTGCGCGGTGGCGCCCACGTCCTCGGCCAGCGAGCGCAGCGCGGGCAGCGCCGCCTCCCGTACCAGCGGATGGACTTGGCGCCCCAGGCGCAGCACCCCGAGCCCGACCCGCGCCCGGCCGCCGAGGTCGCGGCGGACGAGGGCGTGCTGCTCCAGAGTGGCCAGCAGCCGGTAGACCACGGTGCGGTTGACGCCGAGCTTGTTGGACAGCTCGGTGACGGTGAGGCCGTGGTCGGTGTCGGCCAGTAATTTGAGGACACGCAGCCCTCGGTCGAGCGTCTGAGAGGTTTCCGCGGTCACGACGCCCCCCTCCCTCGGGTGAGTGACGGCAGCCGCGAGGGCGGACGCGTTCGAAAGCCACCTCCCCCGGCCCCCGGCCTGGGTCGGCGCCCCGAGCGCAGCGCTGGAGGCCGCCGGTCGCGGTGGCACTGGAAAGAGCTGTTGCGCAGCGAGCTGGGCAAACTGAGTGTCAACGGGATAACCGGCCGCCCGCGGCACCTCGCCACGGGCTGTGTGTCCGGGAAATTTAGCGAGCAGCACCGCTGACCGGAAGAGTCTGTCCAGAATCCGGGCGCCGCCTGACCGCCTTCGCCGCAAACGTCCCGAAGGTACGGTCTCGTATTCCTTTCGGAACTCCTTCTCCCGCCCGAAGGGCCTTCCGAGCGAATTTCCGTGGAATTTCCGAACGGTTGCCGAATGAATTCCTGTTCTCCGGCCGGACCGCAGGACGGCCGACATACCGAACGGATTCTCCCGGAGGCTCCGGGGACGGCGGCGCACGCCGGGACCCGCCCACCGCGCGCCGGGGGCCGCCCGCACCGGGCCCGGTCAGCTCATCCGGGTGGCCCACTCCCGCACCTTGGCGATACGGGCCTCGATCTGGTGCGCGGTCGCCTCCGCGCTGGGCGGCCCGCCGCACACCCGCCGCAGCTCGGTGTGGACGACCCCGTGCGGCTTCCCGCTCTGGTGCACGTAGGCACCCACCAGATTGTTCAGCGTGCGGCGCTTCTCCAGCAGTTCCTTGTGGGTGACCACGGGCCGCTTGTCGGCGGGCGTCTCCAGCAGATCGGCCTCGCTGTCCGGCCGCTTCCTGCTGTGCGCGATCTGCCGGGCCTGCCGCTTCTGGAGCAGCATCTGCACCTGGTCGGGCTCCAGCAGCCCCGGGATGCCGAGGTAGTCCTGCTCCTCCTCGCTGCCCGGGTGGGCCTGCATGCCGAACTCGGCACCGTCGTACATCACCCGGTCGAAGACCGCGTCCGACTCCAGCGCCTCGAAGGGCAGCTGGTCCCCGTCGGCGCCCTCCTCGTCCTGCTCCCGCTCCGCCTCCTCGAGCAGGTCGGCCTCCTCGGCGTACGGATCGTCCTCGCCACCCTTCTTCGGCTTGTCGAGGACGTGGTCGCGCTCGACCTCCATCTCGTTGGCGAAGGTCAGCAGGGTGGGGATCGTCGGCAGGAAGACCGACGCCGTCTCGCCGCGCCGCCGGGAGCGGACGAAGCGGCCGACGGCCTGCGCGAAGAAGAGCGGGGTGGAGACGGTGGTCGCATACACCCCGACGGCCAGCCGTGGCACGTCCACGCCCTCGGAGACCATGCGGACGGCGACCATCCAGCGGTCGGCAGGATTCTCCGAGGTCCGAAATTCCTCGATGCGCTGCGAGGCGCCGGTGTCGTCGGAGAGCACCACGGTCGGACCGGTACCGGTGATCTCGCGGAGCAGTTTGGCGTAGGCGCGGGCCGAGTCCTGGTCGGAGGCGATGACCAGGCCGCCCGCGTCGGGCACCGCCTTGCGCACCTCCGTCAGCCGGTGGTCGGCCGCGCGCAGCACGGCGGGCATCCACTCGCCGCGCGGCGCCAGCGCCGTCCGCCACGCCTGGGAGATGGCGTCCTTGGTCATCGGCTCGCCGAGCCGGGCCTCGATCTCATCCCCGGCCTTGGTCCGCCAGCGCATGTTGCCGCTGTAGGAGAGGAAGATGACGGGCCGCACGACGCCGTTGGCGAGCGCGTCTCCGTACCCGTAGGTGTAGTCCGCGACCGACCTGCGGATGCCCTCGCCGTCCTCGGCGTACTCCACGAAAGGGATCGGGTTGGTGTCCGAGCGGAACGGCGTGCCGGTCAGCGCGAGCCGCCGGGTGGCGGGCTCGAACGCCTCCTGGCACGCCTCGCCCCAGGAGCGGCTGTCCCCGGCGTGGTGGATCTCGTCGAGGATGACGAGGGTCTTGCGCTGCTCGACCCGGTTGCGGTGCAGCATCGGCCGGA
The DNA here is from genome assembly GCF_000280905.1 of Streptomyces sp. AA1529. Taxonomy (GTDB): domain Bacteria; phylum Actinomycetota; class Actinomycetes; order Streptomycetales; family Streptomycetaceae; genus Streptomyces. The sequence continues at coordinate 15,570 of NZ_ALAP01000053.1, read as the reverse complement.
CACCCACGCCCGCGTAGGTGATCGCGACCCCCTGGTACTCCTTGCTCAGCGGGCCCGCGCTGTACTCCGGATCCAGCTTGATGCCCACCCGTGCCGCGGCCTCGGCCCACTGCTTCTTCAGATGCTCGGTCGGCGCGACGACGGTGACCTGCTGCACGACGTGATGGTGCAGCAGCCACGAGGCCAGGGTGAGCGCGAACGTCGTCTTGCCGGCGCCCGGCGTCGCGACGGCCAGGAAGTCGCGCGGCTGCCGCTCCAGGTACGCGTCCATCGCCGCCTGCTGCCAGGCCCGCAGCTTGCTGGCCGTGCCCCAGGGAGCGCGGCCGGGGAAGGCGGGCGACAGATGGTGGTTGTTGCTGGGGGTGGTGGGGGTGGTAGTCACGGTCTCCGGGACGACGGGATGACGACGGGATCAGGTACGGCGGCGGCCTGCCGGCACAGCTGCGCCAACCCTACCGGGGGCGCCGGGCGTCCGGAGCGGCGCCGGGTCGCTGCGCCCGGCCGCCCGCCGGATCACCGGGGCCGGGCCCGGGAGAACCGGTCCGGTCTGCCGTTGTCCCAGTCGAGCGTGAGGCTGCGGCCCCGTCGCCGAGCACCGCCCGTCCGGTCATCGCCCTGCCCCGGCAGCTTCCGCCGAGCCGCAGGCCGCGGCTGACGGTTCCGGAGCAGCGTGCCCCGACGCCCTGCACCGTGTAGGAGCCGCCGTTGACGGTGAAGGTGACGGCCCGGCCCCTGACGCGGTACGGGAAGTACCAGGTTCCCTGCACCGCGTCGATCCCCGCGCCGGATGCGGACCCGCGCTGCCGCGGGGTGCCGCTCCCGCCGGGCCGGGTGGCGCCGGTGGCGGACGCGGGAGGGGACGCCGAGCCCGCCGGGCGGCCGGTCGCGGCCGCGGAGTGTTCGTCCGCGGAGTCCTCCTCCGCTGGGGCCGCCCGGCCCGCGCGGGCGGCCGAGGACGCGGCGGAGTGCGCGGCGGAGGCGGCCGCGGAGTCCGAGGGGCCGGGCCGGGCGCCGGAGGGGCCGGCGCTCCTGCCGGCGCCGGCGGCCGGCCGGGTCCGTTCGGTGGCGCCGGGATTCTTTCCGTCCCCTTCACCCGCGCAGCCGGACAGTGCGAACACCAGAACCGCGGCGGCACCGGTGGCGCGTGAGAATCTTCCCCGCACGGGCATTCCTGCTTCCTCTCTGCCGATCTGCTGATCCGCTGATCCGCTGATCATCCGCGAAAAGGGGCTGCCGCCCGGAACGGAATCCTCCCCGCGGAGAGCGCCGCGGCGGCCCTGACAGTGCCGTCGCACCCGGACGGAATTCCGCGGAGTGCTCCGGATGGACGGCACGGTCCGGCATCTCCGGTGCTCGGCGCAGGCGGCTCCCGCACGGCGGCCGGCCGGGTCCGCGGCACGGCGTACGACCGGGCCGGCGAGGCGGCCACCCGATGGCCGCCCGGTGGCTGTCCGATGGCCGCCCGGCAACGAACCGGCTGCCGCGGGGCAACCCTTCACCCGCCTCGCGGGTCTCACGGACGACTGACCAAAGCCCCGGTCCCGGTCCGCCCCCGCAGGCTCAACTCCATTTGCTCTCCCTGCCGCTGGAGTCCGGAGCACAACGACTCAGGAGGACGAGTGCGTCATCTCGACCGTGCCACCCCCCGCACCACACCCGGTCGCACAGCAACAGCAAGCGCCACCGCCGTGGCCGCCCGCGCCGTCGGCGTGACGGCCGCGCTGGCCGCCGGTCTGCTCTGCGCCACCCCGTCGGTGGCGGCACCGGCGAAGAGCGCCGCAGCGCCCGGCGCCACCACGGCGGCCCGGAGCGCCGCCGCGCCGAAGGCCGACTTCGACGGCGACGGATACGCCGAGACCGTCGCGGCGGCCCCCACGGCAACCGTCTCGGGCAAGTCGTACGCGGGGTACCTCACCGTCACCTACGGCTCGGCGAAGGGCGCGGACGTCTCGCGCCGCCAGCTCTTCAGCGCCAACTCCGCGGGCGTGCCCGGCAGCGCGGAGACCTACGGGGCCTTCGGCCGCAACACCGCGGCCCGTGACTTCGACGGGGACGGCGTCGCCGACCTGGCCGTCAGCGGCAACAAGGGCGTCGTCATCCTGTGGGGCGAGAAGGGCAAGGGCCTCACCAGCGCCACACAGATCTCCGGGGTGAAGAGCGTCACCAGGCTCGTCGCGGGCGACTTCGACGGCGACGAGAAGCCCGACCTCGCCGTGGGCACCGGCGACTTCGACCAGGGGCTGACGGTGCTGTACGGCGGCTTCGGCCGGGACGGCGAGGCGGCCAGGAGCGACACCCGCGAGACCGGCCACCTGTTCGGGCCGACGTCGCTGACGGCGGGCGACGTCACCGGCGACGGCGTCGACGACCTCGTCACCACGCACGCCTTCGAGGAGATGTCGGAGAGCAGCGAGTTCTTCCAGGGTTCGGCCGACGGGCTGGCCACCTCCTCCGAGCACGTCACCGACGCCGAGACCGGCGTCATCGCCGACGTGGACAAGGACGGCTTCGGCGACCTGGTGATCCGCACCGTTCCGGGCGGGGTCGTGGAGGACCTGCCGCACGACCACGGCACGCTCAAGGTGCTCTACGGCTCGGCCGACGGCCCGGGCGCGCACCGCACGAGCACGCTGACCCAGAACAGCCCGGGGGTGCCCGGCGTCAACGAGGAGGGCGACGAGTTCGGCAAGGCCCTCGCCGCGGGCGACGTCAACGGCGACGGCTACGCCGACATCGCGGTCGGTGTGCCGGGCGAGGACATCGGCAGCGGTGCCTCCGGCAAGGACGCCGGTGCCGTCGTCCAGCTCCTCGGCGGCAAGAACGGGCTGACCGGGACGGGCGCGAAGAACTGGGACCAGGGCAGCGCAGGTGTGCCCGGAGTGGTCGAGGCCGGGGACCGCTTCGGCGCGGCCCTGACCATGACCGACACCGACCGGGACGGCCGGGACGACCTGGCTGTCGGCGCGCCCACCGAGGACGGCGGCGCCGACGCCGTGGACGCGGGCGCGGTGTGGGTGCTGCGGGGCACCACGGGCGGACTGACGGCCGACGGCGTCGTCTCCTACGGGCCCAAGGCCCTGGGCGCCCCGGAGGCGGGCTCCCACCTGGGCTCCAGCTTCGCCCGCTGATCCGGCGAGGGCCCGGCGGAACCCGCCGGCCCTGCGGACGGCGCCGGTGCCGCGGTGGGGGCCGCGGCACCGGCGCCGGTGCGTCGGAGGGCCCGACTCGCGTGCAGCGGTGAGGGCGCCACCGGGTCGGGACCCGCCACCCGGAGCGCCGACCATCCGGACGCCGCATGGGTTCCGGCCATGGGTTCCGGCCGGCCCGGCCCACTACGCCGAGGGCCACAGCGAGGCCCCCCCGGCAACGACCACACCGACCCCGGGAAGCACCGGGACCGGGACCGGTACATGAAACTGGTCGAGGGCTGACGCGACGGCCGCTCGCAGACCGGCGCCCCGGGCGGCCCCGGGCCGGAACCGCGGCCGGGACCAGGACCTGCGGCCGAGTGGCAACTCCCACCACAGTAGGTGTCCCCCTCCCAGGGCGGCGCTTACCGTGGTGGCATGTCAGCGACCGAGCCCGGCCCCGCGGCCGTACCGCCGGACGATCCCGCCACCCGCCGCCGGGAGACCGTGCTCAGCAGCACCCACCGGCCGCTGACCTTCGGCATCGTCTCCGTCGTCCTCCTCATCGCCTTCGAGGCGACCGCCGTCGGTACCGCCATGCCGCTGGCGGCCGACGAACTGGACGGCATCCCGCTCTACGCGTACGCCTTCTCCGCCTTCTTCACCACGTCCGTGGTCGGCATGGTCGCCTCGGGCCAGTGGTGCGACCGCCGAGGCCCGCTGCCCCCGCTGACCACCGGCATCGCACTGTTCGCCGGTGGCCTCCTGCTGTCCGGGACCGCCGGGAGCATGTGGCTGTTCATCCTCGGCCGCGCCGTGCAGGGCGTGGGCGGCGGACTGGTGATCGTGGCGCTGTACGTCACCGTCAGCCGCGCCTTCCCCGAGCAGCTGCGGCCCACCGTGATGGCCGCGTTCGCCGCCTCCTGGGTGGTGCCCTCCGTGGTGGGGCCGCTGATCTCCGGCACGGTCGCCGAGCAACTGGGCTGGCGCTGGGTGTTCCTGGGCATCCCGGCACTGGTGGCGCTGCCGCTGCTGGTGATGCTGCCGCCGCTGAGGCGCCGTGCCTCCGGACCGCCCCCGGCCTCCGGTACCGCCGGGGACGGTAGCGGCGAGCGGGGCGAGGGTGCGCGGCGGATCCGGCTCGCGGTCGCCGCCGCACTCGGCGCCGGACTGCTCCAGTACGCCGGTCAGGACCTGCGCTGGAGCGCGCTGCCGCCCGCCGCGGCGGGGCTCGTCCTGCTGGCCCGGTCGCTGCGGGTGCTGCTGCCCCGCGGGACCCTGCGCGCGGCCCGCGGGCTGCCCTCCGTCGTGCTGCTGCGCGGAATGGCGGCCGGCTCCTTCATCGTCGCGGAGAGCTTCGTCCCGCTGATGCTGGTGACCCAGCGCGGGCTGTCGGTCACCCTCGCCGGGCTCACCCTCGCCGCCGGGGGCGCGCTGTGGGCGCTGGGCTCCTTCGCCCAGTCGCGGCCCCGGCTGGAACCGCACCGCGAACGGCTCGTCGTCCTCGGCATGTCCCTGGTCACCGTCGCGGTCGGCTGCACGCCGCTGGTGCTGGTGGAGTCGGTACCCGTCTGGTGCCTCGCCCTGGCCATGGGCATCGGCTGCTTCGGCATGGGCCTGACCATCTCCTCGCTCAGCGTCCTGCTGCTGCGGCTCTCGGCACCGCAGGCGGCCGGACGCAACTCCGCCGCGCTCCAGTTGTGCGACGGGCTCTCCAACGTGCTGCTGCTCGCGCTGACCGGCGCCCTGTTCGCCGCGCTGGGCGGCGGCGCGGTCACCGTCACCGGTGCCGGCGGCGCGGACGCCACGGGCGCGGGCGGCCCGGACGCCGCGCAGCCGACGGCGTTCGCGGCCGTGTACGCCGTCTCGGCGGTCGTCGCCCTCGCCGGCGTCGCGGTGGCCCGACGGCTGCGACCTGAACTCCCCGCCGGCCCGGAACCGGCGAAGCGCCGGACGCCCGTTACGGAAGCGACGCAGGAGCCCACCGAGGCGGCAGTGCCGACGGAGTGATCCAGAAGCGGAGAACCCCGCCTCCCGCACCGACCCAAAATCTGCTTATGGTTCTGCCATGTTCGACTCGCGGCACATCAAGACCTTCCACGAAGTGGTGCGCGCGGGTTCCTACTCCGCGGCGGCCCGGGCGCTGGGCTACACCCAGCCCGCGATCACCCAGCAGATGAAGGCGCTGGAGCGGTCCGTGGGCACCCCGCTGTTCGTGCGCGTCGGCCGCCGGATGCGGCTCACCGAAGCGGGAGAGGCCCTGGCCCGGCACTCCGAGGTGATCCTGGAGAGCATCAGCACCGCACGGCAGCAGATGGAGTCCCTCACCCGGCTGCGGGCGGGCAAGGTCACCGTCTGCGCCTTCCCCAGCGCGGGCGCCACCCTGGTGCCCGAGGCCCTCGCCGAACTCGCCGCCGAACACCCCGGCATACGCGTCGAACTCCAGGAGGACGAGCCGCCCGAATCGCTGCGCCGGGTCGTACGCGGCGAGTGCGACATCACCCTCGCCTTCACCTACCCCGGACTGCGCGAACAGGTACCCGAGGAACTGGTGGAGATCCCGCTGCTGGAGGACCAGCTCACCGTGCTGCTGCCCACCGGCCACCCCATGGCCCGGCGCCGCGCCGTGCAGTTGCGCGAGCTGGCCGACGAACGGTGGATCGCCGGCTGCCTGCGCTGCCGGGCCAACTTCCTGCACGAATGCGCCGAACTGGGCTTCGCGCCCGAGATCGCCTTCACCACCGACGACAACCTGGTGGTGCAGAGCCTGGTCGCCGAAGGGCTCGGCGTCGCCATGGTGCCCGGACTGGTGCTCTCCTTCCTCGTCCACCGGAAGGTCACCGGCCGCGCACTCGACCCCGCCTCCCGCCGCCAGGTCTCCGCGTACGTGCTGCGCGAACACCTGGAGATACCCGCCACGGCACGCGTACTGGCGGCGCTGCGCACGGTCGCGGAGCGCCGCGTCGGCTGCTGACCGCAGCCGTGGAAACCGCGCCCGTACGGGGCCGGCTCCCCTCCGCCCGCGCCGAACCCCGGACGGAACGGGCCCGGCCGCCGGAGGCCGACCGGGCCGCCCTCCCATAAGCAGATACGGGGGAGGGGCCAAGGAACCGTCGTTGGACGTGATACGTGCCCGCCGCGACGCTGCCCGTATGACTGCGACGACGACCACCCCATCCGCCGCCCGGACGGCCGGGCGGCTGCCCGCCCTCGTCGAGGACGTGCGCGAGGCCGTCGGCCGAGGGCTGCCGCCGGACGTGACCGCGTACCTGGTCGGCGAGAAGCTGGCACCGCACCTGGGCGCCGATGACCTGCTGACCGACGCCCAGTGCGCACCCGACCCCGAGCGCTACCGCCAGCACATCCTGCACGCGGAGAGCGACGGCAGCTTCTCCGTCGTCGCCCTGGTGTGGCTGCCCGGACAGGGCACCTCGATCCACGACCACGTCTCCTGGTGCGTGACCGGCGTGCACCAGGGCGAGGAGCACGAGCGCCGCTACCGGCTGCTGCCCGCGGAGGCCGCGGGCAGCAGCGCACGCCTCGTCGCCACCGAGGACGTGGTCAACCCGCGAGGAGCCGTCTGCGGCTTCGCCCCGCCCGGCGACATCCACCGGGTGTGGAACGGCTGCGAAGGCCCGGCCGTCTCCCTGCACATCTACGGAGCGGACATCTCACGGCTGGGCAGCAGCGTCCGCCGGGTCTACGACCTTCCGGCCGACGCCTGATGGCACTTCTCGGCAGCCGCGCACGGGAGACCCCCGGCACCGCCGACCGGCCCGCGGCGAACGGCGCCACCACACCCGCGCCCACACGGAAGCCGAGCCCGCTGCCCGGCCTCGCGTTCACCGCGCTCGGCGTGGCCGCGGCATCCGCCGTGCACCTCCTGGTGCCCGCCGTTCCGATGCTGACGGCCGCAGTCGTGCTCGGCATCGCGGCCGCGCACCTGCCGGGGCTGCGCACCCTGGTCCGCGGCGCCGCCCGCCCCGGGCTCACCCTGGCCGGCAAGCGGCTGATGCGGCTCGGCATCGTGCTGCTCGGGCTCAAACTCGCGCTCGGCGACGTGCTCGAACTGGGCTGGGCCACCGTGGCGATGGTCGCCTGCGTCGTCGTCGCCACCTTCTTCGGCACCGTCTGGCTCGGGCGCAGGCTCGGACTCCCCGGCGACCAGCCCGTACTCGTCGCCACCGGCTACTCGATCTGCGGAGCCTCCGCGATCGGGGCGGTCAGCGAGGTGCGGGGCAGCGAGGAGGAGGACGTCGCCACCTCGGTCGCGCTGGTGACCCTGTGCGGCACCCTCGCCATCCTCGTGCTGCCCCTTCTCCACGGGCCCCTGGGGCTGGACGCCTCGCAGTTCGGACGCTGGGTCGGCGCCGGGGTCCACGACGTCGGCCAGGTCGTCGCCACCGCCCAGACCGGCGGCCCGCAGGCCCTGAACGAGGCCGTCCTGGTCAAACTCCTCCGCGTGCTGATGCTGGCGCCCCTCGTCGCGGCCATGGTCCTCGCCGTACGACAACGCCACGGCGCCGGCCGCGCACCACGAGGCCGGCGCCCTCCCCTCGTACCGCTGTTCGTGCTGGGCTTTCTGGGCATGGTGGCCCTGCGGACCACTGCGTGGCTGCCCGGCGCCGCACTCGACGGCGCCGCCACCGCACAGGAGATCCTGCTGGCCGCCGCGTTGTTCGGACTCGGCAGTGCGGTGCACCTGCCGTCGCTGACCCGCACCGGCATGCGGGTGGCCGGACTCGGCCTCTCCGCCTGGCTCGTCATCGCCGGCGCCTCCTACGGCGGCGTCCTCCTCACCACCTGACCCCTCCCGCAACCCCGGTTCCGGCGGGGTGTTCGCGGGGTCCACCGAATGCGGGTGCGTTCCGGACGCCGACCGGTCGCCTATGGTCGCGGCGTGCTGTCCGCGTCGCGTACCAGGAGCGCGATCTGTACCCGGTTGCGAAGCTCCAGCTTCGCGAAGAGGCTGCTGGTGTGCGCTTTGACCGTGGCGACGCTGATGTCGAGGCGCCGTGCGATGTCCGGATTGTCCAGCCCGTCGGCGATGGCTCTGGCCGTTTCGCGTTCCCGCTCGGTCAGCACGGACATCTTCTCCCGTACCGCTTCGCGGCGGACGTCACGGGCGTGGGCGGAGTCCGTCGCGGTGGCCGCGGCGATCACGCGTGTCATGGCTGCCGGGGAGAGTACGGGCTTGCCGTCCGCGACCGTTCGCACCGCCTCGACGATGCGGGCGGGCGGGGTGTCCTTGAGGACGAACCCGAGTGCGCCGGCGCGCAGCGCACCCAATACCAGACTGTCGGAGTCGAACGTGGTCAGTACCAGGACCCGGGGTGGCGTCGGCCTGCCGAGAAGTTCACGAGTGGCGCTGAGGCCGTCGCGGCCGGGCATGCGTACGTCCATCAGCACGACGTCCGGCCGCCACCGGTCCACCGCGGCGATCGCGGCGTCCCCGTCGGCGGCCTCCGCCACGACGCTGAGGTCGGGTTCGCCGTCCACGACGAGCCGCAACGCCATCCGCACGAGTTGTTCGTCGTCGGCGATGACGACACGTACCGGTTCGCGGTCGCTCTCCACTGAGGTGCTCTTTTCTCGGTGCGGTCAGGGCCAGGGCAGTCGTGCGGTCAGGAGGTACCCGTTCCCGGATGTGGGATGGTGGGCGAGCCGGCCACCCACCAGAGCGATGCGCTCACCGAGGCCGAGCAGCCCGGATCCCGACGACGGTGCTCCCACCGGCCTCTCGGTGGCCCGGGTGTTGTGCACAACGACCTCGAGGGTGCCGCCGGGCCGGCCGTCGAGAGTGACGCGTACGCGGGCACCCGGGGCATGCTTGACGACGTTGGTGAGTCCTTCCTGGACGAGGCGATAGCAGGTGCGCCCGACGGCCGTCGAGGGCGACCCCGTCACCGAGTCGACGAGCGTGACGTCCAGTCCGGACGCGGAGGCGTCAGCGACCAGTTCCGGGATGCGGTCGAGGGAGGGCTGCGGTGCCTCCGGCTGGTCGGGATCGGTCCGGAGCACACCGAGGACGTCGCGGAGCTCCTCCAGCGCCTGGTGGGAGCTGTCGGCGATACCGCGGATCAGCACACCGCTGTCCTCGGCGGTCAGATCGCCGCGGTGGCCCAGCACCGAAGCCTGCATGGCGACCAGGGATATCCGGTGGGCGAGCACGTCGTGCATCTCGCGCGCGATCCGGTTGCGCTCCTGCGCCCGCGCCTGCGCCGCGCGGGCGGACTGTTCGCGTTCCGCGCTCTCGGCACGCTCCCGCAGGGAGCGCACTTCGACGCGTCTCGCCCCGATGGCCGTGCCCACGGCCACCGCGAGACCCGCGGTCATTGCCGAGAACGCGAGTCCGGCCCACCACCAGGTCGCCGTGGAGGCGGGGACCGAGTAGAGCCCTGGGACGAACTGTGACGCCGTGACGTGGGCCAGCGCGATCGCCCCGGTCTCCACCGGACGGCGCCGGGCGGACAGCGAGACCATGGCCAGCAGCGCGGCCCCGGTGGCGAGGGCCGAGACGGTCGCCACGAAGGTGACGGTGAAGCCGACGGCCCGCGGGAACCGCCCGCGCCACCACAGGAGGGCCAGACAGCCGAGGGCCACCAGCGGATCGCCGATGAGGAACCAGGAGTCCGGCGCGGAAACCTCCTCGTGGTGCAGCAGCACACCGGTGACGATCCAGACCGGCATGCCCACGGCGGCCGCCGCTGCCAGCCGCCAGACCTGCTGAGGTCCCGTGAGCCGCGGCACGAGGTCTGTCGTCATCCCGCGCATTATCGCGGACTCACCTGCCCGACGTCTCAGACCACAGGTGGAGGCCCCCTCGACCGAAGTTCGACCAGAGGGTCACCCACGGTCGAAGCCGGATGCGACCGCGGGGACGATGCGGCGGCACGGGCAGCGGGCGAGAGTCGTGTCATGCCGAAATCTCGGGAGACACAGCAGGCATGGCGAGCCGTTGTTGCGGCCGGTCGGCGGAAGGGGACCGATTCGGCACGGACTGCTCCCCCACCATTCCGCCGCCGTCGCGCGCCCCTGCCGAAGGACAGCCGGACGCGCGGGAAGTCGCCGTTGTCCCGCGTTCTTGTCGGCGCGATGGTTCTCGCCACCACGGTGGCGTGCACGTCGGCGTCCGCAGGCGAGGAAGAGGGCAACGAGGCCGCGTCGCCGGCCCTGCGATGGGGCCCGTGCACGAAGGAGTCCGAAGGGGACACGAAGAAGTCCGAGGGGAAGAAGCGGGCCGGCCCGCAGAAGGGCGGCGCGGGGGCCACGTTGCAGTGCGCCACGCTGAAGGTTCCGCTCGACTACCGGAAACCGGACGGCCGGCAGATCGAGATCGCGGTCTCCCGGCTGGCGAGCAGGAAGCCCGCACAGCGCCGTGGCGTACTGCTGACCAATCCGGGCGGCCCCGGACAGTCCGGGCTCGGCTACCCGGCCGCCCTCGCGGGAGCCGGATTGCCCCAGAAGGTGCTCGACTCCTACGACGTGATCGGCTTCGACCCCCGCGGCATGGGGCGCAGCTCCCCGGTGACCTGCGACCTGACACCGGAGCAGCAGGCGCGCGGCAACTTCCCGGCCTATGCGCACTCCGGGGGCGACGTCGCGCGCGAGGCGAAGTTCGCACGGACCGTCGCACGGCAGTGCGCCTCGTCGGAGAGCGCCTGGATGCTGCCGCACACCACCACCGCGAACACGGCCCGCGACATGGACCGGATCCGTGCGGCACTGGGCGAGTCCGAGATCTCCTACCTGGGCACCTCCTACGGCACCTGGCTCGGCGCGGTCTACGCCACGCTGTTCCCCGAGCGCGGTGACCGGATCGTGCTGGACAGCAGCCTGGGGCCCGGCGGGTACGACGCCACCGCCTTCCGGCTGCTGGCCCGCGGCATGAAGGACCGCTTCCCGGATTTCGCCGCCTTCGCGGCCGGAAAACCGGAGTACGGGCTCGGCAGCACCCCCCGGCAGGTGAAGGCGAAGTTCCACGAGTTGGCCGAACGGCTGGACAGGAAGCCCGTCGGCGGCGTGGACGGCACGCTGTTTCGCGCGATCACGCTGGAGGAGATGTTCGTCGAGGGGAAGCTGCCCGAACTGGCCGAGATCTGGCAGGCGCTCGACAAGGGCAAACCTCCGTCCGGCGGCCCGCCTGCGGCCGAGAACGACAACGCGTCGGCCGGCCGCCACTACGTCATCTGCGCGGATTCCCGCTGGTCGAAGAAGATCGGCCACTACCAGCGCACCGCGGCGCACGACCGGCGCCGGTACCCGATGCTGGGCGGTTCCACGGGAAGCATCACGCCGTGCGCGTTCTGGCCGCGCAAGGGGATCGAGAAGCCGGTGCAGGTGAGCGACCGGGGCCCGGAGAACGTGCTCATGGTCCAGAACGCACGCGACCCGGGCACGCCGTTGGCCGGAGCGAGGAAACTGCGGCAGGCGCTGGGTGACCGGGCCAGGATGGTCCTGGTCGACCAAGGCGGCCACGGCGTCTACCCCTTCGGCGGCAGCACCTGTGCCAACGACGCCACCACAGCATTCCTGACCACCGGCAAGCGCCCGGCCGAGGACCGGACCTGTCCGGCAGGGTGACCGGAGGAGCACGCGCGTTCGAGGAGTGGCGGCACCGTCGGGCGGTGCGTCGTGTCGAACCCGGAGACGGGCGGCCCCTCAAACCGTTCCGCTGGTGGCAGACGATGTTCCGGGGGCTCTTCCACCTCCGGCTGCCCGACGGCGACGGTGGGCGGACGCGCTACTCCGTGGACGTGCGGCACTGGATGAACCAGTCGTCCGGTGACGTCAAGGCCCAGCTCCACAGGGACCGCGGATCGCAGCACCGCACCGAGCACTCACAGCCGCCGGGCACCCCAGGGGTGCCCGGCGGCACCGGGATGGGGCCCGTGTGGCCGAAGCCGCCCCGCGGCGGGGAGCAGGCGCCCCCGCGAGGGGGCGCCCGGTTCAGGAGGAGCTGACCGCGGCCTGCGGGCGGATCGGCATCCGATTGACGGGCCGCCCCGTCGCGGCCCGCACCGCCGCCGCAACCGCGGACGGCGTGGTGACGACCGGCGCGGACGACGCGGCCTTCGCCCCGAACGGCGCCACCACATCCCGTTCCTCGACGAGCTTCACGATGCGGATGTCCGGCGCGTCCAGCGCCGTCGGCAGGGCGTAGGCGGTGAAGTCGGCGTGCCGCACGACGCCTTTGGCGACCCGCAGATGTTCGGTGAGAGCGGTGCCGATGCCCTGGGTGATGCCGGCTTCGAGGCGGGCCCGCAGCTGGCGGGGGTTGAGGACGGCGCCGACGTCCTGGGCGAGGGCGACCTCGACGACGCGTACGGAGCCGAGTTCGATGTCGACGTCGACCACGGCGCGCACGGCGGCGAAGGCCAGTCCGACGAAGGCGTCGCCCTGGCCCCATTCGTCGAGCGGCTCGGTGGGGTGGGGGCGGCACTGCGCGGTGGCCCACAGTTCCTTGCCCTCCAGGGCTTCGGCGACTGTCGTGGAGAGCACGCCGTCGTAGGAGGTGATCTTGCCCTCGGAGATGGTGAGCAGTTCGGTGGACATGCCGAACTTCGCGGCGAGGGGCTGCAGGAGCTGGGTGCGGACCATCTTCGCGGCCCGTTCCACCGCGCCGCCGGACACCCAGGTGTGCCGGCCGCGGCCGCTGGCGCCGGAGGGCGGCTGGTCGGTGTCGACGGAGGCGACGTGCACCTCGTCGATGCCGAGCGTTTCCTGGACGATCTGCCGGGCGAGGGTGTCGAAGCCCTGACCGGACTCGACGGCGGCGCACATCACGGTGGCGACGGGGCCGCTGACTTTGACGGTGGCGGTGGAGACCTCGTCGGTGCCCTCGGCGCCGAGCATGTGGACCATGCCGAGCGCGTAGCCCACACCGCGCCGCACGGCCGAGGGGTCGCCGGCGCCTTCGGGGCCGCCGGGCAGCAGCCAGTCGTCCTCGGGCGCGTCCTTGGGCAGTGGGGGGAGCGGCGCCTCGTGGACGGCGGTGAGGAGTTCGGCGACGGGCGCCGGGCAGGTGACGGTCTGGCCGGTGGGCAGCAGGTCGCCGGTGGCCATGGCGTTGCGCCGGCGCACCTCGACGGGGTCGAGGCCGAGCCGTTCGGCGAGTTTGTCCATCTGGCCCTCGTAGGCGGCGCACACCTGGAGGGCGCCTTCGCCGCGCACATGGCCGGAGGGCGGGTTGTTGGTGCGGACGACCCAGCCGTCGATCACGGCGTGCGGGACGACGTAGGGCCCGCAGGCGAAGGAGACGGCGGCGGCGAGCGCGTCGGACGAGGTGTCCGCGTAGGCGCCGCCGTCCAGCAGGATCTGCGCCTCGACCTTGACCAGGTTGCCCGCGCTGTCCGCGTGGTGGCGGTAGCGCAGCAGGGTGGGGTGGCGGTGTGCGTGTCCGAGGAAGGATTCCTCGCGGGTGAGCGCGATCTTGACGGGGCAGCCGGTGCGCATCGCCAGCAGTCCCAGCGGGATCTGGAGCGCCGCGTCCTCGCGGTCGCCCATGGAGCCGGGCACCCCGGTGACGACGATCTTGACTTGTTCGGGCGGGAGTCCGAAGCAGGCGGCTGCCAGGTCGCGGTCGGTGTGCGGGTCGGTGGAGGCGGTGTAGATCTCCACGCCGCCGTCCGGGCGCGGTACGGCGAGTGCGGCCTCGGCTCCGATCGGCGCCGGGTCCTGGCGGCCGATCCGGTAGAGGCCCTCGACGACCACGTCGCCGGTGGCTTCGGGGTCGCCGTAGCGCAGCGGGATGTGCCGCAGCAGGTTGCCGTCCGGGTGCAGCGGTTCGGCCTCGAACGCCTTCTCCGGGTCGGTGACGGCTTCCTGCACCTCGTACTCGACGGCGATGGCCGCGGCGGCCAGCCGCGCCGTGTCCGGGTGGTCGGCGGCGACGGCGGCGATCGGCTCGCCGAAGTAGCGCACCACGTCGCGGGCGAAGGCGGGCTGGTCGGCGATCCTGCGTCCGTGCGCGGAGTCGCCGGGGACGTCCTCGTGGGTGATGACGGCCAGCACACCGGGCATCTTGGCGGCTTCCGCCGTGTCGATGGAGACGATCCGCGCGTGCGGGTACGGCGAGCGGTGCACCGCGGCCCACAGCAGCCCTTCGGCCCACAGGTCCGCCGCGTAGGGGAAGGTGCCCTGCGCTTTGGCGTAGGAGTCGGTGGGGAGGACGGAGACGCCCAGGCCGTGCGGGTCGGGCTCACCGCGGGGGCCCGGCAGCGGGGCGGCGCCTCCGGCGCCGGTGTGCCCGTCAGCCGTTTCCGTCATGCCGCCGCCTTTCTGTGCAGGGTGCGTGCGCGGTGCACCCGGGTGTGGGGGACGCTGCCGCGGGGGCCGGGGGCATCAGGACGTGCCGCCGTTCCCGGGGTACCGGCTCTGGTGCGGGATGTGGGCGCCGTAGCCGCCCTCGTCCCACGTTCCGCTGCCGTGGGTGCCGGGTGCCTCGGGCGGGCCCGGGTACCCGGGTGCAGCCGGGTCGGGCCCGTAACCTGGCGCGCCGCCGTAGCCGTCGGTGCCGGGGGGCGCCGGGTGCCCGCCGGGGCCGGGGCCGTCCTGCTGGTGGCCGGCCGGCTCGTAGCCGCCGGGGGCCCAGGGGCCGGGCCCGTGGCCGCCGGGCTGCTGCCCGTACCCGGCGGCTTCGTAGCCGCCTTGCGGGTCGGGACCGGGGGCGTGGGGCTGCCCGCCGGGCGCCGGGTGCGCCTCCGGCGCCTCGTGCTCGTGCTCGGCCCGGGCCGCGCGCCGCTCCACCACGGTGCGGACGGCGTCCACCACCCCGCGGTATCCCGAACAGCGGCACAGGTTGCCGCTGATCGCCTTGCGGGTCTCCAGGTCGGTGGGCGCGTGGTTGCCCTCCAGCAGATCGTGCACCGTCATCGCGAGTCCGGGTACGCAGAACCCGCACTGCACGGAGCCGCTCTCGGCGAGCGCGCACTGCACGTCCGACGGGGCGCCGTCGACCGACAGACCCTCGACGGTGCGGACCTCGCTGCCGGCGGCGGTGGCGGCGGGCACCAGGCAGGCGGCCACGAGCCGCCCGTCCACCTGCACCGAGCAGGCTCCGCACTCGCCTTGCGAACAGCCGTCCTTGGCTCCGGCGAGGCCCAACCGCTCGCGCAGCACGTACAGCAGCGACTCACCGATCCAGGCGCTGGCGACGGGGCGGTCGACCCCGTTGACCCGCAGCTCGTACGAGACGTGCGGGTGCTCGTCCTCGGTCCGGACGGCCTCGGGGACCGGAGCCGCTTCCTCTCCGGCCGCGGGGGCGGTGCCGTCCCCGGCCGCCTCCGGGGTGCCGTCCCCCGACGGGTGGACCGGTTCCGGGCCGCCGTCGGGCGCGGCCGCGGCGGGGCCGTCCGCCGGGTCGCCCAGGGGTTCCGGGTAGCCACCGGCGGGCTCCGCGGCGGGGGCTGCAACCCCGGCGTCCGCGGTCTCCACCGGCTCG